>PHFB01000018.1 GCA_002841355.1 Actinobacteria bacterium HGW-Actinobacteria-1 | reverse complement strand
CTCCGACCCCGAAGGCGTGAAGAGCGTCAAGCACGCGAACTACATGACCATGACGGCGTGCTTCCGTTGCCACACGCTCACCAACGAGGTCCCCGAGGGCGGCATCAAGGCGCCGGGCACGTGCTCGGCATGCCATCCCGCCGACTTCGAGCTCAAGCCCCCGAGCCATAACGAGAAGAGCTTCTTCCCAAAGGGTCACGCCGAACTCGCGGCGGAGGCCGCGAAGGAGACGTCCGCAGCGATGGCGGCACGTGGCGAAGGCGAGGGTGCTGAAGGCGAGGTTCTCGCGCTTGTCTCGGTCGAGTCGGTCAACTACTGCAGCACCTGCCACGATGTTGAGAAGTTCTGCTTCGATTGTCATGGTGTGGAGATGCCGCACCCCGCGACCTTTGCCGCGAATCACGGCAAGGAGGGCAAGGCGACTCCGAAGGTCTGCGCGCAATGTCACGCACGCGGTGGATCCAAAGACGGTACGGAATTCTGCAACGCCTGCCACCACAAGGACGGCGATCCGACGAAGCCGTGGATTCCGCAGCACTTCGAGGCTGTCAAGAAGAGCGGTGCCGAACCGTGCTTCCAGTGCCACGAGCCCACATACTGTGCCAAGTGCCACGTGCGTTCGGCGCTCTAGAGACCGCAGTCTCGACCGACCGTTCTCGGAGAGCGAGCGTCGCCTTCGCTGGCGTTCTGCCGTGCTTGCGAGCAGGTAGGAGATTCGAGTGAACCACGTGCGTACCAGGCTGCTGACAGTCGCGCTTGTCGTATCGCTCGTTCTGACAGGTGGCTGCTCGGCAGGCATGGACTCCGCTGATGTTCCGGGCGCCCTGGAATCCTCGAGCGCGAATCTGTCGACGCCCGAGGATGCGGTCCTTTCGTATCTGAGCGCGGTGAGTCGCGCGTACGCCACCGGTGATTCAGAGGTTGCATCGCAGACCATGACGCCAGAAGAAGGCGTCAGGATAGACTCCTACATCCAGTTCAACGCGCAGCAGCAACGCGGCATCGAGCAGCGCCTGCGATCGTTCACCGTGGGCACGCTCTCGGAAGAATCCACGCAGGCTGTTCTGACGGCGAGCGAAGAGTGGACGTACCGCTACTTCGTACCGGAAACGGGGGAGTATAGTGGCCCTGAGCTCAGCGCAAGCTATGAGACGACCTACACGCTCGTGAGGGTAGATCGTGGCTGGGTGGTCGCCGTCGTTGAGGCATCGTCACGGGGAGAAGTGAAGTGACGTGAGCATCGCTCGCGCCCGGAATCCTTTGAGACTGCTTGCTTCTCGTCGTGTCGCGGTCTGGCTGCTCGTGGCATTCGTTCTCTATGCCATCCTCGCAAGCGCGATACCGCAGGGCGCCTCCGATGCGGCGAAGGTCGTTGCATGGGACGCGGCGCACCCGGTCATCGCCCCGGTCATCGCTGCATCGGGTCTGCATGCGGCGTTCACGCACCCCGTGTTCATCGTGCTGGCTGGCTGGCTTGCTCTGGCGACGGCGGCGTGTGCTTTGGAGCGCACGAGCTGGGCGCTTCGGCAGCGCTCCCGTTCAGGCAGAGTCTCTGAGGCAGCGCTTGAGCGGCTCAGGACGAAGCGCGCGGATGTGGTCGAACTCATGACATCGCTTGCGCCTGACGAAGCCCTCAGCCGGGCTGAAGCGGCGCTGCAATCGCTCGGACTGAAGACCGCCACGGATGGTCCGACCGTGACGGGCAGGACCGGCACGCTCAGTCTGCTCGGCAGCCCGTTGTTCCACTGGGCGCTGGCCATGCTGTTCGTCGTGATCTCGGCCGGTCAGCTGACGCGTGCCGAGGGACTGATGGGCATCGTCGCGGGAGCTTCGAAGGTGGACGTCGCCTCGTCCTACGGATTCCTGAAGGTTGGGCCGCTGCACGGGGACCTCTCCGGACTCACGCTAACGGTGACCCGCATGGAGCGCGATCTCGTCGTCCGCGGGGTGTCGTTCGGACCCACGCCGTACGTAGAGGTTCGTGACGGTGACCGCCTCCTGAAGGGCCAGTACGTACGCGCCAACGCGCCACTTCGTGCTGGCGGACTCCTCGTGCACATGTCCGGCTACGACCGCGCCGCGGTACTCAGCGTCACCGAAGCTGGTTCGAGCGAGTCGTACGAGGTCTTCCTCGATGCCGAGGAGGGAACCGGTGTGACTCGGCCGGTTGCGCTATCAGTTGGGTCGACCGGCGATGAAAAGCAGCTGGTGGTCACTGCCGCCGAGAGCAGTGACCCTGCGGTTGAGCTGTCGTGGGAGTCCGCGGGTGTCCCGAAGACCGCGCTTCTCCGGGAGGGCGAGTCGGCGGATGTCGACGGTGCGCGAGTCACGGCCGAGCGTCTGACCTCGTACGCGAGGCTGTCGGTCGTGGATGACTGGTCCGTCTGGCCGATCTACGCATTGTTCGCTCTGGCGCTACTTGGCATCGGTGTGGCTGTACTGGCACCGGCACGCTCTGCGCTCGTGCTGATCGAGCCACGCGAAGGTACACTTGAGGTGTTTGTACAGGCACGACATGTGCGCTCCGACCCCGGATGGCCCGTGGTTGTCCGACGATCCGTCATCGGTGCGCTTGAGCAAGAGCAGGAGTCATCATGACCGCTGAAATCGTGCTGATGTGGCTGGCAGTGACTTCGTATGCTGCAGGCGCGGTCCTTTATGCCGTAGGGTTCGTCTTTCGCAAGGAGCGGATCACCGCGGCGGCTATGTGGGTGTCGCTCCTCGGACTCCTTCCGCATGTCGCCGGCATAGCAGTACGCTGGGTTCGTCTGGGACACGGGCCGTATCTGGGCTTCTACGAAGTCGTGTCATCGTACGCGCTCATGACCGTCATCGTATTCGGTCTTGTCGCACTCCGGTTCAAGAGCCTGCGCTCGGTCGGCGTCGTCTTGATGCCGCTCGCGTTCCTTGCGCTGGGCGGCGCGATGCTCGCGCCCAAGAGCGACCTGGGGATCACCGGAACGCTCTCCAGCTGGTGGCTCGCCATTCACGTTGCGTTCGCCAAGCTGTCGTACGGGTCGTTCATCGCGGCGCTCGGCCTGGGTGCGGTGTTTCTCCTGCGTTCGTCGGCGAAGTCGGAGCGGTGGAACGAGCGACTCGCCCGCCTTCCCGAGCAAGACAAGGTCGATGACCTTACCTTCAAGTTCGTTGCGGTAGGATTCATCTTCCTTGGCATCATGATCGCAGCGGGTGCGATCTGGGCTAACGAAGCGTGGGGTCGCTACTGGAGCTGGGATCCGATCGAGACCTGGTCACTCATATCCTGGCTGGTCTACGCGATCGTCCTACACCTGCGTTTGACGATGGGGTGGCGTGGCCGGCGGTTCGCATGGGCGGCGATCGGCGCGTTTCCCGTGATGGCGTTCGCTGCCGTCGGTGTCGTCATCGTGTACAACTCGATCCACGGCGCCTATCTGATCGGCTACTAGATGACTGAGCATTCTGTTTCGAAGGCGCGGGGCGTTCGCCCCCGCACGCTCCTGTTCGGCATAGCGGCGATTCTGGTTGTTGCGGCGGCAGTGGTGGCCATCGTGCTGCTCACGCCACGCGGCGGCGTCGAGCTCGCCGGGTTCTCGGCCGAGAGCACAGCGACGGTCGGCTATGCCGGACGCTTCCCTGCGGATGACGAGCCGCGGTTGCTCAACCCGCTTGGAATCGCGGTGCGTGGCACGACCCTCTACGTTGCCGAGTCCGACGCCGGCCGCATCCGCATCTTCGGGCTGCGCGGCGAGGATCGCGGGTCGATCGTGGTGCCGATACGCCAGGGGGCGCCAACGGCGTATCCCTCGGATGTGGCCACGCTCGGAGCGGACCGGATCGTCGTCGTCGACAACTCCGGTGCCCAGGTCTTGGTCATGAGCGCTGATCCGAAGGCGAAGACGCCGCTCGTGGCGGTTCTGGGAGATGCCGACGGCTCCAATTCGCCGATCCAGCCGACTGCTGTGGCAGTGGATGGCGAGACCATCTTCGTGGCCGACAGCGGCGATTCGACCGTGAAGGCATACAGCGCTGACGGCGCGTATCTGCGGACGGTCGTGAAGGGTTCGGGAGACGCTTCGACATTCGCCGGCGGGTTGTTCGTGGCGGACGGCAAGATCTACACGACGAACTCGAACACCGGTCGCGTCCTGGCGTTCGACATCGACTCCGGAGCGCTCGCCGCGACGTTTCCGGACACGTTTGCACTGCCGCGGGGACTTGGCTCGGGGCTCGGCGGAGGATTGCTGGTGGCTGATACATTCGAGCGCACTGTTCGTCTTACCGACCTGAGTGGGCGTCGCATCGATGTCATCGACGGCAACACGACGGACGACGGTGAACTGGGGAGTCCCCGGGACTCAGCATGGGTGCCGTCTGCTTCCCGGGCATATGTCACTGACGCACAGTCCGGGCGCGTCGTGGTATTCAACATGCGTGAGGCGGACTGAACGAAGATTATCGGTTGCGGACAGCAGAAACCTCGTGCTGAGGTGTGGGATTAGCGGTCCTTTTCTGCCACAATGAACGTGGTATGCAAGGGTATGCCGAGGTTCTCGATGCGGCCTATCTCACATGCCAATCGATGTGATTCTCACGAGTGGCTTGTGTCGCGATCGAAGCACGCAAAGGAAGTGACCGGTCGGCTAACGGGACAGGACATCACGCACACGGGAGGCGCGTTCTTCTGTGTTGGGGGGCGACGATTTTTGTCGCCCTATTCGTGGTTGTAGCGACGCCTGGTTTGGCCTTCGCGGCGCTACCGCACGGTGGCTACTCGTCCACGACGAATCTGTGCGCGAACTGCCACACGTTGCACCGCGCGCCAAGCGATCAGTACCTCTTCTCGGTCGCTGCTACGGCCAGCACGAGTGGCGAGATCGCCGCATGCTACTCATGTCACGACGGCGCCGGAGCTGCCACTAACGTCAAGACCGGGTCGTCGAACTCCTTCGCGCTCGCAAGTGGGCATCGCGTTGAGAATGCCACCGAGACGACCGGAGCATCGTACGACCTGACGAACCGCTGTTCCGGATGTCACTCGCCGCATAGCGACTATGCAACGAATCGGCGGCTGCCGGTCCGCTCCGTGGTGACTTCGTCGGGGACCTATGCGGTGACGGGCGCGAACACGACGTGGTGCCTTGCATGCCATAACGACGCGAACGATTGGTACAAGTCCACGACCACCACGGCGTATCCGTCGATGGCGGCTCCGACGCGCGATGCGTCGGGGTACCCGGTGATCGGCACGTTCCCCGGGAAGACCGTGTACAACGACACCAGCAAGAACCGCCATGCTGCGATTCCGTCAGGCGTGACCACCGACCCGATGCTGCCGGCTCAGAAGATCGCGCGCGTCACCGGAGACTGTCTCTGGTGTCACGTCGCGCATCGCGCGAGCAGCACGTATGACAGTCTGCCTGCCACCTTCAGCGCACCCGCGACCACGACCGTAACGCTTGACCGCACGCGTGGCGACTACGCTGCAGCGTGCTTCACCTGTCACGGTGGCGGGTCCTGGGAAGCGTCGGGTGCCGTCAACATCAAGCAGTTCGCGGTCAAGACGCCAGATGACGCAGCGGTGACATCGGGACATCGGATCAAGACTACCGGCGCCGCACTTCCGCTCAATGCGCCGCTGCCGTGCTACGACTGCCACAACCCGCACGGATCGACCCGTAATAACAAGATGATGTTGGCGGACACGCTCGGACAGAGCCTTGACGCCACCGTGAGCGGCGGTGTCGTCACTACCGCCGCGGGCCGGGTCCGCGAATTCTGCTTCACGTGCCATTCGACTTCAGACGCGACCGCGAAGGTGTGGGACTCTGCCGCGGGTGCGTACACCAGCGCGACGTCGGCCATGCTCTTCCAGGGCCTTCGGCGCGACGGGACGCTGCTGGCCGGACAGACGAGGCCGAGCGGCTACTCGCTCAACCAGAACTACCTCAAGCTCAAGCCGCTTGGCGGCAGCGACTATCATTCGCAGTCGTCCACGAAGAACTGCTACGACTGTCATGGCAAGACCTACACCGGTGCGAGCGCTCCAAACGTTCACGCCCCCACAATGGGTGTGTCGAGCGGCGGCGTCGCGTGCTACGGCTGCCACGCCGAGTATCAGCCCATGGAGGATAACGCCGGCAGCGTACTCGGCGGCGCATCCCGTCTGACGTCCTACCACCACGTCATGGGATCCGCGTCCAACGACGGCGACTATACGCCTGCGACAAGCTCGAACTACCCCGTCTCGACGACGGATGTCTACTGCATCTCGTGTCACGTCGATCACGACCTGTTCAACACCAACAAGGGCGCGAACCTGCGTAGCACGATCGGGGCTGCAAGCGCGACTGCGACCAACACCGACTTCATAGCCCCGGGTACTTCCGGCACCCCCGGCATCTGCGCCTCGTGCCACACGGTTGCGTTGACCAAGCAGAACGCGGATCAAGCAAGCAGCGGCACGACGTACACCGTCATCATCAATGCGACCGGTTACGCCGCGTCTGCGCATAACTACAACGTTGCTACCTCCTTCTCGGGTTCTGCGTTCCGGGCGAACTGCGCGAAGTGCCACAACGACACGCTCACGAAGTCGTTCCAGGCGAGTGTGGAAGGCACGCTTACCGCATTCGGCGTGCACACGAGCTCCGAGGCGAGGATTCTGGCGCGTCTTGGCGGGACGCTCACGAACCCGTACGAAGAGCAGTTCTGCTACAAGTGCCACAGTAAGGCGAGCGAGAGCCAAGGCTCGACGTGGACGGTGACGGCGATGTACGACCGTTACGGGACTGCGTCGATGTCGGCTGCTTCGGTAGCGATATTCAGCCAGATGCAGTTGAACTTCGGGCACCGAGTGCAGGACTACTCGGGCAAGCACAAAGCATCCCGGTCTGATGAGACAACGGCGTACATAGGTCAGACCACGACTGTGCACGTTGAATGCGCGGACTGCCATGACGCACACGATGCAGGCAAGGGCGTGCACACGCAGGGGACCAACCTCGTTTCGCCGTCGCTCGCGGGCGTGCAGGCTCTGCGCGTGACTTTGCCGACGACGAACTGGACGACACCCGGGTCGAGCGCCTACTCCTGGGCTGAGACCGCCACGTACGAGTACCAGATCTGTCTCAAGTGTCACACGCTCGGCGCGAATCCGGCGCTCGCGACGTGGGACAATGGATCCACCGACACGTGGACTGACGTCGCGCTCGAGTTCAACACGGCCAACAACTCGTATCACCCTGTCATGGGGCCGCTCCTGGCGACTGATAGCGATGCTACCAAGAACGCAGGTCAACTCCAGTCCACGCAGCTTGCGAACGGCTGGACCGCTGGAGTCGGCAGGACGATGTACTGCTCGGACTGCCATGGTGACAGCGCAACAACGCCGGCAGCGATGGGTCCGCATGGTTCTTCGGTGGACCATCTGCTGAAGGGGCCGAGGGCGTATTGGCCGACCAAACCGGCTGCGCTCGGAGGCGGGTTGTGGACGATCAGCGACTACGGGACCGCGAATGCCGGATCGTATCTGTTCTGTGTGAACTGTCACCCCAACAGCTCAGTGAATGACATTCACGGCAAGGGCGGTCACTCCTCGTATCCGTGCGTGTACTGTCACATCACCGTACCGCACGGCGGCAAGATCTCGCGTTTGCTTGGCGATAGTGAGTCAGGCACCGGAATGCCGACCCGGTACAACTATGGCGGCAACCAACTCAAGATATGGGGATTCAAGAAGCCCTCCTCGCCGACGAACACTGGATACGGCTCGCGCAGCGCCAACTGCTACGTTGATAGCGGTACTTGCGGCGGACACGCTGGTATCACTGACGTCAACGAGCAGTGGTAGCCCTGGTTGGATGATGCGCGTGGGTGTGCGAAGGATTCGCGCTAGGCTGGAGTCGCCCCGCTTCGCTCTCGGATCGACGCTCGCGGTTGTCGCCGGCATCATCGTCGCCTACGTCGTTCCGCAGCGTTGGACGGGAGTCGCCCCTTCGGGCGTGTGGAGCGATGACCGCGTCGCACGGGTCGTGTCGGCCTTATGGCTCGATCGCGTCTATGCCTCTCCCTGGTTTCTCGCTATCCTCCTGGTGTTTCTGTTCGCGATGACATCATCGGTCGTGCGTCAGGTTGGCATCGCTCGGCGTCGACTCCGCTCTGGACTTCCTGGGCCCTGGATCACCGTTGGCCATGTCTCGAATGCTGGGGAATTCACTGCGTTCGCTTCCGGGCACGGGTACATGGTGAGACGCGATGCCTCTTCTGCGGTACGGCACCCGTACGGTCATTTCGCGGCGATACTGCTGCACGCCGGCATAATCCTGGCGGTGTTGTTCGCCGTGCTTGTCACCGTGACACAGCAGCGGATGACCATCTCGCTCGCCACGGGCGAGACCTGGATGCCGGGCTCTCCGGTTGCCGAGGAAGGGCATGGGCCGCTTGTGCGTGCGCTCGCGCTTGACGCACCGGTGACGCTCAGCGAGTTCAACCCGCAGTACTGGGAGTCGGGCGGTGTTCGCTCCCTTGAGAGTACGATCAGATTCGCCGATTCGTTGCCGTTCACGGTCTCGGTGAAGAGTTCGGCGTACCGCGACGGGTTGCGCTTCTACCAATCGCAGTTGTACGGGGATTCGTTCTTCGTGGAAGTCGTCGGTGCCGATGAGGCCACGCAGACGATGCGGCTTGATCTGTCCGCTCCGCCGGCAGCCGATGTGGCCTCCTACGCGGACTTCTCGTTCGGGTCGCAAACGCGTGTTCTTCGGGCGAAGTACTACCTGGATGAATCACACGAGTCGATGATAGGTACCCCGACCATCACTCTTCGGCTCGTAGATCGCGGGGAGGTCATCGACGAGGTCACGCTCACCGAGGGCGCCTCGGCAGCGTTTGATGGTGGTACCATTCAGTTGGTTGCCGTGCGTCGGTGGACTGACGTGATCATCGTCGCCGACCATGGCGTCCCACTGCTGTTCATGTCATTCGCCGTGCTGCTCGCAGGTGCGCTGCTAGTGTATCTGGCGCCCGTGCGAGAGCTTCGGATGATTCCAGACGGTGACCTGTTTGAAGTCCAATGGACTGGTGTTCGCGGTCACGGCATAGACAGCGGTGAAGCTGTCGCTCTACGAGCAGAACTGGAGCCCAATGATGGGTGAGTCCTTCCTCAGGGCCGAGGTTGTCATACATCTCGCGGCAATCGTCGCGTATGCGATCTCCGCCGGGTTGCGCTTTGCCGAGACGGCCAGCACGACCCGCATCCGGGCCTGGGCGGACCGGATGCTCTTCTGCGCGATCGGCTTGCACGCTCTTGCGCTCGCTGCGCGCTGGATCGGAAGCGGACACGGACCGTACCTCACTCGCTACGAGGTGCTGTCCTCGAACGCCTTCTTCACGGCGATCGTCTTCGCGTACCTCCAGAAGCGGTATCCGCGTGCCCGTGTATTCGGGATGATCCTGGTTCCTGCGACGTTTCTGCTGATCGCGTTGGGTCTATACAGCGGCACCGAGGTGAAGATGCTCCCGCCAACTTTCACGGGCATCTGGCTGGTGCTGCACGTGTGCTTCTACTTCCTTGCCTTTGCCACGGGGCTCACGGCGGTCTCGGCAGCTGCGACCCAGATCTACCGGGCGGTGACCGGCAAGTCCGGCAAGCTGTTCTCGGTGGATGATGCGAGTCTCGACGTGGTCGCATACCGATACGCGGGCCTGGCGTTCTCGTTCTGGGGCGTCGGGATGCTCACGGGTGCGATTTGGGCCTACTACTCGTGGGGTCGTTTCTGGGCTTGGGACCCTGTTGAGACGTGGTCGCTTGTCACGTGGATCGCGTTCGCTGTCTACCTGCATGTGCGGAGATTCCTGGGCTGGAAGGGTCTGCGGCCGGCCCTGCTGCTGGTCGTGTGCTTCGGCCTTGCCGTGATGTCGTTGTTCGGGACGTCGCTTCTCGAAGCGTCGCTACACTCGGCGTACTTCCGATGATCCTCAGGCGATCACATGCAACAGCGGCACTTCTTGTGGTCGTCGTTTGCCTTCTGCTGTCGGGGTGCACCTCGCGGTCTGGGCCGGTCGCTGACGAGGCGGCGGTCACGAACGCCGTGCGAGCGTACAACGAGCGACTCGCCGAAGGGATGAGGACGCTCGACATGAACGCACTGTCGGGTGTTGCCACGAAAGAGCAAGCGACATCCGAGTACATGCAGATGGCTGCTCTTGGCGAGACGGGCGTGCGCCTGGATGCGGTGTTGCGTGACATAGTGTTCGATTCGGTCACCTTCTCGGGCGAGTCGAGCGCGACGGTGACGACCACGGAGACATGGGACTATCGACATCTCTCGATCGAGACCAGTGAGACCGTCAGGGTCGAGCAGGGAGTCGTGTACCGCCTCCGTTATGCACTCGATCTGCTCAACGAGCGCTGGATTGTGAGCGGAGTCGTCTCCGCCGATGATGCTGCGTCCGAGGAGGCCACGCCATGACGGCGATCGCGATTATCATCAACAACTACCTGCACGATGTTGCGACAGCGATCCTCATAGCGAGCGCTGCGCTTGCCTGGGCGCTCGATCGCGCTGCGGCACGCGACGCGGGTGGCCGTTCCGGCGACCTGCTGGCAGCGGCATATCCTCGACTTGTGTGGGTCGCGCGCGTCGCGCTTGTGTGGATCGTGCTCGGAGGCATACCCCGTACGATCTTCTTCACGCGGTTCGAGTGGGATCCCGCTGTAGTGCGCGGCATCGTTCCGGCGCTCGTCATCAAGCACGTTCTCATGGGCGCGGGCGTTGTCGCAGGGAGCATCATGTGGTTGCGAATCGGCGCTCGGGTTCGTGCGGGGCGACCTTCGTGAGCGGGCGGCGAATCGCCGCGTGTCTCCTGATCGTGACGATCGCGATCGCCGTGACGGCGTGTTCTGACGACACCGCTGCGTACGAACACCCGGCGGCCGTCGCCGTAGCCGGGGTGCTCGAGCTCCGCTCGGCGGGGAACACGGATACTGTGGCGTACGAGCCGTTCTTCTCCGACCCCGCGCTTGCTGCACAGCTCGCCGGGAACACATCGCCGGGCACGAGCGCTGTGCCCGACTGGCAAGAGCCGTACGTCAGCAGGCTAGCCGACGAATCGGCGGATGTCGTCGTTCGCTGGGATGATGCGGCAGGTGCGTTCCCGGACTGGCCGAAAGTGACGGTATTCTCACTCAGTCTGCTCGACGGGCGCTGGGTCATCGTCGACGCCACGGATCCTCCCGGTACGACGCCACCGCCCCTCACCGATGAGCAGCTCTCCGACAAGACCGTTGGCAATTAGCGAAATACTGCTCTCTCGGTGGTTTCTCCATGACTGAAACCGTTACTTTCTTCGGAATCCAGGTGTAAAGTGCTAATAACACTTCATGAACCCGGATAAGTTCTGGAGGTCACCCAGTGCCCGAGCCTCGCACAGCACCGGATGCAACACTCTACCGGTTGTCGCTGTATCACTGCTATCTCGGCGAGCTGCTGCGCGTAGGCGCTCCCGACCACATCACGTCTCGCCAACTAGCCGAGGAACTCAACATCAAAGAGGAGACGGTCCGCAGGGACATCTCATTCGTGGGCGATATCGGTCGGCCTGGCGCGGGGTACGACCCCGAGGTGCTGTTCCGCGAGTTCACCGATTTCCTCGGCCTCAGTGACGAGTATCCCATCGTCATGATCGGTACGGTCCGCATGCTAGAAGCGCTCCAGGTCGTCTTCCCTTCAGAGCGCTATGGCGTGCGTCCGGTCGGGCTCTACTCTGAGCTCCCGGAGGATGCGGGCCAGTCGGTGGGCGGCCTCACTGTCGGCCATCTGACAGAATTGGCGCGTCTTGATCCCGGGATCGGCGTAACGGTTGGCCTCGTCGCGTGCTCGCCGGGCTGGGTGCAGATATCGCTCGATCTGCTGGCGGCAGCTGGCATCAGCGGGGCCCTGCTTCTCACGCCGATCATCCGCGTGCGCAAGCCCGAGGGTATGACAATCACCCAGCTGCGTATGCCGTGCGATATCAAGTCGCTGGCGTGCAAGTGCAGAGTGCAGGTAGGGGCTGTCGGAAACAGATAATCGGGACGTCGCACGGTCTGCGATACCGCGTGTACCGTGCTATACTTTCCACTTCTGACGGCTCTGTCAGACTGCATTCAAACCCCCCGGCAGCGACGTTGAGGAGTAGTGCGCCTTGCCCAAAGCCGATCTTGTGCTGCTGCACGCCCCAAGCGTGTACGACTTCCGTGAGAGGTCGATCATGTTCGGGCCGGTCTCGGACCTGGTTCCGTCGAGCCCGATCTTCGAGATGTACCCCATCGGTTTCACGACGATGGCCGAGTACATGGAACGACATGGACTCAACGTCCGCATCCTGAATCTTGCCATGCGGATGCTCGCAAGCCCCAAGTACGACGTCGAGAAGGCGATTCGCGAGATGGATCCGATCGCCTTCGGCATCGACCTGCACTGGCTGCCTCACGCTCACGGATCGATCGAGATCGCCCGCATCTGCAAGAAGTACCACCCGAACACGCCTGTGATCTTCGGCGGGCTCTCATCCTCGTACTTCCACGAGGAGCTGGTGCGGTACGACTGCGTAGACTATGTGGTCCGGGGTGACTCCACCGAGGAGCCGTTCACGCAGCTCATGTTCGCTCTCAAGCGACACGGTAGTGTCGCCGACATCCCGAACCTCACCTACAAGACGGCCGATGGCTCGGTTGTGGTCAATGAGCTGTCGTGGGTGCCGGACACGTTCGATCACGTGAAGCTCGACTACAGCTTCAGCATGCGTTCGGTTATTCGCGACCGGGACATGATCAGCGCGCTGCCGTTCAAGGGGTGGCTCGGCTATCCGGTGACCGCATCGCTTACGTGCCGGGGCTGCACCAAGCAGTGCCCCACTTGCGGCGGTTCGGCATACGCATTCGCGCAGCACTTCGGCCGGAAAGCTCCCGCGTTCCGCGACCCCGAGCGTCTGGTCGCCGACATCGCCCACGTGCAGAAGCACATCCCGGGGCCGGTCTTCGTTCTCAACGACTTCCAGCAAGCCGGGCAGGAGTACATCGAGGCGTTCCTCGAGGGGCTTCATCGCATCAACTTCCGCAACCCCATCGGCTTTGAGTTCTTCACGCCGCCCACCGAGGAGTTCTGCGCGCTGCTCGACCATCACCTCAACGACTGGTCGGTCGAGGTCTCTGCCGAGAGCCACGACGATGCGGTGCGCGCTGCGTTCGGCAAGCACTACACGTTCGAGGAGCTGTCGCAGTCCATCGAGATCGCGCTCAAGCATAATTGCTCGCGGTTCGACCTCTACTTCATGACCGGCATCCCAACGCAGACCGCGCAGTCGGTGCTCGACACCGTGCCTGCGGTCAAGGATCTCTATGCGCGTCTCAACAACGACAAGCGACTCCTGGCGTTCATCTCCCCGATGGCACCGTTCCTCGATCCTGGATCGATGGTGTTCGACAACCCTGAGGCGTACGGCTACAAGCTCCGCGCGAAGACGCTCGAAGAACACCGGCAGCTGCTGCTGGAGCCGTCGTGGAAGCACATCCTCAACTACGAGCCCGACGGCATGACGCGCGACGAGATGGTCGACACCATCTACGAATCCGCAATCGGCATCAACCGCGTAAAGGCCGAGGTCGGTCTGGCCGACGCCACGACCGCCGCTGTGACCGAGCAGCGTATCCGAGAGGCGCAGCGGGCCATGAAGCGCATCGACGAGATCGTCGAGACGTCGACCGGCGCGGCACGAGCAGCGAAGCTGAGCGATTTCAGGCACGAGGTCGACCGACTGAATGAGAACACGGTGTGCGAGAAATCCGAGCTGAACTGGCCCTCCTCCGTGCGACCGACGCACGTATTCAGTAATATCGCGCTATGGTTCAGGGTCAATTTCGAGACCCTCTTCCCGCACACGCGCAAGATCGAGCCCCGACCTGCGGAGCACAAGAGCTGATGGCTGCAGAGGAAAAGCCCGCCCCCGGACAGCCGACGACGGACCGCGTGAAGGGCATCTTCACGCACATCGCGCCTTCGTATGACCTGTTCAACATCCTGTCGAGCTTCGGCATCGACCGGTTGTGGCGGCGCGCCACGGTACGTCTCGCGCAACCGAACCACCGGAGCGTGATGCTTGATCTTGCGGCTGGAACCGGCGACCTTACGATGGCGTTCGCACGGCTCGGCAAGCCGGCGTCGATCCTCTCAACGGACTTCGTGCCTGAGATGCTCGAGGTGGGTAAGAAGAAGGCCGCCGCGTACAGCGGATCGACGAAGATCGACTTCGAGGTCGTAGACGCCCAGGACCTGCCGTTCGATGACGCGCGGTTCGATATCGTGACCATCGCCTTCGGCGTGCGGAATCTTCCCGATCGCGAAGCCAACTTCCGGGAAGTTCGACGCGTCCTCAAGCCGGGCGGCCGCTACGTGATACTCGAGTTCACGCGCCCGCCATCGCCGCTGGTTCGCTGGTTCTATCACGCCTACCTGCGCGTGGTCATCCCGAACCTCGGCGGGCTCCTTACTGGGGACAAGCCGTCCTTCCAGTATCTGAACGATTCGATCCGGGCGTTTCCCGCCCAGCTGGCGCTCGCCTCGGAGCTGCACGCCGCGGGATTCACCCGCGTGAACTGGCATAACCTCACGTTCGGCATCGTCGCGGTGCATATCGCCGAGGCCTGACGCTTCTGCTAGAAGCGCCCTTGCCCGAGCGTGTACGATGTGTGGACGGTTTCAAGATGCACGGAGGGACGCGACAATGCTGCTGCTGGCCCGCTACGTTCTCCCAGTCTCCGGCCCTCATATCGAGGACGGCGGCGTCGTCGTGCATGACGGCGCTATCGTCGCGGTCGGAACGCGCGAGGAGCTCATCGCTGCGTACCCCACGGACGAGATCCGGGATTACGGACTCGCCGTGCTCATGCCCGGCTTCATCGACCTGCACACGCATTTCGAGTACGCCTCGTTCCGTGGTGTGGTCAACGACCTGCCGTACTCGCGCTGGAAGATGCAGGTCATGCGTCTCGAGGAGCTTCTCACCGAGCAAGACTGGAAGAACTCGGCAGTGCTCGGCGCCGTCGAGTCGGTCCGCTCGGGCATCACGACGTTCGCGGATGTGACGGACTCTGGCACGTCGGTCGCGCCGGCATCGCAAGCCGGACTCCGCGGCGTCATCTACCGCGAAGTATCTACCATGGACAAATCGCAGGTGCGCAACGTCGTTGACGCAGCGCTTGCGGATGTTGCCGCATGGCAAGACCAGGTGAATCCCGAGCTGCTCACGATAGGCATCGCGCCGCACTCGCCGTACTCATGCCATCCGACGCTCTTCAAGACCGTCGCGAACGAGGCAGGGGAGCGCGGTCTCCCGGTTGCCTTGCACCTTGCTGGCTCGAAGGACGAGTACGACTTCATCAAGTACGGCTCATCCTCGCTCGGGCAGGACTACCGGGCGCAATCCGGCTGGTCCGACGTGGTGTGGTTGCCGACCGGCGTGAGCCCCGTTCAGTACATATACCAGTGGGGCATTCTCGAGGTTCCGAATGTCCTGGCGGTCCATTGCGTGCATGTCGATCCACTCGACGTCGACACGCTGGCGCGCAATGACGTCGCGGTGGCGTATTGCGCTCGCTGCAACCTGAAGCTTGGCATGGGTATCGCCCCCTTGCAGTCGTTCCTGGAGCATGGCCTGCGCGTGGGTATCGGCACCGACTCGCCCGCCTCCAACTCCACCATGGATTTCTTCGATGAGATGCGAATCGGTCTGCTGGTCCAGCGTGGCCTGGCAGGTGAGGCAACGTTCTACCGTGCGAAGCAGTTTGTTCGCATGGCCACGCTTGAAGCAGCACGGGCACTCAGGATCGATCATCTGGTTGGAAGCCTTGAGCCGGGCAAGCGTGCCGACATCATCGCCGTTGACCTGTCGCGCAGCCATCAGGTGCCAACGCAGGATCCGTACGGTGCCATCGTCCACACGAGCAACCAGGAAGACGTGGTCATGACCATGGTCGATGGACGCATGCTCTTTGAGCACGGAACGTTTCTGACCATGGACACCGCCGGTCTGTACGACGACGTGGAGAACGCCCGTCTCAAGCTGAAAGACGGGCGTGCCTGATGATCGAGCACGGCACGGTAGTCGCGGTCCGCGGTACCAATGTCGACGTCGTCCTCGCGGGGTCCTCTGCGTGCCAGGGGTGCAGCGCATGCTCCGCTTCAGACAGCGGGGAACTCTTGCTCCGCGATGTCGTGGACAGAGCCGGCGCGAACCTGGGCGATGAGGTTGAAGTCCTCATTCCTGAGGGCCTTAGAATGAAGGCCGCGCTTGCGGTCTACGGCGTTCCGTTGGCGAGTCTGCTTCTCGGCTATTTGGCTGGCTTCTTGCTTGGAAGTCGACTGGGAATGGAGCCCGACGTCGCGGGCGCGGTTCTCGGAGTTCTTGCTGCAAGTGCTGCCCTGGCGGGTACACGGTTCGCCGAGCGCGTGGTCATGCGCGGCGGTCGGTTCTCACCTAGGGTGCATGCTATACTCTCGCGAGGTTCGGGCAGGAACGACGTCGTGCCCGAGAATGACGATTTGTAGGAGGTATCCGCACGTGAGCGACCAGGATTTCTTCTTCGACGAAGAAGAAGACGCGAAGCCAGCGCCGAAGAAGGCGACAGGCAAGCAGGTGCAGACACCAGTCCATTCGGCACCGACCGCAAGCGGATCGTTCTTTGCGCAGGATGTGCCGATGGTCATTGCGGCACTGATGACCGTCATCGCGCTGCTCATCGGTCTCCTCGTCGGCCTTGTCATCCCGACCGGCGGCACTACGGCGAACTCAGGTGCGACAACCGGTGCTGCGGCGTCGGGCACGGGGAGCGCTCCTCAGCTGACCCAAGAGCAGATCAACTCGGGCCAGATGCCCGCGAATCACCCTGACTTGAGCGGCATGACCGGCTCCGGAACGGCATCGGGTTCGGCCGTGGCAACGGGCTCGACCACGACAACCAGCAACTAGCGAAGCGGCCTGTAGCTCCGACGGGCACCGTCGGGGTCGGGCACGCACTCACTCTCACGGAAGGTGCAGGCATGGCAATCAACAAGCAGAGTGCTCCGATGTGGACGAAGGTCGTCATCGTATTCGTGGCGGTCACGTTCGTAGCGAGTATCGCGCTCGTCGGCTTCTCGGGATTCGGTGGCAGCAGCAACAACAATAATGCGAATACGACCGGTGCCGCCGGCGTCGGCTTCGCCGCGACGTATCAGCCTCAGGTGGATGCCGCACTCACAGCCTCGAAATCAGATCCGACGAACGAGGCGCTGCTCGCGAACGTCGGCCACACGTATTACGAGTGGGCGGTGGCCGAGTATGAGAGCGGTGCGCAGGACGCGTCGCGTCCGTACTGGCTCTCGGCGGTCACGTACTACGACCAGGCGCTTGCGCTCAACCCGAAGGACAACATCGTGATCGGCAACAAGGCGTTCGCGCTGACATACGCCGGGAGCCCCGATGCGCAGGCCGCGCTTGAGGCATTCATCGCCACGAATGACCCGACGCTTACCGCCCAGATCGAGAACGCGAAGCAGCTGCTGAGCCAGATCACCTCCTCGGCGACTGGCTCTGCTCCCGCGAGCGGCACTCCGTAAGCGCGCACGGATCCGCAAACGAAGACGGCCGGTCGCTTCGTGCGGCCGGCCGTTCGTGTTTCGAGAGTGCCTGGCTAACTGGCTCTCGTGTCTGCAACCATCACGCTGGCTTCCTGCAAGTCCGAAGCCGTGGAGAAGATCCCGGAGAGCCGCGTGAGATCGAGGATGCTGTCCACGGCATCGTTCGTCACCAGAATGAGCCGCCCGCCATGGGCGCCGTACTCCTTCGACAACGAGAGCAGTAGCCCGAGTCCCGAACTGTCCAGGTAGTCCAAACGCGATAGATCGACGATGGTCGAACCCGGAGAGTCCTTCAAGATGCGATCGATCGTCATCCGAAACGCCGCACACTCGCTGTAGTCCAAATCGCCGATCAGCGTGAGTGTCCAGTGCGATTCGCCGGGGTCGAGTTGAATCGTGAGTGGCATGTGCTTCCTTCCGCTCGACGCGAACGTCTACTACCTACCCGATTCGTCTTGCCTTCTCACCGGCGTACCCGACGGTTACAATCGAGGAGACCGACGAGATGCAGACGGAGAGGTACGAGCATGGAACTCGACATTTCGACCGAGCGCGACGGAAGCACATGCCGCATCGCCGTGAACGGCGAGGTCGATGTCTACACGTCGCCGCTCCTCAAGTCGTACCTCGTCGATGCTGTCGACGACGGCTGTATCGACCTCGTGGTCGACCTCGAGAACGTCGGCTTCATCGACAGCTCGGGGTTGGGTGTGCTCGTGAGCGGGCTGCGTCGCGTGAAGGAGCAGTCCGGCTCGATGCGCATCATCTGCACCAAAGAAGGCATCCTCAAGATCTTCCGGATCACCGGACTCGACAAGGTCTTCCCGATCTTCGCGAGTGCCGCTGACGCCGAGGGGTTCTGAGCCTCACGTCTTGTGTTGCCGCAGTGGTGACCCTAGACTCGTTCGCATGACCGCGACCGGTCTGGTCTCGTCCGCGTGCAGCTGGAGGAGTTGAAGCGTTGTTCGGCATCGGCGGCAGCGAACTCATCATCATCGCATTCGTGGTGTTGTTGCTGTTCGGTCCTGACAAGCTTCCCGAGATGGCGCGAACCATCGGGCGGTTCACGCGCGAGTTCAAGCGCTATCAAGCCATGATGGAATCCACGTTCAAGGCCGAGATGTACCTCGCCGAGCAGAACGCACAGGCCGAGAAGGCCATGAAGGGCTCCGGCGCCGTGAAGGACACTTCGAAGGATGCCGACGAAGCTGTCGAGCCTGATCCTTTCCAGAAGGCCCGCGAGTACCGTCAGCAGGCCGGTGTGGTCGCTCCCGGGGAGACACTGCCGGGCGGGTTGCCCGAGGTGGCTCCGCCTCCGGCCGAGGACGCGGACGACGATGATGCGCCGATCGCACCCGAGGATGCGGGTTGGACGCCCGGAGCGCCCGACGCACCCGGAATGATCAGCGATGTCACCGACGATGGAGAGGAGGCGGGGGAGCAGCAGTAGCTGCGCACCCTGACGCCATGCCCATCGCTCCCAAGAGAATGCCATTCTTCGGCCACATCGCCGAGTTGCGCCGACGCCTCATGATCGTCGCCTCAGTGTTGATCGTGGCCGCGGTCGGTTTGTACTTCGTGGCAGATCCGCTTTTCAATGTTCTCGTCGAGCCGGTTCGTGCCGCGCTTGGGGATCGCCCGATCATCGCGCTGCGCGCGTTCGATCCGATGATGGTCCGCTTCAAGGTGGCCCTCTGGGGCGCGCTCGTGCTCACGAGCCCCGTCACCATCTGGCAGGTCATGAGCTTCTTTCTGCCGGCGCTTCGGCCCAAAGAGCAGCGCTGGTTCCTTGGCACGTTCATCGCCTCGGTGGTGCTGTTCCTCATCGGCGTCGCGTTCTGCTACGTGATCATCCTGCCGGCCAGCTTCGCATGGCTTGTCGGTCAGGCCGGCAGCATCATGCAGTTCCAGGCGCAGGCCACCGACATCATCACGGTCATCGCATACTTCCTCATCGGCTTCGGCGTCGCTTTCGAGACACCGGTCGTCGTGTTCTACCTCACGTACTTCGGCGTTGTGCCGTATGCGAAGCTTCGCAAGAACTGGCGCATCGTCTGGGTCGTGATCATCGTGGTCGCATCCATGATCACCCCGGACTGGTCGCCCGTGAGCATGGGCTTCCTCTCGGCGGCGATGATCGGGCTCTACGAGCTGAGCATGCTTCTGGTGAGAATCATGATGTCCAAGAAGATCGCTGCCCAGCGTGCTGCCGACGCCGAGTTCGACGACGATGACGACGAGGACGACGAGTCCTGACACCTGCTCCACGAAAGGGACACATCTGTGCATGAGATGGGCATCTGCGACGGCATCGTGACGGCATCGCTCGAAGCAGCGGGCAAGGAGAACGCCAGTCGCATCAACAGCATCGAAGTGACGATCGGCGTGCTCACCGAGATCCAGGAAGAAGCGTTGCAGTTCGCGTTCAGCGTCCTCACCAAGGATTCGATCGCCGAGGGCTCGACGCTCAACGTCACCATGGTCCCGGCTCGCTCGGTATGCGGGGAGTGCTCGGCGGAGTTCGGCCACGGCCGCTTCGACGCGAAGTGCCCCGAGTGCGGCTCGTACGTCTGCACGCTCATCCATGGTCGCGAGCTGCAGATCGACAGTATGGACATCGACTAGGGGGTCTTCGTGCGGGTCGATATCGCCAAGGGCATTCTTGAGAAGAACGACACGCTTGCCGAGGGAAACCGGGAACTCTTCGCCCGCAAGGGCGTCTTCGTCGTCGACCTGATGGCGAGCCCCGGTGCCGGCAAGACATCCACCATCCTCGCCACCATCGCCGCGCTGCGAGATAGGTATCGCATCGCGGTCATCGAGGGTGACATCGCATCGCGCGTTGATGCCGAGAAGATCGCGGCGCACGGCATCCCCGCCGTGCAGATCAACACCGGTGGCGCGTGCCACCTCGAGTCCGACATGATCCGCCGCGCGGTGGACACGCTCGACCTCGACGAGATCGACCTGCTCATCATCGAGAACGTCGGCAACCTGGTGTGCCCGACCGACTTCGACCTGGGCGAGCATGCGAAGATCATGATCCTCTCGGTGCCGGAAGGGCACGACAAGCCGTACAAGTACCCGGGCATCTTCCAGCTCTCCGAGGCGGTCATCCTGAACAAGTACGACACGGTGAGTTTCTTCGACTTCAATGAGGAGGAGTTCCGCAGCGTCGTGCACGACCTCAACCCGACCGCGCCGGTATTCGCGATCGCGGCCACCAAGGGCGAGGGTGTGGATGCCTGGGTCGAGTGGCTCGCGGCCCGCATCGAAGCAGCGAAGGTGGTGCAGTCATGATCGCTCGCGATGAAGCGCTGGCGTTGGTGCAAGAGCGAGTCGCCAATCGGAACCTCGTCAACCACTGCGTGGCGACCGAGATCATCATGGAGGCGCTTGCGCATCACTTCGAGCTATCGGAGGGCGACGTCGAGCGCTGGGCGCTCGCCGGTCTGCTGCACGACCTCGACTACGCGGAGACCGCGGAGGACTTTGAGCGTCACGGCATCGTGACCGCGGAGCTCCTCGGCGACCGGATCGACGACGAGATGCTGCACGCCATCCTTGCGCATGCGGGCAAGGCACCGCTGGAATCGCTCTTCGATCGCGCGCTCTATGCCGCCGACCCCACCACGGGATTCATCGTGGCGGCGGCGCTGGTTCGCCCGGAGAAGGACTTGGCGGGTGTCGAGGTTCGCTCGCTGCTCAAGCGCTGGAAAGAGAAGGCATTCGCCCGTGGAGCCAACCGAGAGCAAATGGCCGTGTGTGAGGAAATCGGCCTCACTCGCGAGGAGTTTCTCGGCATCGCGCTGGATGCGATGAAGGGTCGCGCGGGGGACATCGGGCTGTAGTCCGGGCTACCGGCGCGGTCAGCTCTGGTTCAGAGTCCGGTTGACAGGCCGGTATATACTCGCATTTACGTTCATGGCCCCGAGGGAAGAGGACCACGCGCCAATGCGACTTGTCGTCTCCGAGAAGAACATCGCAGCACGCCGCATCGCCGAGATACTGGCGGTTGGCAAGCCGAAGACCGACAAGGTCTACAGCACACCCGTCTACACCTTCCGCCGCGACGGCGAGGACTGGGTGAGCATCGGGCTCAAGGGCCACATTCTGGGTGTCGACTTCCCCGAGGCGCTCTCGCACACCGATACCGGCTGGCAGGCCACCTGGGAAGATGGTCGCACCGCGACCGCGCTCCTGCCCTCCAGTCTGCCTGTACCGCCCTGGGAGAAGCGCTCGAAGCCGTTCACGGCCGACGGCCTCGATCTCAAGACCTGGAAGCTGCAGTCGCTGCCGTTCCTCGTGTGGGCGCCGGTAGGCAAATCACCCGCCGAGAAGGAGATCGTCCGCGCCCTCAAGAATCTGGCGAAGAAGGCCGACGAGATCATCATCGCAACCGACTTCGACCGCGAAGGCGAGCTCATCGGCGCTGACGCGCGCGGTGTCATGCGCGAATCCAACAAGACCGCCCCCGTGCATCGCGCGCGGTTCTCGGCCATCACAAAGGACGAGATCGAGCGCGCATTCGCCGAGCTCGGCACCGTATCCGACGAGCTGGCGGCTGCCGGTGAGGCGAGGCAGGACATCGACCTCGTCTGGGGTGCGGTGCTCACCCGGTATCTCACCAAGGTGCGGTTCGCCGGTGTCGGTCGCCCGAGAAGTGCGGGACGCGTGCAGACGCCCACGCTCAAGCTCATCGTCGACCGCGAACTCGAGCGTGAGGCATTCGTGCCCGAGACATACTGGTCGGTCGACGGGAAGTTCTCCGTCGCCGGGACCGAGGTACCGGCCGGTCACGAGACCGAGCGGTTCACCTCGGCAGAAGCCGCCGATGCGGCTGTCGCGGCCGCGAACAGCGTGCTCGGCGGTGGCGATACCCCCGAGGGTCCGGCAACCGTCGCTGACGTCACCACGACGCGCCGCACGGTGAAGCCCCCGACGCCGTTCAACACCACGGCACTGCAGGCTGCCGCGTCGGCCGAAGGCATCGGCCCCAAGCGTGCGATGAACATCGCCGAGTCTCTGTATATGAACGGCTGGATCTCGTATCCCCGTGTCGATAACAGCGTCTACCCGAAGAGCCTCGACATCCGCGGCCTGCTCAAGACGCTTTCCGGCGTGCCTGCATACCACCAGTACGCGGAATCGCTCCTCAAGCAAGAGAAGCTCACCGCGACGCGCGGTGCCAAGGAGACGACCGACCACCCGCCGATCCACCCGACGGGCGCGCCTGACCCTGACAAGCTCAAGCCCGAGGAGTGGAAGCTCTACAACCTCGTGGCACGCCGCTTCATGGCGACTCTCTCGGCCCCGGCAGTTCTCGAGGCGACGAAGGTCGGCCTCGTGGTTGGTGGCGAGCGGTTCATCGCACGCGGCGACGTGGTCATCGATGCGGGCTTCCGTGCGATCTACCACTACGGCCTCAAGAAGGAGGAGCATCTCCCGAAGATGACCGAAGGCGAGACGGTCGGATTCCTCGGCGCGACGAGCGAGGAGAAGCAGACGCAGCCGCCGAAGCGGTACAAGGCAGCCGGGCTGATCCAGGAGATGGAGAAGCGCGGTCTGGGCACGAAGGCGACGCGACACGACATCATCGAGACGCTCGAGTCGCGCAGCTACATCGTGAACGACCCGATCGAGCCCACGAAGCTGGGCCGTGCGGTCATCGAAGCGCTCTCGACGTTCGCTGAGCGCATCACGACTCCGGGCATGACCGCCGAACTCGAGAGCGAGATGGACGAGATCGCGAACGGTCGCACGCTGCGCGAGACTGTTGTCGGACACTCGCGTGAGCTGCTGGCCGAGGTCATGGCCGTGCTCCTCCCCAAAGCCGAGGAGGTCGGCGAGCTTCTCAAGGACGCCGCCGTCGAGGACGCGAAGGTCGGCATCTGCCCGAAGTCGGGGCACGATCTGCTCGTGAAATCGTCACCCAAAACGAAGGGGCAGTTCGTCGGCTGCGCCGGCTGGCCCGAGTGCGATGTAACATTCCCGCTTCCGCAGGGCAAGATTGAGACCGTTCCCGAGGCGTGCCCCACGTGCGGCACCCCGCAGGTGAAGATCATCCAGTTCCGCCAGCGCCCGCGTGTCCGCTGCCTCGATCCCGCGTGTCCCACGAACTTCGAAGCGACGGTCGACATCGGCGCGTGCCCGACGTGCGCTGCCGATGGCAAGGACGGGCGCCTCATCGCACAACGCTCCGCCCGCACGCTCAAGCGGTTTGCGCGCTGCACGAACTACGAGACGTGCAACACGAGCTATCCGCTGCCGCAGAACGGCGAGCTTGAGGCCACCGGCGAGTCCTGCTCGTGTGGTGCTCCCATGGTCGTCGTGCACACCGGCAAAGGTCCGTGGCGAATCTGCATCGATCCGGCGTGCCCGCTCAAGGCCGAGAAGGCAGCAGCCGCCGAGAAGGCCGCCGCAGCCAAGGGAAGCGCGCCGAAAGCGAAGGCGAAGACGAAGCCAGCGGCACGCAAGAAGAGCACCGCCGCCAAGCCGAGAAAGCCGAAGTCCGCAGGAGCGTGACACCCGCCGCCGAGCGGGGCATGAACCTTTCGAGGTCGGTCGATCAAGTCAGGTGCCCGCATGAAGCTCGCTCTAGTGCAGCTGATGCTCCGGCCCGACGAAGCGTCGGAGCGCGTCGCCCTGGCGGAGGCAACCGCCCGCGCGGTCGCGCGTGGCGTGGACGCAGTTGTGATGCCGGTCGACGCTCTGGGTGACATCCGTGACCTCGACGTGCTCGGACGCGTCGTCGTGCTCACCGGTGACGCCGCGATCGATCCGGAGGAGCTTGGGAAGCTGTCCATCGCACCTCCCGAGGTGCTTGTGCTCGCTCCCGGCGCCGAGTCCGACATTCAAGCCGAGGCGGTGCTGGAGCTGGCGCTCGCTCTCTCGTTCTCGGTAGCGGGTCTGGTGCTCGTCTCCGAGCGCTCGGGCGCCGAGCCAGGCGACCCCGGTCACGGTGGGAGTGCTATCGTCCTTCTCGGCGAGGTGCTCGCTGAAGCGATGGCGGACGACGACATACTCTATGCCGAGATACCGGTGCCGATTCCGCCGCCCGGACCGCGCGCGATGCTCCCGGCTGTGCCGCCGATCCTCCTGCAGCGCCTTGCACATCACCGCGGCGAGCGTCTTGGTGTGGAGTACCCGGCCGACCTCACGTAGCGCTCGTCGTCGTCCCGTGCATGCTAGAATGCACCGAGGCTGCGGCATGCGCCGCGGCGGGGGAATCTGTTCGCATTCTCGGGAAGGAATGTGCATTGTCGCAGGCAAAAGTGACCGTTGTCGGCGCAGGTCAGGTCGGCGCGACGGCTGCATTCGTTATGGCACTCAAAGGGACAGCCGATGTCGTCCTGGTCGATGTAGCCGAGGGGATTCCCCAGGGCAAGGCACTCGACATGATGCACGCCCGCTCGATCGAGCAGTTCGGCGTGAGCGTCACCGGATCGAACGACTACGAGGCAACGGCTGGTTCCGACATCGTGGTCGTGACCGCAGGGCTGCCCCGCAAGCCGGGGATGACGCGTGACGATCTCCTCGCAATCAACGGCAACATCATCCGATCGGTCGTCGAGCAGGCCGTCGCGGCTTCGCCCGAAGCTGTTCTCCTCTGCGTCACGAATCCGCTCGACGTCATGGCGTATCTTGCGTGGCGCGTCTCCGGCCTGCCTGCGTCGCGCGTGCTCGGCATGGGTGGCGTGCTCGACTCGGCTCGCTTCGCGTACTTCATCGCCCGGGCCACCGGCGCGGCGATCTCCGATATCGACGCAGTGGTCGTCGGTGCGCACGGCGACACGATGGTGCCGCTCCCGCGTCTTTCCACGGTCGCGGGTCGCCCGCTCACCGAGGTCCTTCCCGCCGAGCAGGTCGCCGAAGTCGTGAAGAGCACGGTCTATGGCGGCGCCGAGGTCGTGTCGCTGCTCAAGTCGGGCAGCGCATTCTACGCTCCGGGGACGTCAGTGGCAGCCATGGTCGCTGCGATGCTTGGCGATACCCGCCAGACGATGCCGTCATGCGTGCTGCTCGATGGGCAGTATGGCCTCTCGGATGTCTATCTCAACGTTCCCGCGGTCCTGGGCCGCTCTGGCGTCGTCGAAGTGCCCGAGTGGGGCCTGACCGACGAGGAGCTGTCGGCGCTGCAGGCTTCGGCTGCGGGCATAGTCGAAGCTGTCGCATCTCTCGGACTCGGCGGATAGCGCGTGCCCCGCGCCGAGGCCATCGCTCTGGCCGTTGAAGCAGCTGTGGCGGAGGCTGCGGTGACGCTTCGTCCTGACGTTCGCTCTGCGATGCGTGCTGCACTTGCCAAGGAGCCGTCCGAGCGCGGCCGGACCGTACTCGGGCAGCTGCTCGAGAACGCGGAGATCGCTGCTCACGATAGCGTGCCGCTGTGTCAGGACACGGGGACCGTCTGGGTCTGGGTCGAGCTTGGCGCGCAGGAGTGTTTACCTATCGACCTGCATGCGGCGATCGATGCCGCCGTTGCGCGTGCGTATGAGGAGAATAGCCTGCGGATGAGCGTGGTGCGCGACGCTCTATTCGATCGCACCAACACCGGCAACAACACTCCGGCGTTCGTGGATATCACGTTGCGTCCCGGCAGTGGAGCGACGGTTCACGTGATGCTCAAGGGCGGCGGCTCCGACAATGCAAGCCTTGTTGCGATGCTCGACCCCTCGGCGGGCGAAGAGGGTGTGGCCGAGACAGTCGTCCGCGCGGTGGAAGCCAAGGCAAGCGGGGCGTGTCCGCCGCTCATCGTCGGCGTGGGTGTGGGTGGAACGTTCGACACCGTCGCGAAGCTCGCCAAGAAGGCGCTTCTGATCCCGCTCGACGAGCGGACCGCGGACAAGCGCCTTCGCGCGTTCGAGGACCGGCTTCTGGGCGCCGTCAACGCCACGGGCATCGGTCCCGCCGGTCTTGGCGGCCTCACGACGGCACTCGGCGTGCGCGTCGTTTCCGCGCCCTGCCACATTGCGGCGCTGCCGGTGGCCGTGAATCTGGGCTGCTCCGCGGTACGCACGGTCACAGTCGAGGTCGGCTGATGACCGAGACAGCCACGCAGCGCCTCGAAGTGAAAGCCGCGTATCTGCCGCTGCTGCGCAACTCGCGTTTCCGCAAGCTGTGGCTGAGCCAGTTCGTGAGCGGCATCGGCGACTGGCTCGTCGTCGGTCTGCTCATCCCGCTCGTGACGACCTTGTCCGGCGGATCCGCGTTCGCGGTCGCCGGCATCATGATCGTGAAGATCCTGCCCTCGCTGCTGCTGAGCTCGGTCGTCGGCGTGCTCGTCGACCGGTTCGACCGGCGTCGGCTCATGATCACGTGCGACGCGATTCGCGCTGTGCTCACGCTCGGTCTGCTCTTCACGAGCAGCCTCACCGTGATCTACCTCGTGGTGTTCACGATGGAGGTCGCATCGCTCTTCTTCACGCCAGCGAAGAACGCGCTCATACCGCACCTGGTCACCGAGGACGAGATCGCGGTCGCCAATGGCCTGTCGTACACAACGCAGCAGGCGAGCATGCTCATCGGACTCACCATGTCTGGTGCCATCCTCGCAGGCTTCGAGGCGATCGTACGGTGGGTGCTGGCGTCAGGATTCCCGTTCGTCGACCAACTCGTCGGATGGCTCGCGCCCGCGCTTCTCGGCCCGCGTGCCGGCGTCTTCGTGAATGCCGCCAGCTTCATCATCTCGGCGGTGGTCGTCACGACGATCTCGGTCCAGTCCAAAGTGGCGCACGATGGCAAATTCACGCTGTCGCTTCTCGGCAAGGACGCCATCGAGTCGTTCCGCTTCCTGGGGCAGCACCGCGAGTTGCGCGGGCTGCTGATCACCGTTGGTATGGCGATACTCGGCGGCGGCGCGATCATCACCGTGGGACTCGTCCATGTGCAGCAGAATCTCTCTGGAGGCGTACCGATTCTCGACAGGGTCGCGGCTTTGCGCGCGCTCATCGCCGCGCCGCAGACGTTCATGCTGGTGTTCATCGCGCTCGGGATGGTGGCGGGCGCTCTCGTCGTGCCGAGGCTGGCCACCCGTGTTCCGCTGCAGGCGCTCTTCCTTGGCGGCGTGGTCACCTTCGGAAGCGGCATGCTCGTCTTCTCGCTCAGCAGCCGGTACTGGGTTGCGGCGGTCTTCGCGGTCGTCGCTGGATTCTCCATCGCATGCCTGACCGTATCGGGTAACACATACGTGATCAGGACCACGAGCGACGAGATTCGAGGGCGGGTGTTCACGGCCATGGAATCGGTGATCAGAGTCTCGCTGCTGCTTTCGATGGTGGTCGTCGCGCCCCTTGGTGACCTTACCGGCAAAGCCGCGCTGGCGATTGCGAAGTCGCGGGGCATCGATCCGGCTACCGTGTGGCTGTCCGGTCCCCGGATCACCCTCTTGCTCACATCGTTCATCGTGCTGGGAGCGGGGTATTTCGCGTTCCGAACACTCAACTGGCGCGGCGCCGACCAACCCGAGGCGGCCGAAGATGTTAGCTGACGTCGCCAAGGTGACCCTGCCCGCCACAGCCGCTGACCTCTCGGTGCTTCAGGTCGGGCAGCCCGTGCTGCTTTCCGGCACCGTCTACACCGCACGCGACGCGACGCACGTGCGCATCGCCGAGGCACTCGCCGCGACGGGCGCGCTTCCCTTCGATCTGGCCGGGCAGGCGCTCTTCTACGCGGGTCCCACGCCGCCGGCCGCCGGACGTCCGGTCGGCTCGGTCGGTCCGACGACCGCGAAGCGGATGGATGCGTGGACCCCGGCGCTGCTCGATGCGGGCATCACCGTGACGATCGGCAAGGGCGCACGCGCCGAGGCCGTTCGCGAGGCGTGCGTGCGCACCGGCGCGGTGTACTTCGCGGCCGTGGGTGGCTCGGCGGCGCTTCTTGCGACGCACGTGCAAAGTGCCGAGACGGTCGCATGGCCTGAGCTCGGCACCGAGGCGCTTGTGCGCATGGAGCTCGTCGACTTCCCTGTGTTCGTAGCGATCGATGCTGCCGGACGCGACCTGTACGCGACAGCCCCCGCAGAATGGAAGGTGACGCTGTGAGCGGCGTCTTCATCACCTTCGAGGGCGGGGACGGCTCCGGCAAGACCACGCAGATCCTCCGGCTGGCCTCGGCTTTGCGCGAAGTCGGCTGTGAGCCGCTGCTCCTGCGCGAGCCCGGCGGCACGGTGGTGGGCGAGGGCGTGCGTGACATCCTGCTCGACCCGCGCCACGAAGGGCTCGATCCGGTGGCCGAGACGCTGCTCTTCGCGGCAAGCCGCGCGCAGCTCTCGGCGACCGTCATCAAGCCCGCGCTCGATGCGGGGCGTGTCGTCATCTGCGACCGCTACGCGGATTCCACCGTGGCGTACCAGGGGTACGGTCGTGGGCTGGACCTGGATACCGTGCGTGGCGTGAACGCGTGGGCCACCCGCGGGCTGGTTCCCGATTGCACCATCCTGCTCGACGTGGACCCCGCCGAGGGCATCGCCGCGGCAACGCCCGCCGAGGCAGACCGGCTCGAGCGCGAGGAGATCGCCTTCCATGCGCGCATCCGTGCCGGCTACCTGCAGATGGCTCAGGCCGAGCCCGAGCGGTGGACCGTCATCAAACGCGATCGTGCCGACGTGGTGTGGGCCGCGCTCGTCGCGGCGCTCGCACCGGTGCTCGAACGTGCGGGCATCCGGCTGGAGGCATGATGGCCGCCACCTGCGTATGGGATGAGATTCCGGCTCAAACGCGCGTCGCAGGGTATCTGCGACGCGCCGTCGCGAGCGACACGGTCTCGCACGCATACCTCTTCGTGGGGCCGAGCGGCTCGGGCAAGAAGACGGCGGCCGTCGCGCTTGCGTGTGCGGTGTTCTGCGACGACGGTGGCTGCGGCTCGTGCCCCACATGCTACCGGGTGCTCGGTGGGCACCATCCCGACGTTCACATCGTGCGTCCGGAGGGTGCCGCCACCTACGTCGTCGACCAGGTTCGCGAGATCATTCACGACGTGAACCTGAAGCCGGTGCAGGCGTCGCACAAGATCTACATCATCGATGAGGCCGATCGCTTCAATCCCGAGTCGGCGAACGCGTTCCTCAAGACGCTTGAGGAGCCGCCGGACGACGTCATCATCGTGCTGCTGACACGCTCTTACGAGACCGTGCTCCCCACCATCGCGTCCCGCTGCCAGGTCGTCCGGTTCCGCCCGGTCCCGCCCTCGGTTGCCGCTGCGCTGCTGGTCGAGCGCCTCGGCGTCGATACGGCACAAGCGCGCGCCGCACTCGCTGCATCCGGCGGAGTCGTCCCGCGTGCCGAGGAGCTCCTGCGCTCTCCGGGGCGCCTTGCCGCGCGCGACCTTGTTCTTGAGACGCTGAAGCGGTTGTCGCTCATGGACGGCTACGATGTCCTCGATGCCGCGCGAGCACTGCTCGGCGCTGTGAAGGGACCGCTCGATGAGGTGAAGTCGGTACAAGGTGATGAACTCGAGGAATACCGTGCTATCCTCGGCAAGACCGTTTCGACGAAGCCGCTTGAAGAACGACACAAACGTGAGTTGACCGCACGGGAGCGCGAAGGCGTAGGCGAGATCCTGGGCGTCACGCAGAGCTGGCTTCGGGATTGCTTGGTAGTATCGCAAGGTGCGGGCGTGTACGTCGCCAACACAGACGTCGCCGACGCGATGGACGAGGTCGCCGGCATCATCACTCCTGCTGCCGCGCTGAGGGCCCTTGAGGCCGTCGACACCGCGCGGAAGCGAATCTCGTATAATGTGAGCCCCCAGCTGGCCATCGAGGTCATGCTGTTCGACATCCGGGAGGTCCTCCGATGCCCACGATAGTGGGAGTCAAGTTCAAATACGCAGGCAAAGTCCTGTACTTCGACCCGGCCGGCTTCGAGCCGACCGAGGGCGATCATGTCGTTGTCACCACCGAGCGCGGCGAAGAGTTCGGCGAAGTCGTGCTCGCTCCAAAAGAGGTCGAGCCCTCCGAGGTGCCGCCTGGACTGAAGCCGGTGCTCCGCGTAGCAGACGAAGCCGATCTCGCCCGTGCCGAGAAGCTTGAGGCTCGCGAGCCGCAGGCGATGGAGACGTTCCGACGTCTCATCGCCAAGTACAAGCTCGACATGAAGCCGATCGGGATCGAGACGCTTTTCGACGACAGCAAGATGGTCTTCTACTTCGTTGCCGAGGAACGCGTCGATTTCCGCGACCTCGTACGTGACCTGGCATCCGAGTTCAAGACGCGCATCGACATGCGTCAGATCGGCGTTCGCGACGAGGCGCGCCTCGTGGGAGGTCTCGGCCACTGCGGCGAGCAGCTCTGCTGCGTGCGCTTCGGCGGTGAGTTCCAGCCGGTGTCGATCCGTATGGCCAAGGAGCAGGACCTGCCGCTCAACCCGCTGAAGATCTCGGGGCTGTGCGGTCGTCTGATGTGCTGCCTGCGTTACGAGTTCGAGGCGTACAAGGACTTCAAGAGCCGTGCGCCCCGCAAGAACGCGATCATCGACACCCCGCAGGGTCTGGGCAAGGTCATCGACATGAACACCCCGAAGGAGATGATCACGCTCCTCATGGAGGGTGGCGCTCGCATCGAGGTACCTCTCTCGGCGATGGACTGCTCGTGTGGCAAGGGTTGCCCCTGCCGTGTGAAGGCGGACGCGCTGCCGGTTCCGGAAGAGGATCCGGCGTTCGCGCCAGTCGTGTTGCGCGACCTGCCGAAGCCGAGTGGTTCCAGGGGCTCATCGTCGCGGTCATCGTCGCCGAAGGCGACCGTCGAGACCGAAGCGACGCCTGCTGCCGAGGAACCGCGATCCGAGCGCAAGCGTCGCCGTCGCGGCGGCCAGAAGAAGTCGGCAGACGGCGCGAGCTCCGATACGCAGAAGCAGACGCCCAAGCAGGGCGCTCAGAAGCAGAATCCGCCCCGTGAGAAGGGCGCGCAGGGAACTCAGCAACCGAAGCCGGCAGGGGAGCAGGGCGCCGATGCTGCGCGCCCGGCAGCATCTCGCCGCCGTCGTCGCAGAAGGCCGTCGGGCTATACTTCGTACTCGCGCCGACGTAGCTCAGCTGGCCAGAGCACCGCACTCGTAATGCGGGGGTCAGGGGTTCGAATCCCCTCGTCGGCTCCACAGTGACAAGAAGAGGGAGCCCGCGGGCTCCCTCTTTCGTTGCTTCTGTCGTGTTGCGCTAGATTCGGAATCCGCGCATGCCCTCTTCGAGTGCACGGGCCTGGCCGTCGATCTCGCGCACCGCGTTCGCCACCTGCTTGGCTGCTGCAGCCGTCTCGGTTGCCGCCGTGCTCACCTGGTGCATCGCCGAGAGGACCTGCTCGGAAGCGGCACGCTGCTGCGAGGCAGCGCTTGCGATCTCGCGGGCGGCGCCGGCGGTGGAGGACGCCTGATCGACGATGGTGCCGAACGAGTATCCGGAACGCTCCGTCTGCTCCACGCTCACTGCCGCGAGACGCGCCTGCTCGTCCGCATCGCGCGAGAGCTCTGTCGCAGCCCGCTGGATGCTGCCGATGAGCGCATCGATCCGGTTCGTCGAGGCCGAGACGCTCTCCGCGAGCTTCCGGATCTCTGCCGAGACAACACCGAACCCCTTTCCTGCCGCACCGGCACGCGCGGCTTCGATGGCGGCGTTCAGCGAGAGGATCTTCGTCTGCTCGGCGATGGTGTCGATGAAGGCGAGCACTTCGCCGATGTCGAACGTGGCCTTCTGCAGGGCGTTCACGGCGCCCGCCATCGACTCGGCGCTCTCGCGGAGGCGACCGGCGCTCTGTATCGTATCGCCCAGGCCGCCCTGACCCGTCTGAGCGGCTTCGAGCGTGTCTTCCGCAAGGCGCATCACGGACTCGGCAGATGCTGCCACTGCGCGATATGACGCGGTCATCTCTTCGAGTGTTGCCGTGGTCTCGGCCACTGCCGAGGCCTGCTGGCCCGCCATCTCGGCCTGGTGGTCGGATGCGCCAGCGATCTCGCCGGAAGCGTTCCTGAGGTGGCTCACCGAGTCACGAACCCGTCGAATGAGCGCTGACAGACCATCGGACATCGCGTTGAATGATGTGCCGAGTGCTGCGATCTCGCGGTCGCCCTCTGCAGGGACGCGTGTCGCCATGTCGCCCGCAGCCACGCTTGAAGCGGCGCTTGCGATGGCGGCGACAGGGCGAGCGATGAGCCTCGATGTCACGACAGCGGCGAACGCAGCAAGCGCGAGCCCCGCCGCAAGCGCGATCGCGAGTTTGAGTTCGAAGGCGACCCGAGCGTCGATGTACCGGTCCTTCGGTAGTCCGACGAAGAGCATGCCGATCGTGCGTCCGCTCGGTCCACGAATCGGCTCGTACGCGGTGTAGAGGTCGCGGTTCACCACGAACGCTTCGCCACGGTAGCCGATATTCTTCTCGAGCGCCTTGGTTCGAACCTCATCCGAGACGACCGTGCCGACTGCCCGGTTGCCCTCGGCATCGCGAACGCTGGTCGAGACGCGGACTTCGTCCTGGAAGATAGTCGCAACGCCGTTCACGCGGCTGCCGATCACATCAACGTAGGCGGAGGAGTTGTTTATGATGTCGACCGCCACGAGCGCGCCGCGCGCGGAGCCCGCTCCGAACGGGATGGCAGCTTCAAGCGCCAGGGCACCGTCCACGTCGGTCTTCGACGTTGTGCCCTTATCGGTCTTCTTGACCGCGATGCCGATCTTCTTCGTAAGTCCGGCCTGATCGACCTCCGACTGCGGAATGACGACCCATGACGACCCGTACTGGCCACCCGCCGCGTTGCGGATGACGGGATCGATGGTACGACTGCCGGTCAGGGTGCCTTCGCTCGAGCGAATGACGGCGCCGCCGGCGTCCACCGAGTACACGTAGGTAACGTGCATGTCATTCGCGAGCTGCTGCAGGTCTGCTACCGACATGTCTTTGACGGCCGTCGCGCGCGAGCCGCCGGCGTAGGTCTGCAGGGAGGCGACCATTGCGGTGAGACGCTCGGACATGACGTCTCCGGCGGTCTTCATGTGAACGTTGATGACGTTGGCCGCCTCAACCTTCATCGCCGATTCGAAGCCTGTGATACCCACGATGGCTGCGATCACCAGTGGCACGAGTGCAACCGTGAGAAACGCGCCCGCCATTCGAGCAGCGATGGACAGTCGTTTTCGTTCCGCCATGAATGAGTCCTTCTTGTTGTCGGGCAATCTTTGGGTACCTAAGCACAGGACGCTTTAGTGTATCGCACCGTGCGCGCCGCAACTTGAATGCCAGTGTGATATTCGGTGTCACGGCGTCGGTGAGTGGCGCACGTCCGGGGAGCATCACCGCGCATACCCCCGGGGGCTTGCTAGGGGATTGTAACGCGTGCTACATTGCTACGACCTTCGCCCCGGATGGGTCTTCCCGGTGACCTGTCGCGTGGGCGTCGCCGCACCCGGGGACGGTGCGTCGACGTGCTTGGACCGGGAGAGGAGGCTGGCCGGATGGTGGAGAACGTGACCGCCGACCATATCGTGCTGCTCATGTTCGTCATCATCGGCGCGGTATTCGTGCCGCTCACCCTCACGGCCTCACACCTCCTCGCGCCGTCCAAGCACGACGAGCGAAAGCTCGACACGTATGAGTGCGGCAGTGAGCCGATCGGTCCTCCCTGGGTGCAGTTCCGTGTGGGCTACTACGTGTACGCGCTCCTCTTCGTGGTCTTCGACATCGAGACCGTCTTTCTCTACCCGTGGGCGGTCGCGTTCGACCGCATGGGTGTCTTCGTTCTCGCCGAGATGATCGTCTTCATCGCGATCCTCGCAGCCGGGCTCGCGTACGCCTGGAAGGAGGGCGCGCTGCGTTGGCGATAGACAAGTTCACGGGCGAGAACTCCATCGCGTTCATCAAGAGCGAGCAGCTCTTTGATTTCGCGCGCCGCAATTCGCTCTGGTATATCGCCTTCGGCATCGCGTGTTGCGCGATCGAGGGCCTCATGAGCGCCAGCGGTCCGCGCTTCGACTTCGACCGCATGGGCGTGTTCTTCCGCAACTCTCCGCGTCAGGCCGACGTCATGATCGTGGCCGGTACCGTGAACAAGAAGATGGCCGAGACGGTGAAGCGCCTGTACGACCAGATGCCGGAGCCCAAGTGGGTCGTGGCGATGGGGGCGTGCGCCAGCACCGGCGGTCCGTTCCGCGAGTACCCCAATGTGGTGCTCGGCGTCGACAAGATCATCCCGGTGGACGTCTACATCCCGGGCTGTCCGCCTCGACCGGAATCCGTGCAGTACGCGTTCATCGAGCTGCAGAAGAAGATCGCGAAGCGGACGGAGGAGCGCCTTGCGGCCCGCAATAGCTGACATCGAGCGCACGCTCGCCGCGATCTCCGGCGTGTCGGTTGCCGAGGAGGCCCTCGGCACGGTCGCCCGCGTCGAGCTCGCGTTCGTCCCGGACGCCCTGAGCGCGCTCAAGGCGGCGGGCTACGAGTCGCTCGTGGACTTCGACGGCACCGACACCGGTGAGTTCGTCGAGCTCACGTACCGCCTGCGCTCGTACGCGCTCGATCTCGAGCTGTTCGTGAAGTCGACGGTCGCCTACGGCGGCACGATCGAGTCCGTCTGGTTCGATTACCCCTCGGCGCTCATGCCCGAGCGCGAGACCGCCGAGCTGCTTGGCATCCACCTCGCGGGACACCCGAATCCGAAGCGGCTGCTCACGACCGATGGCGTCGAGCCGCTGCTGCGCAGAGACGTCCTCATCCGGACCGTGGAGGAGGTGAAGGCCCGATGAGCGACATCTGCGAAGAGACGCTCGGCGTCGGCCTCCTCTGCGAAGGCCAGCACGATCCCGGCACGCCACCGGCGGGCCTGCGCCGCGCGCCTTCGGGAGTTGACGGCCTCACCACCGAGCACCTCATCATCAACATGGGGCCACAGCACCCGTCCACCCACGGCGTGCTGCGCATGATCGTGGAGGTCGATGGCGAGGAGATCGTGGCCGCCGAGGTCTCCGTGGGCTACCTGCACCGCGGCATCGAGAAGCTTGCCGAGCACCGCCGTTACGACGCGGTCGGCACGCTCATGGACCGCGGCGATTACGTCTCGGGCATGATGGGCGAGCTCGCCTTCGCGCTTGCCGCCGAGCAGCTCATGGACGTGGAGGTGCCCCGGAAGGCGCATTGGCTGCGTTCGCTCGCCTCGGAACTGAACCGGCTGGCGAGCCACCTCGTGTGGTACGGCACCTTCGGCCTGGACACTGGCGCGATGGGCCAGTTCCTGTACGCGATGCGCGAACGCGAGGCGCTCCTCGACATCCTCGAAGCGCTCTCTGGGCAGCGCATGATGTTCAACTACATCCGGCCGGGCGGTGTCGTGGCCGACATGCCGCTTGGTGTGACCGAGAAGATCCGCGCGTTCCTCTCCACGTTCGACATGTACCTCGACGAGTACGACCAGCTCCTCGGCGGCAACGAGATCTTCCAGGGCCGCGTGAAGGGCATCGGCACGATCGATCGCCAGATGGCGCTCGCATTCGGCCTCACCGGCGCGAATCTGCGCGCCGCCGGCGTCGACTTCGACATCCGCAAGGCGCGTCCCTATGCTGCGTACCCGGAGCTCGACTTCGAGGTGCCGCTTGGCAGCACGGGCGACGCCTGGGACCGCTACAACGTCCGCATGGCCGAGATGCGCCAATCCGCCCGTATGATCGCTCAGCTCATCGATGGTATGCCGGAAGGCGAGCACACCGCCAAAGTGCCGCGCATCATCCGCCCGAACGCCGGCGAGGTGTACGCGAGTGTGGAGTCCAGCCGAGGCGAGACGGGCATCCATCTGATCTCTGACGGCACCGAGCACCCGTACCGCATGCACTACCGCGGGCCCTCGCTGTACGCTGCGCAGGCGCTTGAAGAGATCCTGCCGGGGCACCTTATCGCCGATGTCGTCATGATCATCGGATCGACTGACATCATGCTCGGGGAGCTGGACCGATGAGCGCCGTCGGCATCAGCGCGCTCAAAGTGCTTGCCGCGCTCGGGCTCATGCTCGGCAACGGCGTCGTCATGATCTACATGCTGCGCAAGGTCCTGGGGCACCTGCACATCCGTCTCGGCCCGATCCATGTGGGCTGGAAGGGCACGCTGCAGACCGTCATGGACGTGCTCAAGCTCCTCACCAAAGAAGACGTCACGCCCAGGGCCGTCGATCGCTGGCTCTTCCGGCTTGCTCCTGCCGTGGTGTTCGTGCCGTCGCTTATGGCGTACGCCGCGCTGCCGTTCTCGGACACGTGGCGTATCACGAACCTCGACTCCGGGCTGCTCTACACCTTCACCGCGCTCTCGCTCATCCCAATCGGCCTGCTCATGGCGGGCTGGGCGAGCGCGAATAAGTGGTCGCTCCTCGGCGGTATGCGTGCCGCGGCGCAGCAGATCGCGTACGAGGTCCCGCTGCTGCTCTCGGTGTTGCCGATCGTCATGCTCGTGGGGAGCGCGAACCTCGGCACGATCGTGGAGGCGCAGCAGGGGACGTTCCTCGCAGTGCTCCCGCGGTGGTTCATCGTGAACCCGCTCTTCTGGCCGACGTTCCTCATCTTCGTGGTGGCATCGCTCGTGGAGTCCAATCAGACGCCGTTCGACATGTCCGAGGCGGAATCGGAGATCGTAGCGGGCTTCGCGACCGAGTACTCGGCGATGAAGTTCGGTCTGCTCTTCCTCTCGGAGTTCAGCAACCAGTTCATCGTCTCGGCACTCGGGGTCACGCTCTTCTTCGGGGGTTGGACGCTCCCGTGGCTGCCCGCATCGGTCGTCTCGGCGCTTGGGCCGCTCATCTTCCTCATCAAGACGTACCTGGGCATCTTCGTGATGATGTGGATTCGCGGAACGTTTCCGCGCGTGCGCATCGACCAGGTCATGCAGCTCGGCTGGCAGCGCCTGATCCCGATCTCGCTCGTGTGGATCGTGTTCTCGGGCATCGTCATCAAGGTGTGGAGCTAGCCATGTGGGGCATGGGACTCATAAACGGACTCCGGATCACGATGCGCAACATGCGCCGTGGCCCGATTACCGTGAAGTACCCGTACGAGAAGCTCACGCTTCCGGAGCGGGCGCGCTGGGCCGTGCGGCCGAAGTACTTCGCGGACGGCAGTCCCAAGTGCACGGCGTGCATGACGTGCGTGAAGACGTGTCCCGACCACATCCTGGATCTTGACGTGACCATCGCCGAGGACAAGAGCAAGCACATCGACCGCTTCAGCTACGAGATCGGCGCGTGCATGATGTGCGGCCTGTGTGTTGAGGCGTGCCCGTTCGACGCGATCCTCATGAGCCACGAGTACGAGCTCGCGATCACCGACCCTGCGGGCCTGAACGAAAACCTGATCGTGGACGTGGACGCTGCAACGAACGCGCGCCACAAGGCCGAGAAGGAAGCGGCTGCAAGGGAGGTGAGCGAGCGTGAGTAGTACCGTTAACGGCGTGGTCTTCCTGGCGCTCGCGTTCGCCACCATCGGCGGTGCGGTCATGATGCTCTCCACGCGCAACGTGGTTCACGCGGCGTTCTGGTTGCTCGAGGTCATGCTGGCAACCGCCGGCGTCTACATGCTGCTCTCCGCCGAGTTCCTGGCGCTCGTGCAGGTGCTCGTCTACGCCGGTTCCGTCGCGGTGCTCATCCTGTTCACCATCATGCTCACGCTGCGCCGTCGCGAGGACGCCATCCGCGAATTCGAACCGGGCTGGGGCGCTGGCATTCTCGCGCTGCTCTTCGGTGGAGCGCTGCTCTTCGCGGTTGAGCGCTTCTCGGCCCAGCTTCCCGCGGGTGTCATGCCCGAGGTCGTCCCCGACGTCGCGGCGTTTGGCGAGAAGCTCTTCACCACATGGGCGGTCCCCTTCGAGATCGCCTCGCTCGTCTTGCTGGTCGCCCTCGTGGGCGCTGTCTGGTGGTCGGGGGGCGATGGCAAGTGACTGTCTTCCAGCCAGTCGGCGCACTCTCGTTCATGGCGCTCTCCGTCGTGCTCTTCTCGCTCGGCCTCTACGGCGCGCTCTCGCGCAAGAGCACCGTCATGGTGCTTATGTCGCTCGAGCTCATGGCGAACGCCGTCAACATCAACCTCGTCGCGCTCTCGCGCTTCTCGGCCCCTGCCGAGATGACCGGGCAGTTCTTCGCGGTCTTCTCGATGGTGGTCTCCGCCGCCGAGATCGGGTTGGGCCTTGCGCTCGTGCTCGCTCTGTACCGCCAGCGCAGGACCGTGGAGATCGACGCGATGCAAGAGCTGAAGGGGTAGGCCGTGGGCTACATCGTCGCCATACCGCTCCTTCCCGCCATCGCGTTCGCGATGCTCGCACCGATGTCCAACCGCGTGCGCAACAAGTCCCTCTGGATCTCCGTTGCCGCCGTGTTGGTGGCGCTCGTACTCTCGCTCGTCGCGTTCGTGCAGGTCTGGCCGGGCGGCCACGAAGGTGAGGCCGTCTACCATGCGTCGGTGGTGTTCGCGTCGATTAGCACCGTCAATCTGGGCGCTGGCGTGCTGCTCGACCCTATCTCGGCGGTCATGCTCGTCGTCGTGACGCTTGTCGGCGCGTGCGTGCAGGTGTACTCGATCGGCTACATGCACCGTGACGCGCGTATTGGCTGGTACTACGCGGTGCTCTCGCTCTTCACCGCTGCGATGCTCGTGCTGGTGCTCTCGGACAACTTCCTGCAGCTCTACATGGCCTGGGAGGTCATGGGCCTGTGCTCGTACCTGCTCATTGGCTTCTGGCACGAGCAGGTAGCGCCGAGGAAGGCGAGCCTGAAGGCGTTCCTGACCACGCGCGTGGGTGACGTCGGCTTCGCCCTTGGCCTGGCGGTGATGTACGTGACTGCGGGTTCGTTCGACTTCTCGGTGGTGCTGCACGGCTTCCAGTGGGCGCCCGCGGTCGCGACGACCGTCTCGCTCCTGCTGCTCTTCGGCGCGATGGGCAAGTCCGCGCAGGTGCCGCTGCACGTCTGGCTGCCTGACGCGATGGCCGGCCCCACGCCCGCCTCGGCGCTCATCCACGCGGCCACGATGGTCGCGGCCGGCGTGTTCCTCGTGGCACGTGCGCTGCCCATTTTCGAAGCGAGCGGCGTTGCCCTTACGGTGACGATGCTCGTCGGTGTCGTGACCGCGCTTGTGGGCGGCATGCTCGCGGCGGTGCAGCACGACATCAAGAAGGTGCTCGCATACTCCACGATCAGCCAGCTCGGCTACATGTTCGTCGCGCTGGGCGCTGGCGGCATCGTGGCCGGCTTCTATCACCTGGTCACGCACGCCTTCTTCAAATCGCTGCTCTTCCTCGGCGCGGGTGTCATCATCCACGCTGCGCACACGCAGGACATGCGTGAGATGGGTGGTCTCGCGAAGAAGATGCCGGTCACCACTGTGACGTTCACGATCGGCTCGCTCGCGCTCGCGGGCATCTTCCCGTTCTCCGGCTTCTGGAGCAAAGACGAGATCCTCACCGTGCTCTGGCATGGCGAGCACTACGTGGTATTCGCGCTCGCGCTCGCAGCTGCGTTCGTCACCGCCGTGTACGTCGCGCGCCTCTGGTTCCGCGTGTTCACCGGCCCGGAGCAGTCCGAGCTCAAAGAGGCGCACGTTGAGATGCTGGTGCCCATGGGCGTCCTCGCGGCCATCTCCGCGGTCATCGGCTTCGGATCGCCGTACTTCGCGCAGTTCCTCGGGCACGAAGGCGAGTGGCCGGCTGCTCCTATCGCGCTCACGTCCACCGCTGTTGCGGGCCTCGGCCTGGCGCTGGGGTGGTGGGCGTACGGACGGCGGACGAAGGTGCTCAATACCCGTCCGCTCAAGGAGCGCGCAGGGTTCGTCTACGGCGCCCTCACCATGAAGCTCTACTTCGACATCACCTACGACTTCTTCATCGTGCGGGGCTACGGTCTTCTCGCCGACGCCCTTGCGGTCTTCGACACGGTCGTCGTTGACGGCGTCGTGAACGGTGCCGGTGCGCTGTGGCGCGCAGGCGCGCAGGCCGGTGCGCTCATCGACCGGTACGTCATCGACGGTGCCGTGAATGGCACCGCAACGCTTGTGAGAGCCGCCGGAGCGAAGGTCCGCCGCATTCAGGTGGGCCGCATCCAGGCATACCAGGGCCTCATGGTCGGCGCGATCGTTCTGCTCATGCTGTGGTTCGTCGTGAAAGGGGCCTGACGCCCATGCTGCTCTCTGCCATCATCTTCCTCCCGCTGGTCGGCGCGATCGTCACCGCGCTCGTACCGAAGGACCGCGGCGACCTTGCGCGCTGGATAGCGGCGGGTGTCACGACGATAGACCTGGCGCTTGTGGTGTTCCTGGCGCTCAAGTTCGACGTTGCACAGGGGATGCAGTTCGCCGAGAAGGTCGCGTGGGTGCCGCAGTTCGGCATCTCGTACAACTTGGGTGTCGACGGCATCTCCATCACGATGCTCTTCCTCTCGGCGCTGCTCTCGGTCATTGCCGTCGTCGCGTCGTGGAAGATGGAGACGAAGCCGACCGCGTACTTCGCGATGCTCTTGCTGCTCGAAGTCGGCATGAACGGCGTGTTCGTGGCGCTCGACTTCGTGCTCTTCTACGTGTTCTGGGAGCTCGTGCTCGTCCCGATGTACTTCCTCATCGGGACGTGGGGCGGGCCGAGGAAGGAATACGCCTCGATCAAGTTCTTCCTCTACACGCTCTTCGGTAGCGTGTTCATGCTCGTGGGCATCATCGCGCTCTACCTGCAGGCAGGGACCTTCGACATCACGGCGATGTCCGGCCTCGGGCTGCCGGCTACGTTCCAGTGGTGGGTGTTCGCGGCGTTCTTCCTCGGCTTTGCGGTGAAGGTGCCGGTGTTCCCGCTGCACACGTGGCTGCCCGACGCGCACGTGGAGGCGCCGACGGCGGCATCGGTGCTGCTCGCTGGCATCATGCTCAAGATGGGCACCTACGGCTTCATCCGCATCGCGCTGCCCATCCTGCCGCACGCCGCGAACCAGTGGGCCCCGTTCATCACGGCGCTTGCCGCGATCTCGATCGTGTACGGCGCCGCGCTTGCCTTCGCGCAGAAGGACCTCAAGAAGCTCGTCGCCTACTCCTCGGTGTCGCACATGGGCTTCGTGATGCTGGGCATCGCATCAGGTACCGCCGAGGGACTCAACGGCGCCATAGCCGTCATGTTCTCGCACGGTGTCGTGACCGGCATGCTCTTCCTCATCGTGGGCATGGTGTACGAGCGCACCCACACCCGCATGATCCAGGACGTCTCCGGCCTCTCGCACCAGGTGCCTGTCGCGGGCGGCCTGCTCGCATTCGCGTCGTTCGCATCGCTCGGCCTGCCGGGTCTGTCTGGTTTCGTCGGCGAGTTCCTCACGCTTCTGGGTGCCTGGAAGTCGAGTGTCCCGGCCGCGTGGGTTGTCATCGCCGCCATCGGCGTGCTCCTCGCCGCCGCGTACACGCTCTCAATGGTGCAGCGTGTCGTGCTCGGCACGCCGTCCGAAGCCGTCTCGAAGATCACCGACCTGACGCGCCGTGAAGTGGCGTTGCTCGTGCCGCTCGTGGTGCTCACGCTCACCGTCGGCCTGTACTGGAACTCGCTTCTGCGCTTCACCGACCCGGTCGTGACCCGCATCGTCGCCATGCTGGCAGGTGCGTAGCATGTCAGCGCTGGCCTGGTTCATCCCCGAGTATCTGCTCCTGGCGGGCGCGTTTCTCGCGCTCTTCGCCGAGCTGATCGTTCGCCGAGAAGGCGCCGGTGCGGCTGCGGGCGCGCTCTTCGCGACGCTCGCAGCGTTGAGCGCCGTGGCGATCGGGGTGCGACCGGTCGCGTTCGGCGGGATGCTCGAGCTCGACCAGGTCTCGGTGACCGTGCGCGTCGCACTCGCGGTGCTCTCGGCCGTCTACCTGCTGTGGCTCGCGGGCCGGGGCATGGGCCCCGAGCGCTCGCGTGAGGCGACGGCGCTTGTGTTGCTCGCCACGCTCGGCGGCATGCTGATGGTCGCATCGCGCGATTTGATGGTGCTTTTCATCAGCATCGAGCTCGCCACGATGCCCGCCTACGTGCTCATGGGATACCGCCGTGATGACGAGCACACGCTCGAAGGCGCGCTCAAGTACTTCCTGCTTTCGATGACCACCAGCCTGGTGATGCTGTACGGCTTCTCGTTCCTCTTCGGCATCGCGGGTTCCACCTCGTTCGGGGTCATCGCCGCCACGCCGAGCGCAGGCTTGCTCGGCGCGTTCTCGGCGGTGTTCGTGTTCGTGGGACTCTTCGCGAAGATGTCTGCCGCGCCGTTCCACTACTGGGCACCGGATGCGTATGCCGGAGCATCGCCGGCCTCAGTGGCGTTCGTCTCCACCGTGCCCAAGCTCGCCGGCGCTGCAGTGATGGTGCGCCTTGCCGTGCTCCTCGCGCCCGGCGTGCCGGCGCTTCCGACGGTCTTCGCGGTGGCCTCGCTCCTGTCGATGCTTCTCGGCAACCTGGCTGCGTTCCCGCAGAGCGACGTCCGTCGCCTCATGGCGTACTCGGGTGTCGCACACACCGGCTACATGCTCCTGGCGCTCTCGGCCGGTTCGGCCGCGGGCAACGCGGCTGCGATCTACTACACGATCGCGTACGCCGTGCCGTCGATGGCCATCATGCTGCTCGCCGCCGAGGAAGGCACCGCTGTCGACGACTTCGCGGGCCTTGCCGCACGGCGCCCGGCCGCTGCTGGGGTCGCTGTGGTGCTTCTGCTCTCGCTCGTGGGCGTGCCGCCGATGGTGGGCATGTTCGGCAAGCTGGTGCTCTTCACCGCTGCACTTGACGCCGGACGGCTTGCTCTGGTGCTGGTCGCCGTTGTGATGAGCGTCGTCTCGGCGGGGTACTACTTCCGCATCCTGCGGGCCGCCTTCTTCGCCGAGGGACGCACCGAACGCGTCGCTCGCGCACTGCCCGCCAGCGTTGCGATCATGGCGCTGACGGCCGTGACGCTTTCGCTTGGCGTCTTCACCGGCCCGCTGCTTAGGTGGCTTACCGCGGCCTTCTAGCGAAGACCGTGTGAAGAGGTTGTGTCGTGGTTGTGCCGCAGCCTCGTCGGGCGCACGTGCTCGGGTATAGTCGCTAGTTGTGAAGCGTTCCCGTCCGAGCGAGGTGCCCGATGACCGACGAGATCACCCCTGATGAGCAGCCCTACGTGGCCGAGCAGACACCTGTGGCCTACGAGCCGCCTCCCGTGGCTCCGCAAGTCGCTCCGGTGGCACCGCCGGTAGCATCTCCGCCCCGTCGTCGTGGCGGATTCGCGCTTGTTCTTGCCGGCGTCTTCGGCGGCATCATCGGCGCTGCGCTCGTTGCGGCCGCGTTCGTGTTCGTGCTCGGCTTTCCTGTCACGCGTACGACCACCGACGTCGCGGCTGAGACTCAGGAGCCGGTTACAGCAGTGGCAGAGACCTCCGTCATCGATACCGACGCGAACTTCGCCGAGCAAGTCGCGTCCAAGCTGACGCCTTCGGTCGTCAACGTGGCGATCGAGCAGACGGGCATTGACCGCTACACGGGCAAGACCGTCACGCAGGTCGTGGGCAACGGTAGCGGCGTGATCATTCGCGCCGACGGCTACATCCTTACCAACAACCATGTGGTCGAAGGCGCGGATGCGCTCATCGTCACCGTTGGCGTGGAGGATCTGCCCGCCAAGGTCATCGGCACAGATCCTTCCACCGATCTGGCGGTCATCAAAGTCGACAAGACCGGTCTGCCTGCTGCGCAGCTCGGTTCATCGGCGGGTCTTAAGGTGGGGGAGCCGGTGGTCGCTATCGGCAGCCCGTTCGGGCTTGAGAAGACCGTCACCTCGGGTATCATCTCGGCGCTCGGTCGGTCCAGCATCGCGCAGAGTGCATCCGGCATCACCGCATACACGAGCCTCATCCAGACGGACGCGTCCATCAACCCCGGCAACTCGGGCGGCGCACTCGCCGATGCGAACGGCAAGCTTATCGGCATCAACACGCTCATCCAATCGACGTCGGGTCAGTCCGCCGGTATCGGCTTCGCGATTCCCGTGGACTTCGCGAAGAGCATCGCCGACGAGCTCATCTCCACAGGCCGCGCGTCGCATCCCTTCATGGGTGTCGGCACAGTCACCATTGACGAAAGCGTGGCATCGCAATACGACTTGCCGGTGAGCAAGGGCGTCCTCGTGCAGAGCATCGCCACTGGCTCGCCAGCCGAGAAGGCCGGAATCACGCAGGGTGACATCATCGTGAAGATCGCGGGCGAGGACGTCGCGAGCGTGGAGGACGTGTTCACGACTATTCGCTCGCAGAAGGTAGGGCAGACCGTGTCGGTCGAGATCGTGCGCGGCACGGAGCACAAGACGTTGCAGGTAACGCTCGGCTCCGATACGGCGAGGCAGTAGTGCGCATTACGCTCATCGCCGTCGGGCGTCTCAAGGAGCCATACTGGCGCGATGCAGCTGCCGAGTATCTGAAACGACTGCGGCCGTACGCGACGATCGATATCGTCGAAGTGCCAGACCGTGACGTCACGGCCGATGAGCGTGGTGCGCTCAAGACTGAGGCCGAGGGCATACTGCGGGCCGTGCCGGATGGTGCACACGTGGTGGTGCTCGAGATCGGCGGCAAGCAGCTGACGTCCGAGGGGTTCTCGGCCTGGCTTGAGCTCGCGGGAGTACAGGGTCGGAGTACAGTCGCCTTCATTCTCGGGGGTGCCGCGGGACTGGATGCATCGGTGCTGGCACGGGCGAACGAGCGTCTCTCGCTGGGAGCGATGACGCTTCCGCACCAGCTCGCCCGGGTCGTGCTGCTCGAGCAAGTGTACCGGGGCTTTCGCATCATGCGCGGCGAACCGTATCATCGATAGGTCGATCACTTCGTCTGGCGGGACGTGCATCGTGGGGCCGGTCGTGCACTTCGAACTGACACGGGACTGGGCACGAGATGCCGGAATGGGTGACCTCGCGGACCGCGTAGCCCGCGCCGACGTGTCGGTCGACTTCGATTACCCGGCTCGCGGTTCATTCTCGAACCTCACGCGGCACTTCGCGCCGTGGGCGTACTTCTGGGTCTGGCGGTACCTGCGGCTTGCGGTTACTGCTGGCTCACCAGAGGCGCTCGGAAGAGCGTTGCACGCCTCGCAAGACGCAGTGGCTCACGGCGTGCTCGGTCTGGCCCACATCAGGTTCCAGCTCGGGTGGGGCAGGGATCCCGATGACTGGGCAGCGGCGCCCGAGCGGGTACGGGAGCGCATTCGTAAGCGCAGCCAGGCTCTCCTGCAACGGTACCTCGAGCGGGTCTAGGCAAGGGCGCTGTCGGTGAGCGCGACTTGCACGCCCCACTCGGACGCGAGCGTTCCAGCCAGTCCGAGCGCCTGAGCCTTGTCGGTGAACATCCCCTCGGGCTTGGTCGTCTCGTCTTCGAACGCCAGCGCGACCCACCATAGCTCGCGGTCACCGGCGGCACCGATCCGGTCGACGCGTACGCGCACGACGGTCTTTCCTTCGGCTGAGACTTCATTGCTTGTGATGCGCATGCGGGCACCTCCTGCGAGGCAGTATGCGAGTATCCGTCCATCGCATTCTAACCGCCTTCAGGGGCTGATGGCACGCCTTTTGCCTTTGAAAAGCGTACGTCTGCCACTTGGATTGAGATTGCCTTGAATCTGTCTGACACAAGCACCATGCGCACGCGGCTTCTTTGGGGGATTGCGACAGGATTCGCGGTCTTTGCGTTCACGCGCACGCTGGTGCCACTTGTGCTGCACCCTTCGGGTGTCGTGGCGCTGTGGATTCCAAGCGGAGTCGCTGCGGTGGGGATTATCGCCGCAGGGCCGATCGTACTTCCGTTCGTCTTCCTCGGTACACTTGCGGCAGCGTTTTCTGCGGCGCCTCCCGGGATGGCTGTTGGCATGTCGCTTATCGGGATCACAGGACCGCTCACCCTGTGGGCCGTCTTGCGAAAGATGCGCGGAACCTCCTTTCAGCTTGCGACGCCCTCCGATGCCCTGGTTTTCGGATTGGCTGCCATCGCAGCTGGCCTCGTGCCCGCCGTGCTCGGCGCCGGCACGCTTGTCGCATTGGGCGTCAACGTCGTCGCGTTCCCCGAGGCCGTGGTCATGTGGTGGCTCGCCGAGACCTCGGCGGTACTTGCGATTGCGCCAGTGCCACTTGTCTGGGCAAGGCCCAAAGGCTCGCCCACTGTGGGGCTCGATGTCGTGGTGGCGCTTGTGGCGACGATCGGCGTTGCTGCGTTCGTGAACTCGATCGCACTGCCCGCGTCAATCGAACGTATCGTGCCGTTCGTGCTCGTCCCATCGTTCACCTGGATCGCGTATCGTGGCGGTCGTCGCTGCATGGCAATCGCCGTCGCGTCTGTTGCGATCATCTCGACCGTGGGGACTCTGCGCGGCCTCGGGCCGTTCGCGGGCGCCGTGCCGCACGAGTCGGCGATCCTACTCAACCTCGTGATCACCATATTCAGTCTGTCCTCGCTGATGCTCGTGCTGCTCTTCGAGGAGCGCAGCCGGCTGGCCTCCGCGGCTGAGACGGCTCGGGCCGACCTGGAAGTCCGCGTGAACGAGCGGACTGCTGCCCTCACGCTCGCGAATGCAGAGCTCGTGCAGCAGATTGCCGAGCGCCGTTCCGCCGAGCAGCAGCTTGCCGAGCGCGAGCTGTCATTCCGGCTGCTCTACGAGCGGGCGCCGCTTGCATACCAGTCACTCGACGTCGACGGCAGTTTCCTCGACGTCAACGACGCGTGGCTCGACCTGTTCGGCTACGAGCGCGACGAGATTCTCGGCACGTGGTTCGGCGACATTCTGGAAGACGGACAAGCGAGGATCTTCGCCGAGCGGTTCGTGGGATTCAAAGTCACCGGGTCCGTCGAGGGTGCTCAGTTCTCGGTACGCTGTAAGGACGGCACTCACCGACAGGTGGCGGTGTACGGGCGTATCGCGCACTCCGAGGACGGGTCGGTTCATCGGACGCACTGCATCCTGCAGGACGTGACGAGATTCAATGCCGAGGTGGACGCGCTGCGAGCCAGCCGCGAGCATTTCGCCAGCCTTTTCGAGAACAGCCACACGATCATGGTGCTTGTCGATCCGGAGACGGCGCGATTCGTCGATGTGAATGCAGCGGCCTGCGATTTCTTCGGCTACCGGCATGATGAGTTCCTGGAGAAGACCATCAGTGACCTGAACGGGGTCGATGTCCCAGAGATGATCTCCCGGCTCAGTAAGGCCGCGACGGGTTCCGGGGATGTTCGACAGGATCGACAGCGTCTGGCCAGCGGTGAGACGCGGGACATTGAGATCCACTCGGGACCGATCGACGTGAACGGTCAGCGGCTGATGTTCGCGACTATGCATGACGTCAGCGATCGGATCGCAGCAGAACGTGAACTCGCCGACAACCGCGAGCGTCTCTCGGAACTGGTGCTCGAGCGGACTGCGGAGCTGCAACGCGCGTACCGTGAGCTCGAAGCGGCGAGCGCCGCGAAGGATCAGTTCACGGCGAACATGAGCCACGAGCTGCGAACGCCGCTCAACTCGATCATCGGTTTCAGCGATATGCTGCTCTCGGGGCTTGTCGGCGGTCTTGACGCGGAGCAGGAGCGGCAGATCGGCATGATCAACACCTCGGGCAGGCACCTGCTGGAGCTCGTGAACGACGTGCTGGACCTCTCGCGAATCGAGTCGGGCAACGTTCATGTGGAGCCCGAGGAGTTTGAACTCGCTCCGCTCCTCGAGTCGGTCATCGAGTCGCTTCGGCCTGCTGCCGAGGCAAAGCACCTCGATTTGAGCGTGGAGTGCTCCACGCCTGTGACAGTACTCAAGAGCGATCGACGCAAGGTCAGACAGATCCTCCTGAACCTGGTCGGCAATGCCGTCAAGTTCACCGATGTCGGTAGCGTGGTGCTCCGCGTCGCCTGGGATGGCCGAGAGACCGTGCGCTTCGCCGTCGCCGACACCGGTGTCGGTATCCCGCTCCAGGAGCTTGGCGAAGTGTTCTCGGAATTCCACCAGGTCGCGCCGCATGATGAGGCGAAACCCAGCGGCACGGGGCTTGGCCTGGCGATCTCGCTGCGGCTCGCCCGGATTCTTGGCGGCGACCTGGTCGTCGAGAGCGCGATCGGCGAGGGTTCCACGTTCACGTTCACGCTGCCGGCGGTCGTGCACTGCGAGGCGAGCACGACCCGCTGACTCTGGTCGCTGCGGGTTCGTAAGGGTATTCTGAACACTCACACCACAGCCCCAAGGAGTGTTCGCCGTGCAGCACCTGATCGAGACCCTCGTCCACGATGCGCTTGAAGCATCTGTCGCCTCGGGCGAACTGGCCCTCGCCGAACTGCCCGAGGTCACCGTCGAGCGTCCCCGTGACGTCACGCACGGCGACTGGGCGACGAATGTCGCGATGCGTGCGGCCAAGCCTGCCGGCATGCCCCCGCGTGCGGTTGCCGAGGTCATCGCGGCCCGCATGTCCGGGCACGCGGATATCGCATCGGTGGAGATCGCGGGCCCTGGCTTCATCAACATCCGCCTCTCGGACGCAGCGCTGCAGCGCGTCGTGCGTGAGGCGCGAGCGCAGGGCACGTCGTTCGGCAGCTCGAAGCTGGGCGCAGGCCGCACCGTGCAGGTCGAGTTCGTCTCGGCGAATCCTGTGGGTCCCATGCACGTCGGGCACGGCCGCTGGGCGGCGCTCGGCGATTCGCTTGCACGCATACTCGCTCACGCTGGCTACAGCGTAGAGCGCGAGTTCTACGTGAACGACCAGGGCGTCCAGATGGACGTCTTCGCCGAGTCGGTGGCCGCACGCTATCTCGAGCTGGCGGGTCGCGAGGTAACCTTCCCCGAGGAGGGGTATCGCGGCGCCTACATCACCGATATCGCTCGCGAGATCATGGCCGAGGAAGGCGAGCGGTGGGCCGACACCTCGGCCGAGGAGCGTGAGGCGTACTTCAAGGAGAAGGCGTACGCGCAGGTGCTCGCGCACCTGAAGCACGTGCTCTCCGGGATGGGTGTGGAGTTCGACGTCTGGTTCTCCGAGCGGACCCTGCACGCGCCCGGCGACGATGGCGGTCCAAGCGCCATCGAGCGCGCCATCGCGCGGCTGCGCGAGGCCGGCTACATCTACGAGCACGAGGGCGCGACATGGTTCCGTTCCACCGACTTCGGTGACGACAAGGACCGCGTGCTTCTCAAGGCTGACGGCAGCTACACGTACTTCGCCGCCGACGTCGCCTACCACTGGAACAAGCTCGAGGAGCGTGGCTTCGACGTCGTCATCGACATCTGGGGCGCCGACCACCACGGCTATGTGAAGCGCATGGAGGCCGCCGTAGCGGCTCTCGGCCACCCGGGCAAGCTCAAGCTCATCATCGGGCAACTCGTGAACCTCTTCCGCAACGGCGAGGTCGTGCGCATGTCCAAGCGTACCGGCGAGATGGTGACGTTCGAGGACCTGCTCGACGAGGTCGGCCCCGATGCGGCGCGCTACTTCTTCCTGCGCCGCTCGACCGACCAGGCGCTCGACTTCGATATCGCGCTCGCCAAAGAGCAGAGCAGCGACAACCCCGTCTACTACGTGCAGTACGCCCATGCGCGCATCTGCTCGATCCTGCGCAAGGCCGCCGATGCACCCGAGGCCGAGGATGTCTCGGCGCTCGCGGCTGCACTCGTGCCCGCCGATGCCGATCTGTCGCTCCTGACCACCGAGGCCGAGCTGGGACTCTTCCGCAAGCTCGCCGAGTTCAGCGAGGTCGTCGAGGCGGCGGCTGAACAGTACACGCCGCACAAGCTCACGCGGTACGCCGAGGAGCTTGCAGCGTCGTTCCATCAGTTCTATACCGTGTGCAGGGTCGTCAATCCGGACGCCCCCGCGCTCACCGTCGCCCGGCTGGCGGTGGTGGACGCTTCGCGGATAGCGCTCGAATCGGTACTGGGACTTCTCGGCGTTCACGCGCCGCAGCGGATGTAGGACCACCGCGGCGCCCAACCGGGCGCCGTTTGCGTACGAGAGGATGAACGAGATGGGCAAGCCGACGACACCCCGACCGCCCGCAGTGCCTGACATGAAGACAGGTGCCGATCTGGCTGCGGTCCTGCCGATCACCGCCGAGGTCAAGGACGGCCATCTCTTCGTGGGCGGCCTCGACATGGTCGAGCTTGCTCGCACCCAGGGAACGGCGCTGTACGTGATGGACGAGGCGACCATTCGCCAGCAGCTGCGCGACTACGTGAAGTGGACGCGTTTTCATTGGCCCGACGTCGATACCGTGTACGCCGGCAAGGCGTTCATGTCGCTCGCGATGTGCAAGATCGTGGCCGAGGAAGACTGCTCGCTCGATGTCTCGAGCGGTGGTGAGCTCGCGTTCGCGCTACGCGCCGGGTTCCCGATGGAGCGCATCTACGTGCACGGCAACAACAAGACCCCGGTCGAGCTCATCGAGTGCCTTGAGGCTGGGGTGGGCCGCATCGTCGTGGACAGCTTCGAGGAGATGGAGCGCCTCTCGGCACTGGCGGTGGAGCGTGGACTCACACAGAGCATCCTGCTGCGCGTCACTCCGGGCGTAGAGGCCGACACGCACGACTTCATCATGACCGGCGCCGAGGACTCGAAGTTCGGCTTCGGCCGCAACCAAGGTCTCGCGATGCAGGCGGTCAAACGCGCAATCGAGCTGCCGGGTATCGAGTTCGAGGGTCTACACATGCACATCGGCTCGCAGATCTTCGCGCTGCACAGCTTCGCGAAAGCGATCGAGGTGATCGTGGAGTTCATGCGCGAGATCAAAGACGCAACCGGGGTGGAGGTGCGACTCCTCGACACCGGTGGCGGTCTCGGCATCGCGTACGGCCTGCCCGACGAGCCATCTACGATTCAGGACTACGGCAAGGTCGTCGTCGACGGCATCAAGGCAGAGTGCGAGCGCTGGGGCCTCACGGTGCCGAGGATGGCTGTTGAGCCGGGCCGCTCGATCGTCGCAAACGCCGGCGTGACGCTCTATACCGTGGGGTCCATCAAGGAGATCCCGAACATCCGCACCTACGTTGCCGTTGATGGTGGCATGTCCGACAACATCCGCACGTCGCTCTATGACGCCCACTACGAGGCGCTGATCGCCAACAAAGCCGATCAGCCACGCGAGATGGTCGCGACGGTTGCCGGCAAGCACTGCGAAAGCGGGGATATCGTCGTGAACGATGCGCCGCTGCAATGCCCCGAGGTCGGCGACATCCTGTGCGTGTGCGCCACCGGTGCGTACTGCCAGTCGATGAGCAGCAACTACAACAAGCAGGTGCGTCCTGCCGTCGTGATGGTCAACAACGGAACCGCGCGCGTGATCGTACGCCGTGAGACGTACGACGACCTCATGAAGTGCGAGCTGGGATAGCGCGCGTTGCGCTCACCCGATGTAGAAAGGCGCCCCCGAGGGGGCGCCTTTCGCGTGTCTAGGACCCAGTGTGTAGGCTAGTCCCTGAGCAAGTGACGTGAGAATGAGGTGCGATATGAGTCGTCATCGTCGTCGTCGTGTGAGGGTGCGGGTGCAGCGACAACGATGGTGCGGACGTACTTCTCACCCTTCTTGAGCGAGACAGACAGCCGATACGTTCCGGCCGGGACCTCGGTGAAGACGACGACGCCGGCCTTGCCGACGATCGCGGTGTACTTCGCGCCTGAGGTCGTGTCGGTCAGCGTGGCCGTACGGCCGCGCGTGTTCCAGCTCGAGACGCGTGTCTTCACCGTGTAGGTGCCGGTAGGGGCGGGCGCCGGGGCGCTTATCGTGAAGCTTGCGGTCTTGTGGACCTCGGCGTTGCCGGCCACGTCGACCGACCAGAACTCGATCGTGTGCGAGCCGAGCGCGCTCACCGAGATGCTCGTGCCCGCGACC
>PHFB01000017.1 GCA_002841355.1 Actinobacteria bacterium HGW-Actinobacteria-1 | reverse complement strand
TCGCGATGACGACGGTCTTGGCGCCTGCGGGATCGAGGCCGGTCGGGTACGCCTTCTTCGAGGCCTCGACGGCGGTCGCGTAGCGATCGGCACCTTCGATCGAGACGAATGTCGCCTCAAGAGCGGTGACCTCGATGGTGAACGTTTCGGTCGCGCTTGTAAGCCCGCCCGCATCCCGCAGCGTCACCGAGACCAGCGCCGAGCCGTGTGTGTCCTTCCTCGGCGTGAATGAGAGCACGCCCTCGGGGCTCACCGTCGGTTCCGCCGAGAAGAGCGTGTCGTTCTCCGCGCTCACCTCAAAGGCGACCTCCTCGGCCTCGAGCGGGCCCGGCGTGACGCCGCTCGCCCACCCGGCCGAGTACGCGCCCGAGTTCTCGTCGACGGTGACATCGCCGCCCTTGGTGAAGCTCGGTGCGTCATTCACCGGCGTGACGGTGATGGTGACAGTCGCGGGCTGCGAGTAGAGATCGCCGTCGAACGCGCGATAGGTGAACGCGTCCGTGCCGCTCCAGTTCGCGTCCGGCGTGTAGGTCGCTGCGCCCGAGGCCGCCAGCTCGAGGACCCCGTGCGCCGGACCGGTCGCAAGCTCGGCGGTGAGCGGGTCGCCGTCAGCGTCGGTGTCATTGCCGAGAACGCCAACGGTCGCGTACACGTCCTCGTCGCACGCACCGGCGTCCGCACCCGCAACGGGCGCGCTCGATATCGAGTCGAGTGCCCCTCGCGCGTTCACCCGACCGCCCGTGACGCAGAGACCGGTGAGCGCGCTCTTCACGTCGACGCTGCCCATGATCGCCGACTTGAGCTGCACCGCGCTCAGCCCGGGTTTACGCGCCAGCAGGAGCGCCGCGATCCCCGCCACGTGCGGGGATGCCATCGACGTGCCCGACATCAGCCCGTATCCAGCCGGAACCGTGCTCAGTATGACCGAGCCCGGGGCGAAGACGTCCACCGTCGTAGAGGAGTAGTTGGAGTAGTACGCCATCGTGTCGTACAGGTCCGACGCGCCCACTGAAATGACCTGCGGCAAGTTGAAGCATGCAGGGTAGTTGTAGTTGACCCCGATCGTCGTCATGTTGAGCGAGTCGTTCCCAGCCGAGCAGACGAACAGCATGTCGGTCGCCGCGAACGCGTCGTAGATCGGGGTGACGTAGTCGTAGGTCCCGAACGAGCAGTTCGCAACACGGGCGCCTGCCGCATCCGCATACTCCACGGCTTCGATGAGATCGACGCTCGTGCCGTTGCCGGTCGAATCGAGGAACTTGACCGCCATGAGCGACACGTTCCAGTCCACGCCGGTCACGCCGATGCCGTTGTTCCCGACCCCGCCTATGGTGCCCGCGCAATGCGTCCCATGGTCGTTGTCGTCCATCGGGTTCCCGTTGTTGGCGATGGTGTTCCACCCGTGCACGTCATCGACGTAGCCGTTGCCGTCGTCGTCGATCCCGTTGCCGGGCACCTCTCCCGGGTTGACCCACATGTTGGCGGCAAGGTCCTCGTGCGTGTAGGCAATACCCGAGTCGATCACCGCTACGACCACGTCCTTCGACCCGGTCGTGACATCCCACGCCTCGGGCGCGTCGATATCCGCGTCCGATCCCGTGATCGTGCTTTTGAGCCCCCAGAGCTGGGCGAACCTAGGGTCGTTCGGAAGAACCGATGCGTGCAGGATGGCGTTCGGCTCGGCATACACGACGCCCGGCATCGCTTCGTACGCCCGCGCCGCCTCCGCAACGCTCCTGCCCGGCTTCAGGCGCACGAGCTCAAGGCTCGGCAGCAGTCGGAACGACCGCGCCTTCACGGAGCCCTGAAGCCCGTTGACCGCAGACCGGAGCGCCACAGACGCGCCCGGCTCGAAGAGGACGAGCAACTCGCCTTCCACGTAGTCGCCGGGAGCCATGACCGAGGGCGGCTCGGAGCTCGAGGTCGCGCTCGCCGGCAGGGCGGCCGTCCCCGAAGCCTGGGAGCGGCCAATCGCGAGAGACGCGGGGGCATGCGTGAACGGAATGAGCGCGATGCCGAGAAGGACCACGAGGACGACACGGGCGATCGTGCTGCTCGGACGCCTGACAGTCATTGAAGTCTCCGGTTCGCTGGCGGTCTGCAGCGGTTCGCACACTGCCGGTTGCCTCTCCGGTGCCAGGATACGACGCTGCGACGCCTTCACGCCAGAAGACGGACCCGCCCCCAACACAACAGGCCGAGCGGCGTGTATGCCTCTCGACCTGCAAGATTCGTATGGCGGGAGTGACGGGGCTCGAACCCGCGACCTCCGGCTTGACAGGCCGGCGCTCTAACCAACTGAGCTACACCCCCGAGGGTGGCATCCGCTTTGCGGACAGCACGCGGAATGTTACCAGCGACCAGGGCTGCTGTCCACAGGCAATCTGTCAGCGCCGCGGGTATGATGAGACCGGTGCTCGGGTAGGAATCTCCTGACAGCTTCCGAGAGGAGTCGCATGCCCGCCGAGAATGCCGACAGCCGTGCCGAAACCCTGCTACTTGAGCTCGACCGGCTCATCCGGGAACGCGACCGTGTCGGCGCGATCGCAGCCGCGCACGCGGCCGTCACGTCGGGCTCGCTCACGATCCCGCAGCTCTACGCGCTCGTGCTCGTGCCGCTGATGCGTCTCACGGGCGCCCGGTGGCAAGCCGGCGACGAAGAGGTCTGGGAGGAGCACTTCACGACCGCGGTCGTGCGGACCATCGTCGAGTCGCTCTACGCCGAGGTCGCTGCACGCACGGCAGCCCCGCTTGGCAAGACGATCGTGCTCGCCGCCCCCGCCGAGGAGTACCACGACCTCGGCCTGCGAATGATCGCAGACCGCTTCGAGCTTGCGGGTTATACGGTGCACTTCCTTGGGGCCGCCCTGCCTCAAGACGAGCTGGTGAGCGCAGCCCGGGAGCTCACGGCGGACGCCGTCGTTCTCTCGGCATCAACACACTTCCATCGCGTGCGCCTGCGCGAGTACGTCGACGCGCTCCACGCGGCGCTCCCCGACTGCGACGTCTGGGTGGGTGGTCCGGCGTTCTCACACGGTCACTCCGGCTGGAGCGAGGCCGAGGTGCCGGACATCGCGGTGCTGCTCGGCGACCTTGAAGCGGGGGCGTAGATGCTGCCGCTTCGGATCGCGCTCCGTTTCCTCAAGACCTCGCGCGTGCAATCCGCGCTCATCATCTCGGGCATCGCCGTTGGCATCGCGGTGCAGATCTTCGTGGGCTCGCTCATCACGAGCCTGCAGGATTCGCTCGTGCAGCAGACGATCGGCTCCACATCGCAGGTGACGATCACCGCCCTCGATGAGGGCGAGCCGTTCGTGGTCGATGCGCGCGTACGCAAGGTGGCCGAGAGCGACGCCCGCGTGAAGCCCGGCGCGGTCGCGCCCACGCTCAGCGTGAACGGCCTGTACAGCGACGGCAACGAGAGCACGCCGCTCGCGCTCAAGGGCGGTGACCTCAAGTCGCTCGACGCGATCTCCAACATCTCAGGCCGCATCACCGCGGGCTCGGCCCGGCTTGGTCGCAGCGACATCCTCGTAGGCAAAGACTTCGCCGAGAAGTTCACGCTCTCCCCCGGCGACAGCATCAGGATCACATTCACCGGCAACAAGACGCGCACACTCACGATCACCGGCGTCTTTGACCTCGGCAGCGCGGCCGTGAACGCCCGCCAGGCGTTCGTGAATGCCGAGGTGCCACGTTCACTCCTCGGCTGGCGTACAGACGAATACGCGGCGCTTGAGACGCAACTGCGTCAGCCGTTCGATTCGGCGACGGTGGCGGCCGCGTGGCGGCAGCAGCTCCCGAACCTCCGCGTCGTGGAGTGGCAGGCACAAAACGCCGACCTGCTCACCGCGCTCCAGAGCCAGGGCTCGTCCTCATACATGATCCAGGCGTTCGTCCTCATCGCGGTCGCGCTTGGCATCGCGTCCACGCTCGCCATCTCGGCCGTGCAGAAGACGCGGCAGATCGGCATCCTGAAAGCGATGGGCATGTCCGACAGCGCTGCCGGACGCATCTTCCTGTGGCAGGCCGCGCTGCTCGGCGTTGGCGGGACGCTCTCGGGCCTCGCGCTCGGGTTCTTCCTGCTCTGGGGATTCTCATTCGCGGGCGCGTCGTTCTCCATCACGCCGAAGCCCGGGTTCATCGTCTTCTCGGCGACTGTGGGCATCGTCGTCGCGCTGCTCTCAAGCATCATCCCGATCCGCAAAACGTCCGCGCTCGACCCGATCGAGGTGATCCAGGGTGGCTGAGATACTCCTTCGCGCCGAGAACCTCGACAAGGTGTACGGCTCGGGCGACACCGCAACGCACGCGCTCAAGGGCGTGAGCTTCGCGCTTGCCGAGGGTGAGTTCGCGAGCATCATCGGCCAGTCCGGCTCGGGGAAGTCGACGCTGCTCAACATGCTCGGCCTGCTCGACACGCCGACAAGCGGCACGATCGAGTATCACGGTCAGGATGTAGGCGCACTCGGCAAGGCGGAGCAAGCGAAGCTCCGCAACTCGCTCGTGGGCTTCGTCTTCCAATTCCACCACCTGCTGCCGGAGTTCAGCGTGCTCGAGAACGTGCTCATGCCAGCGCTTATCGGCGGCAAGCCGATGCCAGAAGCGACCAAGCTTGCCGAGGAGACGCTTGGCATGCTCGGCCTTGAGGGACTTGAGGACAAGGGCGCGAACCAACTCTCCGGCGGCCAGAAACAGCGGGTCGCGATCGCGCGCGCGCTCATGAACCGCCCGGCGCTGCTGCTGGCCGACGAGCCCACGGGCAACCTCGACACCACCAACACCGAGCAGGTCTACAAGCTGTTCCGCCAGGTGAGCGCCGAGACAGGCACCGCGTTTCTCATCGTCACGCACGACCGGAACGTGGCACAGCAGACGGACCGCATCCTCGAGGTGCTCGATGGCGAGCTCGTCCAGGATGTTCGGAACGACTACGTTGGATCGCCGTCTCGCTAGATCAGACGGCTCGCGATGCTGATCGCCCAGGCGTGGACCTCGTCCAGGTCCACCCAATCGCCAGCGGGCAGCTTCGCCATGTGCATCATGAATCGCATGGGTGCCGGAAGCTTGTCGGCATCGATGCGACCGGCGAAGCGGCCTCTTGGCAAACCGGCTCCCAGACACTCGGAGCCGCAGAGCGCCGAGTCCATCACGCGGTCGAGCGCCGCGCGGGTCTCGGCGGTGTCGTCTCGCGCCGAGGCGCCCACGACGAAGACGGCCGTGGGCATGTTCTCGAGCTTCTCGAGGTTCTTGTGCACCCAGTCGCAGAGCGGCGGCTCGAGCTTGCCGCCGAAGACCGGCGCCCCGAGTACGACCGCCGTATACTTGGAGAGGTCGGGACCCGCCGTGACGGCCTCGACGTCTGCGGGCAAGCCGACACCGCGCAGCGACCGGCCGATCTCCTCGGCGATCTCGCGCGTAGCGCCGAACTTGGTATCGAACACGACGAGCACCCAGCTCACAGCGGCCCCCCGGCCCCTCAGTCATTCCTCCCCTTGGTTCGTGACGGATGACCGGTTTCCTGCGCGCGGCGCGACGAACGGACGTGCATGCGGTTGTCGTGGGTGTTAAGTTATCTGGTGAAACCTATCGGCGAGAGGAGCCCACAATGGTGCGTCCATCCAACCCCGAGTTGGCCGAGAAGATACTCCTGGCCACCGCCGCCATCATCGAAGAGCAGGGCCCCGACGGCGTCACCATGCGCGGAGTCGCTCGTCGCATAGAGTACAGCGCCACCACCATCTACCTCTACTTCGAGAACAAAGACGACCTGCTCGACCAGACCGTCGTTCGCGCGTTCGGCTGGTTCTCCGAGGCGATGAAGGAAGCGGCCGGCACCGGTGTGGGCGTTGAACGCATCCGTAATCGAGCGCGTGGCTATGTGCGTTGGGCGCTCGAGCACAAGGGCATGTACCAGCTCATGTTCCAGCATGACTCGATCCGGCCGCTTGATTCCGAGACCGGCTCGGTCCAGCCACGCACGCTGCGCGACAGCGAGCAACTCATCGAGGATGCCATCAAGGCCGGCGCACTGCCCGCGACCCTCGACGCCAAGCGTGCGGCGCGCATCAACTGGGCGGGACTGCACGGCGTCGTGTCGCTTGCGCTCTCGGGTCGACTGTTCGGCGCTCCTGCTGACGTTGGCATGGAGCGCGTCGAGGCGCAGGCGATGGAACTCGCCGAGCAGTTCGTGGATTCCTGGGTGGGCGCGCGCGCCTAGACGCCGAGGTCGAGCTGACCCTCCGGCACCGCAAGTCCGTCGTCACCGTACGGCGTCGCCACGTCCCCGAGGATCTCTGCCATCTCACGGGCGTTTCTTGGCGCGTAGTCGTACTTGCAGTTGTTGAACATCACCCAGGTCGTGTCGCTCTCGCTCGCAAGTTCGCGCACGCGTGGCGCCCACTCGGCAAGCTCCTCGGCGGTGTAGAGGTAGTCGAAGCGATCGGCCGCGCTCACGCTCTTGCCGAAGTACGTCTCGCGGTTGCGCCCATGCAGCCGTACGTACGACCAATCCGAGGTGGCGGCGGTCACCGGCGGCATCGTGGAGTGATCGGGGAACTGCGGAGCGTCCACGCTCACGTAGGCGAACCCCCTGTCCGAGAGGAACTTCATCGTCTCGGCCTCCCGCGGGCCGGTCACCCATGACGGATGCCGGAACTCGACGAGCATGCGCGCATCGCCGAGCTTCTCGGCCGCGTACTCGATGTAGCCGAGGTGCTCGTGCATGCGCGCGTGATCGGTCGCGGCGACGTACGGCGGGAACTGCATGAGCACGCCGCCGAGCTTTCCCGCGTCGCGCAGCGGCTCGATGAACTCGTTGAAGCAGTCGAAGGAAGCCTCCACGAGCTCTGCCGAGGGGTGCTTCACCCGGCCCCGTTCATCGACATCCGTGACCAGCTCGCGCAGCTCGGGCGGCAGACGGCGCTCATCGACTGCGTGCTTCGTCATGAGGCCGAACGCCTTCACGTGGAAGACGAACTGCTCTGGAGTGCGCTTCGCCCAGTTCTCGGCCACAACGGGTCGCGGGATAGCGTAGAACGGCGAGTCCGCCTCAACAGTGTCGTAGCGCTCTGCGTAGTAGCGCAGGCGTGCCTCGGCAGACGAGACGGCGTGCGGATACCACGCCTCGATCATCGTCTTGTCGGTCCACGAACAGGTGCCGACGCGAATGCGGCTCATCGGCAGCCTCCGGTGCTACTCCTCGTCGTACCCGCCGCGAAAGAGGGCGAAAAGGCCAACGACCAGGCCGAAGACGGCACCGAACGCCGCACCCAGGAAGATGGCCTCCCGTGTGCCGAACATGATCTCGACGCCCTCGGCGATCTCGACGTTGCTGCCGGCAACAACGCCCACCCAGCCGTCCTTGATCGCGACCTCGCGTGCCACAACGATGCCCGCGCCGCCGCTGTCGATGCTCACCGAGCCGGCGGAGACGATCGTCTCGGCACCGCCCTGCGTGATGGAGACGTTGCCAGCGGCAAGGATCATGCCCGAGCCGCTGCGCTCGAGCGAGACATCGCCCTGTGCGCCGACTGCGCCGGCACCGGCCATAGAGAGCGACACGTCGCCGCTCGCCAGCACCGCACCGGCTGCGGAACCGGTGATGGAGGCGTCTACCACAGTGGCCGTGCCGACCGCGCTTGTGCTGAGCGCGAGATTGTCGGCTTCGATCTTGGAGATCACGAGGTCCTCGCCCATCAGGTCCTCGAAGCGGTCGTCGTCAGCCTCGGAGGCCGGCGTGATGATGTCGTCGCTCATGGTTCCTCCCTCGGTGGTGTTCCTCAAGAGTAGACGATACCCGATTCCGCCGCCGAGGACAGCCACCGATACCCGCGTATCGTCCGTCTGGCACCACATACCTCCCTACGCCGGGTGTCGCGGGTATAGTGAATCGCATAACGCATGTTCGCCTGGTTCGGGGGAGCCAGGCGCCGCTTGCATCGGTAGCGCTCACGAGTATGCCTGTCCTCTCCGCGGACTGCTGGTCCGGGAGTTGGTGTGCACATGAACCGTCCCCTCGTCCACGCCGATCGACTGCTTCGCGTGATCATCGCGATGTCGATGCTCTCGACAATGGCGACGTTCGCGCCGACACCGGCGGCAGGACTCACGAACAGCGCGACAACGCTCGACGTCGGTGCCGGGGAGAGCGTGACGCTCGACGGCGTCTGCACCTACACGACCAGCGTGACAGTGCATGATGGCGGCATCGTGTACGTGGGCGCTAGTGGATCGCTCACGCTCAAGTCACCGACCATAACCCTGCGAACGGGCGGGAGCATCCAGGGAACCGGCCGCGGCCCTGACGGTACCGGCGCGACCATCGCGATCGAGTGCACCACGCTCACGGTGAATGAGGGCAGCGTCCTCGCGAACGGCCGAGACGGCACCTCCGTCTTCCCCTGGGACGGCAGGACCGGGGGGAGCATCACGGTGACCGCGACGCGCGACGTTGCGATTCCGGCTGGCGGGCTCTATGCGAACGGGGGTATCAGCTACTTCCTCTACGGTGACGGCGGTGCAGCCGGATCGGTGCGTGTTCACGCGCCCAGGATCACCGTCAACTTCGCCGGGACGATCACGGCGAACGGCGGCCATGCCTGGGCAGGCACCGGCTACAACGGGGGCGACGGGGGAACGCTCCAGCTGACCGCGGGTCGCTACCAGCAGAACTCGGGCATCTCGGCGAAGGGCGGCAACGGCTCGAGCCAGGACGGTGCGTTCAGCATCGGGGGCGACGGCGGCGACGGGGGAACTGTCACTATCACGGCGGATCGCGAGGTGCCGATCGCAGGCACCGTGGACGTCAGTGGAGGTTTGGCCGGCTATGGCGAAGAGCGGAACGGCACACCGGGCGCACCTGGGACGGTCGCACACCTGATGCAGACCGACGCGCCGTACGACGTGGCCGTGCCGTGTGACGGCGTGATCCCGGCGGGATCGGTGACCGAGTACTACCGGTCATGGTACTGGGACCCGTGGATCGGGACGGACTCGCAGGTCAACCTGCATCAAGACGGGCACAACCTGTACGTCGGCGTCGTGCACGCGAGCACGCCGAATGGCTACCTGTGGCTGCTCGTGGACAAGGACAACAACGGCGGCGCTGCGCCGCAAACCGATGACCGCGCGTTTCTCGTGGGCACGGGCATGCTGCGGGGAACCGTCGATGAATACGCCGGAAACGGATCGACGTGGACATGGGTAGGACAGTCCAACTGGACCGGGATGAGCACGCTCCAGGGTGGCACCGCCGACCACTGTGAATGGCAGATCCCGTTCGCGAAACTGGGCATAGCCGCTGGCTCCGCGAAGACGATGGGCATGGCAATCGCGTTCGTCCCCGTGCCGAGCGGAACCACGTACCTGTGGCCAGCGACGGCGACACAAGGGAATCCTTCCTCGTGGCCGGACCTGAGTTCAAGCGTGAAATGGACCTCGCAAGGCAATGCCGGTCCGGGCGGTTGGTCGAGTTTCGCGCCGTTGCTGACCAACACCACAAGCCCCACCTGCAGCCTGCAGGTCTTCGACGCGGACAACGGGCTCGATATCTCCACCGCCCAATACCGGTACAGCACGAACGGTGGCACAAGCTGGAGTGCATGGGCGGCCGCGTCCTGTACGGGCTCCGATGGCACGACGGCGCCCCAGACAGTCTCCAAGGCGAGCCTCCCCTTCGTCTCCAGCATGAGCGCAAATCGCATCCAGTTCCGCGTGTCCGACATGGGCGGTGTGACGGGCGAGAGCCCCCAGTACGTGGTGGGCGTGGATACTGCGACGCCTACTCCGTGGACCGACTTCTCCCCCTCGGTGACAGTCACGAACACACTCGAGCCCGACTGCACGGTGCGAATCACTGACGGAGGCGCAGGCCTCCAGGTCGCGTCGGCGCAATACCAGTACTCCAAAGACGGCGGCAGCTCGTGGAGTTCCTGGTCAGCCGCAGCATGCACCGGCACGAACGGCACCTCGGCGACGCAGACAGTGAGCGCGGCGAAGATACCGTTCCTGCAGAACTCGATCACCTTGAACAAGGTGCGGTTCCGTATCTCGGATACTGTCGGGAACACGGCTACCTCCGGCGTGTACAACGTCGGCATCAATGCCGCGGTCTACGATCTGCCGCTCAACGGCGACTTCGAATTTGGCACTGCCGGTGGGATTCCCACGTTCTGGGCGAACACGAACACCACCACAAGCTCGACGGGGTCCGGCTTCACGACATCGACGGTGTGCCAGATAGTGACGACCGACCGCTACCACGCCGCGCAGTCGGTCTGGGGCAAGATGCAGCTCACCCAGACCACGACATCGCAGACCTACACCGCCGAGAACCTCCTGTCGACGGGATCGTTCGTGAACCTCACCGGAACGAGCTTCATCGACCTCTCTCTCAAGGACTGCTCGGCTGGGTATCTGGGATCGGTGAATCCCGGGTGGCTCTGCGGAACGGCGCTGCGCTTCGATGACGGCAGTGCTCCCGCCGTGACAACCTACCTGTACCAGGCAAGCAGCTCAGGTGTGACCGACGCCCGGATCGGCACGGGAACCGGCGCCGATGGCGCCACTTGGAGCCTCTACCGTGTGTCGGTTCCCGCAGGGATAGACCCATCGCACGTGAAGATCAGCGTCGTGTGGCGCGTGTCGGGATGGACAGGCGGACCGGCAAGCGCACTCTATTCTGAGTCGAAGGTCGACTGGATCCGCGTCGTGGACGTGGTCCCACCTGCGTCAACCGCGAGTGTGTCGGGTGTGCCCTGGAGCGGCAGCCTGTCGCGAAACGTGTCGTTCGTGGCCACCGACTACGTCGGTCTCGCGTCGGTCCAGCTCTGGAAGCGCGTGGACACCGGCAGCGGCTTCGGGTCGTGGACACAAGATCAAAGTCGCTCCGTAGTCGGAACGCTTACGAGCGGAACGTTTGCGGTCTCCACGCCCGACGAGGGCCGCTACGAGTTCTACACCCGCGCCGTGGATACCAGCGGGAATGTCGAAGCGGCGCCGGAAAGCGCCGACGCATGGTGCGGCGTCGATCTGAGCGCGCCAACCTTCGGGCTCACATCCCCTTCGGCGTGGGTCTCGGACCTCACGCCTGATGTCAGCATCGATGTCCGTGATGCCAGGTCCGGACTCGGGGTGGCGCCGATCGTGGCAGGCACCCTGCCGGAGCATCTCAAGTCGACCCTCTGCGCCGAGTACGGCACAACCATCTATGGCGGCTGGGATACGTCGTTGTACGCCATAGATGTCGCATCGCCCTCCGCACCTGCCGAGACTGCAATCGTCGACTTCGACTCCTCAATCGTCGACATCGCCGTCAACCCGGATGGACAGTGGCTGTTTGCCGCTCTCGGCACTGCAGGAGTCGGTACCGCCGACATTCAGGATCCGCTCGCACCGCGTTACGGTGCGACAACCGGGAGCCTCGGCGACGTACGGTTCGTGGCCGCTGGTTCGACTGCAAGAGGTGCGCTCGCTTTCGCCGCAACGGCAACCGATCTGTTCGTACTCGACGCGACCAGTCCCGAGGCGCGAATGAACGTCCTCGGCAGACTCGAGCTGCCGAACATCTGCGACATGGCATTCCACAATGGGCTGCTGTATGTGGCATGTTCCGAGGGTTCCCTCTGGAGCGTCGACCTCCGTGAACCAACGGAGCCGAAAGCGGCCGAAGGTCCGCTGATCAGCGCGAATACGCTGATGGCCTTCCAGGGCGATCTGCTCTACCTGGGCGACGGGGACGGCATGCTCATGGTCTACAACGTCGCTCGCGTTCCCGACGAGTGGGTGGCAGTGACGCACGACCGCATCGACGGCCTCTTTGGCGGAATCCCGACGTCGCTCAGAGTGAGTGGCGACCGCCTGTGCGCGACAGTCGACGGCAGCAACGTAGCCGTGATCGACGTCGGTACGCCATCGGCGCCGGCGCTTATCCACGTTCTTGACGGAGGCGCAGGTGGCCTCACGAGCGCTGTGGGTATGCTCGGCAGGAACATCGTGACGTTCAACAACGACAGCGGCCTCAGGGTCTGGCAGATGACGGAGCCCGCATACCGGTGGTCCTCGGACGGCGGTGGAAGCTGGAGCGACTGGTTCAGCGCCCAGCGGAGCTACCCGGCTGGCACTGATACGTCGCAAACGCTGACCGCCACCCGCCTGGATTTCCGCGGCGACTCCGCCACCGAGAACGTCGTGGAGTTTGCAGCCGGAGACACGCTTGCGCACCTCGGCACATCCGGTGCGCGCATCGTGCGCATCGACACGACCAGCCCTCGCGTGACGCCGCCGACGAGCACGACGCATAGCAACCCCGCGTCGTGGTATCCGGCGACCACCGTCACGGCTTCCTGGAGCGACTACGCGGACCTCTCGGGCATTGTCGGGTACGCACACGGCTGGGATGACACCGCAAGCACCGTACTGCCCTCGGCGGTGACGACCACGGCAACATCGGTAACGCGAACAGGTGTTGGTGATGGCGCACACTACCTGCACGTACGGCCGGTCGACACTGCGGGGAACTGGGGCGACACCACGCACATGCTCTACCGGGTCGACTCGAACGCTCCCACTGCGCCAACGGGTCTGTCCGTCACGCCGACCTCGAGCAGCACGAACAGCTTCAGCGCCAACTGGACGAACCCTGCACAGGCGTACGCGCCACTCGATGCCTGCTACTACAAGCTCGACGCGGCCCCGACCTCCGCGACGGATGGCACGCTTGTAGCCGGACCGCCGTCGAGCATCTCAAGCATCACCGCCAGCTCCGAGGGCACGCACACCCTGTACGTATGGCTACGCGACTCGGCGGGCAACGTGAACCACGCGAACCGGGCGTCGGCCACGTTCGTGTACGACGCGTCCGCTCCGAGCGCACCGACGATCTCCAGCAGCACACACCCGAGCCAGACCACCTGGTACTCGATATCACCAGCGATTCTCTCGTGGGTGGCGACGGACTCCGTAAGCGCGATTGACGGCTACTCGTGGGGTCTCGACTACGACCCCGACGGCGAGCCCGATTACCTGTCAGACGGCACGACGACGACCGCCTCGTACGCCCTGGCTGGAGACACTGTCTCCTACTTCCACATTCGGGCACGCAACGCGCTCGGTTTGTGGAGCGAGACCTCGACGTTCGCCCTGCGCCGAGACACTTCGGCCCCAAGCGGAACGATGAGCATCAACAGCGGTGCATCCGCGACAAACCAGGTCGGCGTGACCGCCAACTCGTCGGTGACCGACCTCTCGGCCATCACGATGCGCGTCAGCACCGACGGGGGCGACACGTGGGGCGCAAGCGTCGCCTACGCGACATCGTATGCGGTCACGCTCCCCGGGAGCGACGGCGACAAGACGGTGCACGTGGAGTACACCGACGCCGTCGGACACACCACGATCCTGAACGATTCGATCATCCTCGACACGACGCCACCTTCCGGGTCGATCTCCATCAACGGCGGCGACGCGTCCAGCACCTCTGCGAACGTGACCGTCACGAACGCGGTGACCGACGCCGGGCCGCTCACCATGCGGTTCTCGGTGAACGGGAAGAGCACCTGGACGACATCCGAGGCGTACGCGAGCACCAAGGCGCTCTCGCTACCCGCCGTCGAAGGTACCGCCACCGTCTGGGCCCGGTTCACCGACCAGGCCGGCAACATGCTTGAGACGAGCGACACGATCGTGCTCGACCTCACCACCGAGATGGACCGCATCGCCGGCGACAACCGCTATCAGACTGCCGCTCTGGTGAGTGCCGCGAACTTCCCCGCGGGCACGTGCGACTACGTGGTGGTCGCCACCGGCGCGAAGTTCCCGGACGCACTCGGCGCAGCCGGGCTCGCCGGATCGTACGGTTGCCCGCTGCTGCTCACCGATCCCAACACGCTGCCATCCGTCATCCGAGATGAGATCATCCGCTGCGGCGCTACCGACTGCTTCATCATCGGCAGTACGGCGGCCGTAACGGACGCGGTGAAGAACGCGATCGACGCGATTCCCGGCATGAACACGCCGGTGCGCCTGGAAGGCTCGAATCGCTACGAGACCGCCGCTCGCGTCGCACAGCAGATTGCGGCACACGAAGGCCCGAGCTTCAGCAAGCGCGCGTTCATCGCGCGCGGCGACAACTTCGCCGATGCGCTCGCGTCCTCGCCGCTCGCGTATGCGACGGCCTCGCCGGTGCTCCTCGTCGAGACGACGCGGCTTCCGGCGGCTACGCAGAGCGCCATCGTCTCGCTCGGCATCACCGACGTGGTGATCGCGGGCAGCGACAAGGCCGTAAGCGAAGGCGTGAAGAGCGCGCTCGACGCGGTTTCCGGCGTCAACACGCCGGTTCGCGTCTTCGGTGCCGACCGCTACGCGACCGCTGCGGCCGTCGCGGCCTACGGCGTCAACCAGGGGTGGGCGACGTGGGAGTTCCTCGGCATTGCGACCGGGCTGAACTTCCCGGATGCGCTCGGCGGCGGAGCTGCGTGCGGCGCGCACGGCGGCGTGCTACTGCTGACCGCGACCACGACGCTCTCGACGCCCTGCCGGAGCGCGATCGAATCGCACGTCGATGACATCAGCACGGTGCAGGTCTTCGGCGGGCCAACGGCGCTCTCGACCGCGGTCTACAACCAGATACAGACGCTCGTGGAGTAGCGCCCTACCACTCCAGGAGTTCGCTGAAGTCCGCAGCGTACTCCTCGACGGTGAGCGGCCGGGGGGTTGCGTGGTACGGCCAGTCCCAGCGCACCTCGTGCACGTCGGGGAATTGCGCGTGCACGAATTCGGCAGTCACGCCGAAGTCGAGCATCGGGTCGTTCACCGACATGCCGAACATGCACGGCGCCTCGAAGGGGCCCGCGATGTCTTTGTCTTGCGCCGAGAGGATGTGCTCGACTTGCGACAGCAGCACGTCGAGCGTGGAGGCCGAGAAGCTCGAGAGCCTGGCGCTCAGGTCCGCGGCGGTCTCGAACTTGCCCACCGATCGCATGTACCAGTCGATGAGCGAGACGGTAGAGGGATTCTTGAGCAGCGACAGCATTCCCCGGCGCGCGAGTTCGGGTCGAAGCGCCACGATCGTGCTCCTGAGCAGCGCCAGCTTCGCGGGCGAGTGGCGCAGCGCGCGGCTCGTCACGAACGGCGCGAACAGCACGACGCGATCCACTCGGTCGGCGTGCTGCTTGAGCGCCTTGAGCGTGAGCAATCCGCCGAACGAGAAGCCGAGCAACGTGAACCGCTCGGCACCGATCGCATCGGCGAGATGGCCGACGGTCTCGGCGACCTTCTCGGCAGAGTAGCCGCCCTCGAACGGCGTGCTACCGCCATGGCCGGGAAGCTCGAAGAAGTGCGCGGTGTACTTGGTGCCGATGAACTGGATCAGCGTAGACCAGTCCTCGATAAGCGATATGGTGGCCGGCACCATGATGACCGGGGGCCCGTCTCCCGCAACGCCGACACGGAGCGACGTCAGCGGCAAGTCGTACTGCCTGACGTCGATCGAAGGCACGTTCAGCGCGGGCGAGTCGGGCACGTATGCTCCCGGAGAGGGTGTGGCAATGCCCGCCGATTATGATTCGGAGCGACCCGTCACGCAAGCAACCCCGGCGCGAATCACTTCCCGGCGAGGTAGATCGCGATCGCCGACTGCTCCTCGGTGGTGATCTGGGCGCCGTGCGACGTGATCATCCTGTTGATGGTCGTCTGCCATCCGGTCAGGTCCTTACTTGCCGCGTCGATACGCTCCCTTGTGTGGCAGGTAGTGCACTTCGTCTCGACGAGGGATGCGCCGTCGAGAACGCCGCCGCTGCCGGGAACCGCGCCTGTGCTCTCGGGCGGACTCGCTGTGCCCTGGCTGCTGCAGCCGGGAAGAATCACCCCAACGAGGAGCAGCGCCGTGAGCGTGGCAACCGTGCGGTACGTTCTCGACATTCCGGCCTCCGTCTTCAGTCGTTGCACTGGTGCATGTATACCCTCACGCACCTGCATGTGTACGATGGCGAGAGACATCCGATCCTGGGAGCCCCCATGAACGACAAACGCTGGCGTCTTGTCCTCAGCGCGTCGCTGCTGGCAGCATCGACGGCGCTGTACGTGGTGCATTTCCTGATCTTCCGCGACAGCTATCACATCTTCATCTACCTACTCGGCGATATCGCGTTTCTGCCGATACAGGTCCTGCTCGTGACGGTGATCCTGAACGAGCTGCTGGAGCGACGCTCCCGGGCGGACCTGCTCCACAAGCTCAACATGGTCATCGGAGCGTTCTTCGCCGAGACAGGCACGGATCTCCTGGGGTTGCTGGCAGCGTTCGACTCGATCGCCGACACCGTCCGAGACGAGATGATCCCTGCGCCGGGGTGGACGGGCCGCCAGTTCACCGACGCACGGACGGCCATCGCGGCACACGACTTCAAAGTGGATGCGACACGTGGCGACCTCGTCGCTCTACGTGACTACCTCGTCGCGCAGCGGCCATTCCTGCTGCGCCTGCTTGAGAACCAGAACCTGCTCGAGCACCAGTCGTTCACCGATACGCTCTGGGCGGTCTTCCACCTGGCCGACGAGCTCGCCCACCGGGACGATCTCGCGTCGCTTCCTGCCTCGGACCTCGCGCACCTCTCAGGCGACATCAAGCGGGCGTACGCGGCGCTCGCGGTGCAGTGGCTCGCCCACCTGCAGCATCTCAAGACGAACTACCCGTACCTCTTCTCGCTCGCCGTGCGCACCAACCCATTCGACCCGAGCGCGCACGTGGAAGTCACCGCGTGAGCCCCGTTCGCATCGAGGTGGCGACCGTCGCAGACGCTGATGCGCTGCTCGCGCTCATCAAGTGCGCCTTCACGGCAGTTGCCGGGCAGTACGGCGACCATTCGCTGCCTCCACTCCTGGAGACCGCCGAGGCGTTCCGTTCGCGCTTCTCGGATCACATCATCCTCAAGGCGCTCGACGGCGACCGCATTGTCGGCACCGTGCTCGGGGTGATGGAGGGCGACTCGTGCCTTGTGGGTCGCCTCGCGGTCGAACCCGAGTCGCAGGGACGCGGCATCGGAAGGGCGCTTGCCTCGGCCATCGAAGAGCGCTTCCCGGATGCCCGTCGCTTCGAGCTGTTCACCGGTCACTTGAGCGCCGAGACGCTCGGTCTGTACGCATCGCTCGGCTACACCGAATTCAGACGTGCCGAGGCAAGCGAACGGGTGACGCTGGTGTTCCTGGAGAAGACCCGCGACTAGCGACCTTCGTCGTAGGTGAACTCGGAGCCGATGACGATGCCGTGCTCGGCAGCCCACCCCTTCGGCAGCTCGACGACGAAACGCGAGGGACCGGGACTGTCGATCTTGCGCGGGTCACCGGGTTCGAGCGAGGTAATCCCGCTGACCCTGCCATCGAGTCCGATGAAGACGACATCTATCGGGAAACCGACGCCCTTCATGCCGAAGGTGCGGACCTCGACGTCGGGATAGACGAACACCATCCCCTCCCCGCTCGCGAGACCATCGAAGCCCTGCAGCCCCTCGGCACGCTTACGCATCGTGTCGGCCAGATACGGCTGGATGCTCTGCCCGGCGAGCGTGACCCTGGGCGCGGTGGCCGCGATGCAACCCGACAGCAGAGCCGTCAATGCAAGAAGTGTGAGGATGCGCAGCGTTGCCCTCATGCCGGTGAGCGCTCCTGGTGCCGTGAATCCATGACTCTCGCAATACTCCGCCCGAACGGTATGATTGTCGAGCGTTGCACCGACCAAGGAGGTTTGCAGCATGTCGTCCGGAGAATCCAAGACCGCGGTCATCGCGGCCGTGATCGGCAACCTTGCCGTCGCCACCATCAAGTTCATCGCCGCCACGATCACCGGCTCATCAGCGATGATCGCCGAAGGTATCCACTCGCTCGTGGACACCGGCAACGGCGCGCTGTTGCTGCTGGGTCTCAAGCAGGCCAAGAGGCCCGCGGATGACGAGCACCCATTCGGTTACGGGAAGTCGCTCTACTTCTGGAGCCTCATCGTCGCGATGAGCATCTTCGGCATCGGTGGCGGCATGTCGGTGTACGAAGGCATCATCCACATCCAGCACCCGAGCCCGCTCGAGAACCCGCTGTGGAACTATGTGGTCCTTGCGATCGCGTTTGTCATCGAGGGCACCTCGTTCTTCGTTGCCATGCGCGAGTTCAACAAGGCCCGTGGCAAGCAGCCGGTGTGGGCGTTCATCCGAGCCTCCAAGGACCCGAGCCTGTACACGGTCGTCTTCGAAGACAGTGCGGCCATGCTCGGACTGATCGTGGCGTTCCTCGGCGTATTGCTCGGCCACCTGCTCGAGAACCCGTACTTCGACGGCGGGGCGTCGGTGATCATCGGCCTCATCCTCATGGGCGTGGCGTGGCTGCTTGCGGTCGAAACGCAGGGATTGCTGCTCGGCGAGGGCGCCGATGCAGCAACGGTGAAGCGCATCCGCGAGATCGTCGACGCTGACGAGTCGGTGGACCGCGCCGGTGACGTGCTCACGATGTACATGGGAAGCCACGACATGATCGTGAACGTCGGAGTGCAATTCAAAGCAGGCGTCCACGCTGAGACGGTGCACCGCTCCGTTCATCGGATCGAGAGCGCCATCGAAGCCGAGTTCCCGCAGGTGCGTAACATCTACATCGAAGTCGAGTCGCTTCCGAGGGTGCCAACTGAGAAGTAGTCTCGCAAAACCAGGCGGGGCCCCGAGGGGCCCCGCTCTTCTTCTGCGCAAGATCGGCCTAGCGCAGCAGCCCGACAAGCACCCGCTCCACATCTGTGGAGACCGCCGCCGTACTGCCGATAACCGTGAACCGCTCGATCTGCGCCTTCCGTGTGGTGACGAAGCCATTGGTGGGATCGGGAACGTCCCCGTTCACCAGCACCGTGGGGGCGTCGCTCATAGCCGCGTAGACGCCAGACGCCAACGCGTCGGGGAACGTCTGCCCCGTTGCCACGACGACCTCCTGCGGCACGAAACCGGCGCCGGAGCCGTCGATGGACCAGTCGGCGACCATCCGCGCGGTCTCGTAGCGGTCATCGCCACCGATGCGCTGCGGCGAAGGTAGCGATGCCATCACCGGGTCGGACACGGCGGCCGAGGATCCCAGCACAATCGTATCGGTCACACCAAGCGCTGTGAGCGCCGAAGCGGTCGCTGCCGGCACCGATGTCGGCTTCACGAGCAGGACCGGCGCGCCGAGCTTGGCGGCCACACCTGCTGCCGCGAGCGCATCCGGGAAGTTCGCGCCGGTTGCGATGAATGCGGTGCTCACCGGCCCGCCGCCGAGCACGGCGCGCACCCGAACGGCCACGAGCCGAGCTGTGTCGTACCGGTCGACGCCACCTATGCGCTCGATGTTCGCAAGCGGGACCCCGACACCAGCAAGCTGCGATTTCACCGCGTCGGGAACGACGTTCTTGCCACCAAGCAGAATCGCATGATCGGCGCCAAGGCGCTCGACCTCCGCAAGCGCTGCTGCCGAGAGACCATTGCCGCCCGCGAGCAGTATCGGGGCGTCGAGTGCATACGCCAGCGTCGCGCCGGCAAGTGCGTCCGGGTAGTTCATCCCGGTCGTCACGACCACGTATGGGGCGCTCGCGAAACTGCGGCAGACATCAACCGCCGTATCGTAGCGGTTCGCACCAAACGATCGGCTTGATGTATCGGTGAGCTGGAAGCTCAGAAGCGCACCCTCGGCGGTGGTGGCGAAGAGCCAGCCATCGATTGCAGCAAGCTTCACGGTTCCTACCGGGTTGTATCCGGACATGTACGTGAGGTCGACCTGGCTCGCATCGAACATCCGCGTGGCGAGGCTGCCTGAGACGAAGGCACTCGTCCCCAGGGAGGCAACGTCGAGACCGCCCCCCTCGCCAGCGTCAAGCGCTGTGACGAAGCACAGGTACGACGGGTCGGAGATATCGAACACCTTCAGGTACGAGCCGTCTCCCGTATCGCACGCGACGAAGAGCAGCGAGCCGTCACCAGATGACGCAAGGCTGGGCACGCCGTACGGAACGACGTGCGAATCAGACTGCGTTGGCGTGACTCCGCTGACGTCGAGGGCGAAGACGGTGGTGTCGTAGCACGTCGGAACGTACGTCGTCGGCGCGAGATCGGTGTAGTGCGTTGCGACGTACGCCGTATCGCCCACAACCTCCACCGCGTACGCCGGCGCCGAGGTATCGAAACCATTCAGCTCCACGGGCGATGCCGGCGTCGCGAAGTCGACGATACGCAACCCGCTGTTCGCGGCCAGGAAGACCCTGGATCCAGCTACAGCAAGACCATGGGTCGGCTCGGCGGGGTCGAAGGAGCCGGCTACGACCGGTGCCGAGGGATCGCTGACATCGACGCAGTACACAACGTGGCTCTCCCCAAGTACGTACACCAGGCCAGTCGCCTGCTCGAAGCCGACGGCGATTCCGGGAGAGGGTAGGCCGATCGATCCAGTAAGAGCTGGCATGCCGGGATCCGCAACGTCGTAGATCGAGAGTCCTGCGGCATCGGCAGCGTAGAGGTACCCCGGACCGATCGCGATGTCGAGCGATCCGGTACCTTCAGCGAACGTCGCGCTGAGCTCGATGTTGAACGGTGCCTCAGGTGGAGTGCACGCCTGAGCGAACGGCGCACAGACAACCGAGAACAGCATTCCGAGCACCACGACCGCTACAAGCGGCCGCAGTTTCGATCTGAACGAGAACGACATGGTCGCACCGCCTCCCAACGATGATCACCCGTAGGGTGTAACCCCCGTGGATGCATTGTCGGCCGGAGTAGCGCGACGCAGTATGAGCCGCATCACAATGAGCAGCGGCTCAGCGCCTCGGCGTTAGCAGGGAAGCTGGTCCTCGCCGCCGCGCTCGGCGGCGTAGGTCGCCTCCCGCGCGGTGTGCAGGATGTCGACTACTGCGTTGAGCGTCTGGGCGTGGTTGACGCGGTGGCGGCGCAGACGGTCGGCATGCGCAACAACGACGCGGGTGTGCTGCAGGTCGACCTTGCTGAAGTGCAGGCTGTCCCACTCTTCGCGCGTTTTGGCCGCCCACACCTCACCGGCGATCCACCGCAGATTAGCGATGTCGTCCTGGGAGAGCAGCATCCAATCGGCCCTCAGGCCGTTGCGCCACCGTGAGATGCACCGTTCGACCGCGCGCTGCTTGCTGACCTCAAAGACCCGCATGCCAAGCGATTCGTCGGATGATTTACGAGCCGAGCTCTCGATCATGTGCTACCTCCGCAAAACTCAGGGTGCCCACGAGATTCGTCGGCTCAAGGCGACCTCCTCTAAGCCTGAGGAAGCCTGAGTTCTGCTGAGGCTGTCTTCGCGATTCGACCAGGTAGCGGGCCTAGACGCCGCTCACAATGCGAGCGACCATGGCGTCTGCCGCGCGGCGCACGAGTATCACTTCGGGGTCCGCATCAAGCGCATCCTGCAGGTGCACGAGAAGGTGTCCGCCGTCTTTGAACGATGCCTTCCGAAGCTGCCGCGCCAGCGGCTCCCACACACTGTGACGCTGGCGGTTCCAGGCGTAGACGGCGACCGCTGCAAGAGCGACCAGCGGAAGGACACCCCACCAGCCCTCGTGCGGGAACTCGGCAACCGCTCTCACGATGAGTGCGGCAGCGCCAAGCAGCCAGATCACGGGACTCGGCTCGTTGAGCGTCACGAACATGAGTTTCGGGATCTCGATGACATCGCCCGTGGGGTGATAGCTCAGCTCCTCACGTCGGAGCTGAATATAGACCGCAAGCGTTCCTCGGCGGCGACGCATGTCCCACATCGTGCCGAGCAGGAAGGTGGCCAGCGCGATGCCAACGGCGGCGCGTGCGATGGCGGCCGCCCAATGCATCGACACGACCACGCCAATCCCCGCCGACAGCGCAGCGAAGAAGTACACCACAGGCATGCCGAGCAGCGATTCCATGAGACGCGCCTCGGCGACATCGTCCACCCGGCTTGAAAGCAGGTAGCCCCAGCCGATGCGGTCGCGGAGGGACGCGAGGAGCACGAAGATGACGAAGCCGAGAAGTCCCAACACTATCGGCAGCACGTCACACCTCCGTCGGGTCGCGGTGGTGGGCGATGAGGGATTCGAACCCCCGACTTCCTCCGTGTAAAGGAGGCACTCTCCCGCTGAGTTAATCGCCCATCTCGCGTCGCGTAGTGCCACATGATACCGCACCAGGCTGGTTCGTCGAAGTCGAAGCTTGCGACGCTACTTCTCGGCGCGGATGTGGCAATTCACGCAGTAGAGCGGTCCGTGGCAGGTGATGCAGTGCGCGGCGCCGCCCTTGTCCACCTGTTTCCCATGCTGATCGAGCCACGCGCCCTGCTTGGGATCGTACTCGGCGTGGTGGCACATCGTGCACATGTCGGGCTTGCCGCTGTGGCAGCGCGAGCAGACCTTGGTGTCGACCTTGGCGACCGCGGCATGGCTTGTGGGACCCTCGGTCCAGCCGGTGGGATGCGGCATCTCGACGCCGTGACAGTCATCGCACAGCCGCTTCTCATGGCACATGCTGCAGAGCTTCACGTCCGCCAGAGCGATGTCCCCGTGGCGTCCATCCTTCCATTCCGCTCCCGCATGCGAGGCGGGCACCAGCTCGTACCCTGACGGGTGGCAGACGGCGCATTTCGCGGAGGCGTCTGGCTTCTCGGCGGTTCCATGGCACGTGAAGCACTGCGCCATGAGGGTGAGCGCGGTTCCGCGCGTTTCCTCGGGATGTGCAGTTCGCACATGGCACGACACGCATGAGCCGTTGCGCTTAGCGTGCTCGGCGTGATCGATGAGGATCCGGTATCCCGAGGTGGCCGTCCGGTTCGGACTGTGGCACTGCAGGCAGACGGCGTCGGCCACCGGCGCCACATCTGCCGAGCGGGTCTCGACCTGCGCGGGGTAGTCGCCCGAGATGTGCGCGCCGATATCCCGCGCGAAGAGCTTCCCCCGGTCGACGAGACGAGCGGGAAGGGCATACCAGGCGTGCGGCGCTTCGTGGCACTTCACGCAGGCAACGGTGACGTGTGCCGAGCGCTCCCACGACCCCGCTCGCGACGTCATCTCGTGACATGCGGTGCACGCACCCGGCGATGCCGTGCCAAGATCGAGCGCGACGGCCAGCAGCAGAACGCCGAGCACGATCGCAGCGGCGATGAGCAGGCGTTTGCGACCAACAGCGACCATCTACTTCACGACCTTGAGCGCCGCATTGAAGTTGAGCGAAGGCACCTCGCCGTGGCAGCGAACGCAGAATGGCGCCTCGTGACACGCTTCGCAGCTGCGATGCTTCGCGATGGCGGCGCCGTGTGTCGCGCGCCAGTCTGTGACGTGCGAGGGCGGGCGCTGTGCGTGACAATCGGCGCACCAGTCCGCCTTCCACTTGTGGCACGTCGCACACTCCGCGTCGTCACGATGGCCGCCGTGCAGGACCAGCCAGTCGGCCTTGCTGTGCGTCTCGGGTGCCGCCTTCTCGGTGTGGCAGGCGGTACAGGCATTCTTGGCCTTGTCGCCGTCATGGCAGGTCAGGCACCCCACCATCGGCGGCGTGTGCTTCCCTTCAGGACTCACCTCGTGCACTAGGAAGTCATGGCACTCGACGCACTTCATCTTGAGCACGGTCACGTGCGCCCGATGCGGAATCTGCAAATCGCCGGCGGGCGACACCGACCGAAGGTCGCTATGGCAGACAAGGCAGGCGTCGTTCGTGGGCGTCTTGAAGACGTCCGGCGCTTTTGAGCGCGAAACGAGGGAGGCGTACGACGTCCCGATCATCCGCACGCGATACGCCGTGCGCGCCGCGAACGTGGGCGGGACGTGGCACGTCTCGCAGCCCGCCTCGGCATGTGTGGACTTCGACCAGGGGCCGTACTTCTCGGCCAGGACTGGGTACTTCGAGAAGAACCCCGGACGGCTGGCGAGATAGCCAGGCAGGACCAGCAGAACGAGGATGGCCAGTACGACAAGGCCCGCGCGCAGCAGCGTGCGCCGGCGGCGCGGATCCAGAAGCGGCTTCTTGTCAGCTCTTAGTGGCATGTCTTGCAGAACTCCTCGCCGCCATGACACACCAGGCAGCCGTCACCGCGTTCTCTGGCTGGCGCGGCATGGGCCTTCTTCCAGTTGCCGATATGCGACGCGGGCCGCTTCTCGTGGCACTCGGCGCAGTAGCCGGGCGTCCAGTCGTGGCATTGCGCGCAATCCTGTGACGCGGCTGCCGTGCCGTGCACCTGGAGCCAATTCGCCTGCTTGTGGGTGGCCGGCGTCTCCTTGCGGGTATGGCACTTCACGCAATCGGCGGTCGCCTTGTCGCCGTCATGGCACGTGAGGCAAGTCTGCATCGTCGGCCGGTTGAAGCCGTCCTTGTTGAGCGAGTGCACGAGGTCTTTGTGGCATGCGGTGCACTCCATCTTGAGGACCTCGACATGCGCCTTGTGTGGAATGAGCAGGTCGCCGCTTGGCGCGACTGCCCGGTATGTGGTGTGGCACTTCTGGCATGCGGCCCGGGAGGGCGACTGGAGCAGGTTGGTCGTATCAGGACCCGATATCAGCTGGGAGTAGAACGCCGGGATCGCGCGAACCGAGAATGACACGAAGCCCTGCACGCCCGGCTCGATATGACACGCTCCGCACGCGATCCGGGAGTGTGTCGACGTCGTCCAGTGATCCATCCTCGGCCCGAGCGCCGGATAGCGGCGGTAGTAGTCGGGCTGCAGCACGGAGAACACGGGCAATCCGACCGCTACGATCACCACGATCGCGAGGCCGGCGAGCGCCCACATGAGCGGGCGACGACGCACCTACTTCATCTCCTTGAACTGGTCGTGACAGTCCGTGCAGGAGGCTTTTTCGTGACACTCAAGGCATCGCGGATCGTCAACGCGCTTCGTGAAGTTCTTGTGTCTGCCGATCCATGTGTCTGTTGACCCGTGGAACTCAGGTCGCTGCAGGTGACACTCCTGGCACTCGCCCTCCGACTGATGGCACAACAGACACCGCTCGCGCGACTTGAGCGCCTCGGCGCCGTGATACGTCTTCGTCCAGTCTGGCTTCACATGCAACGCCTCGATCGACTTCATGCCGATCTCGATCGTGAGCCCGGTGAACTTGGGTACCGTGCCCGTCGTGTGGCACTGCTGGCACTGCGCGACGGTGTGGCACGACTCGAGGCACCCGTTCTGACCCACCTTCTGGACGACGGCCACATGCGCTGTCTTCCACTGGTCGGCGCTCTCGTGCAACACGTGGTGGCAGTCGAAGCACTGCTCGGTCGTCTTGGTGCCCACATGGCAGCCATACGCGACGCAAACGCCCGAGAACGGCATCTGCTTGTGCTTGTCCATGTACGTCTCGAAGTGCGCCGTCCACTTGTGGCACTCGACGCAGGTGCGCGTCTCGGTGGAGACGCGCTCGTGAGCGGGATGCGGGATACGCGCCGTGCGCGTGGCATCCGAGCTCCAGTCGTCGCGGTGGCAGTTCAGGCACGCTTCGTTGCGCGGCGGCGAGAACGTGAAGTACTGCGGCGTGGGGCCGGTCTTCACGAAGCTCGCGTAGTAATCGCCGATGAGCGCGACGCCGTTTCTGAGCGCATCGGTCTCATGGCACGCGCGACAGCCGATGCCCTCGTGTGCCGAGTTGCCCAGGTTCACGTACCGCCGATTGAGCAGGTGGTAGCGTGAGAAGAACTCGGGCGTTGATGTCTGCACGAGCGGCACGATCACCGCGACGGCGCTCACGAGCACCACCAGAACGCCGGCGATCATGGCGATGCGCGATAGTCGCGACCGTGACCACGCCTCGCGTGCGCTCACTGAGGACTCACCCTGCCTCGACGACGGGTTCCGCGCCGGCGCCAAGCGCAGCGGGTTCCTCGTCGTGCTCGTCCTCGGGCACCTGCAGCGGAAGTACCTTGGCACTGAGCGTCATGATCATCAGACCGACCGAGAGCAGGCCAAGCGCGATGAGCACTTCGACGAGGCTCGGGAAGTACGGCGACGAGTATTGACCCAGCGTGTTCGTGGAGAAGCCCATCGCCATGAGCGAGTACCGCTTGAAGAAGATGGCGACGACGTACATCGCCGAGGCCGTGATCTGGATGGCGGGCAGATGCCGCGTCTTGCGTCCGGCAAGGAGCACGAACGCGCCGATTCCCAGGATCAGCACCGGGATGAACGCCCAGGCGTACTCGCCGGTGAAGAAGTGCTCAAGGCGCACCACATGCCCCGGCTTAGCCGAGGTCGGCCAGAACACGCTCAGGATCTCTACCAGCAGCAGGAACAGGTCGATGATGATGACCGTCGCCAGCAGGGTTGCCAGGCTCCGGAACATGCTCGATGCGAACTTGAACACCCCGATGCTCTGCATGATGTACGCGCAGATCAGCAGGAGCGCGATACCGGAGGCGGTGGCCGAGGTCAGGAAGATCGGCACCATGACGGCCGAGTTCCACAGCTCACGCGACTTGTTGAGCGAGAGCACGAACGCTGTAGTGGTGTGCAGGTAGATCGCGAACGGGAGCGCAATGAGCGTCATGCGCTGGGCGAGCTTCTTCCCGCCGAACCCTGTGATGAGCACCCATAGGTCCACGAAGCAGATGATCATGTAGATGTTCGCCGCGCTGCCCGTGTACACGAACGGCGACGTGCCATTGGGCGTGAGCAACATGTACACCGCTCGCCACGGGCGTTCCATGTCGGTGATGATGCCGAGAAGCGCAAGCATCACGAGCACGCCTGCCTGCAGTACGGCGAGACGCGACAGCGGCTTGAACTGCTCGGCACCGAAGAGGTGGACGCTCGCGTAGACGATGAGGCCACCCGCCGAGAGACCGACGTAGTACATGTAGTTGGTGAACCACAGTCCCCACGGGTAGTTGTCGCGCATCGCCATCACGGAGCCGCCATTGGCGAGCGCCGTCCCCCACGCAACGATGCCGAGGGTGATGATGATGCCGAGGAGCGCTACGAACATCCAGTAGCGCTTGCCGGCCGACTTGAGCGCGCCGATGTTGAAATCAACGCCGATGAAGCGGTAGACGCCGGGTGCGGTGGTGGTGATCAGCTTCTTAGCCATGTCGCATCACCCCACATACCAGATCATCGGTTCGTTGCCGGTCTCTTCCTTCAAACGCCAGACACGGCGGGTCTTGAGCAGGATGGAGACTTCGCTCTCTGGATCGTTCAGGTCGCCGAACTTGCGCGCCCCGACCGGGCAGGCCTCCACGCACGCTGTCGTCTGGCCGTTGCGCGTCCGCTGGATGCAGAACGTGCACTTCTCCACGACGCCGGCCTTCTCCTCGACCGGAACGAGCGGGTTGCGCTCAGCAGCGGGCACCTCGGGCTCGACCCAGTTGAAGTGGCGGGCGTCGTACGGGCAGGTGACCAGGCAGTTGCGGCACGCGATGCACTTGTCGTAGTCGATGACGACGATGCCGTCCGGCTCTTTCCAGGTGGCGATGACCGGGCAGCCGTACACGCACGTAGGCTTCGCACACTGCATGCACTGCACCGGCAGGTACCACTTATCCGGGTCGCCGCCTTCGGTGTAGTGCGGGTCGGCCTTCTCGAGGTCGATCTTCCCGGGCTCCATCTCAAGCACCTGGATGTAGGTGAAGCCGGAGTTCCGGCCGATGTTGTTCTCCTTCACGCATGCGTAGACGCAGCGACGGCAGCCGATACAGGCCTTCACGTCGATGACCATCGCCCACTTCTGGTCACCCGCGGGATCTGCGTACTTCACCGGCTTGCCGGGGTAATTGACCGCCTGGTCTTCCTCGATGATCGGCGCGAGCGAGTCTCCCTCAACGGCCGCCTCGGAAGCGGTCGCAGAGCCTGCGGTCGCCGAGAGGAATGCCGGGACCGAGCCCGCAGCGAGGATGCCCGCGGTGGCGCCAAGCCCTTCGATGAAGCTCCGGCGTGAGAGCGTGAGGCCCTCGGGCGCTGTGGCGTCGGCGGGAATGGGGTCGTTCTTCTTGGTCATCGCTTGGACCTTCCCATGATCAGCAGGGCGAGCGTGCCTGCGCCGATTACAGCACCGATCGAAGCCACGATGACGAGCGAGAGTGGCGTGTAGACGGGAGGATAGACCGGCGGACCGGCGAGCGGCTTGAACGGCTCGTGCTCGGCCACTGCATGCACTTCCAGACCGGTGCCGAGGAACGGCGGCAGCGCCGCGACGTAGATCCAGGAAGGCGTGTGCGGGTCGTGACAACCGGCAGCGGTGCACTTGGGGAGGTTCTTGCCGTGAACGCCCTCCTGCCACTCGCGGTACTTCTCGAAATGGCAGCGTTGGCACACACGGGAGACGTCGCCGGTGATGTCGATGAGCGAGCCGTCCGGCGCGATGAGCATACCGGGGTTGCGCGACGGATCGTCGTGGCACTGCAGGCACGCCTTCTCGTCCTTGCCGAGCGTGTCGTGTACCTCAAGCGTGATCGTGTGCTTCTTGAAACCGTTGGGTAGTGGCGGCACCGGGTTGCCACCGGCATCAAGCGTTACCGGGTGACACTTCGTGCAGGGGTAGAACGCAAGCTCACCTGTCGAAGACTGCCCCGCGAACGCGCTCGGGGCAAAGAAGATGCCGGCGAGCATGAACACCGCCAGCGCCGCCAGGAAGACCGAGCTCCCGGCTCGCAACCGCATTCGTTTCCGGGAACCTGCCATGCTGGATCCATGCATCGCGTCTATGGCTCTCACACCACCTTGTTCGCACCCTGTTGGCTGCACATCCTCCGAACGACCTGACACTATCAGCGGCCCTGACCTGGACCATTCGTGCGGTATTCCCGTCCTGTTAAGGTTGTGTTAGCGGGCTTTTACCCGATGTCGGGTATGCTCATCTGGTGATGGGTCGCGCTCTCAAGGAGGAGCGGTCGTGAAGAAGATCCTGGTCGTGGACGACGAAGAGTCGATTCTCAAGATCGTCGATTACGCGCTTGCCGAGGCCGGCTACGAGGTCCACCTTGCGCGGGACGGCTACGGCGCGGAGTTCATGTTCGACCAGGTGAAGCCTGACCTGGTCATCCTTGACGTCATGCTTCCCGGCAAGTCCGGGCTCGACATCGCCAAGGACCTTCGCTCCAAGTCAGATGTACCCATCATCATGCTTTCGGCGCGCGGTGATGAGATCGACCGAATCCTCGGCCTGGAGTTCGGAGCCGACGACTACGTCACCAAGCCATTCTCCCCGCGCGAGCTGGTCAGCCGCGTGAAAGCGATCCTCCGCCGCGTCGAGGGCGCGCCTGCCGAGAAGATCCGCGTGGGCGAGCTTGAGATCGACGCGTTGTCGCGCCAGGTGACGCTCGCCGGTCAGCCGATCCACCTCACCACCTCCGAGTACAGCATCCTGCTGCACCTCGCGCGTCATCCCGGCCAGGCGTTCTCGCGCCAGGCGATCCTGGCGGCGCTGTGGGACGAGTCGCCGGTTGGCGAAGAGCGTGCCGTCGACGTTCACATCCACAACATCCGCGAGAAGATCGAGGCGGACCACAAGAACCCCATCTACGTCCTCACCGTGCGCGGCTACGGCTACCGGCTCAGGGAGCAGTAGGAGATGCCTGCACGTCGCCGGGGCTCGATCCGCCTCTGGCAGACCGAGCTCTTCATCGCCGTCATCGTCGTCGCCATCCTGATCCTCTCTGGGTCGCTGTCCGCAGGCGTGAAAGCCACGCTCACGCAAACGACCGAGACGAGCGAGTTGCGCAACGCGTACGCGCTTGCCGAGCGGCTCAAGCCCGAGTTCCCGCTTGGCGTTGACGGCACGCGCGCGTTGCGTGACGTGGTCGCCGAGTACCGCACCATCTACGGCGGCGGCATTTGGGTGTACGACAAGGACGGTGCCCTCATGCAGTCGGCGCACGACGCCGCCCCGCTCGATGCGGTGCTGGAGTCGGCACGGCTCAAGGGCCTGGCCGAGGACGCGTCGTACGTGACGAGCGACCTTCGCCGCAACGGTTGGATCGTGGCTGCCCAACCGCTCCATGGCCGAGACGGGAGCCTGCAGGGCGTCGTCGTCACTGCCAGCTCGGCCGACCCGTCAGTGACGATCCTCCAGTCGGTCCGCGACCGGCTCTGGGTCACGTTCTGGATCTCGCTCGCGGTGGCGGGGCTGCTCGGCTTCGGCTTCTCGGAACTCATCGGCAGACGCATCCAGGCGATGTCGGACGCTGCAGCCGGCATCGCGGCCGGCGACTTCGAGCAGCGTCTCCCGACGAACCTCGTGCCCTCGGAGATCCAGGACCTTGCCGAGTCGTACAACTCCATGGCCGCCACGCTTGGCGAAGCGTTCTCGGCGATCGAGGAGAGCCGCCGCGAGATCGCGGCCGTGGTGGAGTCGATGGCGGAAGGCGTCGTGGCGATCGACTCGGCGGGACTGCTACGCGTGATCAACCCCGAAGCGGCCCGCCTGCTCTCGGTAGAGCCCGCCGAGGCGACCGGGACGCCCGCCGCCGACACGATCGCCGATGCCGGGGTGCTGGAAGTCGTTCGCGAGGGTCTCGGCGGTGCCAGCGCGACGCGCACCGTGACGCTCGATGCCCGGGCCGTCCGGCTGCACTGCACGCCGCTGCTCGACACCGCTGGAGCCGTTGACGGCGCGGTGCTGCTTCTCTCGGATGTCACCGAACGTCAGCGCCTGGAAGACGCGCAGCGGCGCTTCGTGGCCGATGCAAGCCACGAGATGCGCACGCCGATCGCGGCGCTCAAGGGCATGCTGGAGCTCCTGCTGGACGGCGCGAAGGACCGTCCGGAAGTACGCGACGAGTTCCTGCAGACGATGCAGGCCGAGGTGGAGCGGCTCGGACGCCTGGTTGCCGACCTCCTCACGCTCGCGAGGCTCGAGGCGGGTAGCCTGCAGCTCTCGCCAGCGCCCGAGTACGTGGAGGACCTCTTCGCGGACGTCACCGGAGTCATGCGCACGCTTGCCGAGCAGGCCGGCGTGTCGCTCGAGATGGCGATCCCCGATGGCGAGCTCAAGGTGATGGCCGACCGTGACCGTGTGGTGCAGGTGCTGTTGAGCTTCACCGATAACGCGCTCAAGCATTCGCCGGAGGGCACCCGCATTCACCTCGAGGCGCATGGCGATGGCGACAGGGTTCGCCTCTCGGTCACCGATGAGGGCCCCGGCATCGAACTGGACCAGATCGACCGCGTCTTCGAGCGCTTCTACCGCGCGGACACCTCGCGAGCCGGTGGCACGGGCACGGGGCTGGGCCTCGCCATTGCCAAGGAGATCGTGGAGGCGCACGGCGCAACGATCGATGTCCGCTCGGCTGTCGGGGGCGGCACGACGTTCTCGTTCACGCTCGCGCGCGCGTAGCCACACGGGCCTCTTGAGCGCCTCTGCGGGACTCACAAAACCCTAACAAGACTCCAACCCTCCACGAACCTCAAGGTCCCCCGCACGGGAGAAACTCCTTGATAGGAACTGCGGAAGGTCGTTCCGCTTCAGGTATCCAGGAGGTCGATCGCAATGGGGCTCGCAGTAGCGACATTCATCATCGTCTTTGAGATCGTTGCCGTAGTGGCGTTCCTTGTCGGGGTGCCGCTGGCCTTCGGGGTCATGGCATACGACATCATCCAGTCACGCAAGAACGCAGCGCCGAAGGTGGCCGAGAAGGTTACCGAGAAGGACACCGTCATGCGCCTCACGGTCGAGCGCGGTGTGGCCCGTGCGTTCGTCATCGTGGGCGGCGTCTTCTGGTCGATCGCGACGTTCGCGGGCATGTACTCGTTCGGGACCTCCGGCACCGGCGAAGCCGTCATGGGTGCCGTCGTGCCGCTCGCAGCAGTCCTCGTGACGCTCGTGCTCGGCTGGTACTACGAGCGCTTCACCGCCGCGCTTCTGCTGCTCGCCTCCCTCGCGGTCATCGCATGGGGCATCATCTACCAGTTCGAGGCTGGCGTCTGGGGCATCATGACCTTCGCGCTCATCGGCCCGATGCTCACCGCCTCTGCGCTCTTCTGGCTGGCCCGCCGCGAGCAGGAAGCGTACGAGCGTGCGTACTCGACCAAGCCTGAGCTGGCATTCGCGTTCGCCGCACGGAGCACGCTCGCCTAGAAGGACAGCAGCACTCCCCCGCACACACGAAGACCCGCCACATGGCGGGTCTTCTTCATTGCGCCGCCGCAGAGCTACGCGCCCCCGCTCTCCCGGCGCTCCAGAATCGCCTTCAGCCGCTCGAGGCTGTGCATCATCTCGCGCTCGACCATCTTCTCGGCGATACCGCCAGCGAGTGACGCGATACCTTCCAGCTGCGCCGAGCCGCTCACGCTCACGCGGGTGCCGGCGCCATCCGCACGCACGGCGTAGCTGCCACGGCTGCGCACGGGCGTGGAGGTTCGGAAGCCGATCCGGTCGTCCGGCGTGAACTCGGTGACCTCCAGCTCGGCCTCGCCGGAGCGCCCCTGATACGAAGATGCGACGCGAACGCGCGATCCAACGCCGATCGGCCCGCCGCCCACAACGGTCGCCGAGATGACGCCGGTCTGCCAGCGCGGCTGGTTCGTCAGGTCCGCCACGAAGGCGAACACCTCGTGTACCGGCGCCGCGATGAAGATCGATGCCCGCGTCTGCATCTACGCCTCCTGATAGCGTTTGAGGACCGCCTCGGCACAGAGCATGCCGTCGACGGCCGCCGACATGATACCGCCCGCGTACCCCGCACCCTCGCCGCACGGGTAGAGGCCGCGGATGTTCGACTGGAGCGCGTCGTCGCGCTGCACGCGCACGGGCGATGACGAGCGCGTCTCCACGCCCGTGAGGAGCGAATCCGGCTTGGTGAAGCCACGCATCTTGCGATCGAAGATCGGCGCCACCTCGCGCAGTGCCGCCACCGCGAACTCCGGCAGGCATCCCGCCAAGTCGGTGAAGGTGACGCCGAGCGAGTACGTCGGCTGCACGGCGCCTGCTTCCGAGGAGGGCACGCCCTGCATGAAGTCGCCGAGGAGCTGCGCCGGCGCGCGGAAGTCGCGACCACCGAGCTCGAAGGCCGCACGCTCCCACCGGCGCTGGAACTCCACGCCGGCGAGCGGATCGCTGCTCGCGAAGTCGCCGGGGCCGACGTTCACGAGGAACGCAGAGTTCGCGTTCGCGCCCTCGCGCGCGAAGCGGCTCATGCCGTTGGTGACCACGCCGCCCGGCTCGGAAGCGGCGGCCACGACCTCGCCGCCCGGACACATGCAGAAGGTATACACCGAGCGACCCGAGCGCAGGTGATGCGAGAGCTTGTATTCGGCGGCGCCAAGCGCGGGATGCCCGGCCGCAGCACCGTACTGCGCGCGGTTCACCACGCGCTGGATGTGCTCGATGCGCACGCCGATCGAGAACGCCTTCTGCGCGAGC
>PHFB01000016.1 GCA_002841355.1 Actinobacteria bacterium HGW-Actinobacteria-1 | reverse complement strand
CATGATGTGGGTGTTCATCGTGTTCACGATGATCCACGCCTACCTGGCGAACATCTACAACCTCAATCCCTCGAAGATCATCTTCCTGTGGAAAGAGACGCCCTCAAAGGGCGCGCACTAGGGCAACCGACGCGTCTTGCGTCATGCCATACCCTCCTCGGAAGAGGGGCCGACCTAGACCGGGATCGGCCCCTCTTTCATGTCCTTTGCGTGATATCGCGCATGTCGCCAATCGCGATTGCCCCGTTCGTCCTCGCAAGCGCACCGCCTGGGGGCTGTTCGTTGCGCTCTGCCTCTACTCGATGTATAAGCAATATGCAATCGTGCTATAAGATACGCACGGGCAACTGCGATTGGAGTCTCAGATGAGCGATCAGCCTGTCGACTATCATCCGATGTGGGCCGAACTGGGCCTCGATCTCCCCACACACGACGCACTGCTCGGCGCGGTGGGGCAGCTGTTCGGTGATGCGTACCTCACGCAGGAGAACCGGCCGCAGGGCATGGATTACCTCAACTTCGTGATGAGCGAAGTGCACGGCCTTCGCATCAAGGAGCTCGACGACTATCGCAAGTCGGGCGGCAAGGTGTTCGGCACCTTCTGCCTCTATGTGCCCGAGGAAATCATCCGCGCGGCGGCCGGTTGGTGCGTGGGTCTGTGCGCCGGCGCGGAATTCGCCTACGACCAGGTCGAGCAGATCATGCCGCGCAACACGTGCTCGCTCATCAAGAGCTTCATGGGCTTCAAGCTTGCCAAGGTGTGCCCGTACATCGAGTCGGCTGACCTCGTCATCGGCGAGACCACGTGCGACGGCAAGAAGAAGGCGTACGAGTTGCTCGGCGACATGCACAACGTATACGTCATGGAGCTTCCGCAGATGAAGCGCGACGTCGACATGGCGATGTGGCGCGACGAGATCCGTGACCTCATGGCCAAAGTCGAAGAAGTCACCGGCAATACCATCACCGCCGAGTCGCTGAAGGCCTCCATCAAGGAAGTCAACGACAAGCGCCGCGCGCTGCAGCGCATCGCCGCGACGCGTGCCGCCGACCCCGCGCCGATCAGCGGCAAGGACGCGCTGCTCGCAACGCAGGTCGCCTTCTACGACGACGTACCCCGCTTCACGCAGATGATGAACGCGCTTGCCGACGAACTCGAGGCGCGCGTGGCCGCGGGCGAAGGCGTCGCGCCCAAGGGTGCCAAGCGCATCCTTATCACCGGCACGCCGATGGCGCTCCCCAACTGGAAGCTCCACGACATCATCGAAAAGGCCGGCGCGGTCGTTGTCGGCGAAGAGATGTGCACCGGCAGCCGCTACTACCAGGACCTCGTGTCCGAGGACGCCAGCACGCTCGACGAGATGGTCAGCGATATCGCCGAGAAGTACCTCGACATCAACTGCGCGTGCTTCACGCCCAACCAGGGCCGCCTTGAGGACGTCGTGCGCATGGCGAAGGAGCTTGGCGCCGATGGCGTCATCGACTACTCGCTGCAGTTCTGCGGCCTCTACGAGATGGAAGCGAACGCGGTGGAGAAGACCGTGCGCGACGCCGGCTTCCCGGTGCTCAAGATCACGACCGACTACTCGATGGAGGACGTGGGCCAGCTCGCGACCCGCATCGAAGCGTTCCTGGAGATGCTGTAAGCGATGCGCGTACTCGGCCTGGATATCGGCTCACGAAGCGTTGACGCTGTCTGGCTTGAGGACGGGCGGATCGTAGATTGGGCAGTGGCCGACTCGGGATTCGATCCCGGGTCGGCCGCGGCCGTCTTCGTGGAGCGCAATGCGCACGATGCGATCGTCTCGACCGGCTACGGCCGCCACGGCGCACGCGAGCGGTTTGGCGGGACGGCCGTCACGGAGATCACCGCGTACGGCGTGGGGGCTGCTCGGCTGTTCCCGCATGCATTCTCGGTGCTCGACATCGGCGGGCAGGACACGAAGGTCATCTCGCTTGGCCCGGGCGGCAAAGTCACGGACTTCGAGATGAACGACAAGTGCGCGGCGGGGACCGGCAAGTTCCTCGAGGTCATGGCGCGCGCCCTCGGCTTCTCGCTTGAAGAGATGGCCGAGCAGGGCATCGCGGCGTCCACCGGCGTGAGCATCTCCTCGATGTGCACCGTCTTCGCCGAAAGCGAGGTGACCGGTCTCGTGCACCGCGGCGAGGACCGCGCGCGCATCGCTCGCGGCCTGCACGAGTCGATCGCGAAGCGCACGCTCTCCTCGCTCAAGCGCGTGAACGCACGCGGGCCGCTCGTGTTCGCGGGTGGCGTCGCGAAGAACCCCGCGATGGTCGCTCTGATCTCCGAAGGATTCGAGGGCGACGTGCTGGTTCCCGAGGAGGCGCAGACCGTGGGTGCTCTCGGCGCGGCATTGAGTCTTGGGGCGGCGGCGCACCAATGAGCAACAACATGTGGCCGATGATGAAGGGCTTCTTCCGCGATTTCGTCGCGTATCGGTCCACGCTCACCAAGCAAGATGCCTGGATTCGACGCCACGCCAAGAACAAGGGCTGGTCGGTCAATCCGCGATGGATGGTCTACACGAACCTGCGCCTGTGGCTCTCGGACTGCGAGGCGATGTACGGGCACCGCTTCTGCCCGTGCTTCGAGCCGAGCGGCAACGCGGAGCTCGACAGGAGCCTCATCTGTCCGTGCTCGTTCGCGCAGGCCGAGATCGACTCGGTCGGCTGGTGCCACTGCACGCTCTTCGGCCGGGGGAACCTCACGGCGGCCGACTACAAGCGCGCGGAAGCAGCGCTCATGGCCGAGTACCGAGACGTCCCGCTTACGTGGGCGGGCGGCGTGCTCGATACGCGTGGGCAGCACATCGAGCCGCTTCGAGGGCTACCGGTGCCTGACGCGGTGCATCAGGTGAAGCGGGCGCTCAACGGCAAGGGCGCGCCGCTTGAGGTGCTGGTGGCGACCGAGTTGGAAGCCGAGCACGTCGCGCGTCTCGCCGAGATGCGTTCGCTGATCGCGTCGACCACAAAGCGCGGCGAGGCATTCGCGGTGCGAATCGACACCGATGCGTCACGGGCGGCCGCCAAGGACGAGGCGGGACCATATGGCTAGGGTGCTGGTCGAATTCGTGAACACCTGACCAGGGTGTGATGAACACGCACGGACGGTGCGTGAGGTTGCGGGGAGGTACGGGGGTAACGTGGAGGTTCTGATCTACCAGGCGGGGCGGGACATGGGGTATGTCGCCAAGTACGGGCCGATCATGCGGGGGACACTGATCATCAACGGGGGTCCACGGATCGAACGGCTCAACCGCTCAATCATCGAGCGGGCGATCGCCGATGCCGTAAACGGGCAGAGCGCGTGCTGACGATCCTCTCCGATACCGTGACTGCCGCATTCGGTGTGTTGCTCGGCGCTGCGCCATGGCTCGTCGTGAGCTTCGTGCTGGCCGGGCTGATGCACGAGTACGTGCGCCCCGAGCGGCTTCAGGGCGCGCTTGGCAACACGAAGCTTTCGTCGCTTGCGAAGGCGACGGTCTCGGGCATGCTACTGCCGATCTGCAGCTGCGGCGTCGTACCGCTTGGCCTCGGGCTGTACTACTCGGGCGCGTACTTGGGCCCGGTGCTCGCGTTCATGGCTGCCACGCCGATCATCAACCCGGCGGCGGTGCTGCTGGCGTACGGGCTTCTCGGCCCGAAGATCGCCACCATCTACCTCATCGCGGGATTCGTCATCCCGATGATCCTCGGCGTAATCGGGAACCGCTTCGCCGGTCCCGAGCTCTATCGCCCGGATGCGGTCGCCGCATCAGTGCCCGAGCAGCACGAGCGACTCAGTGCTGCCGAGCGAATCAAGTCCGGACTCCACTACGGGTTCACCGACCTTGGCCTCATCGTGAGCAAGTACGTCGTCATCGGTGCGCTGTTCGCGGGCGTGGTCTTCGCGCTTGTGCCGACCTCGTTCATCGACCGCGTGCTGGGCGATCCCGGGATGCTGTCGCTCGGTAGCGTGGCTGTGCTCGCGGCGGCCATGTACGTGTGCGCCGTGGGGCACATCCCATTCGTGGCGGCGCTGGTGGCGGCGGGCGCAAGTCCCGGCATCGCCATCACGTTTCTCATGGCGGGCGCAGCCACGAATCTGCCAGAGCTCATCTCCATGAACCGGCTCATCGGCAAGCGCGCCGCGATCATCTTCGCATCAACGCTGGTGGTTGCAGGCATCGGCGTCGGCTACATAGCCAACCTGCTCCTTGCGGGTGAGACCGGGCTGCTGGTCGACCCGTCGAAGGGTGCGAGCACCAAGGCCGTCGCCAACTGGCTGATCGCCTCGGTGCCGCCATGGCTGCAGTGGGCGAGTGCCGCCGTCATCGTCCTGCTGGCCATCGCATCCTACCGGGGTAAGCTCGCGGCGCTCTTCGCGAAGCGTGCCGGAGAGGTGGCGGCATGAGACCTCGATTCGCTCTCGCGATTGCCGCGTGCGGGCTGCTGCTTACCGGTTGCGCATCGGCGCAGGCGTCGGCTCCTGCCGCGAAGCCTGCCTCGGCAAAGCTGGGAGCGTTCTTCGCCGAGAAGCACCCGGAGTGCACGATCGTGACCTCGGCGGTGGGTGACGTCACCGATGACGGCGTCGAGGACATGGTGGTCGTCTTCCGCGATGCGGACGGCTCGATGCGCACGCTCGTGGTCATCGGGGGCGACACGCCTGCCGAGACGAATGCGGTTCCCGCTCCTGCCGAGGACCAGCGAATCTCGTTTCGCGACATCGACAAGAAGGGGCCCGTGGAGTTCATCGTCCGCGGTTCGAAGGGTTCCGACATCGGATTCGCCATCTACCGCGTGGAAGGCACCACGCTCACGGACCTGTTCGGCGACAACATGGACCGCTGCTGTGACAGCGGTGCGCTCTGGCAGACGAGCGCGCACTTGGGGACATCGCGGCTTGGATAGCCGCTTGGCCATTTGGATGGAAGACAACGATCGGGGAGGGTACTTATGCGGGGAATGCGCAAGTTCGGGCTGCTGCTGCTTGCGGTAGCGCTGCTGGCCGGAGGGCTGGCGGGCTGCAGCACGGCAAAGACGTCGGACACGACGTCGGATGCAACGGAGCCGGTTGTCGACGATTACACCGTCAAGCTCGGCTACTACAACTGTGACCACATGCTGGCTTCCGTCGTCGCTCGTGACGCCGGCATCTTCGATGATCTCGGCCTCAAGGTCGAGCTCACCGGCAACGGTTCGGTGCCCGAGGCCATGGCCGCCGGCAAGATGGACGTCGGCTACATCGGCACTGAGGGTCTCATCAAGGCGCGCGAGAAGGGTTCGCCGATCTTCGTGGCCGCGTCCAACCACACCGGCGGCTCGTACTACCTGGTGGCGTCGAACGACATCAAGACGAAAGAGGACCTGAAGGGCAAGGAACTTGGTCTCTCGCCCGACATCGAGAAGACGGATGCGTACTGGGTGCGCATGGCCACCAACACGGGCATCTCGCCCAACTCGGCGGATTACAAGCCGTACGCGATGCAGATCAAGGACCAGTTCGTGGCGCTCAAGGCCGGTCAGATCGACGGCTATGTGACGTGTGACCCGTGGGGTTCGGCGGCCGTTGTCGATGGCATCGGCTGGATCGTCGGCGATGACACGAGCATCCCGGAGACCGGCGAGTCCGGTATGTGCTGCTCGTACGCGATGAATGAGACGTTTGCCGAGGAGCACCCCGAGCTGGCCAAGAAGATGGTCCTGGCTCACTCGCTCGCCATCCAGTACGTCTACGAGCACCCGGCGGCCGCCGCGAAGATCTTCGCGAAGGCGTACGGTGTGAAGGACGAAGTCGCACTCATGACCATCTGGCACAAGTGCGTGAAGGACGGCCGCACGCTCACGTGGGCGACCGACAAGCAGCTCTACCAGAACGAGGTCGACTACGCCCGCAAGGTCGGCACGATGACCTTCGAGCCCAAGGTCGACGAGTTCGTGAAGACCGACATCCTCGATGCGGCCGGTACCGCGAACTTCGACACGTTCATTTCCGAGAAGATCGACGGCGCGTTCCCGCTGACGATGTCCTTCGAGGACTTCAAGACCAAGGCACTCTCGATCGACCCTGACGCAGGGCTCGAACTCTAGATCACAGCAGGTGGGGAGGGTGGTGGCAGGACGTCGTTTCGGCGGCGTCCTGCCCAAGCTTCATGGATAAGCGGTTCCTGGTCATAGTGCTTGTCGTCGCTGTCGCGATCGTAGCGGGCTCGACGCTGCTGCCCCGGAGGGCCGAGGTGGCCGACGCCCACGCCATCAACGTTGGTGCGCCCTCCGACACCGGCGGCCTCGTAGCCGTCGAGCTAGCGCGCACGAGCACCGTGCGCGGACGTGCGATCGAGGCATACCCGCTCAAAGACTGCTGCGCCACGAAGACGGAGTACGCGCTCTCGGTCGACCTGCTCGACGCGGCGATCATGTGTCCGGATGCGGCTGCAAGGCTTGTGGCCCGAGACGATCGCTACGTGGTGGTCGGGCCGCTCGTGTACAACTCGGACGTGATCGTCAGCCGGGGCGGCGCCGTGACGTCAGTAGCGCTCTCGCAGCGGCGGGCGTACCAGGAGGACGCGGCGCGCGCGGCATTCGGCGAGGGCGCGATGTTGCGCCCGATGCTCTCAAGCGCCATCGCGTACGCGCTCGAGCGTGCCGAGGTGGACGCGGCCGTGATGGACGTGCTCGACGCCCGCGCGATCGACCGCCCGAAGACGAGCATCGCCGAGGCGAACGGCGACATCACGACCTATGAGCTAGTGGTCACGAGAGAGCTGATGGCGGACCCCGCGTACGCGGAGTTCCTTGCGATGGTCTCTCGGACGGCAGATGACCTGAACGACGTCGAGCACTTGAAGGCAGCGGTTGAGGCGCGAACAGGCGTCCCGCTCTCGACCGAGGAGGTGAAGGCGTGGAAGCAAGCAGGGGTGCGGTTCGTCGCTCCGCAGGGGTGACCCCACCGCAGGCACGGGGGAAACAGGCCAATGGCGGGTTTCTCGGCTGGGTGAGCCGTCAGCAGTGGATACTCTCGGTGGGGGTGATCCTCATCGTGTGGCAGCTCGCCGCCGCTCATTACGATGCCGAGATCATCCTGCCGTACCCGGCTGCGACGCTCAAAGCGCTTGCCGCCGCGCTTGTGGATCCCGAGACACTCATCAACCTTGGGATCACGCTCGGGCGAGTGCTCACCGGCTTCGCGTACGCACTCATCATCGGCGTGCCGCTTGGCATGGCGATGGGCGCGTCGAAGAAGGTGCGGCGCGTGGTCTCGCCGATCGTCGACTCGGTGCGGCAGGTGCCGATCATGGCATGGGTGCCGCTCACGATCGTGTGGTTCGGTCTCGGGGACGGGCCCACGCTCTTCCTCATCACGATGGTGGGCGTCTTCCCGATCCTGCTCAGCACGATCGCGGGCGTGGACAACATCTCGCCCGACTTCTTCCACGCCGCGCGCAGCATGGGCGCGAGCAAAGGAAGCATCATCAAGAACGTCGTCATACCCGCTGCAGGACCTGACATCCTGACCGGCGCGCGGCTTGCGATGAGCGCCGGCTGGATGTCCGTTATTTGAGCAGAGTTCATAGCGACGAGTGCAGGTTTCGGGTACTCGATGGTAACCGCACAGACGATGATGGAGACCGACCGCCTGGTCGCGCTCATCATCATGGCCGCAATGATCGGCTTTTCGATCGATCGCTTACTCATGCTGCTCAACCGCAAGCTGGCACCGTGGAGGTTCGCGTCGTGAGCAAGCTCGAGATCAAGGGCGTGTCGAAGCAGTTCGGCGCCGGGGACACCGTCCACCGGGTGCTCGACGACGTCGGCATGCGCATCGCCGAGGGCGAGTTCGTGACGCTGCTCGGCCCGTCGGGGTGCGGCAAGACGACGCTGCTCACGATTGTGGCGGGCTTCCAGCACGCCGATGAGGGCGTGGTGCTTCTCAGCGGAAACGTCACCGATGGACCGGGCCCGGATCGCGGGTTCGTCTTCCAGAGCTACGCGCTCTTCCCGTGGATGAACGTGCGCGACAACGTGCTCTTCCCGATGCGGCAGGTGGCGATGTCTGCCGAGGATCAGGAGCGGCGGCTTGCCGAGCTGCTCGCGCTCGCGCACCTCTCGGGCAAGGAGCACCTCTACCCGCATCAGCTTTCGGGTGGCATGAAGCAGCGCACGGCGCTCGTGCGCGCGCTTGCGTGCAGCCCCGAGGTGCTGCTGATGGACGAGCCGCTTGGCGCGCTCGACTACCAGATGCGCATGCTGCTGCAGGGCGAGCTTGAGGCGATCTTCATGCGCGAACGGGTGACGGTGCTGATGGTCACGCACGACGTGGAAGAGGCCGTGTTCCTCTCGGACAGGGTGCTTGTGATGGGGCTTGGTGGCGGGCGTATCGTACGCGACCTCAAGATCGACCTGCCAAGGCCGCGACAGCGCAAGTCCGAGCGCTATCACCACTACAAAGACGTGCTCACGGACGCGCTCCGTGACGCGATGGGGGGCGCCGGCCTGGAGGCGCTTGAACGGCTGGAGATGGGCGCCGCACAAGCGGAGTTGCCGCCGCTTTCGGTGGAGGAGATCGAAGTGGGGATGATGGGTCAGTGAAGCACGGCGATTTCGAATTCGAACGGTATCCGGCAGAGCGCCTCCACACGCGAAGCGTGCATTCGCGCGCCACAGCCGAGGAGAAGCCGCTGCGGCTTGCGATCCTCGACGAGATGCTTGCGCAGGGCGGGCCGGCTCGGCCAGCTGACGCGGGGGCGCGTATCGGCATGGACGCCGTGACCGCGGAAGCGCTCGCGCGCTCCATGGCCGAGAAGCACGTCATCGTGATGGACGACGGCGCGGTCACGTACGCGTATCCCGTCTCGGGCATGCCGACGGCGCATCGCGTAACGCTTGCGGACGGGCGGACGTTCAGCTCCATGTGCGCGATCGACGGCATGGGCACCACGTACACGTTCGGGCAGGACATTACGCTCGAGTCCAAGTGCACGATGTGCGGCGCGCCCGTGCGCGTGGAGATGAGCGGCGGCGAGGTCGCGCTTGCCGAGCCGCGTTCGCTCCACGCGGTGCACGCCGATCTCACGGCCGAGGAGAACTGGGCCAGCAGCTGTTGAAACGACATGAACTTCTTCTGTACGAAGAAGCACTATGACGAGTGGCTTGTCGCACAAGGACGTTCCGAGGAAGGACTCTTCCTTCTGAGCGTTCCCGAGGCACGAATCGTGGCGGAATGGGTCTTCGGTCTGGATGAGGGGGAGTAGCGTGGCGAGAAGCATAGATGCCATTCTTGCGGAGGTCGCAGACCGCCTGGAGTGGGCACAGGTCAGGTTCAAAGAAGCGAAGGACTCGGGTCTCAAGGTCGTAGGTCTCTACTGCGGCTACATCCCGTTCGAGCTGGTGCGTGCCGCTGGCGCGATCCCGGTCTCGCTCTGCGGCAATGACGCGAACGCGATTCCGAGCGCCGAAGTCGAGCTGCCAAGGAACTTCTGCCCGCTCATCAAGTCGAGCTACGGCCTGGCCATCACCGACACGTGCCCGTACTTCCACTTCGCCGACGCGCTTATCGGCGAGACCACGTGCGACGGCAAGAAGAAGGTCTTCGAGCTGCTCGGCAAGCTCAGGCCGGTGCACGTCATGCAGATTCCGTACGACAAGAACGTCCCCGGCGCGCTCGAGAGATGGGCCGAGGAGATGGCGCGGGTCGCGGCGTTCCTCACCGAGATCACCGGCATCGAGCCCACGCCCGAGCGTCTGGCGGCCGAGATCCGCTACGAGAATGACATCCGCCGCGTGCTGCAGCGGATCGTGCGCACCTTCGAGCGCCGCGTGCCCTCGCTCACGTGGACGCAGATGCTCTCGGTACGCTCGCTCACCGACTTCGTGGTGGACCGCGCGCCGTACCTCGCGCTCATCGAGGAGCTGGCCGAGGCGGTCGAGCTGGCCGATGCGGCTGCTGCCGACGCGGCGCAGAGTCCATTGCCGCGACTGCTCATCACCGGCTCACCGATGTCTCCCGAGACGAACAAGGTCATGCGCCTTGCCGAGGACTCCGGCGCGCTCGTGGTGGCGCACGACGCATGCAGCGGCACGAAGATGTTCGACCGCTTGGTGGACGAGGACGGCGACCCGTTCGCCGCGCTCACGCGCTTCACGCTCGACATCCCGTGTGCGTGCATGAGCCCCAACGATGGCCGAGTGGAGCTGCTGCGCTCAAGCGTGGCGGTGTACGGCGTCGAGGGCGTCATCGATACCGTCTGGCAGGCGTGCCACACGTTCAACGTGGAGTCCGTCATCGTGCAGCGTGCCTGCCGAGAAGAGCTGAGCCTGCCGTTCATGAAGATCGAGACCGACTACTCCAGCGCCGACGAGGGCCAGCTGCGTACGCGCATCGAGGCGTTCGTCGAGGGGATGTGCTGAGCGTTTCGCGTGACCGACGGGCGCTTCTCGGCATAGACTGAGCCGAGGAGGCCCGATGGGGGCCGCGGCATACGGGGAGGTCGCAATGCGTCGCTCGGCATGGGTGGTCACGGTAGGACTGGTCGCGTGTCTGGCGCTTGCTGGTTGCGGAGGTTCGTCGAGCAGCACGGCGCCGGGCGAATCGAAGCATGGTGTCAGCGATGCCGCATCGAGCGCCGACGTTCCCGAGGAGTACACGGCGATTGCCACAGACGGCGCGAACGAGAAGGCCGCTGTTGCAGCGGTCCCCGAGGCGCTCAAGGCCGGACTCGAGATGCGCGTTGGGCAGCCGGAGCCGGACATTGCCGGCATCGACCCGACGTTCACGGCGTACCTCGTCTCGGCGGTCACCGACAACACAGCGGTACTGTTCGAGGTGCATGCCGATGGCGTTGCGCACCCGCTCTACAACGTCGCTGCTCCCGCCGACGCGAGCAACATCATGAAGCAGGACGCCTCGCTCAACTCCGGTGCGGCTCTTGCGGATCCCGCAAGCGATGCCGAGAAGGCCGCCGCGTCTGCCGCTGAGGCCGTCATGAAGACCGCGTTCCCCGGCAAGACGTTCACGGTGAAGATCATGGGCTACCGGTTCGAGTACCTCAAAGATGGCGCCTCGGTGCTCCGACTTGAGGTCAATCCCGATGGGGGCGTCATCTCTGTCGGCTAAGTCGAAGGGAACCCAGATGTTCAAGGAGTTCAAGGAGTTCGCGATCAAGGGCAACGCGATGGATCTCGCGGTTGGCCTCGTTATCGGCGCTGCGTTCACAGCGATTGTGAACTCGCTGGTGAAAGACATCATGATGCCGCTCGTGGGCGCGCTGCTCGGCAGCGTGGACTTCGTGAACCGCTTCTTTGTGCTGCGGGAGGGTTTGCCCGCGGGACCGTACGCCACGCTTGAGGCGGCCACCAAGGCCGGCGCCGTTACGCTCAACTACGGCGCGTTCGTGAACGCTGTCGTGACGTTCGTGATCGTCGCATTCGTGCTGTTCTTGATCGTGAAGGCCATGAACCGCCTTCGCAGAGAACCCGCGCCCGAGCCGAACACCAAGGAGTGCCCGTACTGCAAGAGCGAGATCGCGCTTGCCGCGACGAAGTGCCCGGCGTGCACGAGCGAGGTCTGAGGGCGGACCCAAGTGAATCTCACCCCGCCCCGAGCAGCCCCCGCACCTGCGTGATCGCCTCGGCACGCTCGCTGCCTGTGAGCTCGTCGATGCGCTTGAGCGCGATCACCACGCCCTTGTAGCCGTCCTTCTTGGCGCGTCCCGCGAACCTGCCGGGCTCCGGCGGGAGGAAGATCGCGAGGTCCTCGGAGAGCTTGAAGCGCGCCGCGGCCGCGAGTGCTCGCTCGAGCTCTCGGCCGGTGGGCTCGTGCCACTTCTCCAGCGTGTGCATCACGAGCGCCACCGCGAACGCGCTCGCGACTCCGGCGCTGCCCTGCATGCCGGCGAACGCGGCCATCATCGCGGCTGGCATCTGGGGTTCTCGGCTCATGGGCGCTCCTTCGCCTCGGCACGCCTGAGTGCGAGGCCGCGCCACAGGTAGAGCGACGCTGCCGAGCGATACGGGCTCCACGGCTCGCCGATGCGGGCGACGTCCTCGCGGCTGGCGGCGCCTTCGAAGCCATACAACCAACCCACGGTGGTGCGCAGCGCGCCATCATCGAGAGCGAGCACATCGGGTCGGCCGAGCGAGAAGATGAGGTACATCTCGGCGGTCCAACGCCCGATGCCCTTCACAGCCGTGAGCTCGGCGATGATGTCGTCGTCGGGAAGCGTGGCGATCCGGCTGATGTCGAGGCGACCGTCGAGGGTGCGCTCGGCCAGGTCGCGCAGGAACGATGTCTTGCTGCCCGAGAGGCCCGCGCCGCGAAGCGTGTCAGTGTCGGCCGCTACGATGGTCTCGGGGGTAACGCCGCCAAGTGCGGCCTCTACACGGTTCCAGATGGTCGTTGCGGCCTTGTCGGAGAGCTGCTGGGAGACGATCGCGCTGGCAAGCGAGTTGAAGCCGTCGTTCTCAAGCCGCTGCGAGATGGGACCGACGCGCTCGATGAGCGCGCCAAGGGTCGGGTCAGCAGCCGAGAGGTGCACGACCTCGGGGGAGGTGAGGGTGAGTTCGATGTGAGATTCCATGCGGCGATTGTAGCGCGAGTCTAGCGCGCGGCGCCGAGCCAGGCCTCATATGCGTCGGCGTCGTAGAGCACGATGCGGATCTCGCGTACGGAGTGCGCACGTTCGAGCGCCAGGCGTAGTGCACGCAGCGCGACGTGTGCCGCGGCCATCATGGGATAGCCGTAGATGCCGGTCGAGATGCTCGGGAACGCGATCGACTGCAGCCCAAGCTTGTCGGCGATCTCTACGCTCGTGCGGTACGCCGAGGCAAGCGCTTCGGGTTCGCCCTGGTCGCCGCCGTGCCAGACCGGTCCCAGGGCGTGGATGACGTACTTCGCATCGAGGTCGCCAGCCACGGTCGCGGCAGCCTCACCAGGCACGAGCGGTTCGCGATCGGCCATAACGCGACGGCAATCCTCGGTGAGGGCCTTGCCGGCCGCCGAGTGGATTGCTCCGCATACGCCGCCACCAGGTCTGAGGCTGGCGTTGGTGGCGTTCACGATCGCGTCGACACGCTCTCGCGTGATGTCTCCGCGCACAATCTTGATGACGCTGCTGCCGAGGCGTATCTCTTCATGATTCATAAGAAAGACAATAGGCGCATCGAGGTGAGAACGGAAGGCGCGAACAGGCGTTAACCTGCGGCGGCGCGGGCGAATCGGGGGGTTTCTCGGCTATACTGCCAGCTAGTACCTACCGCGCCCTGAACACGCTCCGACCGGAGGCCTACCATGCTCGACGCACGCTTCGTCCGAGACAACCTCGACCTCGTCCGCGCTTCGGTCGAGAACCGTCGCGGGAAGTGGGACTTCGACCGCTTCGTCGCTCTCGACGAAGAGCGCCGTCGCCTTATCGGCGAGGTCGAATCGCGTCAAGCGCGTCGCAACGAGGCGTCCAAGGAGATCGGCGCGCTCATGAAGGCGGGCGAGCGCGATACCGCCGAGGCACGTAAGGAAGAAGTGCGCGTCATCAACGACGAGATCGCCGCCGATGAAGCGCTTCTCGGCGCGGTCGATGCCGAGGTCCGCGAGCTGCTGCTCACCATCCCAAACGTCCCGCACGAGAGCGTTCCGGTCGGCGCCGACGAGAGCGAGAACGTGGAGGTGCGCCGCTGGGGCACGCCGCGCCAGTTCGACTTCGAAGCGAAGCCGCACTGGGACCTGGGCCCGGAAGCCGGCCTTGTGGACTTCGAGGCGGGTGTGAAGCTCGCTGGAAGCCGCTTCGTCGTTCTCGGCAAAGACGGCGCCCGCCTGAACCGCGCGCTCATCAACTTCATGCTCGACACGCACGGCTCGCGCGGGTTCACCGAGTGGTCGGTGCCCGCGCTCGCCAACGTCGACACGCTTACCGGCACCGGTCAGCTGCCCAAGTTCGAGGATGACCTGTTCAAGACGGGCGAGGGACTCTACCTCATCCCGACCGCCGAGGTGCAGCTCACCAACCTCCACCGCGATGAGGTCCTTGAGGCCGACACCCTCCCGCGCCACTACTGTGCGTACACGCCCTGCTTCCGCGAAGAGGCCGGTAGTGCTGGCCGAGATACCCGCGGCATGATCCGCGTGCATCAGTTCGACAAGGTCGAGATGGTGAAGTTCGCCACGCCCGAGACGTCGATGGACGAGCTCGAGGGCATGGTTGCCGATGCCGAGAACATCCTGCAGCTTCTCGGTCTGCCGTACCGCGTGATCGTGCTCTGCACCGGCGACATGGGCTTCGGCGCCGCCAAGACGTACGACCTTGAGGTCTGGCTGCCGAGCTACGACGACTACAAGGAGATCTCCAGCTGCAGCAACTGCTGGGACTTCCAGGCGCGCCGCGCGAGCATCAAGTACCGCGGTGGCGACTTCAAGGGCAGCCGTCTGGTGCACACACTCAACGGCAGCGGCCTCGCAGTGGGTCGCACGCTGGTTGCGGTGCTGGAGAACTACCAGCAGGCCGACGGCAGCATCGTGGTGCCCGAGGTGCTGCGCTCGTACATGGGCGGCCAGGACGTCATCCGGCCGCAGGCGTAGCGAGGATCGCTACCGCTCGGTGCTCATCACCACGGTGATGATGAGATCGCGGCCCAGCAGATGTAGCGGGTATGCCGTGACCACGCAGTTCAGAGCACGTCCGTCGAGCGTGACGATCTTGGTCGCGAGGCGCTGACCGTCGAGTCCCCGCGTGTAGATGAGCGCGACGCGCTCGCGCGCCGCCGACTCGCTGTCCGGGTGCGCCAGTTCGAAGATGTTCTTCCCGACCATCTCGGAGAGGTCGCGTGCGCCGTACAACCGAAGCGCGGCGGGGTTGGCGTAGAGCACCTGTTCTTCGTTGTGCAGGATGGTCGGGAGCGGCACGCTCTCGACGATCGCTCGCTGGACCTCGCCCTGACGTGCGGCTTCAAGCCAACGATCCGGCATTCGTCCTCCTCGGCTGCGCAACGGGCTGAGTGAACAGTATCACGAGACCCTGACACGCTGCCGCTCGGCCGCCTGGGGTAGAACCTATGCAGGAGTCAAACCCCTTCCCACGGAGGCATCGTGAGCACCCCAGCATCTCCGACCATCCTCGTCGTGTTCGGCGCAACCGGCGATCTCATGGCGCGCAAGATCGTGCCGTCTCTCGCGTACCTCAAGGTGAAGGAGCGCCTGCCCGAGCGCTTCCGCGTTATCGGCTTCTCCCGGCGCGACTGGAGCGACGCCGACCTTCGGGCACACGTCGCGACGATTCTCGACGCCTACGAAGGCATCGCGCCCGCCGCCGAGGACCGCGAGGCGTTTCTCGGCATGTTCTCGTACCAGCGCGGGACGTTCGATGATGAGGCCGCCTACCGGCAGCTCGCCGACGATGTCGAGGCGGTGGATGCGGCGTGGGGCCTGTGCGCGAGCAAGCTCTACTACCTTGCCGTCCCGCCCGAGAACTACCGCGTCATCTTCCAGCGCCTCTCGGACAGCGGTCTTGCCGAGCCATGCGACGACGGCATCGGCTTCACGCGCGTGCTGGTGGAGAAGCCGTTCGGCAAGGACGGCACCTCGGCTCAGGAACTCGACGAGTTGCTCGGCAGCCTGTTCGCCGAGGAGCAGGTGTACCGCATCGACCACTACCTCGCGAAGGAGATGCTGCAGGGCATCCTCTCGTTCCGCTTCAGCAACGCGCTCTTCGAACCGTCGTGGGACGCCGGGTCGATCGATCGCATCGATATCACGCTGCTGGAGTCGCTCGGCGTGGAGAAGCGCGGCGCGTTCTACGACGGTGTTGGAGCGCTGCGCGACGTGGGGCAGAACCATCTGCTGCAGATGTTGGCGCTCGTGCTCATGGACAAGCCGGCGGACCTCTCGGCCGAGAGCATCCGGGCGAATCGGACGTGCTTCCTTGAGGAGCTCAAGGCGCCCTCGCCCGACGACATCATGGAGCACTCGTTTCGCGCGCAGTACGTGGGCTTTCGCGATATCCCCGGCGTTGCCCCCGACTCCACGACCGAGACGTACTTCCGGCTGCGGTTCGCGCTCCACGGCGGACGGTGGGGCGGCGTGCCCGTCACGATGGAGTCCGGGAAGCGGATGGGCGAGGCGCTCAAGCAGGTCTCGGTCACCTTCCGCGCGCCCGAGGCGTGCCTGTGCGATGCCGAAGGACCCGGTCCGTACGAGAACCGCGTGACGTTCCAGCTTGAGCCCGAAGAGTCCATCAAGATTCAGTTCTGGGCGAAGAAGCCGGGCTTCGAGCGCGAGCTTGAAATGCGTGAGTTCACCTTCTTCCTGTACGAGAAGGAAGAGAAGGTCCAGTACGTCGAGGAGTACGCGAAGCTGCTGCTCGACGCGATCGCCGGCGATCAGACCCTCTTCGTCGCCACCGATGAGGTCCGCGCGATGTGGGCGTTCATCGACCCGTTCATGCGCGTGTGGGGAAGCGACGCCGTGCCGCTCGACAACTACGAGCCCGACTCGGTCGAGGTGACACGGCGCGCCCGCGAGAAGGTCGACGAGTCGCATATCGCGCGGATGGAGATCGGCGTGATCGGCCTCGGCAAGATGGGTGCGAACCTGGCGCGCAACCTCATCGATCACCAGTGGCGCGTTGTCGGCTGGAACCGCACGCATGCAGTCGCCGAGGCGATGGAGGCCGAGGGGCTTGAGTCCGCAGCGACCCTCGCTGAGCTTGTCCGCGAGCTCAAACCGCCCCGGACCGTGTGGCTCATGGTGCCGGCCGGCGCGCCCGTCGACGACGTCATCTTCGGCGAGGGCGGTCTTGCCGGGCTGCTCGACCCGGGCGACGTGGTCATCGACGGCGGCAACTCGCACTTTCTGCAGACAATCGAGCGAGCGCCGAGGGTCCTCTCGGCGGGCCTGCACTTCATCGATGTGGGCACATCCGGCGGACCGGGCGGTGCGCGCAACGGTGCCTGCCTCATGATCGGCGGCGTGCGCGAGGACTTCGAGCGGCTGGAGCATTTGTGGCGCGACCTGTCTGTGCGCGACGGCTACCGCTTCTTCGACGGGCACGGCTCGGGGCACTTCGTGAAGATGGTCCACAACGGCATCGAGTACGGGATGATGGAGGCGATCGCTGAGGGATTCGCGCTCATGCGGCGCTCGGAGCTGGGAATCGATCTCGACGCCGCCGCCGAGGTCTACAACCGTGGCAGCGTCATCGAGTCGCGGCTCATCGGCTGGCTGGAAGAGGCGTACCGCGCGTTCGGCGAGGACCTGAAGGGCGTCTCGGGCACCGTGGGGCACACGGGCGAGGGCGAGTGGACGGTGCGCGCTGCCGAGGCGCTCGACGTGGACGCGCGCGTCATCCGCGATGCCCTTGAGGTGCGCAAGGAGTCCGAGACGTCGCCATCATACGCCGGGCAGGTGCTCTCGGCGCTACGGAACCAGTTCGGCGGCCACGCGCTCGGGTAGCGGCTACTTCTTGATCTCGGCGAAGTGCGCCTGGTAGCGACCGCCGTTCCCCTTGAGGAAGGTGTCGTACGACGGCACCTCGTACACACGTAGCCGGTTGTCGAGGAAGTCGCTGAAGATGAGGATCTTCCCGTCATCGCTCACGTCGAGCGCGGTGCACTGATTGCCGCCGATGACCGCGTCGAGCGGCTTGCCATTGCCGGCGTCGAACACCAGGATCGTGCCCCACTCGGGGCCGGGGATGTAGTACGACTTCGCGTTGTTCTCGCCCCGGCAGCTCACGAAGAGCATCTTCTTGTCGGGGGAGAGGTCGATGGTATTCGGCTTCTCGTCCACGTCCACGAACTTCGTGGTGGCGCCGGTCTTCATGTCGTGCACCCAGATCTTGTCCTGCGACATGTCCGAGATGAAGAGTCGCCCCGTACCCTCATCGGCCACGATGTGGCGGAGCGCGCCGCCGCTCTTGAAGATGGTCGTCATCTTGCCGGTGGCCAGATCGATCTTGTCGAGGAAGCCGGAGTCGAAGCCGGCCACGTAGAGCGTCTTGCCGTCGGCGGTGGCGTACATGCCGCGCGGCGTGTTCGAGACGCCGATGCGCTTCACCAGTTCGCCGGTCGTGAGGTCGATGATCGATACGTCGTCGCCCGACCAGTTGCTGGCGTAGAGCGTCTTCTCATCAGGGGAGAGCTGCACCCATTTCGTCCACGCGCTGCCGCTCTTGAACGAGCGAAGGACCTTGCGGGTCTTCACGTCGATCTCGAAGCACTCGGCGGTCTCCATCTGCGACGTGTACGCGAGCGTGCCGGCCTTGTTGAAGATGACCTCCACGGCGCCGTACTTGCCGATGTCGACCTCGCCGATCTTCTTGCCGCTTCTCGGCTCGAAGATCTCGATCGACGGCGGTCCGTTCAGGATGCTCGTCCACGCCTCGCTGCCGTCAGGGGTGACCGAGACGCCCTTGGGCGCGCCCTTGGTCGTGATCGTCCCGAGGCCGTGCAGGACCTGACCCTCAGGGTCCATGAAGAAGTCGAGTTCGAGCGGCTCGTCGAGGAAGACCTCACGGGTGAACGTGTTGTAGCCCGCCATCGCAACCGTGAGCGTGCATTTGCCGGCTGAGGCCTGCTGCGCGAACGGCGCGGTGCCGGTGAGCTTCTCGCCCGAGGACGTCGTGAGCGTGCATGTCGCGCCCTCGGGATGCGTCACGATCGACACTCCGAACGGCTGCGGCTTGAGCGCGTACGTGAGCTTCGTCTTGCGCCCGCGCTTGAGCTCGACGTTCGCCGAGACGGGCTCGAAGCCCTTGCGGCTTACATTCACCGTGTAAGCGCCAGGCTCGAGATCCTCGGCAGTGAGCGTTCCGGAGGCGGCCTGCGAGCCGTTGAAGACTATGCTGGCATCGGCAGGTGTCGCGGTGATGATGACGGATGCCGGTCGCGTGAGCACCCACGCGGTCACCGCGATCGCGATCGCGAGCACGCCAACGACGAGCGCGACGAACCCGAATGACACGGTGCTGCGGCGACGGCGCCCGGCGAAGATCTGTGCGTCGTGCCTGGTGCGCGGCAGCGGCGTCCTGCGTCCGCTGTGGCCCCGTTTGCGCCCCGGACCGCCCGAGATGCCCTCAAGGCGTCTCGATGACGCAGACGCCGCGTGACGCGCTCGCGACGAACGCGAGCGTGACGACGGATCCCGCAGGCTTCCGTACTCGCTCAAGGCCCCTCCGCCCTAGCGACGGCCCTTCATCTTGCCGGTCATCCCGTACCATGACATGAGCGCGATGCCGCGCGCCAGTCTTCGCCCCTTCAGGAGGCTGTAGATGCGCCCTGTTTCGCGCCCCGGCTCCTTTGCCAGCAGTGCCGCCGCTTCTCGGCCAACCACGTCGAGCGGCACGCCGAACGCTTCCAGAGCGTAGCGCCAGTTGTCCCTGGTCGCCTCCAGGCGCGGGCTGCACGTGATATCCACGTAGAAGTCTGTGGCCACCATGCCGGGCACGAGCGCGTTCACCGACATGTTCGCGATGTCGCGGTTCTCCTCGGCAACGCTCTTGGTGATGCTCGCGATCGCGGTCTTGGTGGCGGCGTAGGCGGCGGTGTACGGCGTCGCCTCGCCCCGGTAGCCGCGCCCGGTCATGTTGAGGATGTGGCCGCCGTGTTCGCGGAAGTACGGCACCGCCACACGCAACGCGAAGAAGTGACCGAGTAGGTTGATGCGCACGATGTCGTCGAGCTCCTCGACCGACAGTTCGTCGAGCGGCCTATATCCCTCCGAGATGCCCGCGTTGTTCACCCAGGCGTCGATGCGCCCGTGCGTGGCGAGCGCATGGTCGAAGAGCTCCTGCACCTGCGCGGCGTCAGCGACATCGGCAACGGTGCCCGAGGCCTTCCAGCCGCGAGCCTCGAAGGCGGCGAGCGTCTCGGCGACCGAGTCGGCGGAGCGCGAGGAGACTACGACGGTCGCGTCCTCGGCAGCGCACGCCTCGGCGATCGAGCGGCCGATGCCGCGGGTGGAACCGGTGATGACGACGACCTTGCCAGCAAGCTGTGTGGTCATCGGGACTCCTTCGATGTGCTATTGAGTAGATCGTGCAGCAGAGTCTGGACATCGAACACGCTCTCCCAGACGACCTTCGCGTTCTCGCTCGGTGATGCGAACAGGACCTGACCCATCACGGCTCTACCCGGTGCGGCCGGCGCTGTCGGGGGCGGCGCCAGCGCGACCGTCGTCCCGTCAGGCGCAACAGCGATTGCCGGGAGGACGTTCGCGGGCAGGGTGACCAATTCGGTCATGGCGCCATCGCCCCCGGCGGTCCACACGTGGACGCCGCTATCCAATCGCTGCACGAAGCTCGCGGGCCCGCCGAAGCTTCCGGTGATCCACGGGAATCGGTCGAAGATGTCGGGGAGGCGGCCGGGGCGCTCCTGTACGTTGAGCGTGGAGGTGTCGTATGCCGAGTAGGCTTCGGAGCCGTCTGCCGGCAGGCACATGAGGTCGTAGTCGTAGCCGGAGTCGGCCTCTGCGCCATTCGCCCAAGACACTGCGCAGTACGCAAAGTCCTCATCATCATCCCACGCCACGTGCGAGCGCAGGCGGTTGGGCCGCGCCAGTCCGACGCTCATGCTTGCGCTGATGGAGCCGTCCTCGGTGTCGATGATGAGCAGCTTCTGCTCCCCCTCGAGAATCGCCTCGTCACGCGAGAGCAGTTGCGGCTCGTCCGCAGCCGCGTACGCGGGGAGCAGTGTCACCACGGCGAAGTAGCGACCCGACGGAGACCAACCGAGCGGCTCGAAGGTCGATGCATCAGGGGCGTACCATTCGACGGGCTGTGCTTGGCCAGGGACCGTGAATTCGAGAATCCAGGGGGCTGCACCGGTCTGCGGGTCGATCTCGCCAACGACTGATACACCCGCGGGTCCCGTCCATGGCTGCCACGCGCCGCCCTTGAGCGGGTCGATGGACGTCGTCGTGTCTGTGCTGAGGTCCCAGGTGATCAGATCCCCTTCAGGGTCATCCCACGAATCCCACGCCTGATTCGCGCCGAGCACCGCGCGAGCGCCTGCGTCCCAGGTGTCCGGCAGCGGCCCTGCGGCATCTGGCACGAGCCACACCACCGGTGAGGAGACCTCAACGGAAACCACTCGCATGTCGCGCATCACGCGCGTTGCGCGGGTGGTCTTGTCGATGACCACCACGACCGGCTTCTGCTGGGGCCTGAATCCGCGCAGGCCAAGCTCCGTCGTCTGCACCACGGCGTATCGACCGTCACCGCACCAGAACGCAGCGGGGTCGCCGTTCCAGACCCCGGTGTTCTTCGTCTCCGCGCTGTCGGTGCTTGTCGACTTCGCCGCCAGGGAGAGCGAGATGGCGGTTGCAACGCAGGCGCATCCGCAGAGTGCCAGCACGACCAGCACGACGACTGCAATCACGATGCCGCGCTTTCGCCGTGGAGCTTCGACTGGCAGCGGCTGAGGCGCGGTCCACTCGCTCATCTGCGCTGCTCGGCAAGGATCGTGCGGGCGGCGATGATCGCCGCTTCCGGCGTGTCGACGTCGACGATGCGGCCTGCCGCCCGAAGTGCGGGGCCGGGATCCCAGCCCACCACGACCACGGGCTTGCGAGCGGAGAGCGCGAGCGCCACCTCGGAGAGCGTGCCGGCACCGCCCGGAAGCGCGATGACGACGTCGCTTGAGAGCACGTTCACGGCGTTGCGCCCGTCGCCCATGCCCGTGCGAATTGCAATGTCGATCGCCGAGGATGCCCGTGTCGAGTCGACATCGGGGAGCACCCCGATCACGAGCCCGCCGGCATCCTTCGCGCCATGAGAGCACGCGTCCATGACACCGCTCGATCTGCCGCCGGTAAGAAGCGCCCAACCCTCGGCGGCGATCAGAGCGCCGAGGTGTCGTGCGGTAACACTGGCGGCAGGTAGCAGTGGCCGCCCCGAACCCATCACACCGACGATCTTGAGCATGGCGCACCTCCGAACCGATGGTAGCGCACCGGGGGGAGAAGCGGCAGGGGAGCCGCATCGTCGCGGCTCCCCTGCAGGTGCTGCTTCGGTTGAAGTGCTATTTGAGCTCGAACACCACGGTCACGCTGGCGGTGACGTCGAGCGTCCCGGCCTCGATCGGCACCTTGCCGGAGGCCTCGGTCGCGCTTCTGGCCATGTCGCCGTAGTAGATCGGCGGAACGCTCACGCCTGCTTCGCTGATGCTGAGCACGGCGCCCACCGACTTGCCAGCCGCCTTCGCCATCACGTCGGCGCGGGCACGCGCGTCGGTGACGGCCTTGTCGATCGCGTCAGCGCGCGAGGCAGATTTCTCGGAAAGTGTGAACGTCGGACCGTAGACCTCGTTCGCGCCTGCGTCTGTGCCTGCAGCGATGACGTCACCGATCTTCTCGATGTCCTTCATCGTCACGCGCACCTGAACGCTAGCCTGGTATCCCGTGATGCGGGGGGTCTTGCCCTCGCTGTAGTCCTGCTGCGGGTAGAGGTTCACGCCGCTCGTCTGGATATCTTCCTTCGCGACGCCGGCTTTCTTGAGGGCGGCGATGATCGCATCGGCCTTCTTGGCGGCGTCATCGAGCGTCTTCTTGGCCTCGGTACCGGTCGTTGTCACCCCGAAGTTCATCTCGGCCTGATCGGGTGCTGCCACTGCCTTGCCTTCGCCGGTTGCCGTGACGGTGTTGAGCGCGCTACCCGCAGGCGCGGTCACTACCTTGGTGGTGCAGCCGCCAAGGGCGAGAGCACCGACCACAAGCGCGATAGCGAGCACGAGCCACGTCCTGTTACGCATCGTGAGCCTCCCTTCAAAGGGCGACCGAGGGCGGCCGCCGCGAGTTCTGCATTGGGTATGACGCCACGGGCGCAAGACGGGTTCTCGGGAAAACGAAAGACCCCGCCGGATAGGCGGGGTCTCGCAAGTGCAATGGTGCGCCCTGCAGGATTCGAACCTGCGACCTCCCGGTTCGTAGCCGGACGCTCTATCCACTGAGCTAAGGGCGCGTGGCCGTATAGGCTCACGTATCCTGCCATTGAGCGGCCGATGTGTCAATCGGACCGCCCTCGCAGGTGAGAATTCAACTGGCGGAGAGTGAGGGATTCGAACCCTCGAAAGGGCTTCAAGCCCTTTACTCGCTTAGCAGGCGAGCGCCTTCAACCGACTCGGCCAACTCTCCGCGCCAATGACGCGGAAGTGATTATACACGGCGACGCCGTGTGCGGCGACACGAACCTTCTGCCGGTTAAACACCATAAATGCGTGTCGCCCTGGGCGGCGACCGGGTATAGCATCAGAAGCGAGCCGCCGCCGGGGTGGCCTGACGAAAGAGGGGAACCGCTGTGTGGCCTGTAGTCTTGGGAGTTCTGTTTGTCATTGTCGTGATTCTGCTCTCGGGTTTGCGCATCGCAAACGAGTACGAGCGTTCGGTCGTGTTCCGGCTTGGCCGGCTGATGGGCCTCAGAGGACCGGGCCTGTACTGGATCATCCCGCTTGGCATCGAGACGCAGCGCAAAGTAGATCTGCGGACCAACACCGTTGATGTGGAGCGCCAGGAGACCATCACCAAGGACTCCGTGACGATCAAGGTCAACGCGGTGCTCTGGTTCAAGATCGCGGATCCGGTGCTTGCCGTGACGGCCGTAGCGAACTACTACGCCGCGACGTACCAGATCGCCCTCACGAGCCTTCGCAATATCATCGGCCAGCACCAGCTGGATGAGATCCTGCGCGAGCGCGATCAGATCTCGGCCATCCTGCAGGAGGTCGTGGACAAGGCGACCGATCCTTGGGGCATCAAAGTCGAGATGGTCGAGATGAAAGACGTCGAGCTGCCCGATGGCATGCAGCGAGCGATGGCGCAGGAAGCGCAGGCCATGCGCGAGAAGCGCGCCCGCCTCATCAAGGCCGATGCCGAGTTCGAAGCGTCCAAGAAGCTTGCCGAGGCCTCGCAGCTCATGGCGCAGAATCCGCTCTCGCTTGAACTGCGCCGCATGCAGATGATCACCGAGGTCGGTGCCGAGCAGAACACCACCACGATCGTCATGATGCCGAGCGAGTTTGTGAGCCTTGCCGACAGCATCTCGAAGAAGTTCAAGGCCGATTTGCCGAAGGAGAAGCACGAGAAGTAGCCGCAAGGCTTCTGCTGCCACTGGAAGCGACGAGTCGGTCGCCGATGGTCAGCGCATTGCGTGCATTCGCAGCGCAACCATCGGTGCCGACTCGCTTCTGTACAGACGCCCTCGCGTCGTTTCGGGTACCCTATCACCATGCACGTCGCGAATGTGCCCGCCGTTCACCCTCGGCCCGGGCCTTCGAGAAGCGAAGGGGAATCCTCATGGCGCAAGCCAAGACTGTCATATCGTCGCAAGCACCGCTGGGTGTCCCGAGCGGCCGTGAGGCGGCGCTCGATGCGTGGACCGCAATCGCCGATGAGCGCTCGGTCGTCGACCCCGGGTTGTACGTCGAATACGACGTCAAGCGCGGTCTTCGCGACCAGAACGGGCGCGGCGTCCTTGCGGGCCTCACGCGCATCGGCGACGTTGTTGGCACGGTTGCCGACGGGGACCAACTCGTGCCCGCACCGGGCAGCCTGCTCTACAGAGGCATCGAGATCACCGACCTCGTCGACGGTTTCGTAGCCGAGCACCAGCACGGGTTCGAGGAGACGGCATACCTGCTGCTCTTCGGCTCCCTGCCGAACAAGGCGCAGCTTGACGAGTTCGACGGGTACCTCTCGGAAATGCGGCGGATGCCCCGTTCGTTCATCCACGACGGGATCCTGCGCATGCCGAGCCAGGACATCATGAACGCGATGATGCGCGGCGTGCTTGGTCTGTACACGCTCGACCCGAACGCGGACGACACCTCCACGCGCAACGTGCTTCGCCAGAGCCTGCACCTTATCGCCAAGCTGCCGATGCTTGCCGTCTACGCGTATCAGGCGTACCTCGACGAGTTCCACGGCAAGAGCCTCGTCATCCACCGTCCCGACCCGGACTGCTCAACGGCCGAGAACTTCCTGCACATGCTGCGTCCCGACAGCACCTTCACCAAGCTGGAGGCGCTCGTCCTCGACATGATGCTGGTGCTGCATGCCGAGCACGGCGGTGGCAACAACTCCTCGTTCACCACCCACGTCGTGTCGTCGACGGGAACCGATACCTACTCGGCCATCGCGGCGTCACTCGGCTCGCTCAAGGGCCCGCGGCACGGTGGTGCGAACATCAAGGTCGTCGGGATGCTCGACGACCTGAGTGAGAAGGTCTCGGACTGGGAAGACGACGAGCAGATCGCGGACTACCTGCACCTCATGCTCGAGAAGAAGGCGTTCGACAAGTCCGGCCTCATCTACGGCATGGGCCATCCGGTGTACTCGGTCTCCGACCCGCGCGCCGTTCTCTTGCGCGCCTACGCCGAGAAGCTCGCCGCCGAGAAGGGCTTCTCGAAGGAATTCGCGCTGCACGCGCGCGTTGAGCGCATCGCGCCGTTGATCGTCTCGGCGCAGCGCAGGCTCTACAAGGGCGTGAGCGCGAATGTCGACTTCTACTCGGGCTTCGTCTATCGCATGCTCGATATCCCGCCCGAGTTGTACACCCCGCTCTTCGCTATCTCACGAGTCGTCGGCTGGAGTGCGCACCGGCTCGAGGAGATCGCCAACGGCGGCAAGATCATCCGACCTGCCTACAAAAGCGTGTGCCCGCGTCAGGAGTATGTGCCACTCAAGGATCGCTAGGGGACCTCGATGCGGTTGATCCTGCGAGGCGTGTTCTGGTTCGGCCTGTACCTGACGATCATCCTGTTCCCGCTTGTTGTGGGCGTCGTCTTCTTCGACCCCCGACAAGCGGCGAGCCCGCTTATCTATCTCTCGGCGGCGGCGGGATACATCGCAATTGCGCTCATGGCGACCGAGCTTACGCTGGTAGCCCGGCTTAAGGGCGTTGCCGGCGCGTTCGGCATCGACTCGCTGCTCCAGTTCCATCGTGAGATCGGCATCGCTTCGATCGCGTTCGCCGTGGCGCACCCGCTGCTGCTGGTGGCCGACCGCGCGTATACTGCGGGCCTGCTCGTGCCTTCCGCAACAACGCCGTGGCCGGTGACTGTGGGATTCGCTGCATTCATCGTCGCGGCACTTGTCGTCGGGCTCTCTGTGTACCGACGCCTTCTCCGCATGTCCTACGAGCTCTGGCACACGACACACGGCGTGCTGTCGATCATCCTGATCGGCTTCGGCGCCGTGCACATTCTCGGCATCGGCCGGTTCGCGGCGCTGCCGATCATGCGCACGCTCGTGATCATCTACCTCGTGTTCTTCGTGGTCATCTTCTTGCGCTACCGGCTCGCTCGCCCGCTCTCGCTCTGGAGCCGGCCCTGGGAGGTCGTTGAGAATCGCCCCGAGCACGGGCAGTCCCACACCCTGGTGCTGCGCCCGGTTGGACACGAAGGGTTCCGCTTCGAGCCCGGGCAGTTCGCGTGGATCGGCTTTGGCCCCACGCCGCTCAACACTGACAAGCATCCCATCTCGTTCTCCTCGAACGGCGACATTCCCAACCATGACGGCGCCATCGCCTTCACCATCAAGGAGCTTGGTGATTGGTCCGGCGGCGTGGTGCCTGCGGTCAAACCCGGTACTCGTGCCTGGGTCGACGGGCCGCACGGCGTGTTCACGATGGATCGCGAGGAGGGCGCCGGCTACGTGCTTATCGGCGGCGGAGTGGGCATCACGCCACTCTACTCGATGCTGCAGGCGCTCGAGACTCGTGCGGATGCGCGACCGGTGTTCCTCTTCCACGCGGCGAACGACTTCGACGACCTTACCTTCCGAGAGGAGCTCGCGGCGACGGCCGCGCGCATGCCCTCGCTTACGCTCGTGACCACACTCGTGCGTGCCGAGGACGATTGGGATGGCGAGCGCGGTTTCGTGAATGCGGAAATCCTCTCTCGGCATCTGCCACCGACGCTCTACCGGCATTTCCAGTACTTCATCTGCGGTCCGACGCCGCTGATGGATGCGATGGAAGCGGTGCTCCCAAAGATCGGCGTACCCGCCGAGCGCATCCACACCGAGCGATTCGACATGGTGTAGGAGGCCACGTGAACCACCGCATCGTGTCCACCGTGGTCGTGATCATCGTTGCGCTGTTCGTGGGCGCCGTGGCGCTCTTCGCCGCAGCGGCCGCGTCGGTCGCTCCTGCCTCGAATGCTGCGGCTCCGAACAACCCGCATCCCGCCTCCCGGCGAACGGACGCGTGTCTTGAATGCCACAACGGCGAGCAGCACACGATCCCGTCAACGCATCGGAATTTCGACCTGACGACGTGTGCTTCTTGCCACGCTGTGGCGAAACGCGTGATCGTTCCGCACTCGGTTGCCATGGGCGACGCGCGTTGCCCGCTCTGCCACGGCGAGCCAGCGCGCGACCACGGGATTCCGGTGAGCCACCTGAGTTACGAATCTGGCGAATGCCTGCTGTGCCATCCGGGAGACCCCGCCAACTACGACAAGCAGCCAGAACCTGCAGGATTGTCGAAGAGCCCGGCGGCCACGATTCCGCATGTGCTGGACGGGATCTTCGCTGACTGCTCCGGCTGTCACTTCGCTACGGCGAAGAGCACATTGCCCGAGAACCACCGTGATTTCCCGCTGGATTCCTGCGGGAGCTGCCACTACCGAGCGCCTGCGGAAGCGGGTGTGGGGAAGTAGATGGCGGAGGGGGTGGGATTCGAACCCACGAACCCTTGCGGGTCAACAGTTTTCAAGACTGTCGCATTCAACCACTCTGCCACCCCTCCGCGGGTGACTGCGGGAACACCGGAGCGCTCCTCGGCGGTCAGTAGTGTAGCATTCTGAGCATGGATGCAGACACGGTGTATATGAACATGGCGCTCGACGAGGCGCGTCTGGCTGCCGAGAAGGGCGAGGTCCCCATCGGTGCCGTCATCGTGTGCGACGGCGCGGTCGTTGCGCGAGCGCACAACACACGCGAGATCGACAACGACCCTACGTCCCACGCCGAGCTTATCGCCATCCGCGAAGCTTCGGCGAAGCTGGGCAGATGGCGGCTCTCGGACTGCACGGTCTACGCGACGCTTGAGCCATGTCCGATGTGCGCTGGCGCCATGCATCAGGCACGTATCGATCGGCTGGTGTACGGTGCGCCGGACCCGAAGGCGGGCGCCGTCGGCACCCTCTACGATCTCTCCAATGACGAGCGGCTGAACCACCGTTTCGCCGTGACTTCGGGTATCCTTTCCGAGGAAAGTTCAGCCATATTGAAGAAGTTCTTCGGAGACTTGCGCGCGAATCGGGGCAACGGACGCCCGCCTGTCGAAGGTGTGTGACGTGTACTACAGGCGAAGTGGCGGAAAGGACCGATATCCGATTGCATGGAGAGAAGCAGACACTGATTCCGGCAAAGGGGAGGACTAACATGCGATCGAGCGGGTTCGCGCTGCTGACTGCATCCCTGCTTCTTGCGACGCCGTCCATTGCTTTCGCGCAGGACGGAACCAGCGCCACGGCGGCTATCTCAACGGGAGCGGGTGTCGTTGCGCTTGTCGTCGCCGCGCTCCTGCTGTTGGAGATGCTTGCCCTGCGCAAACTCGCGCAAGGCGCTGCCATCGCAGACAACATCACCTATGCGATTCTCGGCGTGGCGTGCATGACCACTTCGGTGTTGCTCGGCTGGATCGCCCGGTACGTCCCGACCGGTTTCACCGCCGAGCAAGCACGTCTCGGGGCCGACCTGTTGTCGATCGTCTCGATGGTGCTGTTCGGTATCTACTTCTTCCGCGTCCGGAGAGCGATGTCCAGGTTTCTAGGCCGCCTTACGGGTCAGGAGCAGGATCTCATCTCGGTGCTTGAGCCCGTCGCAGAACTCCCGGCCGATCGGGACGGTGACGGTGTCTAATATCCTCGCAGAGCGCATCGAGGAAGTACTCCGGCCGATCGTGGGCACGGTGCTGGCGACCGTGTCGGTCGACCTCGAAAGCAAACGCATCGGAAAGGACCCCGAGACGATCACACGCCTCGACCTACCCGTGATTGCAGACAACCTGTCGCAGCAACTCAGACTGGTGGTGGGACCGGATCTGGCAACCTCCGCAGCGCAGCGCGTAAGGGACCTGGCCTAGCCGCACGGCGAGGTATGCGTGCTACGCTCTTGAAGAGCCCGCAGGCATCTTCGTTGTTCGGGAGAGGGTGGGATGACGATGTCATCACCGCGAACGCCGCTCCGCCTCGATGTGCTCGAGGAGCTTCTCGGCACCGGGGAAGAGTGGCTGATGCGTCGCATCCTCGGCTATGCGCAGGAATACGGCTACTCGAGGTTCACATCCACACTCGAGGAGGCCTGGCGTCTTTCCATTCGCGGGCTCAGCGGGTCTTTGCTGGAAGCGGCGCGAATCGGGGAGTGCGACCTCGAGATCCGCTGCGAAGAGGACGTTGCCGCGGATCCTGCGGTGTCATTCGGTATCGCTGAGGCGCGCTTGCACCGCTCCCGTGGCATACCGCTTCCGATGTTCTACTCTCTGATGAAGTACTACGCGCAGGCGTATGCGGATCTGTGTGAGACGCTTGAGGACCCCGATCAAGCCGGCGCGTGCGCCCACCTGGTGCGGCGATTCTTCGATAGGGTGGAGATCGGCTTTGCTTCTGAGTGGGCGGGGCTGAGTGAGCAGGCCGCCGTTCTCGAGCTTCAGGGCCGCAACCGTGACCTCACAGATGAGAAGGTACGATACATAACCATCTTCGAGAGTCTGAACGTGCCGGTGGTGCTCCTGCGCGAAGACGGTATGGTCGAGAACATCAATGAGGCCGCCGCGCGCACCTTCGGCATAACTGCAGTCACCGGCTCTGCGTATTACTCGCACGTCGCAGTGGGGGAAACCGTTCGCACCGCTCGATGCGGACATCACAGCGTTCCTGTTGGCTGGCACGGCCGAGCGCGAGTTCGAGCGCACGCTCCAGACAAGCGGCGGACCGCGCCACTACATCGTGCGCATCAAGCGGATACAAGATCTCTCGGACAAGTTCCGGGGCATCACGGTCGTGCTCTCTGACGTGACCGACCGCAAGCTGGTGGAAGACGAGGCGCTGCAGAGCCGGGCCGAGTATCGCGCGCTCTTCGACAACACCATCGATGCATTCGCGCAGCATGTAGCCCGGCGCGATGCCGGCGGCGCAACGATCGACTACGAGTTCACCGAGGTGAACCCAGCGTTCGAGGAGCTGTTCGGACTTCATGACTCTGACGTCATCGGGAAGTGCGTGAGCGAGATCTGGCCGCCGGGGAACGCTCTGAGCCTGAATTGACTTGACTCCTACTCCGCCGTGACCAGCGGAGAAGCCAGCAAGACGTACGAGGTGTGGTCGGAGCCGATCGGTAAGTGGCTTCGGATCACGTCGTTCCGAGCAGGCGCCGACGACCGGTTCGCGACCGTTTTTCGCGATGTCACCATGCACAAAGAGACGGAGCGCGCGCTCGAAGTTCTTGTCGACGAGCGCACAACCGAGCTCACCGCCTCGCTTGAAGAGCTTGCCGAGGCCAACCGCGTGAAGGACGACTTCCTCGCAAGCATGAGCCACGAGCTTCGAACGCCGCTCAACTCCATCATCGGGTTCTCGGGAATCCTGTCTCAGGGACTTGCGGGTCCGCTCAACGAGGAGCAGCAGAAGCAGATCGCCATTATCCGGGAGTCCGGGGAGCGCTTGCTCGGGCTCGTCAATGACGTGCTCGACCTCAGCCGTATCGAGTCGGGCAGAGTCGAGGTTCTGGTCGAGGAGTTCGACCTGGTCTCGCTTGTCGCGAACATGGTCGAGACGGTCGGTCCTATGGCGGAGCAGAAGCACCTGGAGCTCAGCGTGAGTTCCATTGACCCGCTGATTCCGATGTGGACCGATCGCGAGAAGGTCGGCCAGATCGTGCTGAACCTGCTATCGAATGCGATCAAGTACACCGACGAGGGATCCGTCATCGTCGAGGTCGAGCCGAGCAGGGATGGGCTTACCGCTTCGGTCACCGTCACCGACACAGGGTGCGGCATCCAGCCCGAAGACATCGGCGGTCTGTTCGACCGATTCGCCACGGTGCGCGGATTGGTGAGGCGCGTCGAGGATGGAGCGGGTCTCGGCCTCTCGATCTCCAGACGGTTGGCGACGCTGCTCGGCGGAACGCTCGCGGTGGAGTCGATGCTGGGCGAGGGCTCCACATTCACGTTCCGCCTGCCGGTGCGTCACCCGGACGCGCGGCTCTAGTCGCTAGATCAGACCCGCCCGGATGAGTGCTTCTTTCGCGTGCGCATATGAGCCGCTGAGCAAGAGCTTGTACTTGGTGCCAGCGGCCTTGAGGGTGATGTAGTCGGGGTCGTCCGCCGTGTCTTCGCGGGTCATTCCCGCATGAAGTTTCATCTTCTCTATGGTGCGGCGGTCGATCATGAAGTTGCCGGGCGTCTCGGCGAGCGCGGCATCGGGCGAGAGCTGCCAGTAGCGCTCGGCGTACGAGAAGGACGCTCCGATTTGGGCCCCCCACTGCTTGAAGAATCCGCCACCATCCGCCTTGGTCTCCGAGCGAGCCTGTTCGATGGCGGCCTTGAGCATGTCTGACGTCAACTGGGCGAAGATGAGCCGCGACTGCGTCATCACGAGGGTGTACGAGGTGCGCTTGAGGCCCATGAAGCCGCTGCCGATCGAGACTCCGCCCAGAATCGAGACCACCTGCTCGGTGGAGGAGGGGGGAGCGGGAACGGGCGCTGCGGGTGCCGCAGGCTGCGGGGGAGCAGGAGCCGCGACGACAGACGCGACAGGTTGCGCGACCGGTGCGGGTGAGCCGCAACTGGTGCAGAACGCATTGCCCACCACGAGCGGCGTACCGCAGTTGGTGCAGAACCCGGCAGTCTCGGCAGCCATAGTGAACCTCCCCGTTGGCGGACTTCCACCCAACTGTATCGTTCGGACGTTTGCCCGACTAGGGCTTCCTCGCTATACTCGCGTTTGCGCTCCACGCCCTACCAGGACGCGCGCGCGGAGAGTTGTCCGAGTGGTTGAAGGAGCACGACTGGAAATCGTGTATGCGGTGTTGAACCGTATCCAGGGTTCGAATCCCTGACTCTCCGCCAGTACGACATCCTCGGTCCTCGTGGCCGTAGCACCCCTGCGGAGGGGTGGCAGAGTGGTTGAATGCGGCAGTCTCGAAAACTGTTTAGGAGGTATCCCCTCCTACGAGGGTTCGAATCCCTCCCCCTCCGCCAGCAAGAATGTGACGACGCCCGCTCCTCGGACTCAAGGAGCGGGCGTTCGTGTGTGCGGGAGACGGTCACCGTCCAACGTGCTAGGATAGCCGACGAGAATGCGTGAACCACCGGAAGGAGGTGGCATCGATGACTGTCATAGCGACGCGGGCGCTTGAGGCGCTCAAGGATTCGTATGCCCCCATTCCGGTGCACCGCGTCTAAGCGCATTCTTCTTGCGCGGGCACCCTTTCTCGAAAGGAACCGCGTTGAACGTAATCCCTTCGGAGACGCCCGTCTCCGACTCCCTTGAGATCTATGGTTGGTCGGACCGATGGTCAGCATTGTTCGACGCCGTTGGAAGCGACGACCCCGCCCGGTATCCCGGCCGCGTTGTGCGCGCGGATCGGGGCAGCGTCCTTGCCGTGACGCGCCACGGTATCGAACGAGCACGGCTCTCCGCGAGCTTGCGAAAGCGGTGGGCCTCCTCGCTCGATATGCCAGCCACCGGCGACTGGCTGTCGATGAACCGACCCATCGGACATGAATCCGCGCTGATCGACGCGATACTCCCTCGTGCATCTGCATTCACGCGCGGTGACCCCGGCGACTCCTCTGAGGGACAGGTACTCGCCGCCAACGTCGATGTCGTCTTCGTTGTTCACCCGATTGAAGGTGATCCCAATCTCAGGCGCATCGAGCGCGAACTCGCACTTGCCTGGGAGAGCGGCGCCACGCCAGTCGTCGTGTTGACGAAAGCCGACCTCTCGGCTGATCCGGAGGCCGCCCGTTCGGCGGTTGAGCAGGTTGCCCTCGGTGTCGACGTCGTGCTCACCAGTGCGGTGTCCGATGGCGGCGCCGAGACCGTGAGGGCGTACGCGCGGACTGGTGTGACGGTTGCGCTCATCGGTCCGTCGGGTGCCGGCAAGTCGACGCTCGTGAACGCGCTGCTCGGAGAGCTCCGGCAGGCGACGCGCGAGGTCCGTCTCGGTGACGGCAAAGGTCGTCACACCACGGTGACCCGCGAACTCATCCTCGTACCGGGCGGCGGCGTGTTGATGGACACGCCGGGATTGCGCGCCGTGGCGGTCCATGACCTCGCCAGCGGGCTCGATGCGGCATTCCCCGATATCGCCGAACTGGCGTTGCTGTGCCGATTCCGGGACTGCACGCACAAAGACGAGCCCGGATGTGGCGTGGTGGCGGCGATAGAGGCGCAGGCCCTGTCCGCAGAGCGCCTTGCGAGCTATCACAAGTTGCAGCGCGAGGCGGTCGTGGCTGCGATGAAGACCGACGCGCGACTGAGGGCCGAGGAGGTCCGCAAATGGAAGATCATCCACAAGAGCGTTCGCGGTCATGACAAGCGCACCGGCTTCAAGGGTGCCTGACCGACCGCTGATGTATCTACAGGAGGAGCAATGAGCAAACGACTGATACGCGCTGAATCGGATAGCGACATCTCGGGCATCCGGGAGGTCAACATCGAAGCGTTCGCCGATCATCCCATCAGCCAGCACACCGAGCACCTGATCGTGGACGCGCTGCGTGCGGATGGTGCTCTGGCAGTGTCGCTGGTGGCAATCGAAGATGGCAGGGTGCTCGGCCACGTGGCGTTTTCGCGGGCGGTAGTCGGGAACGTCGAGGGCGACTGGTACCTGCTTGGTCCACTTGCGGTGTTGCCGACCTGCCAGGGCCAGGGAATCGGCTCGGCATTGGTAGAAGCCGGGCTGTCTGCGATTCGAACGCACGGAGCTGCGGGATGCGTGCTGGTCGGGGATTCCGGATACTACGGCCGCTTCGGCTTTGCCACGTTCTCGGACCTGGAGTACGAAGGCGTCCCACATGAGTACGTGCTGGGCCTGCAGTTCGCAGATGCGGAGCCGTCCGGGTGCATCCGCGCGCATGATGCGTTCCTTATTGAACCCGAGCCGGACGGGGGGAGCGCTTAGAGGCATGGGCCCCCTTCTTGGCCCAGGGTTCAGTAACGCGCACCGATATAACGGTTGACGATATAACGCGTGACGGTGTAACGTGATACGAGCGTTCACCGACTGAGGAGATCTTCTCATGCCTGAGGATTCAAGACCGCTTACCGAGACCGTCTACTACGTCCTCTTGTCGCTCGTGGAGCCGAGGCACGGCTACGGGATCATGCAGTTCGTTCGGGCTATGACCGAGGGCCGGGTCGTTCTCGGCGCAGGCACGTTGTACGGCGCGCTTTCCACGCTGCAGGAGAAGGGATGGATCGAGCCTGTCGGTGGCGGAACGGGTGAGCGCAAGAAGGAGTATCAGGTGACCGCCAAGGGACGCGGCGTGCTTATCGTCGAGGTCGGTCGTCTTGAACGGCTGATCCGCGATGGTAACGCCGTACTTGAAGGGGGCGCATCGTGAGCGAACGTGTTGTATGGAAGGCATACGCCGACTTCGAGAACGAGGAACGCTGGCTGAACGAGATGGCCGCGAACGGGTGGGAGATGACCGGCTACTCCTGGTGTCGCTACACCTTCTCGGAGGGCTTGCCGAAGCGCTACACGTATCGGATTCAGCTGCTCGAGGACGCGGCCTCGTCACCCAAGAGTCGCGAGTACCTCGACTTCCTGGCGGACGCCGGCATGGAAGTCGTTGCCACGTATAACCGCTGGATCTACATCAGGAAGATCGCGGACGGTCAGCCTTTCGATCTGTTCAGCGATCGCGATTCGAGGGTCGCTCACCACAAACGGGTGGCCGCGCTCTTCGGAGTGTTCTTTGCGGCCCAGATTCCTCTGGTGGTAGTGAGCATCAAGAGCGCGGTCACGCAGATTCAGGAGAGTGTCTTCTTTGGTGTGCCGCTTGCCGTGGTGCACGTCGCTCTTGTCGTACTGCTGGGAGGCGTTGCGCTCAGGCAGTACCTATCGGTGCGCCGACTCGAGAAGGATGCGCTCGTTCACGAGTAGACCGCCTCAAGTAGCAGAGCCTCATTCGCAGCAAGCCGGATGCGGGAGAGGTCTTGCGCCTCCTCCGTGCCGTGCGTGGAGAGCAGCACCCGCCACGCTCGGCTCTCCGGGGGCGGCGGGCATTCGAGGGCGCGTGCAGTGAAGTTCAGATAGACGGCGACCTGCTCGGAGCCTGCCTGACGCGTGTATGCGAAGACGCCCTTGGGCACGCCGTCGATCTCATGGTAGTCGCCGCTGTGCAGCGCGGGGTGCACCTTGCGCGCGCCAAGCAGCTGGCGGTACCAGTTGAGGATCGAGTCCGGGCGACCGCTTTCGTGTTCGACGTTCCGCGTTCGGTATGACGAGTCGACCGGTAGCCATGACTCCCATGCACTGAAACCCGCGTTCTCGCTTGCGCTCCAGTGCATCGGCGTGCGTGACCCGTCTCGGCCCACGCGCAGCGGCCAGAACTTCAGGCCGACCGGATCGTCGAGCAGTCCACGGGGCACCCTGCTCGACGGCATACCGATCTCCTCGCCGTAGTACAAGATGGGTGTGCCCCGCAGCGTGAGCAGCATCGCGGCGGCTACCTTCGCTCGCTCACGGGGGTACCTCCCGCCGAGCCGCGTGAACGATCGCTTCAGGTCGTGGTTGTTGAGATAGTAGCAGGGCCACCCCCCGGGCGGGACGTGCTCCTCCAGCCACCTCACGGAACGGCGGAATGCCTCAGCGTTCCATTTCGTGCGGACGAACTCCATGTAGAACGAGAGGTGCAGGCGGTCCGTGCCGTCGCCGAGGTAGTCGATGCAGACATCCGGCGTCAGCGTGAGCACCTCGCCCATGAGCACGCAATCTCCGAAGTCCTCCACGAGGCGCCGCAGTTCGGCGGCGACCTCCAGGTTCTCCGGTTGAGAGAGGTCGTGGATGTGCTTCTGGGCCAGATATGGCCGAGGACCAAGCCTGGGAGGGTTGTTCCGTAGCTCCTCGTCCTCGTACAGGCAGTTCACGAGGTCGAGCCGGAAGCCGTCGACCCCCTTGGCGAGCCAGAAGCGGGTGACGCCGAACATCTCCTCGCGCACCTCGGGATTGCGCCAGTTGAGGTCGGGCTGGAAGGGGAGGAACGCGTGGTAGTAGTACTGTCCCGTGGCGCTGTCGTATTCCCAGGCGCTTCCTTCGACGACCGCCACCCAACTGTTCGGCGGCTTGCCGGGTGACCGGCCGTCGCGCCAGATGTACCAGTCACGTCGGGGATTGTCGCGAGACGAGCGCGACTCGACGAACCAGGGATGGTGGATCGACGTGTGGTTGAGAACCAGGTCCATCACCACGCGGATCCCCCGGCGGTGGCACTCCGAGACCAGCTCGTCGAAATCCTCCATCGTGCCGAAGCGCGGGTCGATCGAGCGGTAGTCGCTCACGTCGTAGCCGAAGTCCGAGAGCGGTGAGGTGTAGATCGGCGTGAGCCAGATGGCATCAATGCCGAGCGAGGCGTCGGTGCCGTCGTTCAGGTAGTCGAGTCGCTCGATGATGCCGCGCAGATCGCCTCGGCCGTCGCCGTTAGCGTCCGCGAAACTGGACACGGCGATCTGGTAGACGACTCCGCGTTTCCACCATGGTGCCTCAGGCATGTGGCTGACCTCGCTCGGGAGCTTCCTCACACACAGTCTACTCGCTGCCAGTGACACGCGCCCGTTCGCTCATGAATCACGAAACATCGCCTATCGTGATACGAATCATCAGATACACATACTTGTGCAGGCGGTCGATCTGGCGACCACAAGCTGCACGCAGCCACAACGGAAGGCGACACGTGACCACATCCGTCGACACTCAGAAGGTCAAAGAAGACGCCGAGACGTACTTCCGCCAGGGAAACAGCTACTGCTCCGAAGCGATCGTCGCGTCGATCCGCGACAACGTCGTGCCCCAGCTACGGCGCGCTCACGTTTCACGCCGAGAAGCGCGCTGCGGCAGCAGCCGCGGTTGGAGCCTGAGCCACACCGGGTCCGCGGCGAATGGGAGTTAACGCTCGTGATGACCGCTTTTCGTTGACTCAGCACCGCGCTACGATATTGAGTGAACGATTCTCGTTCGAGGTGGCGGCAGGTAGACAGGGGGAACGCTCATGGCACGCGGAAGCGCTCGGCGCGATCACAGTGTGGTTCGGCGGTGGGGGAGTCTCTTCCTTGCCGTCGTTCTGTTCTCTGCCTTTGTGGGGCCATTGCCTGCGCTGGCCGTGTGGCCGCCGGCGACAGGGGTCGAGGTCGAGCCGAACGACTCGGCAGCTGCTGCGACACCCATGCCGGCGGATGGCACGATCATGGAGGCGAGCTACGCGACCGGAAGCGACTGGGACTACTTTTCGGTCTCGCTCGTCTCCGGTACGACCTACATCTTCGAGACCGGTCCGGCGCTCGATGCGCTGGGGACCAACGTGGACACGTACCTGCACCTGTATGACACTGACGGTACGACGCAGATCACTCAGGACGACGATGGCGGCGTAGCCAACTTCTCCAAGATCACGTACACCGCTGCGTCGACCGCGACGTACTACATCGCATCCCGCCCGTACAGCACCTCGTGGGGTGGCTACGACTACGGTCTCCGTGTCTATCCGGAGGGTACGCTCGCTGACGGCAGCGCTACCATCACAGGTACCGTGACCGACGGTGTCGGCCCGCTCGAGGGCGTCACCGTGACCGACTATGTCGTGGACCCGTGGTTCTTCGCGCTCGATTCCAGCTACTGGAGCGTGTTGGGCTCGACGACGACCGGAGCTGAGGGAACGTATCAGTTCGATACGACGATCGGGTTCCACGTCGTCAGGTTCGAACTCGACGGATACTACACCCAGTACTACGACGGTCAGAGTGTGCTGGAGTTGGCCGACAGCATCGAATTGGCCGATGGTGAGACCGTCACGGGAATCGACGCCGAACTCATGGTAATCCCGCCGATGGCCACGAACGTCACTGAAACGTATCGGGCGAGCGTTGACGCCGACGGTAACGAGGGGATGGATCAATCGGAGAGCTACCGCGGCAGCCGCACCCCTGCGCTGAGCGCGGACGGCAAGTTCGTGGTCTTCTACACGGGAAACTCGTTTGTTCCCGAGGACGACAACGACGAACGCGATTGGTACATCAAGAATCTTGAGACCGGCGAGATCGCGCTTGTGAGCGCCGACTCAGATGGCGTCGTCTCGGGCTACACCGAGGAGAACACGAGCCTCAACGAAGATGACGGCACCGCAGCTATCAGCGGCGATGGCCGCTACGTTGTGTTTGACTCGAACTCCAACACGCTCGTTGAGGGCGACACCAATCAGCGTACCGACGTCTTCATGCGCGACACGGTTGCAGGCACAACGGTGCGTGTCAGCGAGAACGCCGACGGCAGCGACGGGTACGTCGAGGGCGACGGCTTCTACTACTACGGCAGCCGTAATCCGGTCATCAGCCGAGACGGGAACTACGTCGCCTTCTTCACCGGGAACGCATTCGTTTCCGAGGACGTGAACGATTCTCAGGACTGGTACCGCAAGGACATGACGACCGGCGAGTTCGAACTCGTGAGCGTCGCCACCGATGGAACCCAGAGCGATGACAGTGGCGGCAGCGAGCAGGGACCTGGCGCCGGTCGTGCGGCCATCAGCGGCGACGGTCGTTACATCGCATTCGACTCCTGGGCGAGCACGCTGGTCGAGAACGACACCAACGGCTTACGCGACGTCTTCCTGCGCGACATGGTCGATGGCACTACCGTTCCCGTGAGCTTCGATGCCGCGGATGGCAGCGAAGGCTGGAATTACGGCAGCCGCACACCGGCGATCAGCGCCGACGGCAGGTACGTGGTCTTCCTGAGCGGCAACGACTACGTCGAAGAAGACATGAACGACAACGACACCGACTGGTACCGCAAGGACATGACGGACGAGTCACTGGAACTCGTCAGCGTGAATCCGCTCGGCGTGGCAGGCAACAATGGGATGTGGAGCAACGAAGGTCGTGCTTCCATATCCGACGACGGCCGCTACATCGCGTTCCCGAGCGAGGCAGACGACCTGGTGTCCGGTGACGACAACAGTGAAGCCGACATCTTCATGCGGGACTTGACACTCGGTGAGACCTCGATCGTGAGCGTTTCGAGCGATGCCATGCTTTCGAACGGCTGGCAGGAAGTGTGTTCTATGAGCGCAGACGGCATGATCGTCGCGTATGACTCATGGAGCGACAACCTGATAGAAGACGATACGAACGGCTGCGCCGACATATTCATCAGCACTTTCGGCGAGCCCGAGCCCTCCGACGTCACCGAGACCCCCCTCGAGGGCGAGGACCGCTACGGCACCTCCATCGAGGTCTCGATGGACACCTTCCCCGAGGGCGCTGACGCG
>PHFB01000015.1 GCA_002841355.1 Actinobacteria bacterium HGW-Actinobacteria-1 | reverse complement strand
AGCCGCGCCGCCCGGCATCGGCATGAGCGAGAGCCGCGCGAGCCGCTCGAAGCCGCCGAGCGTCGCGAGCAGCACCTCGCCGCCCCAGATCGTGCCGTCGGGGCCGTACCCGGTGCCGTCGAGCGCCACGCCGATGAAGGAGCCGTCGATGCCGTGCTCGGCAGCCACGCCCGCGACGTGCGCGTGATGGTGCTGCACGCCCACGGCGGGCAGCCCGAGCCGGAGCGCGTGCTTGGTCGAGAGGTACTCGGGGTGCAAGTCGTACGCGACGATCCCGGGGCGTACACGGAAGAGCCGCTCGTAGAGCTCGATCGTGCGCTCGAAGGCGGCGAATGTCTCGGCGTTCTCCATGTCGCCGATGTGCTGCGACACGAACGCATACTCGCCGGTGAGGAGCGTCACCGTGTTCTTCTGCTCAGGACCGAGCGCGAGGATGTCTACATCCGAGGTGAACGGCAGCTTGAGCGGGAACGGTGCGAAGCCGCGAGCCCGCCGCACCAGCTCCGTGCCCGAGGAGACCACGCGCGCGACTGAGTCGTCGTAGCGCGAGCGGATCTCACGGTCGTGCAGCAAGACGGCGTCCGCGATCTGACCGAGACGGTCGAGCGCCTCGGCGTTGCCGGTCGCGATCGGCTCCTCGCTCAGGTTCCCCGACGTCATCACGAGCGGGATGCCGAGTGCCGAGAGCAACAGATGGTGGAGCGGCGTGTACGGCAGCATGACGCCGAGCTCGGCGAGACCTGGAGCGAGCGAGGGGGCGAGGGGGTGGGCGAGGGCATCGGCGGGGGTCGCCTGCTCGGACAGTCCTCGCCGGACAGCCGCAAACAGGCCAACGTCTTCAGCCGGCTGCGGAACTCGCATTCGACCCCCGCCGATGCCCTCGCCGCGCACTCGGAGGAGAACGATCGGGGCGGCGGGGCTCGTTAGAAGCTGCGACTCGTCGGGGGAGATCGCGCAGTACGCGCTCGCCAGATCCAGGGTCGGCATCATCACGGCGAAGGGCTTGCCCCAGCGGCGCTTGCGGTCGCGGAGGCGAGCGACGGCGCCCTCGTTGGTGGCGTCGCACGCTAGCTGGAAGCCACCGAGGCCCTTCATCGCGAGGATGCCGCCGCCGCGAAGGAGCGTGGCCGCGGCCTCAAGGATCGCGTCGCTGCGGGTCCGCTCGGCTTCGCGATCGCGGTGCGGGCGGGGGGAGGTCCCGACCTCGGGACACCACGCCCAGTCGGTGGGGGCGTCATCTACGCCGTTCAGGTAGAGGCGCGGCCCGCAGATGAAGCACGCGTCGGGCTGTGCGTGGAAGCGGCGGTCTGCCGGGTCGCCATACTCGGCAGCGCACTCGGGACACATCGGGAAGTCGCGCATCGTGGTCATCGGGCGGTCGTAGGGGACGTCGTCGATGATCGTGAAGCGCGGCCCGCAGTTGGTGCAGTTGATGAATGGATAGCGGTAGCGGCGGTCGGTCGGGTCGAAGAGCTCAGCTTGGCACGCATCGCAGGTGGCGATGTCGGGGGATACGAGCGTCATCGCGCCTTCCTCGGCGCGCGATGCGACGATCACGAACTCGGTCGCGCCCTCGGCGTCGACCTCCTCGGCGACTACGCTTTCGACGACCGCCATGGGCGGCGCCTCATCGCGCAGCGCGCGCTCGAACGCCGAGAGAACCGCAGGTTCGCCCTCGGCGAGACACCAGACGCCGTCGGACGCGTTGCGCACCCAGCCGGTGATGCCGAGGCGACGTGCGAGGTTGTACACGAACGGGCGATAGCCGACGCCTTGCACGACGCCGGTGACATGCAGCGAGACCGCGCGTGTCACCCGTCAGCTCCGGTGCTTGCCGTCGGCGACGAACCGGTTGTTGAGCAGAACGAAGAGCCGGTACGCCTGGTCGAGAAGCACCATGGCGTCCGCGCCCATCTCGGCATCGAGTCGCTCGCGCGGCCCGTTGAACGGCGAATCGTGGATGAAGGCGTTGCGCGCCTCGCGCATCGTGCGCCACCGCTTGGGGAAGTCACGGTAGCCGAGCTCCTCGGCCGCCTCCTCGAACTCCTCACCTGCGAGGGCCGGGAAGAGCTTGCCGATGCGAACGCCGATCGAGCGCTGCGAGTCCATCACGACGCGGCGTACCTTGAGATCGGCGCCTTGCGCCTCCATCATCCGGTCGACGATGTCCTCGAGGATCGTCTCGAGGAGTGCCATGACGAGGATGACGACGATCTCGCCGTCCCCTTGCGACTGGTAGTCGCGGATGCGGTGGTCGAGACGCCGGACGCGGTCCGACGGGAACCGCCGGCGTTCAACGCCGGTCGCGCCGCACACGGGACACGCGTGCTCAAGGTCGAGGAAGCGAGGATCGCCGGAGAGGAATCCGCAGCTCGGGCACTCCCAATATGTCGGGGCGCCATCGGACGACTCGGCGAAGACGGTCTTATGTGGCTTCTCGCTCGGCCTCATGGTGCTCCCGAAAGTCGCACTGCGACAGCGGCTAGAGACGCTCCACCGAGACGTCGCTGCTATCGGTGAGGTGCAGCTTCTCGACAGCGCCTTCGAGCTTCTCGCGTGCTTCGCCGAGCATGACGGTGACCTGCGCGAGGTCCGCGCTCGTGGCTGCCCGGTTGCCGTGGTCGGCAAGATGGTGCAGCTGCTCAAGCCACTGCTGGGAGAGCGCCAGCGAGTCGTTCACCATTGCGACGGCCAATTTCATCTGGCCGGTGTTGATGCCACCTTCACACATGCACGTTCCTCCTCAAGTCGCGTGGCAGCGCGTGCTGCCGACTCCACAGACCTGGTCATACCGCAGCGCGACGGAGTGCCGTGCATTCGACGACCTGGTATCCGGCGCGTACGCCGGGCTGTGCTTGTTAGCCGAGCCAGACCGCAAGCTCTTCGACGAGCCGCTTCTTGGGCATAGCGCCGACGAGCTTCTTGACGACTTCGCCGTCTTTGAAGACGAGCAAGGTCGGGATAGACAGGATGTCGAACTTGGTGGCGGTGCCGGGGTTGTCGTCGACGTTGAGCTTGGCGACGACGATCTTCTCCTCGTACTCGGATGCGATCTCCTCAAGCACGGGCTCCATCATGCGGCACGGGCCGCACCAGGGCGCCCAGAAGTCGAGCACCACAGGCTTGCCGCTCTTGACGACATCTACCTCGAAGCTGGCGTCGGTTACGTGCTTCAGGTTCTCGCTCATTCCGGGCTCCTTCCGGGGGGTACGTGTGTGTCTAGATCGAGCAGAGCCGCTCGTCGATCCACCGTAGTGCTTCGAAAGCCGCCGAGGCGCCCTTCGCTGCCGCCGTGATGACCTGCTTCAAATCCGAGTCGGTGACATCACCGGCTGCGTACAGGCCAGGATACGACGTGAGACCATTGTGGTCTATCTTGATGTACCCCGCTTGGTCCAGGTCGCACAGGTCCGCGACGAGTTCGCTCTTGGGTTCCACGCCCACGAAGATGAACACGCCGTCGAGCGGAAGCAGAAGCTCGGGATCGCCCTTGGTGGACGCGAGCTTGATGCCGGTGACCTTTCCGTTCTCGCCGACCACTTCCGAGACCACTCTGCTGAGCTCGAAAGCGATCTTCTCGTTCGCGAAGCACTTCTCCTGGATGCACTTCGTAGCACGAAGCTCATCGCGACGATGGACGATGTGCACCTTGCTCGCGAACTTCGTGAGGAAGAGCGCCTCCTCAACAGCAGCATCGCCGCCACCGATCACCGCGACGACCTTGTCGCGGAAGAACGCACCATCGCATGTCGCGCACCAGGAGACCCCTCGGCCCGTGAACTCAGCCTCGCCGGGAACACCAAGCCGTTTGGGAACGGCGCCGGTCGCGAGGATGACCGCGTGCGCGACGACCTGTGCGCCCTCGGAATCCGTCAGCAGGAAGTCGATGCCCTGCGGCTCGATCTTCTCGATCGCCGCAAAGGTGCGGAACTCGGCACCGAACTTCTCGGCCTGCCGGTGCATCAGGTCGCCGATCTCCATGCCGGAGATTCCATCCGGAAAGCCCGGATAATTCTCGACCCAGTCGGTCGTGACGATCTGGCCGCCAGGAAGTCCGCTTTCGAACACCACGGTCTTGGCACGTGCGCGAGATGAGTAGAGTGCGGCGGTGAGACCCGCAGGCCCGCCGCCGATGATGGCTATGTCGATGATCTCCTGGTCGGGCATTGCTACTGGACTCCTCCTATTAGATCGCGTATCCCTAGCGTGTCGACGTCAAGCGGCTGACCGGCCGCTTTGGCCTCCGTGACGATCGATGCGAGGTTCTTCTTGGCTTCATCGCCGACGAGCTGCGTATGGGCGTCCCCGCTCTTCGTAAGCTCGACAACGCGCTTGAAACTCTGCGCTGCCGCCGTGTAGTCGGTCCGACCGCGCCAGTAGAAGATTCCCAAATTGAAGTTCGCCTGTATGTGGTCGGGCTGCGCTTCGAGCACCTTGGTTGCTTCCTGGATGGCCTTGTCGGTAGCTCCCGCGTAGAAGTACATCGCCGAGAGGTCCGTGCGCACGTTCACATCGTCCGGCTTGGTCTTCAGGAAACGTTCGTAGTAGTCGATCGCCTTCTGAGCGAAGGTCACGTCGCCCGTCTGATCACGCAGGTTGTAGTACGCATCCGCCACCTGCTGCATGCTGTCCAGATCGCCCGGGTTGGCTTGCAGCGCAACGAGTCCGTCGAGCAGGCTGCGCTGATCGGTGGAGAGCATGTCGCGGAACTCTGTAGGGACCCCCGTAGTGGCGGTCGATGTCTTGCTGGTGAGGTTGGTCGCGTAGAAGGCAAGCGCGAGCACGGCCGCGAAAACGGCGATTGCGATGGCGAGGATCGTGAACGGCACGCGATACCGCTGGAACGGCCTGATGATGAACCGGCGGGCGAATCCTGCTTCAACCTCGGCGCGACGCTCGACCTTGATGCCGAGTGACTGAGCCTTCAGGAGCATGTTCAGGTCGTTGGTGATGAGCGTGAGATCCTCGCACTCAAGCTGGCACACCTGGGCGGCGACGGCCAAGATGCGGTCGTCAGCATTCCGGTTCGACAGCCCTTCGGGCATGTCCAGGTCGGAGCGCAGTGCGACGACGCGAATGGTTCCTCCACCAGGCGTCTCGACGCCCGCGGAGAGGCTACCTGCTTCCGAGAATTCGAACAGCATCCGGCTGACTTCACGCCCACGGAAACGCAGGTCGGGATCGACTCGCTGCGTCTTCAGTTTGTCGATCTCGCCAAGGACCGTCTCCGGGATGATGACTTCGGCGTCTGGGAACGCTGTGAGCGCCGACGGATCGGCGAGCAGAACGTTCGTGTCCAGTACTACGGTGCGCATATCGCCTCGCTTCTCGGGAGGGTCGCCGCTCTCATTCGTCGGAAGACTCTTCTGGCATAGTACCAGCACCCGCGTTCCGAACCCTACGCCGGATGAACCACAGCAGGCCGACCATGAAGGCGAGCACCATGCCAAGTGTTGCCAGCCGGTCCAGATACGACGCCTGTACCCGTACCGTTGCTTCTCGTATGACCAGGTCGCTGGCGACGAGGCGGATGTTGAGCGTGTCGGTGAGCTCGGAGCCCATGTCGACGGGTATCGTGAGTACGTTCTCGCCCGCATCCAGTGAGACCGATCGCGGTGAAGCGCCCACCGTCACCCGGCCGGCGGACGTCACCAGTGTGAGCTTAAGCGGCTTGCCGGTGCCGTTCACCACGGAGACCGGGACCTGACCCGTCCGGTTGGAAAGCGTCACATCACGTGCTCCGATCGTCACCGCAGCGAAGAGATCGTCGACGTAGCGCGTGGCGGACGCTGCGAACGCTCTGCCGCGGTCAGCCAGTGCGTATTTGCGGTCGGGCCCGGCCCAGCACAGGCTTTCGGCGACGTACACCGCAGTAAGGGCCGCGCGTGCGTCGGGATCGTCAGGGCCGAGCGCTTGGCTGGCGGCGGTGGCTCGCGAGCGGGCCTCGGCCACATCGCTCCAATAGCCCGCAGGCGCTCCCCGCGCTGGAATCTGCCGCACGAGCTGTCCCTCGCGCGGCTTCGCGTATGCAGCTGCGTCGGTCGCGTCCACGATGGTCACCCACGGCAGCTCGGCCAGCCAATCCAGCGAACGTTCGAAGCTTGTCAGCGTGTCTCGTGTGCCGGGACCGATCTCGAACCGCAGTACGAGCGGCTCTCCGGGATCTGCAGCCGTCGCTCGAGAGAAGAGGACGTCGTAGAAGTCGTCCGATCTGTCCTCGGCGGCGGCGCGTACTGGCCGCGAATCGTAGACGAGTGCGCGGACGTCGCTGTCACCAAGCGTGTAGACGCCAGGTCCCGCGGTCGCGTTGCCTGAGCGAACCGAGGCCGCCTCAAGCAACGCGAACGAGACACCGCGTCGTTCAAGAGCGGGCAGGGCATCCGCCGGTAGGTCGTCGCCGAGGAACGCCGTTCCGCTCGAGACCTCGGATCCGACAGCGGACTTGATGACGCTGTCGGTCATCGACCACTGCCCGTCGAGATCCGCAATACCGTCTATGGCAGCAAGACCGGCGAGGTCGGGCTCGGCGTACGGTACGTCAAGCAACGTCGTTCTGCCTCCGCCGAGCAGCGTCTTCATACGGTCGAGCACGCGACGGCTGCCCGTAGCACCAGGTGATGATTCCGGGAATTCCTTGATCCCCTCGGGTCCCGAGGTCTCGTAGCCGTCGGCTGCACGCTGCCACTCCTCAAGCAGGAGCGGGGAGATCGCGAGCGACAGCTTCAGCGATGGGTGTGCGGATACGATGTCCGCAAGCCGCTCGGCATCGGTGCGCGCCTCCGGATACACGGCAGGGTCCGCGAGGAAGCGCCCACTGGGATCCACTCCCGGAGAACAGGTGAGTCTCACTGCGATGACCACTGGAACCGTCGGAGGAGTCCCGTCGAGGACCAGCAGCCGGCTGGTCATCTCGGTGGCTTGTGATCCCGTTGCGAGCACGCGCACCTCGATCGGATAGCGTCCTTGTTGGAGTGACAGATCCTGCAACGCTCGCGAGAATCGAATGGTCTGCGACCCCGCTTTGATGTTGTGGCGGACCTCGGTCTTCTGGTACAAGAGACGTCCGTCCGCGTTCTTGAGTCGGAAGCGAACCTCGAAGTACTCGGCGTCAGAGGTGAGATCGCTGACGACGTCGGCCTGGAGCTCGCCGGTCGCCGACACCGTGGGGCTTGGCTGCTCGACTCTGACGGATACCACTTGCGGTGCCGATGTCGTACCGGTGGTCTCTTGCGACGGTGGCTGGGCGTGCGCGCTCATACCCGGTGACGCAAGGAGCGTCGCCGAGAGCAATACGGTGAGTGCGCGATGTCCGATCCTGCTTCGCATTGGGGCCGCCCCGTCGGCCACCTCCGACGAGCGGAGGCAGGGTCGCGATGTTCGAAGGAGAAGTACTGGGGAAGATTATCTCACGACCGACCCCGCTAGCACGAAAGGACGTTGCCTTGATGTCGTCGCTGGACGAACACAACCAGATTCCAGACGTGCTGCCGCTCATACCGCTGCGCGATCTCATCTTGTTTCCGAACCTCGTCGTTCCGCTCTTCGTCGGGCGCGAGCGCTCCATCAATGCGCTTGAAGAGGCGATGCGCAACGAGCACCTCGTCGCGCTTGTGACCCAGAAGGCTGCCGAGACACAGGATCCCGGTCCGGGCGACATCTACGAGATCGGCTGCGTCGTGACCGTCCTGCAAGAGCTCAAGCTTCCCGACGGCACCGCGAAGGCGCTCGTAGAGGGGAAGCAGCGCATCCGGATCGTCGAGTTCCTGGAGACGGACCCGTATCTGAAGGTCCGCGTCGAACTCGTCGAAGAGGAGAAGCACGCCGATCTTGAGGCCGAGGCGCTCATGCGCAATCTCATCGTCGACTTCGAACAGGCCTCTCAGCTCGGCAAGCCGATTCCGCAAGAGGTACTCGGCGCCGCCTCGGCGATCGACGAGCCGGGCCGTCTCGCCGACTTCGTGACGTTCCATCTCAGCCTCAAGGTCGATGAGAAGCAGGAGATCCTTGAGGCGGTCGATCCAAAGGTCAGGCTGCGCAAGACGACGGAGTACCTCCGCAAGGAGCTCGAGATTCTCGAGCTTGGCAGCCGCATCCAGAATCGCGTCAAGGAGTCGATGTCGAAGACGCAGCGCGAGTACTTCCTTCGCGAGCAGCTCAAAGCCATCCAGCAGGAGCTTGGCGTTTATGACGAGACGCAGGCTGAGATCGAGGAGTACCGCGAGAAGATCCGCGAGTCCGGGATGCCCGAGGACGTAGAGGAGAAGGCGCTCAAAGAGCTGGCGCGCCTGGAGAAGATGCCGCAAGCCGCCGCCGAGACGGGCGTGATCCGTACGTATCTCGACTGGCTGAGCGGGCTGCCGTGGCAGATCGAGGACGAGGAGAAGCTCAATCTCATCGAGGCGCAGGCCATCCTCGATGAAGACCATTACGGTCTTGAGAAGGTCAAGGAGCGCGTGCTCGAATACCTTGCCGTGCACAAGCTGACCGACCACATGCGCGGTCCGATACTGTGCTTCGTCGGCCCTCCGGGTGTCGGCAAGACATCGATCGGGCGCTCCATCGCACGTTCGCTCAATCGCAAGTTCATCCGCATGTCGCTTGGCGGTGTGCGTGATGAAGCCGAGATCCGCGGTCATCGACGTACCTACGTGGGTGCTTTGCCTGGCCGCATAATCCAGTCCGTCAATCAGGCCGGCACGAAGAACCCGGTCTTCATGATGGATGAGATCGACAAGGTCGGCATGGACTTCCGTGGCGACCCCACATCGGCGTTGCTCGAGGTACTCGACCCCGAGCAGAACAACGCGTTCCAGGACCACTATCTGGAGGCGCCGTTCGATCTCTCGGACGTCATGTTCATCACGACGGCCAACCTGCTCGATCCGATCCCGCCAGCGCTGCGCGACCGGATGGAAGTCATCCACTTCCCGGGCTACACCGAGGACGAGAAGCTGCATATCGCGCGCAAGTACCTCGTGCCTAAGCAGCTCAAGGAGCACGGACTGAGCACGGGCAAGCTCGACATCCAGGACTCGGCGCTGCACGAGATCATCCGCCGCTACACACGTGAAGCTGGCGTCCGCAACCTGGAGCGCACGATCGCGACGATCTGCCGCCAGGTTGCGCGCAAGGTCGTCGAGGGGAAGAAGGGCAAGACGGCGGTCACGGGGCGGACGATCAGGAAGTATCTCGGGCCTCCCAAGTTCTCCTTCGGACTTGCCGAGAAGCGCGACGAAATCGGCGTCTCGACCGGACTTGTCTGGACTGAGGTCGGCGGCGACGTGATCTTCATCGAAGCGACCACCATGAAGGGGAAGGGTGCGCTCACACTCACGGGTCAGCTCGGCGATGTGATGCGCGAGTCCGCACAGGCGGCGGTGAGCTACACGCGGGCGAACGCCGGAGCGCTTGGCATCGACCCGGAGTTCAACGACACGCTGGACGTGCATATCCATGTTCCGGCCGCGGCGATTCCCAAGGATGGGCCGTCCGCCGGCATCACGATGGCGACAGCGCTTGTCTCGGTGCTCACCGGCCGACGCGTGCGCCGCGACATCGCCATGACCGGGGAGATCACGCTTCGCGGCCGTGTGTTGCCTATCGGCGGGCTCAAGGAGAAGCTGCTCGCAGCGCACCGCGCGGGCATCAAGACAGTACTCATTCCCGCGGAGAACGAGCATGATGTCGATCTCGTTCCCGAGCATGTGCGAACCGAAATGCAGATCGTACCTGTGAGCACCATGGACCAGGTGCTGGCCAGAGCGCTGATCTGACGCCAAAAGCCGACCGTTCGTCAGCGACTGCGACCGCTTATCAACTGCTTGAGCAGCGAAGATTAGAGTTCTCTAATAGCGGGATAGAACATTAAGGACGCCAAGGAACCATTCACAAGTGCACATGGTATTGGGAGACGAAGAAGCGCCGACACAATACGGTCACCGAGATCGACGCTGAGTCAATGGTGAGACCGGCCCGCGATACGAGGGCCGGTCTTTGTTTTCCTCCACCACCGGATCGGCCCAAGGGTTCGACTGAATCCCGGCACGGGGTCGGGTCAAGGGGGTGTGAGCGATGTTAGGAATGCGGCACAGCATGACGAGCAAGCTGCTTGCTACGTACGTCGCATTCGTCTTCCTGCTTGCGGTGGCCGGGCCTGGTCTGGCCGTCTACGCGGGCGACAAGGCGAAGGAGCCGGCGAAGCAGGCGCCCGAGGTAGTTGCGCCGGCCGAAGTGGCCGTGCCTGATCCAGCGACTGAAGAGGTCGTCGCGCAACCCGTGGCAGATGTCGTGCCCGAGGAGCCGGTAGTCGAGGTACCTGCCTCCACAGAGACCGTCGTCTCCGAGGAGATAGCCCCGGTCACAGCCGAGGTGGCTGTTCCGGTAGCCAAGGCGACACCCACAGCGACGACACCCACAGCGATCGTCTCAACGTCGCTTGTTGAGCCGATCGTCGTTCCGGGCAACCCAGCTCTGGGTCCCGGCGGCTATCGTATCGACCCGCCGAGCAGCGGTGCGTACACGTACGGTTCGATTGAGATAACCATTACCGTCTACTCGACACCTGAGGGCGAGGTGTTCGACTTCGTGTCCAACACTCCTCTCCTGCAGGTCGTGGCAAAGGGTGGCGTGCTCGGCGCCGACGTCTACAACTACGCAAGCCCAGGCGTGTTCTCGGACACGGGATTGCACGCTCCGATCAACCCGTCCGGTTTCTGGGCGGACTTGAGCCACATCGACTTGTACTTTGGTACTCCGCCAGTCGAGCCTGAGACCGGTAGCATCACGGTCGTGAAATTCAACGACCTTGATGGTGACGGGCAGAAGAGCGAGTCGGAGCCAACGCTCGATGGCTGGGACTTCGCACTGACGCTCCCGACTGGTGGCATGCTCACCGGAACGAGTGGGGCTGACGGCCCCGGAGCCGTTCTCTTCGGCGAGCTTCCCGCCGGCACCTACTCGGTGGATGAGACTGCGAAGCCTGGTTGGCACAACACGACCACGCTGCCGATGGACGTGACCCTCGCCGAGGGCGAGGACAAGACCGTCTATGTCGGCAACGCGGAAGATCCCGCAGAAGATTTCACCAAGACGTTCGAACTGACCTACAACGGAGACATCCCTGCGGAAACGACGTTCCGCGTGCACTACACGCTTGGAACCCCTCCTGAGGAAGTCGCGCCCGCCATCGTTGACGGCACATGGCTCGACTTGGTCGGCACCGGTCCGTTCTCGGCAAGCGTCGAGCTTCCGGCCGGAACGATCATCGAGTCCGTCGATTGGTACGCGCAGCGCGGTCTCGAGCAGATTCTGCTCGGCACGACCGAGGGCGAGACACTGACCGAGGACATCACGAACAGTTTCACCTACAACGGTGATGCGAGCGGGTACAAGTTCAACGATCTCAACGGCGACGGAATCTGGGACGAGGGCGAGCCCGGAATCGAGGGCTGGACCATCTACCTGTACCGCCAGGTGCCGCAGATCGTGCTGAACGACGCACCCACTCCTGAGCCAGGATTCGAGCTGTATGCAACAACGCTGACCGGTGCTGACGGTTCGTACCACTTCAGCGGCGTCCTGCCCGGCACGTACTACGTGGCCGAGGAGACCCGTGAGGGATGGGACATGACCGTCGGTCCGGAAGGTACGTTCGTGATGGTGAACGATCAGCCCATCACCGGACTCATCTTCGGTAACCACGAGCCGTTCCTGCCATTCACCGACATCGACCTGGCAATCACCAAGGCCGCCGATGTAGCGACTGCTGCACCGGGCGCCACCATCACTTACACGCTGACCTACCGGAACCTCGGCGAGACCGAAGCCACGAACTTCACGATCGTCGACGATTTCGATGAGCGCTACGTGACGGTTCTCGACGCTGCCGGCGGTGTCGTCGCGGACGGCAAGATCACCTGGACCCTTGCTGGTCCGCTTGCGATGGCCGACGGCCCGCAGACGATCACCTATACCGTGAAGGTGGATTCCACGATGCCGACGGGTACTACGAACGTCGACAACACTGTCGTGATCAACCATCCGGATGATTCCAATCCGGACAACAACACCGACGACGAACGCGTGAGGGTCACCGTTCAGGGCGAACCGTTCCTGCCGTTCACCGGCGGCGAGGCACTGCTGCTCGTCTCGGCCGCGATCCTCAGCGCAGGTGTCGGTGCGCTGTTGCGGCGCAGGTCGGCATGATGATCTGACGCACGTATGACGAACGAGAGAGCCGCCCTCGGGCGGCTCTCTTCATCGCTGGTGACAAGCGCACGACGATTGCGCCTATGTGCAGAAGAAGACCCCGGGGAGGGAGGTCTGCCCGGGGTCTTCGGTGCGTGCTCTAACGGAGTCACCGGGGAACGTTCTCGCCCCAGTCGATGCGACCGTTGTCGCGCCAATCGATGATGTGCCAGACCTCATGCGTGAGGATCCGCGACAGGCTTGCAGTGTGGCTGGAGCTCACGATGATCCGACCCGACTGGTAGTAGGCAACCGCCTGGTAGCCACCGGGCGTCGTTCCGATACTGACCGTCGTACCCTTGAGAATCGGGTACTTCGCGATGAGCCCGGCCAGGATCGACTTTGCCTCGGCGAGCTCGCCAGTGGATGCCTTGTAGGCGGCCGTGCGGGCTGACTTGGTCGACGAACCTGCGGAGGTGGGAGTGACCTGCGGTGTGCGCTGGCGAACCGCGGTGCGTGCCACGGTTGCCGCAGGCTCGGCTGCGATCCGCACGGTGGGAGATGCTGCGGCAAGAGTGCCAACGGCTGCAGCAGCCTGCGAGGTGGCGCTGTGTGGCGCGAATCCTGCAACGAGGGCTGCCGTGATCGCGAGGGTCGTGATGAACCCCGTCGCGATGATTTGTACCTTGCTGTTCTTCACTGTGGAACGCCCCTTTTCGAGCTCGACGCGAAAACCGGCTCTGATCCCCATGAGGCTGTGGGTGATCGGGCCGGTTCATGTGCGTGGCTCGACCTTCGGTAGTCCGGCTGTCATAGGGAGGTGACGCTCCCGTTAGACCCGTGACTTTGCGTTGCCCGCCTTTCAGCGGGAGTGCCTTTTTCGGGGCTCGTTCCGGTATTCGCTTGTCAATCGACTTACACTGGATGTATCGGCAGCGGCATGCCCGGTCTTTACTGGTTTTGTGGTCTACGTCACAGTCGGCGCAGGTAATCGGGTAGGGAGGGGACCTCGTGCGGCCACGCGACGCGCTCACGCGAGCTTTGGGGAACGTGTTTCTCGGTGTGGCCGTCGGGCTTCTCGGCTACTACGGGCTGACGAGCATCCTGTCCTGGACGGAGCAGGCGCGCTTGCGACAGGAACTGGAGCACCTCGGCAGCGTGTCCGCATCAGCGCCAGACGACATCGACGTGTCGACGCACGGGCCGGCACTGGATTTCACCGATTGGGAGTCCCAGGACAAGGCGTACTGGGACGGCCTGGCCGAGGGGGATATCTTCGGCAGGCTCGTCATCGAGCGCATGGATCTCGATACGATCGTGGTCAAGGGTGTTGGTGTGGCCGACTTGAAGAAGGGGCCGGGGTGGGTCACAAGCACTGCACTCCCGGGCCCGAGCGGGAACTGCGGTATCTCCGGGCACCGGACCACGTATCTGGCGCCGTTTCGCCGCATCGACCAGCTCGTGTCAGGCGACGTCATCGACTTCTACTCGCCCTACCGACGGTACCGCTACACTGTCGTTCGGACGTTCACGGTGACGCCGGACAAGGTGGAGGTCTTCGACCCGACCGAGGTGCCCACGCTCACGCTTACGGCATGCCACCCGCCGTACAGTGCGCGGCTTCGGTACATCGTCCAAGCAGAGATCACTGAAGTGCGACCGCTCCAGCAGAGCGGCGAGTGAGGAGCGACAATGCGGGTACTCATCACCGGCGGCGCGGGTTTCATCGGCTCGAATCTCATGTGGACGCTGCTTACCGGTGACTATCAGGTGGGCGTCATCGACGACTACAGCACGGGTCACTTCGAGAACATGCATCCTGCGGCGTGGTCGCGCACGCTCGACATCACGGGCCCGGATCTTGCCGCGGCGGTCGCCGAGTTCGCACCAGATGCGGTCGTCCACCTCGCGGCGCAGACGAGTGTCCCGGTCTCGGTGGCCGACCCCGTGCGCGACCGGCTGGTCAACGTCGAGGGCACCCGAGCGGTAGCGCGAGCGGCCGCTGCCGCCGGTGCGCGCAGGATGCTCTCGGCATCGTCGGCGGCAGTGTACGGCGAGCCCGAGATGGTGCCGCTTGTCGAGACAGCGCTGAAGCGTCCAGAGAATCCGTACGGTCGCTCGAAGCTTGAAGCAGAGAGCGTCCTTGCCGAGGAGCTCCGTGGGACGGCGACTGACTTCGCGAGCCTGCGGTTCGCGAACGTTTTCGGTCCGCGTCAGGATGCGCAGGGCGAAGGAGGCGTGGTCGCGATCTTCGCCTCGCGAATGCAGGCGAAAGAGACGCCGACGCTCTACGGCACCGGCGCGCAGACCCGCGACTTCATCTACGTCGGCGATGTGGTCTCCGCGATCATGTCCGCGCTCGATGCGCCGCAAGCGCTGGCGCTCGAAGGCCCCGACGGGCCGGCGTACAACGTCTCGACCGGCACGGAGCTGACAATCGATGAGCTGGCCTCGGCACTGCGTCTGATCACGCACTACTTCGGCGGCATCGAGAAGCGGCCGGCGCGCGAAGGCGACATCGAGCGTAGTGCCCTCGATCCGGCGAAAGCCCAGGTCGCCTTCGGGTGGCAGGCGAGGGCGCCGTTCGAGACCGCGCTTGGGAGGACCGTGGGATGGTTCGCGCGCTAGATCCCGACGACGCCGGACGCTGCGTCGCGAAGGTGCGCGCGGAGCTCGCGCGCGCGGACGCCGGGCTTCCGGCGGCGGCAGCGGGCATGTGGGCGGGTGATCTGTTCCCAGCGGTTGCGCTCGTGAAGGGCGAACCCGGAGCTGCCGAGCAAGCTGGCGATGCGGTATTGAGCGGTGCGGATGGCGCGGCGGTCGCCAAGGCACTTGCAGCGCTTGGCATCGAAGGCGCCGGAATCTGGCGCACGCTGTCTCGCCCGGGATCCGGGGTCTTGCCAGCAGGTGCTGCCGCGAGGGTGGGCCTGCAGCTTGCCGCCATCGACCCTGCCATCGTCATTGCCCTCGACGCGACCGCTGCCCTTGACACTGCGACTGCGCTTGCGGTGGCGGTGCCGCCATTCGGCGTGCCTGTGGCTGCCAGGGGGATGATCTTGCTCGCGGTCGACGGTTTCGAAGCCTCACTTGGCGACGAGGGTCGCAAACGCGAGATCTGGCGACAACTTCGCGGTCTCGATCGGGCGCCCGAGTATCCGAAAAGCGAACGGGACGCCCGAAGGCGTCCCGTTGGACCCGCGCTGTTCTAGCGGAGGACTACTCGTCCTCTTCGATCTCCTCGATGGCGCCCATCGGGCACTCTTCCATGCACGTGGCGCACGCGGTGCATGCATCGTCATTGACGGGGCTCGCCACGTCGTCCACAAGCTCGAGGACGCCCTCGGGGCACGCATCGACACAGATGCCACAGCCGGAACACTCGTCTTCATTGATGATGGGTCGGGGCATTGAGGCCTCTCTTCCGTTCGTCCGCGCGCACCGGTTCGAGCGCGCCCGCGGCGGTCAGTTTCGCACGTACCTTACCCGAGCGGGTTCGGCGGTGTAAATAGGCATCTGCCAACTCATCCCAAGTCGTTGTGCATCTGAGGGTTGGTGAAGCGTGATGCTGGGTATGTAAGTGTCTGCTTTTAGAAAACTTGACAATGGTACGCTTAGATTCTAACCTCGGAGATGCGAATCCGCCTCTTCGGGGCGATTTCGCACGAATCGCGTCATTGAGCCACCCGCTTAGCGGGCGGATTGGAAGGAGCACTCGACAATGGGCAAGATAATCGGCATCGACCTGGGTACCACGAACTCTGCGGTTGCGGTTCTCGAGGGTGGCGAACCCACCATCATCGTCAACTCTGAAGGCGACCGCACCACGCCGTCGGTCGTTGCGTTCCGCAAGGACGGGGAGCGCATCGTTGGCAAGTCCGCGAAGAACCAGGCGATCACCAACCCCGAGAACACGATCAAGAGCATCAAGCGCTTCGTCGGTCGCCGCTTCGAGGAGACCGAGTCCGAGCGCGGCACCATCGCGTACAACGTCGTGAAGGGCAAGGACGGCCGCGCGGTTGTCGAGATCGAGGGCAAGAACTACACGCCCGAGGAGATCTCGGCGATGGTCCTCCAGAAGCTGAAGGCAGACGCCGAGGCGTATCTCGGCGAAACGGTTACCGAGGCGGTCATCACCGTCCCGGCGTACTTCAACGACATGCAGCGCCAGGCCACCAAGGACGCTGGCAAGATCGCCGGCCTCGACGTGAAGCGCATCATCAACGAGCCGACCGCCGCTGCGCTGGCGTACGGCCTCGACAAGGGTCACCAGGACCAGACCGTCCTCGTCTTCGACCTCGGCGGCGGCACGTTCGACGTGTCCATCCTGGAGATCGGCGACGGCGTCTTCGAAGTGAAGTCCACCAATGGTGACAACCACCTCGGCGGCGACGACTGGGACCAGAAGGTCATCGACTGGCTGGCCGAGAAGTTTAAGGCCGACCATGGCATCGATCTGCGCAACGACAAGATGGCCCTGCAGCGCCTGAAGGAGCACGCCGAGAAGGCGAAGATGGAGCTCTCCACGACGCAGACCACGCAGATCAACATGCCGTTCATCACCGCTGATGCATCGGGTCCGAAGCACCTCGATTACACGCTCACGCGTGCCGAGTTCCAGAAGATCACGAGCGACCTCCTCGATCGCGTCAAGAAGCCGGTCGAGCAGGCCATCAAGGACTCGGGCGTGAAGGCCTCCGACATCAACGAGGTCATCCTCGTGGGCGGCTCCACCCGCATGCCGGCCGTGCAGGAGATCGTGAAGACGATCACCGGCAAGGACCCGCACAAGGGCGTCAACCCGGACGAGGTCGTCGCGATCGGCGCGGCCATCCAGGGCGGCGTGCTCGGCGGCGACGTCAAGGGCATCCTGCTCCTCGACGTGACCCCGCTATCGCTCGGTGTCGAGACCCTCGGCGGCGTCATGACGAAGATGATCGAGCGCAACACCACCATCCCGACCCGCAAGATGGAGACGTACACGACCGCGGCCGACGGCCAGACGAGCGTGGAGATCCACGTCCTCCAGGGCGAGCGCGAGATGGCCGCGTACAACAAGACGCTCGGCAAGTTCACGCTCGCGAACATCCCGCCGGCACCGCGCGGCATCCCGCAGATCGAAGTGACGTTCGACATCGACGCCAACGGCATCGTGAACGTCTCGGCGAAGGATCGCGGCACCGGGCAGGAGCAGAAGATCACCATCAGCGGCACCACGGCGCTTTCCGACGAGGAAGTCGACCGCATGGTCAACGACGCCGAGGCGCACGCTGACGAAGACCGCAAGAAGAAGGAAGAGGCGGAGGTTCGCAACACCGCCGACACGCTCGTGTACGCCACCGAGAAGACCCTGAAGGATCTTGGCGACAAGGTTCCGGAGGAGACCAAGACGGCGTGCGAAGAGGCTTCCGACGAACTCAAGAAGGCGCTCGAGGGCGACGACATCGATGCGATGAAGGCCGCCACCGAGAAGCTGCAGCAGGCTTCGTACAAGCTGGCCGAGATCGTCTACCAGGACGTCGCCGCCGCCGAGGGCGAAGGTGCCCCCGAAGGTGCCGAGGCGCCCGCCGGTGACGAGGAGGTCGCCGACTACGAGGTCGTCGACGAGGAGAACTAGCCATGGTCAAGAAGACCGACGACCCCGGCCTCGATCCGGAGCTTGAGGGAGACCTCGGTGCCGAGTTCGACCTGCGTGGGGATAACCTTGAGCGCGAGCTTGAGGCCGCGCGCACGGAGGCCGCCGGCCACCTTGAGACTGCTCAACGGCTTCAGGCCGAGTTCGAGAATTACCGCAGGCGCGTTGCGCGCGACCAGGGTGACCTGGTCGCGCGCGCGGGTCAGCGCATCGTCGAAGAGCTGCTGCCCGTGCTCGACAACCTCGAGCGTGCCATCGACCACACCACCGCGGGCGGCGATCTGACGCAGCTCCTCAAGGGCGTGGAGATGGTTCACCAGCAGGTGCTCGGCGTGTTCGAGAAGGAAGGCGTCGAGGTGATGGACCCATTCGGCGCTGAGTTCGACCCGCAGCTGCACCATGCAGTGGGTCAGCGCGAAGACCTCGAGGTGCCGGATGGCACGGTACTGGAGGTCTTCCAGAAAGGCTACAGCCTGGGTGGGCGCGTCGTGCGTCCGGCCATGGTGATCGTGAGCACGGGCGGTCCCGCTCGTAAGGGGTAGCGATGGCCGGCAAGGACTACTACGACACACTCGGCGTGGCCAAGACCGCTACCGCCGACGAGATAAAGAAGGCGTTCCGCAAGCAGGCGCGCAAGCATCATCCTGACGCAGGCGGCTCCGAGGAGAAATTCAAGGAGATCAACGAGGCGTACGAGGTGCTTTCTGATGCCGAGAAGCGCTCGCAGTACGACCAGTTCGGGCAGTACTTCGGCGGGAACGTCCCCCCGGGAGCGGGGCCGCAGGGTGCCGGCTGGCCGGGCGGCGGTGGCGGTGGGTACACGTACCAGAACGTCGACCTGGGTGACCTCGGTGGGCTTTTCGGCGACATCTTCTCGGGTGGCATGGGCAGTGGTATGGGCGCCGGCAGAGGCGGTAGCCGCTCAAGCGCGCACCGCGGAGCCGACCTGCAATACGACGTGACGCTTGGCTTCGATGAGGCGCTGCACGGTGTCTCCACGAAAGTCGAGCTCAAACGAAACGAGACGTGCGCCGTCTGTCACGGCACGGGTGCCAAGCCCGGCACGAGCCCCACGACGTGCCCGACCTGCAAGGGCTCGGGACATGTGACGCAGGGTCAGGGACTCTTCGGGGTTTCTCGGCCATGCCAGCGATGCGGCGGCAGCGGGAAGATCGTCGAGAACCCGTGTGCATCGTGCAAGGGCAAGGGCTCGGTCGTGAAGCTCAAGCCGATCACCGTGAACGTGCCGCCGGGTGCAACCGACGGCGGACGGCTGCGCTTCAAAGGGAAGGGCGAGCCGGGTACCGGCGGCGGTCCTGCGGGCGACCTGTATGTCGTGACGCATGTGAAGAAGCACCCGTACTACACGCGCGAGGGCGCCGACGTGCTCATGGACCTGCCGGTCACGATAGCCGAGGCGGTTCTCGGCACGGAGATCACGATTCCCACGCCCGACGGCCAGAAGGTGAAGCTCAAGATCGCCGAGGGAACCTCGGACGGCAAGGTGTACAAGATCCCCGGCAAGGGCGCGCCGAAGCTCAAAGGCAAGGGTTCGGGTGACCTTAAGGTGAAGGTGCATATCGCGATTCCCAAGAAGCTCTCACGCGAGCAGAAGGAATTGCTGCAGAAGTTCGACGCGGCCCGCAACGACGATGTCCGAGAGCACATCGGCTAGCGGCACGGGAGGACGACGATGAAGAACCAGCGATCCTCGGGAAAAGACCGGCCCGTGTACATGATCAGCGTCGCCGCGGAGTTGGCGGGCATGCACCCGCAGACGCTGCGCATCTACGAGCGCAAGCAGCTTGTGCAGCCGAAGCGCTCGGCGGGCAACACACGGCTGTACTCGGAAGCCGATGTCGAGCGGTTGCAGCTCATCCAGCGACTCACCCAAGAAGAGGGCGTCAACCTCGCCGGCGTGATGCGCATCCTTGAGCTGCAAGTCGAGATCGAGCGGCTTCAGGAAGACCTGGAGTGCGCACAGCAAGAGGCGAGCACCACCGAGCGCCGCATCGCCGACGAGATCCAGGCGGTCCGCCAGAGCCTGCGGGCCGACATCGTGCACATCCCGCGCGGTGGCATCGTCCGCCGCGGGCTGTGAGTGCGATGAGCGGCGGCGGCGATAGCCGCTCGGCGTTGGTGCGCTGGCTGGAAGGCGTGCGTGCCGGGACGATTCCCGGCGGGCCGATATGACATCTCGTTGCGTGGGTGTACTCACGCATCTTGAAGAACAGAACCGCACCGGCTTGAAGCGTGAACCGCTGAGGCCGGTGGCCACAGGAGGTACGCAATGAGACTCGACAAGCTCACCGTGAAGGCGCAAGAAGCGCTACAGGCGGCGCAGGGCATCGCGGACGACGCATCGTCTGCCGTCATCGAACCGGAGCACCTGCTCAAGGCGCTGCTGGATGCGGCCGAAGGCGTCGTGCGCCCCATCGTCCAGAAGGTGGGCGCCGACCCCGATCTGCTCGAGGCCGAGGCGACAACCGCGATCCAGGCGATGCCGAGGGTGTCCGGCAGCGGCGCCACCGCTCCTGCTGGCATCGGCCCGCGCCTCAACACCGCGCTCGGCTCGGCGTTCAAGCATGCCGAGAAGCTCAAGGACGCCTACGTCTCCACCGAGCACCTGCTGCTCGGCGTGGCGGGCGACGGCGGCGAGGCGGGACAAAGGTGACCGACCAGAACCCCGAAGCGCAGTTCCAGGCGCTCGAGCGATTCAGTCGCAATCTCACGCAGGCAGCGCGCGACGGCAAGCTCGACCCCGTAATCGGCCGCGATGCCGAGATACGACGCGTCATCCAGGTCCTCTCACGCCGCACCAAGAACAACCCCGTGCTCATCGGCGAGCCGGGCACCGGCAAGACCGCCATCGTCGAAGGCCTCGCACAGCGTATCGTCGCCGGCGACGTGCCGACGAGCCTGAGGGACAAAGACGTCGTTTCGCTCGACCTGGGCTCGATGGTCGCGGGCGCGAAGTACCGCGGCGAGTTCGAGGATCGCCTCAAGGCCGTGCTGCGCGAGATCGAGCAGGCTGAGGGGCGCCTTATCCTGTTCATCGACGAGCTTCACACGCTCGTAGGCGCGGGCGCAGCCGAAGGTGCGATGGATGCGAGCAACATGCTCAAGCCCGCGCTCGCACGCGGTGAGCTGCACGCCATCGGCGCAACGACGCTTGACGAGTACCGCGAGCACATCGAGAAGGACGCCGCGCTCGAGCGCAGGTTCCAGCCGGTCTTCGTGGGCGAGCCGACGGTCGAGGACACCATCGCGATCCTGCGCGGCCTCAAGGAGAAGTACGAGGTGCACCACGGCGTGCGCATCACCGACGGCGCGATCGTCGCGGCGGCGACCCTCTCGGACAGGTATATCGCGGACCGCTTCTTGCCCGACAAGGCGATCGACCTGGTGGACGAGGCGGCGAGCCGCCTGCGCATCGAGATCGACTCCATGCCGACCGAGATCGACGTCATCGACCGCCAGGTGCGCCAGCTGCAGATCGAGGAGCAGGCGCTGCAGAAGGAGAAGGATGACGCTAGCAAGGAGCGCCTCGAAGCGCTTCGTGCCGAGATGGCCGGCCTCTCCGAGAACCTCGCCGGCCTGAAGGCGCGCTGGCAGTCCGAGAAGGACGTCATCGTGAACGTCCAGCGCTTCAAGGCCGAGCTCGACGAGGCGAAGGTGGACGAGGAGCGCGCCGAGCGCGACGGCGACTTGCAGCGCGCGGCCGAGATCCGCTACGGCCGGGTACCTCAGCTGGAGCAGCAGCTGGCCGAGGCGGACACGCGCCTGAAGGAGCTGCAGTCCGGCTCACCGATGCTGAAAGAAGAAGTGACCGAGGAGGAGATCGCCGAGGTCGTGGGCGCCTGGACCGGCGTTCCGGTCTCGCGCCTGCTCGAGGGCGAGATGACGAAGCTCGCCCGTCTCGAGGAACTGCTCCACGAGCGTGTCGTCGGGCAAGACGAGGCCGTCTCGGCAGTGGCAGGGGCGATTCGGCGGTCGCGCGCGGGGCTCTCGGATCCGGATCGGCCCATCGGGTCGTTCATCTTCCTGGGACCGACCGGCGTGGGCAAGACGGAGCTTGCGCGGGCGCTTGCGGCGTACCTCTTCGACGACGAGCGCAACATGGTGCGCATCGACATGTCCGAGTACATGGAGAAGTTCAGCGTGCAGCGCCTGATCGGTGCACCTCCCGGATACGTGGGCTACGAAGAGGGTGGCCAGCTCACCGAGGCGGTGCGCCGTCGCCCGTACAGCGTCGTGCTACTCGACGAGATCGAGAAGGCGCACCCTGACGTCTTCGGCGTGCTGCTCCAGGTGCTCGACGATGGTCGTCTCACCGATGGCCAGGGCCGCACCGTGAGCTTCAAGAACACCATCGTGATCATGACGAGCAATGTGGGCTCGCAGTTCATCAGCGAGTTCGCCCGCGCCGGCGGCGAGGAGCAACAGATGCGCTCGATGGTCGAGGAGGCCATGCGCGCGACGTTCCATCCCGAGTTCCTGAACCGCGTCGACGACATCGTCATCTTCCACGCGCTCTCTATGGACGACATCGCCGAGATCGTCGAGCTGCAGCTGGCGATCGTGCGCACCCGCCTGGCCGCCCGCAAAATCGCGCTTGAGGTCACGCCCGCGGCGATGGAGCGCATCGCGCTTGACGGCTTCGACCCGGTGTACGGCGCACGACCGCTCAAGCGCGCGATCCAGCGCGAGGTCGTCGACCGCGTGGCGAAGGCGCTTATCGAGGGCGAGGTCGCCGATGGTGACACGGTCACGATCGACCTCATCGGCGACGAACTCGACCTGATCGGGTCGTAGCACCAACAAGCCCCTCTCTGCGAGGACCCCGGGCAACCGGGGTCCTCGGTCGTTGTTTGGGGTACTTTCTGAACCGACAGCGCAGCGTCGGGGGAGGGCACATGGGCACCAAGAAGTTCACCATCCTGCACAGCAACGACATGCATGGCGATTTTCTTGCCGAGATGGACGGCGCCGAGGGCAACCTCATAGGCGGGTTAGCGTTGCTCTCAACGTACATAAACCGTGTGCGTGCCGAGGAACAGAACGTCATCTACTGCATCGCGGGCGACATGGTGCAGGGCTCCATCATCGACTCGGAGTTCAAAGGCGTCTCAACGATCGACGTCATGAACTACCTGGCGCCCGACGTGGTCTCGCTCGGCAACCACGAGGTGGACTACGGGCTGCCGCACCTGCTCTTCCTCGAGAAGATCGCGAACTTCCCGATCGTGAACGCGAACCTGTACGTGAAGCCGTTCGACAAGCGCATGATGCGCCCGTTCTTCATCAAGAACGTCGAAGGGTTCGACGTGCTGTTCACCGGCATACTTACCGAGAAGGTCATGGATGCCCTCGCGCTCGACAACCTCGTCGGCAGCTTCGTCTCGCTCAAAGAGGCCGCCGAGGAGGTTGGTCGCATCTGCAACGCCTACAAGAACGACGACATCGACCTCACGGTGATCCTCACGCACATCGGCTTCGACTCCGACGTTGAGCTTGCCAAGATGCTCGACCCGGCATGGGGCGTGGACATGATCATCGGCGGCCATTCGCACACCATCCTCGACCAGCCGGCGATGGTGAACGGCATCCTCATCGCGCAGGCGGGAACCGGTACCGACCAGGTGGGGCGGTTCGACATCGTGGTCGATGACGACACCAACAGCATCATCGAATGGAAGTGGCAGCTCGTACCTATCGACGCAAGCATCGGCGAGCCCGACGAGAAGATGCTCGACCACATCAGGGAGTTCCAAGACCCTGTGGACCGCAAGTACGCGGCGATCCTCACCAAGTTGGCCGAGAAGCACACGCATCCGCGCCGCGAGATAGAGACCTCGCTTGGCAACCTCATGGCGGACGCGCTGGCAGACTCGCTCGGCTGCGACGTGATCCTGCTCGGAGCGGGGTCGGTACGCGTCCCCGAGCTGGGACCGGTTGTGACGCTCGGCGACTTCGTGAGCTGCTTCCCGTACGACGACAGCGTCACGCGCTACACGGTGACTGGCGACGTGCTCACGCGCATGTTCGGGCACTGGATGCGTAACGCGAACCGCGATGGCGAAGGGGAGTGCTACCAAGTGAACGCGGCGGTGGCGGCGGTGCACGACGATGCGACCGATGCACTGGCCTCACTTGCAATTGCCGGGAAGCCGGTAGACCCGGCCGGGACGTACACCCTCGGATTGCAGGGCTACCACGCCGCGAACGCCGAGGCGTACCTCGCTGTCACTCCAGAGGAGCTGGCTGCAGGCGGCGACCCCAAGGTCGTCACCACCTCGGCGCAGGAAGTCCTACAGGAGTGGATGCGCGACCACCAGAACGAGAGCCGTCAGGTGCAGGGGCGACTCGTCTACCGGTAGGGGCGAAGCTGAAACGCGGTCTTGACATACTCGGAGTAAAAACATACTACTGTGATAGGAATTGTATGGATTACCCGAGGAGTGACGCATGCGCCTCACCGCACGCAGTGAGTACGGCCTACTTGCGCTTGTAGAGATCGCCGCCGGCGGAGACTCGCCGAGGAGCGCCCGTGAGCTCTCCGAGCGCTGGGAGATCCCGGCCAAGTTCCTCGAGCAGTTGCTCGCGGCGCTCAAGCGGGCGGGAGTCGTGCGCAGCGTTCGAGGCGCTCGTGGTGGCTACGTGCTCGCCAGCCCGGCTGCCGAGATCTCCGTGCTTGCCGTCGTTGAGGCGCTTGAGGGGCCGATCGCGCCGAGCATGTGTGCTCGCGAGTCGGCGCTCTGCGCGCAGAGCGCTCACTGCGCGGCTGGCGCCGTATGGGGACGCGTGAGCGATGCTGTTCGCGATGTTCTCTCCTCGGCAACGCTTGCGGATCTAGCGGGAGACCAACGACGTCTCGACGCCGTAGCACCGGTGACGAAGGAGCCAGCGCAATGACCGAAAGACGCATCTACCTCGACAACGCTGCCACTACGCGCACCGACCCGCGGGTCGTCGCCGCGATGGAACCGTACTTCACCGAGACGTACGGCAACGCGAACAGCCTGCACGCAGAGGGCCGAGCAGCCCACAAGGCGCTCGAGGATGCCCGCGCGCGGGTCGCGAGCGCGATCAACGCGAGCCGCCCCGACGAAGTGCTGTTCACCTCCGGCGGCACCGAGTCCGACAACAGTGCTCTCATCGGGCTTGCCACTGCTGGCGGTCGCACGAGCGGGCACATCGTCGTCTCGGCATTCGAACATCACGCGGTGCTTGAGCCTGCTGAATGGCTCGGAAAGCACGGGTTCGACGTCACGCTGCTCAAGCCGCGCCCGAACGGCGTCGTGCACGCCGATGACCTCAAAGACGTGCTGAGGGATGACACCATCATGGTGTCGGTCATGCACGGGAACAACGAGCTGGGCACCGTGCAGCCGATAGCAGAACTTGCCACGGCCGCGCGCGAACGTGGAGCGCTCTTCCATACGGATGCCGCGCAGACGCTTGGCAAGGTCGAGTTCGATGTGGCCGCACTTGGCGTGGATGCAGCATCGTTCTCGGGCCATAAGATCTACGGCCCGAAAGGCACCGGCGTGCTCTTTCTCAAGAAAGGGCTGCGGTTCGCGCCCTACCTTATGGGTGGTGGTCAGGAGTTCCGCAAGCGTAGCGGCACGCAGAACGTCCCGGGTGCGCAGGGGTTCGCCACCGCGCTGGAGATCATGGCAGCCGAGCGCGAGGCCGAGACCATCCGCCTCACGGCGCTTCGTGATCGCTTCGAGGCCGCAGTGGTTGGTCGGCTGGAGAACACGTACGTCAACGGCACGGATGCGCCACGCATGCCCCACCTCACGAGCCTTATCGTGAAGGGGGTGGAGGGCGAGTCGATGCTGCTTCACCTTGACGCGAAGGGAATCGCGGTCTCGACCGGCTCGGCGTGTTCGTCGGGTTCGCTACAGGCAAGTCATGTGCTTATGGCCATCGACTGCCCGCAGGAGATCGCGCATGGATCGCTCCGGGTGAGCCTTGGGCGATGGACAACCGAGGCTGACATCGACTGCCTGGTGGATGCGCTCATCCCGATAGTCGAGCGGCTCCGTGCGATGTCACCCGTATACGAGAAGATGTTCGGCGCTAGCGGCGCCTGAAAGCGAGGACGTGCGATGCTTTACAGCGACAAGGTGATGGATCACTTCGGCAACCCGCACAACGTGGGCGTGATCGAGGACGCAGACGGCGTCGGCGAGGTCGGCAACCCCGTGTGCGGCGACATGATGAAGATCACCATCAAGGTGAGCGACGACCATCTCGATGACATCAAGTTCCAGACGCTTGGGTGCGGTGCCGCTATCGCAACGTCCTCGGTGATCACCGACATGGCGCGTGGGCTGAGCCTTGAGGACGCAGTGAAGATCACCAAAGCGGAGATCGCCCAGGAGCTCGACGGTCTTCCGCCTGCGAAGATGCACTGCTCGGTGCTGGCTGCAGACGGGCTGCGCGCGGCCGTGGACGACTATCTCGTCAAGAATGGCCGAGAGCCGATTTCCGGTGGTCCTGAACTCGTTGAGGATGACGAGCACGGACGCTAGCAGCAACATCCGCCGTTCGCACCGTCAGAGGACGCATTCATCCAGCTATAGGTTGGTTAGCACCCCAACAGTTCCGTTTAGATTTCACGGATGGCGGAAATGCATAGATTAGGTTGTGAAACGCATCACACCTAACTCGCAGGGGGTTGATCGAGATGCTGACGGTGTTTGGATGGTTCGTCATAGGTGTGCTCGCTTTGATTCTCTTGGCCGCGATCGTCTTCATCCTCGGATTCGTGCTGAGCATGATCGTCAGCATCATCCACGGTGTTGGACTCGGCGTTGAACATGTGGTGGCGCGAGGCGTGCAACACGTTCCGGCTCACCACGCCGGACGCGTCGCGCTGCATCACTAGCGCTACTTCTCCAACTTGAGCGGAATGGTCACCACGTTGATTGGCGACCCGTCTTTCGCAGAGACCTCATAGACTACGAGCGAACCCATCTGCACCTTTGGTGTGGTGAACGGAAACGTTGCGTCGAAGGTGCCACGCGTCCCAGTCCCAGAGGTCGCGGTGATCTGTTTCTTGGCGAGAACCGCACCGCCGGCATCGCGGATCTCCGCGATGAAGACCGCCTCGAAAACGTTCGCGTTCCCCATCACGCGCACCGCACCGGTCGCCGTCTGGCCGGGAGTCGGAGACTCGACCAGGATCGCCGGGAGCACATCCTCTGAGCTGAGGCGCGTGAGCGGCTTGTCGAGCATGATGCCCTCTCCGCTGAAGACGCTCACTGGCTTGCCGTCGAGCGAGAAGCGGACGCTTTCGATGGTCTTGAACTGGGTCAGGGTGTACACGACCTGAGTGAGGCGCATCGTCATCGACAGCGTGCCGCCGCCGGATTCGAATGTTCCCGTGAGGTCGACGGTCGCGACCTTGTTGGTGACTGTCACGCCAAGCAATTTCGTGCCCTCAGGCACGGTAGTGCCGAGACCATACGACTTCTCATCGGCATTCGGACCCTTCAGCAGTTCGCGAACAGCAGCCGTCGCGATCGCCTTGGTTGCGGGAATCTGGCGGGTCGCGACGCCGAGCCTGTCGCCACGCGTGAAGTACACCTTCACGAACATCGGCTTGGGTGGGGTACTGGTCTCGGCGGAACTGCCATCCTCGGCGGGAAGCGAGCTTGTCTCGGATGAGGGTGTTGCGGTTGGCGAGCCGGACTCATTGCCGGCATCGGAGGTGCTGGTCGTCGGCTTCGCCTTGCATCCCGCGATGCCAGCACTGACCAGCGCGATCGTGAGCACGATTAGGAGCACACGCAGCAGGACGGAACGACCGTTCATGACGCACCCCCTCGTAAAGGAACCAACGCCAGTGTATCCCCGCGCTACCGTCCGCCGTTAACCCATTCAGATTCCCTGTAATCGAGCCGATACACCAATGACAGGGAACGTATACCTTTGTACTCGTGCGCGGAGGTGTCGGTCACGGGCGACGTCAAAGACAGGATCGAGAGCGCCGGTTCCGGCCTGCCGCCGTTGAGCGACTGGGCGCGCCTCGCGCTGTTGCTCGAAGGGTCCTCGTTCCCGGCTGCGCTTTGGTCGGGCGCGGAACTGAGATTCCGCTGGACCAACCGCGCTTTCCTCGATCTCATGGACGATGCGCGACCGCAATGGGACCTTCTTGGGATGCCGGTACGAGGCTTCCTCTCCGACACCCGATCTGCGGTGCGATTCATCGACGCGGCTTACACCGGCCAGGCGTTCACTGATCCCGAGTACGAGTATCACGCGTCGTGGGGCGAGACCTCCTTCTGGCAGCTCAGCTATTTGCCCATGCCCGCTCGCATCGGCGATCCGTTCGACGTGCTGCTCCTTGGCATCGACGTCACGCCGCAGGTGAGCATGCGTCGCGCCATCGAGCGCGAGCATGCCGATCTTCGCTCGGCCATGGGACTTATCAACACGACCATCCTCTCCTCGCTTGATGCCGAGGAGATCCTGCAGCGCGTGCTCGTCGAGGCAACGGAGGCGTTCAAGGCCGACTGGGGTTGGCTCGCCGAGCGCGAGAACGGCTCGTGGGTCTTCCGTAACGTGCACGGGTGGCCGACCGAGATGATCGGCCTCTCGTTCAGGGAGGACGAGCTGTCGCTGCCGTCGCTCGCGGCCAGGAGCTGCTCGGTTGAGTACGCGACGGGAACGAAGAGCGTCTCGGACGAACACCTGGAGCTCATGCAGCGGCACGACATCGGGGCGTTCCTGATGGTGCCCGTGCTTCACCGCGGCCAGGCTACCGGCGTCATGGGATTCTGCTGGGATGTGGAGACGCCGTTCACGCCCGCGATGGTGGAGCTTGCCGAGAAACTGGCGGTCTCGCTGTCGCTCGCACTTGAGAATGCGCGACTGTACGACTCGGAGCGCCGTATCACGCGGACGCTGCAGTCGGCGCTCTTCAGTGCACCTGCCTCCGTGCCGGGATTGCAGTTGGGGCACCTGTACCATTCGGCCTCTGCAGGTGCGCACGTTGGCGGCGACTTCTACGACGTGATCCAGCTTGAGAACCAGCGCCTCGGCCTCATGGTCGGTGACGTTGCTGGTCGCGGCGTGGAGGTGGCGGCGCTTACCACGCTCATCAAGAGCGCCATGCGCGCCGAGGCGATGCGTCTGCCGTCTCCGGGCAGCGTCCTTGGCCATGCGAACGACATCATGCTGCGCGGCGGAGCTCCCGAGGAGTTCGCGACCGCGTTCTTCGGTTTGCTCGACAACATCACCGGTCACTTCTCGTATTGCCTCGCGGGTCATCCGTCGCCGGTCCTCCTGCGCGACGGCGCCGATCCGGTCTTCCTTGCCGAGCCGCACATGGTGCTTGGCGTGCGTCAGGACTCCCGCTACAACGCGAGCGAGACCGTGCTCGACCCGGGCGACCTGCTGGTGATGTATACCGACGGCCTGACCGAGGCCAAGAATCGACACGGCGAGCGCTACGGTACCGACCGGCTCCTCGAGAACGTCGCCATGTGTGCGGCCGAGCCCGCCGAAGAGGTTCCTGAGTCGCTCTTCCTCTCGGCATTCTCTTTCGCCGACGGGCATCTTGAAGACGACGTGGCCATCATGGCGCTGCGTCGTACCGGGTCTGGACCGGACGGCATCGTTCAGGGCCGGCTCGAGCTCGCCTGCGCCTGAGAGGCTTTACGCTTCGCGCCAGAGGCTCTAGGCTCGGGGGGTAGGGCGTCCCGGGAGGAGTCTCAATATGCAGTGTCCGACGTGTGGTTCCCCGTATGAATCCGGTCAAGGCTTCTGTGGTTCGTGCGGAGGACAGCTGCCCACCGAGGTGCCACCGACACAGGTGATGCCGGTCATCGAAGACGCCGCACCCGTTGAGCCTTCCGCGCCTCAGGCGAGCGACGCCCAGGCCGAGTACGATCGTGAGTACGCTCGCTATCAGCAGGAATACGCCGCATGGCAAGCCGGGCAGGCGCAGCCGCAAGCGGCGCCGCAGTATCCCGCGACGTATCCCGCGCCGGGGGCCCCGATCGTTGCAGCGCCCGCGAAGAAGAGCAAGACGGGTCTCATCATCGCGCTCGTGGTTGGCGCGTTCGTGCTGCTTGGCGTGGCGATCGCCGCGCTCGCGCTGCTGGGAGTGTTCACCTTCAGTACGTCCGTGAAGTCGGCGACAACGGAAGTCTCTGAGGCTCCCGTCGAGACTACTGCCCCGAGCGGTTTCGACACCGCGGAGGCGGCCATCAAAGCCAAGCTTCCCGAGTACGGGGCCGACTGGGTGTACACCGTGTACGAAGAGAGCCCCACCGACGTCACGTTCTGGGTCGGGCCGCCGGCGAGCGAGTATGCCGCGGCAGTCACCGTGTCCAAGGCGGCCGACGGCTCCTGGAGTGTCACCGCCGAGGAAGCGCTCGATTTCGCGAGCGATGTGCCAGGCGGCGGCAACGTGGAGATGTCCTCGGCGGAAGAGGCCGCGGCGGTCCTGAGCGACCACCTGTACGCAGTGATGGAAGACCGCGGCATGGACGCACACGCGCTCACGGTCGAGCCGTTCGCGAACGATGGAGCGAGTGCGGGCGAGGCTGACGGCCAGTTCAAGTCCTTCACCATCGATGGCACCACAGAGCAGTCGGACGGTTCGTTCTGGGTGAAGTCCACACAGGTCTGGACGTGGGGCACCGAGAAGTGGCAGTACTGGCTCGTTCCCACCGAGGCTGGCTACCGCATCGCTGACATGAAGGAGTGGTAGGGCTACTCGGCGATCGTGCGGACGGTGATCGCCGACTCCTGCGCCACCGGGCAGTTGAACTCGCAGACGCCGCAGCCGATGCAGCGGTCCACGACAACGTGCGGCCGCTGTAGCCTGACGGTCACGCCCTCGGGTGTGACGACCTCTTCCTCGGTGATCACAATCGCTTTGTCGGGCACCGGGCAGAGCTCCTGGCACACGATGCACGTCTTGTAGTCGGCCCACGGGATGCACCGGTTGCGGTCGATGTACGCGCGGCCGATCTTCGTCGTGCGCTTCACTTCGAGCTCGAGCGGCTGGATCGCGGAGGTCGGGCACACCTTGCCGCACTCGTTGCACGCCCAGTCGCAGGCGCCGATGCGGTACTCCATCTCGGGCGTGAAGATGCCCTCGAGACCGGCCTTCGACAGTGACGGCTGCAAGACGTTGGTGGGGCACACTTTCATGCACTGACCGCAGCGGCTGCAGAGCGCGAGCAGTTCCTTCTCGGCACGGGCGCCTGGCGGGCGGATGAGGCGGACGTTGCGCGCGACACGCGAGAGGCCGGTGAAGGCGAAGAAGCCGCCGAGAAGCGCAAGCACGCCTCCGGCGACAAACGACCGACGTGACGGTGAGTAGAGCGACGTGCGCGGCTTGAGGCCGGTCGAGATCGCGTCGACGGGGCATGCATCCGCGCACGCCATGCAGAGCTGACAGCGGGAGGTGTCGGTTGCGAGGAAGCCGTCGCGGACGGCGTCCATCGGGCACGCTTGCTCGCATGCGCCGCACTGGATGCACGCCTCGGCGTTCACGCGACGACCGGCGGGTGCGAGCCGTCCGACAAGCCCGAGCAGCGCGCCGAGCGGACAGATGTGCTTGCACCACAGCCGCGGCTCGAGCAGGTTGAGGCCGAGAATCCCTGCGAAGACTCCCAGAACGCCCACGGAGAGTCCGTACACGCGCGGCACGGCGAATACGAGCCGTCCGGTCAGCGCGGTGGTGACAAAGTCGGTGGCGCCGCGAAGCGGGGGCGCCAGGTACGCGACGTCGCCCGCAAGGCGGATCATCCGGTCGAGGAACGGGTACAGCAGGACCGTCGCCGTGCGGGTGAGAAGCGCGAGTGGGTCGAGCAGCAGGAAGAGCCCGCTCGCGAACAGCAGCAGTCCCGCCGAGCCGAGCAGCACGAACGCCGGAACCTTCCGCCAGTGCTCGCGGGCGTGCGCGCCGAGTCGGCGCGTGGAGCGCCCGGCAGCTGCCTCGATTAGCGTGCCGGTGGGGCAGACGTAGCCGCAAAACGCTCGACCGAGCACGAGTGGCGCGAGCAGCATGGCGAGCGCGGCGAGCATCGGCCACGCCCAGACGCCGTTCGCGAGCGAGTTCGCGGCGATGAGCGGGTCCGCAAGCAAGAACACGCCGAGGAACACGTGGCCAAGCGGCCAGACGGTAAGTGTGAGCAGCGCGATGAACAGCGCGAAGAACGACCACTGGAACGCGTGGCGAAGCCCGTGGATGCCGCGCCAGCGGCGCTTCTCGGCCGGCATTCTAGGTGGTCCCTTTGGCGATGTCGAGCTTGTTGAGGTCGATCACGCCAAGGCCTTGCGCACCGGCGTTCACCAGGTACTTGAGGTCGCTTGCCTGCTTGCCGAAGAGCGTGGCCCCGTAGGCGTCGACCGAGGGCATGTTGGTTCCGGCGATGGCGGTCTTTGGGGTGCGCACGTCTTTGAGGCTGCCGCCCGTGGGCCCGTTGCGGATCATGATGCGGTACGCGTCCAGGATCACCAGGTGCGGTTGCACGAGCGTGGCAAGGTCCACGATCTTCTGGTGGAAGTCCTGGTGCACCGTCCCGCGAGTGCCGCCCATGACGCCCATGAGGTTCTTCATCGACATCGTGAGCCCCGCCATGCTGTGTGTCTTTGCGATCGGCATGTTGATGAACGTGTCGGCCTCAAAGATGTCCGTCACGAGCGGCCAGCTCGTGAGCACGCGCCCCTTCGGGATGTCGAATCGCTCGAAGTTCCTGTCCGAGAGGATCTTCACCGTGCCGTCAACGTCATTGACCGCCTTCGCGATCCCTGAGCCCTCGAACGCGGTACGCGGGTCGCCGGTGGGCCGATCGAGCACGGTAACCTGAGCCGCGCCCGCTTCATACGCCATCGTCACGACGGCGGCGAGTGCGATCGGGTTGGTGGTGGTCGCGAGCTCCGGCGCGCGTCCCACGATCACGTTCGGTTTGATGACCACCCTGGCGCCTCGCTTCACGAAGCGGTCCATACCGCCGAGTGCGGCGACGGCCGCGCGGACGTTCGCCGCCGGGTCATCGCCGGTGTAGACCGCGAGGTCGGGGAGAGCGGGTGCGGGGACGGTCTCGCTGGGTGTGACGGTGGACGATGCCTCGACGACCGGCGGGTTCGCGGCCATCGTGGCGACTCGGCCACGTCCGGCGTCGGTGCCGGCCGACCAGTCCAGCAGCCGGGCACACCCGGCAAGGCCACCCGTGCACGCCAGAAGCGTGCACCCGGTAAGGATGCGGCAGAAATCCCTGCGTTCGAGATCGCTCATGTGCGGCTCGCTACTCGAGTTCGCCGGTCTCGGTCACGTACGAGTCGTGCTCGTAGCACCACAGCCAGTCGCCGTGGCCCGTCGCGGGATCAGCGGGTCCCATGATCGCGTGGCCGGTCTCATGGAAGTGGGCACGCGCGTGACGGTTCTTGGAGGAGTCACAGCATCCCGTGTGGCCGCATACCTTGCATACGCGCACCTGGACCCACGTGTCGCCTGTCTTGACGCACTCCTCACAGACCGGAGCCGAAGCTTCTAGTTTCGGGGTGCATGACGTGACGTGTTCGCACTTCATCGGCGTGTTCCCTCCATTGGATGGTCGAAGTCTTGATACCCATGAGCGTGGGGTGCCCCAACAGCGCAGGGGGTATATCCTGAGAGGCGCCGTGTCCGCTCGCCAGTAACCGCACTGAACGGAGCGATTCAGTCATGTCCCAGATCGCCACCCCTGGTTCGTCCGACGGCGCGCTGCTTCGGCTGCGCAGTGTCTTCAAGGTCTACGACACCGGAGAGACGCCGTTCACGGCACTCAAGGGGATCGACCTCGACGTCCATACCGGCGAGTTCGTGGGCATCATCGGCAAGTCGGGGAGCGGCAAGACAACGCTCATCAACATGATCACCGGTATCGACCACCCGACCTCGGGCGAGATCGTCATCGATGGCACGCCCGTCCACGACCTGGGCGAAAACGATTTGGCGCGCTGGCGCGGCCGCACGATCGGTGTCGTCTTCCAGTTCTTCCAGCTGCTTCCCACGCTTACCGTGCGTGAGAACATCCTTCTACCGATGGACTTCTGCCACATGTGGGCACCCCGAGAGCGCGTGGACCGGGCTATGGACCTGCTCGAGCAAGTCGAGTTGGCGGATCAGGCGAACAAGCTGCCTGCGGCGCTCTCCGGCGGGCAGCAGCAGCGCGCCGCTATCGCCAGAGCTCTTGCGAATGACCCGCCCATCCTGGCGGCCGATGAACCGACCGGGAACCTCGACTCCAAGACGGCCGACGCCGTGTTCGGTCTGTTCGAGCGGCTTGTCGAGCATCACAAGACGATCATCATGGTCACGCACGACAACGATATGGCGAACCGTGTCCGTCGGGCGCTCCATGTGAGCGACGGCGAGATCATCGAGGAACGCGTTCACCGTCCGCGGGCCGGGGCATAGCGGTGCACGCCGTCCGCTGGAAGAAGGTCTTCCGCGACCTCGCGAGTCACCGTTTCCGAACGGTGCTCGTCGTGCTCTCCATCGCCACAGGCATCTTCGCCGTCGGCGTCGTGATGGGCGGGCGCGCGATTCTGCTGCGCGAGTTCGACTCGGAGTTCGCGGCGTCGGTGCCGCTCAACGCCGACTTCTACACGATGCCCTTCAGCGACCCGATCGTGCGGCGCGCCCGGGAGTATCCGGGTGTGGCCGAGGCGATGGGGCGTCACTCGGCATCGCTTCGCTATCGTTGGGCAGGCGCCGATGCGCCTCGGACGCTCTCGCTCGTGGCGATCAAGGACTACGATGACGTCACGGTGCAGCGTATCGTGCCCGAGACCGTCCGCAGCTGGCCGCCGAAGCGCGGCGAGATCGTGCTTGAGCGAGCGGCGCTCCAGGTCGGGAAGTACGAGATCGGCGACACGCTGGAAGTCGAGACGCGAACCGGCGAGAAGAAGATCCTCACCGTGAGCGGGTTCGCCCACGATATCAACGCCGTGCCTGCGCAGTTCGTTGGTTCGGAGACCGGGTACGTGTCGTTCGAATCGCTTCCCGACATCGGCGAAGCGAAATCGTACAACGAGCTGCTGGTTGCCATGACAGGAACGAGCCTCACGCAGCGCGAAGCTTCGCTGCTTGCCGAGAACATCAAGCGCGATGTTCTCGAAGAGAACGGCATCACGGTTCTCGGCGTCTACGTGCCCAAACCGGGCAGCCACTTCCTGGGCGATATCTTCAAGGCCGTGTCACTGCTGCTGTTGGCGCTCGGGCTGCTGAGCCTGCTGCTCTCGGGATTCCTGGTGGTGAACACCGTCTCGGCGCTTATGGCGCAGCAGATCAAGCAGGTCGGCATCATGAAGGCGATCGGCGGCCGGGCGTCGCAGGTCACATGGATGTACCTCGGGATGGTGGCCATCTACGGCGTGCTGGCGGTGCTCGTGGGGGTACCCGCATCCGCGTGGGCCGGGCAGCAGTTCATCGAGTTCGCCGCGGGCGTCCTCAACTTCCGCGTCTCCTCCTACGTACCGCCGGACTGGGTCACGACGCTTGAGGTGGGCGTTGGGCTCGTCGTTCCGCTTCTGGCTGCGATCGTCCCGATCCGACTTGGCACAAGGACATCGGTCGTCAAGGCGCTCACGCAAACGGGCGTCGACTCCGCGGCGTTCGGGCATGGGCTCGTCGATCGCGTTCTGGGACTGCTTCGCGGACTTCCCAGGCCGGTGGCGCTCTCGCTGCGCAATACGTTCCTCAGGAAAGGGCGACTGCTCCTGACGCTTACGACGCTCTCGCTTGCCTCGGCAGTGGTCATGAGCGTGTTCAGCGTGCAGGCGTCGATCAACCAGACGACTGACGACCTGGAGGACTGGTGGCGCTACGAGGCGCAGGTCCGCTATGAGCGTCAGACCGATCAGGCCGGAACCGAGCGGATCATCAAGGGCACACCCGGCGTGACGGAGGTTGAGAGCTGGGTCGGGACCACCGTCACGCTCGATCGCCCCGACGGGACGACCGCCGAGGGACTCAACCTGATCGGCACGCCGTACGACACGACGTTCATTCACCCGACGATGCTTGCTGGCCGCTGGCTGCAGGTCGGCGACGAGGACGCGGTCGTTGTGAACACCGATGCCCGCAAGTCCGAGCCCTCGCTCGACCTCGGGCAGCGCGTCACGGTAGAGGTTGCGGGAGAGAAGCGGGTGCTCCGGGTGGTCGGCGTGGTGAAAGGTCAGTTCGGAGGTTCGGCGCTCTATATGAACCGAGAAGCGCTGACAGTGCTTCTGCCGGAGTCCGGAATCACCCAGACGCTCATCAAGATGTCGTTCACGGACACAGCATCGCAACGCCGGGCGCTCGACGAGATCGAGACACGCCTTGACGACGCGAACTACCGCGTTGTCAGCACCCGTACGACGGCCCAATTCCGCGAGCAGATCGCCAGCGAGCTTGGCATTCTCGTGGCATTCCTCGTCATTATGGCAGTGCTGCTTGCCGCGGTAGGCGTCATCGGCCTCACTGGAACGATGACGATCAACGTCATCGAGAGCACTCGTGAGATCGGCGTGATGCGCGCTATCGGTGCGCAGCACGGATCCATCTACCAGATCTTCATCACCGAGGGTCTCGCCGTGGGCTTCATGGCGTGGCTTATCGGTGCCGCGGCGGCATATCCGATGAGTTACGGACTGGTCTCGCTGCTCTCGGGTGCGATCGGTCTGCCGCTCTCGTACCACTTCTCGCTGACCGGTGTGGGCAGCTGGTTGGGCATCATCGCGGCCATCTCTGTGCTCGCCAGTGTGGCTCCTGCGTTCCGGGCGAGTCAGGTCAGTGTCCGAGATGCGATAGCATACGAGTAACGAGTCACCGATTCACTCGGGCACGGAGCCCGTCTCATGCACATTCGCGCACAATGAACGTTCCGGAGGTCCGTGTGGAGAACCGCTTCCACAATCCGTATAGGCATTGGGTTCGCGGCCTGTTCGCCGAGATCCTTATCCTCGGCCTGTACTTGGCGTTGCTTGGTCTGATCGGCGCCATTGTGGCCTGGGTCCGGTAGCGCGCCGGATGTGGGTCACACGCACACACTCTGACGTACGCGCTATCGCTCACTACACGGGCGTGCTTGTGGTCGGCATCGGACTCCTCATGGTGCTGCCGCTCGTGACCGCTGCGGTTCTCGGGGAGTGGGCCGTTGCGGCCGACTACCTCGCCGGCCTTGGCGTTGCACTCGCCGCAGGCGTGCTGCTCATGCTGGCTGCGCCGCCGGGAACCCGGCTGTCGCACAGCAACGCACTGCTCGTTACCGGTCTCGCATGGCTCGCGGCGACTTTGGTGGCGGCTGTCCCGCTGGCGCTCTCGGGCAACTACGCGAACTTCCTCGACGCTGCATTCGACGCGATGTCGGGCCTCACCACATCCGGGCTCACCGTCGCCCAGGACCTCGATCACATGTCGCTTGCGCACAACATGTGGCGCCACCTGACGCATCTCATCGGCGGCCAGGGAATCGTGGTCGCCGCACTCTCGTTCGCGATCGGGCTTCGCGGCGGGGCCGTCTCGCTCTACCAGGCCGAGGGCCGAGACGAGCGCATCATGCCGAACGTCATGCACGGTGCACGTTTCATCTGGTTCGTGACCGCCGTGTGGGTGACGCTGGGCACGTTCGCGCTCTCGACCCTCAATATCGTACGGGGGATGTCGCTGGTGCGGGGTTCGCTTCACGCGTTCTTCGCCACCGTGGCCACGTTCGATACCGGCGGGTTCGGACCGATGTCTCAAAACGCGCTCTACTACCACAGCCCGGTGTTCGAATTCATCACGCTCGTGCTCATGCTCGCTGGCACGCTCAACTTCAACCTGCACGCGGACCTGTGGCGCGGCGATCTCCGGGAGATCATGTCCAACATCGAGGCCCGGGCGCTTGCCATCAACATGGGCCTGCTCTCGCTTGCCGTCGCCCTCGGGCTGACCGCCACGCAGCTCTTCGGCACGCCGGGCGAGGTTCTTCGCAAGGGCGTGTACCACATCGTCTCTGCGAACACGGGCACGGGGCACCAGACGCTCTATGCGCCACAGTGGGCGACCGACGTGGGCGGTCTGGCGTTCGCCGCCGTCGTGCTGGCGATGGCGTTCGGCGGCATGGCGTCCTCCACGGCCGGCGGCATCAAGGCGCTCCGGGTGGGCGTTATCGTGAAGGGCATCATCCAGCGGGTGCGTGTATCGCTCGCCCCGCCGTCGGCGGTCATTCGCACCAGGTATCACCACATCACCGACCAGACCCTCACCGATGAGCTCCTCTCGGGAGCGCTGCTCGTGTTCGTGCTCTACGTCGTCACGTACATCAGCGGTGGTCTGATCGGCGCCGCGTACGGTTACCCTGCGGCGCAGGCGATCTTCGAGTCCGTAAGTGCGACGGCCAACGTCGGGCTCTCGACGGGTATCACGTCCCCGGCGATGCCGACGGGACTCAAGATCGTGTACATGATCCAGATGTGGGCCGGACGCCTCGAATTCATCACGCTGTTCGCCGTCATCGCGAGCGCCGGGCTCGCGTTCCGGCGCAGGAAGACGCGGTCGCTATGAGAATCCGCATCGCACTGATCACCGTGGCGCTCGTGCTGGCATGGCCAGGCTCGGCGTTCGCCTCCTCGGCGGACGCGCGTCCGCTCACGGCCACATCGATCCTCGCCGGTCGTGCCGCGCTTGACGGGACGATGGTGGCGTTCGAGGGCGAGGCCATCGGCGAGATGCTGCACACGAGCGACGACAGCGTGTGGTTGAGCGTGCTCAGCGACGGTACCGCGCTTGGCGTGTACCTTCCCGAGCAGCTGGCCGAGCAGATCGCGATGTTCGGCGACTACGACACCACCGGCGACACCGTCCGCGTCGCGGGGGAGTTCCGCCGGGCGTGCGATGAGCACGGCGGCGATATGGACGTCCACGCGGTCTCGCTCGAGGTGATCGCACCCGGCGCCGACCGTGAGCACCCGGTCGAGTTCTGGAAGCTTGGGCTCGCAGCAGTCGCATTCGGCGTTGCCGCCGCAGGGACGTTCTATTCGCGGCGTCGACGGCTGGTCGTTGAAGGAGGGTGACATCGTGAGTCGCATGTTCGCGAGCGATAACGCTTCGGGGGCACACCCCGATATCATGGCCGCGCTGATCGCGGCGAACACCGGACACGCACATGCCTACGGGAACGACGAGTGGACGCGATCCGCGAAGCAGACCATGAAGCGACACTTCGGCGACCAGGCCGAGACATTCTTCGTCTTCAACGGCACTGGCGCGAATGTCACCGCACTTTCGGCGGTCATGCGCTCGTACCACGCGGTCATCTGCGCGGAGACCGCGCACATCAACTGCGATGAGTGCGGCGCTCCCGAGCGCTTCACGGGCGGCAAGCTGCTGCCGGTGGCGACGCCGGACGGGAAGCTCACCCCTGCTCTCATCGAAGGGGCGATCACCGGAGTGGGCGTGGAGCATCACTCGCAGCCGCGAGTCGTGTCGATCACGCAATCGACGGAGTATGGCACCACCTATCGGTCCGAGGAGATCGCTGCGATCGCCGACGTCACGCATGCGCACGGACTCGTGCTGCACGTGGACGGGGCGCGAATCAGCAATGCGGCGGCGTTTCTCGGCTGCACGCTTGGTGAGATGACCACTGACGCCGGAGCTGACATAGTTTCGTGCGGCGGCGCGAAGAATGGCATGGTTTTCGGTGAGGCTGTCGTGTTCATACGACCGGAGCTTGCAGAGGGGTTCGCTTTCGTGCGCAAGAATGGCGCTCAACTCGCGTCGAAGATGCGGTTCATATCGGCGCAGTTCGAAGCGCTCTTCGGAGGCGACCTCTGGTTGCAGAATGCGGCGCACGCCAACGAGATGGCGCGACTTCTGGCCTCCGAAATGCAGGGTATTTCGGGCGTGGAGATCACTCAATCCGTTGAGGCGAACGAGGTCTTTGCTCGCGTTCGTCGGGAACTCATTAAGCCGCTTCAGGATGTCTCCGATTACTACATGTGGGATGTGCAATCCGACGAGGTACGCTGGGTGACTTCGTGGGATACGACTTCCGAGGATATCGACCGGTTCGTAGGTGCGGCGCGCGCTCTTTCCGAGGGGTAACTGCGTGGATCACAACAAGGACGTGCTGCGAAAGATCCGCCTCTGGGGCTTCGTGACCATCATGGTCGTCGGGGTCGTTGTCGCCGTCGTGGTCGGCCGACAGGTCCAGCTGGTCGTGGTGCGCGGCGCCGGCACTGTCGTTGCCTCGGGTTCGACGACGCTCGTGCAGAGCTGTCTCGAGCTCGACCCGGAAGCGGCGTTCTCGCCTGCGAGTCTCTCCCGCTTGAGCGACCTCGTCAGTGCCCGCAACGCCGGGGACAACACGATGCTCTTCCGCGTGATGGACAGCAGCGGTCACGTGGTCTTCTCAACGATGGCCGAGGAAGTTGGCGAGGAGCCCGAGGAAGTCGAGTTCGAGTCGGCCTTCGCCGGCGAGACACGCATCGACATCGTCGACACAGCCGGGAATGACGCGCTCGGCAACATTGCCGACGAGCGAGCGATCGAGGTCCTCGTCCCGCTGACGGAGCCGGGGACCGACACGATCATCGGCGTCGTGGAGACGTACAAACCGTACTCGCAAGTGGCAGCATCAGCTCGCCGGGCTGCGCTGATCGTGTGGATCCCTGTGGTCATCGGTGCACTTGTGTCCTATGCGGGTCTGTCGTGGGTGCTGAACCGTGCGACCGTCGAGGTGAGGGAGCATCAGGTCGAAGTCGCCTCGCTGAACGACAGGCTGCACGACTCGATGATGACGCTAGAAGGCCAGGCGCTTGGCACGTTGCAGGCTCTATCGGCAGCAGTGGACGAGAAGGACTCGTACACGGCGCGCCACTCGCTTGGCGTGACGAACTGGGCTCACCTGATCGGTGTCGCAGCCGGGCTGACCCCCGTCGAGCAGGCGACGCTGGAGCGCGCCGGGCTGCTGCATGACATCGGCAAGATCGGCGTCCCCGAGTCCGTGCTGCTCAAGCCGGACCGCCTGACCGAGGAAGAGTTCGCCCAGATCCGTCAACATCCTGAGGCGGGCGCGCGCATCCTCGAGACGATCCCCTTCCTCGACGACATCGTGAACGTCGTGAGGTACCACCACGAGCGTTGGGATGGCAGGGGCTATCCCGAGGGCTTGGCAGGGGAGCAGATACCGTATCTCGCCCGGGTCCTGGCAGTCGCCGACGCGTACGACGCGATGACCACGGACCGGCCGTACAGGGAAGCGATATCCGCCGACGAGGCCAGGCGTGAGCTGCTCGCGTGCTCGGGATCGCAGTTCGACCCCGACGTCGTTGCGCTCTTCGTGCGAGGCGGTCTGCCGGGCGCCTGAGCGGCGTGTGGTACCCGCGTCTGCGGGAATACTCCTCCGTGACGTCTTCGTTTTCGGAGGTTCCCGTGAAGCGCTCCGTACGCATCCTTGTCACCCTTGTGCTCGTCGCGATGCTCGCCGTCCCGGCCTCCGCATCTGCGGCGCCATCCGTGTCCGTTCGCCTGCTCGCGCGCTGGCGTGTCGCTCAGGCGATCACCATCGTCAACGCCGGTGACGGCAGCGGTCGGCTCTTCGTGCTTGAGAAGTCCGGCAAGGTGCGCGTCATCAAGGGCGGGCAACTGCTCGCGACCCCGATGCTCGATCTGACAGCGAAGGTGAGCACGGGGGGCGAGCAGGGGCTGCTCGGCATCGCGTTTCCTCCCGACTTCGTCACGAAGCAGTACTTCTACGTGAACTACACCGACACGCTCGGCGACACGGTCATCGCCCGGTACTACATGAGCGCGAACCCGGACGTCGCGACCACTGTTGGCGCGCAGACGGTCCTCAAGGTCGATCAACCGTACGCGAACCACAACGGCGGCGGTATCGTATTCGGTCCTGACGGCTACCTGTACGTGGGGATGGGTGACGGGGGCAGCGCCGGAGATCCGCTCGGCAACGGGCAGCGCAAGAACGTGCTGCTTGGCAAGATGCTGCGCATCGATACCGAGAGTGGCTCGGCAACGTACTCCATTCCGCCGAGCAACCCGTTCGTGGGCGCAACAGGATACCGGCCCGAGATCTGGGCGCTCGGGATGCGCAACCCGTGGCGGTTCTCCTTCGATAAGACGACCGGCGCGCTCTACATCGCGGACGTGGGACAGAACACCTGGGAGGAGATCGACGTCGAGCCGGCCGGTTTCGGCGGCGGCCGCAATTACGGCTGGAACTGGTACGAAGGCAACCATGCGTACCCGCCTGGCAGCACGCCGAAGTCCACCGCCGGGCTCACCTTCCCGGTATACGAGTACAACCACACGACCGGCGGCGATAGCATCACCGGCGGCTACGTGTATCGCGGCTCGGCCGTGCCGGGCTGGCAGGGGCTGTACTTCTTCGCCGATTTCGAGTGGGGCAAGATATGGGCGATGGACTCCGGGAACACGGCCACGCTCGGCCTGGACTCGTCGCTGCTCTTCCCGACGTTCGGCGAGGACGAGGCCGGCGAGCTCTACGTGAGCGAGTACTTCGACAGCACCATCTACGAGCTTCGAGACGGCAGCGTGCCACCCGCGGTGAGCATGCGTCGGCTTCAGGGCCCCGACCGCTACGCCACTGCGATAGCGGTCGCGCACGATGTCTTCCCCTCGGGGGCCACCACCGCCGTCGTGGCGACCGGCGAGCGGTTCCCGGACGCGCTGTCCGCCTCGGCGCTCTCCGGCGCGGTGGCAGGCCCGCTGCTTCTCACGCCGTCGACGCGGCTTGAGCAGCGCCTGCTGGACTCGCTCGCGGGCATGGGCGTGACCGACGTGTACATCGTCGGCGGGACGCCTGCGGTGAGCTCTGCGGTGGAAGGCGGCCTGACCACCGCCGGGTACAGCGTGACCCGAATCCAAGGCGCTGACCGCTATGCGACTGCTGCGAACGTCGCACGCAAGGTGAAGGATATCCAGGGACCGGCGTTCTCGGGCAACGTGTTCCTCGCTCGCGGTGACCAGTTCCCCGACGCGCTCGCCGCCGCGCCACTTGCGTATGCGGGTCACGGGCCGGTGCTGCTCACCCAGCCGACAACGCTTCCTGCCACCACCAAGAGCGCGGCCGCTGCAATCGGTGCCACCGAGGTGACCGTGCTCGGTTCGACGACCGCGGTGTCGAGCGCCGTTGTGAGCTCACTCGGCCTGCCGAGCACGCGTTGGCAGGGGGCGGACCGCTACAACACCGCGTACCAGATAGCCGCCGGTGCGCAGGGCCGGGGCTGGACGACGTACTCCCACATCGGTATCGCCACGGGTCTGCAGTACCCTGACGGGCTCACCGGGGCGACCGAGGCGGGCGCCAAGAATGGCGTGCTTCTGCTCACGAGACCGACCGCGCTGCCGGTACCGACCCGCGTCGCGCTCATCGGCCACCAGACGGATGCGTCCTCGGCGACGGTGTACGGAGGGACACCAGCTGTCTCGGCGGACACGTATCAGATCATCAGGTGGCACCTGCCGTAGGGGCGACTAGCCGATGTCGATGATGCCGAGGTCGCGCAGATAGGCGCGGATCATCCGCTCCCAAAGCGCAGTGGCTGCACGGACGTTGGCGCCCTCGGGATCGAGCGCGTTCTGAATCGACAGACCATCGACGACCGCGATCATGAGCATGGCGAATGGTTCCAGGACTGCCCTATCGGGGCCGGTCGAGGCGTCGAGCACTTCAAGGACGGTCTCGCGGTAGCCGGCGTAGAGCTCGGCGACGCGAGCGCGCAGTGAGTCGTCCCGCATCGCGTGCGGCAGGATCTCCATCAGCGGCCGGAAGCTCGCGATATCCTCGACGATGCGTTCCTCGCCCTCCATCAGCGAACGTACGCGCTGCTCACCCATCGGGAAGCGTCGGGTCTCCGCAATGAGTCCCCGGTTCGCCTCATGCACCAACGAGTCCACGAGTGCGACGACAAGTCCTTCCTTGTTGCCGAAGTGGTAGCCGATGCTGGCCTTCGCCTCGCCGGCTTCTTCAGCGATAGCCGACAGGCTTAGCGCCGCGAAGCCTTTTGACTCGAGGATTCGACGTGCGGCGGCCAGGATATTGAGGGCAGTAGGGGGAAGAACCTCGATGGGGTCCTTGACGCTGAGCGAACCGAGATGACCACGGGTACTAGGACGACCCGGTCGTCTGGGGGCACTGTCCGTCATGGCACTCATCCTTTCTGTGTTGACAGTACCAGTATAGCGGTTATGATTGGTTTGTCCGACCGGACAAATAACTATTTGATGACATCCGGAGCACCTCCCTGCTGTCAAGAATTTGACCAATTGGACAAACAATAAGATGCACTACCCGACAAAGGAGCGACCAGCGTGAGCAAGAAGACCATCGTCGTGGCCCTCGGCGGCAACGCGCTTCTGCGCCGTACCGATCCAATGACTGCCGAAGCGCAGCGCGCGAACGTGAAGGTCGCGGCGAAGGCACTTGCCCCGCTTGCCGAGGAGTACAACCTGGTGCTCGCGCACGGTAACGGGCCGCAGGTCGGCCTGCTCGCGTTGCAGGCCGCGGCATATACCGACGTCGAGCCGTACCCGCTGGACGTGCTCGGCGCGCAGACACAGGGCATGATCGCCTACATGGTCGAGCAGGAGCTTGGCAATCTGCTCCCATTCGAGAAGCCGCTTGCGACCGTGCTCACGATGACCGAGGTCGACCCGGATGATCCGGCGTTCAAGAACCCGACCAAGTTCGTCGGTCCGTGCTATTCCAAGGACGATGCCGACCGCCTTGCCGCGAAGAAGGGCTGGATGTTCAAGCCCGATGGTCAGTTGTGGCGCCGCGTCGTCGCATCTCCTGAGCCGCGGCAGATCTTCGAGCTCGATCCCATCAAGTGGCTCATCGAGAAGGGCACCGTCGTCATCTGCGCGGGCGGCGGCGGCATACCGACCGTCTATCTACCAGACGGGACCCGCACGCTCGTCGGCATCGAGGCGGTCATCGACAAAGACCTCGCCGCCGAGCTGCTCGCACGCAATCTCGGGGCCGACATCTTCGTTATGGCGACCGACGCCGAGGGAGTCTGTCTCGATTGGGGCACCACCGAGCAGCGCGTGCTCGGAACGACCACGCCCGAGGAGCTCGACAAGTACGAGTTCGCTGCAGGTTCGATGGGGCCGAAGGTCGAGGCCGCGAAGCGTTTCGTGCGCTCGACCGGAGGTCGCGCGGCCATCGGCAGACTCGAGGACATCACGCTCATCGCCGCAGGAAATGCGGGCACCACCATCGTGCCCGGGAATGTGAAATAGCGTCAGCGTCTAGGAAGGGAGACCGTCGTATGAATGTGAAAGACCTACCGGATCTGAGGTACCTGAGGGGACGTCACTACCTCACGGACCTCGACTTCACCCGCAAGGAGCTTGAGGACCTGCTCGTGCTCGCCGTGCACCTGAAGAAGCTTCGCGGTCAGATGCGGCTTACGCCGTTCCTGCCGGGACGGCACCTCGCCATGATCTTCGAAGCATCATCAACACGGACGCGGGTCAGCTTCGAGAACGGCTTCGCAGAGCTCGGCGGCAACGCGCTCTACCTGCGTCCCGGCGAGATCCACCTGCCCGGTCGCGAGACCGTGGCCGACACCGCTGCGGTTCTCTCGCGCATGAACGATGCGATCGAGATCCGCTCCAAGAAGAACGAGACCATCAACGAGCTCGCGCGTCACGCGACGGTCCCGGTCCTGAACGGCATGGACAACGACAGGCACCCGGCGCAGTCCATGAGCGACGCTCTCACGATTCTGGAGAACGCTGGCACGATCGAGGGCGTTACCTTTGCCTACGTCGGCGACGCGGCTCATCCGTGCAACTCGCTCTCTACGACACTCACCAAGCTCGGGGCGAACGTCCGTATCGGCAATGCACCCGGCTACGAAATGACGCCGGAACTCCAGGCGATCGCACGCAGGATAGCCGAGGAGAACGGCGGATCGTTCATGCTGACGCACGATCCCCTCGAAGCTATCGAGGGCGCCGATTTCGTCTACACCGATTGTTGGTGGTGGACCGGCCAGGAAGCCGAGTACGACGACCGCATCAAGGCGTTCACGCCGTTCCAGGTCAACGCTGAGTTGTGGTCTCATACGAAGTCGGGAGCGAAGTTCATGCACTGTCTTCCCGCGATGCGCGGCGAAGAGGTCACCGACGAGATGGCGGACAGCGCCGCGTCGATCATCTTCCCGCAAGCTGAGAACCGCATGCACTTCCAGAAAGCGCTCATGCTCGCACTTATCGGAATCGACGAGATGCCAGCAGACGAACGCATGCACCCGATCGCCAGAGCGCTTCTGTCGTGACCGACTGATGTCCTGTGAAAGGATCGAGCATGTCTGAGCAGATCGCTCCAGCCAAAAAGAAGGTCTTCGGCCTGGCTTCGATGATCTTGTTCTCGGTATCCGCCATCCTTGTTGGCGACACCATCGCTTCCTCGGCCGCAATGGGCGTCCAGGGTCTCACGTTCTGGATCGCACTCGGCGTACTGTTCTTCATCCCGTACGGCTTCGTCACTGCCGAACTTGGCGCTGCTTGGCCCGATGACGGCGGCATCTATGTGTGGGTACGCGAGGCGTTCGGTTCCAAGTGGGGAACCGTCACCGCGTGGCTCTACTGGGTGAACGTGGCGCTTTGGGCGCCAAGCGTCTTCGTGTTGTTCCTGTACTCGGCAGGCGCGGCCTTCGGGCTCACGTTGCCGCTGTGGGGCGAGGCGCTCGTCGTCATCGCGCTCATCTGGTTCATGGTGCTCGTCGGCGTGCTGCCGATGAAGTACTCCAAGTGGGTCCCCAACTTGTCGGCAGCCGTGAAAATCGTGGTCTTCGCGATTCTCGGGTTGGCCGGTATTGCGGCGGCAATCAAGAGCGGCGGCCTTGCCAACAGCTTCGCGCTGAAAGAGTGGGTGCCCGTCTTCTCGTTCGACAACATGAGCTACCTGCCGATCGTCATCTATAGCTTCATGGGCTTCGAGCTCATGAGCTCGGTCGGCGACTCCATCCACGACCCCAAGCGTGACGTGCCGAAGATGATCTTCGGTGCCGGTGGGGCGATCCTGTTCATCTACATGTTCGCCACCTTCGGCATCCTTGCAGTCATCCCGGTCGACCAGATCCAGATCGAGACCGGCATCGTCGATGCGCTTCGGCCGGCATTCGAATCCGTGCTTGGCGCGGCTGCGGGGCCGGTGTTCGTGATCGTCGCGCTCGGCGTTCTCTTCACGTTCATCGGGAACATGGTGACCTGGTCCATCGGTGCCAACGAGTCCATCGCCGCAACCGGTATGGATGAGGCGGCTCCGGGCGTCTTCGGCCACAAGCACCCCAAGAACGGCACGCCCGACTACGCGTTCTATCTGATGGGCGGCATCGCGACGGTCGTCACGATCCTTACCTACGCGCTCTTCGGCAACAACGAGGGCATCTTCTGGGCGATCTTCTCGCTCTCCTCGGTCGTGTTCTTGCTGCCGTATCTGCTGATGTTCCCGTCTATCGTGGTGCTCCGGAAGAAGTTCCCCAACCAGGAGCGACCGTACGTGGTACCGGGCGGCAATACCGGTGCCTGGATCTTCGCCTTGCTGTGCGAGGCCGGTATCCTCTTTACGCTGGCGCTCTTCTTCCTGGCGCCGCCGGAGGGTACGCCGCTGGCGGCGTTCTACGCCATCACAGGCGGCGGAACGGTCATCTCGGTGGCGGTGGGCTTCTGGCTCCACGCGCACGCCAAGAAGCAGAAGTCGCTCAAGTCTGCTGCTTAGCAGCAGGCTGGCACGCGAAGGAGAACTGATGGCAACGATAGACAGCACACCACAGGCAGACGGGTTCCGGATGCCTGCCGAATGGGAGCCGCATGCCGGCACCTGGATGCTCTGGCCGCAGCGCCCGGACAACTGGCGCGACGGCGCCAAGCCCGCGCAGCGTGCGTGGGTGGAGGTCGCAAGCGCCATCGCGCGATTCGAGCCGGTGACGATGGGGGTCAACCCTGACCAGTTCGAGAACGCACGGGCGATGCTGCCCGACTCGGTCCGCGTGGTCGAGATAAGCAACAACGACTCGTGGATGCGCGACATCGGTCCGAGCTTCGTCGTGAACGACGCGGGCGACGTCCGACTCGTGCACTGGCACTTCAACGCGTGGGGTGGCCTGTTCGACGGCCTGTACTTCCCCTGGGACAAGGACGAGCTCGTGCCACGGAAGATTGCCGAGATCGAAGGTATCGACCGCTACCGCGCGCCGTTTGTGCTCGAGGGCGGCTCGTTCCACGTGGACGGCGAAGGCACGGTGATCACCACCGAGGAATGCCTGCTGTCACCGGGCCGCAATCCCGACCTGACGCGTGAGGAGATAGAGGCCTATCTGGCCGAGTACCTCGGCATATCGAAGGTCATCTGGCTGAAGCGGGGCATCGACCCCGAGGAGACGAACGGGCACGTCGACGACGTTGCATGTTTCGTGCGGCCGGGCGTCGTGCTCGCCGGGTGGACGGAGGACGAGGGCGACTGGCGCTACGAGATCCTCGCCGAGAACCTTGAGATCCTCAAGAACGCGACCGACGCCAAGGGCCGGCCACTCGAAGTCCACACGATGCCGATGCCGAACACGATGACCTACACCGCCGAGGAGACGTCCGGCGTGGATGTCGTGGAGGGTACGCTCCCGCGTGAGGCGGGGGATGAGGTGCCAGCGTCATACGTGAACTTCTACGTCTGTAACGACGCGGTCGTACTGCCGATCTTCGGCGATGCGCACGATGCGGAGGCAGCCGCGGTTCTGCAGCGGCTCTTCCCTGGTCGCGAAGTCGTCACGTTCCCCGGGCGCGAGATCGTGCTCGGCGGCGGCAACGTTCATTGCATCACACAGCAGCAGCCGCGAGGCTGACGTTCACAGAAGAGGGCCCTCCCGTTCGGGAGGGCCCTCTTCGTGTTCTCGGCGTCAGGCTGCTATCCAGCGAGCTCTCGGATCACGCCGAGGACATCCTCGGCGTGGCCCTCGACGTGCACCTTCGGCCACACGTGCGCGATCGTGCCGTGCGGGTCGATGAGGAACGTGCTGCGCTTGGCAGTCACGCCGAGAACCTCGCGCGCGCCGTACGCGTCGATGATCGTCTTGCCGGTGTCCGAGATCATCGGGAACGTGAGCTCGAACTTGTCGATGAAGCGCTGCTGGATCTCGGGCTTGTCCGCGCTGACGCCCACAACCGTGGCGTTCAAGGCCTCCAGTTCGCTCGCGTGCGCCTGGAAGTCCTTCGCTTCGTGCGTTCAACCGGGGGTGTTCGCCCGGGGGTAGAAGTAGACGATCACCCACTCACCAACGTGCGCGGCCAGCTCGAAGGTACCGTCACCGGTGATAGGTGCGGAGATGCCCGGGGCGGCTTCGCCGACGGCGGGCAGGATGTTCTCGGCCATGGGGCTCCTCTCGTGGGTTCTTGAGGTATCTACCTCTGCTACGATTCTTCTCACGGCGAAGAAGGGACTACCTCGGTGCGCTTCATCATCGACGGTCACAACGTGACGATGCGTGACCCCGCGACCCGGTCGCTTTCCACCGAGGACCAGCGCGACGCACTCGTGCGCCGACTCGCGGTGCGCGGGCGCGAGCTGCTCGGCGCTGGCGCGATCACGGTCGTCTTCGACGGGCGCACCGCGGATGCACCCCACACGTCGGGGGCGCTCGACGTGCGCTTCTCGGCTGAGGAGAGCGCTGACGACGTCATCGTGCGGCTAGCGACTGGTGTTGACGGCGTGACGGTCGTGACCGACGACCGAGGGCTGGCTGCGCGCGTCACGTCCGCAAACGAGCGCGCGCGTGTGCTAGGGTGTGAGGCACTCTTTGAGGCGGCACGACCGAAGCGGGGAAAGCGCGGCAGATATCCTGCGGCGTCTGCGGGGTTGCCGAAGGGTGCGAATCAGATAACCGAGGAGCTCAAGAAGCTCTGGCTACAAGACGGAGAGTGACATGCTCGGAGTACTCGTGAACGTCGTGGCGATCGTGCTCGGAACGGCAGTGGGTCTCGCATTCGGCGGCCTCATCACCGAGAAGATGCGCGAGATATCGTTCCGCGGCGTTGGCCTGGCGGTCCTCGTCATCGGCGCTTCCATGAGCATCGGGGGTCTCTCGGCACTTGGCGAATCGAAGCTTGGCGAGTTCGCGCCGCTCGTGCTCGTCGGTGCGCTCGTCGTTGGCGGGATCCTCGGCGAAGCGGTCGGCATCGAGCGCGGACTGGAGCGCTTCGGCCACTTCCTGCAGGAGAAGACGTACAACATCAAGCTCTTCGCGCCCGGTCCCACCGAGCAGCCCGACGCCAAGGGTCACACGATCGTCGAGGGATTCGTGACCGCCAGCCTGCTCTTCTGCGTGGGCGCGATGACGATCCTCGGCAGCATCGAGAGCGGCCTTGGGAACCCGTCGCTGCTGTACCTGAAGTCGCTTCTGGACGGCATCGCCTCGATCGCGCTTGCCACGAGCTTCGGCGCGGGCGTTGGGCTCTCCATCATCCCGGTGCTGGTGATCCAGGGCGGTATCGCGCTTGCAGCCAGCACGGTGCAGCCGTTCATGACGCCGCCGGTCATCCACGCGCTGCAGGCCGTGGGCGGCGCGCTCATCCTCGCCATCGGGCTCGACCTCACCGACATCAAGCGGCTGCCGTACGGCAACATGCTGCCCGGCGTGCTCATCGCCGCGATGATCGCGGGTTTCTGGGGCTAGAGCGACTCGCGCCAACCCGGCGTGGTGAACGCCGCGGGGCAGATGTCGTTGAGCGTGCACGCGCCGCAGACCGGCCGCTTCGCGGTGCACACAGCGCGGCCGTGGTCGATGAAGCGGTAGTTCACCGCGAACCACTCGTCGCGCGGGATGACCTCCATGAGATCGCGCTCGACCTTGTCGGGATCCTTCTGCTCCGAGAGGCCGAAGCGGTGCGCGAGGCGGAAGACGTGCGTGTCCACCGCGATGCCCTCGACCTTGCCGTACGCGTTCGCGACGACGATGTTCGCGGTCTTGCGCGCCACGCCCGGCAGCCGCATCAGGTCCTCCATCGTGTCCGGCACCCGACCGCCGAACTCCGAGACCAGCATCCGCGCGGTGCCGATGATGAGCTTCGTCTTGTTGTGGTAGAAGCCCGTCGGCCGCACGATCTCTTCGACTTCAAGCACGTCCGCCGAGGCGAGCGCCTCCGGCGTAGGGAAGCGGCTGAAGAGGACCGGCGTCACCTTGTTCACGCCCGCGTCCGTGGTCTGCGCCGAGAGGATCACGGCGACCAGCAGCGCGAAGGGGGTCGTGTAGTCGAGTGCGATATGCGCCTCGGGGTAGAGCTCGCCGAGGCGTCGCATGATCTCGCAGGCACGTTCTTGCCGGTCCATGGTGCTCCTCTCGCGGTTCTGACGCTTGTGATGGTACCCGAATGGCGACGCATGCGCGTCGTGTCGGTGACGGTCAAGACGACGGTAAGTCCTGGTTAAGCATGCCGAGGCATACTCGTCTCGGACCTGACGCGCTGGGGGGCGAGTCGGGTGTTGGGGGACCTCGACGGGCCCTCGGGTGGCCGGGCGCCCCCCGTCGGCGACACCTCGGACAGACAGGACCGAGTACGAGGGGGAACCATGAAGATCACGAGAACCATCGCGGCAGTGGCCGTGACGCTCGCGATGCTGGCGCAGCCGGCAGTCGCGGTGGCGTCGGGCACGGGAGACGATCCGAACCCGACGAAGAACGTAGCGACCGCGCTCGACGCGAAGGTGGAGCGCGAGTACCAGCTCTGGCTGCGCCGACAGGGTCCGGTGGCGAAGGGCGCGATGAGGTCCGGCCGGATGCTTGTCGACGCGCCGTACAAGTACTTCTACACGCCCAGTCACATGCAGGAGACGAACTACTACTGTGGACCGGCCACCGTCCAGGTCATCGACGACTACTGGGGCACGCCGGCGACCCAGACCGAGATCGCGAAGTACCTCGGCACGTACACGACGCACGCGACCGACTTCTCGCTCGTGGACAACGCCATCAACTACTTCGCGGGCCAGAACTATGTGTACGTGACGTGTGCGTCGCTGAGCGACACCTACTACCGCATCCAGTACGGGCTTCTTACTCGCGGACACCCCGCTGCAACCGATGTGAAGATCGACGCCGACCTCTGGCCGAACTACATGTTCGATCACGCCGGACACATCATCCCGATCGAGGCCTTCGACTGGCGCTACAACACGGTGCGCATCAACGATCCGTACGACGAGGCGTACTACCAGGGTGGCGGCGCGACATATGGCCACAAGACGTACTCCAAGACGGTCGTCGCGAGCGGCATCATGGCGCACTTCCGCCACGCGATCGTGTACTAGAGGAAGTCGGTTGGCTGCGGACGGTGCGTCCGCAGCCAACCTCGACATGAGGGGAGTCGTGCATGCGAAGAGGACGGGGAGTGGCGGTTGTTGTTGCGGCCTCATGCCTGGCGGTTGCGTGCTGCGGATGCCGCACGGCGTCGTCGAGCGGCGTGCGACCGGAGTTGGAGGTGTCCAAGACGGAAGCATGGGTGAGGCCGCCGGAAATCGAATCGGTTGAGGGCACTGGGCCCGCAATGACCATGCGCGAGTATCGATTGCCAGGCGGATGCAGCCTCAAGGGATACGACAGCAGATTCGCGGTCTTCTACGATCGCTCGATCAGTGCGCTCGATGACTCGCCGATCAGGCTGCTCGACCTTGAAACGGGCAAACACGCGCAGGTGCGCTCACAGGCTGTGGGAACGGCCGAAGGGTTCGCGATTATCGGCCTGCGCTGCTCGGACGAGTGGGTCGTCTGGGAGGAGCTGAAGGGGAACGAGCAGGAGGCGCCGCTGAAGTGCTACTGGCGCTTGTTTGCAGCCCCGATCCTTAAGGACGGCATGTCTCTGGGGGAGCCGGTGCTTGTCGACGAGAACGAGGTCTCCATTGCCTCGAGGCCGCTCTTCGCGGTCGTTGGCGATGAGGTGTTCTGGATGACCAACAGTTCGGCGAACACAGTCCAGGAGGGAGCGGTCGACGGCGCTCGGGTCAGGGCCAAGGTGCTTCCCGATGGAGCCATGCGTGAGGTGTTGAGCAGCACGCGTCACATCCGGACACTCTCGGCGAGTGAGGGCCATCTTCTTGTCAGCGAGTACGTTGCTGGCAAGGGTGCGGCCGAACGTCTGCTTGTGGTAGACCCAGCTTCCGGTGCAAGCGAGATGACGTACGATCTGGGCAATGTCGATAGACCGGTGAGTCATTTCCCGGTCACGCATGAAGGCGCTGTGACCTGGGCCGTTCTCCCCGACCCGGAAGGCGTTTGGTGTGATCTGCTCTACCGGCCGGCTGATGGGGCCGCGGGCACGGTCGAGGACCATGCCGGTGATCCCGTGATGGTTGGCCCGTACGTCTTCTACGAGACGGAACGACCGGAGTCCACGGGAATCGGCATGACCAAGCCTGTCGTGCGCATACGTGGGTTCGATCCGCGCACTGGCGTCCGATTCACGGTGTTGGAGACGTCCGCCGAGGTGGACGGTCAGTGGCGCCTGCCGATAGCGCAGGCGTACGACACCGGCTCCTTCCTCATTATGAACGATCTCTCGTTCAAGACCGAAGAAAGCCCCGATACGACACTCGTGCGTCGCTACACGCTGACATCTAAGTAGCAACCTGCGTTGACCACTCCGGTGCGGGGCCGTAGACTTGGGCAACCCCGCACCGGTCTCCGGTTGCGGGCTTTCGTGCTGTTCGCCACCCCGGAGGTCCCGCGTGTCGCTGCTCACACACATACTGCCCGCGCTTGAGCGGGAGCCCGCGCTCGCACGTCTGCGCACCCTGCTCGCCGATGGCCGAGACGCCACCGTCGCCGCGAACTCGCTCGTGCGCCCGCCCGTCATCGCCGCGCTGCTCGATGCGCGTGAGCGACCGGCGCTCATCGTCGTTTCGGGCGAAGAGGCCGCCGAGCGGTACGCGCGACAGCTGCGCGCGTATCTGCCCCGCGAACGCGTGCTGCGCCTGCCGCTTCGCGAAGACATGCCGTGGGACACCTCGGCACCGGATCTGGAAGTCGTGGGTTCCCGGGCGCGTGCCCTCTACGCGCTCGATCACGGTCGCCCGGTCGTCGTGGTGGCGAGCGCCCGCGCGCTCATGCGCGTGCTGCCCCCGCAGGGCTCGCACGTCTTCGAGCCGCTAGAAATCGCAATTGGCGGGACGCTCGACCTGATCGAGGCAGCCGACCGCCTCGCGCGCATGGGGTACGAGCGCGTCGACAAGGCCGTCGATCGCGGCCAGTTCGCGGTTCGCGGCGGCACGCTCGACGTCTTCGCATCGGATTCGTCGTATCCCGTTCGCGCCGAGCTCTTCGGCGACGAGATCGAGTCGCTCAAGCGCTATGTGCCGACTACCGGTCAGACGATCGGTGATGCCGAGCCTACCGAGGTCTTCCCGTGCCGCGACATCATGCTTGGCACGCGGGCAGCGCAGGCGATCCGCCGCGCGTTCGAGAAGAAGGCCAAGGAGGACGACGCGCTCACCTTCGACCTCGAGCGCATCGATGAAGGCATCTACTTCAACGGCGTGGAGCGGTTCCTGCCGTTCATCTACAAGGCCGCAGGCGCCGTGCTCGACTACGTTCCGCCCTCGGCGCTCATCGTGGTGGCCGAGCCCCGCTCGCTCTTCGACGACGCCGCGCGCTACCACGACGACGTGCTCGCGAAGGCGAAGGCGGCCGGCGCGGACGCGTCCGGGCTCTTCCTCGGCCCGGCTGCACTCGACCTTGGGTCGCGTCAGCGGCTCACGTTGCTTTCGATGCTTCGCGCCGGCGGCGCCATCGATGCCGAGATCGTGTCGCGCCGACCGGACGTTGCGGGTGGCGAGGAGGCGTTCACCGGCGGCGTTCGCGCGCTTCTCTCGGCGGGGTACTCGGTAATGGTCGCCGCGCGCGACCACCGCTCGCGCCGTCGTGTCCGCGACGCGCTTTCGGGCGCGGGGCTCTCGGTGGTCGACCTCGCGGACGATCCGCACGCCACGCCCACGCGGGGCGCCGTCGTCATCCTCGAAGCCGAGGTGCCCTCGGGCTACGTGATCGCGGGCGCGCACCTGGCCGTCGTGAGCGTGGACGACGTGTACCCGCGCGCCACGACCGGCCGTCGTGCGCGTAGCGCCGACGACCCCACGCGCCTCACGTTCTCGTATAGCCCGGGCGACTACGTCGTGCACGCCACGCACGGTATCGCGCTGTTCAAGGCCGTCGTACGCCGAGAAGTGCTTGGTGCCGAGCGGGACTACCTGCAGCTTGAGTACGCCAAGGGCGACAAGCTGTACGTGCCGGTCGAGCAGCTCGACCGCGTCACCAAGTACGTCGGCCCCGAGGGTGGCGCGCCACGCGTCACACGCCTCGACACCGCCGACTGGTCGCGCGCGACCACCAAGGCGCGCAAGGCCGCCAAGAAGCTTGCGTTCGACCTCGTCGATCTGTACGCGCGCCGCGCGGCCGTCACCGGCTTCGCCTTCTCGGACGACACGCCGTGGCAGCTTGAGATGGAGGCGGCGTTCCCGTTCGAGGAGACGCCCGATCAGCTCGCCGCGATCGCTGACGTGAAGGCCGACATGGAGTCGGACTCGCCGATGGACCGCCTGGTCTGCGGAGACGTCGGGTACGGCAAGACCGAGGTCGCCATCCGCGCGGCGTTCAAGGCTACGCAGGACCAGAAGCAGGTCATGGTGCTCTGCCCGACGACGATTCTCGCGCAGCAGCACTTCACGACGTTCTCGGAGCGGTTCGCGGCGTACCCGGTGAAGGTCGAGGTGCTTTCGCGCTTCCGCAGCAAGCAGCAGCAGCAGGCGGCGATCGAAGGGTTCACCAACGGCACCGTCGACATCCTCATCGGCACGCACCGGCTCCTCTCGGCAGACGTGACGCCGAAGAACCTCGGGCTCGTGGTCATCGACGAGGAACAGCGCTTCGGTGTGGAGCACAAAGAGCACATCAAGCACCTGCGCGAGCAGATCGACGTGCTCACGCTCACCGCGACGCCGATTCCGCGCACGCTGCAGATGTCGCTCTCGGGCGTTCGCGACTTCAGCGTCATCGACACGCCGCCGCCCAACCGCTTCCCGGTGAAGGTGCACGTGGGCGAGTACGATCCCGACGTGGTCTCCGGCGCCGTCCGGCGCGAGCTTGAGCGCGGCGGCCAGGTCTACTACATCTCCAACCGCGTGAAGAGCATCGACGACGCCGTCGAGCGCGTGCGCAAGGCGGTGCCCGAGGCACGCATCGGTGTGGGGCACGGTCAGATGTCGGAGCATCAGCTGGAGCGCGTGATGGAAAGCTTCGCCGCCGGACAGATCGACGTGCTCGTGGCCACCACCATCGTGGAGTCCGGCATCGACAACCCGCACTCCAATACGCTCATCATCGAGGACTCGCAGCGCCTGGGCCTCGCACAGCTCTACCAGCTCAAGGGTCGCGTGGGTCGCTCGCACATTCGCGCGTACGCGTACTTCCTCTTCCCGGCGACGGTGAGCCTCACCGACCAGGCGTACGAGCGCCTCGCTGCGGTGCAGGACAACGCCGAGCTTGGCAGCGGCATCAAGATCGCCATGCGCGACCTGGAGATCCGCGGGGCCGGCAGCCTTCTCGGCGCCGAGCAGAGCGGCAACGTGAGCGCCGTCGGCTTCGACCTGTACGCGCAGATGCTGCGCGAGGCCGTGGCCGAGACGCGCGGCGAGCCCATCGTCGCGTTCCCGGAGATCAAGGTCGACCTGCCCGTGAACGCGTTCATTCCCGAGGAGTACGTCGCGGATGTGGACGAGCGCGTGCGCGTCTACCGCCGCCTCGCGGGTGCGCTCACGCCCGAAGCGGTCGAAGCTGCAGCTGCGGAGATGGCCGAGAAGCACGGCGCGCCCCCGCTTGCGGCACGCGATCTCGTGGCCGTCGCGCGCGTCCGGGCACTTGCGGGTGAGATCGGCGCGAACGCCGTCTCGCTCGTGCGTAAGCGGGTCCGCGTACAGCCCGTAGAGCTCACTTCCGAGGAGCGCGGGCGTGTCTCGGCACATGGTGCGATCTTCGAAACTCGTGGAAAAGCTGTGCTGTTTTCCCAGAGTTATGAAGAGTCTGCGACGGACGCCGCTCTGCGCTCGCTCGGTGCTATACTCTCGGCAGTCCGTGAACCATCCGGCGCGTAGGCGTCGTTTGTGCTTGCCCGTTCGAGTAATCGACCACAACACGGTGGCCGATTGCGTCTAAGGAGGAACCGCGTGAAGAAGATGACCCGCATCGTGGCAGCTCTGATGGCTGTCGCACTGATCGCCTCATTGGCGGGCTGCGGTAGCAAGAACGTGGCGACGGTCAACGGCGTGGGAATCACCACCGAGGACTTCGAGGCCCTTGCCGCTGCGGCGCAGAAGCAGGACTCGACGGTCGCCTCGGCAACAGCAGGAAGCCCCGAGCTTCTGGCGTTCCGTCGCCAGGTGCTCGATTCCATGATCGAGACCGAGTTCGTCCGCCAGGACGCCAAGAAGCAGGGCGTCGAGGTCAAGGATGCCGATGTTGAAGCGCAGCTGACGCAGATCAAGTCCGGCTTCTCGGATGACGCGACGTTCAACGAAGCGCTTGCATCCGCCGGTATGACGCTGGAGCAGCTGCAGGGCAGCATTCGCGACCAGCTCACCTACCAGGCGCTCTACGACAAAGTCGCTCCGGCGCCCGAGATCAGCGACGCTGAGATCAAGGCGTACTACGACGCGAACAAGGCGCAGTTCCAGACTGCCGCGCAGTCGCAGCTCTCGCACATCCTGATCTCGGTCCCCACGACCGCGACCGCTGATGAGAAGGCTGCCGCAAAGGCAACGGCCGAGAAGGTCCTCAAGGAGCTCCAGGGTGGCGCCGATTTCGCAGCGCTGGCCAAGAAGTACTCCGAGGATCCGGGCTCCAAGGACTCCGGCGGCGACCTGGGTTGGTCCAGCACCGACTCGTATGTGGCCGAGTTCAAGGCAGCTGCTGACAAGCTCAAGAAGGGCGAGCTGAGCGGCCTCGTCGAGACCGACTACGGCTACCACATCATCCTGAAGGTCGACGAGAAGGCCGCAGCGCAGCAGGCGCTGGCGGACGTGACCGAGACCATCAAGGCGAACCTCGTGCAGGAGGCCCGCAACAAGACCTTCACCGAATACCTCGACAAGCTCAAGGCCGCTGCGGATATCAAGATTCTCGACAAGGAACTGGCCGCCGTTACGCCGACCGCGACTGACACGACTGGCCAGTAGCAGATCGGCTGAACGGGACACGCGGGGGGCGCCGTGGGTTCGATAGCGATCGTCGGCCTAGAGCATGACGCAGGGGGCGCGCTCGATGAGCGCGCCACCGCGCGTCTCTCCGGTGCCGATACCATAGTGGTGGCAACCGAGGACGGCGCGGCCGCAGACGCGGTGCGCCGTCTCGGCATGTCTGCGAGCACGTACGCCGACCTTGGCGTGCTGCCCGACGCGTCGCCGGCGATCATCGTGGAGGCGCTCCTCGGCCTGGCCGAGAAGGGCAACGTCGTTCTGGCGACCGTGGGGTACCCGTTCCTGCGCGCCGGCGTGGTCTCCGGGCTGCTCGCGCGTGCGGCGGGCGGCGTGGACATGTACCCGGCGTCATCGCCGCTGCAGGTCCTCGTGCTCGCGCTCGACCTCGACCTCACCGCCGACGTGGACATCATGGACGCCGCGACGCTTGCCTCGGCGAACTTCTCGCGCGACACGCACCTGGTGGTGACCGGCATCGGCAACGCGGTCGTTGCGCGCGCCGTGGCCCGCAAGCTGCGCGAGTACTACGCACCCGAGCACACCATCGTGACCACCGGCTGCCTGGAATCCGGCGGCTTCGACCTGCGCATGCACACGCTGGAGGAGCTGGAGGAGGTCGCGAGCGGCTGTCGCGACACGGCGGTGTTCGTGGCGCCGTCACGCATCCCCACGCCGGGCGGCTTCGACGAGCTCGTGCGCATCATCGCGGTGCTGCGCGGCCCGAACGGCTGCCCGTGGGACCGCGAGCAGACGCACGCCAGCCTCGGCAAGCACATGGTGGAAGAGGCGTACGAGGCCGTCCACGCGATCGAGCAGAACGACCTGCGCGAGCTTGCCGACGAGCTTGGCGACGTGCTGCTGCAGGTGGTACTGCACGCACAGATCGGTGCCGAGGAAGAAGCGTTCAACATCGACGACGTGATCGCCGGCATCATCGCGAAGATCCGCCGTCGGCACCCGCACATCTTCGGGACGGCGCAGGCCGAGACGTCCGCCGACGTCATCCGCAACTGGGACGCCATCAAGCGCGGCGAGAAGGCGGACGCCGCGCCCGAGGGCGAGACACCGGGCGTGCTCGCGGGCATCACACCCACGCTGCCGGCGCTCATGTACGCGCAGAAGATCTCGCGGCGTGCGGCGGGCGCGGGCTTCGAGTGGGAGAACATCGACGGCGTGTGGGACAAAGTCGCCGAGGAGATCGAGGAGCTCAAGGCCACCGAGCCGGGAAGCCCCGAGGCCGCCGACGAGGTTGGCGACGTGCTCTTCACGATCGTGAACGTGGCGCGGCACCTCGGCATCGACAGCGAAGACGCGCTGCGCGGGACGTGCGCCAAGTTCATCCGGCGCTTCGAAGACATGGAGACACAGGCTGCCGAGGGCGGTCTTGTCATAAACGAGATGGACACAGACGCGCTCGAGCAGCTCTGGCTCGAGGCGAAACGGAAGGAGCGTTCATGAGCTACATCACCGACCTGGTCGCACGCGAGATTCTGGACTCCCGCGGCAACCCGACCGTTGAGGTCGAAGTGGCACTCGACGACGGCAGCTGGGGCCGCGCGGACGTGCCGAGCGGTGCCTCCACCGGCGCGTTCGAGGCCGTCGAGCTGCGCGACACGGACAGCGCTCGGTATCTCGGCAAGGGCGTGCTCACGGCGGTCACGAATGTGAACGAAATCATCGCGCCGGAGATCATGGGCATGGACGCCACCGATCAGCGCGCGATCGACGCGTTCCTCATCGACCTGGACGGTACGCCGAACAAGTCGCGCCTGGGCGCGAACGCGATCCTCGGCGTGTCGCTGGCCGTGGCGAAGGCCGCTGCCGAGAGCTGCGAGCTTACACTCTACAGCTACATCGGCGGAGCGAACGCGCACACGCTGCCGGTGCCAATGATGAACATCATGAACGGCGGCGTGCACGCGGATAACAACGTGGACCTGCAGGAGTTCATGGTCATGCCGGTGGGCGCGGGCAGCTTCGCCGAGGGCCTGCGGATGTGCGCCGAGATCTACCACACGCTCAAGGGCGTCCTCAAGAAGCGCGGCCTGGCCACGGCCGTTGGCGACGAGGGCGGCTTCGCGCCGAACCTTGCCAGCAACGAGAACGCGCTCAAGGTCATCGTCGCGGCCATCGAAGAGGCCGGCTACACGCCCGGCGAGCAGGTGCGCATTGCGCTCGACCCGGCGTCGACCGAGTTCTACGACGCCGAGCGCGGCGTCTACGTGCTCTCCGGTGAAGGCCGCGAGCTCTCCAGTGCTGAGATGGTGGCGTACTACGAGGACCTCGTGAGCAAGTACCCGATCATCAGCATCGAGGACGGCATGTCCGAGGATGACTGGGACGGCTGGAAGCTTCTCACCGAGCGCCTTGGCGGTAAGATCCAGCTGGTGGGCGACGACCTGTTCGTGACGAACACCGAGCGCCTCGCGCGCGGCATTGCCACCGGGACCGCCAACAGCATCCTCATCAAGCTGAACCAGATCGGCACGCTCACCGAGACGCTCGACGCCATCCAGATGGCGCACCGCGCGGGGTACACGACGGTCATCAGCCACCGTTCCGGCGAGACCGAGGACACCACCATCGCGGACGTGGCCGTTGCCGTGAACGCCGGGCAGATCAAGACCGGCGCGCCGGCACGTTCCGACCGCGTGGCCAAGTACAACCAGCTGCTCAGGATCGAAGAGGAGCTGTGCGACAGCGCCGAGTACCCGGGCATGGCGGCGTTTGGTCGCGTAAAGGGGTAAGCGCGCGAGACATGCGAGTCATGAGAGGGGCGCCTGCGGGCGCCCCTTCTTGCATCCCAGGGGCGACGACGTGTCGGCCGTTCGGCACGCTCTTCGCTTGTCCGGCGCACTATGAAGACGCTTCGCATAGTGCTGATGGTCTCGGCGCTGGTCGTGCTCCTTGCGGCGGCGGCATCGACGCCGACCGGGTACGCGCACGCCGCGCCAGCGCAACGAGCCCCGTACATGGCGGGGGAGGCGCTCATCGGGGCTGCTCACGGGGCTCGTGACACGGTGAGCGCGCGTGCGGAGCTCGCTGCGCTAGCGGCGCGGTATCGGTACCTCGACGACGTTTCGGTCACCGTGGGATCCGCGCCGGAGGGGAAAGAAGCCGTCGCCTACTACACCAGTGGACGGATCGTGATCGACTCGGCCCACACGGTGAGCGTTGAGACGATCCTCGCGCACGAGGTGTGGCACATCATCGACTGGCGCGACAACGGCCGCCTCGACTGGGGCGAGTATCTGCCGCCAGCCGAGACTGATATGTACCTGAAGCGCTAGGTCGAGCGTGCGTCAGTGCAGGACGCTGTAGTACGGCAAGAGCGACGTGCGCTTGATCTCATCGAGCGTAGTGTACGCGGCGAACGGATCATCCCGAACGACGCTGTAGTACGGGAGCAGTGACGTGCGCCTGATCTCGTCAAGCGTGGTGTAAGCAGCGTACGGATCATCCCTGACGACGCTGTAGTACGGCAGGAGCGACGTGCGGCGGATCTCTTCAAGCGCTGAGGGCGCGGTCACCGCGTACGCAGACGCGGCGCAGACGAGCACAAGCGCGATCGCGAGCACCACTGTCATTGCAGTCTTCATGATGCACACCCCCCTTCTGCAAGCCTCATTCAGGTTGGTTGCCACCGAGCCTGAACGGGATGCGAATATCTGCTTAACAGCGGGTAAATAGCGCGTTAGAGGGGGCTGGCTACTCATGTCATCGACCGATGACATCGACGGATACCGACTACGCGTGCGCGTTCACGAGCATGTGGTCACGGTTCACGGGCGCGAAGTGAACCTCACGCCGCGCGAGTACGAGATCGTGAGCGCGCTCTACGAGCGCCCGGGCTGGGTGCTCTCGGCCGAGCAGCTGGCGGGCGATGCCGACGACTCTGACTACTCTCCGGAATCCGTGAGCGTGCTCGTCTCCCGACTTCGCCACAAGCTTGCCGAGGCAGGCGCACCCGACGCGATCGAGACGGTGCGCGGATTCGGCTACCGCCTGCGGGCAGGTGCGCGCGAGGGCGATGTGACGTCCGAGTCCGCCGAGGAGGGAAACGCGCTGCGCGATGCGTCGTGGGAGCTTCAGGAAGCGGTGCTTGCCGTGGAGCATGCAGGAACCGACGAGGAGCGCCTCCATGCGGTGGAAGCGCTGGAGACGGCCCGCCGGGCGATTGAGGCGGAGCTGAAGGAGTAAGAGGGACGTCGAGCGGCTGTGCGTCGAGAGTGAAAGGTCGCGCGCGACCCGCTCGTCATCCTGAGCAAGCCTGAGGATGGTTTTTCGCACCACTCGACATGAGAGGCGCGTATACATCAAAGGTACCTGGTCTACGCAGGAAAGGGGCATGCTATGGGGAGGCGGACGTTTCGGTATGTAGCGCTCATCGCGGTGATGGCGCTGGTGGTCTCGGCGGGGGCAAGCGCGGGGGCGCTGGTTCCAAGGGACGGCGAGACGAGTGCGGGCAAGCGGCTTGGCACCGACAAGCGCGCCCATCCGCTGGGCAAGAAGCAGGCCGCTCTCAAGGCGGCGGCGCTTGAGGACAAGATCAAGCGCGGAGCGTCGGGGGACGTCTACGAGGTGGCACCCGGCGAGTTCGTGGAGCTGGCGCTTGAGGGCACCGGGATGGTCTGGACGGTCCCGGGCGAGTTCTCGGATTACGCGCACAACAGCATCCCGGAGCCGGATCGCACGGTGGACAACTCCACCATCTGGACCGAGGACTTCGGCGAGGCGTACTACGACGAGATGCTCTACACGCGCGGTGATGGCGTGAACTCGATGGCCGAGTACTTCCTCGAGATGTCGAGCGGGCGCTACACGGTAGACGGCGATTGCGTCGACTGGGTAGCGGTACCGGGCGACCACACCGTGTACGACGACGGTGACGCCAAGAACGACACCTCCGAGAACGTCTGGCTGTTCCTCGCCGACTCGCTCGATGGGTGGTACGCGCAACAGGTAGCGGCGGGCAAGACGACCGCCGAGATCGACGCGTATCTGGCGCAGTTCGACGAGTGGGACCGCTACGACTGGGACGGCGACGGCGTCTTCAATGAGCCTGACGGCTACATCGACCACTACCAGTCGCTCCACGCGGGCGAGGGCGAAGAGGCCGGCGGCGGCGAGCTTGGCGATGAGGCCATCTGGAGCCACAGCTGGTACGCCAACTACGCCGACATCGGCAAGACGGGTCCCTCGGCGGAGTACCTGTTGGGCGGTATCCAGATCGGGAGCAGCAGCTACTGGATCGGCGACTACACCATCCAGCCGGAGAACGGCGGCGTGGGCGTGTTCGCGCACGAGTACACGCACGACCTT
>PHFB01000014.1 GCA_002841355.1 Actinobacteria bacterium HGW-Actinobacteria-1 | reverse complement strand
TCAAGCGTGCGCTTCCTCGGCGGGCTTCCTGCCCTCTCGCAGGCGGTGCGCGACGCGGTGATGGCGATCTTCACGCCATAGCACGCCAGCACGCAACGATGAAGGGCGGGCCTCCGGGCCCGCCCTTTTCGCGTGCGGTGTGGGAGGAGGCGGTCCGGTCGTGGTACGTTCTCTGGAGCACAGCGGGTTCGACGGACGGAGCACATCATGGACAAAGCCCTCATCACGAGCGAGATCACCAAAGCGATGCGCGAGCACGACAAGATCCGCATCGGCATTCTGCGACTCGTGAAGAACGAGATCGACACCCGCGAGAAGGAATCGCACCAGGAGCTCACGGACGAAGAGGTCGTCTCGGCATTCAAGAAGGTGCTGAAGCAGACCGGTGAGACGCTTGAGGGGTCGATCAAGGCCGGCACGAACGCCGAGCGTACCGAGCTTCTGCAGCAGCAGGTCGACATCCTTGAAGGGTACCTGCCCAGGCAGGTCGCCGGCGACGAGCTCGTCGCGTTGGTCGACCGCGTGCTGGCAGCAGGTGAGTTCGCGGGCAAGCGCGACATGGGCAAGGTCATCGGCCTGGTCGTTTCGGAGACCGGCGGCAACTGCGATAAGGCCGAGGTTGCGAAGATCGTCGGCTCGAAGCTCAACTGACATCCTGATGAGCACACCAGCGGACATGGACCGCCTGCGGGCGCTCTCCGGTATCAAGTGGCAGCGTTGGGGCGCCGATGTGATCCCGGCGTGGGTCGCGGACATGGACTTCCCGACGGCACCCGTGATCATCGATGCGCTTCGGCCGATGGTCGAGGCGGGGGACTTCGGCTACAACATGGCCGCGTTCGACGACAGCATCCCCAAGGCGTGGGTCGCATGGTCCGAGCGCCGCTTCGGCTGGCGGCCCGACGTCGAGCGGACGAAGGTGTTCACCAGCACGCTGCAGCCCATCTCGGCGGCGCTTGCGGTTGCCACTGAACCTGGCGACGGCGTGCTGCTCTTCACGCCCGTCTACGCGCCGTTTTACGGCATCGTGAAGAAGTCGGGATGCCGCCTCGTGGAATATCGGCTGAACGAGACCGAGTGGCGCATCGACGCCAGCGCGCTTCGCTCGGCCATCGATGAGGGCACGCGCGCCATTCTCCTGTGCAATCCGCACAATCCGAGCGGCCGGGCGTACTCGGCGGAGGAGCTGCGCATCGTCGCGGAGGTTGCCGAGGAGCGCGATCTGCTCGTGATCAGCGACGAGATCTGGCAGGACTTCGTCTACCCCGGTGCCACGCACATCCCCTTCGCGTCGCTCGGCCCGGACGTGGCGGCGCGGTGCGTGACGGTGACCGCTGCCAGCAAGAGCTTCAGCCTAGGCGGCCTGAGCTGTGCTGTGGGCTTCCTCGGCGCCGAGAAGGTCGCCGAGGGGATCGGCGCGCTTCCGCCGCACATGCTGGGGGGCGTGAACGCGCTTGGCGCGCACGCGACGCTCGCGGCATGGACGGGCGGGGAAGAGTGGCTGCTCGGCACGGTGGAGACGTTGCGCGCCAACCGTGATCACCTGCTCGAGCGCATCTCGGCGGAACTCCCTGAGGTGATCGTCGGGCGGCCGGAGGCCACATACCTTGCGTGGCTCGACTTCCGGGCGACAAGCATCGCCGATGACCCGGCAAAGCATCTGCTTGAGCGCGGGTTGGTGGGACTCTCGGCGGGACCCGAATTCGGCCTGGCGGGGAAGGGCTTCGCGCGCCTCAACTTCGCGACGCACCCCGAGATCCTCGACGAGATTCTCGACCGCATCGTGCGGACGGTCCGCGAGGCATAGCTGCGGTCGTACTTAACGCCGGTTTCTTATCACCGACCCTCGGGGTACCATCTGGGCATGACCGCGCATGGTCGCTGCGAAGTCCGCGCACACACTGGTGGGGGTGGTTCGGCTTGAACAGGCTGAAGCGTATCTCGGTCGTGCTCTGTATCGTCGCCGTCGTCTGCGTTTCCTTCGTGCCTGTGGCCCAAGCCGCCCCGCCGCTCGTTCTTAATGCGCAGCAGCTCACCGATGATGCCGGCGCGGTCCCCAGCGCCGAGAAGAGCATGGTGACCGAGGCGCTCGATCGCCTCAACGCCGAACATGACATCCAGCTGTTCGTGGTGTATGTGGCGTCGTTCGATGGCATGGACTCGGTCGAATGGGCGAATCGGACGGCCGAGCTCAACGGGCTTGGCATCAACGACATCCTCCTTGCCGTTGCGGTGAACGACCGTCAGTACGCGTGGTCGGTGGGCCAGGAGTTCGGTCTTACCGACGCGCAGCTGGAAGAGGTTGCGACGGATTCGATCGAGCCGGCGCTGCAGAAGTCGGACTGGGCGGGTGCGGCCATCGGCGCCGCGGACGGCTATGGCGCTGCGCTTGCGGCCGCTGCCGAGCCCGCAGCGCCGGCATCCGAGAATGCCAAGCCCGCATCGCTGCTCGGCTGCCTGTTGCCGGCCGGAATCGTGGCGATCATCGGCGGCGTGATCGCATTCTTCGCATCCAAGCGCCGGAAGGTTCGCGGGCCTGTAGCAGCATCGGCGACCGGAGAGCTCGACACCAAGTCGCTTGAGACCAAGGCGGGGCAGCTGCTCGTGGCCGTCGACGACGCCCTGCGGACCTCGGAGCAGGAGCTTGGTTTCGCCGAGGCGGAATTCGGCGCTGACGCCGTGAAGGAGTACGCGACGGCGCTGGCCGACTCGAAGAAGCAGGTCGCCGAGGCTTTCGGTATCCAGCAGAAGGTGTACGACGCGGAACCTGAAGACGAGCCGACACGCCGAGAGATGCTCAAGCGAATCATCGAGCTTAGTGAGCAAGCGGACGCGCGCCTTGACGAGAAGGCCGAAGGATTCGCCCGGCTGCGCAACATCGCCGGTCGCGCCGATGAAGTCCTCGGCGAGGTGACGAAGAGGCTTACGGCAGCGGAGGGCCAACTGGCGGGTGCGACGGCTACGCTCGGTGAGCTCAAGGCGGCGTATCTGCCCGCGGCGCTTGGCGAGGTGGCGGACGACGACGTTGAAGCGAAGGAAGCGATGGCGTTCGCCCGCGCCGCGATCGAGCGGGGTACGGCTGCGAGCGCTTCCGGCGACAGCGCCGCCGCGGCGATCGCGACCCGGGAAGCCGAGGACGCGGTCGTGCTGTCCGAGCGCCTCATCGCAGCAGTCGCCGCGGCTCGCGAGCAGCTGGCTCAGGCTGGCAAGAGCCTCGTCGATGAGTCGCTGGCATTGGAGCAGGCTGCGGCGGCAGCCGAAGGAGTCGGCACGCCCGAACTCGGTCAGCTCGCAGTGACCGCACGACGTGTTGCCGCAGAGGCGCGTGCAGCAAGCGGCGCGCCCCCGTTCGACCCGATTGCCCACCTCGCGCAGGTGCGCTCCACCGCCGAGCAGCTCAACGCGGCGCTCGGCGCGGCTCGCGACGCGGCGGCTCAGGCTGCCGCTGCCCGGGCGGCGGCGACCAGCACCATCACGACCGCACGCGACCGGATCGCTTCTGCCGACGCGTTCATCGCCACCCGCAGCGGTGTGGTCGGCGCGCAGGCGCGCTCGGCGCTCGGCGAGGCGTCAACGCGGCTGGCGCGAGCCGAGTCGCTGTTGGCGACCGACGTGAATGCCGCACTGGCCGAGGCGCAGTCGGCGCAGCAGTATGCGGAGTCCGCCGCGCGCTACGCGCAATCAGACGTCGCAGCACACGACCGTAGCGTCACGCCCAGCCCGCCGAGCGCGCCTCGGCCATCCACCGGTTCTTCGGACGGATGGGGACGCGCCGCCGGCGCGATCCTTGGCGGTGGGATGTCATCGGGCAGGCGCTCTTCGGGCGGATTCGGTGGCTCGTCGCGCGGTAGCAGCGGTACGAGCCGCAGCAGTTCGAGCACACGCCGCGGAGGCGGCGGGCGCTTCTAAACGGGGAACCACGAGGCGATGCCTCGCGAAAAGGAAACGGAGGAGCAAAGATGCCGTCACAGCAGTCGATTCTCGGGAGGATCGCGCAACTTGCGCGAGCGAACATCAACAGCCTCATCGATGCCGCTGAGGACCCGCAGGTCATGCTCGACCAGATGATCCGCGACTACACCAACGGCATCCAGGAGGCCGAGGCCGCCGTCGCGCAGACAATCGGTGGGCTCCGGATGATGGAAGACGACGTCCGCGAGGACGAGAACGCAGCCGCCGAGTGGGGCGGCAAGGCGAAGGCTGCGAGCGCCAAGGCCGACGAGCTGCGCGCCGCGGGTCAGACGGCCGATGCGGAGAAGTTCGACAACCTTGCCCGGCTCGCGCTCAAGAAGCAAATCGATTTCGAGCAGGAAGCGGCTGCGCTCAAGCCGACCGTGGCGAGCCAGACCGAAGTCGTTGCGAAGCTCCGCTCGGGGCTTGACGCCATGAAGGGCAAGCTCGATGACCTGAAGTCCAAGCGCGACGAGCTGGTTGCCCGGGCGCGGATCGCCGATGCGCAGAACCAGGTGCAGGACGCGATCAAGTCTGTGGACATGACGGATCCGACGAGCGAGATCGGTAGATTCGAAGATAAGATCCGGCGCGAAGAGGCGAAGGCGCGTGGCGCCGCAGAGCTCGCAGCCTCGTCGCTCGATGCGCAGTTCGAGGATCTCGATACCGCGCAGGACGACGCCGAGGTCGAGGCGCGCCTCGCGGGTCTCAAGGGCACCGGCGCGTAGCGCCCGATCAGCACATCCCACGACCCCGACATCCACATGGGTGCCGGGGTCGCTTTCGTGTGAGCGGCGTGGACGGCCCATCCGCGTATACTCGGGTCACCCGGTCGATTGGAATCGCCATGAACCCCACGCTGGACCTGCTCGACGCACGCTTCTCGACACGCACCTACGCCGAGATCCCCATCACCGATGCCGAGAAGGCTGCCATCCTCCACAGCACGATGCGCGCACCGACTGCGGGCAACATGATGCTCTACTCGATCATCGAAGTGACCGACCAGACGCTCAAAGACCGCCTCGCCGAGACCTGCGACGATCAGCCGTTCATTGCGAAGGCGCCGTGGGTGCTCATCTTCGTGGCCGATATGCAGAAGTGGATCGACCTGTTCCGCTTCTCCCATGCCGAGGAGGTCGAGGGCGTCGACCATCGTGCCACGCCCGACGTCGGTGACCTCATGATGGCATGCTCGGACGCGCTCATCGCGGCGCAGAACGCAGTGGTAGCCGCCGAGTCGCTCGGCATCGGCTCGTGCTACATCGGCGACGTGCTCGAGAACGGTGAGATCCACGCGGAGCTGCTCGGCTTGCCGCAGCACACGCTGCCGATCGCGATGCTGTGTTTCGGACATCCCGCCGCGAAGCGTGAGCCGACCCCGCACTACACGAGGCATGTGGTGCACGAGAACCGCTACCACCGGCTGACCGACGTCGAGCTGGCCGAAGTGTCAGTGGAGCAGGGCGAGATGCACTCGCCGCATGGCTTCGGTCCCGGAGTCGCCAACTTCGGACAGCAGGTCTACAAACGGAAGTTCACCCCGACCTACATGGCCGAGATGAACCGTTCCGTTCGCTGGTGGCTCGATCGCTGGTGCTCAGCGGAGCCCACGTAGCGTCTGTCTATGTGGGAATCAGGGTGTTCGCGAAGACCAGCCATGCGAGCAGCGACTTGGCGGTCAGGCTAAGCAGGATGTAGGCCGCCTCGCCGAAGAGGTAATCCTTCCACGGGCCGATCTTCTTGTACTGCAACACCATGTTGAGCGCGAAGCTCATGAAGAACACGAACATCGAGAAGAAGATCCAGTAGACGAATGCCGGTGGCTCGGCGACCTGACCGGGGGCCCAGAGGTAGACGGCGATCGCGATCCATGGGACCGCGCCGGTGATGCATCCGAAGATGTAGGACATCCAGTTCGGCGTGCCCGGGGTCTCGTAGTGCTCCATCAGCAGGCCGAAGAGGATCATCGACACGTTCGCACCGGCGATACCGATGATCGCGGCGATATCGAAGATGCCCGGCAGCAAACCGATGAGTATGACCATGAGCGTGGAGGAGACCGAATACTCGATCCAGCGCGCGTAGTTGCGCTGCCGCCTGAGGTTCTTCACGTACCAATCAAATGCCAAAGGCGACGCGATGATGAAGTGCGCCAACGCCGAGAGGAACACGAACGTCGCCACCGCCCAACCAAGCGGGATCTCGAAGAGCGTGGTCGGAACTCCAGGCGGAGTGCCCGGAGGTCCCTGCATGAGCGTGGCGGTCACCGGCAGCTTGAAGTCGTTCGACAGCGCAGCGATGGCGATGCCCTGTCCCAGATGGAAGAGTCCCATCACGAGGTTGTACAGCCGTAGTCGCTTGAAGCGGGTTTCGTCGGTCATGATGCCCCCCAGCGCTCTGTCAGGAGCCTAGTAATCGTGCGTGATGATAGTTGATACCCGTTCGCGCTCCGCTCGTCGTCGATTCCTTGCCGCGTGTCGGGAACACGCCTACATTGGGTGTACGAGTATGCAACTCTCGTCCCCGGCGATAGGCATTCGAATGCGGCAGACAACGCGCGCCCGAGTCTTGCTGGTAGTCACACCCGTCCTTCTCGTATGCCTCGCCGTATCCGGTTGCACCTCTGGCACCGACCCCATCGTGATCGGCTACCTCGGCGGACTCTCTGGACGCACCTCCGACTTGGGCAGCGCGGGGCGCGACGGCGCGCTCCTTGCCGTTGAAGAGGCTGACCTCGCGGGTGGCATCGATGGCCACCGGCTGGAGCTGCTGCCGGCGGACGATGCGCAGGACGCCACGCGGGCGGCAGACGCGTTCAAGGCGCTCGAGTCGGCAGGCGCGGTGGCCGTTGTCGGGCCGATGACGAGCGGCATCGCGGTAGCGGTCGCGCCGCTGGCCGATGAGCTCGGCGTGCCGCTTGTGAGCCCGACGACGAGCACCGATGCTCTCACCGGCAAGAAGGACTGGTTCTACCGCCTCTATCCCGACAACTCAAGCGCGGCACGGAAGCTGGCGGCCGTCGTTCGCGACCAGCTGGGTCACAAGCGGGTCGCGATGATCTACGACCTTGCGAACCGGGCGCACACCGAGACCTGGGCGCGGAACTTCACCGAGGAGTTCACACGTCTCGGTGGTAGCGTGGTTGCATCCGAGACCATCATGTCGGGAGCGCTCGACACCTATGACATCGCGGTCGATCGCGCGCTTGCGACTGATCCGCAATGCGTCTTCGTTCTTGCCAACGCGCTCGACACAGCTCGACTTGCGACGCTTCTGAGGGAAGGCGGGTTGGAGGACCACCTCATCACAAGCGAGTGGTCCGCGACCGAGGTGGTGATTGGCTACGGAGGACGTGCGGTGGAAGGCATGATGTTCCTCAACACGTTCGATCGGGAATCGACCGCTCCGGGGTACCAGGATTTCGCCAAGCGCTTCCGGGACCGGTTCGGGTACGAGGCGGGTTTCGCCTCGGTTCACGCGTACGATGCGACCCGACTCGTCATCTCTCAGCTCAAAGGCGATCCAACGCGAACCGCCTTGAAGGCGAGGCTTGATGCGCTACGCTCGTACGACGCCGTCCAGGGTGTCGTGAAGCTCGATGCGACCGGCGATGTCGAGCGCGAGTACTTCCTTATGACCATCCGTGACGGCGTCTTCGTAAGGGCCGAGTAAGCATGTGGCGATCGCATTCATTCCGCTCCGCCCTGACGCGACGGCTGCTCTTGGCTGCGCTGCTGCCGCTCATCATCGTCGGGGCCGTATCGGTCATCTTCGTGAGAGGACTCCTGGCCGATCAGATCGCCAGGTCGAACGACCTGAACGCGAGGTCCCTCGTCGCTCAGATCGGACAGTCGCTCGAAGTGCCAAAGGCCGTCGTCGCGCCGTACTTGGATCAGGGTTACGAGGAGGTTCTAGCTTCCGAGGACCCCGAGGACCACTGGTTGAATCTGATCGACGGCATTCCGGAAGTGGAGTCGATACTTCTGCTCGACGATGCCGGAATCGTTCAGGCTGCCGCGCTTGAGACGAGCACAGGCATGCAGGGCGCGGACTTCGTGGGTCTCGATCGATCCAGGGATGTCTCGGTCGCCAGGGCCTACGCAACCGGCGAGCCCGTGTGGTCGAACGTGTACCTCTCTCCGATCACGGGCGAGTCGTCTCTTTCGTACGTCGCGCCGCTTCGGAGCGGCGCGATGGTCGTCAACGTGATGCTTCCCAGGATGCTGGACTTCACCGCGCTGGATGCGTCATCGGTACTGCCGATCGTGCTCGATGGCAACGGTGTCCCGATCTACTACCCCGAAGCAGCGGTCGCTATCCAGCGTCCGAACATGCGCAGCATCGGTATCGTAGATGAAGTCCTCACGGGTGCTCCCGAGGCGCAGGGTCGATACACCTGGCAGGGCGTTGAGTATCTCGGTGCGGCGCACATGATCGGACAGGTCGGCTGGGTGGCGCTTGCTACGCAACCCTGGGAGCAGGTGCAACAGGCGATTCTCGGCACGCAGTACGTCGTCATGCTGCTGATCGTGCTCGCTGCGGTGTTCGCCCTCACGCTTGCGGCCGCGTTCTCGCAGCGCCTGGCGCAGCCAATCAGCGAACTCGCGAGACATGCCGATAAGGTTGCGCATGGCGAGTACGATGAGGCCTCGGCGGATTACCAGCAGATCGAGCTCAGCAAACTCGGGTCTGCGTTGAACGACATGACCAGTGCGGTCAAGCGGCGCGAGCAAGATCTCGCGACTTCGGCGAGGCAGTACCGCTTTCTGGTCGAGTCACTGCGGGCCGTGCCGTGGGAGTACGACATGGACTCGGACCGCTTCCTGTACGTTGGGCCGCAGCTTGAGCGGTTGCTCGGCTATGCACCGAGCGCGTGGACCACACTCGATTCGTGGGCCCAGTCGCTCCATCCAGACGACCGGGAGGCGGCAGTGACCGCTTGCATGACCGCGACGTCACGCGGTCGGGACCACAACCTTGAGTATCGCGCGGTGCGGGCGGATGGGGAGATCGTGTGGATCGAAGACGTTGTCTCGGTGCACGCGGACGAATCCGGGAGCGTCCGGCTCGTGGGTGTCATGATCGACATCTCCGAGTCGAAGGAGGCGGCGCGGCTCCGTGTAGCGGCCGAGGCTGCCGAGGCGGCGAGTCATGCGAAATCGAGCTTCCTGGCGAATATGAGCCATGAGCTGCGAACGCCACTGAACTCGATACTGGGTTTCGGGAACATCATCCTGTCGCGACTTGCCGGCCCCATCAACGATGAGCAGGAGCGGCAGCTGGGCATGATCGTGCGATCGGGGAACCATCTTCTGGCACTCGTGAACGATGTGCTCGACCTTGAGAAGATCGAGGCTGGCGCGATGCCGATCGAGGTCGATGAGTTCGACATGGCCGAACTCGTTCGCTCGGCAGTGGAGATCATGGCTCCGATGGCCAAGAGCCAGGGACTCGCCCTGGACGTCCACGTGCCTGACGCCGGTCTCGTGGTGCACACCGATGAAGATCGCGTACAGCAGGTGCTGCTCAACCTCTTCAGCAACGCCGTGAAGTTCACCGAGACCGGCAGCGTGAAGATAGACCTCGATTCTGCGGACGGGCTCGCGCGCGTGACGGTGACCGACACGGGTGTCGGTATCGCGAAGTCCCGCCTCGAGGAAGTCTTCGACGAGTTCAAGAGCATGGGCCGTCCCGGCGACAACCCGCTCGGTGGGACGGGACTCGGACTCCCGATCTCACGCAGGCTGGCCCGTCTCCTGGGCGGCGACGTAACGCTTGCGAGCACGAAGGGAAAGGGCTCCACCTTCCTGTTCACGTTCGCGTTGACCGCTCCGGTTTGCGATGACGAACCCGGGACCGGAGGCGTCTCGGGGCGTTAGCCAGTTAGCCGTCCAGTCTGCGCAGGTACATCAGGTACTCCGCGTCCTTGAGAAAGGCCGTCACCCGTTCACGGCCGACGCGCAGTACCGCCCAGGGCGCGAACTTGAACTCCAGGTGAAGCCATGCCCATTCGCGAACCCGGCGTCGCAAGGGGAGTGACTTGAGGTACCGGCGGATGCCCGGACCCAGGCGGCGGTGACGGACGAACAGCCCGTTGACGAATGCCCGCACGATGCGTACCCGGGAGTAGAACTTGCGGTACTCGGCGGTCACGATCTCCTGCATCTGACACGCGGCCATGTGCTCCGGACGGATCGCTACATGCATCCCGTCCACGTACTTCAGCTCGGGGATGTCGTGGAAGAGCACGCGACCCGCATCCTCGTGACGCGCAGTGCTCTTCGTGCCCGGCAGCGGAGCTTCGAAGAGGTACTGAAGCGACGTCACGTACTTCCGCGCGAACTCCCCGTTTCGCTTGAGCGTCTCGGCTGTGTCGCTGCCAAAGGCGATGAACATTCCGTGCACGAGCAGGCCGTACTTGCGAACGGCCGCCAATGCGCGCGCGGTCACCTCCGCAGTCGTTCGTTTGCCGATGGCCGCAAGGTCGCTGTTTTCGGCAGATTCCACGCCGACGCAGACGGTGGTGACAGGACTCAGGTCGCGGAGCAGCCGCAAGAGTTCCTTGTCGAGCCGTCCGTGCTTGTCGAAGAACGCGTCGGCCCTGAGCTGCAGCGTGAGTGGCCGAGCAGCCCCGCGGGCGATCGCGCCTTCGAGGAAGCGTTTGAACGACGGCTTGTTCGCAGCGGAGTTGTCATCGATGAGGAAGCTCCCGCCGACGCCCTCCTCCTGACAGCGGAGGAGTTCCTCGACGCTCGTCTGCTCGTCTCGCAGGGTGTAGCGGGGCCAGATCTCGTGAACCTCGCAGAATTCGCAGCGTTCTGGGCACCCGCGTGAACGCCAGACCAGGCCAACGGTGCGCTTCTCGGCCTGGTGCACGAGCGTCATGTCGATGAGCGGCAGCTCGGAGATCTCATCGGCTGTGAGCTGCCGGGGCGGCGGGCCGAAGCGCAATTCGCCGTCCTGGCGCCAGACGATCCCGGGGACTTCTCGTATAGCGGCGGGGTCATCGTGCAGCGCGCGCAGAAACTCCGGCAGCGAGAACTCAGCCTCGCCGAGGATGACGTAGTCGGCACCTGCCTCGAACGCGCGCTGCGGCGCACATGTCGGCTCCGGTCCGCCCATCACGATCGTTGCCCCGGGGTTGTGGTGACGCGTCTCGCGTACGAGTTCGGCGGTGCGCGTGAGCGTGCATGTGATCGCCGAGAACCCTACGACGTCCGCCGAGGCGACAACGTCCCACGCGATCGAATCCTGGCCGGAGATGTCCTCCACGAAAGCGGCGACTTGGAATCCTTGATTGCCGAGGACGGTGGCGAGGAGCGGCACCCCGCGTCCCATCGCAACGTGAGAATAGATGTTCAGGCCCGGTGAGCCGGCCTCGATCAGCACGACACGCTGGGCGGTTGCTGTCTTCACCATCAACTCGCCCCCGAATGAACTCTGTTGATACCCACACACTTGCCCGGTTCAATCACATGCCGATGCGTGGTGTTACTCTATTCAGGGGGCGGTTTCACGGGATTCAGGGGGGATTCATGCGTAGCGGTAGAGCTGCTGTGGTGCTAGTGTGCGCGACCTTCTTGTTGTTTGCGCCCCGCGCGGTGGCTCAGACCTCCACCTATTCGACCCACGTCATCCGGACGAGCTCCACTGCCAAAGGACATGTGCGTGCCAGCGGGTCATGGGCTGTGTGGAGCGAATCCGATATCCAGTGGCTGAACGATTCGGAGTACATCACCGGGCCGTCCCGGGTGCTGCTGTACGACACGCGTACGCGGGAGATCGTCGACATCGATCCAGGCATGGACAACCACCTGGATTACGACGTTGGTGACGGGTTCGTTGTCTACGCGTCTGCTCCTGTGCTTCCTGGTCCGGTGTCGATTGAGCTGTTCGAGATCTCGTCGAGCACACGTTCCGTTCTGGCTTCGGGAATCGACAGCGTCGGCAACACGTGCGCACCCGTCTGCGGAACGGGCCTCGTCGCATGGACAGATTCCCTTCTCCACGTCTACGACGTCGATACTGCCCTCGAAACCACCTACGCTGCCTCCAGCGCGTACCACTCTCTGGCTGCTGACGGCGAAAGCATCGCCTGGATCGAGCCGTCCGGAGACACCCTCGCCTCCTCGGTGCACGTGCTCAACGCTCGCACCGGTGAGCATCGGTACACGACGATTCCCGAGTTCAGTCCGGTTGCGTGTTCGATCTCAGCCGCAGGTGTCCTTGTTGAAGGCGAGGGCCCGGGGTACCGCTCGGCGCTGTATCTCTGGAGTCCGGCGAGCAGCTCAGCCACGAAGCTTCTAGGGGCAGAGGACGCCTATCACTACATGTCCTCCTCGAGAACGTCAGGTCGCTACATCGCGTGGAGCCAGCGCTCATCGAAGGAGTATCCGAACTACCGCGTCGCCGTGATGGACCTGAGCAGTGGCGAGTCGGAACTCGTGTATCCCTACGTTGAAGCAGGACTCGTCGGCGAGGTCGACGGCAGTCGCGTGTGGTTCTCGCAGGCGATCACAACTCAACCCGTCACCGACTCGTACGCGTCCGTCGGCTACATCGATATCGCCCCTGTTCCTGAACGACCGACCGACCCGGGGAGCTTCTGGAGTGGCGGTGGGACTCTCTCGGAGGAAGCGATTGCCGAGACTGCTTCGGCCGATGCATCCGCCACAGTGCCAGCGACCCAGGCACCGACGCTGGTCGTTGACGCTGAGTCGACCGCGTCTGCGGCGGCAGCCGTTCCTCCAGTTGCCGACGGGAGCGGCGCGCTGTGGCCGGTGCTTGCCGCGGCGGGCGGTCTGACCCTCGTCGGCGGCGGCGCGTGGTTGGCTCGCAGGAAGCGCGTGTAGCGTTTCGGCTACACATCGTCGCTCGACCGGATAGAATGGCGTGGCAGCTGAATCCGCGCAGAAGGTCGGGTCACATGACAACGCTCGGTGCATACTCCGAAGTCGGCAAGCTCAGAACGGTGCTGGTACATCGTCCGGGCCTCGCGCTCGAGCGGCTCACTCCGCATAATCGCGAGCGCTTTCTGTTTGACGACCTCGTGTGGGTGGAGCGCGCGCAGCGCGAGCACGACGCCTTCACGGCCGTCATGCGCGACCGCGGCGTGGAGGTGCTCTACCTCTTCGATCTGCTCGTCGAGACCCTCTCGGCATCTGCCGAGGCACGCGCCGATGTCGTGACGCGGCTCGTCTCCTCGTACACCGTCGGCCCTTCGATGGTGCGCGATCTGCGGGCGTTCCTGCTCGGCATGCCACCGCAGCAGTTGGCGGAGGCGCTCGTGAGCGGTCTGCTCATCGAGGAGCTGGAAGGCTTCGACCTGGACGCCCTCAACCGCCACTCGCTCGGCGCCGTTCTCGCCGAGCCGAACTCCTTCGTGCTGCCGCCGCTCCCGAACAGCCTCTTCACGCGCGACTCCAGCGCGTGGCTCTACGGCGGCGTGATCCTGCCGCCGCTCTTCTGGCACGCGCGGCGCCTGGAGGTCGTGAACACCTCGATCATCTACCGCTACCACCCGCGCTTCGCCGAGGCGGACTTCCAGTTCTGGTATCCGCCGGAAGGCGACGCCGGCCGGTTCGGCGTGGAGGACCTCGGCCAGGGCAACTCGCTCGAGGGCGGCGACCTCATGCCGATCGGCAACAAGACCGTGCTCGTGGGTATGGGGGAGCGCTCCACCGGCCGCATGGTGGAGCATCTGGCGCGCTCGCTCTTCTCGGCAGGCGCTGCCGAGCGGATCATCGCGTGCCGCATGCCGGTCGACCGGGCGTACATGCACATCGACACCGTCTTCGGCTTCATCGATCGCGACGCCGTGACGATGTACCCGCAGGTCATCGAGGCGATGCAGGTCTATAGCATCCGACCCGGCGACAAGAAGGACTCCTTCGAGATCACCGCCGAGAAGGGCCTGCTTGAGGCCGTTGCCGACGCGCTGAAGGTGAAGAAGATGCGCGTGGTGCCCACGGGCGGCGATGCGTTCCAGTCAGCGCGCGAGCAGTGGGACGACGGCAACAACGTCGTCGCGCTTGAGCCGGGCGTGGTCATCGGCTACTCGAAGAACACGCACACGAACGCGGCGCTGCGCAACGCGGGCATCGAGGTCTTCGAGATCGAGGGCAGCGAGCTTGGCAAGGGTCGCGGCGGCTGCCATTGCATGACGTGCCCGATCTCCCGCGACTCGCTCGACTAGTCGCCCGTCGCGCTTCCAAAGGAGCGAAGGTAGGCGTCGTGCTTCGCGAGCCCGCTCGTCCACCGCGCCGTTCGGTCACCCGACTCGCTGCGCCGATCGGGGAGCGAGTACTCGTCGCCAAGTGCGGTCGCCAGCGCAGCTGACATCTTCGCGGCACCCGTGTACGTGAGGTGACCGCCGTCGATGAAGTCGGTCTCGTACGAGAGCCCCGGTACCGAGCCGGGCTCGCTCAGGTCGAGCGTGCGCACGTTGTCGAACTCGCTGCCAAGAACCGCCTCGACCTTCTCGAGCTGGTAGCTGTATGCGTTCGGCGGGCCGGTGGGCGTGAGGAAGAGCAGCAGCTCAGCGTCCGCGTCCTCGCAAATGCCCGCGATCTCGCGCAGGTACGGCAGGTTGTACGCGAGTGCCGCATCCGCCCGTGCGCGTACGTCCTCGGGCATCGGCGATGCGGTGGGCGTGACCTCCACGGACCCGCGCTTGGGCAGGAAGCCGTTCAGGAACTCGCCACCCCGGTTCTTGCCGAGCAGGTCGAAGTCGCGTTTCGTGAGGCTCGACCAACGGCCGTGGTACGTCCACAGGTCCACGAGCACGCCCGCCCGCTCGCTTGGCGGCGTGGAGAGGAACGCGGCCTTCAGCTTCTCGGCGGAAAGCGGCATGTAGCCCACATTGATCTGCTGGAATTCGCGGTTGAAATGCGTCTCGCCGTACGCGATCGACGAGAGCTCGAGCGCCACGACCCTGGGGCGCTGCGTCTTGAGGGCCTCGGCAAGGTAGAAGCGGGTGAGCTTGAGCTGCTGCGTAGGCCCGCCCAGCACGAAGGACGGAATCCCTCGCGTGCGCCACACCTCGGCAGGGTCGACGCCCACGAAGACGTGCGAGTTGCCGAGGAAGAGCACGTCGACCGAGTCCGACGGCAGCTCGCGGTACGTCGTCCAGGCGCTGCCGCCCTGGCCGTCGATGCCGTTGCGCCCCGGCTTCACGACCGCGCTCGCGAGCGTGAGGATGGTGAGGAGCAGCACGCAGAAGGCGAGCGACGCCAGCAGGCGGCGGGTTCGGCGGTTATCGGCTGATCGCGGCATCGGCATGTCCTAGAACTTGAAGTAGGCGAAGTCGGCGGCGGTGGACATCGGCCCGTAGTAGCCGAAGATGAGGATCGCAAGCGCGGCGCCGTAGTAGACGGCCCAGCGCACCGCGACGTGCTGGCGATAGAGCAGCGCCGTCAGGTCCCGTCTTGCCGAGAGGTACTCCAGCCCGAACACCACCACGATCGCGACCGCGGTCACCAGCAGCTGCGCCTTCGCGAGTCCGAGGTCGGGGATGCCGCCAGAGAGGAGCGGGCGCGGGTCGAGCCAGAACATCCTCGGCAGGATGTAGAGGGCGTCGGAGAGCGACTCGGCGCGGAAGAACACCCACGCGATGGTGGCGAGCCCGAAGGTCGTGAGCACCTGGAGCGCGTGGTGGAGCGCGCCATCGCGGGTGATGCGGACGAGTGCGAGCATGCGTGCGCGAGCGGGCTCGAGCAGCTCGCCGAGCACCTGGTAGAGGCCATTTAAGAGGCCCCACACGATGAACGTGAACCCGGCACCGTGCCACAGGCCGCTGAAGAGGAAGACGGCGAGGATGTTGCCGTAGCGTCGCCACTTCGAGACCCGGCTACCGCCGAGCGGGATGTAGACGTAATCCTTCAGCCAGCTCATGAGCGTCATGTGCCAGCGGCGCCAGAACTCCTTGATCGAGCGCGCGGCATACGGCCGTGCGAAGTTCGGCATGAGGTCGATGCCGAACAGACGCGCGGCGCCGCGGGCGAGATCGGTGTATCCCGAGAAGTCGCAGTAGATCTGCACCGCGAACGCTACGGCCGCACCCGCGAGCACGATGCCGTTGTCGCCGAAATCGTGCGGCTTGGAGAAGACGGTGTGGACCACGACGCCGAGCGGGTCGGCGACCACGAGCTTCTTGAAGAAGCCCCACGCCATCAGCACGAGGGCCGAGCGCATGCGCTCGTAATCGAACGGGCGCTTCTCGGCAAGCTGAGGGAGGAGCTGACCGGCTCGTGCGATCGGCCCCGCGGTGACCTGGGGGAAGAAGGCGATGAAGAGCGCATAGCGCAGCGGGTTGCGCTCGGGCGACACGGTGCCTTTCGCGACGTCGACCAGGTACGCGATCGACTGGAACGTCCAGAACGAGATGCCCACCGGCAGCGCGATCGCGAGCGCGGGGGAGCGCCAGCTCACGCCCGCCAGCGCGAGTCCGCTGTTGAGGAGCCCCGCCGAGAAGGCGGCGTACTTGAAGTAGAAGAGCGCCCCGGCCACAAGCACGATGCCAGCGGCAAGCAGGCGCTTCGTCTTCCGGTGCACGGGAGTACCAACACCAGAAGCGGCTATCACCAGGCCGAACGCGTAGCCGATGGCGGTGATCGCCATCAGAGCGAGCGTCCAGCGTGCCGATAAGGAGAAGTAGAACGTGTAGCTTGCCGCCAGGAGCCAGAGCGTCCTCGTTCGCGGTCCCGGGAGCGCGAAGTAGACGGCCACCGACAGGCCGAGGAAGAGCAGGTACTCTAGCGAGGTGAACTGCACGAACCCTCCCGCGAGCAGTGCCGTCAACGTGTGCGGATTCTAGCATAGGGATTCTTGGCTGGCGCGTCGTCCGACAGGGTAGTATGTATCGGCATGCAATGTTTCTGCATACGATCGTGCTGCAATGACCAGTGATGACGAAGGAGATCGTGGATGGAGAAGCTGACCATCGTGGTGGCGCTCGGCGGCAACGCGCTGTTGCGCCGAAGCGATCCGATGACTGCGGAGGCGCAGCGTGCGAACGTGCGCATCGCAGCGAAGGCGCTTGCCCCGCTTGCCGAGCAACACAACTTGGTGATCGCCCATGGCAACGGCCCACAGGTAGGGCTGCTTGCGCTGCAGGCTGCTGCATACACCGACGTCGAACCGTACCCGCTCGACGTGCTTGGTGCGCAGACACAAGGCATGATCGCGTACATGGTCGAGCAGGAGCTGGGCAACGTCCTGCCGTTCGAGAAGCACCTCGCAACCCTGCTCACGATGGTGGAAGTCGACCCGAAGGATCCCGCGTTCCAGAACCCGACGAAGTTCGTGGGCCCCTGCTACACCAAAGAGGACGCTGACGCGCTCGCAGCCAAGAAGGGCTGGGTCTTCAAGGCCGACGGCCGTTCGTGGCGCCGCGTCGTCGCGTCGCCCGAGCCGAAGCGCATCTTCGAGATCAACCCGGTGCGGTGGCTCGTCGAGAAGGGCGCGGTCGTCATCTGCGCAGGCGGCGGCGGCATCCCGACCGTCTACCTGCCGGACGGCACCCGCACACTGGTTGGTATCGAGGCCGTTATCGACAAGGACTTCGCGGCCGAGCTGCTCGCCCGCGAGCTTGGCGCCGACCTCTTCATCATGGCGACCGACGCCGAGGGCGTCTGTCTGGACTGGGACACGCCCGAGCAGCGCACGGTTGGCTGGACGACTCCCGAGGAGCTCGACCAGTACGAGTTCGCTGCAGGTTCGATGGGCCCGAAGGTCGAAGCCGCGAAGCGGTTCGTGAAGGCGACCTGCAACAGAGCGGCGGTCGGCAGGCTCGAGGACATCACGCGTATCGTGGCCGGTGAGGCCGGCACGAACGTGGTGTGCGAGGTGCCGGAGGAGCGCCGCTAGGCGCTGCATCAACGAAGAACGCCCCATCGGCCGGTCGCCGGTGGGGCGTTCTTACGTGCTGCTGTGACTACTGTAGCGCGGAGCTGATCGCGTTGTACACGTTCGTGCTCACTACGTTGGTTGCACCGAACACGTATGACTGCATGATCGCCATCTTGTTGGCGACGAGGAAGTCCCGCGTCGTCGTGGGCAGCGAGGTGCTGCTCGTAAGCAGCAGTGGACCACCGAGCTTGCCCATCATCGCGCCACCGGAGAGCCCGTCGACGATCGCCGATGTGAGCCCGACGTTGGTGTAGGTGAGCCAGCCTTCGGTGTTCGCACGCTGTGCGAACGCTACGGCCGTGCCGTACCGGTCGGAACCGGAGATTCGGTCACCTGGCGCGACTCCCAGCTGAGTCGCGATCGAGGCGCTCACAGCGGGTGTGCCACCGACGATGTACTTCTGTGTGATGCCAAGTGCCGAGATGGCGCCCGACGTTGCAGCCGGCACCGATGTCGCGCTCACCAGAAGCACGGGAAGGTGAGCGTTCGATGATGCCGGAGATGCGACGATCGCGTCGTACATGTTGTTGGCGTCCGAGCCGTTCGCGATGAAGACCTTGTTCGGGAACGCACCGCCGAGGACCACCTTCATCTTGGTGGCTACCGCGGCTGCGGTTGCATAGCGGTCGCTACCCGACGTCCGGTCGACGCTGCTGACGCTTGCGATGCTGCTCAGCGCTGATGCAACGCTTGCGGAGACGGCAGGCGTACCTCCGACGATGTGGACCTTAACGCCGGCCGGCATCGCTGCGATGGCGTTGCGCGTGGCTGCCGTCAGCACGTTCGACTGCGTGAAGAGCAGCGGGCCGTCATACGCACCCGCCAGGCCTGATGCTGCCAGCGCATCGACCAGTGTCTCGCCCGAGACCACCACCACGTGCTGCACATTCGTCCAGTCGGGGAATGCCGTCTGGGCCGCAGCGATCGCCGTCGTGTAGCGATCCGGTCCGGAGATTCGGATCGGTGGCATGAACGGTGTGCCGATCAGCACGGTGTTGGAGTTCGTCGAACCGGAGGCGTTGTACGCGACGACCCGGTAGCGGTACGCGGGATGCGTAGCAGTGTCCACGGTCGTCGTGTCCACGTAGGACGTCTGGTTCGCAAGCCCCTCGGCAATCGTCGAGTACGCGCCGAGCGTCCCGTTTGCTGCGTACGTTGCTCGCTGGATGTGGAACCCGATCTCGTTCGATGGGTCGCCGAGCGTTGCCGGAGCATCTCCCGGGGTCGGGTCGACCCACGTGAGCGTCACCGGCGCGCCGGGCGTGCCCTCAACTGAGAGTGCCGCCGCAGCAGGCACGGTGGTAAGCACATCAACCGCGATCGGCCGCATCATGTCCATCTCTTCATGGCTCAGGATGTGGCAGTGCCACATGTACTCCCATCCGAAGTTGAAGAGCTGGTTGGTGACCGGTGGATCCATCAGCTGTCCGGTGAGCGGGTCGATGTTCGTGAAGCCCATCGTGGAGCCGATCGGCATCGTCGGATCGAACGGACGGACGCTCTCGGGTACGCCGAACGGCTGTTTGGGGACGATCGGCCGCATCGCGACGATCGTGTCCTCAAGCGGGCTGACCCGGACCGTGTCCTTCCACCCAAGCTCGTTGTCATCGGGATAGCGGAGGAATCCGTCCCAGCCGACACGGTTGATCACCTGGACGTCGAACAGATGGAAGTGGATCGGGTGCGTATCCACGCCGTTGTGCGTGATCTTCCAGATCTGTGTTCCATCACCCAGAACCGGCGTGAGCGGCTCCATGGCGTCTTTCATGTTCTCCGTCGGTGGATCCATGTAGCCGTAGAGGATGAAGTTCTGGTTGACCGCGTTCGTGCCGGGCATCTCCAGTCCGAGGTTCCCCATCATCCTGCCGTACTGGTCGAAGGTCTCGCCCATCTCATCCTGGATCGCCTTCGGCTCGAGCGGGAACGTCACCGTCGTACCGTCGATCGTCTTGAACGTGAACTCGTTCTGGAAGATGCGAACGTACGCATCAGCCGGGAACGTCTTGTTGTACGCCGAGTCGTACCGCGTGTTCGGCACGAGAATCGGGTTCTGCGATGCCTCGAAGACGCCGGCGGTGGTGTCTGTCGACGCGAACGCGGCGTTCAGGGCGTCCAGGTCGTACGGATCCGCAGGGGTGATGTCCGCGACGTTGATCTGCATGATCGTCCGCGTGTTCGGCCCGAAGCCGACCTCGGCGCCAAGCACACCACCGGTGTCCCTTAGGTCGGGAGCGCCCGTGTAGTAGTCGTAACGCGGGTCGCCTGCCGGGAACGCAGCCGGTGCGTCGTTGTACAGGATCAGCGTCTTGCCCGCATACGCCGAGAAGTCGAGCACAACATCAGAGCGCTCCGCGGGAGCAAGGAGCATGGTGTGCTTGTCCACGTTGCCGGCGTTGAAGAGCGTCACGTCGGTGACCCACGTGATCGGCTGCTGCGAGAAGACAGCGGGCTTCGGGAGGAAGCCGCTCTCGGTGCCGATCTGGATCCAGTCGGGGCCCATGGTGGTGGGGTCGGGGACGCCGCCTTCTCGGCCGTCGACGGGCCAGTCCTCAGGCCAGCCGGGTGTTATGGAGGCCGGAACCATCTTGACCTCGGTGAGCCTGCGACCGTCCGCCGATACCGTGGAGGTATCCGCTTCGTAGAGCTGCAGGTCGAGGAAGCGGTCGCTTGCCGCATTCAGGATGCGGAACCGGTACGCCTTCGGGTCGACATTGAGCGTCGGGTATGCGGCGCCGTTCACGATCGGCGTGTCCTGGAACGCCTCCATACCCATCGAGTTGTCGGGCACGCCAGGGGCGACGGGGTTCTCCCACGGTGTCGCCTCGGCCGAGATGTAGTACGGGTTCGGCACCGGCGGATTCATGATCGCCGTTGTGGGCGGCCAGAACCATGGACCGTAGTGCCAGCGACCCATCGGGTTCACGCCGTCGATGTTCGACGGGTTCTGGTTCGGCATGTAGACATGCGTGAACCACAGATCGCCCGTGTGCGGTGTGCCGGGCGTGGAGCCCCAGTTCCACGTCGGGTCGGTGGTCGTGATAGTGCTCTCATCAACGAACGTCTTGTCCTGGATGATGAGCGGGATCTCCTCGGCGGGGATCGTTCCGTCGGCGATGAGCTTCTTCTCGGTATCGTCCGTGATGAAGTAGCCGGCGGCTTCGCCAACGTAGACGTTCAAACGGGTGATGCCGTACGAGTGGTCGTGGTACCAGAGCATGCGCGCGCTCTGCTGGTTGCTGTAGAAGAACGTCGTCGAACCATCGCCCGGATCCGGCATGTCCGGGACGTTCCGGACGCTGACGCCCTTCGGGTACGGGGTGTCTTCGCCAGCCGGGGTGATCCACTGGTGCGGCGTGCCGTCGGAGATCCAGACGGTCTTTCCGCCGTGCAGGTGGACTGCCGCGCGGTTCTGCGTGTAGTTCATCGGCATCGCCGACATGCCGAGCGGCCCCATGCCCGCACCCATGATGGTGGTGTCGACCGGGATGAACAGGTCGCCGCCCTCACCGGTGGGGAGCTTGTTGGTGAACTTCACGCGGACCGGACGGTCCTTGGTGGCGAAGATCGTGGGGCCGAGGTAGCTGATCGGGTCGGGTTCGATGGTGTTGTTGCCCTCGCCGTCAGTGCCCTTGTTCACCTGGACGTAGCCACGCAACGTTGTCGCCGGCAGGTCGGGGTGCATCTTCTGCGTGTACTGCTGAAGCTCGATCTCGTAGTAGTCGCTGCCCGGGTACGTCGTGGTGTCCGGGTACGCCACAGAGAGTTTCGGCAGTTCCTGAATGAACTTCTTCAGAAGCGGGCTGTTCGCCCAGTTGGGTGTGGTTCCGAAGTAGTCCGGGGTACCACCGGGGCCAGGCACCGCCGTAGGCTTGACGGCATCCGTCTCGGCTGCGGCCATCTCGGCCTTGAGACGATCGGCAGCCGCCTCGCGCTCGGCTTGCGTGACTTCGGCCTCCCGGCGCTCCCTCGCTTTCGTCATCCTCGACTGGGCGACGGCCGCCGCCGCATTGCTGGATGTCGTCTTGGCGATGGCGCCAGGGGCAAAGCCCGTGAACGCGGCCAGGACGAGTGCCAGAGTCAGGAAGACGGATAGTCCTCTCCTACTCACCTGCATCTCCTCCTTTGCGCAGTCACCCGAATACGGGCGGCAGCCCCTCCTCCATGAAGCGTCGCCTAATGGGCGCTGCGTTCAGGGGCCGCACGAAGTCGATACCCACACCTTGTTTCGCGCAGACTTCGTCTTTCGACAAAAGAGGGAGTGTTGCTCAGGTGAGGTTCGGTCGCAGCGCGAAGCCGGCTGCGGCCTCGAGAACCAGCAGCGCGGCAAGTCGTGCTGTGCGCCCGTCGGGTGCGTCGATGGTCGCGTCGATCTCTGTGATGTCGATGCCCCGCACGCGCGGGTCGGAGGCGAGCAGTCGCGTGATCGCGCGCAGTTCATCGGCGCTGATGCCCCCGGGCGCCGCCGAGGGACATCCGGGCACCTCGGCGCGGTCGCAGACGTCGACGTCGAGGTCGACGTAGACCGAGCGGCCGCCGTGGCCGGCGATTCGAAGCGCCTCGGCGATCGTCTCGGCAAGGTCGGCGTGGCGGAGCGAGGCGCGCGTCATCACGGTGATGCCGAGCTCGCGAGCGCGCTCGGCGTACGCAGCGGAGTTCGAGAAGTCGGCGATGCCGATCTGCACGACGTGCTCGCCGGGCAGGCCGGCTTCGATGAGGCGCCGCACCGGCGAGCCGTTGGACTCGCCGTCGCGCAGGTCGTGATGCGCGTCGAGCGTGACGAGGCCCCAGCCCTTGAGCTCCCCGTGCGCGAGACCGCGCATGAGCGGGAAGGTGATGGAGTTGTCGCCGCCGATCGCGATGAGCAGCCCGAAGCCGTCACCTGCTGCCTCCGCCGCTTCCGAGACCCGCATCTCGCCGTCGTGGCCGTCCGGCTCGCGCACATCGCCGAGGTCGACCGCCGCAAGCGTTGCGACATCGACGCCGGCGCTTGCCGAGTACGTCGAGTACCGTGCGAGGGCGTCCCGTACCGCGGCGGGCGTGGCATGCGCGCCGGTGGGAGTGATCGAGCTCACGTGAGCCGGCACGCCGAGGAGCGCGATGTCGCCTGCGGGCGCGCCATCGCCTGCGCGAGCGATCCACGCGGAGGCTCTTGGCCACAGCGGATCGTCAGGAAGCTTCGCAGCGCTCATCTCGGCACCTCTGTCGGGTTGTCTCTTGCAGACGATTCCATTAAACGCCAAGTTGGTACCTACAAGAGAGTCTCTCACAGATGAAGGGCGCTGCCGCATGGACCCAGTCGTTATCGGAGCCGGACCCCTGAGTATCGAAGGCGTGGTTGCTGTCGCGCGCGGAGGCGCGCCCGTGAAGCTCGCCGCCGAGGCGATCGCCGCCATCGAGACGGCACGTGCGCGGATTGACGAACTCGCGGCATCGGGTAAGCCCGTCTACGGCGTGAGCACCGGCTTCGGCGCGCTCGCCACCACCTATATCGCGCCCGAGATGCGTCACCAGCTGCAGCGCTCGCTCGTGCGCTCGCATGCTGCCGGCAGCGGTGCCGAGGTGGAGACCGAGGTCATCCGCGCGATGATGCTCCTGCGCCTCGCAACGCTCGCAACCGGGCGCACCGGCGTTCGTCGCATCACCGCCGAGACGTACCTCGGCATGCTGAATGCGGGCATCACACCGGTCGTCTTCGAGTATGGCTCGCTCGGGTGCTCGGGTGACCTCGCGCCGCTCGCGCACTGTGCGCTCGCGCTCATGGGCGAGGGCGTCGTGCGTGTGGCTGATGGCAGTCACAAGTGCGCTGCTGAGGCGCTCGCGAGCGCTGGTCTCGCGCCGGTCGAGCTCGAGGAGAAGGAAGGCCTCGCGCTCATCAACGGCACCGACGGCATGCTCGGCATGCTCGCACTCGCAATCGCGGACCTGCGCGAGCTGGCCAAGCTCGCCGACATCTCGGCGGCGATGAGCGTGGAGGCGCTGCTCGGCACGGACCGCGTGTTCGCCGCGGAGCTTCAGGCGCTCCGCCCGCATCCCGGACAGGCCGCCTCGGCGCGCAACATCACGCGCGTGCTCGCGGGCTCCGGCATCGTCGCCTCGCATGCCGAGGGGGACGTTCGCGTGCAGGACGCGTACTCGCTGCGCTGCGCGCCGCAGGTGGCGGGCGCGGTGCGCGACACGATCGCGCATGCCGAGACGGTCGCCGCGCGCGAGCTTGCCTCGGCTATCGACAACCCGGTGGTGCTGCCCGACGGCCGCATCGAGAGCAATGGCAACTTCCACGGCGCCCCGGTGGCGTACGTGCTCGACTTCCTGGCGATCGCCGCAGCCGACCTCGCGTCCATGGCCGAGCGGCGCACCGACCGCATGCTGGATGTGGCCCGCAATCACGGGCTGCCGCCGTTTCTGGCGGGGGACCCCGGGGTGGACTCGGGTCACATGATCGCGCAGTACACCTCGGCAGGCATTGTGAGCGAGATGAAGCGCCTCGCCGCGCCCGCAAGCGTTGACTCGATTCCGTCCTCAGCCATGCAGGAAGACCACGTCTCGATGGGATGGAGCGCGGCACGCAAGCTGCGGCGCAGCGTCGACGGGCTCTCGCGGGTGCTTGCGATCGAGGTGCTCACGGCGGCCCGCGCGCTCGACTTCCGCGCGCCACTTGCGCCCTCGCCCGCGACGGGCGCGGTACACGCGCTCGTGCGCAAGCACGTGGAGGGGCCGGGACCGGACAGGTTCCTCTCGGCGGAGATCGAAGCGGTGCACGGACTGGTGGTATCCGGCGCGCTGGTGGGCGCCGTTGAAGATGCGATTGGAGAGCTGGAATGAGCGAGGGAGCACGCCCCGTCCGCGCCGCGCGCGGGCTGGAGCTGAGCACGCAAGGGTGGCAGCAGGAGGCGGCGCTGCGCATGCTGCAGAACAACCTCGATCCCGAGGTGGCCGAGCGGCCCGACGACCTCGTCGTCTACGGCGGCACCGGCAAGGCCGCCCGCAACTGGGCGAGCTTCGACGCGCTGCAGCGCACGCTTCGTAGCCTCAAAGCCGACGAGACGATGCTGGTGCAATCCGGCAAGCCGGTCGGCGTCTTCCAGACGCACGAGTGGGCGCCGCGCGTGCTCATCGCCAACAGCAACCTTGTGGGCGACTGGGCTACCTGGGACGAGTTCCGGCGCCTGGATGCTCTCGGCCTCATGATGTACGGCCAGATGACGGCCGGCAGCTGGATCTACATCGGCACGCAGGGCATCGTCCAAGGCACGTACGAGACCTTCGGCGCCATTGCCGAGAAGCGCTTCGGCGGTACGCTCAAGGGGACGCTCACCGTCACCGGCGGGTGCGGCGGCATGGGCGGCGCACAGCCGCTCGCCGTCACGATGAACGAGGGCGCCGTGCTGGTGGTGGAGGTCGACGCGACGCGCCTGGAGCGCCGCGTGCACGACCGCTACCTGGACGAGTGGACGAGCGACCTCGACGACGCCCTCGATCGCGTCCTGACCGCGAAGGCCGAGGGCCGCGCGCTCTCCGTCGGCCTTGAAGGCAACTGCGCCGAGGTGCTCCCGGAGATCCTGCGCCGCGGCGTGGCGGTCGACATCGTGACCGACCAGACCTCGGCACACGACCCGCTGTCGTACCTGCCGATCGGGGTGAGCGTCGCCGACTGGCATGCCGAGGCGGAGCGCGACCCGGCGGAGTTCACGCTCAAGGCCCGCGAGTCGATGGCGAGGCACGTTGAGGCGATGGTCGGCTTCATGGACGCCGGCGCCGAGGTCTTCGATTACGGCAACTCCATCCGCCGCGAGGCGGAGCTTGGCGGCTTCGGCCGCGCCTGGGAGTTCCCGGGCTTCGTACCGGCGTACATCCGTCCGCTCTTCTGCGAGGGCAAGGGTCCGTTCCGCTGGGCGGCCCTCTCGGGCGACCCGAAGGACATCTCCGCGACCGACGACGCCGTGCTCGAGCTCTTCCCCGAGAACGAGGGACTGCGCCGCTGGATCACCCAGGCGCGCGAGAAGATCGCGTTTCAGGGCCTGCCCGCGCGCATCTGCTGGCTCGGCTACGGCGAGCGTGACCGCGCCGGACTGCTCTTCAACGAGATGGTCGCCGACGGGCGTATCTCGGCACCGATCGTCATCGGGCGCGACCACCTGGATTGCGGCAGCGTGGCAAGCCCGTATCGCGAGACCGAAGCGATGCTCGACACGAGCGACGCGGTCGCGGACTGGCCGGTCTTGAACGCGCTCGTGAACGTGGCCTCCGGCGCGTCGTGGGTGTCGTTCCACCACGGCGGCGGGGTCGGCATCGGCCGCTCGCTCCACGCAGGGCAGGTCTCGGTCGCCGACGGCACGCCGCTTGCCGCCGAGAAGCTCGCGCGCGTGCTCACCAACGACCCCGGCATGGGCGTCATCCGCCATGTGGACGCCGGCTACGACCGTGCCGTCGAGGTGGCCGAGGAGCGCGGCGTGCGCATCCCGATGCGCGAGGGCGAACGGTGAGCGCGACGCTCTTCACCGGCATCGGCGAACTCGCGACGTGCGAGCCGACGCTTGGCGACGAGAGCGCGCTGGGGCTGCTGCACGACGCCGCCTTCATCGCCGAGGACGGTCGCATCGCGTGGGTGGGTCGCGCAAGCGATGCGCCTGCGGCCGACGAGCGCGTCGAGTTCGGCGGTCGTGCGGTTGTGCCGGGCTTCGTCGACAGCCACACGCACATGGTCTTCGCGGGCGAGCGCTCCGCGGAGTTCGAGGCGCGGATGGCGGGGGAGCCGTACACCGGCGGCGGCATCATGACGACGGTTGCGGCCACGCGCGCCGCGAGTGAGGGCGAGCTGCGCGCGAACGCAGGCCGCCTGCTCGCCGAGATGCACCGCTCGGGCACCACCACCGTTGAGATCAAGAGCGGCTACGGCCTGGACGTCGCCACCGAGCGCCGCATCCTTGAGGTCGCAAACGAACTCACCAGCGAGACCACCTTTCTCGGCGCGCACGTGGTGCCTGCCGAGTACGCCGACGACCGCGAGGGCTACCTCACGCTCGTGACGGGCGACATGCTGACCGCCTGCACGCCCTTCGCGCGCTGGGTCGACGTCTTCTGCGAGACCGGCGCCTTCGACGAGGCCGAGAGCATCCGCGTGCTCGCCGCGGGCATCGCCGCAGGGCTGCTACCGCGCGTGCACGGCAACCAGCTTGGCCACGGACCTGGCGTGCAGCTGGCGGTCGAGTTCGACGCTGCGAGCGTGGACCACTGCACGTACCTCTCGGAGGAGGATCTGGATGCGCTCGCGTACAGTGACACTGTCGCGACGCTGCTTCCGGCAGCCGAGTTCTCCACCCGCTCCTTCTACGCCGACGCGCGCGCGCTTCTCGACGCGCGCATCACCGTTGCGCTCGCTACCGACTGCAATCCCGGGTCCGCCTTCGTGACGTCGATGCCGTTGGTGATCGCGCTCGCGGTGCGCGAGTACCACATGACGCCTGCCGAGGCACTCGTCGCCGCCACCCGGGGAGGTGCCGCGGCGCTTCGGCGTACCGACATCGGTCGCATCGCGCCAGGGTGCTCGGCGGACTTCGTGGTGCTCGACGCGCCGTCGCACGTGCACCTGGCGTACCGCCCGGGCGCGCCGGTCGTCGCGCAGGCGTGGCGTGCAGGAACGGCGTTGATTGCACCGGGACATGAAGAGGAATAAGCCTCCCATAGGGTAGGGTTTTTGCCTGCGCCCCGGCAGGGCGCGGGTTCGCTCATGTGGGAGGGGATGAGGCTTATGTTCGGTTCTCCTCGGCGTACATTCAGCCGATCGGCTGCGCGCGTCTTCATGGCGGTGGTATTCGTGTTCGGGGTAGTCGCGGGCCCCGCGGGGGCCATTGCGGTAACGCCGACCACGATGTACTCACCGCTGGTACCAGAACTGGTGAGTGTCTCCAGCGCAGGCGTACAGGGCAATGACTGGTCGAGTACGCCTGCCATCAGCGATGACGGGCGCTACGTCGCCTTCGAGTCGCGGGCGACCAACCTCGCCGGGGATGACGTCAATGACTACGTGCTCGACATCTATCTGCGCGACCGGGTGTCCAACGAGACCACGATGGTCACATCGATCCGCGAGGATGCTTCCGAGTGGGATCGTGGCTCACGTAGCCCAACCATCAGCGATGACGGTCGCTACGTCGCCTTCGTCTCGGGCAAAGACTTCGTTCCGGAAGACACGAATGGGAACGGCTCCGGCAGCGGAGACGGTATCGATGTCTACGTCCGCGATATGGAGACGGGCGAGTTCATCTACTGTGATCTTGCGGGCGACGGATCCGACATCGGCGATGGTGAACTCAGTGCGATGATCAGCGGCAACGGTCAGTACGTCGTCGTAGGCACGCACGCAAGCATCGCGCCCGAGGACATGAACTCCGGATATCGCGACGTCTATCGGTATGACCTCGAATCGGGCGAGACCACGCTTGTTTCGCCTGCGGACACCGAGATGGCGTGGTGGCCATACGGTGCCAAGCCCGTTGGTATCAGCGATGACGGTCGCTACGTGGCATTCATCACACGCCGCAACATAGACGCGGACGACAACAATAGTGGCGGCTACGACTACTACCGCAAGGACATGCAAACAGGTGAGATCGACTTCGTGGCACTGAACGGCGGGACCACGTCGGCAGATGCGAACTGGCCCGAGAATGGCGAAGTGATGCTCAGCGGCGACGGCCAGACGCTCGCCTTCGAGATCGCCGCAAGCCTCGTGCCGGAGGATACCAACAGCGGCAGCGGCGAGAAGGACGTCTACCTGTACGACTTCGAATCCGAGGAATTCACGCTGATCTCGCCGATGTGGGAAGTCATGGAAGAACCGTACCGTGGCGCTCGCAGCGCGGCGATCAACGACGATGCGAGTCGGGTCGTGTTCTTCACGGGTCGCGACTACGTACCCGAGGACACGAACTACGACCAGGACATGTACTGGTATGACGTCGCGGCGGATACGTACCACTACATGGCGATGCCTCCGTACGCGCTGGTCAGCCCCAAGGGCATCTCGCCGGCGGCGGCTTCTCCTGGAGATGATATCGACTACATCTTCCTGAGCGGCGACGGCAGCACGGTCGCCTTCGAGTCTGGGGTCATGTTCTCGGCCGCGGATACGAACTTCGATGATGACGTGTTCGTCCGGATGCTCGAAGTCGATCTGACCGATGGCGATTTCCGTCTCGCTGGCGATGACCGGTATGAGACGTCGGTTCAGATCTCTGAAGAGGCGTTTCCGAATGGATCCGACGCGGTCATCATCGCCACCGGCGCGAACTGGCCGGATGCGCTCTGCGGCTCGGCACTCGCCGGCGCCGTTGACGCTCCGATCCTGCTTGCGGCTCCCGGTGGGCTGACTACAGAGGTCAAGGCGGAGATCGAGCGCCTTGGTGCGATCGACGCCTACATTCTGGGTAGCGACGCCGTCGTTTCCGTGGCAATCGAGCAGGAACTCGACGATATGCTCTCCGGCTACGTTGACCGCATCGCCGGCAAGGACCGGTACTGGACGGCGAAAGCGATCACCAACAAGGTGATCGAGCTGCGCCCTGCCGAGTACGACGGCACCGCGCTTGTCACCACCGGCGGCAACTACGCCGACGCGATGGCAGCAGCACCGCTGGCTGCCGCGCTGGCATGGCCGATCCTTCTCGTGAATCCGGCTGACAACACCGTGTACGCGCCGGCAGACCTGAGCCACGCGGTGATCCTCGGTGGCACGGCTGCGGTTCCGGCGGCAGTCCAGACGCACCTCGAAGCGCTCATCGGCGCTGCGGACGTGGAGCGGTTGGCTGGTGCCGACCGGTACGCGACTGCAGCGATGATCGCGCAGTACGGCGTTGATGCAGGGATGCACTGGAATGGCGTGGGTATCGCCTCAGGTGTGAACTTCCCCGACGCGCTGGCTGGCGGTGCCTCGCTCGGCCGTCTCGGCGCAGTGGTGCTGCTCACTCCGCCTGCGGCGCTTGCGCCAGCAGCTGCGACCAAGCTTGGGGACAACGCGGCCGATATCACGACCGTGTACATCCTTGGCGGGCCGTTGGCAGTGACTCCGGCCGTGAAGGCGGAGGTGCTGGCCATTCTTGGCATGTAGGACCCGCGTGTTCTAGCGGCTTATGAGTAACGAACGGCCCCGCCTCGTGCGGGGCCGTTCTGTGTGGTGCGCCTACGGTCGGAACTCTGGTAGCCGCTCCGGGCCAAGCGAGTCGGCGACGGCGATAAGCGTGTCGAGCACTGCGCGCATGGCAGGCGCTTCGCCGGAGCCGCGGCGGATGGCCGCGAAGATGCGGCGGTTCACCTCGGGCTCGATGAGGGGCTGGATCACGATATCGAGCGCTCGCAGATCGGTCATGAGGGGCGCAACACCAACGCCGAGACCCGCCTCCACCGCCGAGCCGATCGCGCGGAAGTAGTTGCTCTCCAGGATGACCCTTGGCACGAATCCGGCGGATTGCGCGATGCGGGCGACGGCCTGTCTGCTCGACGTGGTCTCCTGCGCGACGCACCAGCGCTCCTCGGCAAGGTCCTTGAGCCGCACCGGTCCCGAAGCGAGCGGGTGGTTGGGCGGCAGGAGCACCACGATAGGCTCGCTCAGCAGGTTGTAGCGGTCGATGCCCGGGTCCTTCGGGCGGGGAACGAAGTCCCACTCGTGCGAGAGCGCGATGTCGATTTGGCCGGCTTTGAGCGCGGCGACCGCGCGTTCCGGCTCCAGCTCGTCGACGATGACGTCGAGCGAGGGATAGCGTCTCAGGACCTCTGCAACCGCCGGCAGTGCGAAGCTCTGTGCTGCCGTCTGGAATGTCGAGAGTCGCAGGTGACCAGTCACTTCTCCCGAGAAGGCGACGACGTCGGCCACCGCCATCTCGCACTCGGCAAGGATCGTCTCGGCATGTTCGACGAGTCGAACGCCAGCGTCTGTGAGGCGTATCGAGCGAGGCGTCCGCTCAAGCAGCGGCACGCCAACCTCGGCCTCCAGGACCTTGAGTTGGTGCGATACCGCCGGGGGAGTGAGGTAGAGCGCCTCGGCGGCCGCGATGATAGTGCCGCGGTCGGCGACCTCGCGCAGGATGCGTAGGCGGTTGGTGTTCAGCACGGCAACTCCGGAAGGCTCAAGAAATACGATGCTAGGCACAACGAAGAACAAATAGACTCTACGCTCATTCGTGTCGAAGATAAACATGGCAGACCGTTCCAATGATGGGAGTTCATGGTGCTCTTGGTTCTGGCGAAAGTACTGATCAGTCCGCTGTTGCTCGCGACATCCACGTTCGCGGTGCACCGGTGGGGGCCGCTCGTCGGCGGCCTGATGATCGGTCTGCCGCTTGTCTCGGGCCCGATCTCCATCCTTCTGTTCGCGCAGTACGGCCAGAGCTTCGCGGTGCACGCCGCGTACGGCACGCTCCTGGGCTTCGTGGCGGCGGGTGCGTTCTGCACGTCGTACTCGGTGGTCTCGCAGTCCCGGCCGTGGTGGCAGTCGCTCATGGTCGCGTACGCCGTGTTCTTCGTCACCGCAGGCGTACTCTCGCTGATACACGTCACACTCGGCTGGGTGTTCACGCTTGTGGCCGTGGCGCTTGCGACCCTTGCCTTCACGATCGTCGTGCCAAGAAGGGCGCCGGCTGTTCCGGCGCCCCGGAAGCGGGTGATCGCAGCACGCATGGTGCTTGCTGCTTCGATGGTGCTGCTCATCACCTCAACCGCGCGCCTGCTCGGCCCGGAGCTGAGCGGCTTCCTCGCTCCGCTCCCGGTGCTGGCGGCCATCATGGCGGCGTCATCCCAGCGTCAGAGCGGCAGCGCTGCCGTGCACGGGCTGCTGCGAGGCGCGATCTTCGGTTCATGGGGCGGCGCGGCGTTCTTCTCGGTGGTGATACTGCTCGCCGGGCAGGTGGACGCGAGCGTCATGTACGCGACTGCCGCGGTGATGGCGATCATGACCGAGCTTGTGGCGATGAAGCTGCAGTCGCCAGACACTGACGAGACGTGCCCTGCGGCTCCCTCGATCCACATGCCTGCTGAGGCGATGGCATCGATGCCGCACAGCATCCGGTAGTCTGCTCGCGCTACGGCGGCGTATCTGATGGGTATCGATTCTGAGGTACGCCAGTCGAGAGGAGGGGAGACTATGGCCAGATTCGAGAATGATCCGGGCGAGGGACACCCCCTCGTGATCGACCTGGAGCCGGGCACGTACGCATGGTGCCGGTGCGGCAAGACGCACAACCCGCCATGGTGCGACGGCTCACACGAGGGAAGCGGCATCGAGCCGCAGCAGTTCGAGATCGAGGAGGCGGGACCTGTCGCGATCTGCAACTGCGGGCTCACGGCTAATCCGCCGTACTGCGACGGCTCTCATACTGCGATCGAGTAGAGAGAGCTTGCTGTTTCTACACACAAACGCGCCGCCCCCGGAGCCGGGAGCGGCGCGTTTCTCGTGCAGTGCGTCCGTCCGAGGCTAGACAGCTTCGTCGAGCGCCTCGGAGAACTGGCTGTTGTAGAGGTCGTAGTAGAACCCGTGCTGCGCGATGAGCTCGGCGTGCGTGCCGTGCTCGATGATCGCGCCCTCGTTCATCACGAGGATGAGGTCGGCGTCGCGGATCGTCGAGAGTCGGTGGGCGATGACGAAGCTCGTGCGGTTCTTCATCAGTTCGGTCATAGCACGCTGGATGAGCGCCTCGGTACGGGTGTCGACCGAGCTCGTCGCCTCGTCGAGGATGAGGATCCTCGGGTCGGCGAGGAAGGCACGGGCGATCGTGAGCAGCTGGCGCTGGCCCTGCGATATGTTGGAGCTATCGTCGTTGAGCACCGTGTCGTAGCCGTCCGGCAGCGTGCGAACGAAGTGGTCCACGTACGCGGCCTTGGCGGCGGCGACCATCTGATCGTCGCTGGCGTCTTCTCGGCCGTACTCCAGGTTCTCGCGGATGGTGCCCTTGAACAGCCACGTGTCCTGCAGCACCATGCCGAAGGTGCGGCGCAGGTCATTGCGGGTCATGTCGCGGGTGTCCACGCCGTCCACGAGGATGGCGCCGCCATCGATCTCGTAGAAGCGCATGAGCAGGTTCACGAGCGTCGTCTTGCCGGCGCCGGTGGGTCCGACGATGGCGACCGTCTGACCGGGCATCGCCTCAAGGCTGAGGTCCTCGATGAGCGGCTTCTCGGGATCGTAGCTGAACGCCACGTTCTGGAACTCGACGTGACCGGTCGCCTTCTCGATGCGTACCGGTGTTGCGGTGTCGGGCTCTTCCTCGGCAGCGTCAAGGAGCTCGAAGACGCGTTCCGCCGAGGCGACTGTGGACTGCAGGGTGTTCGCGATGCTCGCCGTCTGCACGATCGGCTGCGTGAACTGGCGCGAGTACTGGATGAACGCCTGCACATCACCGAGCGAGAGCTTGCCGCTTGCTACGCGCAGGCCACCGATGACGGCGATACCCACGTAGTTGAGGTTGTTGAGGAAGCCGAGGGAGGGCTGGATCGTGCCCGAGATGAACTGCGCCTTGAAGCTGGCGTCGTAGAGCGCCTCGTTCTCAACATCGAAGATCTCGACGGCTTCGTCCTGGTGACCGAACACCTTCACCACGCTGTGGCCGGTGAACATCTCCTCGACGTGACCGTTGAGCTTGCCGGTGCGCTCCCACTGACGCGCGAACTGCTTCTGCGACTGCTTCGCGATGAGCATGACCACCACGAGGCTCATTGGGATCACCAGAAGTGAGATGAGTGCGAGCAGCCAGCTGATCGAGAACATCATGATGAGCACGCCGATGATGGTGAGCACCGCGGTGATGACCTGCGTCGCCGACTGCGAGAGCGTGTTCGCGATGTTGTCGATGTCGTTCGTCACGCGGGAGAGCGTGTCGCCGCGCGGGTTGTCGTCGAAATACTTGAGCGGCAGGCGCGCGAGCTTCTCGTCGACTTCCTTCCGGATGCTGTAGACCGTCTTCTGCGCGACGCCGGCCATGATGAAGCCCTGCGCCCAGCTGAAGAGCGACGAAAGCAGATACACGCTTGCGAGCAGGATGAGCAGCGAGCCGATCGCCTTGAAGTCCACGCCTGTGCCGGCGACGACGTTCATGTTGGCGATCATGTCGGCGAACTGCGTTTGACCCGCCTGGCGCAGGATCGGCGCGATCTGCTCGCCGGTGGTACCGGCGGGGAAGTTGGCGCCAAGCGCCTTGCCGATCACGCCCTCGAAGATGAGGTTCGTCGCCTTGCCGAGGATCTTCGGCCCAAGGATGCTGAAGGTCACGCTGATGATCGCGAGGATCACGATTGCAACGAGGTGGATCCGGAACGGCTTGAGATAGCCGCCGAGGCGATTGAGCGAGCCTTTGAAGTCGCGGGCCTTGACGACGGGCGTGCTCAGACCGTGGCCACCGAAGGGGCCACCGCCGGGTCCGGGGCCGCGGCCGGGGCCGGCTGCGGGGCGCGCGGGTGCTTCCTGGTTTACGGGGCGGTCGCTCATGCGATCTCCTCCTCGGTGAGCTGCGAACTCACGATCTCCTGGTACGTCTCACAGCTCTGCATGAGCTCATCGTGGGTACCCTGTCCGACGATCGTGCCGTTGTCGAGCACGATGATGTTGTCTGCGTGCATGATGGTGCTGACCCGCTGCGCGACGATGAGCACCGTCGCGTCGTGCGTCTCGGCCTTGAGGGCGTTGCGCAGTGCGGCGTCGGTCTTGAAGTCGAGTGCCGAGAATGAATCGTCGAAGACGTAGATCTCGGGGCGCTTCACGAGCGCGCGGGCGATCGCGAGGCGCTGGCGCTGACCGCCGGAGACGTTGCTGCCGCCCTGCGTGATGGGCGCATCGAGCCCCTCGTCCATGGCCGAGACGAACGCCTTGCCTTGCGCGACCTTGAGTGCGTGCCACAGCTCGTCGTCGGTGGCGTCCTCTTTGCCGTAGCGCAGGTTGCTCGCGACGGTGCCGTTGAACAGGAACGCCTTCTGCGGGATGAAGCCGATGCGCTCCCAGAGCGTCTTTTGCGCCATCTCGCGAACGTCCACGCCGTCGACGAGCACGTGGCCGCCAGTAACGTCGTAGAAGCGCGGGATGAGGTTGATGAGCGTGGACTTGCCACAACCGGTGCTACCGACGATCGCCGTGGTCTGACCGGGCTCAGCCTTGAAGGAGATGCCGCAGAGCACCGCATCCTCGGCACCGGGGTAGCGGAATTCCACGTCCTTGAACTCGAGGTAGCCGTGCTGGCCGGTGGGCTCGGTGGGAACCTCCGGGTCGCAGATCTGCGGCTCGGTATCGAGGACCTCGTTGATGCGGACGGCTGATGCCTGGGCTCTCGGTACCATGACGAACATGACGGTCGCCATCATCACGCTCATGAGAATCTGCATGATGTAGGTGAGGAACGCGGTGAGGTTGCCGATGGGCATCGCACCGGTGGCGAAGTTGATGCCGAACGCCGAGACAACGTCGGTCGGCGATGCGTTGATTCGCTGCGCGCCGAACCACATCGTGGCTACGAGCGTGAGGTTGAAGATCGCCATGAGCGACGGCAGCATGATCGCGAAGAGGCGCGCGACCGAGAGCTGCGTGTCGGTGAGGTCGCGGTTGGCGACGTCGAAGCGGTGCTCCTCGTAGTCGCTGCGCACGAACGCGCGGATGACGCGGATGCCGGCGAGCTTCTCGCGCATGACCTGGTTGACCCGGTCGATCTTGAGCTGCATCGCCTTGAACAGCGGCATTGCCTTGCGCATGAGACTGCCGACGATGACGGCCATGACAGGGATCACGACGACGATGATGCCCGAGAGCGGCACGTCTTGCCGGAGCGCCATGATGACGCCACCGATCGCCATGAACGGCGCCGAGATCATCACATTCAGGGACATCAGCGTGACCATCTGGACCTGCTGCACGTCGTTCGTGTTGCGGGTGATGAGCGACGGCGGACCGAAGACGTTGAGCTCGGCAAGCGAGAAGCTCTCAACACGACGGAAGATGGCGTGGCGGATGTCCCGCCCGAACGCCATGGCCGTCTTGGAGCCCCAGTACACCGAGATGATGGAGCCGATGCCGAGGAGGAACGTCACCAGCAGCATGAAGCCGCCGGTGCGCATGATGTACGCGGTGTCGCCCTTGGCAACGCCGTTGTTGATGATCTCGGCGTTGAGCTCGGGCAGGTAGAGGTTTGCGATCGCCTGCAGGAGCAGCAACACCATCACGAGGGTGAGCTGCTTCCAGTACGGCTTGAGGAAACGCAGAAGCTTGATCATTCGGCCGTGCCGCCCTTTCCTTCGGGGTCCGTCTCATCGTAGGACTCGATCGCGCGACGGACGTGCGCGTTCAAGTCGTCGAGCAGCCGCGCAAGTTCGCGGCGGTCGTCCTCGGGCATCTGTCCCACGCTTGAGGCGATGCTCTTGGCGAAGAGCGCGTGGAAACGTTCACCCAGGGCGCGCCCGGCATCGGTCATGTAGATGCGCGTGAGACGCGCATCGTGCGCATCCGGCCTGCGTTCGATGACGCCGGACGCCTCCATCTTCTGCAGCATGGTGGTGACCGTGGGGCGTGACACGTGCAGTATGCTCGCGAGGTCGGTCTGCGAGATGCCGTCCTCGACACTCAGGGTGCGCAGACACATCGCCTGAGCGGGGTGGGCGTCCTCCTGCGAGAACAGTTTCGTCATGAGGCGCCGGTTGAGCAGCATCTGCGTCTTGAACGCGCGGAAGACCTGTGCCGAGAGGGGATCGACACCTTTGATCTCACGTTCATCCTGGTCGTGCAGACGATCGTGCAGTTGTTCGTGCAGCTTGTCGTGCATGTGCAGCTCCTTTGTGAGCATGCTAAAGGTTAGGTGGCTAATGGTTAGGTAGCTAATATAAACGCGCGCAGCGAGAAGCGCAAGATGATTCACGGGAATCTCACAGAGGCGGTCGCGGACCTACAGCTCGACGCCTTCGGGGTGCTCGCGCTCGTCGGCAAACCACTCGGCTTCGAAGTCGCCCTCGGCGATCTTGTCGATCGGGAGCTTCATGTAGCGGCCGGTAGCCTCGACGGCTACGGTGCCGTCCTCGAGAACGATCTCGCCGCTGCCCTCGAACAGGCGCTTCGAGTCCTTCGTGATGCGTCCGATGGCGTGCACGGGGCGGTCGGTGGGGACGGGCTTGCGGAAGCGGACGTTGAGCTCGACCGTCACACCCCACGCCTCCGGGTCGGCGATGTTGATCGCGCGCCCGATCGTCTCGTCCAGCATCGCCGAGGAGACGCCGCCGTGCAGGCGGCCCGGGTAGCTCTGGTGCTCATCGAGCGGATCGAATTCGCCGAGAAGCTCGCCATCCTCAAGCTCGTAGAAGCGCGCCTTGAGACTCCAGGGGTTGTCTCGGCCACAGACCATGCACATGCGGCTGACGTTCTGGGCGGCAACGACCGTACGCTTCACGCGGCGTCCTCTCGATAGGCTGCGGCCCATGATACGACTCCGGGCGAAGAAGCGGTGCGCTCAGCGCCCGATCGGCAGCGTGAGGGTGAAGATCGAGCCCCGGCCGACCTCACTCTGCACGTCGATATGGCCACCGAGCATGTCCGCGAGTCCTCGCGAGATGGCCAGGCCGAGGCCGGTGCCCTCGGCGCTCTGATCAGGCGTGCGCTCGCCCTGGGTGAATTCCGAGAAGATGCTCGCCAGCTGCTCCTCCGCGATACCGGGGCCGGTGTCTTCGACAGCGAAGGAGACCGCGTCGGCGGAGCGGCTGACGCGCACGTGGACCGAGCCCTGCTCGGTGAACTTCACCGCGTTGTTCGTGAGGTTGAGCAGGATCTGACTCAGCTTCCGCGAGTCGGAGATCATCGAGAGATCCTTGGCGGGGTACTCGGCTGTGAGCACAAGATCCTTGCCTTCGGCTTCGTGTTGCAGCGCGGCGATGATCTCGTCCACGAGCTCACGCACGTCGACTGCATCGTTCTCGACGCTCACCGCACCGGCCTCGATGCGGCTAAGGTCGAGGATGTCGTTGATAAGCGCGAGGAGGTGCCTGCCCGCTCCGCCGATCATCTCGATCTGCCGGCGCTGTTCCTCATTGAGCTCGCCTGCCATGCCCTTGCCCAGGATGTCAGAGAACCCGATGACCGAGTTGAGCGGCGTGCGCAGTTCGTGGCTCATCGAGCGGAGGAAGCGGGTCTTGGCCTCGCTTTCCGACGCGAGGCGCTGGTTGACGGCCTCAAGATCGCGGGTCCGCTCGGCGACCTGTGCTTCGAGCGATTCGTTCAGGCGGCGCAGCGCGATCTCGTCGAGGGTTCGTTGCTCCTGGTCGAGCAGGAGGCGCGACACCAACACGAAGCCGATGGGGTAGAGCACTAGCACGGGCAGCGCGATCTGTCGGGCGACCGACGGACCGGTGTCCGCCGGGAGTGTGAGCGTGAGTGCGAGCATGATCGCGTGGACCAGCAACCCGAAGAGCCACAGGTAGTGGTAACGCATGACCGGTAGCCGACGCAGTCGGAGTTCATGGAACAGGGCGCCCAACACGGCGGATTCGATGATCACGGATGCACCCATGACGACTCCCGGGCCGCCAAGGTAGAGCCGGTAGCCGAGCGCCATGAGTGCTGCGACGGTGACGGTGAGCGGGCCACCGAAGAGCCCGGCGACCGCGAGAATGATCGAGCGTCCGTCAAAGAAGATGCCCGGCACGACGGTGAACGGCGTCACCATGCCGATGACGGTGATGCCGCCATAGAGGAGGCCCGTGAAGAGCTGGCGCGCAACCGAATCTGTGGTCCACCGGCGGATGATGAGCTGAAGGAGGGCGCTCAGCATGATGAGCAGCGCGATGTTCTGCAGAATGCCCAGGATGACCACGAAGCGCCTCGCTGTTCTTCACGCAATCGCGCTCTTAGCGCCCGTTACGACTAGTACCTATGGACAAACATATACCCTGGACACTGGCGCAGGAAGCTTCTTTGCGTCGCGCGTCCACACCGCACGATGGTCGCGGTATGCTGGAAACGGACTCGACGCAACGGGAGGCGACTGTGAGCGGTAAGCAAGGGCGTCTGCACGTCATCGCGGGATGTATGAGCAGCGGCAAGACTGGCGAGCTCATCCGGCTACTTTCACGTCACCGGGTCATCGGCGACGAGATCGTCATCTACAAGCATGCGGTGGACTCGCGCGACGGCGACAAAGCACGTTCGCGTCTGGGCACCGAGATGGGCGCCGTTGTGGTCGCTGACGCCTCAGAGATCGAGCAGGGCCCGTGCCGCGTAGTTGCAATCGAGGAGGCGCAGTTCTTCGGCGAGAATCTTCTCGGCGTGGTACGCGACCTGCTCGCCAACGGGTGCCAGGTGTACGTGACCGGTCTCAACCAGGACTTCCGCGGTGAGCCGTTCAGCATCATGCCCGCGCTCATGTCGCTTGCCGACGAGCTCTCGCTGCTCACCGCCATCTGCCAGAAGTGCCACGGCGTGGCCACGCGCACGCAGCGCATCATCGACGGCGAGCCAGCGTCGTGGGACTCCCCGACGATCCTCGTTGGCGGCGGCGACTTCTACGAGGCGCGCTGCCCCGACTGCCACGAAGTGCCGGGTCGCCCCGCATAGCACGGGCTAGTCGGCAGCATCCAACTCCTCGATGAAGCCGAGGAGGAACGCCACGATCTCGTCCATGAGCGTCGGGTCCGCAAGATCCGGCGTGTCGGCCTGCGTGTGCGCGATCTCGCCCGCGATGCGCGTGAGCTCCGCCGAGGCGATCGCCATGGCCGGAGTGCCCTTCATCGCGAACACCATGTGATCGCTCGCCGGCCACTGCGGGCCCTCCTGCACCGAAGCGAACGGCGCCATCGCGTGCTCTGCTGCGGTGCGTACGGCATCGGGACAGCCGTAGAACGAGACGTCGGTCGCCGCACCGGTGAGTCCGGCGGCGTCGATGTTCACCACGACGGTGACGTCCCCGAACCCCCCTGGATTGGCCTCGAGATACACGAGCTCGCCCTTGGCAGCGTAGTTGTCCTCGCCGTTGAACGGCACGATCTCGATGGTGTGGCGCGTGCTCCGCGAAGTGAGTTCCTGTGCCAGGCCGAGGAGGCAGGCGACGCCGGTGCCGTTGTCGAGCGCGCCCGGTGTCTCGCGTGCGGTGTCGATGTGCGCGCTCACGATGATGCGCCCGCTGCCGGTGCCCGGCTTGCGGGCGATGACCTGCTCGGCACGGGTGGGGATGCGCTTGGCGTCCATGGTGAAACGCACGGTCTCGCCCACATGCGCGAGCAGCGCCGGGCCGTCGACATCGCGCATGTACGCCGAGGGGACATCGACGCTGGCGTCGTTCACGAGCGGGAACGGGTAGACGGCGCCCGCCATGGTGTCGCGGCCGGTGACGGCGATGATGGCCGCAGGCGCTGCCGCCTCGATGGCCGAGAGAATCTGCGTGTGCTCCTCAACGGCGTAGAACGGGTAGCCGCGCGGCGTAAGTTGGCCGGAAGCGATCGGGCCGTGCAGCACGAGGATTGCGCCCCGCGCGTCGAGGGCCGCAAGCTCTTCGACGGTGGTGGCCGCGAGCAGCGGGCCCTCGGCATCGCAGGGGAGCGAGTAGGGGCCGCGCTTCACGGTGATGGTCTCGGAAGCGGTTGTGACCTGCGCGGGCCCCGGCTCCCACTCGAAGCAGTCGAAGTCGATGCGCTCCACGTCGAGGCCAGCATCCGCGGTGACGCTCGCGAAGTACGCGTTCGCGGCGACGTTGCCCGGGCCGCCAGTGTGGCGGTCGACGAGCCCGGCGCACAGGCGAGCGAGATGCTCGGACAGCCGCGTGGTGCGGATGTTGCATTCAGTCATGGTGCCCCCCGATTGGACGTGTGAGTCGCTTGGTACGAAGATAGCACCCGCACCTGACACACAAGGAGACACATGCATATCGCTCACGACATCCTCAACACACGCGCTTCGGCCTGGACAGACGCCATCTTCGTGCGCCGTTCGCGTCGCCTCTTCGACGAGCGTCCTGCCGACGCTGACGCCGTTGCCAAGCTCGCTGACATCGCCGAGCGGTTCCGTCCCTTCGACGACGCTCGCACGGTCGTCGTGCCGCGCTCGCCCGAGGACCTGTTCACCGGCGTGATCGGCTCGTACGGTCGTGTCGCAGGGGCCGTCTCGGCCATGCTCTTCCTCGGTAGCGGGAAGGCCGTCGGCCGGGACAACCACGTGGGATACGTGAGCGAGGCGCTCATGCTGGAAGCCACCGCGCTTGGCCTTTCGACCTGCTGGGTCGGCGGCGGCATCAGGCGGCCGGTCGCGCTTGCGCTCACCCCGCTTGGCGCCGAGGAGCGCGTCTTCGGCGCATCGCCCCTTGGCGTGTCACTGCCTGAGACCACCGTGCTTGGCCGTCCGCGTCGGGAGGTGCGCACGCTCGACCGACGCAAGCCGATCGCAACGATCGCGCATACCGCGGGTGACGCCTGGCCGGACTGGGCGCGGCGGGCCGTGGAGCACGCGCAGTGGGCGCCCTCGGCCATGAACCGGCAGCCCTGGCGCTTCGCCTACGAAGATGGTGGTCTTGTCGTTCGCGTGGCGGGCCCGGAGATCGCGCCGCACATCTCGCTGCGGCTTGATGCCGGGATCGCGATGCTGCACCTCGAGCTTGGCGCCCGCACCGAGGGCGTTCTTGGCACCTGGACCGACCTTGAAGGCCGCGACATCGCGCGTTTCGACCCGATTGGGGCCTAGCATGCTCCGCGACGTCATCGACTGCCTTGCGTGCCCGGTGTGCGGCGAGCCGCTCGCCGAGCGGGGTGGCGCGCTTGCGTGCGTGCTGCGGCATTCGTTCGACGTCGCACGGCAGGGGTACGTGAACCTGCTCCCCGGCGACGCATCGCCCGGAACCGCCGACACGCCCGCGATGATCGAGGCGCGCGCGACGTTTCTGGGGCGCGGGCACTTCTCGGCGATAGCGGACGCGGTGGCCGAGGCGGCCGCCGAAGCGCTCGCGGACGGCGCGCCTGGCTGCATCGTGGAGATCGGCGCCGGCACCGGCTACTACCTCGCGGCGGCGCTCGATCGGCTGCCGGAGCGCGCGGGCCTCGCGCTCGACATCTCGAAGGCGGCCGCGAAGCGCGCGGCGCACGCGCACGAGCGCATCGGCGCGGTCGTGTGCGACGCGTGGGAGCGCCTGCCCGTACGCGATGGCGCGGCCGCGCTCGTCCTCGACGTCTTCGCGCCGCGCAACGCAGCCGAGTTCGCGCGCATCCTCTCACCCGGCGGCGCGCTCGTGGTCGTCACGCCCACGCAGCGCCACCTGGAGGAGATCGTGGGGCCGCTCGGCATGATAGCCGTCGATGCCGAGAAGGACCGCCGCGTTGCCGAGCAGCTTGGCGGCGCCTTCGAGCTCACCGGCTCGGTCGCCGTGGAAGAGCGCATGACGCTTGGCCGAGACGCCCTCATGGCGGTTGCGGGCATGGGTCCGAGTGCGTGGCACGCGGGCGAGGACCTGTCGGCGCGCGTGGACGCGCTCCCGCTACCGCAGGAGGTCACGCTCTCCGTGCTGGTCTCGGCGTACCGGCCGGTCGGGCGCTAGCGCAGCTTCGGGCGTCTCGGCACGATCGCGCGCGGCGGGCCATCGTACGGTGCCTGCGGCGTGGTGAAAGTCGCCGAGATTGCCGAGCCCATCTGGTTGCGGATCTTGTCGTACGTGCTGGCGCTCTTCTGCCACGGCGGGAAGTACAGCACGCCGGCCTGCCGGGGCGCGAGATCGCCGATGATGCCGGCCACGTAGCTGTCGGCCTTGCTCTTGCCGAGCTTGGACTGCACGAGCTTGATGTACTCGTAGTCCTCAAGGCCGTCGCGGATGCCCTCCATGCGCAGGCTTCCCACGGGCGGCGAACCCTCCACGTACAGGCCGAGCGCCGGGTAGTAGCCCGGGTAGACGAGGGAGCCGTCGCCGTTGGCGTAGAGCTGCGTCGTGCCGGTGCCGGTGCGGTAGGAGAGCGGGTCGACGTACGGATCGCGGAAGGTCGCCGAGCCGACCTGCGGACGCCAGGCGTTGATGTTGAAGTACAGCAGCCCGGTGGCGCCGGAGTCGTACACGAACCAGCCCTGCGCGCGCGTCGAGGTGAGCGGCTGATCGATGAGGTAGCTCGGCGTGACCGCCTGATAGTACGTGGCGTGCGTGTAGATCCAGACCTGCTTGCCGGCGTTCAGGATCTTCTTCACCCAGGCGTCGTAGTCGCGGTAGAAGAACGGCAGGCGCTGCCCGTAGATGTCCACGTTCTTGAGCAGCGTGAAGTTCATCGGCGTCGGGTCCACGGTCACGAAGAACTTTACGCCCGGCGCGTTAGCGTGCACGAACGCGGCGTAGTTCTCAACGAACGTGCGCTTGGAGGCCGAGGGCTCGTCGATGGGGTACGCGTACGCCTTACCGATGTTCGCGCTGCCGATCTCGGCTGCCATCGTTCGGTAGTACTGCGCGGCCTTCGAGGTATTAGTGGCGTTCGCGAACGGGTCCGTCACGTACGAGGGCGCACCGTACTCGGGCAGTTTGATCGTGTCGAACGCGAGCCTCGTGCCCGTGTACGTTGTCGCTGCTCCCGTGCCGAGGTAGTCGGTCAGCTCGGCATGGCGCGCGACCATGTCGCCGTTGTCGACTGGCGGCGCCCAGTCGCTGCCGCTCTCCCACGCGGGGAGCATCGCTTGCGGCGAGACGCGGTGGTCGCTCATGTACTTGAGCCAGCCACCCATCTGGTCGCCCTTATACGTGGTCCGCTCGGCAACGCGTGTGGCGGCCGGTCCGGGGTTTGCGTTCATGCCGAGCCATCCGTGTGCAGCGCTGTTCGTGTACGCCGCCCACTGGAGGTTCATGGCGAACGATGTCTTGAGCGTGCGCTGCGCCACCGAGAACGGATAGACCGTGATGGTCATCGGGATGTCGATGGCGGGCGCGGGGGTGCCGTCGGCGCCAGTGGCGGTCACGTGGATGCTGCCCGTGTACACGCCCGGGACGGTCTCCTCGGGCACCTTGTAGAGCACGTAGAACGGCTGCGTGGTGTTCGCGTTCGCGCCGCGGCGCGTGAGGTCGGGTGTGGTGCCGGGGCGCCAGCCGAGACGTTCGCCGTTCGCGAGCGTCATCGGGAGGAGCGCGTCGGGCTCAAGCCCCTTGCGGGTGAAACCCGTGGAAGGCGCGGTGATGTTCACGTAGTGGACCTTGTACGTGCTCGCGTTGGAGGAGTCGAGCGTGTGCGTGATGCCGTCGCTGTCGCGATAGGTGAGGTCGGAGGGTTCAAGCCAGATGTCGCGCAGCGCCTGCGAGGTGGGACGGATCGCGATCTGCCGCCCCTCGAATTCCGAGCGTGCCGCGCTGAACGAGATGCCCGTGATGCGACGGGTCGTGGCGAGCCGGGCGCCGCTTGTTGGCGTGGTCGTCGGGTACACCTTGTCCGCAGCGTACGCGTACCAGAAGTAGTAGTCCGCGGGCGCCGCGACGGCAACGCCGGGCGGCGGCACGAGCGCGAGTGTGAACGCGACGATGAGCAGCAAAGCGATACGGGCCGAGAAACGCCGCGCGCGAAGGCGTGCCATGCAGGTCAACTCCCGAAGCTCGGAACGATTCCGTCTCTAGGAGTATCGGCAGCGCCTGCGCCCCGCCTGAGCCGCGGGCGTGCTCTCCGTCACACCTGTTCTGTCAGCCGTTGAGCGTTGCCGCGAACCGGCAATCCTGCTCGACGATATGTCCCTGGAGCCAGTTGCCGAGGAACTCGGCGAGTTCTGCGAGTGAGACGGGCTCCCCGTTCACGAACTGCGTCATGAGGTGGAGCGTCTGCGCGGTGAGGCGTTGGTGCATGTCGTGGTGAGCGGGGAGACCGGCATACCCGTGTTCGGCCATGAGCGCCTCCTCGTCACCGAAGTGCTCGGCGACATAGTCGGAGAGCGTGTACATCGCGTCGGTGACGATGTCGGGATCCTCGTCGTCCGCGGTTGCTGCGTCGTGAAGGTCGTTGATGAGCTTGAAAAGCATCTTGTGCTGGTCGTCGATCATTTCCACGCCCGTTGTCAGCGACGGGTTCCACTCCAGGTAGGACATCTCGATCCTTTCGTCGGCCTTGCCCGATTATGCCCCGACGCGGCGTCGCGCGGACGACCGATTGTCAGCTTGCGACGGCAAGCGCCTCGGGACGTACGATCTCGGCGTCGAATCCCGCGTCGCGCACGGCGCGGAGAAGATCCTCTGGGGCTACCCTGTCCTCGAAGTAGAGCACCGACGTGATGTCGAGGGATTTCACTGCGATGACCGATGCCACCCCGTCCAGGTGGCAGATCGACATCTCCACCCGGGCTGCGCATTCGTCGTCTTCAAGTCCATGCGTTCTGATGTGCACTGCGTCCATGATGCCTCCTGCTGATATCGCGTTGCCTCACGCTACCAGCGTCCTCTGACACGGCCGAGGGCACGTCACCCGGGTGGTGCGTTTTGGGCCTACGCCCGTGGCAGGCACCGTCTTCACACGTACGCCTGCGGGAGTAGTGAGCGCTTCCGGTACCATGGGCGACGACACCGCACGAGAGGACCCGCGTGACCCCGGACCCGCATGACGCTCCCGGCGCCCCCATCGCTTACACGCTCCGTGTAAGCCCCAGGGCGAAGCATGTCCGCATCACCGTCACGCGCACCGCCGAGGTCGTCGTCACGATCCCCAAGCGCTTCGCGAAACGCCACGTGCCCGCGATCGTGGAGGAGCGCCGCGCTTGGATCGCTCGTGCGCTTGCGCGCGCTGCCGCGCGTGCCGAGGCGACCCGCGCCGAGCACGGCGACGGCCTCCCCGCGACCGTCACGCTGCGCGCCACCGGCGAGTCGTCGGCCGCGAGGATGATCGAGCCCTCGGGCAGGTTCACCGCGGCACCAACCGACTGCGG
>PHFB01000003.1 GCA_002841355.1 Actinobacteria bacterium HGW-Actinobacteria-1 | reverse complement strand
GTGGCACGACATGCAGGAAACCATGCTGTGCGAGGAGCGGTCGTATGCGGCGATCGAGTCGTCCTGCACCTTGTGGCACACCTCGGCGCAGAACCAGTAGGTCGACGTTGCGGAGAACGCCACAACGATGAAGGCCGCGAGCGCCAGAAGGCCCACACCCGTCCAAATCATGTAGCGCGGACGACGGACAGGGTCTTTGAATCCGGCGAGGGAAAGCTTGGCCATTAGTCTCGTGACTCCTCGTTTGGTGACGTGCGGGCCGTACGGCGCATCAGAAATCGATACCGACCCTCGGATACCCAGCCTTGCGATGACACTGCAGACACTGCCCGTCATACGGCGACGAATAGTTCTGGAGCATGAAGTTCTGATCGGTTCCGTGCGGGTTGTGACAGGTCGTGGTGCAGGTCAACGGCTTCTGTGCCACGACATCGAGGTGATACTGGCGCATCGGGTGGTTGTTGCCCTGTTCCTCATCGTAGTACTTGGGATTGTGGCACTTCAGGCACAGTTCCGGATTGCGCTGGATCAGCAGCGGACCATAGTTCGACCCGTGCGGCGTGTGACAACGGATGCACGTGAGTTCCTTGTGCGCGGACGCATCGTACGATGCCTGGATCTGCACTCGATGACACTGATAGCACATCGCGTTGCCCGTGGCCGTCAGCAGCCCCGGGTAGTCGGCGGCGTGCGGGTTGTGACAATCGCCGCAGTTGAGCTGGACGGTGCCCACCGGATGATGACTCACTTTCAAGAAGTCCTGGCTGATGTCCGGATGGCAGTCGTAGCACAGGCCGGGCTGAGCGCTACGCAGCAGCGGAAGGTAATCCGAGCCATGTGGTTCGTGGCATCCGGTGCAGTTGTCGAATTGGAACGGATTGTGTTGCACCGCCTTGAGGCTCAACGGCGCAACGCTGGGATGGCAGGTGAAACAGAGGTCTCTCTGATTGTCCACGAGAATGCCGCGGTATTCCGAAGCGTGCGGGTTGTGGCAGTTCGTGCAGAAGCGACCCTCGACAGGAGGATGCACCTGGGCACGCGCCAACTCGGGGCCGATGGGATGGCAGGTTACGCACAGGTCTCGCTCGTCTTGCTTGAGCAGTACCCGGAAATCCGATGCGTGCGGGTCGTGACAGTTGGTGCAGCGTCCCGTCTCGAACGGAGCGTGCGTGTACGCCATGTTCTTCATGGCGCCGAGACTCCCGTGACACATCCAGCACAGTTCGTTGTTAGGGAGCACGAGTTCGGACTTCTCGCCCTTGACCTTGCTCTCCGTGACGGTCGTAGTACCGCCCTCTGTGCCGGTCGTCTTCTCACCGGAGTAGAACAAGTCGAGCACCAGCTTGAGCGGGAGCCATTCAACAAGCGTCTTGGTGCGTTCCCACGTCTGCTTCGCCCCGGTGATGATGGACTTCTGCTCGATCTTGCCATGCGGCGTGTGACACGCCGTGCAGCTCTCAAGCACGAATGGGTTGTGCACAGAGGATTTCGACATCGCGGGAATCAGCTCGGTGTGGCACTGCAGACACTCGATGTTCCTCGTGATGCTCTTGATCTGATCTGGAGATCGGCTGACGAGCGTCTCGACGACAGTCGTGATCGTACACATCAGCAAGAGGAGGAGAAGGACCGCAGCGAAAAGCAAACGCCCCCGCCGGTTCGATGAACCGTCGAGCGCCTGCCCGCTCATGTCTTCTGGCGAGATATCCGGCAATTCGGACCCGCTCAAGAGCCCTCCTCTATTGGAATCGACGAGCGGTACCGTCCCCTGCGGTGTCCATCGTCGCCCAATGGTGAGTCTATCACGCTGCCACAGCCTGTTGAACCATATTAACGATTATTGATTACCAGAGTCCGCGTCGCGTGCGCCTAGGGTCCGACAAGGCGCACGACCTGGAGCCGACCGTTCTCCTTGTCGGCAATGGCGACGAACCCTCTCAGCACCTCTGCATCGTTTGCAAAGTTGAGCTGACCGGGATCGACGCCGCGTTCGCCGTACCGCGCGACGAGCTTGCCCTCAGCCGAGATCCGTACAAGCGAGAACCCGAACGCGTCGGTCACCAGCACGGAACCGTCATCGAGGACCGTCAGGCCGCGAGGCAACTCGATGTCGCGCTCGGTCTTGTCGTCGATGCCCTTGGGCGGCGTGCCGAAGTTCCAGATGGGCTTTCCTTCGGGGGTGAACGCAGTCACGCGAGCATGGTTCGAGTCCGAGACATACACTGTCCCGTCCTTCCCGACCGCCACGCCGTTCGGATGATCGAGGTCGCCGGCCTCTATGCCCGGCTTCCCGAACTGCCGGACGAACGTTCCATCCGCTTCGAAGACGATCACCTGATAGGCGTCGGTGGCGTACACGAGTCCGTCATGTACGGCCACGTCGGTAACCGCGATGCCGGTGCCGTCCTGGCCGGAGGATCCCTTTCCGACCACCTTCGCAGGGTCCGGGAACCGCCGTAGCGGCTTACCGTCCGCATCGAACACCTCGACCGAGTCGTTGCGGAAGCTCGCAACATAGACGTTGCCATCTTCGTCGGTGTCGATACCGACCGGGTAGTTAAGACTCCCGGGCTGATACGTGTTCTTCGCACCAGCCAGCGGTTTTGCGACGCCGAACGACCCGAATTCGAAGAGGAATCGTCCTGAAGAGTCAAACACACACACCCGGTTGTTCTCGGTGTCGGTCACATAGACGCGGCCACCCTTGCCAACAGCCACTCCCATCGGCCGGTTAAAGAGCGGGTTGTCGCCCTTACCGGGGCCATCAACGGACCAGACCGGCTGGATGCCCGCCTTCTCTGGCCGATCGGTGAGCTGATCCGGGCGCCCGAGAAAAAGTAGCAGGTACACGATCAGGCCGATCAGAAGCAGGATCAGCACGACCGCGAGGACCATGAACCACTGGCGCGGCGTGATGCGGATACCGCGCTTGAGAGGCGCGAAGATGCGGGCCATTCCTACTCCTCCACGCCGAGGCGCCGCAGAGCGTCGCGGGCTTCGACAAGGTCGAACTTCGCTGCTGCTTTGTAGCGCTCGATTGCTTTGTCGGTGTTACCGAGCTGCTCGTTCGCGAAGCCGGAGATGTACTGCAGATCCGCGAGATCGGGTCGTGTCTCTAGCACCGGATCGACAGCAACGAGAGCTGACTTGTAGTGCTTCTGTGCGATGTACATATCGCCAAGCGCCTTGGCTGCAAGCGCGTGGTCGGGGGCGATCTTGAGCGTGTCCCAATACACCTGCTCGGCCTTCTTGGTCTCGCCAAGCTCAGTCAGGACTGCGCCTTTGTTGTAGAGCGCCGCGAGATTCTGAGGATCGCGCTCCAACACCTTGTCGTACTCATCAAGCGCGTTTTGGAACTGACCGTCTTGCTGGTACGCGTACCCGAGACTCAAGATGCTCTCGATATCCTCGGGGTCGGCCTTGACCTTCGCCTCCAACTCCGAGACGGCGTAGCCGGACCGTGTAATCGTCGTGTCCTTCATGAGGGCGCCACGCAGCACAAACCCGCCCAGCGCGGTCACCGCAAGCAAGAGCACCAAAACCAGGAGCGCTAGCCATCCGGGGACCAGGTCTTCTTCGCGAAGCGCCTCGCCGGAGTGTTCCGAGGCTCCCGTCGGCTCCTCAGTCGGCGTCGTGTCAGGAACCTCGGTTGAGACGATCTCGTCGTCTGCCTTGCTCGTTTGTCTTGTCATGACTCGCTCATGCCGCCTTGTGCTAGGTGGAAGGAGAGTATCTGCAGATCGGTGGAAAGACACACCTGCCGTACCGACACATCATCAGGAACATTCAGGAGAACCGGGGCGAGGTTCAGTATAGCTTTGATACCGGCGGCGACAACCTTGTCTGCAGCCGTCTGCGTGGCGGCCGCCGGCGTCGCGATGATCACGATCTCCACGCCCTGCTCACGCAGCACGGGCTCCACATCGGCCATGCTCTGGACGGTGAGTCCGCCAGCCGGCGTTCCCACCTTTGCCGGGTCGTTGTCGAAGACCGCGACTATCTCGAAACCGCGCTCGCCGAAACCGCTGTAGCCGAGCAGGGCACCACCCAGTTTGCCGAAGCCCACGATTGCCGCCCGCCGACGCTCGGAGATACCGAGCACGCGAGAGATGTGGCCGATAAGCTCCGAGACGTCATAGCCGATGCCGCGCGTGCCAAGCTCGCCAAGATACGAGAAATCCTTGCGCACCTGGGCGGCATTCGTGCCGCACATCTCAGCGATAGAACCCGAGTTCACGAGCGGCATCTGACGCGCCTGGGCCTGCAGAAGGCATCTCAGATACGCGGGCAGTCGCTGGATGGTCGTGCCGGGTATCAGGTTCTGTCGATCCATGAGTGTGTGTCCTTACCTACTGCGCGGTTCCAGTCGCGGTACCGGTTGACGTCATGCTTGCCTCAACGGCAGAGAGCGACTGCGCCAGGTCCGTCCGACCAGGTTGTATGCTGAGCGCATGTTCATACGCCGCCTTGGCCTCCGGGAACTTGCCTGACAAGCGGGAGGCATCGCCAAGCGCGGCCCATGCTTCGAGGTAGTTCGGATCCATGTCGGCAGCAGTCCGAGCGGCCTCGATGGCATCTTCGTATTGCCCGAGATTCGTATAGGCGAACGCCAACTGGACGCGGATCGCTGGACCGAACGGTTCGACCTCCACACCCTTCTTGGCGATTCGGACGGCATCTTCAACGTACTTGACATCGATGTAGTAGCCGCCCTGATTGTAGAGATTGGCGAGGAAGACGTAGTTGTCGTACTCGGTGGGAACGAAGTCGATCGCTTTGATGAGCGCCTCCTCGGCGGCATCGAAGTAGCTGAGCGCCTCCTGGCGCTTGGTCGGATCCGTGAGCGCTCCCCCACTTGTGGACGAGATGAACAAGTCCTGCCATGCCAGACCGAGTTCCGAGCGATACATATCGTTGTACGGGTTGTAGCTGATGGCCTTCTCGATATCGGCGACACGCTGTACACCCGAATCCACGACACGAGCCTTGAGGTAGAAGCTGTCCGCAACGATATACCGGACGTTCGCGAACGACAGAATCGCGCACAGCGTGACTACGACGACCGCAGCGTACAGACCCCATGCCGGAGCCTTGACCTCCTTCACGGAAGCACCGGGCGACAGCAGAACGCCGACGGACAGCCACAGGAACATGGTCGAGCCGGTCACCGAGAGACCGAAGAACAAGTGCACCAGGTATCCGGCGGCGGCAGCCCAGAACGCGGCAAGCATGAGCCGTTCCATGCCTTTGCCCCGGGCGAACGCCTGAGGCGCTGAGACGACAAGACCCCAGATGAACAGGCCATAGAGCATGAGCAGTCCAGGAATACCGAGGGCTGTTGCCAGCTGCAGCGGGTAGTTGTGCACGTTGTCTGCGACCGAGAGGTACCCGGCGGTCTGGGTGTACGCGAGCGGCTTGAACCGGGGGAAGAGCAGGCGGAAGGTGTCCGCACCCCAGCCGGTAATCGGTCGCGCCTTTATGGCGCCCCATGCGGCTTCCCAGATCTGGAAGCGCGTGAGCGCGCTGCCCGCCTTGAAATCAAAGATGGACGTGAGGCGCGCCAACACGTTGGTGACCTCGGAGGGCGATGCGAGGCTCTTGACCGTGACGATGCCGAAGATCGCGGCGATCGCACCGCCAAAGCTCCAGTCGACCGTGGTCAACTTCGACTTCGCCCAGATGACTGCGAACACGAGCAGTGCTAGGGCGAACGCGCCGCCGATCCATGCGCCGCGCACGAAAGCGACCAGCCAGCAGAATGCGACCAGGAGGAAGGAGCACCAGTACGTGACGCGCGCCCAGACTTTCTCTTCGGAAAGCGCAAGTCCGAGCGAGATCGCGAGCGGGAAGATCAGATACCCGCCCAGTAGGTCCGGGTTGCCGAACGTCGAGAAGGCACGATTGGTCTCGAAGGGCAGCGCGCCCCACTTGGCGGGATCGGCACCCATGAACTGCAGTACGCCGTAGAACGACACCAGGACGCCGCCGATGACGAGCGAGCGGGCCAGCGAGCGAATCCTGGACGGACGGTCAACGATCTGCAGCGCCAGGAAGAAGACGACCGCGTAGTTCACGAACGAGATGAGACCCTCGAAGCGGCGGTACTTGCCGAAGATGGCCGTCGCCGGATGGATGGAGAGCGCAGACGTGAGGACAACCCAGCCGAGAAACGCCAGGACGAGCCACTCGACTTTGGTGAACCTGACTCGGCCGCCCTTCATAAGAAGGCCCCATGCCCACGCGCCCACCGCAACGAGCATGATGCCGCGCTGCAGGAAGACCTTCACGATATCGAACTGGTCGTAGGTGAGCGGCAGACCCTGCCCACCCCAGATACTCGTGTTCGACATCGCGATCGGCACAAGGATGACCAGCAGGTGCAGACACACCCAGACAATCGCATCGGTGCCGCTCATGGGCGCCCTGACCGCTGCGGCCTGTTTGGCGACAGGCTGCGGCATCTTCTTCTTCTTGGCCACGCGTCCTCCTATCGAGATCCCCGCCCGGTCAAGACGACCCTGACCGTTTCGACGAGGATTTGTACGTCCATGAGCAGGTTCTGATGATACAGGTAGATGAGGTCGTATTTCAGCTTACGTTCCGGAGTCGTGGCATACGTGCCGCTCACTTGTGCGAGCCCCGAGACGCCCGGCTTCACGCGAAAACGCTCACGATAGCCGGGAATACTGGCGAGATACTGCTCGACGAAGAACCGTCGCTCCGGCCGCGGCCCCACGAAGCTCATATCGCCCCGCACGATGTTGATGAGCTGCGGAATCTCGTCGAGCCGGTAGCGCCGCAGGAACCCGCCGAGACGCGTGATGCGGGCGTCGTCCTCCTCGGCAAGAACAGGGCCCGACGTGGCCTCGGCGTCGCGAACCATCGTACGGAACTTGATGACGTCGAACTCGCGCAGACTCTTCCCCACACGCGCCTGCGTGAAGAACACGGGCCAGCCCATCGTGAGCAGGATCGCGAGGGCGACCAGCACGAAGACCGGGGAGAGCACGATGAGGGCAACGATGGCGAACAGCAGGTCCATCGCACGCTTGAATGCAACGAACCAGCCGGGAATGGCCGTGTGCGTGAGCTGCATGAGCGGGATGTCGCTTACGGTGCTGTCGACGGTCCCGATGAAGATCTCGTAGAGGTCGGGGATCACTTCAACGCGAACCTCGGCCTCATCGGAGAGCGCAAGGTCCTCAACGACCTCGCGAAGCGCGACCGGCGACGCGATGATGACGCGGTCGACATGCTCGGCGGCGACGATGCGCGCGGCATCGGCTACGCCGCCGAGAACCGGGTGCTTGGCGGCGATGTCGTCGGGCAATTGCCGGTCGCCGTCGCGGCGCAGGAACCCGACGACACGGTAGCCCCAGTCCGAGCGGCGCGAGAACTCGGCGGCCAACTCCACTGCAAGATCCCCCGTGCCCACGATGAGCACATGCTGGTTCGGCCAGCGGATCGGCGTGATGCGCAGGATCGCCTGCCGCCAGCCGATGAGCGTGACAAGCTGCAGCGCCCAGGCGATGACGATGACGGCGCGGCTGAAGGAGAAGAAGCGCGGGCCGAGGAAGAATGCCGCGGCCGACGTGAGCACGATGCCGAGGGTCGCCGCGCTGAAGACCGCACGGGAGAGCGCCCACGTGCCCTCTGTGCGCTCAGGTTCGTAGAGACCGTAGATGTACCCCATCACCAGGTAGAAGACCGTGATGAGGGGCCAGAGGCCGGCGTACGCGTTGTAGTTGAACTCGGGAAGCTGCCCCCGGAACCACAGGAAGAACGCGCCTACGAAGCATGCGTTCACGAAGAGCGCGTCGAGCACGAGCGACAACGTGATGAACCGGCCTCTCGACATCAGGCGACTCCCCTTGCCTCGGCATAGACGGCGAGCGTGTCATCGACCATGCGACCGATGTTGAACTCGGCACGCGCACGTTCGAGCGCCTGGGCGCCGAGACGTTCCCGCAGCGGTGCATCCTCGACGAGCGTCCTGAGTGCGCCCGCGAGCGCAGTCGCATCGCCGGGCGGCACGGTAAGTCCGGTGACGCCGTCGGCGTTCACGTACGGCACCCCCGTGGTGAGCGTCGTGGAGACGACCGGCGTGCCCGACGCATGCGCCTCAAGCTGCACCAATCCGAACGCCTCGGAGCGAGCGATGCTCGGCAGGCAGAAGACGTCAGCCGCATGATAGTAGGCGATGAGCTCATCGATGGGGCTCGGCGGGACGATGGTGAGCCGATCGACGATGCCGAGTTCGATGGCGAGTGCGACCAGGCCGGCCTCAAGCGGACCCGAGCCCATCATCACGAGGTCGGCGTCGACGTCGGCCATCGCGCGGACGAGCACCTCGGCACCTTTGTAGTAGACGAGACGTCCGACGAACAGCACGATCGGTCGTTGGTGGGCCGAGCGGATCTGCGCAGCGCGCGCCTCGACAGCAGGCGTTGACGCGAACGCGTCGACGTCAATGCCGAACGGCACCACGCGGCACTTCGTGGCCCGCGGCGCCAGGAACTCGCTATGCACGACCATGTCGGGGCTCGTGGCGATGATAAGGTCGACGCGGTCGAGCACGCGGTGCAGGAACGGTGCGTACCCCTTGAGCATGAGGCGCTGGCGCACGATGTCGCTGTGGTACGTGAGCACGGTGGGGACGCCGGGGCGCGCGCGCAGCCACTCGAGCTCGCCCCACGGATACGGCGAGTGCAGGTGCAGGACGTCGGCGGGATCTTGGCGGGTCGCCTCGGCACGCAGGGCGCGCGCCATGCCGAATGCCACCGGCGCCGAGGAGATCGCGAACGTGCGACCGATACGTGTGACGTCAACGCCTTCCACGAGCTCCGTGAGCGTCTGCGGGCCCTCGTTGGCGACGATCGCGCGCACGCCGTGGCCGCGCGCTACGAGCGCGTTCGCGAGGTCGCGAACGTGATACTCGATGCCACCGAGATGCGGAGGATAGTACTTGTTGACCATGGTCACGCGCATGCGAGCGGCCGCCTCCGGGGTCGTCACGTGATCAGACGCCCGTCGCCAGTGTCTTGCCTTCAGCAAGCAAATCGTCGACCACACCGGCAGACGATGCCTCGGCGTAGATTCGAACAAGCGGTTCTGTGCCCGAGGTGCGCATGAGGAGCCACGCGTCATCAGGGAGCAGGAACTTGATGCCGTCGGCGCGGATGACCTCGCGGACCTCGAGTCCGGCGAGTGAAGCGGGCGCAAGCGCAGGGATGCTCGCGACGAACCGCGCGACCGTGGCAGTGTCGAGCCTGAGGTCGATGCGGCCGTACTCCATGGGACCGGTGACGGCGATGAGGTCGTCGACGAGCTCGGCGAGGCCCTGGCCGCGCTGTCCCATCATCTCGGCCAGCAGAAGCGCCATGAGCAGACCGTCGCGCTCGCGAACGTGCGCAGGAATGCCGATGCCGCCCGATTCTTCCCCACCGAGAAGCACGCCGCCCTTCACCATCTCCTCGTAGATCCACTTGAAGCCGACGGGCGTGGTGACGACCTCCAGGCCGAGATGTGCGGCGAGGCGATCGACGAGCACGCTCGTGGAGAGCGTCTTGACGATGCGGCCCGTCATGCCGCGGTCCTCGACGAGATGGCGTGTGACAAGCGCGATGATGCGGTGCGGGTTCACGAACGCGCCGGTGCGGTCGGCCGCGCCGATGCGGTCCGCGTCGCCGTCGGTTATGAACGCGGCATCGAGACCCTGCGTGCGGACAAGATCGCGCGCCTCATCGATGTGCGGCGGAATCGGCTCGGGGTGCAGGCCGCCGAAGCCCGGGTTGAGCTCGTGGTGGATCTCGGTGACAGTGACGCCGAGCGAGCGGAGCGTCTCGGCCAGGTACGATTGGCCCGCGCCGTAGAGCGGATCGACGACGACATGCAGGCCAGATGCGGCAATGGCATCGGCGTTGACGAACGCCTTGAGCGCCGTCAGATACGGGCCGACGAGGTCGACGGTCTCGAAGGTGCCGCGATCATCCGGCGCAGCGTCGAGCAGTGCCGCCTCGACACGCTGCGTGAATGCGACCGGACTCGCGCCGCCATCTTCCATGCGAAGCTTGAAGCCGAGATACGGCGCGGGGTTGTGGCTTGCTGTTAGCATCACACCGCCGATGGCGTCGTCGTCGTGCGCGACCGCCCAGCACAGGGCGGGCGTGGGCAGGTAGCGATCAGAGAGCTTGACGCGGAGACCGTGGCTTGCGAGGACTTCCGCAGCGGCCGCTGCGAAGCTGCCGGCCTCGAATCGAGTGTCAAAGCCGACCAGCACGAGTCCGCCCGGGTGATCTTGCGAGAAGACCCTGCCGGCGGCGTCGGCGACTCGGCGCAGGTTCTCGTACGTGAAGTCATCAGCGATGACGGCTCGCCAGCCGTCCGTGCCGAAGTGGATCGTGCTCGTGGGGGCCATGGGACGCTCTCCCTCGAAATGCGCGAGGCCGCTTACGCCCCGCTGGATGCGGCTTGACGTGCTCTATTGTGCCGCAAGATGGTGCTGGACGGTACTGGCGGAGACCGGCAGTGAAGAGCACACCCCCGTTTCATCAAACGCTATACTGTCCGCATGCCTACCACACAGCGAATCCCCCACCTGCACGCAGTCGTCCTCGCGGGCGGCAGCGGCACCCGTTTCTGGCCGCTCTCGCGCGAGCTGGCGCCCAAGCAGTTCGTGAGCATCTTCGGCGGCGTCAGCCTTATCACACAGGCCGTGCTTCGCGTCTCGGAGATGACAGTCGACAACGGCATCCACGTCCTCACGAACGAGCATCTGCTGGATGAGCTGCGAAACCATCTCAAATCGCAACACGGTATCGAGAACATCGGAATCGACTACCTTGCCGAGCCGACGCCGCGCAACACCGCCGCTGCGATCGCCCTCGCCGCGGCGTATCTGCTGCGCACCGACCCGGACGCGCTCATGGTGGTGCTGCCCTCGGATCACCTGCTCGAGGATGGCGAACGCTGGGCGCGCACCATGCGCGTCGCCGCGGGGCTCGCCGCCGACGGTCGCCTCGTCACGCTTGGGCTCACGCCGACGTACCCGGAGACCGGCTACGGCTACATCCGCATGGGTACCGCACTGCCCGAACACGCCGAGGACAGCGTCATCGGGCACGAAGTCGTCGCGTTCGTCGAGAAGCCCGATCGCCAGACCGCCGAGGTGTTCCTCGAGACCGGCGAGTACCTCTGGAACTCCGGGATGCTCGTCGCACGCGCAGACACAGTGCTGCGGGAACTCGACAGAGCCGGCCACGCCGGCGTCACGCCAGAATCCGTCGACTCGGCCACCATCGCAGCAGCGGCCCGCGAGGTCGCCTCGGCGAATCCGCAGACGTGGACGAGCGATGAGAACCGCGCGACGTTCGCGGCCCTGCCGTCGGTGCCGTTCGACAAGGCGGCTCTTGAGGTCTCCGACCGGGTCGCGGTCGTACCGGCGGACCTGGAGTGGTCCGACGTCGGTTCGCTCCTGGCGCTCCAGGCGGTCGCCGAACCCGACGCCTGCGGCAACACGTTCTCCGGCAACGTCGTCGATGTTGACTCGCGCGACACCATCGTCTACTCGGCAGATCGGCTGGTGGCGACGCTGGGGCTCAAGGACACGATCGTCGTCGACACGGCCGACGCTACGCTCGTCGCGTCGAAAGACCGCGCACAGGATGTTCGCCTTATCGTCGACGCGCTTCGCGTGCTCGGCGCGCGTGAGATCGTGGAGTCCCGTTCGTCGCTGCGACCCTGGGGCTCCTGGACCATGCTCGTGAAGGGCGAGGGTTTCCAGGTCAAGACGATCGACGTCTTGCCCGGGCACCGACTCTCGCTCCAAAGTCACTCGCACCGCAGCGAGCACTGGATCGTCGTCGAGGGTTGCGCACGAGTGACGATCGACGACGCGGTATTCGACGTGAGCGCGAACGAGTCGAAGTACATCCCGCTCGGCGCCGTGCACCGTCTGGAGAACGCCGGAAGCGACTCGCTGCGCATCGTTGAGGTCGCCGTCGGTGACTACCTCGGCGAAGACGATATCGTGCGCTACGAGGACGACTGGGCGCGCTAGTCGCTGCTGTCGCCCAGATCGGGGTGCCCTGCGGGTAGCTCGCCTTGCTCAAGCTCCTCCGGCAGGAGTTCAGGTGTTGTCCCTGAGCCGGAATCGCCGCTCACGATGGAGTATCCGACCGCCGTCCACTTCCCGCCATGATCCTCGAGACGCCACTCCCACGAGAAATCGCCGCCCACGGTTGACGCCGTGGCTATGATGACCATGGCGTCGTTGTTGGAGTCCAGGCGTACGTCCGAGAATAGGTAGCCTTCGATACCGTACTCGGCGATCGTCTCGCCGAAGGTCGCCGCATCGCCCCATCCGTCTTGATTCTCCTTGGGCAGCACGGCGAACGCCTTGGCGTAGTCGCCCGCGATGACGGCGTCGTAGAAGCCGGCGACGATCCGGGTGGCATCGGAGTCACCGTCGTCCGTCGGCTCAGCTGTCGCTGCGAGGTCATCATGCAGCGCCTCGGCGAGATCGTCGGCATCTCTGCCGTCGCGGAAGAACGTGTACGAGATCTCGGTTCCGCCTTCAAAATCGTAGCGCGCGATCCGCCACGCCCCATCCTGCCAGACCAGATCCATCTCCGACGCCTCGGGCGTCTGATCCTCAGCAGTGCTCATCACGTACTCGGCCTCTACGGTTGCCTCACCGAGCGACGCGCCGTCAGACAGGGTGAACGTCACTTCGAGTTCGGTGTCTGATTGCTCGGCAGTGCCGAACACGACCACGAACGCGTCGCCATCCCACGACTCATCGTTGACTTCCCATCCACCACCCGACCATGCGGCCGCGAGCGCGTCGAGATCCTCTTCGCTGATCGCATCGGCGAACTCGGGTGGAAGCACGTCCTCGATGGTCCCCGCGCTGCCCTCGAGCAGGCCCACCTCAAACGCAGCCGCAGTCTCGACAGCCTGGATAGCGCGCTTTGACACGACCCATCGGTAGCCGAAGTAGCCACCAACGCCAAGTACGAGCACCACCACGACTAGGATCGCGAGAACGACGGCGCCCTTCTTCCCCATGATCTCCCCTTTGCAGCTTGTCGGGCCCCTCGGGCCGCACCGCGACTACCGTAGCGTAGCGATGAGCCTGCGGTAAACACTCAGATGCCGTTCCACTGCCGCCGTGGACGAGTACTGATCCACAAGTCGCAGTCGGGCACGCTCCCCCATCGCGGCAGCCTTGGCGGGATCCGCAAGCACGCCGAGGATCGCCTCGGCAAGCACTGACGCTTCGCCGGGCGGCACAAGCGCGATCTCGGTGCCGTCTTCGAACAGGTCGGCCACACCGTGCACCGCCGAGGCGACGATCGGCTTGCCGAGCGCGGCGGCTTCCAGAAGCGAGGTCGGCGTGCCTTCCTCGGCCACGGGGAAGACGCACACGTCGAGCGCGGCAAGCACCGCGGGAGCACTCTCAACGCGACCGAGCAGCTCGATGCGCCCGTCGGCGGCTGCAGGCAGAAGCCTCGCACGCGCCGGGCCCTCGCCCGCCACGATCACGCGGATGTCCGGGTAGATGGCGCGCAGCGCCGGAACGGCGGCGGCCAGCACCAGCAGGCCCCGGCTGTGCTCGAGTGCGCCCGCATACCCTACGAGCGGCGCACCAGTCGGCGCCGAGAACGGCAGTACAGCCTCACGCGCGACACGCGAAAGCGAGACGCCGGGAGGATCGAGCACGACGCGGTCGCGGGGCAGTCCGAAAGCCACCACCCGCTCGACGAGATCCGCGCAGTCGGCGAAGAACGCGTCGACACGACGAAGCGAGTCGCGCTCCAGCCGACGACGCACCCAGCTGCCGAAGGCACCCATGCCGCGAGGCGGCCACGAGCCGCAGATCGCTGAGCTCACCACGCGGACCGGGAGGTTCTTCGCGGCCCAGCGCAGCAAGACGTCGGCCTCGTATCCTGTGGAATGCGCCAACGCCGGCCGGTACCGCTTCAGGTACTTGCGCATCCGTGAGCGCGTGCGGATGAGATTGAACCTGTCGAGTTTGTACGGCGCGATGGTCACACCGAGCTTGTGCGCTGGCTCTTCGAGCGCCGCTTTGGGCGTGCAAATGAGAAACACCGTCGCCCCGCGCTCCAGAAGCGCCGCCATGACCCGCAGCCACCGGCGCTCGACGCGACCGAGCGTGTCAGCGGATCGGCTGCTGACGAAGAGGAACGCTGTGTCCTGGAATGATCTCACCGTGCCGGTGCCTTCCTGGTAACGGGTGCACCTCATGCATACCCCGACCGCGGTCGCGCACACGCTGTCGAGTATACTGTGCTCGGCTGATTCGCGACCGAATAGGATGCCGCCGTGCTGGCCAAACTGGTCGACCTCATCAACGAGTACCTGAAGATCAACGCCATTCGGCGCATGTTCGCCATGGTGCGCGTTCGCAAGTCGGAGATCGTGGGCCTTGTCGGCCTGGCCGCCATCTTCGCGATCTTCGAGGGCGTGGGCCTGTCGATGCTGCTCCCGATCCTGCAGTACGCCGAGAGCGGCGAGAGCGCCATCACCAACGGTTCCGGCATCATCTGGTCGAGCGTCGCGGCATTCCTGCATGCACTCAACCTGCCGGTCACGCTTATCGTGCTGCTGTTGCTGGCGTTCGTGCCCATCCTCATGCGGCAGGTCGTGTACTACTTCAACGCGTGGTACTCGGCCATCGTGGCTAATCGCATCGGCGTGCGCATGCGCGTGCGCACGCTCGACGCCGTTCTCGACGCCGACCCGGCCTTCTTCGACCAGCAGCCAGTCGGCCACCTCGTCGGTATCGCTGTCACACAGACCGAGGCCGCTGGCGAAGCCGTCCTGTGGGTCGTGAAGCAGCTGTCGGTCACACTGCTGATGGCGCTGTATGTGGCGATCATGATCGCGATCTCCGTGCCGCTCACGGCGGTGACCGTCGTGTTCGCAGCGCTTGTCGCGATCGTGGTGAAGCGCAGCATCACACGGATTCGCGACTTCGGCGTCGAAGCAGCCGACGTGAATCAGACCATGATGTCCAAGATCGTGGAGCGGTTCAGCCTGATGCGCCTCGTCAAGATGCGCGATCAGAAGACCCTCGAATCCCGCCGCATCGAGGAGTACTCCGAGACGATGCGCGAGATACGCGTGAAGCAGGCTCGTCTCGGGGCGAACGTCGAGGTGTACGCAGACCCACTGCTCATGCTGTCGGTGTTCGTGACGCTCTACATCGGCATCGCGCATTTGGGCATGACCCTCGCACAGTTGGGCCTGTTGCTGTTCGTTCTCAACCGTCTGAACGCGAAGGTGAAGGAGTTCAACACCGGGCGCCAGATGATCTCGACCAAGATGTCGGGACTCCTCCTCGTCCGCCAGACCACGGAAGAAGCGGCCAAGGCGAACACCATCCGTCGGGGCCCCGTGGCGTTCACGGGCCTGAAGGAGCGACTCGTCTTCGATGATGTGTCGTTCGACTACCCCCAGTCACGCGGTGTCGACGGCAAGGTGCTCGACGCGGCGACGTCGGTTCTCCGGGGTGTCTCGGTGGAGATTCCGGCCGGATCGCTCACGGCGCTCGTTGGCCGTTCTGGCGGCGGCAAGTCCACGCTTGTGGAGCTGATTCCGCGCCTTCGCGATACAACCGGAGGAAGCATCACGTTCGACGGCACCGACATCCGCCAGTTCGACGTGGGCACGCTCCGCAAAGGTGTCGGCTACCTTACCCAGGACGCGATGCTCTTCAACGAGAGCGTCCGAGAGAACCTGGTCTACGGACTTGGCTACGAGCCCACTGATGAACAGATCGTGGACGCGCTCGAGCGGACGTACGCGACCTTCGTCCTGGATCTGCCGAAAGGACTCGGCACGATGCTTGGCGACCGTGGAGTGCGGTTCTCGGGCGGCGAGCGCCAGCGCATCGCGCTCGCGCGCGTGCTGCTCGAGGACACATCGATCCTCATCCTGGATGAGCCGACGAGTGCGCTCGATTCGGAGTCGGAGACCTACATCCAAGAAGCACTCGCTAAACTGCACGGGCACAAGACGATCATCACGGTGGCGCACCGCCTGGCGACGGTGATCCAGGCCGATCAGCTTCTGGTCATCGACGACGGCCGCATCATCGAGCGCGGCACGCACGAGGAACTCATCGCCCAGGAGGGCGCCTACCATCGGCTCTTCGAAAGCCAGCTCTTGGCCTAGCCCGTCGGACCGAGCAGCGCTTCGTAGAGCGCGCGGTGCTCCGACAGCATATGGTCGAGCACGAAACCGGATTCAAAGCGCTCGCGCCCGGCCGCGCCCATGATGTCGCGAAGCGCCGCATCACCGGCGAGATCGGCGATCGCCCGGGCCAGTTCGTCGGGGCGGTGTGGCGACACGAGCACTCCGCTTCCGCCATCGGCGACGATATCGGGGATCCCGCCGACAGCAGTGGCGACAACCGGTATCCCGAGCGCCATCGCCTCCAGAAACGAGAGGTTCGTCGTCTCGGTCACGGATGTGACGACGTAGACGTCCATAGCAGCAATCTCGCCGAGTGCGTCGTCGGACCAGCCCATGAACTCGAAACGTTCGTCTAACCCGAGACGCGATGCCCGCACCGTGAGCGCGTCGCGCTCGCTGCCATCCCCAACCAGCCGGAATCTCGCGTCGACATCGGCCGCAAGAACGAGCGCGGCGGCGTCGATGAAGTCGCCGTACGCCTTCGCGCGCTCAAGACGCCCGACCGATCCGATCACGAGCGGACCGCTCGCGCGCGCCTCTCGCTGGACCCGACCAGCCCGTGGATCGGGTATGCCGTTCGCGATGGTGAGGAGCTTCTCGGCTGCGATACCCATGCCGAGCAACTCCCGTCGCGCCGCATCCACCACGCACACGAATCGATCGACGCTGCCCGCCGTCCGACGGTAGAGCCACGAGCGAAGCGCCGCCTCGGCGCGGCCGATCACGCCAGGTCGGAGATCCTTCGCTGCAAGCGGCATGGCGTGCACCGTGGTGAGGATATGCGGTACTCCCGCCCTTCGTGCGGCGGGACACGCAGCCGTCATCGCGTAGAAGCCGTGGACGTGCACGATATCGGGCTTCTCGGCGGTGAACAGAGCCGCAAGCGCCCTCCCCACGCCAGGACCGCGGTACTCGGGCATCGGCAGCGATTCGATCTGCGCCGAGCGGACCTCGGCATCGAGACCCGAGCCCTGCACGCAGACGACGCCCACACGGTAGCCCCACTCGAGGCACGCACGTGCCACGCGGAGCAGATGTTGCTCGCCACCGCCGATGTTCACGTGCGGGTAGTCGTCGACGAACAGGATGTACGGTGCGCTCATCGCGCACTCCCCCGCCGGATCGCGCCGACCCGGCCAAGCACCCGCGTGGCGAGACGCTGGCCCAGGATCGCGCCGACCGCACGCCTGATCGCGATGTTGCGTCGCAGTCCGCGCATGACGCGCTCTGCGACCGCACGGTCACGCTCGCCGAGCAGCCCACTCGCGACGACCTCCGCCACCGCCCTCGCATCGACCTGCCGCATCCGAAGCGCATCAGCCGACTTCTGCTCAGCGCTGCGGCGGTGCACCGCAAGCGGCACGTCCAGGTAGCGATGCCGGTAGCCATGCGCCAACGCCAGCAGCCAGAAGAGGTAGTCCTCGGCATAGATGTCTTCGCGGAACCCGCCGACGGCGTCGAAGACCTCCCGGCGATATACGGCGCCGATGCCGAAGAAGCATGCCGAGAGAAGATCGGCCATCGAGGCGCCTTCCGGCGATGCCCACGCCTCGTGGAGATGCTGGAGTTCGCGGAAGCCGTCTTCGTACTCGTACCATCCGCCCACCGTGAAGATGGCGGCGTCCGGATTCTGCGCGATGAACGCATCGAGCGCTGCAAGGTGTCCGGGCAGCAGCAGGTCATCTGCCGAGAGCATCACCAGCAGGTCCGCTTGTGCATTGCGGACGGCGGTGTTGTACGCGCCACCCGAGCCACGATTCTCCTGTGACACCACGCGGATGCGCCGGTCGGTCGCAGCCAGCCGCTCGGCCAGCTCACGGGTACCGTCGGTGGAGCCGTCGTCGACGATCACAAGCTCCCAGTCCAGGTACGTCTGCGCCGTCACGGACGCGACCGTCTCGGCAAGCGTGGCCTCGGCGTTGTACGCCGGTATGGTGACCGAGAAAAGAGGCACGTCAGGCATCGAGCACGCTCCGGTAGACGTCGAGTACGGCGGCCGCGACCACGTCGGGCGCGAATCGCTTCCGAGCATACTCGTGAAGCGTCGCCGGGTCGAAGTCGCCGTGGTGATCGAGCATCCAATCAAGACCGTCTGCCAGAGCCGCGACGTTGTCGTTCTCAACGAGGTGACCCACCTTGGGCGTGATGAACTCCTCAGGCCCACCGCAACGCGTGGAGAGTACCGGCCGACCGCACATGAGCGCCTCGGCGGCAACGACCGAGAAGGTCTCGTGCGTGCTGCTGATGACGGAGAATGCCGACTCGGCGAGTAGCGTGCGCACCTCGTCGGGCGTGCGCGGACCGATGAACTCGACGAAGGCGCCCAGACCGAGCGCGGAGGCGAGCGACTCTGCTTCGGCGCGGCGCTCGCCGTCACCGGCGAGCCGCAGTACGAAGTCGCGTCGACGCACGCGCAACGAATCGATCGCGTGCATGAGCCCGGGCAGATTCTTCGCCGGCCCCATGACCGAGACGTGCGCGATGACGTGCGGAGCGGTAGCCGCAAGCGGTGCCGGCTCACTCACCGGGACTACATTCGGGATGATGACGGGGTCGTGCGCCAGCCGGAGCTCGACGAGCCGGTCGCCGAGGTAGCGGCTCACGGCGATCGTGCGGGACGCCCTGCGCGCAAGCGGTCTCAGCACGACCGGGAGCATGCCCGGCGTGCGCACGAGGCGACGCTCGCTCTGAGCGAGGTACTCCTCGGAATGCTCGGTGACCACGTACGGGATGCCGTAGCGGCGATTGATCGCACGGGCGATGAGCGCCGCCGGCCAGAGCGCCTGCACGTGAATGATATCGGGCACGCCCCACTCGTCCCGAAGGCGCTCGAACGCCTCAACCCCGCTGCGCGTGTAGGTGAAGAAGCGCGCCGAGAGTGACGTCGCGTCGATCACCGAGCGAACCACGGTCACGCCGGCCTCCCGCGTGACTGTCGGACCGCTCGCGCGGCGCGCGGGGTCGACGTGCAGTACCGCCACATCGGCGGCCGCAGCCAGCGCATCGACCTGCTGGCGAATGAAGATGCCAGCGGTCGGGGCATCGACACTGGGATACCAGCTTGGGATGACGAGGACGCGCGGCACAGCGTTCATCGGCGACCCCGACCCGCGAACAGGTCGCGCATCGCACGCAGCATGCGCACCACGGGACCTCCAACCGGGCCAAGCTCGAGGAGCATGCGCCGCCGATGGGCGATCGCGGCACGCGCAGCGGTGGCCTGCCCCGGAGCAAGCGCACCGGAGGCAAGGATCGCGGTAATCGATTCTATATCGGAGCTGTAGGCGCGACGCAGGTTCGCGGACTTCTGCGTTGCCGAGATCCGGTGCAGCGCGAGCAGTTGTGGGACGTAGAGGTGCTGCGCACCCTCAGCCATCGCACGCATCCAGAAGATGTAATCCTCGCCGTACGCGCCCTCGGGATACCCGCCCACGCGCTCGAAGAGCTCGCGGCGGTAGCACGCGCCCACGCTGAAGAAGCAGGCGGCGAACACATCCTCAAGCGACCACGAGCGCATCACACCCGCGCCGTCATCCGAGTAGACGGCTTCGCGACGGCCGTCGGGAAACCAGTAGTAGCCGTTGCAGGAGAGGATGTCGTATCCGGGGTTCTCGTCGATCGCCTGCGACATTGCCGAGAGGTGCGCAGGTAGCAGCACGTCATCGGCCGAGCAGATGCAGACCCACTCACCGACCGCCGCCGCGACGCCGGTATTGTACGCCCCGGCAGAGCCCCGGTTCCCCTGGTGTATCACGCGGAACCGCGAGTCATCAGCTGCGAATGACTCGGCGATAGCACGTGTGCCATCAACCGAGCCGTCGTCGACGACCAGACACTCCCAGTCGCGGAACCCCTGAGCTGCAACAGCATCAAGCGTCTCGACAAGCGTGGCCTCGGCGTTGAACGCAGGGACTACGACTGAGAAGCGTGGCACTGCGCCTCCTGCTGCGAATACTGCGGACACAATCGGAACTGCTCGCAACAGTCTAGCGCAGTCGGCGGCTCACCATCTTCTTGCGAAGCGGTCGAACGATCCATGAAACCGAGTGGATTGCCTTGAGCACCGGAACCGCGAGTCGCCTGCCCACAACTCTCTCGACCCCACGTCGCAGACGCTCGGCCTTGTTATGCAGCGCGACTTCTGCCGCCGAATCAACCCGACGCGACATCGCGGACTTGGAACGCGACTTGCCGCCCGCGAACGCGGTCACCTCGAGGTGGGTTGGCAACGGCACAAGCCTGTCCACAACGCCCCGGATGGTCGGGATGATCGGATACGGGGTGATTTCCGTCTCGGCCACACCTCGCTCCTCGGCGGTCAGAACACGGGAGTCCCCCGGGTCGTTCGAGTCGTCGCGCTCGCCCTCTTTGAGGTGATACGAGATCGAGTCGAGGGCAGTAACGTGCTCCACCCCAAGCGAACGCAACGTGTCGTAGAAAGCCTCGTCGCCGTAGCGCACGACTTCATCGAACGACCTTCCAGCAATGTTGCCGCATGGGTACAGCCCCGCTTCGATGGCGACATCCCGGTGCAGAAGTGCCGGCATGTACGCGCCATCAGGCTGCAAACCCGTCTTGCGGATCTTCATCGCGAACGACAGGAACGCTGCTTCATCAAACGAATCGGGTGTGTCACCGAACTCACCGTGTATGGCGCCAGGAAAGACCGAGAACACCGGGTGCTCACGCTCCACGAGTGTCGACGTCACCACCCGCCCGCGGTCGGAGTACTTGAGCAGGTTCTCGAGCCAGTCAGGCGAGAAGTAGTTGTCGCTGTTGATAAGGACGACGTAGTCGCCGTGCGCCGCCCGAATGCCCTCGTTGTAGCCGAGATAGACGCGACTCATATACTCGGGCGTGCCATAGCCGGCCGCGAACAGCTCATCGTCCGAGTAATGCTTGTTGATGTTCACGACGTGCGGATACCCTCGTTGTTCGAGGTGCTTGACGAGCCCCACGGTCGGGTCGTTCGCCACGAAGAAGAACTCGGCCTCGCCACGCTCGATCATCGGCGTGAACCGGTGGACGGAGTCGTAGACCCAGTCGGCGAGGCGGGTCGATCGGTAGATGAGAGAGATGATCGAGACCTTGATCATTCGGCTACCACGTGATTCCTCTCTCGGTGAAGAACTGCTCCCACTGCTTCTTCACTGACGGACGATCCCAACCGAGCGCGAGAACGTCCTCGCGCGGATGTGCCGAGGGCACGAACTCCTTGTCCTGCTCCCCGATGATGCGCATCGGGATGTCGCACGCCATGGCCTCCCATTCGGCCATGTAGAACGGCCGCAGCAGGCTCGTGCCGAGGAAGAAGTCGGCCGCACTCATGAGCTCGCAGCTCGTCTGCTGCGGCGCGTGAACGAAACTCGTCGCACCCGGCATCGATACTGCCTCATGCTCTGTCTTGCAGATCGTGATCCAGTGGATGTCAGGATGCTTCCGCGCGTACTCGAGAAGCAGGGCGTAGCCCTTCATGGGGTGCATCGTGCCGATCCAAACGCCGATCTCGCGGTCCTGCGGCAGCCCATACTTCTCGCGGAGCTCGGCCTTGTTGCCGAGCGGTCGGAACGTGTCGATGTCCACGCCGATCGGGATGATCTCAACCGACCCATACTGCTCGTAGTCGGGCTGCGTCAGGCTCGATGCGACGGTCCTATATGTCGCGTAACGCGCCGTCTCGCGCACCATCGCGATCTTGTCGTCCCATATGGTCGAGCCGAAACGGTCCCGCATCGCCGGGTAAAGCTCCCAACAGAGCGCGACCTGCTTGCCAACGATCGGAAGAATGCCAAGCGTGGAGTATCGCAACACGATATCCGTGTCCTCAAGGTGATCAGGCTCGTCAAACACCGAGGAGGGAAACTCGCGGTGCAGCCACGTCCAGAAGGTGTCTTCGCCGAGTCCACTCACGATCTCGGGGTTGAGGTAGATCATGCGGTAGCCCCCTCAGACTCCATCCACGAAAGCTGCGCGATACGCTTTCGGCACAGCGTCAGCCCGGGCGAGACCGGAATCGTCATCATCTCGAACCCGCCGGATTCGTGCTGGAGCACCTCGATCGCCTTGTAAGCGTCACCGCACCAGCCGGGCTCGATGAGCTGTGCGTTCCCGGGGTGCGTGTCGTGGAGCAATATGATCCCGTGCTGGCGCACGAATGGGAAGTAGTCGCGGAAGTCCTGGAGAACCGATTCGGCGCAGTGGTCGGCGTCGATGAACAGAAGGTCGATGAGAACCGGGTTCTCACGCAACTCCTCCACGAACGCCCCCGTCGTACTGCAGACGAACCGAGCCCTCTCGGACGTTCGCATGAAGTCGCCTGACGTCAGGTCGATGTCTACACCGATGAGCCGCCCAGCGTGCGGTAGAACCTGGTTGAACAACTCGGCCCGATGAACGCCGAGTTCAACGTAGACCTCAGGCTTAAGCAGCCGGGCGAGATCAGCGATGAACTGGATGTGCCACTTCAGCGGATCGTTCTTCCAGTCGTCTTTGCGTCGTCCGAACACAGGCGGCACCGTTCCTATCTCGCGCGGTCGGCTGTCGATCGATCTGCGTCCATGTCCTGCACCCACTCCGCAGCCAGCGCTTCGAGCATCTCGTCCCAGCTCGGCGGCGTCCAGCCGGTGCGCTCGCGGAACCGCGAGCTATCGAGGGTGCGGTCGATGACGAACGCCTCTGACGGCGTCAGGTTCACGTCCCAATCGAGCTTCTCGGCAAGCTCCGAGAGCAGCGTGTGCTTGTCGATCGGCTCGGCGGAGACGTGCCACAGTCCAGAGAGGCTTGCATCGGGCAGCACGACATCGCGGATCATCTCGGTGAGCGCCTGCGTCGTGAGTCCGCTGAAGACCGCCTTCGTGAAGCCCTTGAGCGCCTCGTGTCGGTGCGCGGCGAACCACGCGACCAGGCCGATCGGATCGCCGAGCTGCCAGCCGATGATGGAGGTCCGAAGCGTTACGACGTTCTCGCACTCGGTCACCTCACCGAGGAGCTTCGAGCGTCCGTAGAGGTCGAATGCGTCCGGCACGTCGTCCTCTCGGTAGCCGCCCCGGCTGCCGCTGAAGACGCAGTCGGTGCTCACGTGCACCATGCGCGCGTTTGCGGCCACGCACGCGTCGGCAAGCACATGCGGCCACAGGCTGTTCACTTCGATCGACGGGATCGCGTCGGTGGCCTCGGGGCGGTGCTTCACGATGCCAAGCGCGTTGATCACGACGTCGGGCTCGACCATATCGAGCAGTCGATACGCGTCGCCGGGATCCGTGGCGTCCAGACCGCCGAGCAGCCGTTCCTCGGGTACGCCGAGGTCGGGCAGCAACTCGGGGTTCCGGCACGCCCCCCAGACCTCGAAGTCAGGCGCGAGAACGCGCATCGCCTCATGCCCGAGCATGCCGCTCGCGCCGACGACCAGGATGCGGCTCGTGCTCACGCGATCCCCAGCACGATACGGGCGACGATATCGGAGACGTTGCGAGCGAGGTACTCGGCGGGCGGCGTCCAGGTGCCAGCGGAACGTACCGCCAGGTCGATGGCGGGCAAGATCCGCTCGGCCTCTACGCCGGCGAGGATGTTGCTGCCGCACTCGATGGTCTCGGGACGCTCGGTGACATCGCGCATCGTGACTGTCGGCACGCCGAAGATGCAGCATTCCTCCTGCACGGTACCGCTGTCAGAGAGGACGCAGAACGCCTCCTTCTCGAGGCGGACGAAGTCGAACAGGCCCATCGGCGGGACGAAGCGAACGGCACCCTCGGCCACGCCGAACTGCTGCATCTTGTCCGCCGTTCGCGGGTGAAGCGACGCGAGCGCCGGCATGCCGTACTGCTCGACGGCGCTGTTGAGCGCCTCGACCAGCGAAGCGAGACGGGCGGGATCGTCGGTCGTCTCGGCACGGTGCGCCGTCACGAGGAAGTACTCATCGGGAAGCACGTCGAACGCCGTGAACGGGTCCGCGGCGTCGATCTGCGGCGAGTAGAAGTCGAGCACCTCTTTGATCGGGTTGCCGGTCACGAAGATCCGCTCGCGCTCGATGCCCTCGCGGACGAGGTTCTCGGCACTGCGGTACGTGTACGGCATGAGCACGCTCGAGGAGTGGTCGATGACGCGCCGGTTCACTTCCTCCGGCACGCGGTCGTCGTAGCAGCGGTTGCCCGCTTCCATGTGGCACACCCGGATGCCCATGCGCTTGGCGACGAACGCCGCGATGCCGGTGTTCGTGTCGCCCAGGATGAGCACCGTGTCGGGCTTCTCGGCGGCGAAGAGTTCCTCGGCGCGGGCGAGCATCTGCCCGATCTGATCGGCGAAGCCGGTGCCCCGCACGCCCATGTAGACATCGGGCTCGCGAACGCCCAACTCGCGGAAGAACATGCCCGAGAGGCGATCATCGTAGTTCTGGCCGGTGTGCACCAGCAGGTGGTCGCACGTCTCGTCGAGCACCTCGATGACGCGCGAGAGCCGGATGATCTCGGGCCGCGTGCCGAGCAGGGTCATGACTTTCGGCATCTACGCCTCCAGGTAGCTTTCGCCCACGACTTCGGGGATTTTCTCGGCCAGGAACTTCGCGAGGGCCTCGGGTGTCATGAGAGCGCCCGCGGAGCTGTAGTCGCCTACGAGCGCCGGCTCGGTGACGGGGCCCGCGAGCTCCGGCAACATCGGGCGAAGCGCGAAATATCCTTCGTGGCCCGCGATGGTGCGCGTGGCCTCCTCCTCGGAGAGCAGGATCTCGTGGATCTTCTCACCCGGGCGGATACCGGTGATGATCATCTCGATGTCCTTGTCGCCGATCAGGAAGCGCGCTAGGTCGGTCATCTTGGCGCTGGGGCACTTGGGGATGTACGTCTCGCCGGGCGATGCCGAGCGGACCGCCGCGAAGATGGTGTCGACGGCGTCTTCGAGGGTGAGCAGAAAGCGCGTCATGTCGGCGGTCGTGATGGTGACGGGGCCGCCAGCCGCGATCTGATCGAGGAAGAGCGGAACCACCGAGCCGCGCGACGCGAGCACATTGCCGTAGCGGGCGGCGATGAACCGCGTGTCCGGGGCGCGCAGGTTGCCGTCGATGTAGACGCGCTCCTGGATGGCTTTCGTCATGCCCATCACGTTCACGGGCTTGCATGCCTTGTCGGTGGAGATGCCGACGACGGTCTCGACGGGCAGTCTGTTCTCGGCGATGGCGCGAACGAGGTTCTCGGCACCGGCGATGTTCGTGCGCACGGCCTCCCAGGGGTAGTACTCGCAGCTAGGGACCTGCTTGAGCGCAGCGGCAGCGAACACGATGTCGGCGTTCTGTGCGGCTCGGACCACGCTCGCGTAGTCGCGCACGTCGCCGATGATGAACCGCAGTGCCTGGCGCGAGTTCTCGAAGATCACCTCGTCGGTGGCATTGCGGCGCTGCATGAAGTCGAGCCGCATGTAGTGCTGCTTCGCCTCGTCGCGCGAGAAGACCGTCACGCTCTCAGGCACGCCTTCGGAACCTGAAAGCAGCCTTCGGGTAAGAACCTGGCCGAGCGACCCGGTACCCCCGGTTACGAGAACGTGTTTGCCTTCGAACAACTTCGACACGTCGTGCCTCCGGAATCCATGCGCCTGCGCGCGACGGTATGCTTCGCTCTACCCCAGCATCTTCTTGAGACTATCCCGCAGCGCGGGTCCGTACTCCTCGGTCTCGAGAGCGAGCGACACGTTCGCCTCGAGCCATGACAGCACGTTGCCAGTGTCGTACCCGCTGCAATCCATGGTGAGCGCGTAGATGTCCTCTTGCTTGAGCAGCTCGCGCAGCGCGTCGGTGAGCTGGATCTCGTCGCCGCGACCGGGTTCGATCGTGGGGAGGATCTTCATGATGGCGGGAGTGAGCAGGTAGCGTCCGAAAATGGCGAGGTTGCTCGGCGCATCGTTCACCGGCGGCTTCTCGACGAGGTCCGTGAGCTTCCAGACGCCGGGCTCCACTTCGTGACCGGCGATGACGCCGTAGCGGCTCACGAGATGCTGCTCGACAGGTGTCACGGCGACGACGGACGCTCCGTACTTCTCGTGAACCTCCTTGAGGCGGTTCAGACAGGAGTTGTCCGGCACGATCACATCGCCGAGCAATACGAAGAACGGCTCGTTCGCCGTGTGAGCAGCTCCGCACAGCACCGCATGCCCGAGGCCACGCGGCCGCTTCTGGCGCACGTAGAACACCTCGGCCAGATCGGTGATGGCGCGTACCTGGCGCAGCTTGTCGATGGCACCCGAGCGCTCGAGCAAGTCCTCAAGCTCGAGCGAGCGGTCGAAGTGGTCCTCGATCGCACGCTTGCCCCGGCCGGTGATGAGCAGCACGTCGTCCACTCCGGCGGCGACTGCCTCCTCAACCACGTACTGGATAACAGGCTTGCCGACGACCGGCAACATCTCCTTGGGCTGCGCCTTCGTTGCAGGAAGGAACCGCGTACCAAGACCTGCGGCCGGGATTATGGCTTTCATGCTCTCGTGCCCTCGCCTTCCGCGCGAGGCTACCGCGCGACGATTTCGAACGAACAAACTACTAGGTTACCACCACGACGCACTCCGCGCGGACCTACAGGCCCGCGAGCACCTCGGCAGCGGCATCGGTCATCGTGATGATGTCGGCGTCACTGTGCGCAAGTCCGACGAACGTCGCCTCGAACTGGCTCGGCGCGAGTGTGATGCCGCGATCGAGCATGCCCTTGAAGTAGCGGGCATAGCGCTCGGTGTCGCACGTGGCGGCTGACTTCCAGTCGCGGACCGTCTCGGCGGTGAAGAACATGCACGCCATCGAGCCCACACGAGTGAGGTACGCGTCGATACCGGCCGCGGCCACCGCCGAGCGAAGGCCGGACTCGAGGAGCGCGCCCTTGCGCTCGAGCTCGGCGTACACGCCAGGCTTGCTGAGCGCGTCGATGAGCGCGAGGCCAGCGATCATCGCCACCGGGTTGCCCGAGAGCGTCCCGGCCTGGTAGACGGGGCCGACCGGTGCAAGGTGCTCCATGATCTCGCGCTTGCCGCCGAAGGCACCCACCGGGAAACCGCCACCGATGATCTTGCCGAGCGTGGTGAGGTCCGGGGTGACGCCATAGAGCTCCTGCGCGCCACCAAGCGCCACTCGGAAGCCGGAGATGACCTCGTCGAAGATGAGCACGACGCCGTACTCGTCGCAGAGCGCGCGCAGGCCTGCGAGGTATCCCTCGGCTGGCGGAACGACGCCCATGTTGCCTGCGATCGGCTCCAGGATGATGGCCGCCACCTGCTCGCCCACCTCGGCAAGCGCCGCCGAGACGGCGTCGAGGTCGTTGTACGGCAGCACGATTGTGTCGGCGGTCGCGCCGGCGGTCACGCCGGGCGTGCCGGGGATGCCGAGTGTCACGAGCCCGCTGCCCGCCGCGCACAAGAGCGCGTCGGAGTGGCCGTGGTAGTTGCCGTCGAACTTGATGAACTTCTCGCGTCCGGTGTAGCCGCGCGCGAGGCGGATCGCACTCATCGTCGCCTCGGTGCCCGAGGAGACCATGCGCACCATCTCCACGGACGGAACCGCGTTGATGACCGCCTCGGCCATGCGGACCTCGACCTCCGTGGGCGCGCCGTAGCTGGTGCCGCGCTCGAGCTGCTCGCGTACTGCGGCAAGAACGTCCTCGGGCGCGTGCCCCAGGATCATCGGACCCCAGGAGGCGACGAAGTCGACGTACTCGTTGCCGTCCACGTCCCAGACGCGGGAGCCCTTCGCGCGGTCGTAGAAGACCGGCTCGGCACCCACGCTCTTGAAGGCGCGGACGGGGGAGTTCACGCCGCCGGGGATGAAACGTCCCGCTTCGGCGAACAGACGCGAAGAGTTCGTGTGCTGCATGGGAGAAGAGCTCCTTTCGGGCGCGCTGCGCCACCGTAAATGCACTCGGAGAGTATACCAGGGCTACTCGGTGAGGAAGTCGCGGAACGCCTTCGCATCGTAGAGTCGGATGTACGTGTCGCTCTCCCGGACACTCGAGCCGAAGTACGGGGCGCCGCGCCACTCCACATGCCACACGCCATTGCCGAAGAAGTGCCGATTCGGCGCAACCTGCTCGAGTTCGAAACCGAAGAGCCTGATGCTCGTGAAATGCTCCGAGTACGCCGCGATCGGATCGACCGTGACCCCGGTGTCCGAGGTCAGCGTCAGCGACGTGAGAATGTACGCCTCGCCCGGCCTGGCGTCGGCGATGTCACGAGCGGGGTCGAACCCCTCGGGAAGCGGCACGACCGTCGCAGGGGCGAGCGCGTAGTCAATCGCCGGTTGATACGAACCGCCGATCTCGGAAGTGTCGTAGACGGTGATTCCGGCGCGCGCGGGTATCGTCTCGGCCACCTGCGACGGCGACCACAGACCGTACTTCTGGCCCGCGAACATCATCATCGTGGCTACAAGCAGGTACGGCAGCACCACAGCCGCAGCCCACAACGTCCTGGGGATCCGCCGTTCAAGCGCGAATGCCGCGCGCGCCACGGCCAGGGCGACGAACGGCGCAAGCGGTATCAGGTAGTACGAGTGGAAGTTGTACACCAGGTAGAAGCCGACGTACGCGCCGACGGAGAGCAGCACGAGACGGTCCCCCGAACTGCGCTTGCGGAGCAGGTAGATGATGGCCGCGATCGCCAGCGCAGCGAGCACCGGAGAGAGCATCCAGAGAAGCTCGTTCAGCACCTTGTAGCGGAAGGTAATCCAGCTATCCACGCTTGCCGCATTGCCCGAAAGCGCGGCCTGTCCGGAGAGATACGACGAACCGTCGATCACGAGGCGCGTGATGTACCACGGTAGGCCGAGTGCGAACATGCCGCCCGTAAACGGCAGAACACGCTTCGCCCGCACCCACTTCACACCTCGGGTGCGCCAGGTCTCCCAGAGCGCAAGGACGACCGGCGCAACCGCAGCCGGTAGCTTCGTAGCCAGTGCAAGGCCCATGAGTGCGCCGCCGACAAGCGCCTCTCGGCGATCGTCACTCGGGATCGCGTGGATGTAGTGGTAGGTGCCCGCGATGATGAAGAAGACCATGAGCGAATCGACCTGGATGTTGTGATTCACGAGCGCGAATCCGGGCGTGACGGCAAGGACGGCCGCCGCAAGCAGCCCGATACGCTCGGTATAAAGCGTTCGCCCGAGCAGGAACGTGTAGTACACCGTCGCCACGCCGGCAGCGACCGAGACGAGACGCGCAAGGGCAACGCTCTGTCCGAAGACGAGGAAGAGCCCCGTGACGACGAGCGAGTAGAGCGGTGGGTTGAGGCGATCCGCGGGCGATATCAGCCAGTCGAACGCACCCCGGTGCATGTCGCCGGCGGCGATCTTGGTGTAGAAGCCCTCGTTGAACGCGTGGAAGCCGCCGATCGGATCGGCGATGCGGTGCACCCGAAGTGCGAATGCCACGATCAGGATCGCGGCAAGCGCGAGCAGCATCACGAGCTTGCGTCGATTCTCGGTCTGCTTCATGCGAGGAACTCCTCGATAGCGGCAACGATCCGTTCTGAGGCACGACCGTCGCCGAACGGGTTGGGCGCCTCGGACATTGCCCGATACGCGTCGGCGTCGGAGAGCAGCGCTTGCGTCTCACGCGCGATCGCCGAGCGATCGGTACCGACAAGCTTGAGCGTGCCCGCCTCGGCACCCTCGGGCCGCTCGGTCGTCTCGCGCAGCAACAGCAGTGGCTTGCCAAGCGCCGCCGCCTCTTCCTGCAGCCCGCCGGAGTCCGAGAGCACGATCGTGCACGCCTTCAGGAGCTGCACGAACTCAAGGTAGCCGAGCGGGTCGGTGAGCACCGCGCGCTCGTGATCGCCGAGAACACGCTCCACCACTTCGGAGACCACCGGGTTGCGGTGCACGGGAAGCACGACGACCAGGTCGCTCACGGCGTCGAGCACGTCGCGTACGCCGAGGCACGCCTGCTCGAGCGGCTCGCCCCAGCTCTCACGTCGGTGCAAGGTGACGACCGCGAGCCGCCGCTCGCCGCTCACGAGCGCCGCAAGCTCCGGCGGCAGCGTCGCAGCACGCGTGGCGACCTCGGTGACGGCGTCGACGACCGTGTTGCCCGTGACGATGACGGACGCCGGATCCGCACCCTCAGCAAGCAGCCGGTCGGCTGCGTGACGTGTTGGAGCGAAGCTCAGCGCCGCCAGCTGCGAGACGAGCCGGCGGTTGGCTTCCTCGGGAAACGGGCTTGCGAGGTTACCCGTGCGCAAGCCGGCCTCGAGGTGTCCCACCGGGACGTGCGCGTAGAAGCCGGCGAGCGCACCGGCAAGCGTCGTGGTGGTGTCGCCCTGCACGAGGACGATGTCGGGCTGCGTGTCGCGGATGAGCGCCGAGAGCGCCGTGACCGCGCGCGCCAGTACCTCCTCGGGCAGCTGGCGATCGCGCATGAGATCGAGGTCGAAGTCCGGCACGATGCCGAAGAGCTCAAGCACCTGGTCGAGCATCTCCCGGTGCTGTGCGGTGACCGCGACGACGGCGCGCAAGCCGTCGTGGTCGCGCACGCGCTCGATCACCGGAGCCATCTTGATGGCCTCCGGCCGCGTTCCGAACACGAAGAGCACCGATCGCGTCACCGAGTCTCCTACCCTGCCGACAACGCCACGAGCAACACGCCCGCCACCACTGCCACAAGTCCCGCCCACTGGCGCGCCGAGAACCGCTCGCCCAGAAGCACCATCGCCGCAACCGTCACGATGACGTACGCGAGACTAAGGAAAGGGTACGCGAAGGAGAGCTCCGTGCGCGAGAGCACCACGATCCACGCAAGCGCCGAGGCCCCGTAGATGCCGAGGCCGAGCACTACCGCCGGTGTCCGTACGACGTCCACGACCAGCCGCAGCGGCGAGCGCAAGCGCTCACCGTCGATCACGCCCACCCGGCGCATGCCGGTCTTGAGCAGCAGCTGGCCGCAGACCACGAACGAGACCGTCCCGAGAATCAGAGGGAGCTGGCTCATGCGCCATCACCGGCTCTTGTGGCGCCGATCGCCCATACACCGCCCACGATGAGCACAACGCCAAACCACCGTAGCGCGCTGACGTGCTCCCCCATCGCAAGCGAGGCGAGCACGACGATCACGTACGAGAGCGAGCCAAGCGGATACGCCACTGAGAGCTCGACGCGCGAGAGCACCACAAGCCAGAGCGCCGAGGAAAGCGCGTACGAGATGAGCCCCACCCACACGACCGGGCGGCCGGCAGCACTGCCAAGCACCGAAAGCGCGCTCCCTGCTCCGTCAACGCCCGCGAGCCCGCTCTTCATGAGCGCCTGCCCGACTGACGCGGCGAGGATGCTCGCCGCGATGAGCACATAGGATGCCGTTCGAGACGGGGCAGCGCTCATCGCTGCGTCCTGCGCTCAGCGGCCTCGAAGCGGTGCACGTCGCGCACCACGTCAACGTACTGGCCGACCGTGCGCCAAACGTGCATGGTGCTGGCGCTGCGCTTCGCTTCGTAGTGCAACTCGAACGGCACCTCGCAAATGGTCGCGCGACGACGCAGCTTGCCGAGGATCTCGACCATGCACGCGAAGCCGTTCTGCAGCACGAAGTCGTCGCCGTGACGCGCGAACATCTCGCGGAGCATCGGCGCGTCGTAGAGCCGGAATCCGCAGCTGTAGTCGCGGACGCCGGGCACGTTGAGCGCGATCGTGCAGCCGATACGTGCACCGGCCGTCATGGCCTTCCGAAACGCCGAGAGACCGTGCACCTGGGAGCCGGGACGGAAGCGCGATGCGATGACGACGTCGCAGCCGCCAAGGTACGCCTCGGCCATGGACGGGATGTACACGGGATCCTGCGTGAGGTCGGCGTCGAGCGTCACGATCACGTCGCCGGGAGCCGCCTGCTCGCTTGCCATGCGAAGCCCGCGCGCGATGGTTCGCCCGAGCCCGAGATTGCGCTCGTTGCTCACGACCCGCACCGGCAGTCCCTCGCCGGCACGGCGTGCGTCCTCGGCGGTCGTGTCGGCACTGCCATCGTCGACGACCAGGATGCTGTAATCGAAGCCGGCGTCGCGAAGCACGGTCGACACGCGCGCTATAAGGTCACCGATGGAGCGTGACTCGTTGAACGCCGGGAGGACGACCTCGATGTGTCGAATCGTCCGAGCAGTCGTTCCGCCCAAAGTGCCGCCCACGCTCCGTCTCGACAAGCCGGGGAGATCCTAGCTGTCTCCCTCGGCGAAGTACTTCATCGATGTCTTCTTGAACTCCCGTACAGAGTACAGCAGGCGGGGCGCCTCAAGACCGGTGGCTTCCCGGATGCGATCGGCGGTCGCCTCGACGTCCTCGCGGCTGCGTCCGTGGATCATCGTATAGAGGTTCGCCGGCCACGTGGGCGCGCTCGGGCGCTGGTAGACGTGGCTCGCCTCGGGGAACGATGCCATGATCCTGCCAACTTCCTCTACGCGTTCCTCAGAGGCATGCCACACACCCATCGCGTTGGCCGAGAAGCCGGTGCGGTGATGGCGGATCGCAGCGCCGAACCGCCTGATGACGCGGGCGTCGACCCACTCGCGCGTGCGCTCGAGCACCCACGCCTCGTCGACGTCGTAGCCGCACTCGGTGAGCGTTTTCGCCAGCTCCAGGAACGGTCGCTCCACGACATGCAGGTCGGCCTGTAGCAGCCGGGCGAGCGCCTTCTCCTCGCGAGAGAGCTCCACCGCCTCGGTCTCGGCAGGCTTCGTGGTGGGCGGGGCCTCCACGCGCTCGCCGCGCTCCCCGGTGAAGTCGAAGTCGACCTTGATCTTGAACAGGCGGATCGCCGGCAGGTCGAGGATGTCATCGATGCCGGTCCGCTCGGCGATCTCATCGAGAATCGCCTGCACGCGCGCGGGCGAATGCGCGATGAGCGTGAACCACACGTTGTAGCGGTCCTCGCGCTCGTAGTTGTGCGTGACGTTCGGGTACTCCGAGATGAGCGCCGCCACTTCCTCGATGCGCTCCTCGGGCACGGCAATCGCGCAAAGCGTGCTCTTGTAGCCGAGGCGGTGCGAGTCGAAGATCGCGCCGATGCGCCGGATGACGCCCGAGGACTTCAGGCCGCGCACGCTCGCAAGCACGTCGGCTTCGGCCACGCCGAAGTCCTTCGCAAGCGTTGCGAACGGACGTGACGCGACGGGGAACGACGCCTGGATGCGATCGAGCACCAGGCGATCGAGGTCGGTGAGTTCGGCCAGGGCCACCGCTACTCCTCGCAATCCGGTCGCATGGACGCAGGCACATACACGCAGTAGGGCTCCTCGGCGAGATAGTCGCCGGTCACCGAAAGCGCTCGCGCCCGGCAGCCGCCACAGACGGCCTTGTACTCGCAGGCGCCGCACTTGCCCTTGAGGAGCGAGTAGTCGCGCAGCTCGTTGAAGACCTTGGACTCTGTCCATATCTGGCTGAACGGCTGCTCTTTCACGTTGCCGAGCTGCATGTCGAAGTAGCCGCACGGCTGGATATCGCCCACGTGGCTGATGAAGCAGAAGGTGATACCGCCGAGGCACCCGCGCGTCATCGCATCGAGGCCGTACTCCTCGCGCGTGACCTTCTTACCTTCGGCCTTCGCCTTCTGGCGGATGATGCGGTAGTAGTGCGGCGCGTCGGTAGGCTTGAAGTGCAAAGGCGACGTCTTCTGGCGCTCGTACGCCCACTCCAGCACGGCCTCGTAGTCCTCGGGCGGCAGCTCCTTGTCGAGCAGGTCCTCGCCTCGGCCGGTCGGCACCAGCATGAAGATGTGGAAGGCATCCACGCCGAGCGATTCAGCGAGGTCGTGGACCGCTTCGACCTTCTTGTAGTTGAGCGTGGTGACGGTCATGTTGATCTGCACACCAACGCCGTGACGCTTGGCGATCTTGATGCCCTCGATGGTGGAGTCGAAGCACCCGACCTGGCCGCGGAACGCGTCATGCTCCTCGGCTGTTGGAAAGTCGACACTGACCGAGATGCGCGGGATCTTGTGCTCGGCCATCTTCGCGGCGATCTCGTCTGTGATGAGCGTGGCGTTCGTGCCGATGACCGGCATGGCACCCTTCTCGTGCGCATAGTCGATGATCTCCCAGATGTCGGGCCGCATGAGCGGCTCGCCGCCGGTGAGGATGATGATCGGGTTCGTGATGGTGACGATGTCGTCGATGTTGCTCTTGATCTGGTCGAGCGAGAGCTCGCCGTGGTAGTGCCCGAACTCGGCGGCCGCGCGACAGTGCGCGCACGAGAGATTACAGGAGCGCGTGATCTCCCACGCGATGATGCGCGGTGCCTTGATGCCGGTCCGCGCCTCATACGCGGCAGCCGCCTCGCCGCCGCCGGGCCGGAAGCCCATCGAGCGCGCGCCACCGTGGCGCTGCGTGCCGCCCGGATGGCCACCCGGATGGCCACCGGTCATCGGGACGCCTGCGGGATGCCCCATCGGCATGCCGATGGCGGTCTGGCCGCAGCCCTTCTCGGCGTCTGCCATCTCCTGCTCGTCTATTGTGGGACGCTCGTCCCCGAACTCCTCTTCGAGTTCCAGGTCGGGGCGTGCGTCGGCGTTGCCTACGTTGTCAGCCATGCGGTTCCTAGCCTTCCTTGAGCCAACGTGCGGCGTCCTTGGCGTGATACGTGATGATGAGGTCCGCTCCGGCGCGCTTGAAGCCGAGAAGCGTCTCGAGCACCACACGGCGCTCGTCGATCCAGCCATTTCCGGCGGCGGCCTTCACGAGGGCGTACTCGCCGCTCACATTGTAGGCACACGTGGGGTAGCCGAATTCGTCTTTCACCCGGCGGATGATGTCCATATACGCGAGCGCCGGCTTCACCATGACGATGTCGGCACCCTCCTCGATATCGAGGGCGGTCTCACGGAGCGCCTCCTCGCCATTGGCGGGATCCATCTGGTACCCCTTGCGATCACCGAAGGTCGGCGCGCTGTTGGCGGCATCGCGGAACGGCCCGTAGTACGCGCTCGCATACTTGGCCGAGTACGCCATGATCGGCACCTCGCTGAAGCCCTCGGCGTCGAGTGCCGCACGGATCGCGGCCACGCGTCCGTCCATCATGTCGCTCGGGGCGACCATATCGGCGCCCGCCTCGGCGTGGCTCACGGCGGTCTGCGCGAGCATCTCGAGCGTGACATCGTTCATAACGCAGCCGTTGTCGTCGAGCGCGCCACAGTGCCCGTGCGAGGTGTACTCACACATGCATACGTCTGTGATCACGTAGAACTCGGGGTCATGCGCCTTGATGGCCTGGATCGCCTGCTGGATGATGCCGTCCTCGGCATAGGCGCCGCTGCCGGCCTCGTCCTTGGTGTCGGGATTGCCGAACAGGATCACGGCCGGAATGCCGAGTGCTTTGAGCTCGTCGATCTCGGCGGGCAGCTGGTCGAGCGAGATGTTGAAGACGCCGGGCATCGAGGCGACCTCACGACGCACGCCCACGCCGAACTCGACGAAGAGCGGGTAGATGAAATCGTTCGCATCAAGCGACGTCTCGCGCACCATCGCGCGCAGCGTCTCGGTCCGCCGCAAACGGCGCGGCCGGTACGTGGGGAACTGCATGGCAACCTCCGGCTGATCGGGTACGGGCACGCGGCCCGTGGGCACTGCTACTCGACGAATTCGTCGATCTTGACGGTCATCGGTGCAACGGGCGGCGCAGCGTGTACGCCGGTGTTGTGATCCACCAGGCGCTTGTACGCCAGTGAGCCGTACACGGCCGCGAAGCCGATGGCGGTCCAGAACAGGATCTGGGCGACCACGAAGATCACGTTGCCCCAGGAGTTGAACCACGTCAGAAACTCGTTGGCGCTACCGGTCATCGAACCGCTCCCCTCATCCTGTGCGACCCCATGTCGCCACACCTACATGACCCTGCGGCCTGCCGGCCGATTGAAGCAGTCGAGGCGGCCTGCACGTGCAGGCCGCCTCGACATCGCATCCGTTGGTGGAGATGAGCGGGCTCGAACCGCCGACCTCTGCGTTGCGAACGCAGCGCTCTCCCAGCTGAGCTACATCCCCTTGTGCACGACCACCGAGGCGGTCAGCGCAAGTGTATACAATGCCGAGCGAATCGCTCTTTGTCAACGCTTGCGACCGCCGTTTGCGACCGCATTCTGGTGCTAGTCGACCTCGCAGCCGATGGGTGCATCGCCAACGAGCATGTCGGCCTCTGCGCGATCCGCGAGGTCCGCGATATCGCCCAGGCCAATCTCCTCGTCAGTGAGGTAGCACGCCGGATCAGGAGCCCACAGGTCGCCCGTGGCAGCCTCGGCACGCACGCGGAAGTTGCCGCCGCAGATCTGCAGCCACTTGCACTCGGCACACCGGCCGGTCACGTACGGCTTCTTATCCTTGAGGCGCTTCATCATCTCGGACTGCTCGGTGTCGCCCGAGACATCCGTCCAAATCTCCGAGAACGGACGCTCGCGCACGTTGCCGAGCGAGAAGTGACGCCAGAACTGGTCGGCGTAGACCTCGCCGTTCCAGCTCACGCAACCGATGCCGTTGCCGGTCGAGTTGCCCTGGTTCCACTGCAGAAGCTGGAGAACATCCTCGGCACGCTCCGGATCCTCCTTCAGCATCTCCATATAGAGGAAGGGGCCATCGGCGTGGTTGTCGACGGTGAGGACCTCGGGCTCGAGGCCATCGGCGAACATGGCCTTCGTCTCATCCATGATGAGGCGAACGGCCTTGCGGGTCTCCTCGTGGTCGAGGTCTTCCTTCATGAGCTCAGAGCCGCGACCCGTGTAGACCAGGTGGTAGAAGCACGCGCGCGGGATGCCCTCTTCACGCATGACCTTGAAGAGCTCGGGGATGTCCTGCCAGTTGCGCTTGTTGATGGTCATACGCAGGCCGACCTTGATGCCGGCGGCCATCGAGTTGCGGATACCGGCGATCGCCTTGTCGAAGCTGCCCGGGATACCGCGGAAGCTGTCGTGGGTTTCTCGGCCACCGTCGAGCGAAACGCCTACGTAGGAGAGGCCGACCTCGGCGAACTGCTTCGCCTTCTCCTCAGTGATAAGCGTGCCATTCGTGGAGATGACCACGCGCATGCCCTTGGACTTCGCGTAGTGCATGAGCTCGAGCAGGTCCTTACGGATGGTCGGCTCGCCGCCCGAGAAGAGCAGCACCGGTGCACCGTAGGCGGCCAGGTCGTCGATCATGGCCTTGCCCTCTTCGGTGCTCATCTCGCCGGGATAGTTGCGATCCTCGGACTGCGCGTAACAGTGAACGCACTTGAGGTTGCAGCGCTGGGTGCAGTTCCACACCACGACGGGCTTCTTGTCGCGGGAGAACTGGAGCAGCTCGCTCGGCAGCTTGCCCGAGTCGCGGTCGTAACGCAGGACGTCGCCAGGCTCGACGGCTCCGCAGTACAGCTTTGAGATACCGATCATGGTTGTGCGGTCCTTTCACTCTCGCCGAATCCGGCGCTATTCGTCCTCGTCCACGTCGACCCCGAAGTGCTTCGCAACGGCTGTCACGAGCCCCGGAATCGTGTACTCCTCAGCCTCGACGCCGACCGTCAGACCGGCTGCACGCGCCGTGTCCGAGGTGATCGGGCCGATGGACGCCACAAGCGCGCCCTTCAGTGCATCAGCAAGGTCGATGCCTTCAGTGAGCGTGATGAAGTTCGTGACCGTCGAGGATGACGTGAACGTCACCGCATCGATGTCACCGTCGCGTAGTCGATCCAGCACGCCGGGCTCGCCCTCGCCCACGATCGTACGGTACACCGGAACGACATCCACGCGCGCACCGCGTTCGCGGAGCTTCTCGGGCAGCACTTCGCGCGCTTCGAGCGCACGGGCGAGCAGCACGTTGGTGCCGGCGCCCACGCCGCGCTCGCAGAGGCCTTCCAGCACGCCCTCGGCACGGTACTCGTCCGGCACGTAGTCCGGGCGTACGCCGCGCGCGATGCACGCCGCAGCGGTGGCCGGGCCGATGGCCGCGACGCGGAGGCCGGCAAGCGCACGGGCGTCCTTGTCGGCGTACTCGAGGCGGTCGAAGAAGCGCTCCACGCCGTTCACCGACGTGAGCACCAGCCACGAGTAGAGATCGAGGTTGCGAATCGCGTCATCGACCGGCTCGAAGCTCTCCGGGTCGACGACTTTGATCGCTGGGAACTCGAGCACCTCGGCGCCGAGATCCTCGAGCGCATCAGTGAGCGCCGAGGCCTGGGCGCGCGAGCGCGTCACGACGACCGTCTTGCCAAAGAGCGGGCGGGTGTCGAACCATGCGAGCTTCTCGCGCAGGTTCACGACCTCGCCCACGACCGTGATGGCCGGCGCCTTGAAGCCGACTTCCGCCGCCTTCTGGGCGATGGTGGCCAGCGTGCCGACGAGTACTTCCTGCTTCGCGGTCGTACCCCAGCGCACGAGCGCGACCGGCGTGGTGGCCGGGCGACCGTACTTGGTGAGGTTCTCCACGATGTTCGGGAGGTTCTTGATGCCCATGAAGAAGCACACCGTGCCCACACCCTTGGCGAGGTGCTCCCAGTCGATGTCGCTCTCGGACTTGGTGGGGTCCTCGTGGCCGGTCACGAACGCCATCTCCGTCGTGATGCCGCGATGCGTCACGGGAATGCCCGCGTACGCCGGCGCGGCGTAGCCGGAGCTGATGCCCGGTACGACCTCAAAGCGGATGCCGGCGTCCACGAGCGCGAGCGCCTCTTCGCCGCCGCGACCGAAGATGAACGGGTCGCCGCCCTTGAGGCGCGCAACGGTCTTGCCGCCCTCTTCAAGCGCCTTCTGCACGATGACGGCGTTGATCTCTTCCTGCGTCACATGCTGGGTGAAGCCCTTCTTGCCGACGTAGATGACCTCGGCGTCCTCGCGGGCATGCGCGAGGAACCGCGAGTTCGCGAGGTAGTCGTACACGATGACGTCGGCCTCCTCGATGCACTTGAGGCCTTTGACGGTGATGAGCCCGGGATCACCCGGACCGGCACCGATGAGATATACAAGCGGACGACCCATCCGTCCTCCTTCTTCCTTCGATCGAGCGGCGCATTCGGCCGCGGTTCGTCAGGTCTGGATCAACGTGCTCACGCCGCCGTCACCGGCAGCGCGAATCTCGGCGAGAATCTCCGAGGCGCCCATATCGAGCATGCGGTCCACCATAGCCGCGCCGAGCAGCTCAGGCTCGGCCATCGTGCCGGTGAGCGTGTGACGCAGAAGCGTCACGCCGTCGAGCGAACCCACGAACGCGTCCATCGTGAGGCCGCCGTCCCCGGTCGGCGTGGCGTAGGCACCGATGGGTACCTGGCAGCCGCCCTCGAGGGACCGCATCACGACGCGCTCGGCGCTCACGCACGTGAAGGTGACGGCATCGTTGATCGCCGCGCACACCTTCTGCATGAACTCGTCATCCTCGCGGATCTCGATACCGATGGCACCCTGACCCACTGCCGGCGTCATCTGCACGGGGTCGATGTAGTGCGTGATGCGATCGGCCCAGCCCATGCGCGTGATGCCTGCGCTTGCCAGGATGACCGCGTCGACCTCGCCGTTCTCGGCCTTACGCATGCGCGTGTCGAGGTTGCCACGGACGTCCACGATCTCCAGGTCCGGACGCAGCGCCTTCACCTGCGAGCGACGGCGCAACGATGACGTACCCAGACGCGCGCCCTGCGGCAGCGTGTCCAGGTCATACCCGGCGCCCGAGACGATCGCGTCGCGCGGATCCACCCGCGGCGGCATCGCGGCGATCACGAGGCCCTCGGGCAGCTCGGTCGGAACGTCTTTCATGGAGTGCACGCACAGATCCACGGTCCCGGCCATGAGCTCGACCTCGAGCTCCTTGGTGAACAGGCCCTTCCCGCCGACCTTCGCCAACGGCACGTCAAGAATCTTGTCGCCGGTGGTCTTGATGATCTCGAGGCACACCGGAAGCCCGGTGATCTCTTCGACCTTCGCTTTGATGTACTCCGACTGCCAGAGCGCGAGCTTGCTACCCCGCGTCCCGATCGTCAGTCCTGTCCGCTCAGCACCCAAGCGAATCTCCCATCTCGTTCCCCGCGGTCTCAACGACGTCCTTGGTGCGCCGGTTTAGCAGGTCGCGCAGCTTGCCGTGACCGCGACCCTCGCTCTCGTCCAGCCCGTACAGATGCCGGGCCGTCTCGATGTACTCGTAGCCATCTTTGGCCTCGGCAGCCTGCTTGAGGCGCTGTGTCGGGCCATGCAGCATCTTGTTCACGATCGCGCAGGTAAGCGCGTTGATGGTCTCAAGGTCCTTCTCCGAGAGGTTCCCGAGGCGCTTGCACGCCTTCTCGAGTTCCGCCTGACGGATCACGTCGGCACGCGCGCGGATGGCGGCAACCGTCGGCTGCACCTCAAGCGACTCGCGCCACCGCGCGAAGGCCGCAAACTCGTCTTCGATGATGACCTCCGCGCGCCGCGCTTCGCGCATGCGCTCCTCGAGGTTCGACTCCACAACACCGGAGAGGTCGTCGATGTCGTAGAGGAATACGTTGCCGAGCTCGTTCACCGCAGGCTCGATGTCGCGCGGCACAGCGATATCGATGAGGAAGAGCGGCCGTCCGCCACGCCCGCGCATGGATTGCGCCACGTGCTCCTTGGTGATCACGTAGTGCGTGGCTGCAGTGGAGGAGATGACGATGTCGGCGTCATGCATGCGCTCGTAGAGATCGTCATAGCGGATGGCCTCGCCGTTGAAGCGCTCGGCAAGCTCCTGCGCGCGCTCGAAGGTGCGGTTCGCGACGAGCACGCTCTTCACACCCTGGCTCACGAGGTGCTTTGCGGTAAGCTCACTCATCTTGCCGGCGCCAAGCACGAGGATCGTGCGGCCCTCAAGCGTGTCGAAGACCTTCTTCGCAAGCTCGATGGCAGCGTAGCTGATCGAAACGGCATTCTCGCCGATCTCCGTCTCGGTGCGGACGCGCTTGCCCACCTCGAAGCTCTGTCGGAAGAGTTTGTTGAACACCTTGCCGGTAGCGCCGTTGTTGAGCGCGTGATCGTACGCCTCTTTGACCTGGCCGAGAATCTGCGCCTCGCCGATCACCATCGAGTCGAGCGACGCGACGACCCGGAACAGGTGCCGGACGACGCTCTCGCCGTGATTCAGGTAGAGCGAGCGCACGAGCTCGTGACGGTCGAGCGAGTGGTACTCGGTCATGAAATCGATGACTGCATCCACGCCCTCGTCCCCACCCGAGGCGACCGCGTAGATCTCAGTGCGGTTGCACGTGGAGACGATCACCGCCTCGGCAATCGCATCCTGAGAGGTGAGAAGCGCTAGCGCCTCCGCCTGCTTGTGGGCAGGGAAGGTCAGCCGCTCCCGAATCTCGATAGGCGCGGTCTTATGGCTCAGACCGACAAGGATCAGATGCATGGGACTCGCTTCGTTACCTCACGACCAGACGTCGTGTGTAGGGGCATGGGTCGCCCCCGCCGGTGCGGTGCGTTGTTGTTCAGGCAAGCAGGCCCGGCGGGGGCGGTGTAAAACGCTATAGAACGCACCATGTGCGCTTGCCTGAACGAAAGCATCGTAGCATTTGAGAGGGGTCGCGAACAACGCGCGGAGGCCATTTCAGGACTCATCAGCGACCGCCTTCCCTTGCTTCCCCACGGATGCGATGTCGCCGTCGAAGACCGCGAAGAACAGCTCCGGCAGGACTCCTTTGAGGCGGTACAGAATCGCGTTCGTTAGTCCCGGAACGACCAGATACTTGTTCCGCTCCACAGCCGCCACGAACCGCTTGGCCATCTCGGCCGGGGATACGGTCTTCGCACCGCCGTTGATCTTGGCTGTCTCGGCGGGCTCGATGCTCACTTCGCGGGCGTAGCCGGGCGTGTCGACATTTGGCGGGCAGAGCACCGTCACGCCAATGCCATACGGCTTGAGCTCGCTGCGGAGCACCTCGGCAAGTCCCATGACGCCGAACTTCGCGGGGCTGTACGCCGAGTAGCCGTAGACGCCGACGAAACCGCCCATCGACGACACCATCGCGATGTGGCCGCGACCGCGCGCCATCATTCCCGGTGCTACTGCCCGTGCGGGGTACGTCACACCGAGAAGGTTGGTGTCGATGTGCGCCTGGAATTCCTCGATCGGGAGCTCGGTGAAGCGCATCGGCGTGCAGAAGCCCGCGCACGCCATCAGCAGGTCGACGGGTCCCAGCTCGGACTCGACGCGTCGCACCATCTCGGACACGGCCTCGTAATCCGAGACATCGCAGGAGATGGCGAGCACATGCTGCGACTCAGCGCGCCGGGCACAGGCGACCGCCTCGCGCGCCGCCTCAAGCCGCTCGGGGTCGCGCGCGATGATCGCGACGTTCGCACCTCGCGCAGCCAGCAGCTCGGCGGTCGCAAGCCCGATGCCGCTTGAGCCGCCGGTGACGATCGCTGTAATGCCGTCGATTCTCACGCCGGATCACCCACGAACTCGTCGTAGACCTCATCCGCCGTCGGGCGTGCACCCGCGCGGATGCGGTCGAGCAGGTCCGAATCCGCGATGGACTCGAAGATCGGCTTGCGGACGGCCTCGCCGCCGGGAATGCGCTCCATGACGAGCACGCGCACCTCACCAAGCAGCGTCACGTACGTCTCCCACTCGGGACCGAGGTGCTCTTGCACGTGCTTGCGAAGCCGCTTCGCCACTGTAGGCGCGGCGCCACCCGTTGAAATCGCCACCGAGAGGGTCCCTCGGCGAACGATCGAGGGCACGATGAACGAACAGAGCTCGGGGACGTCGACCACGTTCACGATGCAGCCACGTTCCTCGGCCTCGGCATGCACCGCGCGGTTCACTTCCTCGGAAGAGGTAGCGCAGATCGCGATGAAGGCGCCATCCAGGTCGCCACGGACGTAGCCGCGGCGTTCAAGCTCGATCGCACCGGATGCCGCCAGCTTCTCTAGCGCAGGCGTGACGTCCGGCGAGACGACGCGTACGCGTGGACCGTACTCCAGTAGCGTGACGACCTTGCGCTCCGCCACCCCACCGCCACCGACAATCACGGCGAGCCGCTCGGCGAGGTCGAGGAATACGGGGTAATACGGCTTGGAGTAGTCAGGCACGAAGTATCCCTACAGTCCGAAGACGTGGAAGCCAGCGGGTACGGTGCGCGCGATGATCGCGAGCACCGAGACGGCGAGCACGCCCGCAAGCGCAAGCCATGCCGTCGTCCGTGCCGAAGCACGCTGCGTGTAGTGCAACACGATGTACGTCCCGAAAACGCCCCACACCAGGCCCGCCAGCATGACGCGCGGGTCGGCCCACCAGCCGGGCGGGTCGGTCTCGATGGCGCGGAACACGCCAAGGAGCAAGCCCGCCGAATACGCCGGATACGCGAACGCAACCGCGCGCCGCGAGAGCAGGTCGATGTTCGCGAGCGAGGGCAGCCGCTTGAAGAGCACGCTGGTACGGTGCCGCTTGAGCTGCGATTCCTGAATCAGGTACGCGAGCGCCCCAACGCCGGCAATGAAGAAGCCTGCATTCGCGAAGACGATCAGTGCGACGTGGATGCCGATCTTCCAGTTCTCGACGAGCGGTGAGGCAGCGCCGACCTTCACGGTCATGAGCTGGGAGACCGCCATGAGTACAAGCGAGACGGGCACGAGCAGCGTCCCGTACACCTTCATCCGGATGAGGTGCTCCACCACGAAGTAGGCGAACACGAGCGCCCACGCCGAGAGGATGAGGGTGTTCGGTCCACTCAGGTCGGTGCCATGCTCGGCGATCGAACGAAGGCCCACCGATGCGGTATGGCACAAGAAGCCGGCGCCCGTGAAGAACGTCGCATACCAGGAGTACGCAGCGCGCTTGCTCAGGAAGAAATACGCGTACAGCACCGTGGCCGCCACGTACGCGACGGTCGCGAACCAGAACAGTATGACGGCGCTCTGTGCCAACGCGGTGCCTCCTCGGCGATCGGACTAGGACTTGGCGCGGCGCTCGATCGACTCCTCGAGCACACGCAGTTCCTTCTCCAGCCGGCCGATACGGCCGAACACCATGTACACGAAGCCGAGCAGGCCGACCCAGATAAGGCCGTACGCCCCGATGATGTACGGAGCCTGCGGGATAACAGCGGCGTAGAGATCCATCATGGCTAGTCTCCGATCTCGATCTTGAGCGCCTCGAGGCGCTCTCTGAGCTCTTCTTCACGCAGGCGGAGCTGGTAGAACGCATAGCCGAGCATGAGCATGCCGACCTGCGCGACGATGAAGGTGATGAGCATGCTCGTTTCCAGCCCGGAGCTCTCCCCGCCACCGAAGACGATCGGGTGGATCGAGTTCAGCCACCGGGTGATGAAGAACGAGATGGGCGCGTCGATGAACGCCAGGATACCGAATGCCGAGGCATACACGGCGCGCTTCTCCTCATCCTCAACCGAGTTGCGCAGGACGAAGTACGCTATGACGAGCAAGGTGAGGATGAAGTACGTGGTGAGCCTCGGCTCCCACTGCCACCAGACACCCCACTCGACCCGGGTCCAGAGGATACCCGTGGCCATCGTGAGGAGCACGAAGAACAGCGTCACCTCCGTGGCGATGCGAGCCTTGGTGTCGTAGATGCGCTCCCGAGTCATGAGGAATCGGATGCCGTAGAACGCGGTGAAGATGAAGACGAGGAACGACGCCTCCGCCACCGGTACGTGGAAGTAGAAGATCTTCTGCGCAAAGTCCACACGACCGTCGGGATACGACGTCCCGGGCGCCCAGAAGAACGCCATGAAGAACGCGGCCGTGGTCAACAGACCACCCAGTCCGAGCATTATCTCGGCAAGCGGGTTTCGCTTCACCGTCCGCTCCCTCCTTGCTGTGTCAGACACCGATAACGAACTCATAGAGCGCGTAGGCGATGGCCACCATTATGACATCGAAGGCCGCTACCCACGCCATGTACAGCCAGAACGTCGTGACCGTGCCAGGTCCTCCGATGACCGCTGCGAACGTTGCGCCAACGGCCGCTCGAAGCAACGGATACATGATCGGCACGAAGAGCACCGCAAGCATCACGTCCTTGCCCTTGGTGTTCACCGTCATCGTCGCGAGAAGCGTGCCAACGCCGGAGATGCCGATCGACGCGCCGAGCAGCACGACACCGATGAGCCAGACGGGGTTACCGAAGCCCACGCGACCCTGCAGAAACAGGAACGAGAAGACGGGCAACGATAGGAGCTCGACCACCATCAGGAACAGCAGGTTGCCAGCGAACTTAGCGAAGAAGATCACCGGACGGTCCACCGGGGAAAGCAGCAGCGCGTCGATGCAACCCTGGTCCTTTTCATGGACGAACGAACGATTGAGGCCGAGCATCGACATGAAGATGAACGCCACCCAGATGAGCCCCGGCATGACGAGTCGGACATCGAAGCTGTCGCCCGCCTCGGCAAGTGCGATCTGGTAGACCACCATCGTGAGGAGCGCGTACAGGCCCATCGAGGTGATCATCTCTTTGGTGCGCAGCTCCATGACGAGGTCCTTGCGCAGGATCGCTTTGAACTGGCGCCAACTGTTGGATTTCGCCATCTACGCCACCCCCGTGCCCACGGTGGCGCGATATGTCTGACGGAACTGCTCGACGTCGATGTCTTCGCGATTCTCGAACAGCACGACCTTTCCGTTCGCAAGGATCAGCGCGTGTGAGCAGAGCTCGAGCCCCTTGTCCAGGTCGTGGCTGATCATGACGAATGTATGATCTCCGCGAATCTGCGCGATGAGTCCATCCAGAATGTCCACCGCATGCGGATCCAGGCCCGAGTACGGCTCGTCCAGGAAGAGCACGTCTGGCTTGTGGAGCAGCGCCCGCGCGATCGAAAGTCGCTGGAGCATGCCCCGGGAGAACGTGCTCACGACATCCAGCCGACGATGGTCGAGCTCGACGTCGCTCAGAAGCTCACGAACGCGGGTCTTCGGATCATCGAGACCGTACATCTCGGCGAAGAACAGCAGGTTCTCCTCGGCGGTCAGGTCCGGATAGAGCAGAGGGTTGTGGCTGATAAGGCCGATGCGGTGTCGCAACTCAACGGCTTCGCTCACCACATCGCACCCGAGCACGCTCGCGGTGCCCTTGCTCGGGTTCAGCAGCGTCGTGAGTACCTTAACCAACGTCGTCTTGCCGGCACCGTTCGGACCGAAGATGCTCAGGAACGCGCCCTTCGGCAGCTCGAAGCTGACGTCGTTCAGGGCTTTGCGCACGCCGAAGGCCCGGGTAAGTCCCCGGACCTGGACGGCGAGATCGTTCCTGGGAGTCTCCTCCATCGCTGCCTACGCAGCCTGCGGCGTGCGCTTCGGCCACATAGCCAGACCGCTGCCGAGGATGGTGACGATGAAGCCGGCCCAGACCCACCACTGCATCGGGAAGAACTTGATCGTGATGACGGCGTTGCCAGCCTGGTCCACTCCGTTGAACGAGATGAAGATGTCCTTGAGCGGCTGCTGGATCAGCGCGACCTTCATCGTTGCTGAACCCTCTTGCTGGGTCTGGATCGGATACACGAGTCGCGGCTTCACGGTTCCGGCGGGCTTGCCGTCGCGAAGCACGTTCAGCGTGGCCGTCACGACGTCATCGCCGTTGTCGGCGGTCACTTCCTTGATGCTCTCGAAGGTGAAGGTGTACGTCCCGGTGGCGATCGGCGCGCCGACAGTCTGCGGTACCGCGTTCTCGTACGACTTAACGTACATCGTCGAACCGATGAGACCCACCAGGATGATGCCCATGCCAAGGTGCGTGAGGTATCCACCGGACTGGGTGCGTGCTTTCGTAAGGATGCGGAAGAGCGCTGTGCCGAAGCCCTCGCCCTTCGCCGCTGCCCGCTTGCGAGCACCGTCGATGAACAGGTAGATCGGCAGCGCGATTGCGAGTGATGCGGTCAGCAGACCGATAAGCGCCGTTGCGTGGTGAAGCGCCGGGATACCGCGCTCGTAGGTGTAGTACGGCATCATGGCGAACGCCCAGACCGCGATGAGCCCAGTACCGATCACCGCAGCTCCGGCGAGCGGCCACTTGGCTCTCTGCCAGAACGCATTCCAGCCCGCACCACCCCATGAGAGGATCGGGCACACCGACATCACGAGGATGTAGAAGATGCCAAGCGGACGGGCAAGCGCGTTGAACGTGTCGGGTCCGAAGGTCATGCCGCCACCTGGCATCCACGTTGGGAATGCCTGCGCCATAGTGAGGTACGCCACCATGATCGCCGCGATGAGCATGATCACGTTGTTGAAGTAGTACGAGCCTTCCTTGGAGAAGATTCGCTCGAACGAGTCGTTGCCCTTGAGCTTGTCCCAGCGAATCGCGACTCCGATTCCAGCCACGACGAGCGTACCCACCATCATCGCGAGGAACAGCCAGAACGAGAGCATGTCTTCCTGGAAGGTGTGGACGGAGCTGACAACACCCGAACGGGTGATGAACGTGCCAAGCAGCACGAACACGAAGGTGAACGCCGCCATCAGGATGGTCCACGCGCGGAACCCGCCGCGCTTGCGATACACCGTCATCGAATGCAAGAGACCGACGCCCGTGAGCCACGGCAGGATCGATGCGTTCTCCACCGGATCCCATGCCCAGTAGCCGCCGAAGGCGAGTTCAATGTACGCCCAGATGGCGCCAAGCCCGATGCCGATACCAAGCATCAGCCATGCGAAGACCGTGATGCGGTCCGAGATCTCGACCCAGCGCTTCGAGGTGTCGCCGGTGAGCAGCGCGGCCATCGCAAACGCGAACGGAACGGCAAGTCCCGCATAGCCGAGGAAGAGCGTCGGCGGATGCGCGACCATGGCCCACGTCTGCAGAAGCGGGCTCATCGCTGCCTCGATAAGAAGCTTCCCGTTGGCATCAAGATACTGCGGAGGCAGCAGCCCGAACGGGTTGTTGAGCGGAATGAACAACGCCGAGAGGAAGAACATCTGCACAAAGTTCAGGATTCCGAGCGCCGCCGTCGCAATGCGCTCGCCCTGTTTCATGAAGCGGATCGCAACCCAGCCGGCGAAGCCAGCCAGCAGCCATTCCCAGAACAGGAGCGACCCTTCACGTCCGGCCCACACACCGCTGAGGCGATAGAGCCACGCCCACGGACCGACCGTGGTCGGGTGGTTGTAGGCAACGTACTGCAGCGTGAAGTTCTCGCCGAGGAACGCGGAGGCGATGAGCAGCACCGCCAGAGTCGTGAATGCGAGCGTCGCAAGCGACAGGTAGTGCCCCGCTTTGCGGACACCTTCGCTGCCGTTTGGGAGCGCAGCGAAGGCGAGTGCACCGATCGACGCTATCGCCGAGATGCTCGCCATGACCAGGAGACTGTTGCCGAGAACCTGCAGATCCATACTGGCTCCGTTCGCCTGCGTGCGACGTGACGTCGCACCGTTGTCAGAGGATTGCTACTTCTGCGCCTCGTCAAGAGCGACATCGGTCGCGTTGAACACGCCGTTGTCCTCGAGTGAGCCGGTGATAACCACTTTCGCTCCGTCCACGATGCCCTGCGGCAGGGCTCCGTCGAACGCAACGGCCACGCTTTCGCCACCCGTAGAGAGCGTGCCCACGAAGAACCGCTCGGCCGAGCCGGCGGGCTTGATGCTGTCGTTCACGATGTAGCCGGTGACCTTCACCGTCGCCGCGCCAAGCGTGCTCTTCAAAAGCGCGTCCACGCTCAGTGCGTCGGTTGCCGAGGCGTACTTCGACGGGCACTGGGTGATGAGCGTCTTGGCGGTGACAGATCCGTCTTCGTTCACGATACCGGTCACGATCGCCGTGGTGCCGTCACCGAACGCGCTCGGGACCGGACGATCCCAGACGATCTTGAGGCCCTCGGCGTTCGGGTCGTCCTTCTCGCCGATGGAGAACACGAACGGAGTCGCGCCAGGCGTCCATGAGCCCTTGACGACCGGGCCTTCAACTTGCACCTGCTTGCCAACGAGCGCCGAATCCGAGCGGATCTCGGCGATGCTCTTCTTGTAAGCGCCGCCGAGTCCGGTCACGGTCGTTCCGAAGACCAGAGCACCGACGACGATGAGGACGATCACGGTCACACCGATGAGACGTTGCCTTGCGCGCTTGTTCACGTTTTCACTCCCTCGCGCGCATGAGCGCGCAGAAACCCGGCATCATTGCTTCTCGAGTGAGCGCCCGCGGACCGACATGGCCCGGGCGGAGGAACACCGCCTGCGTCACCTGCTTGCCTGAACACTCGGATAGTACCACGGCAAAGCGCCTTGAGGTACTTCGAACATCCACGGAAACATGAGCAAACGGTATGCCGAGCGCCCTCGGCTACTCTCTAGGCGTTGCGCCCGTAAATAATCATGAGTCCGCGAAGCGTGAGGTCCGGCTCCACGTGTTCTATCGTCTCGCAGAGCGGCGCCATGCGCTCGGCCAGCCCGCCGGTAGCGACCACGGTGCACGCTCCGCCCAGTTCGGACCACGCGCGTCGCGTCAGCCCGTCGACCATCGCCGCCTCGCCCAACATGAGGCCGGCCTGCACCGACTCCCGCGTGTTCGTGCCGATCACTTTCGTCGGCGGCTCAAGGTCTACCTTGGCCAGTCGCGCCGCGCGCGAGAAGAGCGCCTCGGCGCTGGTCTCGACACCCGGAGCGATCGCACCGCCGAGATACGCTCCGCTTGCATCGATGACATCAAGAGTGGTCGCGGTTCCGAAGTCGACGACGATCACCGGTCCGCCGTACGCATCGAAAGCAGCTACGCCGTTGACGATTCGGTCGGCTCCAACCTCGTGGGGATTGTCGTAGCGGATGGGCATGCCGGTCTTGAGCCCCGGCCCGACCACCATGGGCGACACACCGGTGGCGCGCAGCGCCATCTCCTCGTAGTGGCCGGTGAGCGTCGGAACCACCGAGGAGAGCACGAGACGCTCGATGTCGCTCCAGCCGAGACCGTCCAGAGCGAGCAGGCCGCCGATCTTGACCCTCAGCTCGTCGGCGGTGAGGGTAGCGTCGGTGGCGACGCGCCAGTGACCGTGCAGCTGGTCGTCTTCGAACAACCCGAGCACCGTTTGCGTGTTGCCCACATCCACGGCGAGGATCATCGCCGGCTCCCTTCGTCGGTCCCGCGCGGTGCCGGGACGCTCGTATCAGGCACGCGTCGTGCCGCTGACGGCTCGTCAACGCCGACGAACGCCAGGTAACGCGGTGTTATCATCGCATCGTTCCAAGAATACCCTCTGGCACTGGAGGCGACCGATGACCACTGCGCGCATTCTCGTCGTAGACGACGAAGACTCCATCCTGCAGTTCGTATCGTACAACCTTCGCAAAGAGGGGTACGAGGTCACTTGCGCTAAGGACGGCGACGAAGCGCTCGCATTCGCGGCCTCCGACAGGTTCGACCTGGTCATACTCGACATCATGCTGCCCGGCACCGACGGCTACGAAGTGTGCCGGAAGCTCAGAGCCATCGGTGATGTACCGGTGCTGTTCCTCTCGGCACGGGATACCGAGCTCGACAAGGTCGTGGGGCTGGAACTCGGCGGCGACGACTACCTCTCCAAGCCGTTTGGAATCCGCGAGCTGCAGGCACGGGTGAAGGCGCTCCTGAGGCGTTCGGCGGGCAAGGGCACGGGCGTGGGAACCGTCGAAGGCACCCCCATCGACGCCGCCGGCATCCACCTCGACGAGGCCGCCCACGAGGCGACCTTCAGCGGCACACTCATCGATCTCACGCCGCGCGAGTTCGAACTGCTCGCCTGCCTCATCCGTCACGCCGGCAAGGTGCTCTCCCGAGAGCAGCTGCTTCGCGAAGCGTGGGGCTGGCAGTACCTCGTTGAGACCAAGACCGTGGATACACACGTCAAGCGCCTTCGCGACAAGCTCACGCAGGCCGGTGCTGATCCGGCGATCGTCGAGACCGTTCGCGGGTACGGCTACCGCATCTCGGCATAGCGCGGAGCGATGCGAGCCACCTCGATACGAACGCGCCTACTCGCTGCATTCCTGATCGTCGCGGTCGTCGCGGCAGCCGGGCTCTCTTTCTACTTCCTCAAGGAGCTGGAAGGTTTCGCGCTACGCAAGCTTGAGGAGCGGCTCCACACGCAGGCACGCGTGCTCGCTGCTGTCGCGTCCACGACGTACCTTGACGGCACCGGCAGGTTCTCGGCGACCGATGCACGCCAGATCCAGGCGGCGCTCGACCAAGCCACCCCGTACGCGGCTTCGCGCATGCGGGTACTCGACGTCGAAGGCGCGGCGATAGCCGACACCACACCCGGGGATGTCGGCGACCCGTACGGTGACCGCATCGAGGTCAAGCGTGCGCTTGCGGGCGAGTACGGCGCGGCGACGCGAATCACCGAACTGGGCCGGGTCGCCCTCTACGTCGCCGTCCCGATAGAGCAGGACGGTCAGGTCCGCGGTGCCGTGTATGCGTCCTCGACCACCTTCTCGATCGTCACGTTGCTCGCGACGTATCGCACGCGGCTGATCATCGTGATCGCGCTCTTCATCGTGGTCACGCTTGTCCTCACCGAGTTGCTCTCGCGCTGGCTGTCGAGGCCACTGCAGAGCCTCTCGGCAACAGCCACGGCGTTCGCCGCCGGAGACCACGCAGTTCGCGCCACGCCGAGCGGATCGCGTGAGACACGCATGTTGGCGTCGGCGTTCAACGCGATGGGCGACGAGGTCGACCACGTCGTGACCGAGCTCAAACAGGAGGAGCGCCGCAAGAGCCGCTTCGTGTCGGACGTCAGCCACGAGCTGCGCACGCCGCTGACAGCGATCCGAGGCACCGCCGAAACCCTGCTTGAAGGTGATGTGCCCGAGCAGGACGAGCGGCGCTTCCTGGAGACGATCATCCGGGAGGCGGACCGGCTCACACGCCTCGCCAACGACCTGCTTACGCTGCAGCGGATCGAGGGCGCTACGGGCGAGTTGCCGCTGCGCCGCATCAAGCTCCGGGACACTGCCGAGAGGGCGGTCGGGGCGCTTGCGCCGCTCACCGACGCGCGCGGCGTGCAAGTATCGATCGTCGGCGATGCGCCTACGGTGCTCGGTGACGTCGATCGCCTACAGCAGGTGATCGCCAACCTCGTGGACAACGCCTCTCGCATGACCGGTGCCGGCGGGCGCGTCACGGTCGAGCTTGGCCGAGAAGGCGACTTCGCCGTCCTGAGCGTCCTCGACGAGGGCCCTGGCATTCCCGAAGACGCCCTGCCTCACCTCTTCGAACGCTTCTACCGCGCTCAGGCAAGCCGCGACCGCTCGACCGGCGGCGCCGGACTCGGGCTCGCGATTGTAAGCGCGATCGCGCGTGCCCACGCGGGCACGATCACCGCGTCGAACCGCCCCGAGGGCGGGAGCGCGTTCACCATGAAGCTGCCGGTCATAGCTGACTGACGACCGCGCCCATCCCGGCACCGCTTCGCTCATCTGTCGTCATCTCTCCTCCACCGTGCTGTGAACTTCGACACGCACACTGAGACAGACAGCATCGATCAGTGGAGGGGAACGCCATGACCGTACTGCGGCTTGTCGCTATCGCACTTATCTTCATGCTCGCTGCGGGTGCTTGGTTCGTACTCGCCGGAAGCGTCGACTACCGCACCAACAGCTCAGATGAAGCGCTCTCCATGCAGGTCGAGGGGCTATGGGGAGGCCCGCAGGCACAGCTTGCCCCGACATTCAGCGCCGAGGAGGGCGGCCACAAGACGCTGACGTGGCAGTATGAGAACCTGGTAAGCGGGCGCCCCATTACGCTCACCATGCCTAAGCCGATGAACCCCGGACCGCTGGCCACACGCATCTCGATGTTCGCACCGGTCTCGCTGCTCTTCTTCTTCGCGGGACTCGTGCTTCTGACCGCCACCCAGGGCATCCGACTTCACCCGATCAACTACGGATTCCTCGCGGCCGGCTTCTTCGCCTTCCACCTGCTCTTCGCTTACCTGGTCGACCGGGTCAACATCAACGTGTCGTTCCTGATCGCCGCTGCAGCGTCGGTGGCGCTCTGCGTGGGGTACCTGTGGATGGTGTTGGGCACCGGCAAGGCGCTCGTGGAGATCGCCCTCAGCCAGTTCGTGTTCCTCGTGCTGTTCAGCTACAGCTTCTTCTTCGAGGGACTCACCGGGCTTGCGGTCACGATAGGCTCCGTTATCACCCTCGGCTACTTCATGGCCAAGACGGCACACGTCGACTGGGAGACGGTCTTCAGCAAGCCGAAGGGTGTTCCGATCGCCGAACCGTTCAGCAGCGGTCCAGCGTAATCTCGGTACGATCGGGCGCGATCTGCCCGAGCAGCTCCGCGGTGTCGGGGTGGCAGGTGAACAGCACGATCTGGCGTTCGCGCGCAAGGTCGGCCACCGCCACTGCGGCGCCGCGGCGGCGTTCCGGGTCGAGGTTAACGAGCACGTCGTCCATCAGGATCGGGAGCCCAGGCCCCACGTCCTCGAGTTGCGAGACCAGTCCAAGCCGCAGCGCCAGGTAGAGCGCCTCGGCGGTCCCGCGCGAGAGCTCCATGCTAGTCTTCGCAGCAGAGCGCTCATCGAAGACCTCAAGGCGGTTGCTGCCGAGCGGAACACTGAGACCGACGTAGCGCTCACCGGTCAGCGTGCGGAAGATCTCCTCGGCACGCTTGACGACCTCGGGCTGGCGCTCACGCTCGTACCGCTCCTGAGCCTTGCCGACCAGGCGCGCCGCGGTTGCGGTCACGAGGTACCGATCGACAGCGTCGGCAAGACGTTCGCGCACGGATGATTCGCTCAGGCGCAATTGCGCGCCACGGTCCTCGACTCCAAGTGTGTCTAGCGTGCCCTGCAGCCGCGAGCGCTCTGCGGCGACTTCATCGTAGATAGCGTCGGCATCACGAGATTCCGCCTCGGCGAGTGCGAGCTGCTCGCGCAGCAGACCGAGGGACCCGCCCTCCTCAAGGCCGCGCTCGACCAGAATCGCGCGAGCCTCATCCTTGCTGCGGGCGTGGCGCTCCTCGGCCGCCTTGATGCGCGACACAAGGTCCCGGACGGCATCGTCGTGCTGGGTATGTCGAATCCCCGCTTCCCGCGCACCTGCGAGCGCATCCTTCAGGCGCCCGACAAGACCGGGCACGGCGTCGGGATCGACCGCGCCGGACACGCCGAGCGTCGCTGCCGCGATCGAACCGACCCGCGCCGCGAACGCATCGACCCGTGACTGCAGCGCTGCAAGCGTCTCTCGCTTCGACTGAACCTCACCCGACGCTCTGCGCGCATCGCGGACACGCGTGATGATCTGCGCGGCTGCCGCTGGCGTGGTGCCGGACGGGAACCCTGCCTCGGCCATGCGCTTCGCGAAGAGCGCCTGCCGTGTCGTGTACGTATCGGTGGCCAGGACGGCATCTGCTGCCGCGATATCTGCCGCGCCGCGAGCCTCCTCGGCGATTCGCCATGCCGAACGCGCCGCGTCGAGCGCGCGACGAGCGCGGAACGTGTCAGCGGTCGTGGCGATGGGGGCGATCGCGCGAGGGCGATTCCCGAGGAACGCACGCGCGACAAAGAACGCGCCAGCGATGACGCTGATGCCGCCAATGATGGCCGCCACCATCTCGCTCAGGATGAGCCCCGCCACGAGTGAAGCGACTCCGGCGATGAGTATGAAGATCGCGGGAACGTCAACGCGACTCCGAGGGCCGCCGGAGTCTGCTGACTCGACTGCGTCGAGTTCGGAAGCGACCGCATCGAGCGCGCGATCGGCGTCCGGACCAGGCGAGATCCCGAGCGACTCGAATGCCGCGGGAAGCGCCGTCTCAGCCTTGGCTGCGACGCCTGCGAGGCGGTCGGCTTCGCGCACGCGGGCATCCCGGTCGGCCTCGAGGTGCCGCAGGTCGTCTCGCGCCTCCTCGACAGCAACAAGCAGCTCCGGGCCAGCGTCAATCGAAAGAGCACGCTCAGGTGGCAGGCCGGTCTCGGCAAGCGCGGCATCAAGCGCACGCTCGGCGGTGGAGAGCTCCGCGATAGCCTCGCGAAGTGCCGCAAGGTTCTGCGTGAACGCCGATGCGTCGCCCACGATCGCGTCGATCTCGGCGGCCGAATCGAGCAGTGTCGCATCGGGCACGCCGCGCTCGAGCGCCTCCTCGGCGGACTTGAGCTGACGGCGAAGCTCGGCAAGCTCCCGCTCGCGCTCCTCGAGCTGCGCGATGCGCTCCTCGTAGCTCGAGACCGCACTCGCCAGCACCGCATGCGCGGAACGCTTGGCTGCACGTGTCTCCTGGGCGGCATTCAGCCGCTCGTCGAGTGCCGAGAGACGCTCACGGTCCTCGGCGAAAGCAGCGCCTTCATCACGAACGGCGCGAATCTCGGCCCGTATGTCCCTGAGTTCCGAGAGGAGTTCGTTCACGCGCTTCGAACGACCGCGAGGCGCGAAGTACTCCTCGGCCTCTTTCTCAAGCTGTGCGCGAACGTCCTGCGGACTGGTGCGAAGCCCGGCGCTTGCGGCGTACAGCTTCGCGATGATGTCATCGCCCGAACCTCGTTGCGCCTCGATCGCCGACATCTCGTCGAGGCCGAAGCCGAAGACGACCTTGTACGCGAGCGGGCTCACACCCGCCGTGATCTCGCTGTGGAGCCCGGAACGAGCGCCGCCGGCCAGCGTACGGACCGAGACGGGACCGCCATGCGGGCCTTCGGTGCGTTCGATGACCCACCTGCCGTCGCCCTCTTCGAACACCAGCCGACCGGCGCGACGTCCGCTGGCCGGTGTATACTGCGGCTCCTTCTCGCGAGCCGTGGGGAATCCGTAGAGAACGTATCGGGTGAGTGCCGTGAACGAGCTCTTGCCGGCCTCATTGGGCCCGAGAACGACCGTCAGGCCGTCACCGAGGTCGCCGAGCGTGCGCGACGAGAGTGCACCGAACGCTTCCGCCTCTATCCTTCGAAGCCTCATCGGGCGTCACCGCCCAGCAAACGATCAAGTGCGAGATCGCGTGCACGCGTGAGAATGTCGGCGACGTCTGGCACCAGACCCGGGTCGCCGACCCGGTCGAGTAGGGCAGCGGCGACCTCGCCAACGAAGGCCGCACCTTCTTCCGTGTCACCGAGCAGGTCGTCTGCAAGACGAATGACGTCGCCCGTGAAGTCCTCTGCTACACGCAAGGAATCGAGATCGATCGCGGGTCGTGTGCGGTCCCGCACCCGGTCGATCCACACCCATGGCTCGAGACCGAGCGCCTCTTCTCGCGCGTCGTCCACGAGCGCTGCGAGCGCACCGGCGACCTGCAGCGATTCATGCGTGTCGGAGCGCCCGGTGAGGTCGAGCCGCACGACGACCGGCGCCGTTGCCTCTGCGAGCGCTGCATCAACGGCTGCCGCGATGGCATCGCGGACATCATCAAGACGCGAAGCCGACGACAGATCGACCTCGGCGTACCGCCATTCGATGACGGCGAGCGGAAGGAACGCCGCCTCTACGATACCGCCGTCGATCGTGACTTCGAAGCAACCGCGCGGCCCGGACTGCGTGGGGTCGAGCCCCTGCGGACAGCCGGCGTACACCGCGAACGGCGCTTGCGAAAGCACTTCGGGCTTGTGAATGTGTCCGAGCGCCCAGTAATCCATCCCGCACGTGCGCAGATCATCGAGCGTGCAGGGCGCGTAGTCGTCGTACCCCGGGCGACCACCCACGTTGGTGTGAAGCACGCCGATAGCGACCGTGTCGCCGATCTCGCGCTTGAAGCCACTGGCGAGGTTGGTCGTCTCGGCTGCGCGTCGATAACTGCGACCATAGAGCGCGCAGACAAGCTCGCCGTCGCGCTCGAACGGGATTCGCTCCACTCGGTCGTCCGCAAAGACGTGAACATTCTCAGGCATCGCGATTCCCGCCGACCAACCGGAGGAGGGGTCGTGGTTGCCGTGCACGACGAAGACGGGGATACCCGCGTGATCGAGCGTTGCCGCTGCCTTCGCGAAGGCCAGTTGAGAGCGAACGCGTCGCTCGGCCTGGTTGTAGAGGTCACCGGAGATCACGAGAAAATCAGCTCCGCGCTCGATGCAAGCGGCTACCAGCGCGTCGAGAGCACGATATGTGGAGGCAGCGAGGGCGTCTCGGACGCGGGCGTCCTGCGCGTCGATGCCGCCGAACGGCGCATCGAGATGAAGGTCGGCCGCATGTATGAAGCGAACGGGTCTGCCCATCTGCCCTCCGTGAGTCCCGGTTCCCCGGCACCCACCATCCTATAGGGAGGGTCTGACACAAGGAAGGCTCAGAGCGAAGGCAACGCGCCCGCTTTGCGAATCGACACCGCGAAACCGACGGCCGCCACGGCCTTGAGCGCATCCCACACCAGGAACGGCGCCACGCCGACCGCTGCGGCCTCGATCGGGCTCATGCCCGTGACGAGCGTGAGCTGGAGCCAGCCCGACATGTACACGACTACGACTACCGTCGCCGCGGCAGCGATGTCGGCGACAAGCGCGCCGAAACTCGCGATCACCGCGCGTCGAACCCACGCGCCGAGGGTGGCACCGAGCACGAACCCCAGCAGGAAGCCGCCTGTGGGGCCTACAAGCACCGCGAGGCCGGCTTTGCCGCCGGCGAACACGGGCAGCCCGATCGCGCCAAGCAGCAGGTAGACCGATGTTGCCGCGAATGCGCCGGAGGGCGGGAGAACGAGCGCTGCGAGCACGATCGCCATCACCTGCAGCGTGATCGGCACGGCCCCGACGGGCACGCTCACGAACGCTGATACGGCTATAAGAGCCGCAACCAGCGCGCCGACGACCATAGTGCGGGTCCGGCTACGTGCCACCTGTGTCCTCCGGTCTGTAAACCGACGTGTTTGGTGCGGTTTACTCTAGCCGTACACAACAAGCGGGTCAACGCAGGTGAGGTCTCTAACGGGTGTAGGCGTGCTTCGCGCCGCCGGTGTGGCAAGCGTTCGTGCAGCTGCCATCGTCGGGCGCGTCGGGCAAAACGAACCCGATGTCGTCTCGGATGAGACGTGCCTCCGTGGGCGAACCATGACTCACGTGGCAGGACGCACACCCGAAGCCATGCACGCGCACGTGAAGGCCGTGCAGTTCGGGCACAGTGCCCGCGGAGTTGTAGAAGAAGCTGCCGGTGGTGCTCGTGTCGTCCACGCTGGTGTAGTAAACCGAGTACTTGTGGCACGAGTAGCAGAGCATGCCGTTATCCGCCGGGCTCACGCCCAGGTACGGCTTGAGCAGGATCGGTGCCTGTGCCGAGGAATGCGTGCCCACCGGCGCGGTGGGATCCGCCGTACCGTGGCAGTCCTTGCAGAAGAGCGTGCTCGTGTTCGTCCACGTACCCACGAACGACCCGTTCTGGGCAACAGCGGAGCCGGCCTGCTCGACGGCGTGGACCGACGCGTTCAGCGGGTTCACCTCGGCGGCGATATCGCGCCCGCCCTCGAGATCGGAGTATGCCGAGTGGCACTTCAGACAGACCTCGTACTCGTTCGTCACAGGCTGAGCGTCGCCATAGGTAATCGACGTCCCGCTGCCGGTATTGGTGATCGTCGAACCGAAGACGCCCTTGAGCCTACCGTACACGAGCGGCGCGACGGACACGGTCGACGTGGCCTCATGCACCTCGTGGCAGTCGACGCACTCGACGTGACGGGCCGCATACGGGGGCGTTTCGGTGGAATTGTGCGCTCCGGGAACCGCGCTCACGGGGTGTCGGGAGTATCCGACCATCCCGAGGTCCGCCACCGCAACCGCCGGAGGCGTACCCGCCCGCTCGACGCCGCCGCCCGAGAAGGTCAGCGTGCCGGCCAGCGCCGTGCCACCGACGTTGTGGTTGAAGATCTGTACGCTCGGCGCATGGGCCTTGGTGTCATCGCGATCCCACCAACCGCCGTTACCTGCGACGAGTTCGATGTTGCCGTCACCGTCGATGTCGCCAGCGGCGAGCGATCCGGTGCCGAAACCGGTGCCCGTGTCGTAGCGTTGTGGCGTGTCGAGCCCAACGCCGGTCTGCTCGAAGACGTTCACGGTGCTGAGTCCATCGGCGCCGTAGACCGCGACCGCGAGCTCGTCGGTCGCGCTAGCGGGCAGCACGTCGGCCACCAGCGTGTCCCAAGCCTGCGCACCAACCGCGGCATCCACGCTGACATCGCCGAGAAGCGTGCCGTCAGCCCCGAACACCGAGACGCTGTCGACCGGATCGCCGCTGTTCGCGATGACGATCTCCGTGCCGGCGTCCGGCCAGACGTCTCCGATGCTCGGCCCGCGCGGGCCCGCCTTGGTCGCGGCGGTATCAACGATCGTGAGCGTATCGGCAGCCGTTTCGGTGAGAAGGTTGTACTCGGGCACAGACGAGTCGGTGACGATGACGTCGGCGAATGCCACCGTGCCGGTGAGGGCTCCGGTTGCCATGCCGGTCGGATTCGCGCCGACTGCAATCGGCCCGTCGACCAGCGCGAGCGAGCCGAAGCCGTCCCAGCGGTAGACGTACAGGTTGCCGGCATCCGCGTCGAGAGCGAGCAGCTCGGGGAGGTTGCTGGCGTCGTCGAAGACGTTGGCGATTGCAACGAATTCGGCGGTTGCGGCGATCGGCTGCACGCCGGGTCCGAAGTTCGAGGTGATGCCCTTGAGGTCGTCTTGGATGAGTACCGTCACCCTTGCGACGGCGGGGTCGGCCACGATCACGTCAATCGTCCCGTCGCCGTCGATGTCGCCGGTCGCCATGTCGCCCACCGCAGCAGCGGCGCGATATTCACGCGGACCGCGCACGGTACGCGGAACCGTCGATGTCGCCTCGGTGCCGTAGAGCGCAATGCGTCCGAAGGCGGCCGTTGCTGCGTCAGGTGAGACCGCAACGACGAGTTCGGGGTCCGCGGCCGCGCTTGTGGGATAGCCGAGCGACTTGATGTCGGTGGCAGCGGGGCCGTCGGCGTCGTGGCAGCGGTCGCAGAGCGCGCGACCAGTCGCATCGGCCAGCTTGGGAATCGCATTGCCGGTACCGTCATCGCGTCCCATCGACGCGTGGCAGGTCTGACATTCGCCGACCAGGCGCGTCGAGTTCGCTGCCGGCCACTCGCCCGCGATCGTGCTGACCGCCGAGGAGACGCCGTGACCGGAGACTGCATACGTTGCAGGACCGGCATACGTGCCGAGCGAGGTCGGGTGGCACCCGAAGCAGAGGCGCCGGTCATTCGCTGGGACGGTGAAGGTCGAGGTGAGCGCAGGCGAGGTGATCTCGCTCACGATGAGCGGAGCGATCGTCGAGCCGTGGGCGACGTGGCAGATCGAGCAACGGGCCTTCGTGCCGTTCGCCGGATCGGGCAACTGCGTGTAGTGGCCGGTCTGGCGGTAGATCGCGAGGCCGTCGAAGGTGTCGAGCGGCCGGTCCTGGTGGCAGGTGGCGCAGTACTCCTCGGCCTGGAAGACGGGAGTGCCCGAGGACATCCGCGAACGGAGCAGCTTGGGGAATGGCGTGTCGGTGGCGACCTTGTCGGCGCCGTGGGAATCGTGGCAGCTGCTGCACTGCTTGATCGACGGGCCATACGGTGAGGCGATCGGCGCAAGCGTGTGCGCGGAGGTGGCGTTGAACGAGGACTGCACGTCGGTGCCCGAGCCGAGCGCTTCGAACCCGTGACAGACGTAGCAAAGCTGCGTGTCTCCGGTATCCGAGGGAACCGCGACGGCAAGCGCGCTCGACGTCATCTCCCAGCTATCGGGGGTGACTCGGCCGAAGGAGCCAGGAGCCGTGTGAGCGCGGTGGCACATCGCACAGGTGTCGGTTGTGGGAGAAGTCGCCACGTGCGGCGCGGTGGCGGCAAAGGCCGCCGGGGAGCCGAAGAAGACGCACGCGAACGCGAGCGCCACAGCCGCGAGAACCATGCGGCGACGATACCCCGGACCCCAGTCCATCACACCATCCCGGATTGTCGTGTGCGGCGACGCGAATCTGCCGGAAACGCGCCGCACAACCCCTCGCCAGAGTATACGACGAAGCCATGACGTTCCGCACCCTCTAGCTGCGGATTTCTCTAGCTGAGCGCCCGTTCCTGCCTACTGGACGATGCTCTGCACCGCTGTCCTCACGGCCGCCGAGACAGCCGACACGCTCCCTAGGTAACGCACCTCTCGGATATCGGCCTTGTGAGCGCCCAGCGTGTCGCCCACCGCGGGCGTCAAGACGGTGCCGTTCGTGAGCAGCAAGACCGAGCCATCAAGGCCCTGCAACACACCGCCGGCGAGGGCATCGGGGAAGTTCGTGCCGGTCGCAAGCGCCGGCACGCGCCAGTTGAGGCCCGCGTTCGAGACGCCGTAGTTCGCGATCGCGATGCCGGTACCGTAACGGTCGCCGCCATACACGCGTTCGACAGCACCCGGGAACGCCGTCTTGAGCTGGTTCTCCACGAGTACGGGCACCGCAGATGCGCTGCCGAGGATGATGACCCTCGATCCGCGCGCCTGCATGGTTGCGAGCGTCGCGTCCGATAGCCCGGTCGGCGCGGCGAGGTAGAGTGGCCAGCCATTCGCTGCCGACAGAGGCGAAGCGGCGAGCGCATCGGGGAAGTTAAGCCCGGTGGCGACGAACATGGTGCCATCGTAAGTGCCATTGAGCAGGTCGGTCGTCTTCACGGCGATCGCGTTCGCGGTGGCGTATCGATTGGCCCCGGCGACGCGCTCCACGACCACGCCTGGGATGGCGTCGACAGCATCGTAGACGGGCTTGGAGACCGCCGCCTCGCTGCCGAGCACGTACGCGTGCGTCGCGCCGAGCCGCACGATCTCGTCATGGATCGCCGAGGGCAGCGTCTTGGGGTCGGTCAGCAATATCGGTCCGCCAACGGCGCCTGCCAGCGCCGCTCCGCCAAGCGCATCAGGCCAGTTCGCGCCTGTCGCGATCACCACCGCGGGCGCGCCGGAGGGAAACGCCAGCTGCGACGCCGCGGCGGCAGTCGCATAGCGGTTGGAACCCTCGACAGGCACGTATTGCGTGTCTGGCCGCACGATGACAACAGGAACCGTCTTGGTCGCCTCGCGGTTGCCGGCGAGATCAGTGGCCGAGTAGGTGATGGTGTAGGTCGCCACGCCGCTCAGATGTACAGCCGCAGGCGACGCTGCCGCCGACCCCGCTGGCACGCCGTCGATCGCCCACTCGATGCGCGCGACGCCAGAGTACGCGTCAGTCGCCGAGATCGTCACCGTTGCATCCTCGCCCACCTGTGGCGAAACGGTCACGGTCGAGGTCGGGGTGCTGCTGTCCGTCTTGATGGTGAGAGTCTGCTCGCTCGTCCAGTTGCCGACGGTATCGACAGCGCGAATCCGGAAGGTGTGCGGGCCGTCGGTGAGCGCGCTCAGCGATGTGCTCGTGCTTGTCACGGGTGACGCCGTGGAGAGCGCCGAGTCGAGCGCGAACGCGTAGCCCGCCACGCCGCTCGGGTCGCTTGCGCTCCACGACACCGTCGCGGAAGTGCTCTTGTAGTACGTTGCGGGATCGGCTTGCGGTGTAGCGACTAGCGACGAGAAGACGGGCGCCTCGGTATCGACAGGCGGCGAGGTGATGTCGAATGTCGCTGTCTGCGTGGCTTCCTTGTTGCCGGCGGCATCGGTCGACGCGTACCGCAGCGTGTGCGCACCGTCGCCCACGACGACGACATGCGTGCCGGTCTGGACCGCACCGTTATTATCGGTCCACTCGGTCTTGGCCACGCCCGAGAGCGCATCGTCGGGGGTGAGCGTGATATCGGCGGTCCCGGTCTCGTAGAGCGAAACGTGCGAGTCGGTCGTTGACGGCGCCGTAAGGTCGACGCGCACCGTACGATGCAACGGTGTGGCGCTCGAGTTGCCGAATGAGTCGAGTGCGATCACGTGGAAGTAGCTCACGCCCTCGGGCACGGTCACGCTCGTGGTGGTAGCCGAGCCCAGATTAGTCGCAGCTGGACGCGTCGAAGGCGAGGTATCGCGGACGTACGAGTAGCCCGAGACGCCCGCGGAATCGGTCGCGCTCCACGAGAAGGTCGCAGACGCGCTCTTGTACCAGCCGGCCTCATCGGGATGCGTTGCCGAGGTGAGCGATGTCATCGTCGGGCCGGTCGTGTCCGGTATCGGCATACGCCAGGTGGTGCTGTCCGTAGTGACCACGATGGTGCCGAACTTGCCCACCGCGATGCCCCGCGTGCCGGAGAGCGCTATCGCCGCAAGGTCCTGGCTTGTCGGACTCGTGCCGAGCGACCAGGTTGACCCGCCGTCGGTGGTGCGTAGCAGCCTGCCGGTGGCGCCTGCGGCCCAGCCCGCGGTGCTGTTCGCCATGTCGACGCCGTTGATCGACGAGGTAACCGGTGAGGTGCCCTCGCCCCAGGAGGTGCCGCCGTTCGTGGTGCGGAACACGCGTCCGACCGAACTCACGATCACACCGTTCGTGCTGCTGCCGAACGCGACGCCGGTGAGTCGGAGGGCTGCGGGGAACGTCTGGCGACTCCAACTCGTGCCGCCGTTGGTGGTGGCGTAGACCGTGGAGGTGTCTTCGTTCGGGTACATATCGTCGCCAACGACCCAGCCGCGCGAGGCGTCGAAGAAGTCCATACCGAGGAACTCGCCGTCGCCGACCGGGTACGTGTTGCCGAGACCGTCGTCGAAGACGTGCACGGTGGGTGCGAGCACCGGGGAGTTACCCCAGTACTGCCCGCTATTGCCGGTCTGCCATGCCTGCTCTTGCAGTTGCAGGCCGTCGTTCGGCTTGGTGCCGCCGAAGAGGATGGCGCTCGTCGACGAGCCCGGAATCTTCGTGACACCCGAGACACCTATCGGCGGTGACCCGAGGGCGTAGTAGGTCATGTCCGCGTTCCGGGATTCCCACGTGACCCCGCCGTCGCTCGTCCCCACGACCTTGCGGTTGTACGTGACAGCCACACCGTTGTTGGCGTCCCAGAATGCGATGCCCCGAAAGTCATCGGTCACGGCAAGGTCCGAGTCGACAAGCTTCACCCAGTTGTCGCCGCCGTCGGTGGTCTTGATGATCGTGCCGCTGGCGCCCGCCGCGAATGCGAGCGTGTCGCTCACCATCGTCACGCACTTGAGGTCCGCGGTCGTTACCGCAGTCGAGGTCAGCGCCGTGGGCACAACCGTCGCCGCCGACTCGGGAGCTGCAACAACGGGCAGCGGCATCGCGAACGCGATGGCCACCGCAAGAATCGCCGCAATGCGGCGTCTCATCATCTTCATCACACCACGTCCTCAAGGCGTTGCCGGTCGCCACACAGGCAGGCGGGTGTTACTTGTAACAGTCGTTACAGTCTAGCAGGCGCCATGCCAGCGCGTCAGTGCCGCAGCTCCACGCGCGGCCGCCAGGACGCCGCCACGACCAACCCGATGCCGAGCAGTCCGAGCACGATCGCCGCCGCGACGTACGGTACCCGGCCGCTCGCATCGCTCTCCCCCGCCACGCCCCCGAAGGGGGCCTTCTCGGCATCTACCCAGGTCCAGACCTGGATACGCCGGTTTCCCGTGTCGGCCACGTAGAGTCGCTCGCCGTCCGCGGATGCGGCGATGTCGTTCGGGAACGAGAGTTGCCCCGCCGCAACGCCCGGCCCGCCGAATCTGCCGAGCACGGCGCCGGAGAGATCCCAGACCGCGATGTCCTGCGCGAGCGCGTCGGCCACCACCACGAAACTGCTCGTCTCGGCGGAAGCAGGCAGAAACGCCATGCCACGAGCAAGCGCGTCGACATCGAGAACGCGCCTGAAGCCGCCGTCGCGACCGAACACGACGATACGCCGATTGTTGCTGTCCGAGACCCACACCTCGTCAGCGCTGAGCGCGACACCGTTGGGGTAGTCCAGCACGACCGCCACACCGGTCGCCTCCTCAGCGGCACGTGCTCCGCCAAGCTCGCGCACGATGGTGCCGTCGGGCTCGAGTTCCAACACGCGGTGCCGCGACAGGACGTCGGACACCCACAGCGTACCGTCCTCGGCCACATCGATGCCGAGCGGTGCCCAGGCAGTCGCCTCGGCGCTGCGCGTGTCGTCGGTTGATGGCTGCGGCGCGATGGTGCCGATGAGCGAGCCGTCGGTGTCGTCGAAGGCAAAGACCGTGCGCTTCTCGCGGTCGGTCACGTACAGCACGCCGCGTTTACCGTCCCGTGCCGCGTACACTGGCACTCCGAGCGTGCCGCTGCCGATCACGGAACGCTCGCCGCCGCGGTCATCGAAGACGCGCACGGCTTTCGCCTGCGAATCCACGACGTAGACGCGACCCGGCGCCGAGAGGACGCTCACCGGTCGCTCGAGCGGCGTGGTTCCCTCGGCAGGGAAGGCGAAGGAGTACTGCGGTCGCCTACCGAGCGCCGCGCCGATGTCGCCGACGGAGGGCACGGGTGTCGTGGGCTCTGGCATGAGCGCAAGCGTGATGCCCGCCGCGAGGAGCAACGTGATGCCGCCACCAAGGAGCCAGCGCATACGCAGCTGGGCGCCCGAGAGGGAGCGCACGCGTGGTCTGCCCGCGGGAGTGCGATCCACCGCTCGCCTATCCGGCAAGCGCGGCAGCGACCTTCATGGCCGCATCCTTGAGGTCCACGGCCTTGCCGGTCTTGGCATGCAGCTCGACCGAGACCACGACGGGCCCATCGATGAATATCACGACCGCGAAGGTGTCGCGAACGCCGAAGTAGCCGGACTTCGAACCAACGGTCACCGCTGCGCCCGAGGTGGGATACGACTGCTTGAGGGTGTCAAGCGTGGCCTGGGCGCTCTTCGCGTCAACGGTCTGCTCGGCGAAGATCACGAGTTGGTCGGCGTTGCCAGATGTCGGCAGGTAGTTGCGCGTGATCGATGCCGGATCCGCGATGATGCCCTGTGCCGAGTACCCCGCGATCGTATCCGGCACGTACTTCACAAGGTTGGAGACCGCGTCGGTGGGCTCGTCAGGTGACGGCGTGGTGGTCGTACCGGTGCTGCCGCCGGTGGTGTCAGGCGTGGGCGTCTTGCCGCCGTCGATGTCACTGAGCTGCGACGATGCGTTCTTGTAGTCTGGGTTGAGGGCAAGAACGGCCTTGAGCTTGTCGGCGGCGGTCTTGAGATCGCCGGCGGCAATCGCCTTCTGCGCCTCATCGTAGAGGCTACCGACGTTCTGATGGTCGGGGCACGTGATGATGCGCGTCGTCACCGAGTACTTGGCAACGTCCTTCTCGGGCACCTTCACGTCGGTGGTCTTGTCCTCGACGACCTCACCGGCCGTGCAGAGTACGATCTCGCCGGTCTTCACGGTGACGGTTCGCGGCTTGCAGCCGGCCGTACCGAGCAGTGATGTGACAAGGATGACGGCAAGGAACGCCGATGCAAGTCGCTTCACGGACGATCACCTCTCGTTTGGGACGCGGTACCGGTTCTCGGCGCCGAACGACATACCAACAGTAACGCGACCGCGACAACCACGCCACCGAGCGCCACGAGCGTGACGGGAATCGGGAGTTGCTTGAACGCGATCGCGGCGAATTCGCTGCCAAAGTCGACCTGCACCTCGGAAGGGATGAAGGTCGTGAACGTACGAAGCGGAGTGTTCCAGACGAACGGCCACGCGAGTGCGGCCGCGACGAGCGCAAGCATGCTCGGCAGTCGCAAATCACGGGAGAGCGCGATTCCGAGTACCGCAACCGCGAGGGCAAGCACGGTCCACGGGCCGACAACCTCGACACCTCGCAGGGTGAAGGACGCCTCAAAAGCCGCTCCGCTCGTGCGCAGACCCGTTGCGGTTCCCTCAAGGGCAGGCAGTGCGAGCCCGACGGCGGCGACCAACGCGGACAGGGCCGCGACGACAACGGCCGCGCGGCAGGGCTTCGTGGGCGGGAGGGTCTCGGTCGCGGGCTCTCTCGGCCAGATGAGCAGCGCGCCGACAAGCGCGATTGCCGAGCCCGCAGACGCCGGTCCGAGCAGGATCGGCTGCGGACCGAACGCGCCGGTGGCCTGCTCGACGAGCGTGAGTGCCGTGAGGGCGACCGCAGGCAACACCATGGCCGCCGCAATAGCCCTCGGACCCGCCGAGCGTAATGCCAGCAGCGCGGCGGCTGCGGCAGCCATACACGCGACGGCGTACAGCCAGAATCCACCGTGCGCAAGCGCCGTGGGCACATCGGCCGTTACCCAGCGCGCGACGAGCATCATCGCAGCTGCAAGAACGCCGCCGACGGCTGCAGGTACAGCCGCAGCGTCAAGATCGCCCCTGTCGCGTGCTCGGCCGAGATGCCACCACAGCGCGGCCCATGCAACGCCGGCTGCGAGCATCCAAAGTTCCTCGGGCACGAACCGTACGAATGGCGAGAAGGAACTTGGGCGCTCCCAGTTGCCTACGACACCCACGATGCCGGCCAAGCCGAGCAACGCACCAGCGATCGGAACGACCTCGGAGCGGCGGCGACCGAGCGTGAAGAGCACGAGGATTGCGGCCCACGCGGCGGTCGTGAGGAAAAGGATCTCACTGCCGGCCGGTGCGTCGGAGTAGCGGTGCACGAGCACCGCGTACGGTGCGCCGAAAAGTCCCAGCGCACCGAGGACGAGCGAGAAGAGCGGCTCGGAGGCGGCGCGAAGCCGAATGCGGCGAACGTCGCCGCTCACGAGCAGGATGCCGACCGCCGAAGCGATGGCGGATGCCGAGGCGAGCGCCTCGGCCGAGAGCGTACGACGAGCTTCAATGCCGACCGCGAAGCCGGCTGCCGAGGCGAGCGCCAGGACGGCCGCGGCAATCGCCGCCGCCGTCCCGACCCGCCGCGAAGAGGAAGGGCCGGGGATGTCCCGACCCTTCCCTTCGCGTTTGACGTTGATCTTCGACGTCATCGGCTCACTTACTTGTTGTGGCACGCCTCGCACACGCCGCGGTTGTTGGACCGAAGCAGTGCGTTGCCGTCGTCCGGCGGAACCTGGCCGGTACCCGAATCGGGCAGCGGGTCGGTTGCATCGGCGACGTTGGCGTAGCCGGTCATGACCGCGGAGGAACCGTGGGCCACGTGGCACGTCAGGCAGTCGATCCAGTCGCTGGAATCCTGCGTCGTAGCGTCTACAGCATCGTGCGCGAGCGGCAACACGTTGTCCGTCACGATCAGCGAACGGGCGCCCAGGTAGTTGCTGAGCGGAACGTTCACCGGGTGACGGTGACGGGTCACGAGGCCGAAGCCGTCGTTCGCGTCATACACGCTGAAGTTGCCGATAGCGCCGGTGTTGTACTGCGTGTGGCAGGAAGCACACCAACCGCTGATGCCCTTGGTGACGTCGCCAGCAGGGGCCTTCGCGTACTGCGGATCGGTGTAGTCCGGCGTGTAGCCTGCGACCTGAAGGGCGCCGGGCTCATGAAGCAGCCAGCCGCTCGTCGGGTAGCCCGCCTCGGTCGAGATGACCCACGGAGTCGGGGTCGGATCGACCGGGTCGATCGTGCCGTCGTAACCACCAACGGTCACGCCGTTCACAACGTCCTTGAGCAGGCGGTAGTTCGACGAACCGTGTACATCGTGGCACACGGAGCAGCCGATCGTGACCTGCGTACCACCGGTGCTGATGATGCCATCCTGGCCGGTGGTGCCGCCGCCGTAGGCGACCCAAGTGGTGTTGTTGGGATAGTGCTGGGTCGGGAACATCGCCGGATCGAAGCCACCGCCGTTGAGCGGCTCGCCGAAGGCGTTGAGAGCGTTGCTGCCCTCGTAGACACCGTCGAACACGTTGGTGTCAGCGCCAAGCATCGCTGTGCCGTGGCACGTGTAGCAGAAGTCATCGATGCTCGTCGACGTGCCGAGCAGCAGGGCGCTGCCCTCCGTCAGGTCCGTCTTGGTCCACGTGATGCTGCTGGCTGCCGTGTGCGCGCGGTGACAACCGGCGCAGGCATCCGTGCTCATCGTGTAGCTGCCGTGAACGGAGTAGTTCGCGAATGCGACACCCGGGGTCAGTATGACCGCTGCGGCCACCGCGACCAGCGCGATGAGAAGAAGACGCTTCCTCACAGCCATTACACCTCCCCAACTTCATCGGCGATACGCTGACGACGTGCGATGACGGCTACAAGACCGCCTGCCAGCAGTGTAGGCACAAGCGCTGCCTTTGCGAAAGGTCCGGAGACCAGGCTCGACATAAGCGGAGACACGTGGTCTTCCACGAACGGGTCGGCCTTCGGAGCAATCAGCAGGAACTTGCGGCTTGCCCAGTACATCGAACCGTCACCCTGGGCCGAAATGAACCCGTTGGAGGCGGAGTTGATGTAGGCGAGGATGTTGGTCTTGGTATCCCAGTTCATCGCCTTGGCGGGGCAGGTGTACACGCATGAAGGCTGGTGTGCCTTCTCGGGCACCGCATCGATCTCAGCCTGTGTGGCCTTGGTCGGGAGCGGTGTGCCGTACGATGCGATGAGGCTCTCGCCGATACCAGCGCGACCGTAGCACAGCGTGCACTTCCATGACTTAGGCTCATCGGCGGCGTACAGGTCGCTACCAGCTCCGACCTTCGGATACCCACCGCGACCACAGTCAACCTGGCACTGATAGGTGCAGACCACGCCACTGGCGTTGGTGCCGCCGGGCGTGCACTTCGCCGCATCGATCGCGACTGCGCCGTTCGGCATCTTGTTGATGGCCGCAAACGGGCACCGCTTCGTGCAAGGCGGGTTGGTGCAATGCCAGCAGCTGTACCGCATGAACGGACCCATGTCGACACGCTTCTGGGACTTGATGATCACCCGCTGATCGGGAGCGGTCTTGTGGATACCCGGGTTCAGCGCCTTCATCTTCCACGTCCGCTTGCAGCTCACGACACAGCCGTTGCAGCGCATGCACTTATCGACGTCTTGAAGAATCGCCATAGTACTCATCACTCACCACCCCCTTTCTACAGGATGACCTTGTCGATTTTGCACAGGCAGGCTTTGTACTCAGGAATCGTGGTGTTCGCATCCCAAGCATCGATGCACAGGTCGTTGGCGCGAGCGCCTACGCCGAGACCACGATCGCCCCAGTGCCACGGGATCGCTACGGTACCGGGAGCGACACGCTGATTCGCGAGCGTTCCGACACCCACGCGAGCCTTGAAGCCCTTGTTCCATGCGCCGGCCGAGAGCGGCCCCGACATGATCGTGCGGTTGTTCTGGTCCGTGATGCTGTCGCCACGGGCGGTCGTGATGTTGACGTAGTCGCCATCCTTGATGCCCTTGGCAAGCGCGTCGACCGAGTTGATCTCGATCCACGGCTCCGGCTCGAGCTCGACGTTCCACGGGTTGTTACGGGTGATCGGGCCACCCTGGAAGTGCTCGACGCAACGAATCGAGGTGAGCACCAGCGGGAAGTTCGCAGCCGTGCCTCTCGCGCTATCCGAGAAGATCAGGTTGCCGGTGGTCCCGTTCTTGGTGTTGCGACCCCATGTCGCCACGTAGTTGGGCTTGGTGCCGGTACCGTCGTACGGCGTCTCGTAGGGCTCCGTGAAGGCCGGGAAGCGCCCGGGATGGACGTGGTTCCCGCCAACGCCGGTTCCGGCGTCAGGCATGTCGGAGAGCTGGTTGTACGTGCGGTACAGCCACGACCAGTCGGCGAGCGTGTTGCCGCCAGCGATCGTCCACAGACGTGCGAGGTAGCCAGGAGCCACGAAGACATCCGCGACGTCGCCAGTGAGCTCGCCGTTGTTGTAGAAGATGCGGCGGTTGAGCAGCCATGCCCAGCCGTAGCGCGGGTACTGCAGATGCGCACCGGCGTACTTCGCAGCGCCGAGTCGGGACTTCGCCTTGTTGGCGATGCCCCACGGTACTGCAGCACCATCGGTGTCTGTCAGAGCAGGCGTGACGTTCCCGACCTGATCTGGGTTGTAGCCGCCGCCCTGCGAGCCAGCGCTACCGGTGGAGTAGATCCACATGGTGCCCTTGTGGCCACCAACGAAGCCTGCGGCGCCCGTGCCGGCATAGCCGTCGAGCGGAGCACACATCTCCTTGTAGACCTGCTCGGCAACGTACTCGCTGCCGACGAGGGTGTTGCCCTCGTAGTCCACGCCGGTGACTGCCTCGAAGTCGCCCGTGCCGTTCCAACCGTACTTGCCCCAGAGGACGTCGTACGCATTGAGCCCGTCGAGCGCGGTCCCGGCCCACTGAGCCGTGATGTGGCTGAACGCGCCAGCATCGCTCAGGGCCTTGGCAAACCGATGCAGCAGCTCAAGGTCGGACTTGCTGTTGCCCTTGGGAGCACGCGCACGATCGCGCCACTGGATCCAGCGACCGGAGCTGGTGACCGAGCCGGCTTCCTCAACATGCGAGCATGCGGGGAGCAGATAGGTCACGCCGTCGGCCTTGCGCTTGCACTGTGCGGTCTCGTTGGCAAACATGTCGGTGCAGACCAGAAGGTCGAGGGCCTCGAGACCCGTACGCACCGCGCTCTGGTTCGGCTCGGTGACGGCTGGGTTCTGACCCCAAACCACTGCGGCCCTGATGTTCGGAACCGAGTTGGCTGCAGCCCATACCGGGTCCATCCGACGGAACGACTCGATGTGAGGCACGCCGTTGCCCTTAGGCCAGCATGCGTACATCTTGTCGAAATCGGCGGATGTGGCTACGGTGCCGCCCAGAGCACGGCTGCCGAACCACTCGCGCGTCATGTTGAAGAAGCCGCGCTGCTGCCAGGCGATGTCCGCCTCGTTGTAGGCGCTCCTCGTGGTGGTGCCGAGAACGCGGTTACCGAAGAGCTTGTTGCTGTAGTCGGTGTACGCCTGACCGACACCCGGGTTGCCCGAGTAGCCAGGGATCAGGTCGTACAGGGTGCCCATGTCCGTCGAACCCTGGACGTTGTGGATACCGCGGAGGGCGTTGATACCGCCGCCCGCACGACCCATGTTGCCCATGAGGGTCTGGATGACGGCGTAGGAGCGAACGCCCTGCGAACCGCTCGTGAACTGCGTGGCGCCCATGGCGTACATGATGCACGCGGCACGGTAGCCGGGAGCGGTGAGTGCCTGCGAGGCTGCGCCGAAGTCGGAGCTGGAGCAGCGACTGTTTGCGATGAACGCGTCACGCACTGCCGCGATATCGGCGACGGTGCATCCGCAGATCTCAGAAACCGTCGTCGCGTCGTACTTCGCAACGTGGTTCTTGAGCTTCTGGAAGACGCAGTCCGGGTCGTCCACGTTGGCCGCGAAGACCGGCATGTTGCTCCAGCGCCAGTCCGCACCGTCCGCAGCGTTCGAGTTGGACTTGAGAATCGCGCGCTGGTAGTCGTCCTTGATCTGATTCTGGGTGAGAATCGGCCCTGCCACGCCAGTGGAATCAGCGCTGTTCACCTTGATGCGCGAGTCGCAGTACTTCGGCCAACCCGCAGTAAGCGGAGCGGCGGTCCAGGTTGCCCCACCGTCGGTGGAGTACTGGGCCGTGGCCAGCTCGGCCAGGCTCAGCGTACGCTGCGTGCCACCGTCGTCAACAAACGCACGGCCAGCAGATGCCGCATTCCCTGCGGTGCTGTTGTGCCATGCGAAGAAGTTGATCGACGCAGGCTCGGTCGGATTCGCGTACATCCACGTGATGATGGAGTTCAACACGCCGTTGATGAAGGCAATGTTGGTTCCGGGGCGGATGCGAACGTAGCGGTCATGCTTGCGCATGTCGTTGACGTTCGTGGCGTCGTAGCCAGCATTGATCATGCGTGCGGTGCGCGTCTGCCGCGGGTCGACGACGATGAGCGCGGCGTTCCGGCCGCGACCGTTGACGTCGAAACGAGCGGTGTTCACGTGCCCAATCGATGCGGGGTGGTTCTCGGCGGGGTTAGCTCCGCAGACGAGGAACATAGTGGAGTTATCGAGGTCCACCCAGTTGTTCGTCATTGCGCCTCGTCCAAATGTGCGGCCAAGACCGGCCACTGTGGACGAGTGTCATATACGCGCCTGGTGCTCGACCAGGCTGGTGCCGAATTCGGCGATGAGCTTGCGATACACGTAGTTCGGCTCGTTGTTCATGTGCGAGGAGCCGAAGAACATGACCGTCTTGGCGTTCGAAGCTGCGGTGGAACCGGGGGTGACTGCGCCGAGCGAGTCGCGGATGGCCTTGAGGCCAGCGTGCTTGTTCGTGGTGGCAGCGTCGCCCTGAACGATCTCGGTCATCGCGTCGTCGAGCGTCATCGCGGTCCACGCCTCGTTACCGACGCGCTTCCACGCAGTGCCCGTGAAGTCGAACCCATCGACATCTGCAGTGTGCTCCGGCACGCCGAGACGACGAACGTTCGTGACCAGCTGATACGAACCGGCGCCCTTGGAGCACAGGCCGCCGCGGCTGGTCGGGTTGTTCCAGTCACCGTAGACGTCGAGAACGTTGCCGCTCGCGTCTACGTCGACCTTCTGGCCACACTGCGCTGAGCAGTACGGACAGGTGGTCGTATACGTTGCGGCGACGTCAGCAGCAACCGCGCGAGACGCGGTGAATACCATGTCGGCACCGGTAGCCCCGACAACGGCCGCTGCAGCGCCCGCCTTCAGGAAGTCTCGCCGTGAAAGCTCGAACTTCCCTTCCGTGTCCTTGTCTTGTGTAGCCATACCTTTCCCTCTCTGTTTCGTGAATCCTTGGTGATCCACGATGGTCCGAAGAGACCTCCGGTCCAAACCGACCTGCCTAGCGACACCTCCTTCATGCTCAGGGCCGTCTCGGGGGAAAAAAGAAAACCGGTCTACCCACGCGTCAGAACTGCGTGTGTAACCGGTCCTATCAGGCTCTCGCCTCCCTTACCCCAGAGATGACACGCCTCAGACCCCTTTTGCCGGGGGGCCCGTCGGCGTTGTCTCCTTTCCAAGGGGGGAGGCGTCACCGTTTCCAGTGGCACCCTATCGGCTCAAGGACCGTGGCGCACGGCCACGCTGTAGGTCGGAGAGCTCGGAGACGAACTGCCTATTCTGTTGCCCTGGGGAAATCTGCCGGGATTCCCGATTCCAGGGATTGTAACTAGAGTTACAAACACTCTCTATCCAGCGTACCGACACCGTCGGCAGGTGTCAATCCTATCAATGCCCTATCGAGGGCCAGGTATCACGCCGCTCCGCCGCCGAACGTGTCGAGGAACGTCTTCCGATCGAAAACCTCCACGCCCATCGCCCGCGCCGAGCGAGCAAGACTGTCATCTTCCGTCGCAAGTCTACCCACGCGCTGTGACATCGTGAGCAGAATCGCCGAGGCGCGATCGACGCCGCCCTTCTCGATGAGCTCCACAACGTCGGACTCGGAATGCGGTTCCGGCTTGAGCAGATCGCTCAGTGCCACACCATCAAGCATGCGGCCTTCGTACTCGGAGAATCCTTCAGCCGGAACGACCCACTTGAAGCGCTTGTCGTTCATGAAGTCCATCTTCTCGGCAAGGGCCATGCCCTCGATGAAGTCGCTGGTCACCACGATGGAGCGCTTGCGACGAAGCAGCGGGATGAGCAGGAGAAGGAGCGGAGACAGGCAGATGGTCCACTGCATCGGGGTCTTGGGCGCCTCGACTGAGGGCAGGACACCGACCTTGGGCCAACCCCAGACCTGCACCTGATGATTCTCTCGGTCCGAGACGAAGATCCGGCCGCGCTTGTCGAGAGCAACATCGCTTGGATACTGGAACTGCCCAAGCGCGACTCCATTGCCGCCAAAGCCGGCAATGCGCTTGCCCTTGAGGTCGTAGATATCAACGGCATGCGCGAAGGCGTCCACCACGTAGAGGCGCTGCTGATCGTCGATGATCATGCCGCGCGGAGTACCGGACGTGGGGATGAAGTACTTGAACTCGCCCTCGGAAGAGAACACCTGCACCCGGCGGTTGTTGCTGTCCGACACGAACACGTCGCCGTTCTTGGCGACCGCTATGCCGTTGGGGTAGTAGAAGCCGCCGGGCGACTCATCCATGCGCTTCGTCTGTACGGTCTTACCCCAGCGCAACAGCTCTGTGCCGTTCTGGTCGAACTTGAAGATGCGGTGCTCCTTCATGACGCCCACGTCGGCAACGTACACGTTGCCCTTGCTGTCGAACGCCACGGCGATGGGTGCCCACGTCGCAGACGCGTCACCCTCGGGCTCGAACTTGCGCACGAAGGTACCGTTGCGATCGAAGATGAAGATGCCGCGAAGCAGCCGGTCGGTGACCCACACCTGACCCTTGGCATCTACAGCCACGCGCCCCGGCTGAGCGAGCGAAGTCGCCTCGGCGCTGACGATCGCGCCGAACGAGAAGTTGTACGAGCCGTCGACGTCGTAGCACCGGACCAGCTCGTTCTTGTTGTCCACGGTGTAGACGAGATCGGAGTTCGTGACCGCCACGCCGATGGGCTGTGTGAGGGCATCGGGACCCTCGGGCCCGGCGATGGAGTACAGGTACTCGGGCGGCGTGATCGCTTCCCTTCCACCACCGATGAACGGCACCACGATCCTACCGTTCTGCAGATAGTTGAACGTCGACCACACCAGCAGGAGCAGCAAGAGGAGCAGCAGCACTATGGCCACTATCTTCTTGAGACGCCCACGGCGCTCACGCTCGGCGAGGAAGTTCGAGAGTTTGCGGTTTGATTCGGTCACGCTTCACGCTCCGTGTTCATCGCGACGGTGGTCACTTGCCGAGCCGCACGAGCGCCTCGGTTGCATCGGGATCCTGCGGCACGAGCTGCAACACTCGCTCATAGGCAGTGATAGCTTCGTCCTTCGTGCCAACCTCTTCAAGCAGCACCGCCACGATCCGGGCTGCGTCCACGCTGGTAGGATCGAGCGCGATCGCGATGCGAGCCTCAAGGAGTGCGGCCTTCGCGTCGGTGGCCTGCAATGACTTCGCCTTGTCGAGGTAGGGCTGCATGGGCCCGAACTTCTCGAGTTCGGCCATTGGCTCTGCGCGACCCGGGGCGTTGTCGACCGAGCGCCGGAACAGCTCAGCCGCACCGGCCTTGTCGCCATCCGCGAGCAACAGTAGCCCCATGTCGTAGTTCGCCTCGGCCATGGTGGGCACGAAGGCCAGCGCGGTCTCGAGTTCCTTGCGCTGGTTCGAGCTCGATCCAAGCTCGCGATACGCGACCGAAAGCGCGTAGTGGGTATCGGCATCATCGCGCTTCATCCGAAGCGCTTCTTTGAGGTAGAGCACCGCGTCCTCGTACTCCTTGAGCGAGATGAGCGTTACGCCTCGGTAGTAGTAGGCACGCTCGAGCCGCTGGTCCTGGTTCGAGAACTGAGCGGACTTCAGACTATCCACAAGCCGCTGCCAGTACCCCTCGGCGGTGCGCCATTCCTCGCGCTTCATCGCGATCAGGCCGAGCCCCTCGAGCGCTGCAGGGTTGTCCTTCTCGATCTTGAGCGCGTTCTGGAACTGCTCGACAGAGTCGTCGAGCCGTCCCGCCGAGGCGAGCGCCTGCGCAAGCAGCACGCGTGCGTTCGCGTCGCGGGGCGACTTCTTCACCTGTTCGACCAGTGTCTGGATCGCGCGTCCCGTCACGGAGTTCTGTTCGACGCTGCGCTGCGTCGACCAAACCGTGTAGCCGAGATAGACCAGGGCGACTACGACCAGCAGTCCGACGACCTTGACCGCGATGTCGAGCACATGTGTGTTCAAACGTAGCTTCACTCGAGCGTCACTCCATTTGGCCGGATCAGAGATTGAGGTCTGTGTGACAGCGCCGGCAGAGTTCCGAACCCGGCCATGGCGCGATACGTTGGTTGCGGATATCAAGTGCTCCGTGGCAATCGTAGCAGCCACGCATGTCGTGGGGACCGGTCAGCGGGTTGTCGACCCGGATGCCAGTTGAACCGAAACCGATGTGGCAGTCATCGCACACGTACGGCTTGTCCTTCTTGTACTGGGCTTTCGTCGTCACGTTGAAGTGCACGGCGTGCTCGGCAAGTCCGGCCACCTTGATCTTCGTGGCAGGCTCGGTCTTCATCTCAGGGTGACACTTCACGCAATTCGCCGCGACCAGTTCTGCCGAGCGCACAGATGCGTGGTGACAGTCCTGGCACGCCTCCCGATCCTTGTGACACACCCGGCAGTCCTCGCCTTGGAGCCCACGACCGCTTTGCGCGTGGACCTCGAGCCAGTCGGTGGGATGCGGCATCGTGGTCAGATGGCATTGCTGGCACGACGGTGAGTCGTGGCAGACCGCGCAGTCCCCTTTCTGTGCAAGGTAGAGGCCGCCATGCTCTGACGCCCACTGTGGCTTCCGGTGATCCGCGGGGATGACTTTAAGTCCCACCCTGCCATCGGCAAGCTTCGTGCCACCGTTGTGACACTTCACACAAGATTCGGACTTGTGACACATGGCGCAGTAGGAAACGCCGACCTTCGCTTGGTCCTTGTGACCACCGCTCAGGAACTTGACGGTGTGTGTCGCGGGCTCGAGCTTGAAGCTCTTGGGATGGCACGCCTCGCACTTATCTGTGGCCACCGCCCCGCTGCTTGCGTGCTGTAGTCCGTGACACCGGTAGCACGACTGCATCGTGTTCTTGTCGGTGCCTAGTGGCTGGTGAGCGAAGCGCGGGTGACAGACCGTGCACTGGAAGTCGCGCTTCAGGTGATCCTCGTGCGCGAAGATGATGCGCCCGGGCTTGAACGCATCCACATCGGGGTGGCAGAAGTTGCACTGCCCGATGCTGGTGGGATCGTCCGGGTCGATCAGCTTGGAAGGCTCCTCGGTCTTGATGGGCACGGTTCGCAAGTAGATCGAGGGCATCGCGCCAAGGCCTGGCACTTCCTTATCGTGACAGACGTCGCAATCCTTCACCGGGTCATGGCACAGCAGACAGCCGTTCACGCCGAGCTGCTTCGCCTTGGTCGCGTGCGGCTTCGCCTTCCAGTCCTTGACGTGCGTCACCGGACGCAGCGTGAACGTCTTGGGGTGGCAGTCGGTGCACGCGCTACTGGCGATCATGCCGGTCGGCCCGTGCTCGAGACCGTGGCAGGTGAAGCACGATGCCATGGTGGGCACGGCCGTCTTGCCGTTCTCGTGCGGGTTCACGAAGTGACACGCCGAGCAATCTGCGGTGAGGTGCGCCGCATGATTGAAGATGACCGAGGCATTCCGAGACGCGCCGATGACCGGGTGACACGGGGTGCAGTTGCGGGCGGCAACGGGCGCGGTGAGGTCTATCGGCGGCGAGTCGACGACGCTTCGCGCCTGCAGCGCCGGGACAGCAAGGAACGCGGCGGTCGATATCACGGCGACCGCCGCGAGCACTATGCCCCTTGCTGCGCGAGAACGTGCCATCAGGCTACGAGCCGCCTCCGAAGATCGTTCCGATGAACTTCAGGACCGGGTTGTCTTGCCGTGCCTTCGTCTTGCCGTGAATCATCCCAGCCGCGCTCTTCGTGAAGTCCTCCGTCGCGGTGCCGTGCTGGTCATGACAGGAGCCTGCACCGCACGTGGTCGCAAGATTCGCGGGGTTCACTGTGGATGCCTTGTCGGCCTTGGGCTGTATCGCGTGGTAGTCGTGACACTGCCAGCACGCCGGGGCGTCCCCAGCACCTTCTTTGTACGGTGCGCCGTGGTAGTAGTCGCCATAGTTGTCATAGTAGTCCTTGTGGCACTTGCCACACATCTCGTACGACGCCGCATGCACCGTCATGCTTGCTTCCTCGGTGTCGGTCAGCGGGATCGTATGACCTCCGTGGCAGGATCCGCAGGTGGCCGAGGCGAGGTTGCCCTTGGCGATCTGCTCGGCGTGCACGGAGCCCTCGTATGCGGCCTTCGCCGAGTCGTGATCGTGGCAATCCGCGCAGGCCATGCCCGCGTTGATGCTCCACACCTTCGTCTTGGGCGCGGGCGCCGTTGAGCCGTAGGTGAAGTCGACGTGGCACTGCACGCACGTGATGTCGCGGTGAGCAGATGCCTCAACGCCGAGCACCTGATACGACTTGATGACGCCGTTGGAGAGCTTCGTCAGGTTCGGGTTGCCGTGGCATGCCTGGCAGCCGTTGCCCACGTTGTACGCGAATGGCTCCTTCGGCACCCAGTTGACACCTTCTTTGAGGTGACAGGTGTCGCAGTCTTTCTGCGTGTGGCACATAGCGCACTCGGTGTTCTGTCCCGCAATCGACGGCGCCACGTGCGGCTTGTTCTTCCAGTCGGTCGTGTGCGATGCCGGGCGCAGCTTGACCGGTCCGGCCTTGTGGCAGTCGACGCACACCGCGGTGGCCATCACGCCCTGCGACCCGTGGTTGAGGCCGTGGCAGTTGAAGCACTGCTTCATGGGCACGCGCTTGATGAGCGCGCCAGGACCGTGTGGTGACTCGGTGTGGCACGAGCTGCATGCGGTCGTGATGTGCGTGCCGTGGGTGAAGTTGATGTTGAGATTCTTCACCTGCGCGTAGTTCGCGTGGCAGTACGTGCAGTTCTCTTTGTACACTTCGCCGCCCAGCTGGATTGTCGTGACGGCCGAGTAGGCTGCCGGCGCGATAGCGACGACGGCCAGCACGACCAGAACCAGCAGAGCTCGCGAGACATGCTTGCCGGAGCGTGCCTCTTTTCTCACCCTTGTTTCCCCTTACCTATGCGCCGAACGCGTCCGATCGTGAGGAGCGACTTTCGGTTTACTTGCCGAAGATCTTGCCGATACCGTCGAAGATGCGAGTGAAGAACACGACCAGCGGGTTCTCTGCTCTGACGGCACGCTTCCCATGGATCATCTGTGCGGCGTCCTGAATGAACGTATCGCTCGCCGTTCCGTGCTGGTCGTGGCAATCGCCAGTGCCGCACGTCTCGACGAGGTGTGACTTGTTGACCAGCGACGCCGAGTCCTTCGACGACCGGATATCGTGCCAGCCGTGGCAGTCCCAGCATGCCGGTGCATCCTCGGCACCCGCCTTGTAGGCGGCCCCGTGGTAGTAGTCGTCGTAGTTGTCCCAGTAGTCCTGGTGGCAACGTCCGCAGATCTGGTAGCCGTTCTCATGCAGCGCGGCCTTGCCCGCGGGCGAGTCCGTGATCTGCGTGATGTCGTGGCCGCCGTGACAGTCGCCGCACAGCGGCTTCTTCGCCTCGGCAAGTGCAGCTGCGCCAGTGGCGGCCACCGAGCGGCGGTGCACGCCTTGACCCATCGAGAGGAACTGCTTTTCGTGGCAGTTCTTGCAGGCGAGCTTCGCGGTGGACTGCCAGTCGGACGTTCCGTCATGGGGGGCCGTGTATGCGAAGTCGATATGACACCCGACGCAGAGCGTCTTGGCGTGGATGGACTTGGCGTACGCTTCGCCGTCCACGTAGAAGCTGACGGTCTTGCCGGCCTTCAGGCGCGTCAGGTTGGTGTCACCGTGACACACCATGCAACCGGCCTTGCTCTCAGTGGGGAGCGTGAAATCCAGCGCGTACGGAGCGGTCGGCGAGACCGAACGAGTCGCGGTGGTCGTAGGCATCACCGTTGAAGTCGTGCTCTGCGCCCCAAAGGCAACGCCCGGAACGATCGCGAGCATCAGTGCGGCGAACACCGCCGCTATCGCCAACCGTGTCCTCACGACGCTCATCACCTCCGACTCTCAGTCTGCTTCGGCCACAGCCGGCGCATGCGCCGGTGCGTCTGCATGGTCATCATCGTGATCGTGGTGATACGCGTTGGGATCGACTTCCAGCTTCTTGATGCCGAAGAAGTCGAGTGTGCACGGCAGGTCGATGCCGGCAGCCAGGTAGATGTGCACCGTGGTCACGATGATGAAGAGCCAGTTCACGGAGTAGTGGACGATGCGCACCCAGGCGCCGGCCATCGCCGTGCCGCCGACGAGCGGCCCGAGCCACCATCCAACGAGGATCTCGCGCGGGCTCGTACCGAACAGGAACGGCTGCGTGAGGAGCGCCAGTCCCGTGAAGCCCTGCACGATCATGAGCACGCCGAAGAGGTCGTACGCCAGCTTCTGCATGACGTTGTACTTCGCGACGTGCGGCTTGTTGTTGCTGAAGTAGGTGTAGTAGGCAGCAACGCCGAGAAGCGTCGCCAGGTCCTTCTTGCCGACAGCGAATTCCTTCCAGTCGCGCTCCTTGGAGAAGAACGCGTACCAGAGCCGCCAGAAGAAGTTGAGTCCGACGATGACCATCGCCACGTAGTGCACGTAGCGCATCGGGGTGCGTCCGCCCTCAAAGAACGGGAAGCGGATGTACATACCCGAAAGGCCGAGCAGCAGCATCATCGTCAGGTGCTGGAAGTGGATGAACTTCGGAAGCGCAGGTGGCGCCCAGTCGTGCTTCGGCCACTGCTTGTCTATCCACTGCTTCTTGAACCGCCCCGTGGGAATGCTCACTCCCAGGTGCACGATGAAGAACACACAGAACACGAGAATCTCAAGCACAACAAAGATCACGTCTAGCCATACGTTCACTTCAGCGAGAAGAATCGCCGTCACCCCCTACCCTCGTGCCGGGACTGGGCGCGCGTGCGCCTGCCCCCAGGCTCTCACCGACCATTGTATGCCAAGCGTTGCGGGTCCGACCGCCGTCGTGCGCACAGGTGTACCGGCACCTTCCCTAGACCGCAAGTGCCGCTACCGGACGGCGTGGTCGTCGGGGGTCGCATGACCTTGCCCCCACAATAGAGAGAGGGCTAAACGGTGTCAACGAATGGGAAACGCCCTACGCCTGCGGCGGGACGATCTCCACGAGCTCGATCTCGAAGGTGAGCTCCTGGCCCGCGAGCGGGTGGTTGAAGTCGACCGTGACGTCCATCATGTCTTCGCTGATCGCGGTGACGGTGGCGGACATACGGGAGTCGTCATCGGCGATGACGGTGATGACGGCGCCGACCTCGGGTGCACCCTCGCCGAAGGCGTCGATCGGGACGATCTGCACGGCCTCGTCGTAGCGGGGGCCGTACGCCTCCTCCGGCGGGATCACGACGGTCGCCTTCTCGCCCGGCTCCAGGCCAAGAACGGCGGTCTCGAAACCGGGGATGACATCGCCGGCGCCGAGAGTGAACAGCAGCGGCTCTCGGCCTTCGCTGGAATCGAACTGGCTGCCATCGGCAAGCGTACCGCGGTAGTGGACGGTGACGACGTCACCGGAAACTGCAGGCATGGGACCTCCTCGGTCAGAGCGCGTCATATGCCGCCGGGGGACGGCTCGCTCAACCCTAGACGGCTTCGGGCGACGCGTCAACGGCGGGACGCAGCCCCGCGAGGTCGGCGATGCGGCCAGCGATGGTGGGCTCGTCCCAGTACCCCGGCTCCTCACCGTACATCGCCAGCACGGAGACGGCGACCTGGTAGCGCGCTTCGTCGCGCAGCGTGGCGCGACGCTCGAGGTACTCGGCGGCGAGGGCTTCTCGGCGGGGCTGAGAGCCACCCTCGAAGCGCAGCGAGAGTTCGCCCGAGTCGCGCACCACGATGGTGCCCGCGACCATGTCGCCAAGCCGCTTGCTTCTGGCCGAGAGGAGCATCGCCACGAGGCCCACGCCGTAGTAGCCGGGCATCATGTCGACGATGCGCATCGCGTTGCGGATGACCGAGTCGAGCGCGCTCACGCGCGAGCCGTCGTCGCGCACCACGCGGATGCCGAGGTAGCGCTTGCCCGGCGTGCGGCCGTTGCGGAACACCTCGCCGAAGACGTAGTAGCCCCAGTACGTGATGAACGCGACGGCGATGACGACGCCGAAGACCCATACCGGGGCGTCCGAGAGCTTCACCGCGGTGAGCGCGGTGGCGGCAAGCAGACCAACGCCGATCTCGGCGGCGATGATAAGCGTGACAAAAACGGTGTCGATGAGGATGGCGGCGCCGCGCGAGCCCGCGCCCGCGAGCTCGTAGGCGAACGCGACCGATTCCGGCGTCTCTACCGAGACGAGATCCGGGCGTCCGTCATTGTTCACGCGCTTCCCCCTTGGGTCTGTGCTGACCGCCTCCGGGTGCTAGCATAGTCGAGGATGCACCGAGGCGGAAGGAAGCACGTGGAGGAGCGGGAGTTCGTCGCCGGGTCCAAGGGTGTGTGGGAGCGGCTCGCCGTCGCGGTCGAAGACGCACGCGAGCACGGCGTGCGCCGCCTGAGCGCCCCCGCCCTCAAGCAGATGCACGAGGATTACCGCCACGCCGCCGCCGATCTCGCCTACGCGCAAACGCACTACACGTCCACCGAGACGGTCGCGTATCTCAACCGGCTCGTCGCCTTCGCGCACGGTGAGCTCTACGGCACGCCGCCGAGACGGCTCGCAGCCGTGTGGCGCTTCCTCGCAACGGGGTATCCGCAGCTGGTGCGAAAGCACTGGCGAACGCTTGCGATCTCCGGCGGCATCTTCACGGTGGCCATGGCGCTTGGCTTCACGCTGGCGTTCGTGAACTACCCCGTGGCCCGGCTCCTGTTGCCTGCGCAGTACCGCGACACCATCGCGGATTCGATCGCGCGCGGCGGCAACAGCGGCAGCAACGAGCAGATGGTGTCATTCGCGCCGGTGTTCTCGGCGTACATCACGAGCAACAACATCCAGGTCTCACTCATGGCGTTCGCCGGAGGCATCACCTTCGGCGCGCTCACGGCATATGCGCTCACGATGAACGGCCTGCTGCTGGGGGCGATGGCGGGGATGTTCGCCAAGGCGGGCGGGTCGCTCGGGTTCTGGGCGCTCATCGTGCCGCACGGCGCGCTCGAGCTGCCGGCGATCATCCTGGCGGGCGCGGCCGGCCTCGTGCTGGCGCGCGCGCTGCTCTTTCCCGGCGACCTCACGCGCACCGACGCGTTGCGCACGAACTCCGGCGATGCGGTGCGGCTCGTGATCGGCGCGGTGCCGCTGCTCATCATCGCGGGCATCATCGAGGCGTTTCTCACGCCACGGGGCGGCATCGACCCGACGATGAAGATCGCCTTTGGGGGAGTCGTCTTCCTGCTGCTGGTGGCGTACGTGGCACTGCCGGGTCGGAAAGCCCCGGCTACTGCGCGATAAGCTGCACGTCGGGGTACTCGCCGTGTGCGTGCGCGTCTGCGCTCACGAGCGTCGCGCCGAGGAGCGCCGCGCACGCGGGCGCAAGCGCATCGTAGAACGAGCAGCCGAGGAGCCCGCACTGCCGGGCAGCCTCGCGCACGACTTCGTCGGTGAGCGGGACGACACTGACGCCTGCGTCCTGGAGCGTCTCCCACGCCGGGATGATGTCCTCGTGCGCGAAGTACCTCCGCACGACTGAAAGCACCTCGTGTACGAAGTGCGTCGGCACGGCGATGGCGATCTCGCCAGCGGCCGCTTCATGCAGCAGCTGAAGCGCGGCCTCTCGGCCGGACTCCGGCTTGAACCACTTCACACCGATGGACGCATCGAGGACCAGCAGCCGGGTGGCGGGGCTCATCGCAGTGGGCTCCCGTCATCCGTCTCCCGTACTTCGCGCAGGATCTCGAGCGTTGGCCGATCGTCATGAATGGTGCGTCCCTCGTCGAAGTGACGCATCCGCTCGATGGCGCCGAGAATGCGCACACGCCGTGCGTCGTCCGCGCGCTCGTCGGGCGTCTTCGTGAGGTAGGTGGCAACCGACTCCTGCACGAGCTGGCTGCGTGATGTGCCGAGAGACTCGGCCTCGGCATCAAGGCGGCTAAGCAGCTCATCGGGAACCGAGATGGTGATCTTGGCGGTCATGGCGCCTCCTGGTCATACCGTCGTTCATACCAAGAGTATGCCCGTGGGAGGAGCGGGCCAATCGGAGTCCGTCGAAGATCACGGCGTCGCGCGAGCTAGTCCGTGCGCTGCATGCCGGGGGCGTCCTCAAGCCAGGTGTCCACGACCCACCCACGCCGCAGATCGAATCTGGTGGTGGTCTCGACCGTCGCCTTGCGGCGGCCGTCTAGCCAGTCCCCTGAAACGTCCACATTCACCCCGATCCGAAACGGCACTGGCCAGACCATGTCCACTCGCGACCTCGTATCGATGCTCTGGGCGAGTTCAGGGGTGCCGACCCAGGATGTCCTCGTCTGCGCCCAACTCTCCGTTGTGCTCGCACCGAGATTCCCGGCGGATGCGGCGATCCCATCAGAATCGCCTGTCAGCACTTCAACCACAAACTGCTCCGCTGCCGCAGTTGCCGAGCTCACGCTGTATGCCGTGATACCCACGAGCGCGGCGATGACAACGACTCCCACTACGAACACGCGATTCCGCGAAATACTCATGGACAACTCAGCGTCCTTTCACCGGCCGGAATCCTGCACGACCACTCTGCAAATCGGTCGCATGCGCACCCCTACAGCCGTCCTCGCGCCTTGATCTCCAGGTAGTGGTTGACCGCCGCCACTGACAGTTGCTCGGGCTCCACATCGAGGGCGAGCGCTCCGCGAGCCGAGAGAACGCCGAGCGCCTCGGCTTTGTCGCGCAGCACGCCTTCGGCGACTGCGGACGCGTACGCCTCGGCCTCAGTCTTCACTTCTTGGCGAGCACGAGCCTCGATGACGCGGTTGCGCTGTGTGAGCACGAGCGGCAGGTGGCGCGGCGCCAGCCCGCCGAGCACGCCGAGCAGGCGCTTCGATGGCTCCGTGCCGAGGATGTCGGTGAACAGCACGATGAGCGAGCGCTTCGACAGACGCGCCGCCAGGTACGTGAGCGCGCGGGTGTAGTCGGGCTCCTCCACGCGTCCCTCGGCGGAATAGAGCGCTTCGAGGATCGCAAGGAACTGGCGGTGACCTTTGCGCGGCGGCAGGTACGTGATGATGTCGCGGCCGAAGACGAGGAGCCCCACCAGGTCCCCCGCCTCGGTGCCGAGGTACGCGAGCAGCAGCGCGGCGTTCACGGCGCGGTCGAGCTTGCTCATCCCGCCCACGAGCGGCGTCATGAGGCGCCCCGTGTCGACGGCGATCATGATCGTCTGGCTGCGCTCCGCCTCAAAGCGTCGGATGACCGGCGTGCCTCGGCGCGCTGTGGCCTTCCAGTCGATCTCGCGGTACGCGTCACCGTTCTGGTACTCGCGAAGCGACTCGAACTCGGTGCCCACGCCGGCGTACCGTGCGGCTTTGATGCCGAGGTCAAGGAGCGCACCTCGGCGCGCAAGGAGCGCGTACCGGCGGACGGCGGTGATGTCGGGATAGACGCGGCAGGTCTCGGCGGTGGGGATCGTCAGCTGCCTGCCCGCAAGGCCGAGCGGGCCAATGGCGCGCACACCCACATCGCCGAAGCGGAACTCGCCGCGACCGGGTGGCGTGAAGCTGAGCGCGAACTCCTCCTCGGCATGGGGTGCGAGCGTGATGGGGCCGATCACGCGCTCGCCGGTGAAGCCGACTGGCGGCGTCTCGCGAATGGTGAGCGTGGCGGCGTAGCGCGAGGCGTTGCGGACCGTGAGAGTCACGGGATTAGCCGCGCCGATCGAGAGCTTCTCCGGCAGTGTGCGCACGACCTCGATCTCGCCGGGGCGCGGCGTGGCGCCTAGATCCACGCGCACAAGCAGCGCAATCAGGACCAGCCACACGCTAAGCGCGACCCACGCCCACGGCGCGGGTACGAGCGGCAGGAGCAGCACCGGGGCAGCCGTCAGAAACGCCGCGCGCGGCGTCACATGCGGCAGCTTGCCGATGGCTGTTGCGAGCCGTCCGCTCATCGCGGTACCGGCACCTGCGCGAGCACGTCGGCAAGTACGGCGTCCACGCCGGTGCCTTCGATCTCGATCTCGGGGCGAAGCAAGACGCGGTGGCGCAGGCACGGCAGGCACGCCGTCTTCACGTCATCCGGCGTCACGAACGCGCGTCCTGCGAGGAGCGCGCGACCCTTGGCGGCCACGAGCACGCTCACGGCTGCGCGCGGGCTCGCGCCGAGGAAGACCGCCGGGTGCTCGCGGGTTGCGCGCACGATCGCCGAGACGTACCCGACGACGCCCTCGTCGACGACAACGCGGTCAAGCTCGGCCCGAGCCGCAAGGATGTCAGCCGCCGAGGCGACCTTACGCACACCGATCTCATCAAGCGAGGTCATCTCCATGCCGCCGACGTGGCGTGCGAGGATCTGCGCTTCCTCCTCGGCGGAGGGATAGCTCACAAGCACCTTCTGGGCGAAGCGGTCGAGCTGCGCCTCGGGGAGCGGGTAGGTGCCCTCGTACTCGACGGGGTTTTGCGTGGCAACGACCAGGAACGGCTTGGGCAGCTCGTGCCCCACGCCGTCGATCGTGACCTGGCCTTCCTGCATCGCTTCGAGGAGCGCCGACTGCGTCTTCGGGGGCGTGCGGTTGATCTCGTCGGCCAGCACGATGTTGGCGAAGACCGGCCCGGTGCGCAGGAAGAACTGCTGGCGCTCCAGGTCGAAGACGTTCGTGCCCACAACGTCTGCCGGCATGAGGTCGGGCGAGAACTGGATGCGCTTGAACGAGATGTCGAGCGTGTGCGCGAGCGCGCGTGCAAGCAGCGTCTTCGCGGTGCCCGGCACGCCTTCGAGCAGCACATGGCCGCCGGTGATGATGCCGACGAGCAACGCGTCGACCGTCTCGGCCTGCCCCACGACCGCCTTGGCGACCTCGGCGCGCACGTCCGCCGCGAGCTTCTGGACCCTCTCGGTGTCAGCCATCGATACCTTCGACCTCCCGTCGCGCGCGGGCAAGCATGCCCGCGACCTGCACGAACTCTTCTTCTGCGATGCTCTCCTTGCCGAGCAGCACCTGCGTCTGCTCAAGCGCTTCGCCAGCCGAGGGGTGCCGCTTGCGCCCCATCACCGGCGATCCATACCGTCGTGTAAGCGCCCGCGTAAGTCCGTCGCCGAGCGCCTGCAGCGCTTCTCGGCGAGCACCGGCCTTGCGGTAGAGGCCTGCAAGCGAATCGATGTACGCCGAGGTACGCGCCACAGGCGTCTCGGCCACACCGATGGTCGGGCCGAGGCGACGTCCGTACGCCGCGAGCATGAGCGCCACGCCGATCGCGAAGACCAGCAGCGCGGATTGCCCGCCAGCGCCGACGCGCTCCAAGATGCCACCACCACGCGCGAAGCCGTGGTGGTACTCGTCGAAGTACACCGGACCGCGCGATGCGGCGACGAGCACCGCAAGCTGGGCGTTATCGGCCTCGGCGATGCCCGCGTTGGAGAACGAGTATGAATCGGCAAGCCACACCACTTCGCCAGCCCCCACGCTGCGAACCATCATCGCCGAGCCTTCGCCGTCCTTGAAGATGTCCGCCCAGGTGCCGTCATCGGGCAGAAGCCGCGCCGAGCCGACCTTCGCGGCGCTGACGCCCTGCACGTAGAGCGCAGGCATGACCGGCCGCAACTCGATTTCCTGGCCGTAGATCGTGCCGACCTGCAGGTCCATCGCGCGGGCAAACTCCATCACGAACGGACCCGAGAAAACGACCCGGCCGCCGTCGCGCACCCATTCGGCAAGGCGACTCGCTTCCTGAGAGGTCACTGCCTTGGCGAGCGGCTCGCTTGTGGCGATGAGGATGCTGCCCTCCTCGGGCAAGGTCTCGAACTGCTGCAGCGTGCGCGGCGCGAAGCCGAGTTCATCCAGGTAGCGATAGAGCACCTTGTACCCCTCGGGTGCCGAGGAGAACGTCGTCGAGTCGACAAGGCCCGACTTCACGTAGCGGTTCGCACCCGCTACCGCCGCCGAGTACAGCACGATGACTGCTAGCGTGATGACGAGCGCAGTGAGAAGCCGCGGGTCGATGGGCAGCCTGCGCTTCACTCGGCACCACCGCCAAGCGTTTCCATGAGCGCAGTGTAGACCTCGCGCGCGGTGGCGTATCCGTCGGCGCCCGGGTCGATGTGGCCGTACCACGCAGGCTCGAACGCACCGCAAAGCTCCGCGAGCGATGGCAGTGTATCCGGTCGAGCAAGGGCGACATCGGCGAGCAGCTCGCCGTCGGTGCGCGTGCGGGTTCTCGGCACCACGCCTCGCTCGACGAGCTCGCGCGCGGCACCGCCGAAGAGTGCCCGCACCCCATCGCGATAGCGGCCGGCGGCGGCCTCTGAGTCTGCGAAGGCGAGCGCATCGTCAGGCAGACCCTCGGCTGCCGCGATGACGGCATCACCCGAGCCGTCGTCTGTCGAGCCGTCCGGGCGGGCGACCATCGAGCGCATGCGGCGAACGAGCACGAACACCACCCAGGCGATCACGAAGACACTGAGCACAAGCAGCAAATAGTAGAGTGCACGGAAGGTGGTCTGCGTGGACTTCGCGCCAACGACGCCTTCAAGCCACGTGAGCACCTTGTCGATGAGCTTCTGCAGGAATTCCTGGAACCGCTGGCGCGCGTCAAGCGTCTCGACGACGCCCTCATCCGCCAGGATCTTCTTGAGGAGTTCGGAGTCCCCCGTTGGTGGCGTCCCCGCCACGCCGAGCGCGAGTTCCTGCGAGCGAAGCTGCGCAAGGATATCCTCGGCGGCCTCACGGCGCGTCGTTGCGCTTCGCGCGCCCTCAAGCCGCACGACGAGGCTGAGCAGCACGCCCTGCTCGACCGGCGTTGCGACACCGGAGACCGTGACGGACTCGACTGACGTGACCCGATCGCGCACGACGGCACCGAGGTCCTCGGCAACAGTTTGGTCGCCGATACGCGGCAGTGCGGCTTCCACTGCCACCCGCGCCTCGGTCACGCGCTCGATGTAGTCGGCGAGCGGGACGCTCGTCGTCGCCTCGACGGCGCCAGCGAACGACGGCGCAAGGAGCGCTACCGCCAGGACGATGACCGCTATCGCGTGCCGCGCGCGTCTCATGCGGCAGGAGTGAGTTCCCGGGCGCGGACGATGATGTCCATGCCCTCGTTCCGCGAGCGCAAGTCGAGATACATGCTGAAGAGCGCGAGCGGAGTGAACGGCGCGGGCAGTGCAATCGCAAGACCGAGTGTGAGGCCCTCGGCCACCTTCCATCCGATCGAGAGTGGTTGGAAGATCGCGTCGGGGTTCTGCAGGCTGGCAACGATCTGCCTGATGATGACCGGCGACGCGAGCGCGCCCTCGAATGCCGCGGTGAGCGCGCCGACGAGCAGCAAATAGCCGATCATGCGCCAGACGTTGCCCTTCACGAGCGCCATCGACCGCTTCATGGCAACGATGAGGTTCGCCTCTTCGACCACGCAGATCACGCCGGCGAGACTGAATGCGACCCACGCGGCGATGCCCGCCGCGCCGAGCACGAAGAACGACGCGAACGCAGCCGCACCGACGATCGCGTTCACCACGTAGTAGACGAGCAGGTACCAGCCGAAGCGTGAAAGGCCGCCTTTGAGGACGCTCTTGCCGCTCTCGGCGGGCCGGTAGAGCATGCCGGGAGCAGCACGCAGCACGCTACTGTCGAGGTACGCCCGGCCGATCATCAGTACCTGCGCCGCGGCAGCCATCACCACATACGACATCGCCATCGTGGCGAACAGAGCGTCGCTCGGAGCGGCGCCGCTGCTCGCTGCCGAGGAACCCGCGAACTCCGTGAAGCCACGCATATAGAAGTCCTGTGCGAGACCGGCCGCAAGCGCCGCCGGAAAGACCGCGATCGCCGAGACGAAGAGCAGCTGCTTGTAGTTCGCGCGGTAGAGCGCAAGCGCATCATCGAGAACGGTCCCGATGTTCCTCGGCGTGACATCCCTCACGGAGCTCCCCCTCTACGAACGCAGTGTGACCTCTCCGGCAACAAGCGGCACCGATCCGTCCGGGCCGCTCAGCACGAGCCGCGCTGACGCATCCACCCCTTCGACCACGCCGCTCGCGACGATCGCACCCGTCATGTCGCGAACCGTGACCTCAACGCCTGCAAGCGTGTGACGTGCTTCGTACGCATCGCGCATGGCCGAGAACCCACCTGCAAGGTACTCGCGGTACGCACGGGCGAGTCCGTCGAGGACGGCCGCCGCAACCATAGACGGACTTGCATCAACGACGTCGTTCACGAACCCCCCGTCTTGGAAGCAGCACTCGGAACGGCGGACGTTCACGCCGCACCCTGCAACCACCCACTCCACTCTATCGGTTTCTGCGGACATCTCCACGAGAATCCCCGCGATCTTCTTGCCGTCAAGCTGCACGTCGTTCGGCCATTTGAGCCGCGGATGCAGCCCAAGCGCTTCGAGCCCGTACGCCACGCCAAGCGCACACGCCGGCGCGAACGACGCGACCTCGGAGGGCGCACACGGTGGGCGCAGCAATGCCGAGAGGTACGCGCCTCCCTCGGGCGACGTCCATTCCCGGCCGAGACGCCCTTTGCCTGCGGTTTGCCTCGCTGCGACCACGACCGTGCCCTCCTCGGCACCGGAACGCGCGAGCACCTTGCAGTCTTCGTTGGTGGATCCGGTCTCCGCGGCGCCTTCGATGCAGACCCACAGCGGGTCGGTCACGAGGCGCTCTACTTCAACCGGAACGAGGTCGATAGGAAGCGAGACGAGCCGGTAGCCCTCGCCACGCACCGCCGCGATGTCGTAGCCGGCTGCGATGAGCGCGGTGACGTGCTTGGCGATGGCGACGCGGCTCACGCCGAGGGTCTCGGCAAGGCGCTGACCGGAGAGTCCGGCCGAGCCCACAGCGGCGAGCGCCGAAGCGACTTCAGACCTGCGTGTCTTCACGCGACACCTCCTCAGCGTCGAGCTCATCGCATTCGTCTGCGACGTCGCAGAGCTTCTCGATACGTGCCTTCGCCAGCTTCTGGCGGCCCCACACCAGGAACGCGACCATCGCGACCAGCAGGAACATGCCGAACCAGGTGATGTTACGCGCGATGGCAAGTGCGCGATCGAAGTTCTCGGCGAAGATGATGCCGAGCACGAGCATGAGCACCGTGTAGATCGTGGCGCCGATGAACATCCAGACCTCGAAGACCCACACGCGCATCCGCGAAACACCAGCGATCACCGGCACGAAGTTCTTGAACACGGCGGCGAATCGCGAAAGTACGAGCGTCTTGTTGCCATGACGCTCGAAGTACTCCTCGGCGGCGATGATCCGTTCTTCGTCGAAGAAGCGCCCGCCCCACCTGAGAAGCGCCGCCTTCCCGCCGCGTGTCCCGAACAGAAAGGAGAGATTCCCGCCGATCATGGCGCCCGCAACGGCACACGCGGTCACGAGCACCGGGTCGAGCGAGCCCTTCACGGTGACGAAACCGGCGGCCATCACGATGGTCTCGCCCGGCGTGGCCGAGCCGATCACGAACAGGTTCTCGAAGATGGCGAAGATGAACACGATGAGATAGCCCCAGTCGTTCAGGGCCACCAGGAACCAGTCGAGAATCGCGATCCCGGTCTGGGGAGCCATCAGACGGTCACCTCCTCGGCAGGAGCAACGAGGTGGCGAAGCCACGCGTCCCACTGCACAGCGCGCGGATAGAGCAGCACGAAACCGAGCAGCGTGAGCACGAGCATGAGAAGCGCATCCCCGAGCGAGTGCGTGAACAGCACCAGCACGATGCCGAGAAGGCTTGGCGCGATTGCAAGGCCGAGGAGCGTCCACGACGTGCTGCGCACGAAGGCGACGGCGTTCTCGGCGGACATCCCTGATGGGGCGAGGGTGATTCGCCGCCCGAACGTTCGGCCGAAGATCACGGCGCCGACCGCGGCAGCAAGCATCATGGAGCGCAACCCGAGTGGCGGCGCGTAAGCGGGCGAACCGGCAGCAGCGAGAAGCTGCGAGACGCCGATGAGTGCGAACGGCGCAAGGAACGCCGGTGACGAGGCGCGCATCCAGTGCAGGTACTGTTCGCGTGTGTCGAGCGCTTCGTTGGTCACGGGTGCCTTCTCGCTAGTTGACCATGCCGGGAACGGTGTCGTAGCCCATCTGGTGCGCGTACCACGCACGAACCTGCGCTGGACGCGGAAACATGAACGCCCAGCCAATGAGGCACAATGCCGCGAACGGGATGTAGTAGAGCCAGTTCATGGCGAGATAGCCAAGCACGAAGCCGAGGAGTAGCGAGATCTCGGGCAGTGCCATGCCGACAACTGCCACGGCCCCGATTCTCTCCCAGGCCGCCTGCTCGCCCTCAAGCTGCATGCCAGTTCGAGCAGTGTACGGACCCGTCTTCCGCATGCCGCTCGCACGGACGAACGGTGCGCCGCCGACTGCCGCCACTGCCACCACAGAGAAGACGACCACGTACGCCAGAGGCGGTGCGGTCGAGGGCAGCGTGTTGTACTGGAACATGAACCAGAGGACGAAGGTCATAAGCGCGAAGATCGTGGTCAGCGATCCACATACGATAAAGGTGATCTTGAACGGCTTCAGATCGATCGGCTGACCCTGGTACTGCTCCACGCGCGACTCCCCCTTGGTAAACCTCTGCTACGTCTTGGTTTCATCTAGCCCGAAATCGACGGGCGGGGCAAGCGCTATCGCACTTGAGGACACGATATCGACACCAGTTGCCGCCAGCGCGGCGAGCCGCTCGAAGCGGATGCCGCCCGATGCCTCGATCTCGCACGTTGCCCCCGCCTCTCGGAGCGCGCGCACCGCCGAGGCGAGCGCGGCATCGTCGAAGTTGTCGAGCATCACCACATCGGCGCCCGCTCGGGCAGCGTCGAGCGCCTGTTCGAGCGTGTCAGCTTCGATCTCCACGCGCAGGCCGGGTGCGGCCTCGCGAGCCGCCGCGACGGCAGCGCTGACGCTCCCCGCATGCGCGAGGTGGTTGTCCTTCACGAGCACCATATCCCACAACCCAGCGCGGTGGTTGTGAGCACCGCCAACGGCGACGGCATACTTGCTGAGGGCACGAAGTCCCGGCAGCGTCTTGCGCGTGTCGTGCACGCGAAGACGATCGCCCGCTGCGGCTTGCCAGCGGCTGGCCTCGGCGGCGATGCCCGAGAAAGTCATGAGGAAGTCGAGTGCGGTCCGCTCGGCAGCGAGAACGATGCGCGCATTGCCCTCGACTTCCAGCACCGGTGTGCCTGCCGAGACGTGAGCGCCCTCGATGACGAGCGGGAGGACGTCGATGTCGTCGGGAGCGCCGACCGCCGCCGAGAGCATCTCGAAGACGCGCGCGGTCACCGGCAGTCCACACACGACGGTGTCCTCACGGGCAACGACAACGCCGGTAAACCGCGCGGTCTGCGGTACGACCGCCGCCGAGGTGACGTCGCGCGCGAGCAGCTCGAGGTCATCGACGGCTACGCGGATACGTCCCGGCGTGACGCCAAAGTCCTCGGCAAGGGCGGCCGCGATGATGTCATCAACGGGTGGCAGCGGTGGCAGCATCGAGATCACTCCAGACCGATGGCTACGGCGCCCGCCTCGGGCGCAGCGCCCACGGGCAGCTCGCGGGGTGTATCGACTCCGCGCGTCCAGACAAGCCGCACGCGCCAGTGCTCGTCGTCGCGCACCGGGAAATCCGAGCGGAAGTGCGTGCCCCGGCTCTCACGGCGATGGCGCGCGGCGCATGCGATGAGACCGGCGACGGTCGCCATGTTACGCGCCTCAAGCTCCTCGACGTCCGGACCGGCATCGCCAAGCGATGCTGCGACCGTGGCAATCTGGTCGCACGCGGTTGCGAGACCCACCTCGGTGCGCGTCATCCCCACCGAGGAACTCATCGTCTGCTGGATGGTCGTGCGAGCGAGAGCGGGCGTGCCTGCAGGACCGCTCGCACCCTCGCCTGCGACGTGCGCAGCACGCGGTTGCGGGCGACCCTGCCCGAGCGCACGCACGATGCGGCGCGAGAACACGAGGCCCTCGAGCAGCGAGTTGCTCGCGAGGCGGTTCGCGCCGTGCAGGCCGCTTGCGGTGACCTCGCCGGAGGCGAAGAGCCCCGGTAGCGTCGAGCGACCATCGATGTCGACGAGCACGCCGCCCACCATGTAGTGCGCGGCCGGCGCGACGGGCACAAGGTCGCGCGAGAGGTCGAAACCAGCCTCAAGGCACGTCTCCCAGATGGTCGGGAACCGCTCTGCAAGATGCTCAGCGCCGAGGTGACGGGCGTCGAGCCACACGTTGGGACGGCCGCAGCGCGCCATCACCTTCTCGATCTCGCGGCTGACGACGTCGCGTGGAGCGAGCTCGGCAAGCGGGTGCACGCCAAGCATGAAGCGCTCTTCGTTGCAGTCGAGCAGGTACGCTCCGTCGCCGCGAAGCGCCTCGGTGATGAGGAACTTGGGGCTCGAGGCGCTGTCGAGAGCAGTCGGGTGGAACTGCACGAACTCCATGTCGGCCAGATCCGCTCCCGCCCGCCATGCGGCGGCAACGCCATCGCCAGTCGCGATGAGCGGATTCGTGGTGACGCGGTACGCCTGGCCGCAGCCGCCGGTCGCAAGCACGGTCGCGCCCGCCCATACGGCGGTCGGCTCGGCAGCGCCGGCTTCCAGCACGAGCGCGCCAACGCAGCGCCCGTCCTCGGTCAGCAAGTCGACGAGGAACGCGTCCTCGAGCAGTTCGATTGCATCGCTACGCCGCACGATGGCCGAGAGCGTGTCCTGCACCTCGGCACCGGTCGCGTCGCCCGAGTGCAACACGCGCGGGAGCGAATGCCCGCCCTCGCGCGCGAGCTCCACGCGCCCGTCCGCCGAGCGGTCGAACGCCACGCCGAGCGACACGAGTTCGGCAAGCGCGTCGCCGGCCTCGCCGACGACCGCGCGGACCACGTCCGGCTCGCAGAGGCCCTGCCCGACGACAAGCGTGTCCGAGAGGTGCAGCTCCACCGAGTCGGTCTCGCCGACCGCACCGGCGATGCCGCCCTGCGCATACCAGGTGTTGGTCTCGGAGACTTCGCCTTTGGTGACGAGCAGCACGCGCGCGAACTGCGACGCCTGCAGCGCCGCCACGAGCCCCGCGATGCCACTCCCGACCACGAGCACGTCGCATTCGCGACTCGCAAGCGCATCGGTGTCGAAGCCGAGTAGGTAGCGGGGGCCGGCGGGGGCGTTCACCCGAGCGCCACCATCCGCTCGACGGCGGCGAGTGCGCGGAGGCGGATCTCCTCGGGCACGACTACCTCTCCGGTCATATCGCGCAGACAGTCACGCACCTTGGTGAGCGTGGTGAGCTTCATGTTGGGGCAGAGCATCTTGGGCTCCACGTTGTAGAAGCGCTTGCCGGGCGCGGCCTTCGCAAGGCCATGCAACAGGCCGGCCTCGGTCACGACCACGAACTCATCGGCGGGCGAGGTGGCAACGTGACGCAGCATGCCGCTCGTGGAGAGCACGGCGTCGGCAAGGGCGTTCACGTCTGCACGGCACTCGGGATGCGTGAGCACCTCGGCGAGCGGGTGGATGTCCATCATCTCGATGACCATCGCGGGCGTGACGGCATCGTGAATGGGACAGTAGCCATCCCACGCGATGATCTCGACCTCCGGCAGCTGCGATGCGACCCACGCCGCGAGATTGCGGTCGGGCGCGAAGAGCACCTTCGGGACACCGAGGGAGCGCACGACCTCGACCGCGTTCGCCGAGGTGCAGCAGATGTCGGTCTCGGCCTTCACGTCCGCCGAGGAGTTCACGTACGTGACGAGCGGCAGGCCCGGGTTCTCGGCTTTGAAAGCGCGGGCCTGCTCGGCTGTGATCATGTCGGCCATCGGGCAACCTGCGCCGGGCTCGGGCAGGAGCACCGTGCGCTCCGGCGAGAGGATCTTCGCGGTCTCGGCCATGAAATGCACGCCGGCGAAGACGATGACCGATGCGTCGGTCTGCGCCGCTTCGCGCGAAAGACCGAGCGAATCGCCAACGAACGACGCCGCATCCTGTACCTCGGGACGCTGGTAGTTGTGTGCGATGACAACGGCGTCCCGCTCGCGTGCGAGGCGCCGGATCTCGGCCTGGATGGCGGTGATGTCCTCGCGCGGCGTCATGTCAGGCTCCCGTCGTAAGCTGCATGTTGTCGATGAGTCGCGTCGCGCCGAGACGCGCGGCGATGATCGCGCGCGCCGGGCGGTCGAGTGTTGCGGGCTCCACGAGCGTCGCGGGATCCACGACCGCGGCGTAATCGAGCGTCGCCAGCGGCTCCTCGGCCACGCACTCGCGCATCGCTTCGGCGATGAGCGCCACGTCGTGCTCGCCGCCAAGCGCGAGCGTCTCGGCGGTGCGAAGCGCGCGGTAGAGCACGGTTGCCGCCCGACGCTCGTCGGGAGAGAGGTAGGCGTTGCGGCTGGAAAGAGCGAGACCATCGGGCTCGCGCACGATCGGGCAGGGAACCACGCGGACTGGAAAGTCCAGGTCGCACACCATCCGCTTGATGATGGTGAGCTGCTGGAAGTCCTTCTCGCCGAAGAACGCGAGGTCCGAGAGCACGATATTGAAGAGCTTCGATACCACCGTGCACACGCCCGCGAAGTGACCGGGCCGGATGGCGCCTTCCCATAGCGTGCCGAGCGGACCGGGGGCCACCTCTACCTGAGCGTCGGCCGCATACATCGATGCGGTCGACGGCGTGAAGAGCAGGTCGGCACCCTCGGCCCTGAGGAGCTGCATGTCGCGATCAAGGTCGCGAGGATACGCTTCGAAGTCCTCGCCGGGGCCGAACTGCGTCGGGTTCACGAAGATGGAGACCACAACGTAGTCGGCGCGCTCGCACGCGGCACGCACGAGCGACAGGTGACCGTCGTGCAGCGCACCCATCGTGGGCACAAGCGCCACGCGCTTGCCCTCGCGCTTCGCGGCGAGCACCGCCTGGCGGACTTCTTCTTTGGAGGCAACGCGCTCCATGCTACTGATCCTCCCCCGGAGTGAGCGGCAGGGCCGTCTCAAGTTCGCCGATAACCTCGGCGTCAAGGTGTGACAGGTTCTCCTCGGCAGGGAATGCGCCCGAGCGGACCTCGGCCGTGTACGCGCTGATGGCCGAGCGAATCGCATCGCCAACATCCGCGTAGCGCTTCGCGTGCTTGGGCTGGAACGTCCCCAGGCCGAGCAGGTCGTGGAACACTTGCACCTGACCGTCGCAGCCGCCGCCGGCGCCGATGCCGATCGTGGGGATCGAGAGCTCCTCGGAGACGATGGCCGCAAGCTCGGCGGGCACGAGTTCGAGCACGACCGCGAAGGCACCAGCCGCTTCAAGCGCAAGCGCGTCTTGCACGAGCGCTATGGCCGAGGCGGTCTCGCGACCCTGCACTTTGAAGCCGCCGAAGACGTTCACGGACTGCGGCGTGAGGCCGATATGGCCCATCACCGGGATGCCGGCCGCGACCATGCGCTCGACCGTGGGGGCGATGGAGACGCCGCCTTCGAGCTTGACGGCGGTGGCGCCCGCCTCGGCGAGGAAGCGTCCGGCGTTGCGGATGGCCTCTTCCGGCGAGACCTGGAAGCTCAGGAACGGCATGTCGGCGACGATGAGCGCGCGCGAGGTGCCGCGAACGACCGCAGCCGTGTGGCGCAGCATGTCGTCAAGCGTGACCGGCAGCGTGCTGTCGTGCCCGAGCACGACCATGCCGAGCGAATCGCCGATGAGGATCGAATCCACACCGGCCTCCTCGGCGAGTCGTGCCGAGGGTGCATCGTACGCGGTGACCATCACGATGGGATCCCCTGCAGACTTCATCTCGCGCAGGGTTGCGGTGGTGACGCGCGCCTTGGTGCTGGTGGTGGCGCTCATCTGTGGCTCCTTCCCGGCAGTCCCGGCCCCGAACGCGGGGTCCAGGCAGCCCTTAACGGGTGGGTGTTGGATTATAGCACCGGATCGCGCCCGCTACTGCCCGCGCGTTGCCGCCTCGGCAAGTACCTGACGCGCCTGTTGCGCGAACTCACGCGGCACCATAAGGCGGATGCGCTCGGGAATGGCGTAGTACGGCAATCCCGGCGAGCCGAACATCGGCGGCGGATCGATGACCGCGGTGATGCCCGCAGATTGCAGCACACCGAGATGGACCTGCAGCTGCATCGCGCCGCTGTGGCTCGTGAGCGCGCCTTGCGTGGCGCTCTCGATTGTCACCCAAGGCGCGTCGCCATCATCGGACTGCAGATCGACCGCAGGCACGAACTCGCCCGGGAACTCCAGCGGCTCAGGTGCTTCGGCCGCGTCAGGGGATGTGACCGTCACGCGCGAGAAGCCGGGGACCGCGCCGAGCACGCCCGTGATGCGCCCGAGCGTCGCGCGCTCGCGCTGCAGGGGCGAGCCGTCGGGCATGACAACGTTCGGGTCGACTTCCAGCAGCGGCACGACCACGAAAGCTCGCTCGAGCATGCGCGGATGCGGGATCGTGAGATCGGGGCGCACCCACTCCTCGTCGCCGAAGAGCAGGATGTCGAGATCGATCGTGCGGGGTCCGTTGAGTTCCGTACGCACCCTGCCGAGCGACTCCTCGATCTCCTGCAATGAGGCGAGCAGCTGATCGGCGCGCATCTCGGTCGAGATAACCGCGACCGCGTTCGCGTACACCGGCTGCTCCACGCCACCCCACGGCTCGGACTCGTAGACACGCGAAACCGCGAGGCCCTCGGTGTCGGGAAGCTCGCCAATCGCGCTGAGTGCAGCGGCAAGATTCCCCGAGCGATCGCCAAGGTTCGACCCGAGCCCGATATAGGCGAGCGTTCTATGGCGCTGCTCCTCAAGCATCGGCCAGCTGAGAAGCGCGCGCCATCCCTGCGCCGGCTCGCGGTCTCGATACCCTATCGGGATGACCGGCGCATCCGGCCCACGGACCGCTGCCTCCGCTGCTGCCAACGCCTCAGGGTCATCGACCTCCGGCTCATCCCAGAACGGTGCGGGCTCGTCATCCCACAGCTCGTCCTCGTCGAGGGGCTCGACTTCGGGCGCCACGCCCGGCTCGGCCCACGCGTACTTCACGCCTGGAGGTGACTCCTCGCCAAGCACGTCCCGGGCGACTGCAAGGTCCGTCGTGGCAACGAGCAGCTTGAACTGCGGATCGTCGAAGACGCTCGTCACGCCGGTGCGGAAGTCGTACGGATCCCACAGCACCTCGATGCCGGCCGCGGCAAGCTCCTCGGCCACGGCCGAGAGCATCACGGCGTCGCCAGCATTCTCGGCCACAAGCACCCACTCGGGCGTACCCTCCCATGCGCTCACGCGCTCTCCCCCTCGATCGCGCTCCACGTGCGGAGCACCCGTACGGTCTCGTACACGTCATGCACCCGAACCACGGCCGCCGCGTGCGCTGCTGCCCACATGGCGATCGCGAGGCTCCCCTCGAGCCTGCGCTTCGGGTCGGGCTCGGCAAGGACTATCCCGATGAGGCTCTTTCGCGATGCCCCCACGAGCACCGGATACCCCAGTTCCGCAAGCTCCGGCAGCCGGCGCAACAGCTCGAGATTGTGCTCGAGCGTCTTTCCGAAGCCGATCCCCGGATCGACGCAGATGCGCTCTCGCGCAACGCCGAGCGCTTCGAGTTCCCGTGCCCGGCCGAGCAGATACTCGCCCACCTCGCCCACAACGTCGGTGTAGCGGGGCTCGGACTGCATCGTCTTCGGTTCGCCGAGCATGTGCATGATCACGAGCCCCGCGTCAGTCTCGGCGGCGAGTTGCATCATCTCGGGATCCCGGAAGCCGGAGACGTCGTTCACGATGCTGGCCCCGGCCTCGACGGCCGCACGCGCAACGCTCGCGTGGCGGGTATCCACCGAGACAGGCACGCCGTAATCGCGCGCCAGGGCGGCGACGACCGGTCGGACGCGGGTGACCTCCTCGGCGGGCGGGACTTCATCGGAGCCGGGGCGCGTGGACTCGCCGCCCACGTCGATGATCGCGGCCCCTTCGGCGACCATCTGCCGTCCGCGTTCGAGCGCCGAGATCGGATCCTCGAACTCGCCACCATCGGAGAACGAGTCTGGCGTGACGTTGAGCACGCCCATCACGAGCGTCTTGCTCACATCGAGGGCGAAGCGGCCGCAGCGCCAGACAGGACTCACGCTACGCTCCCTTGATAAGCGACATCGCCTCGGCGCGGGTGGCGATGTTGGTGGCGAAGATGCCACGCACCGCGCTCGTCGTGGTGATCGCGCCTGGCTTCTGTACGCCGCGCATCGACATGCAGAGGTGCTCCGCCTCGATGACGACCATCACGCCTTGCGGCGCGAGGTGCTTCACGATCGTATCGGCGACCTGTGAGGTCAGGCGCTCCTGGACCTGCGGGCGCTTCGCGAAGACATCGACTACGCGCGCGAGCTTCGAGAGCCCGCAGATGCGCCCGTCCTTGCCGGGGATGTACGCCACGTGAGCGCGGCCGATGAACGGCAGCAAATGGTGTTCGCACACCGAGTAGAGCGGGATGTCGCGCACGAGCACCATCTCCTGGTGCCCCTCGTTGAAGGTAACGCAGAAGTGCTCGGCAGCATCCTGGCCGAGACCCGCGAAGATCTCCGCGTACATGTCGGCCACACGGCGCGGCGTGTCGAGCAGCCCTTCTCGGCCGGCGTCCTCGCCCACGCCCTCAAGGATGAGGCGTACGCCCTGTTCTATCTTCTCGCGGTCCATGACTCGCTCCCATGAATGCCGAAAGGGGACACTGCTCTCACAGTATCCCCCATCGAGTGGTTCTGCGTGTAGCGCGCGTGCTAGTGCGTGTGACCGTGATGATCGTGGTCGTGACCGCCGCAGCCGCACGAGCTGACCGGGCCGAACTCGGGCAGGGTGCCCGCGACGAACGCCGCAACGGACTCGCCCACAGTCGCCGAGGCGATGTCCTGATACACCGAGACGCCAGCGTCCATGAAACCCGCGAGCGGGCGTCCGCCGATGCCGCTCACGATGATCGCACCGGCACCGGCACCTACGAGCAGCGCCACCGGCGACAGGCAGCCGCCCTGCGCATGTCCGTCATTCGCGAGGAAGCGCGACTCGGCGACGGTGCCGTCTTCGAGCGTGACGACCGTGAAACCGTCAGCCTGGCCGAAGTGCGCGCTGCGTGCATCGGCAAGCCCGCCGGGGGTGGTGCTGGGTACCGCGATGATCGTGCGACTCATGTTCACTCCTTCGATTCCGTCGCCGCGGCCGCTCCCGCGGCGTCGGCGATCGCTTGGAAGACCCGTGCTCGATCCGAGAGCTGCTGCGCCCATGCGCGAAGCGCGTCTCGGCCGTCATCCGTGATGTCGTACTCGCGCCGCTGTGGACCGGCTTCGCTCTCGACCCACGAGGAGACGACGAGACCGTCCTCCTCGAGCCGTCGCAGCACGCGGTAGACCCCGCCCGGGTCCGCGATCATCGCGCCGCCCGTGATGGCTTCCACCTGACGGATGAGGTCGTACCCGTGCGTTCCGCCAGCAGCCACCGAGGCGAGCACCGCCGGCTCAAGCACACCACCGCGTCCGCGTCCGCCGCCACGGCCACCGCCGCGTTCGCAGCAGCGCTCCGTGTTGGGCTGGTGCTCTTCTTCGCTCGCACTCATAGCGATACCTTTCGGCGTGTACTGGTCTGACGCAGGTATATGTTTAACACATATAGATGCATCAAGACAACCCGCCGAGAAGCCCCCGGACGGCACGCCTACGGAATGAGCCCGAATGCCCGACCGATCTGCACGAGCGCCGGGCCGAGAATGACGATGAGCGTCGCGGGAAGGATGCACAAAACGAGCGGGAACACGATCTTGACCGGCGCCTTCTGCGCGATCTCCTCGGCATGCTGGCGCCGCTTGACGCGCATCTCCTTCGCCTGGGTTCGCAGCACGTTCGCGACGCTGATCCCGAAGACATCCGCCTGCACCATCGACGTGACGAAGGTCGCGACCTCAGGCGCATCGGTGCGATCCGCCAGATGACGGTACGCCGTCGACCGGTCGATGCCTGCCTGGATCTCCTTGAGCATCCGCGCGAACTCCTCGGCGAGCGGGCCCCTGCTGTTCGAGACCAGCTTGGCCACGGCCTGATCGAAGCCGAGACCCGCCTCGACGCTGATCGTGAGCATGTCGAGCATGTCGGGAAGCGCGCGCCGGATCGTCAGGCGCCTCGCGTTGACCGCAGACCAGACCCAAACATCCGGCACGAAGAAGGCGACACCGCTTGCGATGACTGCGGTGACAATCGCGCCGGCGCTGAGTCCCCTGAGGAGCCAGGTCACAGCGAGCGACGTGAGAAACGCGCTGGCGGCGGCGATGAACTTGTACGCGAAGAGCGCGTTCACATCGGTCCCGCGGGGGTTCCCGGCGCGTACGAGCCGCGCCCGAAGGCGCTCGACGTACGCCTGTGGCATGAGCGTCGCGAACGCGTGCGCGAGACCCGAGCTGAAGGGATGCGTCACCCGCTCGCGGAACGGCTTGAGAAGTGGCTCGACCTCGGTCGCCTGCGTTTGCTCGTAGCCAGTGAGGTCTCCAAGACGCCGGCTCACACGGCGCTCCTCGGAGAAGAGCAGATCGAACACCGTGAAGACTACGAGCGATGCAGCTATTCCCGCGAGCAGTATGGCGGCGATGTTCATCTAGATCTCCACCTTCGTCGCCCGTCGCAGCCAGAACCAACCGACCACAAGCATGAGCGCGCCAACGATTGCCAACACCCAACCGAATGTGGCCGTGAACATCGACTTCATGTACCTGGGGTTCACGAGCAGCACTGCTGCAAGCTCGATGAACGGCAGCACGATAAGAATCGTGCCTGAGAGCCTGCCCTCGGCGGTGAGCGAGTTGATGTGCCGTTTGAGCTCGGAGCGCTCACGCATGGTGGACGCGACGATATCGAGTACTTCAGCGAGGTTGCCACCGACCTCACGCTGGATCGCGATCGCCGAGACCGTCCACGAGAAGTCCGCACTGCCGATGCGGGTGGCCATATGATCGAGCGCCTGCTCGACCGGCAAGCCGAGGCGGGCCTCGGTCTGCGCTCTGGCGAACTCGCCCGAGGCCGGCTGCGCCATCTGCTCGGCGACGAGTCCGACCGCCTGCAGGAATCCCCACCCGGCACGAAGCGAGCCGGCGAGCAGATTGAGTACCTCGGGCAGCTGCTCTTCGAATGCCGCCCGACGCTTCTCGATGCGATTCTCAAGAAGCAGCAGCGGAAGGATGACCGCCACGAGCGCGAGCAGGAGCGACACTGCGAGCGAGCGTGAAACGAGCATGGCGACCAACCCGACAGCGAGCACGCCCGAGAGATGCAGGTAGATGTACTCGGCAGGGCGGATCGGCCAGCCGGCGCGCTCGAGCATGGAGTGCATCATGCGCGTGAAGCCCCACCTGCCGGCGACGTACCCGACAGCATCCTGCATCTTCGCCTGCAGCGCCGCCGGCGTCCCTGGCGACACGGCGTCCTCGACCGTGCCCCCCACCGTCTGGTCGTAGAACTCGAGGCGATCCAACCCGATCGAGCGGTGCTGCAGAAGAAGCGACACGCCCCACGCGAAGAGCGTGATCGAGAGGAACGTCAGAACGATGACGCTGATCCGCGCCACCAGACTTGGCGCGACCGGCTTCAGAACCGGGCCTGTCGCGGCAGCGGCGTAGAGCGGGTTCGGTGCGATCAGGTCGCCAACTGCGGTCTGCCCGTCGAGCGAAGCTGTGACCTGCACGTCCAGGTCCTTCGTGTTGGGACGCAAGCTCTCATACGTCACGAGGTACTGCGTCCGTAGTTCCTCGGAAAGCGCCTCGTAGATCGAGAGCAGCTGCGTCGAATCATTGGCCGTCACGGCGCGTCCGCCGGTTTGTGACGCAAGCGAACTGAGCGCACGGGGATCCCACTCTTTGGACCGCAGGGTGACGGCGTAGACGGCCGCGCCGGAGGACTTGAGGGCGCCGAGCGCATTCTCGAAGCTCGTCACGCTCACAGTGTCGCCGCCGTCCGAAAGCAGCACGATGGCGGTCTGCCTGCCGGCGTTCTTGGCGGCAAGCCCCGCGGCGCGGATCAGCGCGTCGTGCACGGCGGTCTCCCCCGTCGCCTGGATGCCGTCGAGCGCCGCGAGGAGCTGGGTCTGGTCGCCCGAGAAGCCACTGCGCACCTTCGGCTCGAACGCGAAGGTCACGATAGCCGTTCGGTCCTCGGGACCCATCGCGTTCACGAATGCGCGGGCAGCCACGAGCGCATCCGCAAGCGGGGCGCCCTTCATGCTGCCGCTTGTGTCGAGCACGAGTACGACGTCGACCGGCTTGCGTGCCGCTTCCGTCGCGCTTTGTGCCGAGATTACCTTCGCCTCGATGCCGTTCTCGGCAATGCGGAACGTGGGCTCATCGGTGGTGCCGCCGAGCAGGTCCGCCGGGAGCGTCACGGAAAGCGTCAGCGCCGGCAGCTTCGAGGAGTCTTCGAGCCGCACGCCCAGCGTGGAGTCGGCTGCGAATGCTGGCGCTGGCGCCGCGATGAGCAGCGCTACGAGCAGCGCGATCAGGCGTCGCACTGCGATCACCGCCGCGCGGGGGGCTCGTAGGCGAACGTCTCGCTCGGCAGATGGATGCCGAGGTCGTCCAGGTGCGTTGAGAACTTCGGTCGCAGACCCGTCCCCTTCAGCTGGCCGAGGAAGCGACCGTTCTCGTCCACGCCCATCGTGAAGTCGTAGTAGTAGATGTCCTGCAGCACGATCGTGTCGCCTTCCATCCCTTCAACCTCCGAGATCTGCACGATCTTGCGCGAGCCATCCCGAAGCCGCTGCAGCTGCACGACCATGTGCAGTGCCGAGGAGACCTGCTCCCGGATGGCGCGAACGGGAAGGTCGACGCCGCTCAAGAGCACCATCGTCTCGAGCCGTGCCAGCGAGTCTCTCGGCGAGTTCGCGTGGATGGTCGAGAGTGAGCCTTCGTGGCCCGTGTTCATTGCCTGCAGCATGTCGAGTGCCTCGGCTCCACGGACCTCGCCGACGATGATCCGGTCGGGGCGCATGCGCAGCGAGTTGCGGACGAGGTCGCGAATCGAGACCTGCCCCTTGCCCTCGATGTTAGGCGGCCTGGACTCAAGCCGTAGCACATGGCTCTGGCTCAGACGCAACTCGGCGGCGTCCTCGATGGTCACGATTCGTTCGTCGTCCGGCACGAACGCCGACACGACGTTCAAGAGCGTCGTCTTGCCGCTACCGGTCCCTCCCGAGATAAGGACGTTCAGCCGACCGCGAACGCACGCCTCGAGGAACTCGCCAGCGCGTTGATCGAGCGTCCCGAACGCGATGAGGTCGCTGATCGTGTACGGTTCCTGCGAGAACTTGCGGATCGTGAGCATCGGGCCGTTGATCGCCAGCGGATGGATGATCGCGTTCACGCGCGAGCCATCGGGAAGCCGGGCGTCGACCATCGGCGACGACTCGTCGATGCGTCGGCCGACCTGCCCGACGATCTTGTCGATGATTCGCAGCAAGTGCGCCTCGTCGATGAACCTGCGGTCTGTGAGGTACAGGCGACCGCGCCGCTCGACGTACACGGTGTCCGCGTTGTTCACCATCACCTCGGTCACTTCCGGATCGCCGAGCAGCGACTGCAGCGGTCCGTAGCCGAGGATGTTGTCCACCACATCAGCCGAGATCTCCCGGCGGTCGGCCGCGGAGAGCGGCGTGCTCTCGCGCTCCAGCAGCTCGCGCAGCTTCATGTGGATCGATGCCCGTACAGACGCCTCGTCCACGTCAGGCATCGAGAGTTCGGTGCCCATCTCCTCGATCAGGAGGTAGTGGAGGCTGCGTTTGATAGCGTCCTTCGGCCCCGATCCGAGCGTATCCTCGGCCTCCCTGAGGTCATCGGTCAGTACCTGGCTGGCGCCTTGTGCGAGGCGCTCCCTAAGCGACACTGCTCTTCGCCTCCTCGCGTCCGGCTGCGATGCGCTTCGCGAGCGCAGTCAGTGCCCGAGCGACCCCCGATTTCGGTGAATCCAGCACCACCGGCACGCCCCGGTTCACCGATCGCGGCACGAGACGGTCGCTTGGAACCTCGGCTACGAGGGGTGCATCGATGCTTCGCTGGGCCTCGCCGGGATCGAGCCACACCTTGCTGTCCGCCCGGTTGATCACAAGCTTCGTGAGATCGTGGTCGTACCCCATCTGCGCCAGCTTCTGGAGCGAGACGCGGACGTTCTTGATGCTCGCAACGTCCATGGTGGCCACCGCGTACACGCTGTCGCTGTTGTCGATGGCCGCGAGCACCGCGTCATCAAGCGCCGCCGCGGTGTCTATCACGACGACATCGGCCATGTCGCGCAGCAGGCCGACGACCGCACTGATGCGGCTGACGGTTACCGCTTCGGCGTCTTCCGGGTGCACGGGCGCGAGCAGCACCTGCAGCCCGGACGCGTGCGTCGTGAGGAACCCTCGAAGCATCTCGGCATCGAGCCGGTCGAACGACTGGACCGCATCGAAGATGGTTCGCTCCGGGCTCAGGTCGAGCATGATGCCCACGTCGCCGAATTGCAGATCGAGATCGACGAGCACGGTTCTGAGCCCGAGTTCGGCAAGCGCAACGGCTACGTTGCACGAGATGACAGTCTTGCCCACACCGCCCTTCGTGCTGAACACGGTCACGACGCGACCCCGCGCGGGCGGCGCACAAGGGACGGCGGTCTCGGCCGCACGCGGCTTCGCACTCTCGAGTGCGGCCTGTACCGCATGGACGACCTCACCGTAGTCCTTCTCGGCGGGGACGACATCCCGAAGCCCCGCACGCATGGCGCGCCTCAGCAGATCCGTCGACGTCTCCGCGGTCACGAGGATGGTCGCGCCGCCATCATCCACCGAGCTGTACGTCTCGGCGAACTCGAGCGCAGCGGTGGGCGCGATCGATGGACCGAGCACGACAGCGTCCGGGTGCCTCTGACGCAGCAGCTCGTGCGCCTCAGTGAGCGAGCGCACCTCTTCGCATCGCGCACCAGCATCGCTCTCAAGCAGCGCTCGTAGGCGTCGGCAGAAGCCGGCATCAGCATCGACGATCACGACCACGCTCATTGATGCCTCCCTATTTGAAGATCGTCTTGATGTTGCGACCAGCTGTGGTCGGCAGCTCGGTCTCGGTGGTCGGAAGAAGGGCGAGCCAAACGGTGCCTTGCTCCTCGGCGAACACGATTCGCTCGACGTCCTCGGGCTTGAGCGCGAGGGTCACGGTCGCGGCCTTCGCCGCATTCGCGCTGCGCGTTCCAGCTGCAAGCGCCGATCCTGATTTGTTCGTGCCGTCATCCGTGGTCGTTCCGGCACCGGTGTCGGCGCCGACGGCGAGAACGCGTGCCTTCGGCAGCAGGATTTTCGACTCCGCATCCTTGCCGTTTGGCCCAGGGTCGAACGTCGCGGTCACGAGCACCCAGTCTCCGGCCTTGAGCATCCCGCCAACGCACGTGATGTCGTCGGCCGGAATCGAGACCGCAACGAACCCGTCGGGAATCGCGAACGAGAGCCCCGCTTCGCTCGGGAACTGGAACCTGGCGCGCGTCACCTGCTCACCCGCGCTGAGCGAGGTCGCCAGCACCTGGCCCTCGATACCCCGTGCCGAGGAGACCGCGTTAGCCGAGACGTACCGCTGCGGCACCTCTTGCACGGTGATCAGCCCCTGCTTGAGGGCGTCCTCGGCGGAGGTCCCGCGTGGAACATCCTGCGTGGCGACCAGCACCTGTACCGGCTGCGCTTCTTTGGTGAGACGCGCGGTCGCGCCGCGCAGGTACTGCGCTGTCAGCAGTGCAGCTGCGATACCGAGAACCACGGCCGCAACAAGGATGAAGACTCTTGACCGCATAGCGCGCTCCTTCTGTGGGTCATTCCGGCGCGACGAGCCGGACGGTCAATACGTAGAGCCCATCGGGCGGTGTCTCCGAGACCGCGTCTGAAGGTGACACGTACTCGACGAAGCGCCCGATGATGGCGTCCTTCTTGATATCGCTCGCCGGCTCGATGAAGAACGCGGCAAGGCTGACGACGCGCATCGGGGTCTGCCCGGTGACGAGCTGCATCTTCTCGACGACGGGCACGTAGACCACCCGCGACGTGGCAGGTCGTCCCTGGGCCTCCCACTGGCTGAACGTCAGGGTGTCTCCGGCGAACCGATCATCAAGCGCCTTCTCGGTACTCGGACCGGAGAGCGTGCCGGGCTCGGTCCAGATCGTGTCGCCAATGTGGATGACGAACGGGAACGCCTCGGCCAGGTAGTGGTAGTACGCGGGCGGAGCGTAATCCGGGTCATCCGTGAGCACGTATTCGACCGGATCCTGCGGGTTACGCCACAGCGGCGTGTGGTGGATCGTCGCGAGATCCATCGCGCAGAAGTTGCCGATCTCGCCGGCGCCGCCCACGACCTTGAGCGCGTAGTCCTCGCCGTACACGTAGTCGTTAAGCTGCACGGAGACGGTGATGGCCTCTCCCGGTGCAGCAACGTAGTCGGTTAGGGAAACGTCCGAGATGGGGTACGTCGACCGCCTGACCAGGAGCGTTGCAGCACTCGTCACGGTCGTCTTCGCGACGGTCACGTCGATCGGGAAGGTCGCCCAGAGGTCATCGACCGCCGGAACGCTCAGCATCACGGACCACACGCCCGGCTGATCCGCCTCCTCGGTGAGCGTGACGGTCTTGCCAGCGAACCTGGCCTGCGGGGTCTCGCTCGCTTCCACGGTGAGCCTCACCGCTCCGGTTGAGCCCGCCGTTACGACGTAGTGGTCCAAGTAGACGTCGAGGATGGGACACGCTGACGGCCGGACGAACGCTCGCGCCGCCCCGGGAAGCGATTCTGGCACCCCGTCGGGGTAGTCACTCGTGCCGTCCGGGTACGCCGTCTGCTCGTTGTACGCGGTGACATCGACTGCGTAACCCGCAAGCGCTGCAGTCGAGGGGGCGATGACCGTCCCGGACCAGACGCCACCTCCCTGCGCATCTAGCCACACCTCGGCGCCGCCCGCGATGCGCGCGGAGACCTTCGATGCGTGTACGACCGGCACCGACCACGGCACGATACCGCGCATGCCGGTCAGATATGCAATCTGGGCGCGCGCACTCGCCCGCACAGGCGATGTCTGCAGACCGAGGATACGTCCGAAGAAGAGCGATGCATCCTTCTCCACCGTGACCTGCACGTACGTCTCGGTGACCTGGGTCTCCGGTGCGTCTTTGAGCATCACGAGCTCATCGGCGGGCTGAGTCGCATTGGCGTTCGCGAAGGACTCGGCCTCGGCGAGGACCTCCGCGTCGCTACCGCCGTCGGCAAGCACCCGACAACCTGCAAGTGCGGCCGAGTCAGCGGCGGTCTGAAGCTGGCGACGCACCGTGAGCAGGTATCCTACGTCCACGGCGAGCGCCGCAATGAGGACGAGCACAACGAAGACGACCGCAACGGTCACGGCGACGCCACCCTCGTCCCTTTTCAGGTGTTCGATCACGACGATCACTCGATCCTCATCGTGGCGGTACTGTGCAACTGGAACGTCCCATCCTCAGTGCCGAAGAGACCCTGCATGAAGGGTGTGAAGATCGGGACTGCATGCGTCACCGTCACCGTGGCCGGGTCTCCGACGTCGTCGATGCCCGGATCATCCGGACTCACCGCGATGTCCGAGTCCGTAAGCCCGAGCCCGGGTGATGACTGTGCCGCTTTGTAGCGAACGGTGCCGGGCGTTGTGACGGATCCCGCGGGATACTCCAGAGACGCCCACCGCACACCCTCACGCGCGGCATGCGTCAGCTCGACCCATTGATAGAAGAGAATGCCGAACTGGACGATTCCGATGAGCAAGAGGATGAGTACCGTCGATACAAGCGCAAACTCGACGGCAGCTGCCCCTTCGTCGCGGCGCGAACGACCGCGGTACCACATCGGAATGCCCCCCTACGTGTTCGATTCGTCCGGGGACCCGCCTCAACGGGCCCCCGGACGCGTCGCGCCTAGGCGGCGCCAGAGATCTTGTCCAGAACAGTCTGGAAGAGAGCGGCGATCTGGTCGCCCAGCAAGAAGACGACTGTCAGGATCGCGACTGCGATGGCGGCAACCATGATTCCGTACTCGACCGCGGTTGCTCCCTCATCGGACTTGCTGTGCTCGAGGGCCCATGCGTACATCTTGAGCAGCACCTGAATACACCTCCCCCCACATCCCCCCGGAGAATGAGAACACCTGCAGATGAAGGTGCCCGGGATGCGGGTGGAGCCGTATCAGCCCGCAGTATGAGCGTGGGTTGAGGTCTGCTCATCCCACAGGATGAGCGCTACTGCGATCTGTCCGGTGGACGCACGATGCCTCGGCGCATCGCCTCCACAATGGCGTGCGTGCGGTCCGATTGGCCGAGTTTGCGCAGTATGTGGCTCACGTGTGTCTTCACCGTTGGCTCCGAGATCCACAGCGAGCGGGCGATCTCCTTGTTGCTCGCTCCGCGAGCCATCTCCGCCAGGACATCCAGCTCGCGTTCCGAGAGCCCCGGGTCGTCCGACTCAAGCAGCGAGCTCGCGGCGATCACCCTTCTGGCTATCGATCCATCGAGTACGGTCTGGCCGTCCGCTACGTTGCGGATCGACTCGATAAGCGTGAGCGGGCTCGCGTCCTTCATCAGGTAGCCGACCGCTCCAGCCGCCAGGACGCCAAACACCTCTTCGTCCTCGTCGTAGCTGGTGAGCACGATGATCTTGAGCGTCGGGTCGAGCTCCAGCATACGGGTACACACCTCGACGCCGGACATGCCAGGCATACGCAGGTCGAGCAACACGATGTCCGGCTCGGCAGCCATCACTTGCGCAAGCGCATCCTCGCCGCACGCGGCCTCGCCCACCACTCGCATGTCTTCCTCGGCTTCAAGGGAGCTTCGAAGCGCGTACCGAACCAACTCGTGATCGTCGACGATGAAGACTCGTGCTCTCACGCAGGCCTCCTCATGCCGGGATATGCGCCCAGACGACGCATCCCCGTTCCGGCTCGGATAGCACCTTGATCTCTCCGCCAGCCGTCTCCACACGTTCGCGGATAGTCCGCAGCCCCATGCTCGCACCTGCCTTGCTGGACGCGGTAGCCGCATCCACCTCGAAGCCGAGACCATCGTCAGCGACCTCAACGGTGACGCCGTTGGTCTCGTAGGTCAGGGTGACGCGGATGTGATTCGCCTGTGAGTGCTTGACGGCGTTGGTCGTTGCCTCTCGGGCAACGCGGTACACGCACGTCTCGACCTCGGCGCCGAGGTGCCTGACCTGGCCGTTGACGAGCAAGTCGACCTTGTGCGCCTTGCCCGGTGCAATCTCCCGTAGCCAGTACTCGATAGCACCTGCGAGACCGAGTTCCTGCAGCTTCGCCGGGCGCAGGTCGTAGATGTAGCGGCGGATCTCTCCCTGGCTTCCGGCCAACAAGTCTTGCACTTCCGAGATCTGACGCGCCACGCCGGCAGGATCGCGCATCACCTGTCGTTTGCAGACCTCAAGTGAGAGCGCGATGGAGAACAGCGACTGCGCGATGCCGTCATGCATCTCCCGTGAGATGCGCTCGCGCTCACTTGCAAGGAGGGCGTACCTGCTCTCCTCGGCAAGACGCGCGTTCTCGATCGATGCGGCTGCGAACGCCCCCAGAATCGACAGGAACGCCGTGTGCTCCTGTCGCAGCCGATGTGATACCGAGTTGATCGCGCACAGAATGCCGAGCGGATGGTCCTGAACGCGCACCGGCACGGCGAGACACCAGGCGGCGGCGGCCTCGTTCACTTCGAAGTACGCATCGCCCTCGGTGAAGACGTGCTCGCACGCATCGGGCAGCCAGGCGCCCCACCACGACTCGTCATGCTGCATGCGTGAGCCGCGCACGACGATGCTCGACTCGTCGAGCTCGGGCATGTCCCCGGTGCCGTCCACGAGCGCGAGTACGACCTTTTCGGTGCCGGTGAAGCGCTTGGCCGCGTCGACAACGATGTTGAGCACGTCGTGAACGGTACGCGCCGAGGAGGCGGCCGCAGCCACCTCGTTGAGCGCGTCGATGAGGGCGCTCTGGCCCTCCGGACCTTCCGGCACGTAGTGAGCGCGCTCTGAGGAGCGGAGTCGCGCGATCAGATTCGCGACCCGAACGCTCCCGTGGCGATGTTCGGAAATCGACACGCGGTCCCCCTCCGCGGCGTATCCTCTAGCCCAGAGTATCCCCAGTGGCGCCATAAAACACCTATCGTCGGTAAGAGTGCCTAAGAAAGAAGAAGCGCCGCCCGGGGGCGGCGCTTCTAATTGACCACTACAGGGGGCCAACATCAGTCCTGGGTGACAGGTCCCATCCCCAGCGGCGGCACGTCCACGATCGGGCGCGTATCCTCGGGCTCCGGTTCCGGCTCGGGCTCGCCCGCGGCAGCCTCGCCATCGGAGTCGCCCTTCTCGGCAGCAGCGGCCTTCTCCTTCTCCAGGAACTCGTCCCACGTACCGTTGAGTAGCGCCTCGAGCTCGTCCTTGTCCACGGTCTCGCGGTCCACGAGCACCACGGCCATGAGATCGAGCTGTGCGCGCCGCTCGGAGAGTATCTTGAACGACTTGTCGAACGCCTCGTCGATCATGCGGCGCACTTCTTTGTCGATCTCGTATGCGATCTCCGGCGAGTAGTTGGGCGTGTTGGAGAAGTCCCTGCCGAGGAACACCTCGTGCTCCTGCTCGCCGAGGGTCATCGGCCCGAGCTTATCGCTCATGCCATAGCGCGTGATCATCTGGCGGGCGAGCTTGGTCGCGCGCTCGATATCGTTGCTCGCGCCGGTCGTGATGTCGCCGATGGCGATCTCCTCGGCAACGCGACCGCCAAGGAGCATCGCGATCTCGTCGAGCATCTCGCCCTTGGCATTCAGGAACTTGTCCTCGATCGGGAGCGCGAGGGTGTAGCCCAGCGCCCGACCCCGGCTGATGATGCTGATCTTGTGGATCGGATCGGTGTTGGGAAGCACATGGCCCACGAGCGCATGGCCGGCCTCGTGGTACGCGATGATGCGCTTCTCCTTGTCGGAGATGAGGCGGCTCTTCTTCTCGGGACCGGCTATCACGCGCTCGATAGATTCCTCAAGCTCGACCGTCTCCACCTGCTTCTTGCCGTGACGGGCAGCGAGCAGCGCGGCCTCGTTCACCATGTTCGCGAGGTCGGCGCCGGTGAAGCCCGGCGTGCGCTGCGCGATGACTTCGAGGTCGACGTTCTCGGACACGGGCTTCCCGCGCGCGTGGATCTTCAGAATCTCGAAGCGGCCCTTGCGGTCGGGGCGGTCCACGGTGACCTGGCGGTCGAAGCGGCCCGGGCGCAAGAGCGCCGAGTCGAGCACGTCGGGGCGGTTGGTCGCCGCCATGACGATGACGTTGTCCTTGAGGTCGAAACCGTCCATCTCCACGAGGAGCTGGTTGAGCGTCTGCTCGCGCTCGTCATGCCCGCCGCCGAGACCGGCTCCGCGCATGCGGCCGACTGCGTCGAGCTCGTCGATGAAGACGATGCACGGGCTTGCCGCCTTGGCCTGCTCGAAGAGATCGCGCACGCGGCTTGCGCCGACACCCACGAACATCTCGACGAAGTCGGAACCGGCGATTGTGAAGAACGGTACGCCGGCCTCGCCCGCAACCGCGCGAGCGAGCAGCGTCTTACCGGTTCCCGGAGGTCCTACAAGTAGAACTCCCTTTGGGATCTTCGCACCAAGCGCCTGGAACTTGCCGGGGTTGCTCAGGAATTCCTTGATCTCCTGCAGCTCCTCGACCGCCTCATCAACGCCGGCGACGTCTTTGAACGTGATTCTCGGCTGGTCGCGCGTGAGGCGCTTCGCCCGGGACTTGCCGAACGACATCACCTTCGAGTTGCCGCCCTGCATCTGGTTGATGAAGAAGAACATCACCGCCACGATGAGCACGACCGGGATGAGCTGCGCGAGCAGCGTCACCCACCAACTCGTGTCCTGCGCGTTGGCGTTGTACTCCTCAAGCGGCGGGTACTGGTCGATGAGCGTCGCGAACGAGTCCTGACCCAGGTACGTCGTCGTGTAGTCGACCTTCTTCTTCGCTTCCTTGGCCGCAGCGTCCGGGTAGAACGACCCCGTGACCGCCTGGGTCTTCAGCATCACTTCTGCCGAGACGACCCGCTTGTCCTTGAGCGCGCTGATGAACTCGCTCGAGGTGAGCTTGGTCACCTTCGCGCCCGTGTCGAAGTTGTTGGCCACGAAGAGCAGCGCTACCACGATGAGCAGCAGGTAGAGTAGCGCAGTCCTCAGGTTCCTGTTCACAGATCACACCCCTTGTCAGGCGGCCTAGTTGCTGTAGACCTCCGGTTTGAGCACCCCGATGTACGGGAGGTTGCGGTAGATCTCGGCGTAGTCGAGCCCATAGCCGACGACGAACTCGTCGGGGATCGCGAAGCCGGTGTACTTGCAATCGATCGGCACCCGTTGCTTACCCGCTTTGGAAAGCAGCGTCACGACCTCAAGGGTGCGTGGTTTGCGCGAGGCCAGGTTGCGGAGCAGATACTTGAGCGTAAGACCGGTGTCGAGGATGTCCTCGACGACGAGAACGTCTCGGCCTTCGATCACCTCGTCGAGGTCCTTGATGATGCGGACGACACCCGAGGACTTCGTGGAGCTGCCGTAGGACGACACCGCCATGAAGTCGATCTCAACGGGTCCGTCGATGGCACGCGCCAGGTCGGCGACGAAGAGCGAAGCGCCGCGCAGCACGGCGACGAGCAAGAGCGTGCGACCTTCGTAGTCGGCCGCGATCTGCGCACCAAGCTCACGAACCCGCTCGGCGATCTGCTCTTCGGTGTAGATGATCTCCTTGACGTCCGGGTGCATCCGACGCGTCCTTTCGCTCCCCCGCTGGCCTTCTCGGTCAGCTACCGTCCTTACGTCTGTCTGTCCCACGAGAGCGCCAGCACGCGGCGGGTCTCGGCGGTCACCTTGTAGTGCTCGTCCAACCGGACGCCCGCGACCCACACGATACGCTCACCATCGCGGATCACGGGGGTGCTGGCGCGAAGCCGTTTCGGAACCTTCACATCTACGAGCAGGTCCTGCAGCTTCTTTGTTCCCGTCATGCCAAGCGGCGTCATCCTGTCGCCGTCCCTCGGCCCATCCACCGTGAGCGGACCGCCAAGTGCATCCGCATCCACGTATGCCGAGAAAGGATCGTCTGTGACACTGCCCGGTTGCGAGAATGCGGCCTCGATCGTGCCGAGCACGCCGAGGTCGCACCTACCCGGCCATTCGAGCAAACAAGGTGCCACCGGCGAGGCGGTATCGTCTCGCCGGGAAAGACATAGTCTACCGTACTCGTCGACCGCCCGCAGACCGAATGGCAGGTCGTGCGCGAATCCTTCGATTGCAAGGCCGTCGACGAGCGCCTCAACGTGCGCGGCCTCAAGCCGGGACGCGTCGGGGAATGCCCGCAGGAGCGCCTCGCGCACGGTCCGGCGCGCCATTGGGCGCGAGAGCGTGCGCATCTGCGCGGTCTCGAAGATGAGGCGCCCATCCTCGAAGCTCACAAAATCCCGCGAGAACGCCGAGGCCATCTCCGAGAGAAGCGTGTCTTCCTCGGCAAGGATGCGGACGTTGCGCGCGAGCGTGTCGGCGAATGCCGGATTGCGCGACTGTGCGAGCGGCAGAAGCTCGTGGCGAACCCACGAGCGCAGCCGCGAGGTGTCGGCGTTGGTGGCGTCCTCGCGCCAATGCTGGCCGAGGCCGGTGAGGTAGCCGAGGATGTCGGCGCGTCGCGCGCCGATGAGCGGTCGCACGACACGCCCGCGTACGGGAGCGATCGCGCGCAGGCCGCCGGGGCCGGCGCCGGTCACCAGGCGCATGAGGAACGTCTCGGCCTGGTCGTCGAGGGTGTGCGCTACGGCGATGCGACCGCGCAGCGGCGAGAGGCCGACAGCCGAGCAGCGCGCGTCGATCTCGCTTTCTGCGAAGCGATAGCGGATGCGGCGACCGGCGTCTTCCAGGTTGAGGCCCTCGGCCGCGGCGTAGGCGGCGACGTCGAAGCGCACGACCGTGCATGGCACGCCGAGCTCGGCGCAGAGCGACTCGACGAACGCGGCGTCGCCATCGGAGGCGTCGCCGCGCAGCGTGTGGTTGACGTGCAGGACGAACAGCCGCCCGCCGAGGTCGCCCAGGTCGCCAGCGGCCAGCAGCCGCAACAGCGCGACGCTGTCGGCGCCGCCCGAGACGAGCGCGAGCACGACCGAGCCGGCTGGCAGCATGTCGTACTCGGCGACGGCGGCGCGTGCGATGTCGGGTAGCGGGGTCATGCTCTCAGGGTACGGGGTACGGGGCGAGGATGCCAGCGCGCCCCTACCGTCGGTCGTCGATCGCACATCGTCAGCTCCGTGAGGGCTGGATCAGGCGTGGCCGAGCGAGCGAGCGCTCAATCGCGCAAGCAGGGCATCACGCAAGCGCCCGTCGTAGGAAGACGCGCCCCGCAGGTCGAGATCGAGAGCCAGCGCGGCTGCAAGACCCTCCACAAGCCGAACGGTACCGACGAACGCCGTGGAGCGCCCGGAACCGCGACGCTCAAGCAGCCCCGCGGCGTCCAGCCTGGCGAGGTCGCTTGCGGCCGTAGGCGCAGCGACGTCGACGACACTGCGGTAGTAGCGATTCGTCACCTCGCGACCCATGAGGGCCTCGTACAGCGCGTTTGCCGAGCGAGCATCCGTCCCTGCCGCGTGGACCGCGACGTCTTCCAGCGCGAGCCACAGCTCGCGCTCGGCTGATTGCCTAAGTGAGAGCGCTTCAGCCTGTGAGCATTGCGCGAGGACATGCGCGCTGACAAATGGTGTGACGTCCGCAGCAGGATCCCACTCCGTGCCGAGGCACGAGAACGCGGCGTAGTAGTCCGCCAGGTGTCTCCCCCACCATTCCTCAAGGCTCGTGAACTGTGGCAAACGGTATCCGCCCCGGTACATCACGAGCGACGCTATGATGCGCGCCGTCCGTCCGTTGCCGTCAGCGAATGGATGGATGCCGGCAAGACGGACATGCGCCAGCGCGGCGGCGATGGGAGCCGGCTGGTCATCCGCGCCCGCGCCAAGCCAGCCGACAAGGTCGTCCACCAGTGCGGGCACGTGCTCTGGCGACGGCGGGACATAGAGCTCGGTTCTCGAAGCGCTGTCGACCACCCGGTTCTGGTTCTGTCGGTATCGACCGGCTTGCATCACCCACGAACCCGCGAGCACTCGCTCGTGGATGCCACGCACGACTTCGCTCTCCCATCTGAAGTCCGGGTCGTCGGCTCGGCTGAGAACGTGACGCATCGCTTCCCGGTAGCCCACGACCAAGTCGGCGTCTTCACTTGAGACTGCATCTGGACGATCGCCCGCGAGTATCCGCCGGACCTCGTCAACCGTAACGGGGATTCCCTCCATGGAGACCGAAGCGCCGACGGCCTCAGCCTCCAGTTCTCGCCTCATATGGCCATACCAGGCGCGCGGAAGCATCGCCTGCTCGTCCAGGGCTTTGCGCAACTCCTCGAAGCGCAGGAGTCGTGTCGATATCTCATCTGTGGTCGTGTAGCGGTACATATGCACCTCGGTGTAGCACAAACTCATCTAATCATTAAAACGATTTTACGATTAAGTGCACAATCGTCAAGGCCGAGGGTGCTGCGTCTTCGATGGCATAGACGATGCGATAGTCGCCGACCCTGATGCGGTATCGCTCCAGTGCCGAGAGCTTCTCGCACCCGTGCGGGCGCGGGTCATCGGCGAGCGCCCCGATGCGCTCCATGATGCGCGCGCGGTCGGCGGCCGGGAGCGGCTCCAGGTCCTTCGGCACCGAGCGTTTGAGCGAGACGCTATAGCTTGCCATCGCGCTTCAGGTACGCGAGCGCCTCTTCGTACGCGATGAGCGGTTCGCCAGCACGCTCAGAGAAGGCGCGCAGGTCCTCTTCGTCTTCCGCCAGGGCCGCTCGGATCGCCTCATTCACAAGATCGGATACCGAGCGATCGGTTGCTGCGGCTTTGAGGCGAAGCGCCTGGTGGAGTTCTGGCTCCAAATACACCGTCGAGCGACGCGGTTGCGACATCTCCATCACCTCGAGAACACCATAACGCTATGGTGTTGTGGCGTTCAAGAGGAATGCGGTACTCAAAGGCCGATCGGGAAAGCGGACGCCCTCAAGCGCCGGCCAGAATCAGTCTGGCATCACGAATCGCCACCGGCCGGATGGCGCTCCGAACCGAGGGTGTGATTCATCATGAATGCAGCGCCAACGCGCGCGCTTGCGGGAATGATCATGAAGGTCAACCCGAGCGCAACAAAGGCGACTACCGCAGCAGGAATATGGGCTGCTCGATTGGGCCAGAAGCTGGGATTCGAACCAAAGACAGCAGCGGCAGCGAAGCAGATGAACAGAACGTCCCATAGGCTCGGTCGAACCAGCCTTGCGGCGTCAGCACCTCTGGTGGCAGACTCCCGCAACAGGGCAATGTCCTTGAATAGACGGAGCACGGAGAGCACCAGGAAGACCGCCGCAACGATGGCGAGGACAATACCAACCGGATGCATCGCTCTCCCCCTTCAGCCCCATCCGCCGACGCATGACCAGCATACCGAAACGGCCGCTGGGCTCACATCACCCAGCTCACGCCCCCGCAGCCGCCTCCGGCACCGTCACGGCCACCTCCACCTGCGCAAGCGCCGCATCGGCCAGCACCGCGAGCAGCGCGGCCGGGATCGCCCCTTCGAGCACGTACGCCATGTTCTGTACCGCGAGCCCGCCGATGATCGGCACGCCAAGTCCGCCGGTGCCGATGGCGGCGCCCACGGTGGCGGTCCCGATGTTGATGGCGACCGACGTGCGCACGCCGCTCAAGATCACCCGCGCCGCGAGCGGCAGCTCAACGCGCGCGAGCACCTGCATCGGGCTCATGCCCATGCCCTCGGCGGCGTCGAGCACGGCCCTCGGCACGGATTCGATACCGGCGATCGTGCCGCTCACCACCGGGAACATGCCATAAATGAAGAGCGCCATCACGGTTGGCCAGAAGCCGAAGCCAAGGAGCGGCATCGCGAGCGCCAGCACCGCCACCGGCGGGAACGTCTGCCCTAGGTCCGTCGCCGCCACAACCAGCGCGCGGAACTCGGCGCCGCTCCTGCGCGTCACGAAGATGCCGAGCGGTACCCCGACCGCGATGGTGAGCGCGCTCGAGACGGCTACGAGCACAAGGTGCTGCAGAACGAACGCCGCGAGGGTGTCTCTCGGCATAAGGACGATCGGCTGCTTGGGGAAGAGCGCGCTCAGCCACGACTGCCAGAGCCCTTGCGCGCTCACAAGCAGCGCGAACGCGATCGCCGCGACCACGACGGCGGCGACCCCTATGCGACGTCGGCTCACTCGGCGTCCTCCGCTGGCTGGTTGGAGATGTGCTCGTCGCCCTCGGTCATCGCTTCTTCGACGGCCGCGAACGTGACTTCGCCGAGCAGCACATCGTGCTTGTCGGTCACCGCGATCGCGCGGAACCCGAGACCGAGCATCCGCGAGAGCGCGTCTCGGAGACTGTCGTCGGGGCGCACTGAGGCCTCCACGGGGTCCATGCGCGTCATCGCTTCGACTGGCCGAAGGCCTCGATCGACCTCATTCGTATCGACCCAACCAACGAGGCGGCCGTCGGGCTCCACAACGTACGCGAAGCGGCGTCGTCCGGCGCCCACGCGAACGGTGAGCGCGTCCGAGTCCGCGAGCACGGTCGCAGGCGAGCGCATCACGTCGGCCACGCGCACTCGCACGAGGCGCTTGAGCGCGCGGTCCGCGCCCACGAAGTCGTGCACGAACTTGTTCGCGGGGTGGTTGAGAACCTGCTCCGGCGTGTCGAACTGCTGGAGCTTCCCGTCACGCATGATGGCGATCTTATCGGCAAGGCGGATGGCCTCGTCGATATCGTGCGTGACGAAGATGACGGTCTTCTTGAGCTCGCGCTGGATGCGCGCGAACTCGGATTGCAGCCGCTCGCGGTTGAGCGGGTCGACCGCGCCGAACGGCTCGTCCATGAGCAGCACCGGCGGGTCGGCGGCAAGCGCCCGGGCCACGCCCACGCGCTGCGCCTCTCCGCCCGAGAGCTGGCGCGGGTACTTGTCGCGATACGCCTCCGGGTCGAGTCCCACGAGCGCGAGCAGCTCGTCGACCCGCTTCGCCATGCGCGACTTCTCCCAGCCGAGGAGGCGCGGCACGACGCAGATGTTCGCGGCGACATCGAGGTGCGGGAACAGGCCGATCGACTGGATGACGTAGCCAAGGCCGCGGCGAAGTTCCTCGGCGGGCATCGAGAGGATGTCACGGTCGTCAACGAAGATGTGGCCGGACGTGGGCTCGATGAGGCGGTTGATCATGCGCAGCGTGGTGGTCTTGCCGCACCCCGATGGGCCGATGAGCACGCAGACCTCGCCCTCGGCCACTTCAAGCGAGAGCGAGTCCACAGCCGTCGTGTCGCCGTAGCGGCGGGTGACGTCTTCCAGCCGGATCATGCGCGGACCCCTTCCGGTGTGAGCGCCCGTCCGAGCGCGGAGAGCGCGACGTCGGCAACCACCGCAAGCGCGATGATCGGCAGCGCGCCGAGCAAGATGAGGTCGGGCGCGAACTGCCCGAGGCCTTCGAAGACGAGGATGCCCAGGTTGCGTGCGCCCGCGAAGACGGTGAGCGTGGTGATGCCGATGAGCAGCACCGACGCTGTGCGCACACCTTCGATGATGAGCGGCAGCGCGAGCGGGAACTCCACGCGCCACAGCAGCTGCCACGAGCTCATGCCCATGCCGCGACCGGCGTCGATGACGGCCGGGTCTACCTCGGCAAGCCCGACGTACGTGTTGCGGACGATCGGGAGGAGCGCGTAGAGCGTGAGCGCGATGAGGCCCGGCGTGGCGCCGATCCCCCGCACGCCAAGCGCGCGCAGCGCCGGAACCGCCTGGCTGAGGGCTGCAAGCGGCGCGATCAGCAGGCCGAGCAGCGCAAGGCTCGGCACCGTCTGGATGACGCCGGTGACTCCCAATACGACGCTGCGGACGTGACGGTTGCGCGTCGCCCACAGCCCGAGCGGCACGCCGAGAGCCAGCCCGAAGCCGAGGCCCGTGCCCGCCATCGCGAGGTGACCGCCAAGGAGCGTCCAGAACGAACTCGCGCGCACCGCGAACTCGCGGGCGAGCGAGATGCGGTCGAGACCGCCCCACGCGAACGCTGCCGCAATCGCAAGCGCGGTGAGCACCAGCGGCCCCGCCCAGCGCACGAGCTTGCGACGGCGCTCCACGCCGCCCGAGAAGCCGAGAATCGCGGTGCCCGCGAGCAACACCCACACGCCAGCGCCGAGCGACACGCGCGCTGCCGAGGGCTGGCCCACCAGCAGCGTGCTGGCCGCATGTCCGATGCCCCACGCGAGCGCGACCACAAGCCCGTACCCGCTCGCAGTCGATGATGCGGCGCGAGCCTTCTCGGTGGGTGCAACTGCCGAGAGAAAGCCGACCCCCACGAGCAGCCAGAGCAGATACGCCCACGGCCCGGCGGCGGCAACCGAATGCGCCGCGCCCGGCACGAGCCGGTTCGCTCGAAGTTCGACGAAGGGCAGCGCAGTAGCGCCCGCGAGTGCGACCATCGCACCCACGAGCGCCACCTTGTCGAATCGTGTCTGTACGCTGCGCTCCGTCACGCTACTTGATGAAGCCCTTGGACTTCAGGTAGTCGCGAGCCACCGTCTTGGGGTCGGCGCCATCAACGGCGACCTTGCCGTTGAGCTCCTGCAGCGCCTGCAGCGTGAGCCCGCTGAACACCGGGTCGAGGATGCTGGCGATCTCCGGGTACTTCGTCATGACCTCGCCGCGCACGGTGGGTGCCGGCTCGTACACGGGCCAGATGCTCTTCGGATCCCGGAGCACCACAAGCCCCAGCGCCGAGAGGTTCCCGTCGGTACCGTACGCCATCGCGGCGTTCGCGCCATTCGTACCCTGCGCTGCGGCCGCCTCGGTCTGAGCCGTGTCACCGCCCGAGAGGATGATGAGCTGATCGGCCTTCATCTTGAACCCGTACGCCGCCTCTATCGCGGGCACCCCGTCTTCCTTGCGGTCGACGAATTCCTGCGACGCCACCAGCTTCACGGCGCCACCCTTGTTGATGTACGCCGCCCAATCCTCAAGCGTCTTGATGTTCTCGGCATCGGAAAGCGCCTGCGGGATTGCGATCGCCCACGTGTTGTTCGCGGGCGCGCGCTGGAGCCAGACGACGTCGTTCTGCGTCGAGTCCAGATCCTTCACCATCTCGTACGACGTCTGCGCGTCCTTGCTCACGGCCGGGTCGATCTCTGTTCCCGTGAAGAACTGGGTGAGCGCGGTGCCGGTGTACTCGGCATACATGTCGATCTCGCCGGCAAGGAGCGCCTTGCGAACGACTTCGGTGGTGCCGGTCTTGGTCTTGTCGACCACCGTGAAGCCGTGCTCCTCGAGCATGGCGATCATGACCTGGCCGAGAACGCCACCTTCGGTGTCGATCTTGGAGCCGACGGTGACCGGACCCTTGGGGGTTGTGGTGCCACCGGTATCGGTGGTCCCGCCGCTCCCGCAGCCGACGACCGCGAACGCGAGCGCCGCTACAAGCGTGAATACGAGCATGCGTTTGAACCGCATGGCATCTCCCTCCGTCCTGGCCGCAGACTCACCACGACCTTTAGAGGTGTTCATACCCCCGCATGCGGTGCCTTCTACTTCTTGGCTGGCTGAACCTGGATGGTGGCGATGTCAACGACGTTCTCTTTGTTCACCTCTTTGTAGTACCACTTGCCCGTCTTGCCATCGTAGAAGATGTCCTGCTCCGAGACCTTGAGCGTGCGTGTCTTGCCCTTGATGTCAACGACAGTGACGACATAGCCGCTCTCCGGCGTGATGGAGATCTTGCTGCCGCCGGGCGTGTAGTTGAGGTGTTCCACCGCCGTCGCCCAATCCGCGGCGGTCAGACCGAGGTCCGTGTAACTCGCTGGTGGACGGTTGCTCGGCCATCTGCCGTTCTTCGCGTAGTAGGCAAGCATGCGCTCGATCATGCCGCGGGATATCTCACTGAAGGTGGACCCGAGCGGCGTCAGGGACTTCACGGGGAAGTAGTGCACCGAGCAACCCAGCGTGCGAACCGGCTGCTCGGCTGTGGGTGTGTCGATCCACGTGTAGACGCCGCCCTCCGGGCAGGCGGGCGTGCTCTTGATCCACGTCCCCACGAGGCCCTTGATGCTCGACGACCACCCGCCGTTCTGCAGGTAGTATGCGAAATCGGCCTTCGACACGACCGTACGATTCGCCAGGCAGGCCGTTTCTGCTGCCTTTGCCCTTGAGTTCACAACAGCCGGCACCGCTACCATCACGAGCGCGCCAAGAATGAGTACCACGGTCATAAGCTCGACCAGCGTGAAGCCCTCGTCACGATGCTTCATCGCCGCGCCTCCGGTATCTGGACGCCGCCGCCCACCGTGAGCGAAGACAGGCCGTGCTCCTCGGGATTGGGACACGAAACCACCGTCCCGTCTGCGGATCCAGTGACGACGTACGGCTCCCCGGTGGCGGGGCAGGTGAGACGCTGAGCGGGTAGTTCCGACCCGTCCATCACTGCCGCCGAGAACACCCACAGGTTCGCGACGCACGCGTCGCACTGACCTGCGGTGGTGTACACCCCGGTGCGAATCGGATGCTGCGGTTGCATGCTTTGAACGAACGCCGGCCCTCGCCACGCGATGATCGCAAGACACACGAGGCAGATAGCGTAGAGCACGGCAGTTGGAATCCCCCTGAGGCGCCGCTCCGCCGGCTCGGGGACCGACGGCGCGGACTCCACCTGCGCGTCGGCCGCCCCCACGGCGCACGCCAGACACAGGTCCGAGGCATCATCCTCAAGCCGTGCACCGCACTGAGAACACGTTCGGTCTACCTGCGAACCGTCCACGCGCGGCTCCTTCTCCCGGAGAACCTCCTGCCGAGTGTAGCACCGCTGCCGCTGCGGGTGGCTTTCCGCAGAAAGGGAAACTAGACTTGATGCGTTTGCATGCCACTCACTGATCGGAGTCACCGTGACGCGCTTCTACTTGACGGACACAACACTTGAGCCGATCGCCGCCAAGGTCGCGGCGGGCGAACGACTCTCTCGCGAAGACGGAATCGCACTCTACGCCAGCAACGACCTGCTCGGCATCGGTCAGATGGCCGACTTCGTGCGTCGGGAGAAGAACGGTGACCGCGTCTACTTCATGGTGAACCGCCACATCAACCCGACGAACATCTGCGAGAACCGCTGCAAGTTCTGCGCGTTCTCACGCTCCAAAGGGCAGGATGGCGCCTATGAGATGACGCTCGACGAGATCGTCGATGCGGCGAAGGCAGCGGTTCCCGAGGGCGCGCACGAGATTCACATCGTTGGCGGCCTGCATCCCGATTGGCCGTTCGAGTTCTACATCGACATGATGCGCCGCCTGCGCGAAGCGCTCCCGCCGCACGTGATCATCCAGGCATTCACCGCCGTGGAGATCGAGTACTACGCGCAGATCAGTGGGCTTTCCACGCTCGAGGTGCTGCGGCAGCTCAAGGAGGCCGGTCTCGACTCGATGCCGGGCGGCGGCGCCGAGATTTTCTCGGACAGAACGCGGTTGGCGGCGTGGGACAAGAAGACGTCGGCCGATGACTGGCTCCGCATCCATGGCGAAGCGCACTCGCTCGGCATCAAGACGAACTGCACGATGCTGTACGGCCACATTGAGATCCTCGAGGAGCGCGTCGACCACCTGATCCGCCTGCGCGAGCAGCAGGACGTGAGCGGTGGCTTCCTGGCGTTCATCCCGCTCGCCTTCCACCCGCTCAACACCGAGCTCTCCAACCTGCCCGGCACCACAGGCTTCGACGATCTCAAGACGCTTGCGATCGCGCGTCTCATGCTCGACAACATCCCGCACGTGAAAGCGTTCTGGATTATGGTGGGCCTCAAGATGGCACAGCTCTCGACCGTCTTCGGCGTGGACGACCTCGACGGCACCGTCGTGGAGGAGCGCATTACGCACATGGCCGGCGCGGTCACGCCCGAGGCTCTCAGCAAGGACGACCTGCTCGGCATGATCCGCGAGACCGGCCACGTGCCGGTGGAGCGTGACACGCTCTACAAGGTGATCCGCGTCTACGACGAGAACTGAACGATGGAGAGCGGGTCTGGGGAACGCCGGGCGAATCCGGCGAGAACTGGGGGGACCAGATGAGGCGCAGCATATGTTCGTCCAAGTTCCTTCGCACGGCGATGATCCTGATCGCGCTCCTCGTGTTGCTCGGCGCGATCGGGTGCTCGAAGGAGTCGCCCGGCTCGGATTCGGCTGGGAACAGCGGGTCCTCTGCAGGCACGGCGTCCGGGGAGAAGCAGGCGAGCCCCAAGTACACCTCATGGGTCGTGAGCATCGTCGATGACCAGGAGTTCTCCGAGGGTGGTATGACGTACACGATCGCCCTCAACCTGCAGGCGACGAACCCCACGGGCTACAGGTGGGGCACCTACACCGGCACGGCCACCGCGAAGACCACGACGACCGGAACCGTTGGCAAGGGAACGCTCACTGCCGAGGCCATCGCGAACAGCACGCAGCTCGAGTTCACGCTCGCGGATCCCGAGGGAGGCGAAGCGGTCGCGTCGTTGAATCCCGAGGAACTCACCTACACCGGCACCGGAACGATCACGATGCAGGCCGCGGGTACGGCGAGCGTGGGTGCCGCGTCGGGCGGGTTTGCCAACAACTCCTCGCAGCCGTTCACCATCACCGTCACGGGTGACAAGGTCACTATGGGCATCACCATCGACGGCAAACCCTTCATGTTCGACGGCACGATCAGCGGACGGGAGTAGGCATGCCCGCCCGTCCCCGTCTCGGCCATATCCAGTTCCTGAACTGCCTGCCGCTCTACTACGGCATGGTGAAGAACGACGTGTTGCTCGACGTCGACCTCGTGAAGGCGAACCCGGCGGAACTCGCGGTGGATATCGTGAACGGCTCGCTCGACGTCGCGCCGATTCCCGCCATCGAGTACGCACGCCACGCCGACGACCTGGTCTTGCTCCCCGACATCGCGATCTCCTCGGACGGCGAGGTGCAGTCCATCCTGCTCATCTCGAAAGTGCCCGCCGAGGAACTCGATGGCCGCACCGTCGCACTCACGAACACCTCGCGCACCTCGCAGGTGCTCGCGCGCGTGCTCATCGCGAAGCGCTGGGGTGCCGCGGCCACGTTCGTGGAGATGCCGCCGGACCTGCCTGCGATGCTTCGCGACGCAGACGCCGCGCTCCTCATCGGCGACGAGGCGTTGCGCGCGTACTGGGACGTGCCCGAGGGACTGTTCGCGTACGACCTCGGCACCGAATGGACGCAGTGGACCGGCTTGCCGATGGTGTACGCCGTGTGGGCCGTGCGCCGCGACTACGCCGAGACAAACCCCGCAGCCGTCCAGATGGTCGCCGACGCGCTCTCCGCCTCGCTCACCTACTGCCGCGCGCACCTCGACGATATCAGCGAGTACGCCGCGCGCTGGGAGCAGTTCCCCGCCGAGAAGTTCCGCAGTTACTTCGACGCGCTGCAGTTCCGCTACGAGCCGCGCTACCGTGAGGGTCTCAAGCGCTACCTCGCCGAGGCGGTCGAAGTCGGCCAGCTCGATCGGGTACCGGACATCCGCATCTTCGGAGAGGACTGACGTGGTCACACCCGCGCGACCTGAAGACGCCGCAGCGGCGCTTGCCTTCTCGGCAGCGGCCGGCACGCATCGGCTCTCGGCGGACGAAGCGCTCTTCTTGCTGCAGGACGCGGACATCCTCACGCTCGGCGTGGCGGCATCGGCGATGCGCGACCGCCTGCACCCGGAGCGCGAGGCGACGTTCATCGTCGACCGCAACGTGAACTACACCAACATCTGTGTGAGCGGCTGCCGATTCTGCGCGTTCTACCGCGACGCGGGCGACCCGGACGCGTACGTGCTTCCGCCCGACGAGCTCTATGCGAAGGTTGAAGAGACGCTCGCACTCGAAGGCACCGCGATCCTGCTGCAGGGTGGCATGCACCCCGACCTGGGTATCGAGTGGTACGAGGGCATGCTGCGCGAGCTCAAGGCGCGCTACCCCATCCACGTGCACGGGTTCGGCCCGCCGGAAGTCGTGCACATCGCGAAGGTGTCCGGCATCAGCACGCGCGAGGTACTCACGCGCCTGCGCGACGCCGGCCTCGACTCGCTGCCGGGTGGCGGCGCCGAGATCCTCGTCGACCGCGTGCGCACCCACGTCTCACCCAAGAAGGCGACGAGCGACCAGTGGCTCGATGTGATGCGCGAAGCGCACGCCCTCGGCATGTCGACCACCGCGACGATGATGTTCGGTGGCACCGAGACCCTCGCCGAGCGCGTGCAGCACATGGTGCGCGTCCGAGAGGTTCAAGACGAGGCGGTCGCGAACGGCAACGTCGGATTCCGCGCCTTCATCCCCTGGAGCTTCCAGCCGGGCAACACCGAGCTTGAAGACGAGCAGGGCGGCACGGCCGCAAGCGGCTGGGAGTACTTGCGAACGCTCGCCGTGTCGCGGCTCTTCCTCGACAACGTCGCCAACATCCAGGCGTCATGGGTGACCCAGGGCCCGAAGATCGGCCAGGTCGCGCTCTGCTACGGCGCCAATGACATGGGTTCCACCATGATCGAGGAGAACGTGGTGGCCGCCGCCGGCACCCGCTTCATGCTTGCCCGAGACGAACTCGTGCGGCTTGTCGCGGATGCCGGTCTCACGCCCGTGCAGCGCGACACCCTCTACCGAGAGGTGCGCAGGTTCTAGCGACGCTACTTCTTGCCAGCGCGAATCTTCGGACCGCTCATCGGGCAACCGAACAGCGGCGCGAACACGCAGAAGTCGAAGAGACCCGCAAGCAGCGGAACAGCGCCGACGACTGCCACGATGATGCCGACTGTGCCGCCAAGCCCCATGATGCCCCACGCGATCAACGCAACGCCCGCGACCACGCGCACGATGCGGCCGGTCATCGATGCCATGAACGTGCAAAACGGATTCATTTCGATCCTCCCGTTAGTTGAATAACAATCTCTCATTCCCAATATCCGATACTCTCGGTCGGTCTCTCTCCCGCCCACATGCATGCGATTACGGCTTTCTGTTCGCGAATCCGCCGCCAAGCGCGCATGAGGTGCCTCTCTTCGGGTACCTTCAATGCATACGCGAGAGGAGCACACACGTGGAAAGTTCAGCAAAGCCCACCTGCACAACGCCCGGTGCGAAGTCACGACGCGTCGTCATCGCCGGAGGAGGCTACGCAGGTACCACCCTGGCGGTGCGTCTCGGCAAAGCACTGCGAGACGCCGATGACGTCGAGATCATGCTGATCGAGCCGAATCCCTGTCAGCAGGCGCTCTCGGAACTCGACCTCGTCGCCGTTGGACCGCCTCGGCCCGAATTCTGTGAACTGTGGCTCCCCACCTTGTTCAAAGACCTGCCGGTCACGGTGTGCTACAACCGCGTCCATGAAGTGAAGCCCGCCGAGCACGTGCTCACCATCGGGCCACGAAGCGGGCCACACGAGCCCGTAAGCTACTGGCGGCTCGTGCTTGCGACCGGCGCGATCGCATTCGTGCCTCCCGTACCGGGACTCGCCGAGCACGCTGGCACGATGTGGTCGGTCGCCGATGCGCAAGAACTTCAGCAGCGCATCGAGAAGCAATTCCGCTCCGCGGCGACGATTGCCGACCGCGAAGCCCGGGTTAGGGCCCTTTCGTTCGCGGTCATCGGCGGTGGCGCTACCGGTATCGAGATCGTCGGCACCCTCGGTCAGATGCTGCCGAAACGCATGCGAGAAGCAGGACTTGACCCGGCCGACCTGCGCATACGGGTCATCGAAGGACGCCCCGACGTTCTGTACGACCTCGAGCCCAGCCTGCGGCTGCGTGCACGCAAGCGCCTTGAGCATCTCGGCGTCGAGCTGGTTACCGGCTCGATGGTCGCGAGTGTCGAGGAGAGCGCGATACACCTCGCTGATGGCAGGACCATCGATGCCAGCGTGATGGTGTTCTGCGGTGGGGCTAAGGCCGACCCCGATGCCATCTCGTGGAGCATGGAGGCCGACCCCTCCGGGCGGCTTGTGGTGGATGAAACATGTCGCGCAGTAGGACACGAGGACATCTACGCCGTGGGTGACGTCGCCGCATTCCGCGATCCGAAGGACAAGCGCACTCTTCCCATGCTCGCCCAGTTCGCGATCCGCGAGGCCGAGCACACCGCCGACAACATCGTGCGCGAAGTACGCGGAGCGACGCCTACGCCTTTCGTACCGAACATGCACGGCGAGTTCGTGAGCATCGGCCCCAGCTACGGTGTCGGGTGGGCATTCAAGGTGCATCTGGCGGGTCTCCCAGCGATCGTCATGAAGCGCCTCACCTACCTCATGTACTGGTTCTCGGTGGGCGGCATCAAGCTCACGTGGAAGCGCACCCGCGAGATGCTGTCGATGCAGCGCTGATTCGCCGTATGTCACACGCTTCGGGTACCCTGTAGCCGAGGAGGAACCATGACGATTGCAGGAGTACCACACGCTGACTTCGGGGTGTGCGGCGGCAGCGGAACGCTGTCGTTCGCGTTCCCTGCGGGGCTCGAGGATGACCGTGTAGAGGTACTGGCCGAAGGCCTTGTCTTCGACACACCATTCGGCAGGTCTCCGTCGTTCACCCACTTCCGCGTCAGCGGTTCGCACGGCACGCGCGAAGCGCTCGCCGTGAAGATGCACGGGTGGCGGCGTGGCGTGAAGCGGGCGGATGCCAGCCTTCAGGTCTTCTCGGTGTTCCACGAGGCAGGGGTACGCAAAGTCCTCGCCGATGGCGGCGTTGGCTCGCTCAATCACCTCCTCGATCCGAGAGACGTGCTGGTACCCACGGACTTCGTCGACCTCACCATGAAGCAGGACATCTACGTACGCGGTGACCACCTGCTCATCATGCGTCAGCCCATCTGTCCCGATCTGCACTCGCACTTGTTCGCCTCAGCGAGCGAACGCTTCCCAAGGGTCTTTCGCCGCGGAACGTACCTCGTGACCGACGGGCCAAGATTCGAGTCCCCTGCCGAGGTCGACTACATGAAGCGTCTTGGTGCTGACGTGATCGGACAGTCCCTATCGCCCGAGGTATTCCTCGCACGCGACATCGGCGCGTGCTACGCAGGCATCTACATGGTCGTGAACTATGGCGAGGGAGTCGTCAGAGAGTGGGAGCACGCGGAGCTCAAGGCCATCTTCTTCGATGAAGCGGCCGACGTAGCACGATGCGTTGTAGACGCGATCGCCGAGGCTGATCTTGAGGCTGCGTGCGGCTGTATGGAATTGAGGAAGCCCAGCCTTCTGAACCTTCCCCAGGAGTAGACCATGATCATCGCAGGCGACTGGGCGCTTCCCGTTACGAGTGCTCCGATACGCCGCGGAGCGGTGAGGGTCCAGGGGTCGAAGATCACCTCGGTGGGCACGCTCGAGCAACTCACCCGTGCCAACCCATCTGACTCCATCCATGATCATCCGGGGTGCGTGATAACGCCCGGTCTGGTCAACGCACATACGCATCTCTCACTCTCCTCGATGCTGGGGCTGCTCCCTCCGAGCGATTTCGCAACGTGGATATCGCATATGGCCGGCCCGGTGCAGGCGCTGTCGCCTGATGACTTCGCCGATGCTGCGGCGTTCGGTGCCCTTGAGTGTCTCCGCTCTGGCATCACCGTCGTTGGCGACATCGCCTACGGTCCGGAGGCGCCGGCTGCTGCAGCTGACACAGGCATCGGCGGCGTATTCTTCTGGGAGGTTCTGGGCATCTCGGCGGACGAACTGCCCGAGGCGCTCGCACGTCACGACTTTCCCGCTGAGAGCAGCGCCTGTGATGGCAGAACGCTCTGCGGCATCAGCCCCCACGCTCCGTACACGTCAGGTCCGGGGCTCATCAAGGCCGCGTACGACTACGCTCGTCGCTGGCACTACGACTTCGCGATCCACGTCGCAGAGTCGTTGGCTGAGACCCGGCTGCTTGCGGCCGGTGAGGGTCCGCTGCGCTCTGCGGTGGAGCGGCTCGCACCCGACTTCAGGGCACCCGGCGTCGGAACCGTCCGGTACCTCGAACACCTCGGCGTCCTCAAGGACGCGGTCGCTGTACACTGCGTGAACCTCATGCCCGGCGAAGCCGAGCTTCTCGCGGCTCATGCGCGCGGCGTCGTCCTGTGTCCGCGCTCCAACCGCTACCTCCTGAACGGACCGGCCCCTGTTGCCCAGCTGCGCATGGCAGGGGTCCGTCTCGCTCTGGGAACGGACTCACTCGCAAGCAACGACGTTCTTGATCTGTTCGCCGAGGCACGCGAGCTGATCGCGATCGATCCGGAGCTCACCTCCGAGCGCGTCCTCCGCATCATGACGATAGAAGGCGCGCAGGTACTGGGGGTTGACCGTGACTACGGCTCGCTCGAAGCGGGCAAGCATGCGGATCTGGTCGCGATCCAGATAGCCGATACCGACGACCCGATCGGCGCACTCGTCACCCGGGGAGCACCCGAACACATTCGTTCGGTCGTCACGGGCGGCATCTGGCGTCTCATCGACGGGCGCATGGCGTTCCTCACGAAAGAGATCGAACAGAAAAGTGCCCGGGTCGCCGAGAAGGCGGCCCGGGCACTTCGAGGTGCGTGACTCTTGGACTACGACTCGCCGAGGTAGGTCTTGCGGACCTGCTCGTTGTGGAGCAGCTCCTTGCCGGGACCCTCAAGCGCGATCGATCCCACTTCGAGGACGTAGCCCCGGTGAGCGACGGAGAGCGCCATGGCCGCGTTCTGCTCTACAAGCAGGATCGTGATGCCCTCCTTGTTGAGCCGCTCGATGATCTCGAAGATCGTCTCAACGACGACCGGTGCAAGTCCCATGGACGGCTCGTCAAGCATGAGCAGCTTCGGGCGAGCCATGATGCCACGGCCCATAGCCAGCATCTGCTGCTCGCCACCGGAAAGCGTGCCGCCCTTCTGGTTGATGCGCTCCTTGAGACGCGGGAAGAGCGTGAAGACCTGCTCCAGGTCCTCCTTGATGCCCTCTGCGTCTTTGCGCAGGAACGCGCCCATCTCGAGGTTCTCGGCAACGGTCATGCGCGGGAAGATGCGCCGACCCTCGGGAACCTGGATGATGCCCTTCTCGGTGACCTTGTGGGCGAGCATTCCCGAGACGACCTCGCCATCGAGGCTGACCGTTCCCTCAGTGGGAGCGAGCTGCCCGGAGATGGTCTTGAGCGTCGTCGACTTACCGGCGCCGTTCGCGCCGATCAGGGTGACGATCTCGCCATCGTTGACCTCGAGGCTGATGCCCTTGAGCGCCTCGATCTGGCCGTAGTGTGTGTGGAGGTTCTCGACCTTGAGCACTTCGAAATCCTTCCTTACGCCTGGGCCAGCATGGCTTCGGCGCCCTTGCCGAGATATGCCTCGATGACCTTGGGGTTACGCTGGATGTCTGCGGGGAGTCCCTCGGCGATGAGCTCGCCGAAGTCGAGCACGTAGATGCGGTCGGCGATGTCCATGACGACCTTCATATCATGCTCGATGAGCAGAACGGTCACGCCGGCTTCACGAATCTTGCGTACCAGCTGCGTGAGTTGGGCGCTCTCCTGCGGGTTCATACCGGCCGCGGGCTCGTCGAGCAAGATGAGCTTCGGCTCGGTCGCCAGGGCTCGCGCGATTTCCAGACGGCGCTGGGCGCCATAGGGGAGGTTCTTCGCGAGTTCGTTCGCCTTGTCGACAAGACCCACGAACCGAAGTCGATTGAGCGCCTCATCGATGGTGTGCTGCTCTTCGCGCTTGAACCGCGGGCTGCGGAGCACCGCGCCGAGCGGACCGTTGTTGGTGCGGATGTGCCGACCGACCATGACGTTCTCAAGCGTCGTCATGTTGGCGAAGAGGCGTATATTCTGGAAGGTACGGGCGATGCCCATGGCGCAGATCTGATGCGCCTTCTTGCCGGGAATCGGCGTGCCTTCGAACGTCAACTCGCCCTCGGTGGGCTTGTAGATGCCCGTGAGGAGGTTGAAGAACGTCGTCTTGCCGGCACCGTTCGGGCCGATGAGGGCAACGATCTCGCCTTCACCGATGTTGAGATCGACGTTGCTCAGGGCCTTGAGGCCGCCGAACGCCATCGTTATCTTCTTCGCTTCTACCAGAGCCATGGTTCTCAAGCCTTCCTTGGTACCGGGACCCTACAGGTCGTGGTCGGCCGTGTCCGTCTTGTGCTCGGCCTCCCAGAGAGACTGGCTCTCCTCGTTCTGGATCTTCTCGTCATCGGGATGGAGTTCCATCGCTCGGCGCGCCGAGGGCCAGATGCCCTGTGGTCGCACCGCCATCATGATGACCATCACGAGACCGAAGACCAGGTAGCGATAGTTGCTAACGAGCGATGCCTGACCAGGATCGAGCGGCAGGATTCCAGACTGTGCGAGGCCACGGATGAGCTCCGGGATTCCCTGGATCGCGATCGCGCCGATAATGGCGCCGGGGATCGAGCCCATACCACCAAGCACGACGATGCAGACGACGAACACGGATTCCATGAACGTGAAGGATTCCGGGCTTACGAACTGCTGGAAGTTCGCGAACGTGAGGCCCGCGACGCCACCCCATACCGCGCCGAGCGAGAACGCCCAGAGCTTGGCAGTGGTGATGTTGATGCCGACCGACGCGGCGGCGACTTCGTCTTCGCGCATCGCGGTCCACGAGCGACCCAGGCGCGAGTCATCAAGACGCCGCACCACGAAGATGGTGAGCAGACAGAGCAGTACAGCGATGAAGTACCAGTACAGGTTGTTCGAGAACTGGAAGTTGAAGTTGTCGCCGATGCTGAAGACAGCGTGCTCCCTCAACCACAGCAACCCGAAGGGCTCGGGGATGCTCTGACCGGAGCGCGGCAGACCTGCCGGGCCGTTCGTCAGACCGAACACATCGTTCGTGATCAGGATTCGGACGATCTCGCCGAAGCCCAGCGTGACGATGGCCAGATAGTCGCCGCGAAGCCGGAGGACCGGCGTTCCGAGTGCGATGCCCGTCGCCGCCGCAGCAAGCGCGGCTATCGGCAGTGAGGCGAAGTACACCCAGGGACCGAACGACGCACCGAAGGTCTTGAGCATGACATCGCCGACGATGACCCCGACATAGGCGCCCATCGCGTAAAACGCGATGTACCCCAAGTCGAGCAGACCGGCGAATCCGACCACGATGTTGAGGCCGAGAGCCAGCATGACGTACAGGCCGACGACGCCCATGATGCGCACCAGGAAGAGCTGTCCGATGCCCTGGAAGATCACCGGCACCAGTACGATGAACACAGCGATCAACGCGTAGATGATCTTCTGCTTGGTCGTTGCCTTGCGGCTCGAGACCTTGGTTCTGATATCCATTTTGCTTCCGCCCATGGTCTACACCTTCTCCACGACGGACTCGCCGAGCAGGCCGCCCGGTCGGAAGATCAGGACGAGGATGAGGATGGCGAATGCCACGACATCCTTATAACCGGCACTCAGGAAACCTGCTGCAAGCGACTCGAGGATTCCGAGGACGAATCCGCCGAGCATGGCCCCACGCAGGTTGCCGATACCACCGATAACCGCGGCAGTGAACGACTTCATGCCCGGCAGGAAGCCCATATCGAACTTCACCGAGCCGTAGTACATGCCGTGGAACACACCAGCGATACCACCAAGAGCGGGCCCGATGAAGAAGGCGAGTCCGATGACCTGGTTGATATCGATGCCCATGAGACCCGCAGCTTCGCGGTCCTGGGAAGTGGCGCGCATTGCCTTGCCGATGCGCGTCTTGGACACGAACGTATCCAGGAAAGCGAGCAGCAGGAGAGTAGTCACAAGAATGAGGATCTGCAACGAGTTGACAGTCACACCGCCGACCTTGACGACGGTCACGACGGGCATGACCGCGGGGAACGGTAGTGCCTTGCTGTCGACCCACAGAAGCACGGCGTTCTGCAGGAAGATCGAGACGCCGATAGCCGAGATAAGCGGTGCGAGGCGAGGCGCGTGACGGAGCGGGCGATACGCAAAGCGCTCGATCACCACGCCAAGGATGCCCACAAGAATCGCTGCCGCCAGGAAGACGATCACGAACAATACGATGAGACCTATGGTGCTGCCGGTGAAGAACCCGACGGCGCCTGCGCCAACCCACGCCTCGTTCGTCAGCGCCTTCAGTACGAACAGACCGACATAGCCACCAGCCATGAACATCTCGCTGTGAGCGAAGTTGATCATGAGCATGATGCCGTAGACGAGCGTGTAGCCAAGGGCAATCAGGGCGTAGAGGCCGCCCAGAGTGATGCCATTCACGAGTTGCTGGACTATAACGTCCCCGGACACTGACCGATCACCTGTCTTCCGAACTGCGCACGAGAGACTGCGCGGATGGTATCACGTTGATACGCGCTCCGGGCGGGCGCCATCAGGCGCCCGCCCGGCTGAGATCCTACGAAGGAACTCGGTGCACGGGATACTTACTTGACGTACGCAGTCCAAGCGCCAGCCTTGACGGTGTACAGCGTGATGACCTTGTTGGTCGTGTCGCCGTTGGCGTCGAATGCAACCGCGCCGGTCACACCTTCCATGTTCGTCGCTGCAACAGCGGCGATGATGGCCTTCTTGCCCTCAAGCGTGGTGACCTTGGCAGCGCCGAGGTCAGCCGCAACCTTCTTGACGGCTTCGATGATGACGTTCGCAGCATCGTACGAGTATGCGTCGTACGCAGCGATGGCCTCGCCCGGGTACGCAGCCTCGAAGGCGGCCTTGAAGTCGGCACCCTTCGGCAGCTGGTCGATCGGGTAGCCAACAGAGGTGCAGAAGTCGCCCTCGGCGGCAGCGTCGCCCGCGAGCTTGACGTACTCACCGTCGTACAGACCGTCGCCACCCATGAGCGGGGCGGTCACGCCGGCGTCAGAGAGCTGCTTGGAGAGCAGCGCGCCGGAGTTGTAGATGCCGCCGTAGTACACAACGGCCGGGTTCAGGGACTTGATCTTGGTGACAAGCGCGTTGAAGTCGCTGTCCTTGTCGCCGGTCTTCTCGCGACCCACGACCTTGCCGCCGTCAGCAGCGAACTGCTTGGCGAACTCATCCGCAAGACCGGTGCCGTACGGGGTCGAGTCATCGACCACGAAGGCGCTGGTGAAGCCGAGGTCCTTGAACGCCGAGTCGGCGCCCGAGGGGCCCTGGACCGAGTCGATGGTGCAAACGCGGAACACGTTGTCGAGACCGTTCTGGGTCAGCGACGGGTTGGTCGAAGCCGGAGAAACCATAACAACGCTGCTCTGGTTGTAGACCTTGGAAGCGGGAATCGAGACACCGGAGTTCAGGTGGCCCATCACGCCAACGAGCTTGGAGTCAGAGACGAACTGGTTCGCCACGGTGACGCCGGTCTTCGGGTCGCCCTGGTCGTCGCCGGAAACGGTCTCGAAGGTGATTCCGAGATCCTTGACGGCAGCGTCCTCGTTCGCCTGGCTGACAGCCAGGTTGGCACCGCGCTCCATACCTTTGCCGAGGGCAACTGCGCCCTGCGTCAGCGGTGCGCCGATACCGATTTTGACAACAGTCGCCTCAGTGGCGCCGCCGTCAGTTCCGCCCGTGTCGGTCTTGCTGGCACAACCCGTGACCACGAGGGCCAGGGCGGCGACAACAGCGACCAAGGCGACGAACCGCCTACGCTTGCTGGTCATACCGTCCTCCTTTGCGCATACGTCCATTTGCACGTGCCGGCATCCCCATGTCGACGCGCGCTCCGCCTGAGATTCAAGGAATGTAACACATTGCCGCTCTATGCAACAGACTAATGACAACTCAGGAAAGCCGTCCGGAGTCCATACTCCGGACGGCTATGCTGATGCATTTCTCTGGTGTTGCGAATCGTTTTCGTGCGTCCAAGGTTGACGTGCGTTCACCGGCCGAGTGAGATCCGCACCCGAACCTCGTCCGCCACCACCGTGATGTCGTGGGTCTTCACATTCGCTCCGGGATGGTCGGTCGACCCATCGCGAACGTCGTATCGCCAGCCGTGCCACGGACACATGACGTAGTAGCCGTCCATGAACCCCTCGGCAAGTGGGGCGAACGCATGACGGCACACGTTGGAGAGCGCGAAGAACTCGTCTCCCACGCGCGCGACCGCGATATCGTGCTTCCCTACCTTCACGTGACGGATCTGCCCGTCGGGAAGATCGGCGACACGGAAAACCGGCACATCGATATCGCCCGTCGGCTCCTCGATCACGCCGAGAAGCTCGAGACCGTCCTCGACCTCCTTGAGGATGAACAGCCCGCACCAGCACTTCTTGAGCCCCGCGAATTGGTCCCGGTAGAAGGGGATGCACGGACAGACGATCTTGGCATCCTCCTTCGGGTCGCCCGTGCGCACGCGGCACGGACAGAACACGTCACCCGTCGCATCGAGTATCTCGATCTCCGAGGCGAGCACCTCTTCGACGAACTCGTCGTCCGTGTTGAACTTGTAGCCCAGCCTGTCGGCGAACGGCGCCATGTACTTCCGGAGGTCGGCGGTCGTCGTGCTCTCATCGAACCGGCGGCGGACCGGCTTGCCCTTGCTCATAGGCCGAGCAGCTCCTTGATGCGCTTCTTGTTGAAGCCGACGATCGTCTCGTCGTCGATCACGATGACCGGGAACGATGAGCCGCCCGATATCTCCTTGACCTTCGCGATCGCTGCGGTGCGCTCGTCGCCCTCCAGCAGGTCGACCTCGAGCAGGTCGAAATCGACATCGTTCTCTTCCAGGTACTTGCGGGTCATACGGCAGTACGGGCAGGTCGAAAGCGCATACAGCATCACGGACATGCGGAGGCTCCTCTCGGCGAACCTGGGTTAGGCGGTTGGCGGCACGGTTGCTTCGACCGGGCGCTCGGTCTCGATCTTGCGCCAGTGATACGCGTAGAGCGGTCCGGCCACAACGAGCATCGCGACACCGCCGACAAGATTGAGCACGGCCTGGCGCTGGGATTGCTTGCGCTGCGACTCGTTCTGGGCGTCGATCTCGGCCTGCGTCATGCCGGTCGAACCGCCCTTCTCGATCGGAACCGAGTAGTAGCCCGGATCGGGATACACGAGTTCGACTGTCGCGCGGATAACGCTGACCACCGAGACGATGATCATGATGAGCGTGATCAGGCATACCAGGTACAGGTAGATGTTGCGCAGGGACCAACGGTCGCTTGCCATCGCTTTGCCTTCCGACGGAGTTGCCATCGTAATGAGTATTCCCGAAGCACCGTGTCGGTGTCACACGGTACAATGCCCCAGTGCAGTCTCTCTCACCAGCGACAGGCGTCGCCTTCCTCGCATCGGGCTCCCGCGGCAACGCGACGCTCGTGTACCACCACGGCCGAGGCGTGCTCGTCGACTGCGGGCTGTCGGCACGCGAAGTCCGCAGACGAATCGCCGAGGCCGGACTCGCCAACATCGAGATCGAAGCGGTGCTCGTCACCCACGAGCACGGCGACCACGTGGCTGGCGTGCGCGTGCTCACGCGGGCGCTCGGCGTGCCGGTGTACGCGACCCGAGGGACTGCAAGCTCGCTCCGTGAGCAGCTTGCGGATGTCCCGGAGGTCGTGACGGTACACGCGGGCGAAGCACTGAGCACGGGGGCGTTTCGGGTGCTCCCCTTCCGTACGTCTCACGATGTTGTCGAACCCGTCGGCTATGCGATCGAGGACCTCGCCGGACACCGGGTGGGAATCGCGACGGACACAGGCGTGCTTACGTCCGAGGCAGTCGACGCGATCACCGGCTGCGATCTGCTCGGCCTGGAGGCCAATCACGATCTCGACATGCTCGAGTCCGGTCCGTACCCGCGCTTCTTGAAGGAACGAATCCGCTCGGATCGAGGGCACCTCTCGAATGCGTGCGCAGCGCGGGCGCTCGAGAAGCTTGGATCGGACGGGCTCAAGACCATCGTCGCGATGCATATCTCTGAGCAGAACAACCTGCCCCGACTGGCAAAGGCGTCGGTCGGCGTCGGCGCGCGCTCGCTCGGCCTGACCGCCGACGTGCTTGTGGCCCGTCAGGTCGAAGCGATGGTCTGCGAGATCCTCTAGAACTCGATGCCGCGCCGAGCGGGCACGCCGCGGTCGTAGGGGTGCTTCACGAGACGCATCTCCGTGACGAGGTCAGCCGCTTCGATCAGCGCCGGAGTCGCACCACGCCCGGTGAGGACGACCTCTACGTGCGTCGGGCGCTCTGCAAGTGCATCCAGCAGCGCGGCCTCGTCGACAAGCTCGTACGCCAGCGCCACGCATGCCTCATCGAGCACGACGACGTCGTAGCGTCCGGACCCGATCGCCTCGGCAGCGATCGTCCATGCCTCGGTAGCAGCCCGACGGTCCTCGTCATTGAGTCCCGCGCCGAGCAGCCCCGTCGAGACCTCGGCCGGGCGCGACACGTCGACGCCGAGCTGCTCGAGCATCGCGAGCTCACCCGAACGCCGTCCGCCTTTGATGAACTGCACGAACGCGACATCGAACCCGGCGCCCCGTGCCCGCACCGCAAGCCCGGTGCCGGCTGTGGTCTTGCCCTTGCCGTCGCCGGTATAGACCTGCACCAGACCCGTGCGTTTCGTGTCAGCCATCGTGTCCTTCTCCATCCAGCATGCCGAGAAGCGCCGCGATCGCGGCTCCTTCATCTGATACCCGCTCCGCACCCGCGCAGACCGCCTCGGCCCAGAGCGCCGTCGCCTCACCGCCGGAGTAGTCGCGCTCCGGCGTCATCTCGCCCACGAGCACGAGGGGCACGCCAGCTCGCACCGCCGCACGGAGGTTCGCAACGTTCGCCCTGCCGAAGGGGGTGTCGCACACCACGCACGCGCGCGTAGTGCTATACGCCGAGCGGACCCGCTCCTCCGCATCAGCGTCGATCTCGCCGAACGGCGGCAGCGTGACGAGATCCGCCCCGAGCGCCACGGCCACAGCCTGGTCGATGTCGCCTTCCGAGAGCGCGCCGCACGACGTCCCCACGCCAGCTTGCGCGAGGCGTCGCAAGACGCGCGCGCCGCTTCCCGAGCCGCAGACGACGCCCACCGGGCCCCGCGTGGTGCGCGCCACATCAGCGCCGCGCACGATCGGTGTGACGCTCACGGTCCCGGAGACAGGGTCGGTGCGCACGACGGCGCGCACGTCGAAGACGTCCGAGACAACGGCTGCGTCGAGCGCACGCTCGGGCTCCACCGGCTCCCGCACGCGTCCAGCCGCGACCACCGCGATGCGGTCGCTATAGCGGGCCGCCAGGTCGAGATCGTGGAAGACGCCGAGCACCGCGAGCCCCTCATCGGCAAGCCGCCGCACGAGGTCGAGCACCTGAAGCGCATGGTTCAGGTCGAGGTGCGCGGTCGCTTCGTCGAGCAGCAGCACCTGCGGTTGCTGCGCGAGCGCCTGCGCGACGGTGAGCCGCTGCAAGTCACCGCCCGAAAGCGTATCGATGGTCTCTGCGGCCAGCCGCTCGGTGTCGGTGAGACGCATCACGTCCTCGACGACCGCGCGGTCCTCGGCCGAGACGCTCTGCATCGTGCCGAGATGCGGATTGCGGCCCATTTCCACGAACGCTCGCGCGCTGAAGGCGAATGCGGCGGTTGGCGTCTGAGGAACGACACCCACGAGCAGGGCACGCTCCTTCGGCGTGAGCCGCGCAAGCGGCGAGCCGCCGAGCGATACGCTGCCCGCGAGCACGCTCGCGCTGCCGGTGAGCGCGCGCAGAAGCGTCGACTTGCCCGCAGCGTTCGGGCCGACGAGACCCACGAACTCGCCCGCGCGGACCGAGAACGACACATGCTCGACGACGGCACGCGAGCCGTAACCCACGCTCGCGTCTTCGAAGGCCACGAGCACGTCGCCGGCGCTCATCGGACACGCTCCTTGCGCACGAGCAACCACACGAAGAACGGCCCACCGGCAAGTGCGGTCACGATGCCCACGGGAATCTCGACCGGCGCCAGGACGATGCGGGCGATGAGATCCGAGAGCACCAGCACGAGTGCTCCCGCAATTGCCGAGGCAGGCAGCAGCGCTCTGTGGTCGGGCCCGAGCACGAGGCGCACCATGTGCGGCGTCATGAGCCCGACGAAGCCGATAAGCCCCGAGACCGAGACGGCTCCCGCGACGACAAGCGACGCGCAGCCGAGCGCGAAGATCTTGAAGCGCTCGACGTTCAGGCCGAGCTGCCCCGCGCGTTCATCGCCAAGCAGCATGAGATCGAGATGGCGTGAGAATGCCATCGGTACTGCAAGCCCCACAAGCAGCAGACCAGTGAGCAGCCAAACGTACGGCCATGACGCGCCGGTGAGGCCGCCCATCATCCAGAAGACCACCGCCTGCATAGACTCGCGCGCAACAACCATAAGGAACGACGTCACGGCCGACAGCGTGTACGACACCGCAACGCCGGCAAGCAGCAGCGAGGTCGCTTCAAGGCGACCCGTCCGGCTTGCGAGGCGCACGACGACCGTGATGGTGAGCAGGGCGCCTGCGAAGGCGCCGAGGGGCACGCCCACGACGCGCCCGAGGAGCGATGACCCGCCAGCCACGAGCATGATCGTCGCGCCAAGACCGGCACCGGAAGAGACGCCCAGGATGTACGGGTCCGCAAGGGCGTTGCGGAAGAGCGCCTGGTAGAGCACGCCCGCTGTAGCGAGCGACGCCCCGACAAGCGCCGCCAGGAGCACTCTTGGCAAGCGCAGGTCGACGATGACCGCATCCCCCACGCCGGTGGCGGTGCCGGTCAGCGCGCGACCGAGCGCGCCGAGGACGTCGCCGAACGGCACGCGGACCGCGCCGAACATCACGCCCGCCACAACGGCAAGGGCGAGCGAGAACGCAAGCCCCGCGATGACGGCGCGTGACGAACGGCGCGAATCCGCTGCCATGGCTCTACTTGCCGAATGCTTCAGGATGGAGCGCCTCGGCGATCTGGCGAACGCCCTGGATGATGCGCGGTCCCGGCCTGCTGACGAGGTTGTCGTCGAGCACGGCGACACGGCCGTTCACAACAGCCGACAGCTTGTCGTAGCCCGCGCGGTCCTTGAGCGTGGAGGGATCGCTCATCGAGCCCTTCGTTGCGAGGTAGACCTCGGGGTCGTCCTTGAGCAGCTGCTCAAGCGAGTACGCGACATACCCCTCCTGCGTGACGACGTTCTCCCCACCCGCCTGCTCGATGAGATCGTTGATGAGCGTGCCTGCGCCGGCGGTATAGAGCGGCTCCTGCGCGATTTCCACGAAGCAGCGAACGGGCGCTGCGTCGATGGCGTCCTGGATCGACGCGAGCTCGTCCTTCATCTCCTGTATGACGGTGGCCGCTGTCGCGACCTCGCCGGTCGCCTTGCCAACGGTGTCGATGGACACGTAGAGCGCCTCGAGCGACTGCGGGTCGATGGCGACGACGACCGCGCCGGTGTTCTCAAGCTTCTCGATGACATCAGCCTGCACGCCGGTGGTGACAAGCACCAGATCGGGCTTGGCAGCGGTGATCGCCTCGAGGTTAGGCGTCACGAAATCGCCGACCTTCTCGATGGTGCTCACCTCGGGCGGATAGTCGTCATAGGTGGTCACGCCGACAACGCGATCGAGCGCGCCGAGCGAATACAGGATCTCGGTGTTTGCCGGCGCGAGGCTCACGATGCGCTCGGGCTTCGCCGGGATGGTAACGCTCCGTCCGGCATCATCGGTGATCGTCACCGGGAACGATGCCGAGGGAACCTTTGCGGTCTCCTCGGCCTTCTTGCCGCACCCGCCAAGGGCGAGCACCGCGATGACCAGCGCCGAGAGCAGCGCCGCTTTGATCCACTTGCCTCTCATGGTGATACCTCTCTTTCGCAACGCACGTGTCCGTCTTCCGAACAGCGCAACCGGAACGAAGAAGACCCGCTCATGTGGCGGGTCTTCGAGTCCTGGTCTTCCGGGCACGCGCATTGCGCATGCGACGGAGCCTTATCCTCGAAGGCAGCATCGCGGAATCCTGGGCAGGTCTCCTGACTTCGAGAAAGACGCTCCTCGTCACAGTGGCGGGTCCGTACCGGAATCTCACCGGCTTCCCTATTCTCCCGCTCGCACGGGCACCCAGGACCGCTATTCGGTTGTCCCGCATTGTACGCGCATCGACGTTCATGCGACAGACTCGCCACGCGACCTGCGAAGAACGGTTAGAATCGTACGGATGCGCAAGGCCAGTGGGACAACGAGGGGTGGTCATGGATCTCTTCCAGAAGTGTCGCGACTACACGGAACCGACGATCGCGAAGGAAGCTGGATACTACCCGTACTTCCAGGTGATCGAGTCGGAGTCCGATTCCAAGGTCCGCATCGGCGGACGCGAACTCGTGATGCTTGGCTCCAACAACTACCTCGGACTCACAACGCACCCCCACGTCCGTGAGAAAGCAAAATGGGCGCTGGAGAAGTATGGCCCGAGCTGCACCGGCTCTCGCCTGCTTAACGGCAACTTCGCCATCCACGAGGAGCTCGAGGCGCGTCTCGCGGCATTCGTCGGCAAGGAGGCAGTGCTCGTCTTCTCCACCGGCTTCCAGACGAACCTCGGCACGATCTCCGCGCTCGTCGGTCGTCACGACCACGTCGTCATCGACAAGGACGACCACGCAAGCATCTACGACGGGTGCAAGCTCTCCTACGGCAAGGTCGAGCGGTACGACCACAACGATATGGAGAGCCTGCGCAAGACGCTCGGCTCGATCGAGAACGGTCACGGCGGCGTGCTTGTCGTCACCGACGGCGTCTTCAGCATGGAGGGCGACATCGCCCCCCTGCCCGAAATGGTGGCGATCTGCAAAGAGTTCGGCGCCCGTCTCATGGTGGACGACGCGCACGCGAGCGGTGTGCTCGGCCCGCGCGGCGAGGGCACCTCGGCGCACTTCGGCGTGACCGATGATGTCGACCTCATGATGGGGACGTTCTCGAAGAGCTTCGCGTCGCTCGGCGGGTTCATTGCGGGAGACGCCGACGTCATCGACTACATCCGCCACAACTCGCGGCCGTTCATCTTCTCGGCGGCGATGGCACCCGCAAGCGTGGGCGCATGCCTTGGCGCACTCGACGTGATGGAGACTGAGCCCCAGCACCGCGAGCAGCTCTGGAAGACCGTGCAGCGGATGCAGTCCGAGTATCGCCGGATGGGCTTCGATACCGGCACCAGCGAGACGCCGGTCATCCCGATCGTCCTGGGCGACGAGATGCTCGTCTACGCGTTCTGGCGCCGCCTGCTCGAAGAGGGCGTGTTCGTGAACCCGGTGCGCCCGCCGGCAGTGCCGCCCGGACGCGCGCTGCTGCGCACATCGTACATGGCATCGCATACCGAGGCGCAGATGGACTTCGTCCTCTCGGCGTTTGAGAAGATCGGTGCCGAGCTGGGCGTCCTCTCCGCCTAGGCGCTCGCGCTAGTCGAGTTGCTTGAGCCCCTCCTGCGCGCCCTGGCGCAGGAGTTCGGTGAACACCGACGGGTCGAGCACGTAGGTGAGCGCCAGCGCAGCGACGATGATATTCACCGCGAGCCATCGAGTGAACACGCCACGCGTCCGTGTGATGAGAATGAGCGCGCAGACCGCGATAAGCGCCGGTCCCACGATGCGCAGGTCACCGAGTGGGATCGAGTATCCCGCGACCACTTCCGTGCTGCTGCCAAGGAACGCACCGATATCGATGCTGATCTTGAAGACGATCAAGAAGAACTCCACGACAAGCACGCCCGCGAGCGTCCACGACGCCCAGCGCGTGGTCTCGCCCTCGGTGCGGTACACCTCGTAGGCGACACTCGGCGCCATCGCGAGCAGCACGATTATGGGACTCTTCGCGACAAGACCGATCACAACGCCCAGCACCACCACCGCCGAGAGGATTCCGCAGATGAGTGGAGCGTTCTTGGTCGGACGTGCCATGTCGATCAGTCCCCTTCTGTCGGCTCCGGTCTACGCGCGATGAGCGTCGTCAGCATGAATGCTACTGCAGCGATCGAGACCACCATTCCCAGGAACCCGCCGATGAACGCCCAGTTGCCCGACTGGAACACGGGGCTGTCCGGGTGGAAGAGATTCGGGAGGATGAGCACGAGCGCCCAGAGCGTTCCGGCGAGGACCGCATCAAGCGCGGCGGTCACCTTCGGCACGGCGAAGAGCATCTGCACGGCGAAGATCACGAGTGCGCCGGCGAGCACGCCGAACGTCATCGCCAGGCGCGGCTCGGTCCACAGGATGCCGCCCCAGATGAGCTGCATGGAAAGCAGGCCGAGGATGCTGTTGATGGTCCACAGCGGCAGCGAGATCCATCGCAGCGCCTCACCCCAGCTGCGGGCACCCGTCTTGCCGAGCAAGTACGCGACGCCGAACCCTCCAGCCAGCGTGAAAGTCGCCATGTTCACCCAGGTGGAAGCGCCATGGAACATGACGAAGCGGACCATCGCTCCGAGCTTCTCATCGGGCGGTGTGAGCAGGACGGCGGCCACACAGGCAAGCGCCGCCAGGACGATACCGAACACGAGCGTCTTCCGGGTCTTCGGTGCGATCGGTCGCACGGGGACTCCTCTCAGCTGGAGCTCTTTTGCAGGTCGGCCTCATGCGGCCGGATACGCGACGACGACATGATACCGCTCGGACGCGCTACCGTCTCTCAAGCACGCGCCGGACGCGAAGCAGAAGCACGTCACGCCGGACCGGCTTGCGAACATAGTCGACGGCACCCATGCGCAGACATGTGGCCTCGGCTTCGCCGTCTTCCACACCCGTGAGCATCATGATCGGCGTCGTTACGCCTGCCTGCATCATGCGGTCGAGCATCACGAGCCCGTTCACGCCGGGCATGTTGATGTCCGCCATGATGAGGTCGAAGCTCTGCTCGGCGATGCGGTCGAGCGCGGTCTGCCCGTCGGGTGCGAGCGAGACCTCGTAATCGGCGCCGGCAAGTACGCTTGCGAGCAGGTCGCGGGTGGGCGGATCGTCGTCGGCAATCAGCACCCGCTGGCGGTGCGGCGCTTCCGCAACGCCGACTAGCGCGTCATCACCAGAGGCTGCAGTTCCGATCAACTCGCTGCCGCCCGAGCCACCCCACGGCTGCGGAAAGCTCGGTCGCCGCGCGGGCGCTGTCCCGGGCAGTAGCTCCTCATGCACGGGCGCCTTCGCCTCGGGAGCACGCTCTTCTTCCACCAGAACGCGCTCGTAGACGTCCTGCACGGTGAAGTCGAGCGTCCGTATCTTGTCGATCGCACTATCGAGCAGCAGGTACGTGCCGCGATCGCGCAGTCGTTGCCTGATCTCCGCCACTGCGACGCCGCTGCGGATCCACTCGGCCACATCGCGGTCGAAGTCGAGGATCTCCTGCACGCCGATCCGTCCTTTGAACCCCTCGTGGCATTCCGGGCAGCCGACCGCGTGCGCGACCTCCTCGGGGATGTCATCGGTGAACGGCTCCAGCATCGCGCGTTCCTCGGCGGTGATCGGCGCAACCTCCCGGCAGACCGGGCACAGCCGCTTCAGGAGCCGCTGCGCGACGATGCAGAGCACCGAATCGGCCATCATGCCGCGCTCGATGCCAAGCCGCTCGAGGCGGAAGATCGCGGTAGTGGCGTTCGAAGTGTGCAGCGTCGTCACGGTGAGGTGACCCGTCGAGGCGAAGTCGAGCGCCGTACGCGCCGAGAACTGATCGCGGATCTCGCCGAGGTACAAGACGTCCGGGTCCTGCCGCACGGAGGACTTGAGCAGGTTCTCGAAGGTCACGCCCGCCTTCTCGTTCACTTGCTGCTGGTTTGCGCGGGCAATCACATACTCCACCGGATCCTCGACGGACATGAGGCTGCGACGCTCCGCGTCGATGCTGGTGAGCACGCTGTAGAGCGTGGTGGTCTTGCCGGAACCGGTCGGACCGACGACGAGGATCATGCCGTGGGCGCGGTCGGCGTAGCCGTAGAGTCTGCCCGCCTGCTCCTCGGTCATGCCAAGCTCAACCAGCGTCTTCGGCTTGGTCGAGGTGTCCAGGATGCGGATTACCATGCTCTCGCCGTACGGGCCGGACGTGGTAGCCAGTCGCATCTTCAGGCGCTTCCCGACCACAGTTGTCTCGACCATGCCGTCCTGGGGACGCCGCCGCTCGGCGATGTCCAGACCACCGATGGCTTTGAACCGCGAGATCAGCATGTGTGCGGTTTGCCGCTTCACCGTCATCATGTCGCGCATATCACCATCGATGCGGAAGCGGATGTGGCACGAACTCTCTTTGGGCTCGATGTGGATGTCGCTCGCATGTTCGCGAACCGCCGAAAGAATCAGGCTGTTCGCGATGAACACGATCGGCCGCGACTCGATGTCGCTTGCGGTCGGCTCGCTCTCTTCCATGAAGCCGACGCTTTCGAGGCGTGGCTCCTCGGCGGCCTCGAGCTCCTGCTTGTGGGCGTCAAGTCCGCCATAGCGGAAGAGAGCTCTGATCGCCTCGGGCGGCGCCACCGCGACCCGCGCACCATCTCCGACGCTCGCGTGCCTCATCACGGCGTCAAGCAGGTCCCAGTTGAAGGGGTTCGCGAGCACGTATGCGACCGCACCGTCACGATCCACTGGCACGATCAGGTTCTTGCGACAGAAGGCGACCGGAAGCGTTCCGGCGACGACTGACGTGGCATCCAGCACCGGCAGGTATTCCAAGTCGAGCTGCTCTGCGACGGCGACGGCCATCTCCTCGGGTGTCAGTCCAATCGCTCGCGCCGAGGCGTAGATGTCATCCGGGTGCATCGCCGCTATCGCCGAGAGACTCGCTTCATCGCCACCGGCGATTCGCGCAAGGCGGCGTCGGAATGCGGCGAAATCATCGGCGGGCTCACGCTCCGATACAGTGCACGCCTCCTCCTCGATATCACACCAGGACCGGGCGACATCCAGGCGCTCCTCGACCTTGCGGACGAGTTCGTCGCGCACAATCGGCTTCACGATGTAGTCGACAGCGCCGCACTGGAATGCCCGCGCCTTATCGCGTTCATCGCTAAGCGCCGTCATGAATATGATCGGAGTGGACTCGGCAAGGTCTGCTGCTTGCAGGGACTCGCAGAAACCGTAGCCGTCGACCTCGGGCATCATTACGTCGAGCAGAATCAGGTCCGGCGTCTCGGTACGCACCAGATCGAGTGCCTCGTAGGCGTTCTCGGCCTGGATGACCGTGTAGCCGCGCTCGCCGAGCATGAGCGCCACGAGTTCCCTGATGTCAGGGTCGTCGTCAACACTGAGGATCGTGACCTCCGGCTCATCAACCACCTTCGCGGGTCCCTCCATCACTCGTCGACGAGCACGACTTCCACGATCTCGATATACGCGCGCATCTTGCGCGCGGCGACGATAACGGCAGGGCCATCCGCCTCTTTGGCTGCAAGCTCGATCTCGGATCCGAACTCCGTTATCGGGTCGAAACCGTAGCCACCTCCCGAGCCCTTGATGGAGTGCCCCATCGATTGGATGGTCTCGAAATCGCCTTCAGAGACGAGCGTTTCGATGGTATCCGTATCCGCACGCCGACGATCCATGAAACGAGGGATGAGCGACGCAAGGGTGCTGTCCACGTACGCTACCGGTCGTCCCTCGTCGCGAACTGTGCCATCATCCTCGCTCATGCTCGGCCACCTCCGTCGAGTATCGTTCCAGCGCCTCGAGCAGCACCTGCTTCTTTATCGGCTTTGTAAGGTGGTCATCGCACCCTGCATCCAGGCTCTTCTTCACTTCTTCTTTCAGTGCGAACGCCGTCAGTGCGACGATCGCCGTGTGCTTGCCTGCAGGCGATTCGAGTTCGCGTATGCGCCTGGTAGCTTCGTACCCGTCCATCACCGGCATCTGCATGTCCATGAGGATGAGATCAAAGGGCGTCTCGGCGGCTTCGAACGCCGCGACAGCCTCGACGCCATTCTCGGCGACGGTCACCTGATGGGGCGTTTTGCCTAGATGCGCCAGCATGAGGAACCTGTTGTCCTCGGAGTCTTCGACCAGGAGCAGGTTCAGGGGTGCTTTCTCGACTCGAGACTCCCCGGCTTCGGGAGTCTCTGGCGCCGGCGCTCCAGCGACAGCGGCCGGAGCAGTCGCGGTTGCCGCAGCCACGACGGCCGCGCCGCGCGCGGCAGCAGCCGTCGCGATCGCTTCGTGCAGGTCGGCGCGCTTCACGGGCTTCATCAGGTAGTCCGTCACGCCCAAGGCGCGCAGCTTCCCGGAGAGGGAGATCACATCCGAGGAGAGCATCACGATGCCCGTGTCCCTCAGCACCGGGTCCTGCCTGATCAGTGAGAGCAGCTGCAGTCCATCCATCCCAGGCATCCGGTTGTCGAGAACGACAACGTCGTATGCCCGACCCTCCTTGGCCGCACGCGTGAGCTCGTCCAGACCATGTGGACCATCCTCGGCCTCTCCTCCAAGCGAACCCCAGCCCGCGAGCATCTCCCGCACGATAAGGCGGTTCGTTGCGTTGTCATCCACGACCAGTACGCGCAGGCCATCAAGACGCGCAAGTTCCGGTCCCTCCGGCACAAGTGACGCGTCCACGCGGCTGACCGGGATCGTGAAGTGGAAGGTCGCGCCCTCGCCCTCGATGCTCGTAAGGCCGATGCGACCACCCATCAACTCGACCAGACGCCGGGAGATGGTGAGCCCGAGGCCCGTCCCGCCGAAACGACGTGTCGTGGACGAGTCCGCCTGCGTGAAGCTCTCGAAAACGGCTTGCTGCTTATCCGGCGGGATGCCGATACCGGTGTCGGCGACGGAGACCGCCAGGTTGAAGCCATCGTGTACACGGTTGGTATCGCCGGTGTTCTCGACGGTCACAAGGACCTGTCCGACATCGGTGAACTTGATGGCGTTGCCCACAAGGTTGGTGAGCACCTGCCGTAGGCGGTCTGGGTCGCCTTTGATCTTGGTTGGCGTGCCTGGCGCTATGCGGGAAAGCAGCTCGATATCCTTCTCGCGAGCTCGAATGCCGAGCACGCTCACTGTCTTCTCGACCACATCCGCAAGATCGAACGGAACGGATTCAACCTCAAGCTTGCCCGCTTCGATCTTGGAGAGGTCGAGTACGTCGTTGATGAGCACGAGCAGCGATTCTCCGGCGGACTTGAAGATGTCCACGTACCGGCGTTGCTGGTTCGACAGCTCGGTCTCTTCGAGCAGCTCGGCCATACCGATGATGGCGTTCATCGGCGTCCTGATCTCGTGACTCATCGACGCAAGGAACTCGCTCTTGGCGCGGTTCGCATCCTCGGCAGCGCGCATCGAGCTTTGGAGTGCTTCCTCGGCGGCCTTGATGGCGGTGACGTCCTCCTGCGCGCACACGTAGTGCGTGGTCACGCCGTCGTAGTTCTTTATGGGGCTGATCGATGCCGAGGCCCAGTACGTCGTCCCGTCTTTGCGCAAATTGACGAACTCGCCCTGCCACTCCTTGCCCGCAGTGATGGTGGCCCACAGCACGCCATAGGTGGCGTCTGGAGTGAGACCCGATTTCAGGATGCGGGGGTTCTTGCCTTTGAGCTCACGCAATGAATATCCGGTGAGCTGCATGAATCGCTGGTTCACGTACTCGATGTTGCCCTGAGCATCGGTCATAGCGACGCCCACGGGGCTTTGTTCGAGGGCCGTGGTCAAGCGGCGCACCTCAATGTTCGTGCGCTTGCGCTCGAGCGCGTTAACGATCGCATACGCGGCCATGCGGAGCAGGTTGACGGCCTCCGGACCCCACGCCGAGGTACGCGTGATGGAATCAAAGCCGAGGAATCCGATCATCTGCCCGCGCCACGTCATCGGCACCGCTACGATCGACTTCACTCCCGCCTCGTGAAGCGACGAGCGCTCGCGTTCACTGAGCCGCTCGTCGTGATCGACATTATCGATGAGCACCTCGTCCTGACGCGCCAGCGTCTCGACGATGAACGGGTACTTGGTCACTTCGGTCGAATCGAACACTGCTTTGCGCGACATGGCGGCGATCGGCACCCACTCATGGGTATTCGACATCAAGTCGCCGCCTTCCGAGAACTCGAAGACGTACGCGCGGTCTGCGTTCACGAACGAGCCGACCAGCTTGAGCGCGCGATCGACGCCCTCGTCGACGCGGTCGGGCTCGATGTTGATGAACCCTGTCGAGATGTCACTGACGAGGTCGTAGAAGCGGGCTCTGTAGTCGGTAGCTTCCTCGGCTTGCTTGCGCACCGTGGTGTCACGCGCGAACACGAGCACAGAGTCCTCACCCCGGTGCGTCATCGGTACCGCTGTAACCTCGACGATCACGGTGGAGCCATCACCCCGAAGGTAGACGCACTCATGCGTGACCGACTGCGCTCCCTCTGCCAGATCGTTCAGGCAGGTGGTGATGCCGTCGAGTCCGGCGACGACGAGCTGCGTGACGTCCATCCCAATGATGCTGTTGGCCGGGTAGAGCAGCCATGTCGACATATACGGGTTGGCCTCGACGATCACCCTATCGGCCATGCGCATGACGAAGATGCCCTCGGGAGCGTTGTCGAACACTGCGCGGAATTGCCGCTCGGTCGTGGTGACGCGCGCAGCCCAAGATCGCGTCATCTGCGCGACCATGTACGAGCCGAGAATCAGCAGGCTCGTCAGGATGCTGAGCATGATGCCGAGCGCTCGGCCTGAAGCGACAACCTGGTCGATGCTGCGGGCCGCACGATCGATTCCGAGCAGCGCGACCGGTGTGCCGTACGGCGTCTTCACGGGCGCGTATCCCGAGTACCAGGTCCCGTACTCGTCGACCAGCGGCCCTTCCACGAACTCCGTGGGATTCGCGGCTGCCCGTCGGAGTTCAGGACTTGCACCTTCGTAAACGGTGCCCGGAGGGTCCTCTTCGCCGTCATAGCGGAATGGCGTGCCTTCCACCGTGATGACTACCTCGCCGCTTCGCGACTCGGCCACGTACATGAAGGTGTCATCGGTGCTTGCATCAAGCATGAGGGTCAGCTGTCGCTGCACGCTGGCGTAGTTGCGGGTGTTCACGTCGGCGGCGGTGCCGCTCAGCGCGCGAATCGAGTCCGCATCGAGCGATGCCGCGGCGAGGCGCGCCTGCGTCTGGAGATGGCTGAGCTCTTGCTTCTGACGCGCAGCGCCGGTCTGCTCGGTGATAACCCATCCTGCGACGAGCGTCACGATGAGAACGGCGGTTGTAACCCAGCGAAGTCGTGTGAACTCCGAGCGCGACTCGGCATCAAGGGTGACGGCCGTGCGCTGCCGGTAGTACGACCCGAGTTGCCAGGCGAATACGAGCGAGGCTGCGGCTTGCACCGCCTGCACCGGAATACCGACGATCGAGCGGAAGACGTCCTCGTTGAGCACACTCATCGGGAAGATGCCGAGCTTCGCTTCCGCGAATACGCCGAGGACCGCGTAGAGCCCGAGTGCCGCTGCCGCGAACATCAGCGGTCGACCGACGACGTCCTTATTGCGTCCGGCGTGGACGAAGAGTGCATACGAGGCAGCGACCGCTGCGACGACACCCAGGAGGTAGGTGACGACAATCGCGATGCCCGCCTGTCCGGTCGTCAATCCCGCGACGACGAGGATCACGGGCGGTCCAAGGATCCATGGGCGCTGCTGCCAGGTACCCAAACGCTCCGCGCTCTCGCGCCAGAACTCCACCATGCAGAGAAATGCCGCTGCCGCGATCAGATGCGTGGTCGTCGAAACGACGGCAGCCGGCAGGTAGACAAGGCCGACGCTTCTGCCCCAGTCAACGAATGTCAGGAGCAGGCCTGAGGCCGCGAGATATGCCCATGGGAGCACGTGGTCTCCGCCGCGCCGGAGGTTGTTCGCGTTCATCGCGGCGACCAGGAAGCCGATCCCGCTCAAGAAGAGCAGGTAGTCTAGCTGTGCCGCAAGAATGCCGCCCATGTGCCCTCCGAGTCGCCCGCACCACTTGGAACGCGACCACTCACAGCCGCGCGGAGCACCCGCCTAGCACTTTCATACTAGTGCCAAGCATGGGCGTTGGCGATAGAGGGAGCGAATTCGGCGACGAAAGGCATCCCGAGACTAGCGACGCGAGCGCCTGCGCACGGCGTCGACCGCCACACGACCGGCGTGCTCACCCAGTTCGACGAGCTGCTCAACGGCGAGGAACTCGTACCCGGCAAAACCGTGGACTTCTGGCGAGATCACTACGTCGGCAGCGGCAAGTGCGGGCATCGCTGCCTGCCGCTCCAGAACCTCGATCGTGGCGGCCGCGACCTCAAGGCCCGAGAGCCCTCGGCGACGCGGGCCCTCACCCTTAAGGGCGGCCCGAAGATCCCTGAGCATGCCGCCGTCGTTATCGGTCCCGCTTCCCGGTTCAAGACGCCCGTCTCCGCATACATCGACTGCGACTACGATCTCTGCGCCCAGCTCATGGGCGAGCGAGACCGGCACGGGATCGGTGAGGAATCCATCGACAAGCAGTTGATCATCCAGACGCACGGGCATGAACACGAGCGGTATGGACAGGCTTGAGCGCACCGCGTGGATCAGGTCGCCGGTCGTATGCACCACGCGCGTGCCAAGCGCGAGATCGGTCGATACGCAGCCGAACGGCATCTGCAACTCCTCGAACGTCGCCGGCAGGTGCTCGGCAAGGAAGAGCTCGACCTTCTCGCCCGAGAGCAGCGCGCCGCTGCGAATCGTCACATCAGCGAGGGAGACGAGCGACTTGACGTCGAAACCGCGCGCGATCTGCTCCATCTCATCGGGCGTGTGCCCCGCCGCATACATCGCTCCGACCAGGGCTCCCATGCTGGTGCCTGTCACGACATCGGGTGCCAGCCCGCGCTCCGCGAGCACCCTGAGCACGCCGATGTGCGCAAGTCCGCGCGCGCTGCCGCTCCCCAGCGCAACTCCGAGTCGTTTTGGACCGAACGGCCACATGCTGCTACTTGCCTTCCTTCGCAAGCACGATCGCCTGCTTGGACGATGCGACGAGAAACGCTGCTGCAAGACCGACGGCAAGCCCGATGCCGATGAAATCGAATGGCTTCATACCGCTCATCACCTCGGTGAGGAAGAACTTGGGCGCGAAGAAGATGGCGGTATTCACAAGCATGATGATCACGCGCATCTCGGTGGGTCCCATCGTCCCGTAGCTGATCTTGAACACACCATCTACGCACGTGCGTACGTACACATGCACCGACATGAGAAGGTACCCGATAAGCGCGAAGGCGGCGATGTCGAGACGCAGGTACGGCGACATGCCGATGCCGATGATCGTAAGGAACTCGGCGACGGCATCGACGGTGTGGTCGATGTAGAAGCCGAACTTCGGACGCTCGATCTTCCGGAATCGCGCGAGCGTGCCATCCAGGCTATCGCCGAACCAGTTCAGCACGAAGCCGAGGTTCACGAACCAGAGCCACCACGAACTCATGTTGGAGAGCCAGTAGCCGGCGAAGATCATGATCGACGCCACAACGCCGATGCCGGTGAGCACATCAGGCGTCACCCAGGTGGGCATGCGCTTCGCGAGCCACTGCAACGCCGGTCGCTCGAGCGGCCCCAGGAGCATGTCGTTCACGCGTTTGTGCTGCTTGATGTCAGCCATCGTTCGAGGTACCTCCGCTTGTTCTGCGCCGCCTACGGCGCCTGGATGTCGGGCCACACCGCGTGTGGCATCGCCCACTGGCGAGGCGCGCGGGAGATGAACTCCTCGGCGACGGCAAGCGCCGTCTCGGCATTGCGCACCACATCATCCTGATTCTTGACCGAACCCGACATCATCATCGGCTTGGATGCTTGAAGCTCGTAGAGCCCGTCTTCGCGTTGCAGTGCCGAGATGACGATCACCGGTGCCTGGGCGCGCATGGCGAGCCGCACGTGAAGAACGGGAACATCCGCAGGCGCCCCGAAGAAGCGCGGGTGCAGCTCGGCCCCCGGCAGCGGGCGGTCGATGCCGGTGAGCACAGTACCGCCGTCGGCGAGACGGCGCGCCGCGCGCTTGAGCGACTCGATCGTGACCGGTGTCATCTCCAGGCCGTTGCGCGCGCGCATCTCGTTCTGCCACTGGTAGCCGCCATTGGGGTCCGCGACCGAGAGGACTTGTGCGCGCCACCCCGAGATACCGAGCGATTGCCCGACAAGGTCGAAGTTGCCCAGATGCACGCCAACGACGACGTGTGGGCCCTTCGACGTTTCGGCAAGGAACCGCTCGAATACGTCGGTGACGGCCACGCGACGCAGCAAGGCCTGCGGGTTGCTCGGAAGATGGTAGATGTCGTAGAGGAAGCGGCCGCTCATCTCCAGAGTCGCGCGAACCGCTTCATCGAGGGCCGCGCCCTCGAGCGTGCGTCCCGACGCCATCCACTGGTTCGTCCGGATGGAGCGCGTCATGTACGAGTCGGTGTCTGCCGCCAGACGCCTCGCACCCGAGCGCGCGATCCGGTAGCCGAGCGCGGGCGGCATTGCACGGCTCACGGCGAGCGCAAGACCGATGCCGAGCCTGCTGTTGGAGAAGGACTGGAAATCCACGCGCGCACGGCCTCCCTCCGGGTCGCAGCAACCGCTCAAGTGTAGCAGTCCTCTCGTGCGGGTCGCAGGTGGTTCTGCTACGCTCGTTTTGGTGAAGCACAACCATCGGGAGGCGAACGCGAGCACTATGACCGATACAGAGGGCAGCTCACGAACGGCAGCGACAGTCTCGGCCCCTGACATCGTCGAAATCCCGCTCGGCGACCCCCGGCTCAAGGAGTTCGTGCACTTCCCGTTCAAGCTCTATCACGGCGACGAGCGCTGGACCCCGCAGCTCGACGCGGACCTGCTCGGCAACAAGATCCTCGGCATGCAGGGGCTGCTCACACCGGAACATCCATACCATCGCACCGCAAAGGCGACGCATTTCATGGCGTACCGCGACGGCGAGCCCGTCGGACGCGTCTCGGCAGTGGTGAACGAGCGCATCGACGAGTACTGGAAGGGCAAGTTCGGCTTCTTCGGCTTCTTCGAAGTCATCGAGGATTACGCCGTGGCCGAAAAGCTCCTCGACGCCGCGCGCGACTGGTGCAAAGCACACGGCGCCGAGGTACTGCGCGGCCCGGGCGAGTACTCCAACATGACGCACGAGCGTCAGGCGTGCCTGATCGAGGGCTTCGATCAGGACGTGTACGTGGAGCATACGTACAACCCGCCGTACTACGGGGAGTTCATCGAGCGCTACGGGTTCGTGAAGGTCAAGGACTACGTTGCGTACCTGATCGACCTCACCAAGCCGGCGAACGAACGCCTGACCCGCATCTCTGCACTCGTGCGCAAGCGCGGCGCGATCGAGACGCGCTGCGTCGTCATGAAGAACCTGCAGGCTGAAGTCGAGCTCATCGTGGACATCTACAACAAAGCCTGGGCCGAGAACTGGGGCTTCCTCCCAATCACCGACTGGGAGGCCGATGCGCTCGTCGAGGCGCTCAAGATGATCATCGATCCGGAGCTCATCCGATTCGCCTATCACGACGGAGAGCCCATCGCGGTGCTCGGCTGCTTCCCCGATCCCAACGTGGCGTTGCGCCCGCGCTGGAAGTGGTACGGCGACTCCGACTACGTGCGCATCGCACGCCTCCTGACGACCAAGAAGCCGATTCCCCGGGTGCGCCTGATGTTCTTCGGCGTGCTGCCGGGATACCGCGGGCTCGGCACCGACGCGCTGCTTTTCGACGAGGTGCTTTCGTACTCGCAGAAGCGCGGCTACAAGGAGTGCGACGCCTCTCTGCTGCTCGAGAACAACGACCTCGTCATCCGGGCATCCGAGTTCATGGGCGGTCACGAGTACAAGAAGTGGCGAATCTGGGACCTGCCGCTCTGATACCAGGGCAGCTCCCCTCCAGCAGCGAAGCGATCCCGCATGGGTATGCTCATGAGTGTCCTTCGACTCGGCTTGGAGGCGGCATGGAGACCACTGGCGCTGTGATCCTCAGTGTTGACGACGATCGCGACATCCTCGAGATCGTGCGGTTGACGCTCGTGACCGCAGGCTTCGAGGTCATTACCGCCGAGAACGGGCCCGATGCGATTCGGCTTGCGCTCAAGAATCACCCCGCGCTCGTGCTGCTCGACGCGATGATGCCCGCGATGGATGGATACGCGGTCGCGGAGGAGATGCAGTCGCTTTCTGACCTCCAGCAGATCCCCATCGTCTTTCTCACAGCGCTTTCAAGCGAACACGACCGCCAGAGGGCGTTCGGTGCGGGCGCCGTCGACTACATGACGAAGCCCTTCACCGGTGACAGTCTCGTCAAGACAGTGCAGAAGCATGTCGACACGGCGAGGCGTTTCGCCAGCATCGGCGCACGACGCACCGGCTGGTCCGAGCGTGTGAGCGCCGAGGATTTCGAGCGGTTCAAACAATCGCTCATCGAGTCTCTTGGCGAGAGTGCGGCGGCGGCGGTCGGTCGCATGGTGCCGGCAACCGTGTACTCGCTCGCAGACGCCACTCAAAAGCCCGAGTCGCGCATCGCGGAACTCGTCGCACGCTACTTCGGCGTCGGCCACCTGAACCGGATCTCCCCTCGCGAGATACGGCTTGGCGTGCTGCCGACCCCGTTTTGCCGGACCAACCTGGTGGTGCCGATCAACAACCAGGCGATCGGCGACGCGTACGTGGTGGCGAACCCGTTCAACTGGGAGCTGATCGAGACGCTCGAGCGAGCATCCGGCAACGACTCGTACACGCTGTTGGTGGCAGCACCATCGACCATCCGCGCGGTCTTCGAAGAGGAGACAGCCGAGCGGGGGCTGAAGCTCACTGTCAGCCCCGAGCTGGTGGGCGTGACCGGCGTCGCACGACGACCGGGAACGCGCGAGCTGGCGATGCGCCCGCCCACGTACGTGGTCGACCACGCGATCGCGGTCGCGGTGGCCGACGGAGCCTCGGATGTGGAGTTCGAGCCCGACATCGACGGCGTCTCTGTAGGCTACCGCTTCGACGAGACGGTCCGACCCGGCTTTTCGGTTTCGCACGAGACCGCGACGATGCTTGTCTCGCGAGTGAAGACGCTCGCAGGTCTCGACATCAACGAGCGTCGCCGGTCGCAGCGCGGCTCGATCGACGCCACCGTTGACGGCGTTCCCTACGCCATCAGGGTCGTCACGCGCGCCGCACCCCACGGGGAGGCCATGACGCTCCATCTCGTGCGGGCCGACGTCGCGCCGGCGTCACCGACAACCCTCGGAATGACTGATCTCCAGGTCGAAGGGCTGAGTACGTGTCTTTCGGCGCGCCGCGGTCTGGTCGTTGTCGCGTCTCCCGCACGCGGCGGTAAGACCACGACGGCGTACACGATCCTCACCATGCTCGGACCCGCGGGCAGGAACGTCATGTCCGCCGAGAGCCCCGTCGAGTACCACGTCCCCTTCGTGAGCCAGCAGAGCGTCGATGAGCGCGTTGGTGCCGACTATCCGGCCGTCATAGCGTCGACCCTCGCGCAGCGACCGGACGTTCTGTTCGTGGGTGAACTGCGTGCGCCCGAGACACTTCGTGCCGTGATGCGGTTCGCCACCGAGGAGGGCCTCGTCATCGCGACGATCAGCGCATCCTCGGCGACTGCGGCGCTCCCCGCGCTCGAGGCGCTTGGGGCGACGCGAGCATGGCTTGCGCAGAACCTCGTCGCCGTCATCGCCGAGCGCCTCACGCCGCTCCCCTGCCCGCAGTGCTCGGCCGCGCGCGCTCTCTCCGCCGAGGAGAGCGGCATGCTGGAGCCGTTCGGCGTGCCGACCGACGCGAGCATCGTCGTCTCGACCGGCTGCGACGCGTGCGGCGACAGCGGATCTGCCGGACGGGTCGGCGTCTTCGAGGTCATGTGCGCTTCCGACGCGGTCCGCGAAGCGATCGCGGCAGGCGCGAGTCCCGCGGAGCTGCGCACGCTCCTCGCGCAGGTCGGCACCCCGCTGCTGGGAAGCCGTGCACTCGATCTTCTCCTCGAGGGGAAGATCGGCGTCGAAGCGGCGTTCTCGGCAGGCATGGCGGATGATCGCGGACTCCTCGAGAGCCGCAAGCCGGCCGCGTCCACACCGCAGCGTACGGGCGCAAGCGTCCTGCTCGTCGATGATGCCGAAGACAACCGCAATCTGCTTGAGACAACGCTCGCGGCGAGCGGGTATGCGATATCAACCGCGAACAACGGCCTTGAGGCGATCCGGCTGATGGAGCGGGGCGGCTTCGACCTGGTGCTCTCGGACCTGCGCATGCCGCTCATGGACGGATTCGGCTTGCTCGACGAGACCGCACGCAAGCACGACGTGCCGCTCATGATCTACTCGGCCAGCACGGACCCGGCCGACGAAGTCCGCGCGCTTGACGCGGGCGCCATCGACTTCATGCGCATTCCTGTGCGCAGAGAAGTGCTGGTTGCGCGTGTGAAGCACGCGCTCACGATTGCTAGCCGATAGCGTCCTCGACCGCTGCCGCGATGTGACCGGCCGTGATACCGAGTTGCTCGAGCACGGTGTCGCCCGGCGCTGACGCACCGAAGCGGTCGATACCCACTGCGGTCGCGCCGTGTCCGAGATACGTCCGCCAGCCGAGCGTGATGCCTGCCTCGGCCGAGACGACCGGCACACCGGGCGTGATGACGCCGTCGCGGTACTCCTCGGGCTGCTCGGCAAAGAGCTCGGTGGACGGCATGCTGACGACACGTATGCCGATGCCCGAGGCGGCGAGCGTATCGCGTGCTTCGAGCGCGAGATGCACTTCCGAACCGGTCGCCACGACGATCGCCACAGGCGTGCCAGCGGTGTCCGCAAGAATGTAGCCGCCGCGCGCCACACCCTCTGCCACCTGCGGGTACTCCGCCGGTGGCAGCGTCGGAAGCTTCTGGCGCGAGAGCGCGAGCAGCACCGGCCGTCGCCGCGAGGTCATCGCGAAGCGCCATGCAGCGACGGTCTCATTCGCATCGGCGGGACGCATCACGACGGCGCCGGGGATCGCCCGGAGCACCGCAAGATGCTCGACCGGCTGATGGGTGGGGCCGTCCTCGCCAAGGCCGACGCTGTCGTGCGTGAACACATGAATGACGTGCAGCCCGCCGAGCGCCGCAAGCCGGATCGGCGGGCGCATGTAGTCGCTGAACACCAGGAACGTGGAGCCGTACGGAACGAACCCGCCGTGGTACGCCATGCCGTTCACTACGGCGCCCATCGCGTGTTCCCTAACGCCAAAGCGTATGTTGCGGCCGTCGTAGTGCCCCGGCTGGAAGTCACCGCCGCCGTCCACAAGCGTCTTGGTGCTTGGCGCGAGGTCTGCCGAGCCGCCCATGAGCTCGGGCACGCGCGCGGCAATCGCGTTGAGCACGGCGCCACCCGTCTCGCGTGTCGCCGCCGCTCCGGACTCGAAGATGGGCAGATCCGCGTCCCACCCCTCCGGGAGGTCGCCGGCCATGCGGCGCTCGAACTCCGCCGCCTCGGCGGGAAACGCCGCCCGGTACGCCTCGAACGCCTGCGTCCACGCCGCGTGCCGCTCCTGCCCGCGCGGGACTGCTTCACGGAAGTGCGCGAGTGACTCGGCGGGTACATGGAAGGCCGGTTCGGTCGGCCAGCCGAGCGCCTCCTTGGTGAGCCGCACCTCGTCCGCACCGAGCGGCTCGCCGTGCGCGCTCGCGGTGTCGTGCTTGTGCGGACTCCCAAAGCCGATGTGGGTATGCACCGCGATGAGCGAGGGCTTGCTGGTCTCGGCTCGCGCAGCTTCGACAGCCGCTGTGATCGCGGCAATGTCATTGCCGTCCTCGACGCGCTGGACGTGCCAGCCGAATGCCGAGAAGCGCGCACACACGTCCTCGGTGAACGCGAGGTCGGTGCTGCCCTCGATCGAGATCCGGTTGTCGTCGTACAGCACTACAAGCTTGCCGAGCGCGAGATGTCCCGCAAGCGACGCCGCCTCGGCACTCACGCCCTCCATGAGGTCGCCGTCACCGCACATCACGTAGGTGTTGTGGTCGACGATCGTGTGTCCCGGCCGGTTGAACCGCGCCGCAAGCGACGCTTCGGCGATCGCCATACCCACCGCGTTCGCGATTCCCTGGCCGAGCGGACCCGTCGTCGCCTCGACGCCGGGCGTGTGGCCGAACTCGGGATGACCCGGCGTGCGGCTCCCCCACTGACGGAACGCCTTCAGGTCATCCAGCGAGAGATCGTACCCCGTCAGATGCAACATGGAGTAGAGCAGCGCGCAGCCATGCCCGCCTGAGAGTACGAAGCGGTCCCTGTCGGCCCAGGTCGGATCGGACGGGTCGAAGTGCAGGAAGCGCGTCCAGAGCGTGTACGCGGTCGCCGCAGCGCCCATCGGCATTCCCGGATGGCCTGAGTTCGCTTGCTGGACCATGTCTACCGAGAGGAACCGGAGCGTGTTGATTGCCAGATCATCGATTCGATCGCTCATGACTGATCCTGCTTCCTGATCGGTGTATCAAGGCGCGCGGCGCCCTCGAGTATGTGCCCCGTCACAGCCGCCGCCACCGATGGCGGCACATGACGCACGATGAGGTTGTATGCCGCGCTGTTCTGCTCGGGCAGCTGGTAGCCGAAGCGGCGCCCCACGAGCTTCAGTTGTGGCGCGATGTGTTCGACATCGCGAGCAGTGAGACGTGCACGCCCTAGGACTTCGAGCGCCTCTTGGAGCGAGTCCGCGAGCGGCAGAAGCCCCTGGGCGCGTCCGGCCGAGCTCTCGTCGAGCGAACCCGGACGCCAGCCGGGCTTGCGGTAATCCCAGATGCGCATGCCGGTGGCCAGACCCGCGATCATGAGCACGATCCAGACGAAGCGGTAGAGCTCACGATGGAGTCCGGCAGGCCACGTGAACATGTCGACGATCGACGAGGCAGCCGCTCCACCCATACCCGCGACCGAGCCCATACTCATGAGCTGCGGCGGCAGGAACAGGAATGTCAAACCCAGGCCCACCAGCACGATCGCGCCCGTCTTGCTCTTGAAGAACGAGTCGGTCGGCGCGATGAATGCATAGCCGATGGCGTACGCGGTCGCACCGGACGCGAGCGCAGCCGCGATGAGCAAGCCCAGCATGTCGGCCCTCCGGCCTGATGTCGATTACGCGGCTACGTCCCGTCGCATGAACTGCCAGATAGCGATCGCAGGGAACACGACCGCGGCGATCCCGAACACCCACCACGTCGATGCCGGCGCCGTCACCGTATCGATGATCGTGGCCGGCTTCCAGTAGTGGAAGAGCGACAGCTTGCCCATGAACTCGGTGTTCTTGTTCACGTTGGAGATGAAGTCGAGGAGCCACATAGCGCCCAGTAGCCCACCGCACACCGCCGAGACGCGACCGCTGCTATGCGAGAACGCCGACAGCGCGTACGCGAAGCCGCCGATAGCGAGCGTAACGAGCATGCCTACCCCGAAGAGCAGCAGCATCGCATCGGCGGGGACCTTCACGTCGTAGAGCGCGCCGGCCACGCTGATCGGGAGAACGGTCGCCAGGTTGATCAAGACCGCGTAGACGACGAGCGCAACATAGCGGGAGAGCGCAACCGTGAAGCGGGAGACCGGCTGCGTGAGGGTGACTTCCATCGTGCCCGATTCGATGTCACCCGCGATCACCTTGCCTGCCAGGATGATGACCGCGAACCCGACGATGAGCACCCAGAAGATGTTGAGGTACTCCACACCCAGGAACCCGCCGAGCGAACCGAAGTTCATTCCCGATGCCCCGAACGCGGCCAGCATCTCCTGGCTGAACATCTTCTCGATCTGCGCCATGAGCTCCTGGTTCCCCGCGAACTGCGGGAAGTACCAGACGATGAACCAGCTGTAGGTCGCCAGCCCGGTCGCGTACCACAGAAGCGACGTGCGCCGCTGCCTGAGCGTTGCCATCACGATCGACCAACTCATGACGCACCTCCTTCGTCTGTCGAAGGCGCGGGAGGAGCCTCGCCGTTGGCCGCGTAGTACTGGAAGAAGATCTCTTCGAGCGATGCGTGTGTCACCTGAAGGTCGTGAATCGGGTGGTCGAGCAGCGCGTGGACGGCACCATCCAGGTTCGAGAGCACCTTCGCCGCCACAGTGCGCTCGTCGACCTGCGTCACGCTCTCGACGCCTGGAATCGCGGCGTATGCCTCGGCGCGCACCGGCTCGTCATACGTGACGCGCACCGTGCGAATGGCCTTGGCGATGATCTCGGCGGTGGACTCCTCGGCAACAAGGCGACCTTCGCGGATGACGCCCACGCGGTCGCACACGCGCTCGACCTCGGAGAGGATGTGGCTTGAGAGGAACACCGTCGTGCCGTCGCGAGCGATGCGCTCGGCGATGATGTCGAAGATGACCTGCTGGATGATGGGGTCGAGACCTGATGTGGGCTCGTCGAGCATCAGCAGCTCGGGGTCGTGCATGAGAGCGACGATGAGGGCGAGCTTCTGTCGATTGCCCTTCGAGAGCTCCTTCACTTTGCGCGTAGGATCGAAGCTGAGGCGCTCGATGAGCTCGGCCTCGCTCTTCGGACGCGTACCGCGAAGGCTGCTCACGTAGTCGATCATCCACTGACCGGTCTCGGCGGGATAGAGCGCCACATCGCCGGGCACGTAGCCGATGCGACCGCGGTCGCTCGCGTCGTTGAGCTTCACCTCACGATCGAACAGGAATGACTTCCCGCTCGTGGCCGGAAGCAGGCCGAGCAGACAACGGATGGTCGTCGTCTTCCCGGCGCCGTTAGGACCGAGGAAACCGAAGACCTGCCCCGGACGCACCTCAAAGGTGAGGTCCTCGACTCCGCGGCTCTTCCCGTAGCGCCTGGTCAGCTGCTCGCAGCGAACCACCGTCTCCGTCATGAGTCCTCCAAGCGTCATCTGCTGGTTCCACCCATTGTCACGCAACCGTGGAGCCGTTACCACACGGCGAACGACCAAGCTCGTCGTGGTGGTTCATTATCTCGATACCCGCCTGCCGCCCGACTCCTCGATAGACAACCGCGGCCCTTCCTCCGCGGACCGAGCGAAGTGTCACGTCAAGCGTCCCGCCGAGCGACTCGGCATCATGGCCCTCCATCGCGCCGAGAACCGGCGCCTTCAAGATGAGCGTCGCGCAACCAGTGAGATGCACCTCGAGCTCCTCTCGGCGATCGCCGAGAATGACGTGCGCTTCGTTCTCGCCTGTCTCGATGCATCGCACCTTCGCGCCGGTGTACGTCGCGAAGCGGTGCAACTCGCCGTCATGTAAGAGCCCCGCGATGCTTCCCACGAACGAGCCCGTCATCCACGGGATCTTGGCAACCGAGAGCATGAGCGACGTCCCCGTCGTCTCGAACGTGTTCGATTGCGCCCAGATCCATGAACTCGGGAAGCTGCGCCCCCAATCCTTCTCGGTGTAGCCGCGGCCTCCGGCGAAGGAGATCGTCTCGCCGTCGAGCGACAGCCATCCCGCGACTTCGTGGTCCATAGAGAGCACGCCGTGGTACGTCTCCATGCCGGGGACGAACCGGAACGGGCCCATGATTCCCGGCGAGAGCGGCCTGACCGGCCAGGGCGTCCAGCCGCGAAAGCTGAGTTCGCCGCGAATGGAGCGCTCTCCGTCGTTGATGTCGAGCTTGATCCCGTCTTGGCTGAAGACGCTCGGACCCACACGCACGGCGAACGGAGAGCTCGATTTCGCCATGAACTCCTCGGCCGGGAAGGAGAAGTAGTGAGCGGTGCCGCCCGATGGCACGACCTGCACGAACGCATGCCGCGCGCCGTGGTCGGGCGAGAACGAGATACCCGGGATGAGCGACAGCGAGCGGCTTCCCGCAGCATCTACCAGCTTGTAGTACCATCCCTCAAAGTAGCGATCCGAGACTCTTCCACCCTGGTACATGGCGGGGTTCCAGATGCGTCGTGCGGCGTATGGCATGCAGTGTCCCGTCTCGGCGATTCGCTCTGTGCGGCTTGGTGGTTTGTACCCCTGCAAGGCGCCGACAAGGCGCCCCGCAAGCGGGCGATGGGCGATCCGGGGTATACTAGAGGCGCGACGTCGGCCTCGATGTCGATATTCACCCGCTGTCTCACGGACTTGACCGGCACGATCCGGTCGCCTCCTCTGAGCCCCAACCTCGAGGAGTGCCATGTCTGTCTGCGTACCCATCAAACCGTCCGTTGCCCGCCGCTCCAGCACCGCCGTCGTCTACTGCGAAGCCAACTTCGGCAAGATCGACGGCAAGACCGCCAACGGCCTCGTTCGCTCTTCCGAGAAGTACGACATCGTCTCGGTCATCGACAGCACACAGTCGGGCCGCGACACCGGCGACATCCTTGTCGGCGCCCCGAACGGGATTCCGGTGTGTACCGATCTTGCCGACGCCATCCGGCTCGCCGGGAGCGTCCCCGACTACTTCATCTTCGGAATCGCGCCAACAAGCGGGCTGCTTTCGACCGCAGAGCGCCACGTGGTCTTGAGCGCTATCGAGCATGGCATGCACATCGTTAGCGGCCTTCACGAGTTCCTTGCTGACGATCCGACCTTCGCTGCGGCAAGCCTCGCGCACGACATCACCATCAACGACGTGCGTCGCCCGCGCGACAAGAAGCACCTGCGAACGTTCACCGGCGACATCGCCAGGGTGACCTGCCCGCGCATCGCGATGCTGGGAACCGACTGCGCCATCGGCAAGCGGACCACGGCAACGGTGCTCGCGAGCGCGCTCAACGAACGCGGCATCAAAACGGTGCTCGTCGGTACGGGCCAGACCGCGCTCATCCAGGGCGCGCGCTACGGCGTAGCGCTCGATGCGACGCCGTCACAGTTCTGCGCCGGCGAGATGGAGGCGGCGGTCATCGACGCCTTCGAGGGAGAACATCCCGACGTCATCCTCGTCGAGGGACAGGGCGCACTCGGACATCCCGCGTACCTTACCTCGGGGTTCATCCTGCGCGGCAGCCAGCCCGACGCTGTGATACTGCAGCACGCTCCGGCACGTCGCACACGCGTCGACTTCCCATCCATGCCGACGCCGAACCCCGCAAGCGAAATCAACCTCATCGAGACGTTCTCGGATACGAAGGTGATTGGGCTCACCATCAACCACGAGGGCATGTCGGAGGCCGAGGTCGAGGCGGCGATCGTGCTCTACGAAGCCGAACTCGGGATCCCGGCGACCGACGCGCTGATGTTCTCAGCCGAGCGGCTTGTCGAGATGGTGCTCCTCGCGTTCCCCGAGCTTGAGCCGAAGGCAGTCTCGGCCGCCCGGTAGAACACCCGGCAGTTGGGGGAGCACTGCAACGCTGTATCATGGGCGAGAGCAGTGGCGAACCCAAGGAGACGCCTTGATCGGAGTCGGAACAGACATCGTCGAGATCTCGCGGATCGGACAGGGCGTTGAGACGGGCGGCGATGTCTTCCTGGATAAGACCTTCACCGCGGCAGAGCAGGAAGCTGCAGGGCGTCACGCCCTCCCGGTCAGCTTCTACGCGAAGTGCTTCGCAGCGAAAGAGGCCGTCTTCAAGACGCTCGACACCGATTGGGACAGCGGTATCGAACTCCACGAGATCGAGATCCTCGAGCGCGACAGCGGCCAGCCGTACGTTGTGCTGCACGGTCACGCGAAGCGAATCGCCGACGCAGCCGGAGCGACGAGCATCGCACTCAGCGTTTCATACGACGGTGAGTACGCGATTGCGTTCGCTGTCGCCACCTAGCCCCGCGCGAACGAGGCTCGCGAAGCAGTCGCACTTCGCGAGCCTCGCACGTAGCGCACCTGCGGCTATCCGTTACCGAGCAAACCATCCATCAGCGTCGCCGTCTCGCCAACAGTCTTGTACTTGCGCAGCACGTGGCACGAGACCGGAACGCCGAATTCATTCTCGAGCATTGCCGCCAACTCGATTGTGTTCATCGACTTGGAACGCAGATCCTCCACGAACCTCGTGTCCTCGGCCAAGGCCTGCGCCTCGGTCTTGAATACGATTCCAACAACGTCCTTCACGCGATCGACGGTGTTTGCGTTCTCGCTCACGTCCGGCTCCTCTCGCCTACGGTGCAATGGTCAGCATGGTGGTTCCTTGGACTACAGCCTCTGTCTGAAGCGCTATGGAGCGCTCCTCATCCGTAGGCACGACCAGCACGGTCATCGGTGAGTCTTCGGCGCTGATGCGCCCCCCGGTGCCATGAATCGCGGCGTTGGCCCCCTCGTCGAGCCGGATTCCGAGCGCCTCGAGATTCGCGCACGCAAGTCGACGCACGGTCTCGGAGTTCTCGCCGATCCCTGCCGTGAATACGAGTGTGTCGGCGCCACCGAGTACGGCGATATACGCACCGATGTAGCTCCTCAGACGGTGTACGAACATCTCGAGCGCAAGCTGGCATCGCTCATCCCCCGCCTCGACACCCTGCAGGATCGCGCCCATGTCCCGGCTCCGACCCGAAACGCCGAGCAGCCCGCTCTCGTGATAGAGCATGCTCTCGATCGACTCGAGGCTCATGCCCAACTCGCGATGGAGGTGGAAGATGATCGCCGGATCGAGATCGCCCGCACGCGTCCCCATCATGAGGCCGCTCATCGTGCCGAAGCCAAGGCTGGTCTCGACCGACCGGCCGCCGTCGACGGCAGTGATGCTTGCGCCGTTGCCCAGGTGACACACGATCATCTTCAGCGACTCGACGGGCTTGCCGAGCATCTCCGCGGCGCGCTCGACCACGTACCGACAGGAGGTCCCATGGTAGCCGTACTTGCGGATGCGGTTCGATGCGCTGAGCTCCAACGGCAACGCATAGAGGTAGGCATGCCGCGGGATCGTCGCGTGGAATGCCGTGTCGAAAACCGCCACGTGCGGCACACCAGGAAGCACGCGCTGCGCTTCCCGGATGCCAAGGATATTCGCGGGGTTGTGAAGTGGAGCAAGCGGAACACAGGCCTCGAGCTTGTCGATCACCTCGGGGGTGATATGTGCCGGCTCTACAAAGACATCGGCGCCGTGCACCGCCCTGTGACCGACTGCATCGACCTGCTCGACGCCCGTGAGTGCGCCATGTTCGGGGTCCAGCAGGGCCTCGATCATCAGCGCCATCGCATCGCGATGCGAGGGTATGGGATCGAGCAACGTGAACGCTCGCTCGCCCGCAACGTGTGAGAACGACGCCCCGCTCTCAGCTATGCGTGCGGCCGACCCCTTGGCGAGCACCTGCGCGGTTGCGGTGTCGCAAAGCTGGTACTTGAGCGAAGAGCTGCCGGCATTGATGACGAGTACGATCATGCCTGCTGCCCCCGCACCACGACCATCGCGATAGAACCTATGATGTCCTCGACAGCCGCACCGCGCGAGAGATCGCTCACTGGCCGAGCGAAGCCCTGCAGCAGTGGCCCGATCGCTTTCGCGCCCGCGAGGCGCTCGACAAGCTTCGAGCCGATGTTCGCGGCCTCGAGGCCAGGGAAGATCAGCACGTTGGCGACGCCGGCGACATCGCTTCCGCCGCGTACTTTGCGGGCAGCGACATCGGGAACAATGGCGGCATCCAATTGCAGTTCGCCATCGATCTTGAGCTCAGGCTCCCTGTCGCGCACGATTTCAAGCGCCCTGGTGACCTTGTCGACAAGCGGGTGCTCGGCGCTGCCACACGTTGAGAACGACAACAGAGCGACCCTCGGCTCCCAGCGCAGCAGAACACGCGCCGTGCCCGCAGTTGCGACCGCGATATCGGCCAGTTGTGCGGCGTTGGGCTCCGGGTTCACGGCGGGGTCTGCGAAGAGCAGAAGGCTCCCTTCGCTCCCCTCGAAACCGGGGATGTCCATGAGGAAGCAACTCGACGGCGTTGAGACACCCGGCTCGAGTCCGATCACGAGCTCGCTTGCCATGATCACGTCCTCGGTGGCGTGCGCGAGACCGGCGACCATGCCATCGGCATCACCCGAATGCACCATCATCGCGGCGTAGCTCAGCGGCTGTGCGAGAATCTTCGCAGCAACAGCCTCCGGGTAGCCCCGCTCTGACGCGTACTCGTGCGCATACTCGGCGATCTTGGGGAGATCGTCCGGATCCACGATCTCGATTCCGTCGAGCGTGATGCCCAGCTCAACCGCGTGGGCCTCCACCACCACAGGCCTACCGATTAGTATCGGTCTAGCAATGCCGCGCTCAGCGGCGAGAGCGGCAGCCCTGACGATGTCGTCTTCGCCACCTTCGGGCAGTACCACGCGTAACGGTTCTCGTTGCGCCGCAGCAATCATTTCGGTCATGACGCTCATGGTCACCTCCTTGCCTCGCGCTTCTGACGCGGGCGCTGCGATAGTCGGAGGGTGGCGCCCGGAGTCCCGAACGCCACCCTCGGTCAAGTCTGTCTACACCTCGAACGTCACGATGTTGGTGCCAGCAACCTCGGCGATCTTGGCCTTGACCGCGACCGGCAGCGTGGTGAAGAAGGCTTCCATCTTGTCGTGGTCAACGACCTCCACGCCCTTGATCATCGTCAGCCACATGGGGCCTTCCTTGAGCTTGACCAGGCCGTACGCGTAGGGCGCATAGTCCGCAAAGCGCAGCGGCGGCAGACCGCCACTCGAGTAGAACTGCAACTCGCCATCGCCACTCATCTCAACGACCTCGATGTCGCGGCTGCCGCACTCGGTGCATGCGGTCTTAGGCGGGAAGCTGTACGAACCGCATTCGCCGCACTTGGTTCCGAGGATCTTGCCCTCGCCAAGCGCCGCGTAGAACGTGCGTACGATCGATTCACCAGACATACGGAATCCTCCCTTTCGAGAAGCGCCATCAATGGCGCGCCCAGCATCACAGAACGCTTGATAGCCCCTGCACATTGCTAATCACGCCGCCCCAGCACCGTCACCGCGGTGTGCATGCAGTAACCGGCGTTGTGAACGACCGAGATTGCCGGCTGCTTCGCGATCTGCCGGGCTCCAGCCGCGCCCTTCATCTGCTTGACGGCTTCGTAGATGTCCGAACCGCCGGACGCTCCGAATGCGTGACCCTTGCCGTGCTTGCCGCCATGCGTGCAGATCGGTTTGTCGCCGTCCGAGCCGGTCCGGCGCTCGAGGAAGGCCTTGTAGCCCTGACCCTTCTCCAGATAGCCAGCCACCTCGGCCAGAACCAACTGGTAGATCTGCATGCAGTCATGCACGCTCAGATAGTCGATGTCCGCAGGGGCGATGCCGGCCATCTTGTATGCGCCCTCGAAGGGCAGTCGATCGACGTCCCAATTGAGCGGGTCTTTGTCGGCCAGACCGTTGTATGCCGCCCAATCGAAGCCAAGGATGTCGATCGGCGTGTCCGTGTATTGCTTGGCCTTGTCGGCGGGAGTCACGACATATGCCGAGGCGCCGTCGCACGGGTTGAGGCAGGACAGGGCTCGCGTGGGCCATGCAGCGTACGGGTTGTACTGCGAGTTCCAGAACTCCCACGGATCCGGGATACCTACGCTCGCCGCAAGTGTCGGGAGGTCCTGCTTGATGAACGCCTTGGGCTCGAGCACGGCCTGGCGGCGGACCGTCATGTGCATGTTGAACATGATCTCGTCCATCTGTGCCAGTGTGAGGCCGTATCGCTGGGCGTACGCGAGGGTCGGGAACGCGCCGTATCCGGGTGCGATATCCCAGCCGTGCGGCACTGCGTACTCCTGGTCTGCGCCGTAGTCGGTCGTCGTCCAGAGCTCGCCAGCATCTTGGGGAACGCGCTCCGGTGGATTGTCGACAGGGTGTGACAGGATCGAGTCCACGCCCACCACGAGGATGTTGTCCCAACGACCCGACCCGATCGCCATAGCCGCGAGGCCGGCGCCCGTGTTGGTCGTTGAGCATGCCGTCTCGAAGTGAAGCCCCGGCTTGCGCTGTAAACCAAGCCAGTCACACATACGCGAGTAATGCGCGAACATGTGCGCCGTAGACATCTGCACGCCGCCGATGAAGAAGGCGTCGATGTCTTTGGGCTCGAGACCGGAATCGTCGAGTGCCTCGAAGGCGGCCTTCACTGCCAGCTCCTCCGTGCAGAGGCCTTTGATGCCGGGGGTCTCCAGCATGTTGCCGAACTCCGTGCATCCGACCCCGACGATTGACGAACCGCGATTCAATCTCAGTTGACTCATGTTCCACTCCAATCCGCATACGAGAATCGGTCCACCCACCGTCAAGCATGGAACGACCGACACCCCAGGCGAACAGGCGTTAAGTCTGTCTTTTGACCCACCGAACGCGCTGGTCATCCAGGGCGAAGACCCGGGGAATGCGAAGGGCCCCGGCGCAAAGCCGGAGCCCAGACCTACGCGGTGTCTGCGTGCAGCGGTGTCATTCAGGCTCGGGAGTGAGACCCTTCTCCAGTGCGTAGCGCACAAGCGCGGCAGTGGAATGCAGATCGAGCTTCGTCATGATGTTGGTCCGGTGCCACGAGACCGTCTTCAGGCTCAGGAAAAGCTTGGCTGCGATCTGCGGGCCCGACTTGCCGTCGCCGATGAGCGCAAGGATCTGCCGCTCGCGGGCTGTGAGCGCCGACGGGCCTCCGTCGGCGTCGCCGTCGTGCGCGCTCAGTTCGCGCACGACCGAAGAGGCCATCACCGGGTCGATGAACGTCTCGCCTGCGGCGACCGCGCGCAGCGCCGTAATCAGCTCAGAGCCCACCGAACGCTTCATAACGTAGCCGGACGCGCCCGCATGCATGAGTTCAACCACATAGCGCCAGTTGTCATGCTGTGTGAGAACAAGGACGCGCACGTCGGGGAAGCACTCCAGAACCTTGCCGGTGGCCTCTATGCCGCTCATACGCGGCATAGCGATATCCATGATCACGATATGGGGGCACGTGTCCCGTACAAGCGCGATCGCCTGGTCACCGTCTGCTGCTTCACCAACGACCTCGATGTCATCGTAGTATGTCAGCAGCGCGCGAAGTCCCTCGCGAAGAATCGCATGATCGTCGACCAGAGCGACGCGTATCGTGTTCATTCGGGCACCACGATCCACGACACCGGGATTCGCGCTGTGATAGTAACGCCCTCGCCCACGCCTGTCTCCAACGCAAACTCTCCGTCCAAGATGCCCACGCGCTCCTGCATGCCGCGCAGGCCGAGCGATGCGCTCCGGAACGACTTGCTCTCTAGTCGCTTGGGATCGATGCCACGCCCGTCGTCGCTGATCTTCAGCACCAGCTCTTTCTGACCGATGTCGAGCCTCACGACGACCGTGCGCGCCTCGGCGTACCTCACGACGTTGGTGAGCGCCTCCTGGACTATGCGGAAGAGCGCGGTCTCGACGGGTGCCGGGAGCCGGCACTCGAGGCCATCTCCTTCGAGCCGCAGCTCAACGCCCACAGGCTCCAAGCGCTGCTCGCCGTACCAGGCGATGGCGGCGACCAGGCCGAGGTCGTCGAGCATGCTCGGCCGCAGGTCGGTGACAAGGCGCTGCACATCCTCAAGCAGGTTGTCCGCGATTGCCCGCGCGCCGGCTAGGCGCTCCGGTACGTCATCGTGACCGGCGTCTAGCGCGAGAACAGCGGTGTCGAGTGCGAGCATCAGTGCGGTGAGCGCCTGACTCGTTTCATCGTGGAGCTCACGAGCCACCCGCTTCCGTTCCTCTTCCTGCGCAGCGATCATGTGTTTGAGCAACTCCGCCCGCGTGTTTTCGCGCAGGAACGCCGCATACAGCGTATTCAGGATGTCGGTGAAGCTCTCGGCGATCTCCTCCTCACTACTGCCGCCCTGCAGCGCGGTCCATTCGTCTTTGAAGACAGCGAACATCATCGTGGGCACGAAGATGAAGAAGAAATCGACGATGTCCTTTGTGAGTTCGCCCTCCAAGGTGAAGCCACGGTCCGTGAGCATCTTCTTCCGCGTACGGACGTTCAGCTCGCCCCATACGTCGATGAGATTCTCCTTGCCCGAGGTCGACTTCAGCGACTCAAGCACCAGCACGATCCACAGCTGGCGATTCTCGATGAAGAAGTCAAGGCCCTGCTGGATCTCATCGGTGTCCCAACAGCCGTAGTACCGATCGCAATCTGCCTTGGTGTAGATGCGGGTGAACGCGCCGGCAAGATCCTCTTTGAAGTCCGCCAGCAGCTCCATAAGAATCGCCTCTTTGGTGGTGAAGATGTAGTGCACGAGCGCCTTGCTCACGTGCGCCTTCGTAGCGATCTCCTGCACTGAAGTGCTGCTGAACCCCTTCTCCGAGAAGAGCTCCAGCGCCGAGCGGAGTATACGATCCTTGCTGCTGGTCGCGGGTGCCGCGGTCATGTGTGTGCCTCCCTGACTGGCCGTTCAGTCAGGCTTGAGGCTACGGCGAACGAGGATGGGAGTCAACCGCAATCGAACAGGCGACGGTCTTGACGCACCGCGAGCGCGAGACACCGCGCGAGCGTCCGCCACTTCCCAGCCGCGGGGTGTCCCATCCTGTCGCAGTTTGGAACATACTAGTCATGACCGGTGTGTGCGGGGCGAGATCAATGGAGCACATATGAACGTGATCGAGACCACGAAGCTGACCAAGTACTACGGCAAGTCCAGGGGCATCATCGATGTCGATATGACCGTAGCCGAAGGCGAGATCTACGGCTTCATCGGACCCAACGGCGCCGGGAAGTCCACGACCATCCGGACGCTGCTTGGCCTGATCCACCCAACGAGCGGCTCAGCGACCATCTTCGGGAAAGATGTCACCGCGTCCGGGCCGGAGATCCGCCAGGAAGTCGGCTATCTTCCCTCGGAAGTCTTCTACTACGACGACATGCGCGTGATCGACCTGCTGAGATACTCGGCAAGCTTCTACAGGAAGGACCGCACGGCCATCGAGGCACGTATCAAGAGCCTCGCCGAGCTGTTCGACCTGGATCTCAAGAAGAAGATCGACGACCTGTCGTACGGCAACAAGAAGAAGGTCGGCATCATCCAGGGGCTCGCGCACGAACCGAAGCTCATCATCCTGGACGAACCGACCGGCGGGCTCGACCCGCTCATCCAGCAGCAGTTCTTCCACCTGCTCAAGGAGGAGAACGCCAAGGGTGCCACGATCTTGTTCTCGTCACACATCCTCTCCGAGGTGCAGAAGCTCTGCGACCGGGTGGCCATCATCAAGGATGGCTCGATCATCAAGGTGGAGCAAATCAAGACGTTGCTCGAGAACAGCACAAAGCGCTTCAAGCTCGAGCTGGTCGAGACGCCCGTCGCGTCTGCCTTCGCCGTAGATGGCGTGAGCGACCTCGCAATAACGAACCACTCCGTGAGCTTCCTGTACCGTGGCCGCGTAAACGAGATAACGAAGATGCTCGCCGAGCAGGACCTCGTCGACTTCCTGGTCGAGGAGCCGGACCTCGAGGAGATCTTCATGCACTACTACAAGAAGGAGGACGAGCAGTGAACGTCTTCCTCCGAGAGCTAAGCGCTTATCGGAAGTCGACGATCATCTGGTGCGCCTCGCTCTCGGCAATCCTCATCGTCTTCATGGCGCTGTATCCAGCATTCACCAGTGATGTTGCTGCCACCAAACAGGTGCTCGGGCAGTTCCCTGAGGCCCTGAGGACCGCGCTCAACATCTCGCTCTCCGACTTCTTCACGATCTACGGCTTCTACGGCTACCTGCTCAACTTCGCGATCCTCGCCGGTGCGATTCAAGCGATGAACCTCGGAACCGGGATCATCTCGAAGGAGGTCGCCGGCAAGACCGCGGACTTCCTGCTCTCCAAGCCGATGACCCGCGGTCGGGTGGTCTCGGCGAAGCTTGCTGCCGCGTTCACCATCATCGTGATCACGAACGTGGTCTTCTGCGGAGTCTCGTACCTGGCGGCGCTCATGGTCGCGACCGAGACGTTCGCGATCGGAACGCTCCTGCTGCTGGCATCCACGATGTTTCTCGTGCAGCTGGTCTTCCTGGCGCTCGGAGCGCTCTTCGCCGTACTCATCCCGAAGATAAAGTCCGTGATCGCCGTGTCGATGCCCGCCGTCTTCACGCTCTACATCGTCGGCACACTAGGCGACGTACTGGGCAACGACAAGGTCCGCTATATGTCGCCGTTCAAGTTCTACGACACGGCCTACATCATCAAGAACGTAGGACTCGAGGGTAAGTTCATCGCTCTCGAAGCCGCGATCATTATCGTCGCCATCGCGGCAAGCTACGTAATCTACATCAAGAAGGACGTCCGCGCCTCGGCATAGGTGGAGCGTATGAACATCTATCTTCGCGAAATGAAAGCGCACCGCACCGGCTTGATCTGGTGGTGCATCGGCATGGTTGGCCTTGTTGCTTCCGGCATGGCGAAGTACGACGCGTACCAGGCCGCTGGCGTATCTGTCCAAGAGATGATGGCCGGCATGCCGAAGGCAGTGCTGACCGTCTTCGGTATGACAGGCTTCGACCTGACGAAGGCGAGCGGCTTCTACGGCGTGCTCTTCCTCTACATCGGCCTGATGGCCGCGATACACGCGGCATTGCTCGGCTCGCACCTGGTCTCCAAAGAGGAGCGCGACAGGACGTCCGAGTTCCTGTACGCGAAACCCGTGTCCCGGAACCACGCGCTGACCTCGAAGCTGCTCGCCGGGCTCACGATGTTGGTCATCTTCAACCTCGCGACGCTGCTGTCGTCCTTCTACTTCGTGAATCTCTTCGGTCAGGGCGAATCCGTGGGCGCCGACATACGGATTCTCATGATGGGCCTCTTCCTGATGCAGCTCATCTTCTTCACGATCGGCACGGCAGTCGCCGGCGTCATCCGAAAGCCGAAGGCCGCTCCTTCTATCGCGATGTCCATCATGTTCACCGCGTTCCTCGTCTCATACCTCGTGAACATGAGCGAGAATCTCCAGTTCCTGAAGTACCTCTCACCGTTCAAGTACTACGACGCCGCGGTTCTCATGGCCGATGGCCGGCTCGACCCGGTGTATGTCGCGCTGTCAGTGGGAATCGTCGCCCTGGCCGTGCTCGGGACGTATCGCTTCTACTCGGCGCGCGACCTCAGCGTCTAACAAGAAGAAACACATCGATCTGGCACGCTCCTCGCTACCTATTGCGACAGGTAGCGATATATCGCGTTACCCCGTAACGAAAGGAACGCAGATGCATCACTCACACAGCACCGACGACTCGTATGGCCGTGGCGCTCACTTCCACCACGGACCGTTCGGCAAGGACGGCATACGCGGCCCGTTCGGCATGCCCGGACACCCCGGCTTCGGCGGCTTCGGTGGCATGCGCGCCCGTCGCGGCGATATCCGCTCGGCCATTCTGCGCCTGCTCGCCGAGTCCCCCATGCACGGCTACCAGATGATCCAGGAGCTCTCCGCCAGAAGCGGCGGCGCCTGGAGCCCAAGCCCGGGTTCCGTCTACCCCGCGCTTCAGATGCTCGCGGACGAGGGCCTCGTCTCCGCCGAGGAGACTGCGGGTAAGAAGGTCTTCAGTCTCACCGAGGCCGGCCTGGCCGAAGTCGCCAAGACCGCCGATCAGCCCGCTCCCTGGGAAGATGCAGCGCAGGACGACTCAGGCTTCGGCGACTACCGCCAGTCGGCGGGCAAGTTGCTGCACGTCGTCTTCCAGATCGGCAAGAACGGCACCACCGAGCAGCGTACTGCCGCGTTGGAGATCCTGAACGACGCTCGCAAGAAGCTCTACACCATACTCGCCGAGGACTAGTCCCGCCCACAGCCGCTCCAGGCCGCACTGAACAGGCAAGCGGAGGACCCATGAAAGCGTCGCAACTGCGCGCTCGCTATTGGCGCATCGTGTTCTTCTTCGGCCGGGTGACGCTCGGCTTCATATTCTGGGAGATCGTCGCCCGTCGCATCGGCCTGGGTGGCGTGGCACGCCGAAACCGCTCGGAGCGCAGCCGCCAGACGGCGGTGCGCTTCCGGGCGCTCGCCATCAGGATGGGCGGCCTCATGATCAAGGTGGGGCAGTTCCTCTCGGCACGGCTGGACGTTCTGCCGCCGGAGATCACCGACGAGCTCGCTGGCCTGCAAGACGAGGTCCCCGCCGAGAGCTTCGAGGCAATCCGCGCGCTTGCCGAGGCGGAGCTGGGCTCGCCGCTCTCGGAGCACTACGCATCCTTCGACGAGAACCCGCTGGCCGCCGCTTCACTCGGGCAGGCGCACCGCGCATGCCTGCGCGAGAGCGACGCCGCCGAGATGGGCTTCGCCGAGGTCGTCGTGAAGGTGCAGCGTCCCCACATCGAGCAGGTCATCGAGGTCGACCTGTCCGCATTGCGCCGCGTGGGTCGCTGGCTCCAGCGCTACCGGCCGATCGCCGACCGCGTGGACGTGAGCGCGCTCCTCGAGGAGTTCGCCACCACAACGCGCGCCGAGGTCGACTACCTTGCCGAGGCCAGTAACGCCGAGGCGTTCGCCGAGAACTTCGCGGACGACCCGCGCGTGCACGTGCCGCGCGTCGCATGGGAGCTCACCACACGTCGCGTGCTCACGCTCGAGGACGTCTCGGCGATCAAGCTTGGCGACTACGAGGCCATCTCGGCGGCCGGGATCGACCGCTCGCAGGTGGCGAAGGTGCTCGTGGACACATACATGCAGCAGATCTTCGAGGACGGCTTCTTCCACGCCGACCCGCATCCCGGCAACCTGTTCGTCACGCCGCTTGAGGGCACCGACGCCGAAGGTCACCGCAACTGGCAGCTCACGTTCGTCGACTTCGGCATGGTGGGTCGCGTGCCCGAGAACCTGCGCTCCGGCCTGCGCGAAGCGGTCATCGCGGTCGGTCTGCAAGACGGTGCTCGCCTGGTGAAAGCGTTCAAGACACTCGGCGTGCTCCTGCCGAGCGCGGATCTCAAGCTCATCGAGATGGCGAGCATCCAGGTGTTCGAGCGCTTCGGCGGCATGAGCATGGGCGAGCTGCGCGAGATCGATCACGCCGAGATGATGCGCTTCGGCCTGCAGTTCCGCGAACTGATGCTCAACCTCCCCTTCCAGCTGCCCGAGAACCTGCTGCTGCTCGGACGCTCGATCGCCGTGCTGTCCGGCATGTGTAGCGGGCTCGATCCCGAGTTCAACCTGTGGGGCTCGATGGCGCCGTACGCGACAAAGCTCGTCTCCGACGAAGGCGGCTCGACATGGGACACGATCCTTGCCGAGGGTACCAAGATCGTCCAGACGCTCATCGGCCTGCCGGCACGCGCCGACCGCGTGCTCACGACCATCGAGCGCGGCGAGCTCAATGTGCAGACGCCGATGCTCGAGCTGCGCATACGGCGGCTCGAGCGCTCGGTCAGCAGGATCACCGGAGCACTTGTGTTCTCGGCGCTGCTGATCGCCGGCGCCATCCTCTACAGCACCGATCCGGGGCTCGGAACCGGCATGATGGGAGCCTCGGCAGTACCGCTCGCGTGGGCGCTGCTGAGCGGTCGCAGAGGACACCCCGGGCGACGGTAGGCATGAGTGGTGGCGGCGGTGACACGTGGGGCGCTGTGTGGGAGATCGGGGCAGGTGTCCCGGTCTGCGCGTAGCGCGGAGTGTTTTGCGTCCCCGAGAAGTGGGTAGCGCCAGAAGTGAGGCCCCACAGGGAGGGCGCACGTACGCAAGGGGGGAATCATGCCTGACACGGCCAGAGCCGGCTTCTGTCGCCAGTGCGGACAGAACGTCTGGCTCACACCTGAAGGGGGCGGCTACTGTGGCCATCCCGCCAGCGAGATCGTGAACGTGTACGAGACGCCGATTCCTGTGGAACCACCGGTGGCGGCACCCATCCCGGTGCAGCAGCCCGTGGCGCCTCCCATCGTGGCGCCCATCCCGGTGCAGCCGCCCGTGGCGCCTCCCATCGCGGCACCCATCCCGGTCCAGCCTCCCGTGGCAAGCCGCCCCAAGAGGTCACCCTTGAAGTGGATTCTGGCGGCGGTCGGGGTGCTCGTGGTCATCGCGCTCGTGGTCGTGTTCTTCCCGAGGCCCGATTTCGTGGCAAGCGCATTCGACGTGCCCGAGTCGATCACAAGCGGCGAGGATGCCGTGGTCTCCGTGGATCTTGCCAACAAGGGACTGCTCGGCGGCGATTGCGACCTCACTGTCCTCATCGACGAACAGCCCGTCCAAACGAAGACAGTCAAACTGGCAGCTGGCGAGAACCAGCGCGTTGAGATCTCCATACCCGACCTCCCTCCCGGCACATATGACCTGGTGTTGGCGGATTGGGACGGCCTTGCCGGAGAGCTCTGGGTCAAGACGCTGTCGGACTTCACGGTCGAGTCCGTGAACGTCACCCCGAACCCGCTGGACATCGCCAAGAGCTCCAACGCAACAGTGCGAGTGAGCGTGACAAACGCCGGCGAGACCGGCGGCGACTACAACTTGAGCGTGACGCTCGACGGTGCATCACTCGCGGATCGGAGTGTCTTCGTTGAAGGCGGGTCGACGACTGAGGAGTCATTCGACATCAGCATCGATGGTGCAGGCGACCGCGAGATCGCAGTCAACGGCGTCACCGCCGACCTCGCCGTCTACAAGATAGAGCGCCCCGGAAATGGCAAGGTGTTCGTCAACAAGCTGACCGGCGGCTCCAACCAGATGAAGATCATCAACAACTTCGCCGACGACTACCTCGTTGTTCTGACTGCTCCCGGCGAGGGCAAACCCGCACTCCTGAGCGTCTACGTGAAATCCAAGAGCTCGACCACGGTCAAGGGCATCAAGAGCGGGACATACTCGGTGCTGTATGCATACGGTGCCAATTGGTGCAGCTTCCGCAAGCAGTTCACCGACAGAGTCGGCTATGGCCGCTTCGAAACCGACAGCAAGTACACCAGCAGCAGCTCACAGTACACGATCTTCACGTACACCTTCGGTGCATCCGGAGGAGCGGGCGTGCCCACATCCGATGTGAACGCCAACGACTTCCCCAAGATCTAGGACAGCGTTCTGCCACTCAGGCGCTCGACCCAACGGGCGCCATCGTGGGGTATCGTGGTGCAGACAGCACACACCTCGGCAGATTGGCGCGCTGCGATGGAACGTACGATGAAGGCGATCGCGAAGACCTCGGCCGCCCCCGGCGTATCGCTCGTAGAGGTTCCGGTCCCCACGATCGGACCAGGCGAGCTGCTCATCAGGATCGAGAAGGTCGCCATCTGCGGCACCGACGTCCACATCTACGAGTGGAACGCGTGGGCGCAGAGGACCATCGACCCGCCGCAGGTCCTGGGGCATGAGTTCGTGGGCCATGTGGCCGAGGTCGGCGACGGCGTCACCGGTTTCGAGGTCGGGCAGCGCGTCTCGGGCGAAGGGCACATCGTGTGCGGCGTCTGTCGCAGCTGCCGCGCAGGACGACGACACCTGTGCACCTGCACGGTCGGCGTCGGCGTGAACCGCGACGGCTGTTTCGCCGAGTACCTCGCCATCCCCGCAACGAACGCGTGGCACGTCGCCGACAGCATCCCGTCGCGCATCGCCGCGATCTTCGACCCGTTCGGCAACGCGACGCACGCGACGCTCTCGTTCGACCTCGTCGGTGAAGACGTGCTCATCACGGGTGCCGGCCCTATCGGCATCATGGCCGTCGCCATCGCCAAGCACGTTGGCGCGCGCAACGTCGTCATCACCGACGTAAACGACTACCGCCTCGACCTCGCCGCCAAGATGGGCGCCACGCGAGCCGTGAACGTGCGCCGGGAGACGATCGCGGACGTTATGCACGACCTCGGCATGATCGGCTTCGATGTCGGTCTTGAGATGAGCGGCAACGGCACCGCCTTCGAGTCCATGCTGGAGTCCATGCACAACGGCGGGCGCATCGCGCTCCTCGGCATCGCGCCGGGACCTGTCGCGATCGACTGGGACGAGGTCGTCTTCCGCGGGCTCACCATCAAGGGCATCTACGGGCGCGAGATATGGGAGACCTGGTACAAGATGCAGACCATGCTGCAAAGCGGCCTCGACATCGCGCCGGTGATCACACACGAGCTGCCGTTCCTTGAGTATGAAGCCGGCTTCGAGGCGATGATCAGCGGTCAGAGCGGCAAGGTCGTCTTAGACCTGGGAGGTCTGTGATGTTCGGAAGCATGCGAGCGAACCTTCGCGCCGAGATCGACGCGTTGCGGGCTGCCAGCCTCTACAAGAGCGAGCGCGTCATCCTGTCGCCGCAAGGACCGGTGATCCGCGTCGCCACACCAGACGGCGCAGAGCGCGAGGTCGTCAACTTCTGCGCGAACAACTACCTCGGCCTGGCGAACGACCCGCGTGTGAACGCGGCAGCGCAGGCGGCGCTTGAGCGTTGGGGTTTCGGAACCTCCTCGGTGCGCTTCATCTGCGGCACGATGGAAGTCCACAAGGAGCTGGAGACGCGCCTGAGCGCGTTCCTCGGCATGGAGGACACGATCCTGTACTCATCGGCGTTCGACGCCAACGGCGGCTTCTTCGAGCCGTTCTTCGGGCCGGAAGACGCCATCATCGCCGATGCGCTCAACCACGCCTCGGTCATCGACGGCGTGCGGCTCACCAAGGCGAAGCGCCACATCTACGCACACGCCGACATGGCCGATCTGCGCGCCAAGCTCGAGGACGCGCGCGATGCCCGCTACCGCGTGATCGCGACCGACGGCGTCTTCTCGATGGACGGCGACATCGCGCCGCTCGCTGCGATCTGCGACCTCGCCGACGAGTACGATGCGCTCGTCATGGTCGATGACTCGCACGCCACCGGCTTCGTGGGCGCCACCGGCCGAGGCACGCCCGAACTCTGCGGCGTGCAGGACCGCGTGGACGTGATCACCACGACGTTCGGCAAGGCGCTCGGCGGCGCGTCGGGCGGTTGCCTCTCCGGCCGCGCCGAGATTGTGGAGTGGCTGCGCCAGAAGAGCCGGCCGTACCTGTTCTCCAACACCGTGGCGCCCGTGATAGCCGCGACAACCGTGGCCGTGCTCGAGCTGCTTTCCGAGACGACCGCGCTACGCGACCGCCTGGAAGCGAGCGCGCTCTCGTTCCGCGAGCGCATGACGGCCGCCGGGTTCGACATCCGACCGGGCACGCACCCGATCGTACCGGTGATGCTCGCCGATGAGGCGCTCGCCCACCGTATGGCCGAGGCGCTCCTTGCCGAGGGCATCTACGTGATCGGCTTCAGCTACCCGGTTGTGCCGAAGGGAGCCGCGCGCATACGGGTGCAGGTCTCGGCGGCGCACACCGACGAGCAGCTCGACGCTGCGGTCGCAGCGTTCACGCGTGTGGGCCGCGCGCTCGGCGTGATCGCGTAGCCCGTCAGACCGCCGCAACCACAACGGGCCCGGGAGCGATGTGCTCCCGGGCCCGTTGTCGTGTACAGCACGTCTACCGGATGGTGTAGCCGCCATCGATCAGCAGGTCCGCGCCGTTGATCATGTCGGCGCCGCCCGATGCGAGGAAGACGGCCGCTGCGGCGATCTCCTCGGGAATGGCGAAACGACCCGTCGGGATGAGCTTCTTGAGTGCCTCGCCCTTGGGGCCTTCCCATGCCTTCTTGCCCAGGTCTGTAAGCACGACCGTCGGCGAGATGCAGTTGCAGTTCACGCCGCGTCCCGCCCACTCGGATGCGAGCACCTTGGTCAGCCCGATAACGCCGAACTTCGAGGTGCAGTAGGCGACGTGCTGGTCGAGTGCGACCGAGCCTGCCTGCGATGCGAGGTTGATGATGCGCCCGTAGCCGGCGGCAAGCATGACCTTGCCAACCGTCTGCGCCATGAAGAACGAGCCACTCAGGTTCACGTTGATCGTCATGTTCCACGCGTCGAGCGTGAGCTCCTCGGCAGGTGCGAGTGCGACGATGCCGGCGCTGTTCACGAGGATGTCGATCCGGCCGGTATCGGCGACGATCGCCGCAACGGCGGACTGCACGGAGGCGAAGTCCGAGACGTCACAACCGTACGCGAGTACGTCCGGGCCGATGTTCGCGGCCTCGGCCTTGGCAGCGTCAAGCTTGAGGTCCACGAGCACGACCTTTGCGCCCTTGTCGTGGTACGCCTGCGCGATCGCTTTGCCGATGCCGGATGCGCCGCCGGTCACCACGGCGATCTTGTCTTTCAGAGAGAAGGTCAGGTCGATCGAGGTCGGTGCGTCGCTCACAACTGTCTCCTTTCAGCGGATCACTCCGCCGACTGGGTCTCATAGGCGTCAATAACCGCGACCTTGGCCGCCGAGGCCGAGCTCGTGTCGAACCGATAGCCGAGCCATTCACTTGCCAGGCGACGGGCAAGCTCCAGCCCGACGACCCGCTGGCCCATGCAGAGCACCTGTGCGTTGTTGCTCAGGACGGACCGCTCGACCGAGTAGCAGTCGTGAGCGGTGACAGCACGAATGCCACGTACCTTGTTCGCACTTATCGCCATGCCGAGACCGGTGCCACAGATGAGAAGCCCGCGGTCCGCCTTCCCGTCGGCGATCATCCGTGCAAGGGCGATCGCTACGCTTGGATACGGCGTGTGCTCATCCCTGTGCACGCCAACGTCGATCACTTCGACGACGCGCTCATCGCCGAGGAAGTCGGCCTTGATCTGTTCTTTGTAGTCCAGCCCGGCATCGTCGCATCCAACAACGACCCGCCAGCCCGCACCCTGTGTGTTCGACGTCTCCATCTGCTCTCCAATCATTCGGTTCTGTCGCGCTGTCAGCCCGCGCGAAGCACGTCGCCGACAGCCGCCATGGCCATCGCGAAGGAGATCGCGCCGGCATCCGGCGTTCCGACGCTCTTGTCCGCGAGCGGACGCGCCCGACCGATCATCGGCCGAAGCGGTGCTGTCTCATCGGCCGCCTTCTTCGCGGCGGCAGATGCCTTGTCCCATGCAAGCGTGAGCGGATCGCCGGCGCCGACCGCGGCCTCAAGCGTCTCCACGAAGGGAACCATCGAGTCCAGCATTGTCTTGTCGCCGACCTTGGCGCCGCCCATCGTGGTGATCGTGTCCAGACCCGCGCGCATCGCCTCGGCCACGTCGAGCGCCGAGATCGTCTCGGCATCATCGCCGAGCCGGGCGCCGACCTTGGCAACAGCCGCACCCCAGAGCACGCCCGAGGTGCCGCCTGCCTTTGACGCCCAGGAGTCGCCGGCCGCCTTGAGCAGCGAACCGACGCCGCCCTCGCGAGCGTCGATACCCGCGGCAGCCTCAGCAGCGGCCGTGATCCCCTTCACCATGCCGCGACCGTGGTCGCCGTCGCCAGCGACAGCGTCGATGCGCCCAAGCTCATCTTCCGCCGCAACCATCGCCGAACGAATGCTCTCCAGCGCAGCGAGCGCACGAACGCCGCACGCGCGTGCGGCGTCGCTCGCCACGAGCGGCCCCGTTGCTTCTTCAGGTGCAACGCTTGCCTTGATCTCGCGGCGATGCGCAGATGCGCCGGGTGCGCTTCCAACGGTCCCCTTCTTGAATGCGGGGGTATCAGCGGGAGCGCGCCAGAAGCCTTCAAGCTCCTCATCGAGCGCCATGAGCGTGAGCGAGCAGCCGGCCATGTCGAGGCTGGTGACGAGCTCACCCACCTCCGGGTCCACGATCTCGTAGCCGCGCTCTTCGAGCAGCGCCGCGACGGACTTCCAGACCACGAAGAGCTCCTCGTACTTGGTGGCGCCGAGGCCGTTCAGTATGACGGCGACCTTGTTGCCGTACTCGGTCGGCAATTCCTCTGCAGCGCCGTCCACGAGAATCTTCGCGAGGCCAGCTGCGGTCGGCAGGTCCTCATCCCTAATACCGGGCTCGCCATGAATGCCAAGGCCGAGACCCATCTTGCCTTCCGGCACCGTGAAAAGCGGCTTGTGAGCTCCCGGCAGCGTGCAGCCCGCGAATGCGACGCCAAGCGTACGCGTCAGTGCATTGGCGTGACGCGCAACGCGCTCCACCTCTGCAAGGGAGTAGCCAGCGTCGCCGGCGGCACCCGCGACCTTGAACACCGTGAAGTCGCCCGCGATGCCACGTCGCTTCGCTTCGTCGACGCGGGGCGCGCTCGCAACGTCATCGGTGACATAGAGCGTGAGAACGTCCATGCCCTCATCGCGCAGACGCGCGGTTGCCTGGTTGAAGTTCAGCACGTCACCTGCGTAATTGCCGGTGATAAACAAGACGCCGCCTCCGGCCGAGGCGGCCTTCGCGACGTTATATGCATCGTCTGCTGACGGTGACGTGAAGATGTTGCCGATGACCGCGCCATCCGCGAATCCCTCACCAACGACTCCACAGAAGGCCGGATAGTGTCCCGAGCCTCCCCCGACAACAACCGCGACTTTTCCGTCTTTGGGTTCAACCGATCGAACAACGCCACCGGAAACGGGCGTCACGTACTGGGGATACAGTTTCGCGAAGCCAGCGACCATGTCCTCCATGAACGTCGCGGGATCATCGTACAGGTGCGTCATAGGATGACTCTCCCTCCGTCGAGACCGAATGAGCTACGTCCGCAGCACGTGTGGGAGGTCATCCAGCAGCCCTGGCGCCCCCAGCGGGCAGGGTCGTACGCGTGAACCGTCATCGCACCCCGGCGATCGACTCGATCATCGGCCGAGGAGGAGATTGGTAGCCACGTGCGTCTCTAAGAACAGCCGCACTACGTGCAAAGAAGAAGCGGCCCCCCGCCGATCACGCAGTTACAGCTTCTCGTTCGCGATATCGCCTGATGCGAGGTTCTTGGAGATGAGTTCCGGAAGGGTCTTGAGGAAAGCGTCCTTCTCGGTCACGACGTTCTTGACGTACTGGTCGACGTTCTCCGGGGTGATCGGAGGCATCGTGTAGACGTAGTTCTTCTCATAGGTCTCGCCATTGATGACCTTGAGGGCGACAGCAAGACCGGCTGCCAGCTCGACACGACCATGCTGCAGCGAGGAGCCGATGAAGTCGCCGCTCTCAACTGCGCGGAGACCGTCTTCGATACCGTCGATGCCGACGACCGGAACGGTCTTGCCGGCTTCCTTGAGCGCCTGGACGGCGCCAAGGCCCATGTCGTCGTTCTCGGCCACGATACCGTTGATGTCGTCACCGAAGCTGGAGATCCAGTTCTTGGTCTTGTTGACGGCTTCGTCACGCGCCCAGTTGGCGGTGTCCATCGCGAGGACCTTGATGTCCGGATAGTTGGCCAGAACCGACTGGATACCCTTGGTGCGGTCAAGCTCCGGCGAGGAGCCCAGCGGGCCCTGCAGGATAACGATGTTGCCCTTGCCGCCGAGCTTGTCGGCCATCATCTGCATTTCCTGTGCGCCGGCTGCAACGTCATCCGGGAGCACCGCAGAGGTGATGAGGGCCTCGTTCGAGAGCGTGGTGTTGACAGCCAGAACCGGGATACCGGCTTCCTTGGCTGCTTCCAGCTGCGGCTGAAGCGAATCAGCCTGAACCGGAACGATGATGATCGCATCGACCTTCTGGTTGATCAGCGACTCGACCTGGCTGGCCTGAGTGGCCACGTCGTTGTTCGCCGAGTTCCAGAGGAGCTCGATGTTGTTCGCTGCCGCGTAGGCCTCCATGCCTTCCTTGCCCTGCGTGATGAAGGACGACATGTTGTAGACCGTAACACCGACACGAACCTTCTTTGCGCCGTCAGTCGTGGCCCCGTCGTCCTTGGCAGCGCAACCCGCCAAGCCGAACGCGAACGCGACTACCAACGCAACCGCCACGAACATAAGTACAGACCTGCGTCTCGCCATGTACCTTACCTCCCTTTGCTAATCGCCAGAGCCGCAGACCGGCACTGGAATTACCCACCTATTGATACCCACTACTTGTTGGAACGCCTCGTCGCCAGCATATCCACGGCAACCGCCGACACGATGAGCGTGCCGCTGATGACCGTCTGCCAGTACGAGGGAACCACCAAGATATCGAGGCCGTTGTTCAGCGTCTGGATAAGCAGAAGGCCGAGCAACGTCCCCCAAATCGTTCCGCGCCCGCCGTTGAGGCTGGCGCCGCCGATGACAACCGCAGCGATAGCGTTCAGTTCATACCCCTTGCCCAGATACGGCGCCGCCGAGATGACTCGCGACGAGAGGATGACTCCCGACATGCCAGCAAGCGCACCGCTGATCGCGTACACGCTGGTGAGAATGCGGCGGGCATTGACGCCGGCTACTTCGGCCGCAGTCCTGTTACCGCCAACAGCGTAGATGCGCATGCCAAAGGAGGTCCTGGTCATGACGATGGCAAGTATCAGGAAGCCCGCGATCATCACGAGCACCGGCGCCTGCAACGTAAGCACCTTGGTGCTAGCGATCGTCGCCCACTCGCGCGGCAGGCCGTTAATGGGAGCGCCCTTGCCGATCGCATACGCCAAACCCGATGCCACACTCAACATACCGAGCGTGGCTACGAACGGTGGCACGTTTACGTACGCGACGACGAGGCCGTTCACCAGGCCGGCCAGCAGACCGACGATCACCGCGATACCGGCCGCCAGCCACATCCGCTCGGGATGCCCAACGGAAAGCGCCGCGCCGGTCATGGCGCTCAGTGCGACGACGCTACCGACTGAGAGGTCGATGCCGCCGGTAAGGATGACGAGTGTCTGCCCGAGTGCGATGAGCGCGAACGGCGCCGCGGCGATCAGGATCGTTCGCATGTTCGGCAGCGTCGCAAACTGCGGACGGGCGATGCTGAAATAGACCGCAACCCCGAGGACGACCAGGACCATCAAGTTCCTGAGCAGCAGGTTGATCATACTTGTGCGGTCAAAGCGCGACTCGCCCTTATCTGCTTTCAGCACTGCCGCGTCAGAACCCTGAGCCATCTTGCTCTCCCAACCATCGAGACTGCTGCTATCGATTATTCCGCGGACCGAGGCCCGCCCAACGCATTGGCGGTCCTTGCTTCTCAGGACGCCTCGGCCTTGGATTCGTCATGCGTCTGGCCACTCGCAAGTCTGAAGATCTGCTCCTGCGCATCCGGTCTGTCGAGCGCCGCTCGATCAAGCTCGCCGACGATCTCGCCCGCACGGGCAACAAGCACCCGATGGGACAGACCGATCAGCTCGGTCATGTCAGAACTGATGAAGACAACCGCTAGCCCTGATGCAGCCAGATCGCGAATGATCGTGTAGATCTCGCCGCGGGCGCCGACATCGACACCACGCGTCGGTTCATCCAGTAGAAGTACACGACCTTCCCGTGTGAGCCACCGAGCCACGACCACCTTCTGCTGGTTTCCTCCAGAAAGGGTGCCCACGGACTGTCCAAGTCCTCGTGACTTGAGATTCACGGACTTGGTCGCCTTGTCGACGGCCGCGCGACGCGCGAACATCCGGATCCAACCCGCGATCGTGAAGGTGCGCAGGTGAGGCAGACTGCCGTTGTCTAGAACGGAGCGCTCGAGCACAAGTCCGGCACCCTTGCGGTCCTCCGGTACGAACGACACTCCCGAGCGAATCGCGCTGTCCGCGTGATTACGCCGAACAGGCTGCCCGTCAAGAAGGATAGTGCCGCTGCTCGACCGGCGGACGCCGAACATGGCCTCCATGATCTCGGTACGACCTGCACCCACGAGCCCGCCGATACCGAGGATCTCGCCCTGCTTGACCTCGAAGCTCACGCACGGACACGTCTTGCCGATTTGCAGCTCCTGCACCTGCAACCGCACGGGACCCGTCGACATCGCCTGGTCCGGGAAGAGTGCATCCATATCGCGACCGACCATGGCCTTGACGATGGTCGATTCGCTCGCGCCCTCGATGCCCGATTCGAAGACAAGCTTGCCGTCTCGGAGCACGATAACGCTGTCAGCTACCTCCTGGATCTCAGCCATCCGGTGCGTCGTGTAGATCATCGCGACGCCCTGCTCGCGCAGTTGACGGATGACGTCGTAGAGACGTCCGACCTCGTGGTCTGGGATCGCCGAGGTGGGCTCGTCGAGAAGAAGCACGCGGGCGCCCCAGGTGGTGGCCTTGGCGATCTCCACGATCTGCGTGAGCGCGACGGACAGACGGCTCATGCGCCAGCGCGGATCGATGTCCAACTGGAAGACATCGAGCATCTCGCGCGCTTGCTTCGCCATCGCAGATCGGTCGAGCATGCCGAAGCGACTACGGATCTCGCGGCCCACGAAGATGTTCTCATAGACGGTGAGGTCCGGGTACGGCGCGAGTTCCTGCGGCACGATGGCCACGCCCAGGCGGCGCGCGCTCTTCGGGTCGCTGCTCGTAAGCGGCTCGCCATTGATGGATACGAGGCCCTGATCGGGGCGGACCTGACCCGAGATGATCTTGAGTACGGTCGACTTGCCGGCGCCGTTCTCGCCTGCGAGCGCGGTGACGTGTCCCGCGGCTACCGAGAAGGAGGTCGGGTGCAGAACGACGACTCCGCCGTATGACTTCTGCACGTCTGTGACCACGAGCGCAGGTGCTTCGACCATTCCGAACCGCCCTTCAGGCGCCATTCCATAAAGGGTCAAGAATCATTCGTCATCTAGATTGTACTGCAACACCGGACCCGGCTAACCGATGTTCGGCGCACAGTTGAATGCTACCAACTTGTTACGTTACGCGACAAACGAGTGTTTAAGCAACCTGATAAACAGGGAGGATATGGCAACCAAGTGCGCGATTCTGCGACCCCACAACTAGCGCGGGCTCGCCTCGATCGCCGCGGGCGTGTGACAGATGTCCGCACAGAAGTCGCGCGTCGCGGAGTATGCGTACAGCCCGTGACAACCGTCGCACGACGATTCCTTGGCCGACTGATGCGTTGCGCCGAGCCAGGCGTTCGTGCCATGAGCGCGACCCATGACCGCGCCGTGACACTTCTGGCACGGACGTCGCGTTGCCGTGTGACACCGGGCGCATGTCTTGCCCCCGTTGTACCAGAAGTCGACTGCGCCGGCCCGAGCGTGGGCGTACATCTTGAACTCGGTGGTGTGCGGCATGCGCAGGCCGTGACACCCGTCGCATTCCTTCTTCTCGTTGTGACAACCGCCGCACGAAACGTCCTTGATCTGGGCGTTTGAGAACGACGCTGTCCGAGCCCGAGCGGCGGACGCGGCCTTCTCGTCGTGACAGGTCTCGCACGTGGCCGAGGCCTGCTTCGAATCGTGGCAGCGCAGGCACGGACCCATCCCCGCGTTGTGCGTCCCGACAACGCCGGCGCTCAGCGTGTGGCAATCGAGACATACCGCGGATGCAGCGAGCGGCTCGCTATGCGAGACGCGAAGACCGCGCTCCTCATTGGCCACCACGCCCGTGAGCGCAGGCTCGTGGCAGGACGAACAGGCCGAGACGCTGACGCGCCCATACTCTCTCGGCTGTGCCTCTGCCGATTGGCTCATGGCGAAGTGAAGCACCCGGGCGGGGACAGCCGTGAAGTAGCGTCCGACAACACCGCCGGACTCGTGGCATGAAACGCACGCGACGCTCACATGCGGATCGCCACCCTCAACTGCTTGCGCGTGCTGCGCTGCGGGCCAGTGGCAACCCTTGCACACATCAGAATCCGACGTCGTGTAACCCGCGATACCCCAGATCGCGACCAAGGCCACGACCACCACGACCCCCACGATGATGCGCGCGCGCTTGCTCAGGGGCGGTGCAGGTGTCTTCGGCCTGCGTGTCGGCGGAGGCGTGACCGGAGCGGCTTCCTCCGGGTGCTGTTCGGCGACCTCGCCGACATCAGGTTCGCCGGGTTCAGCGCTGTCAGCATGCGAATCCTCAAGTGCGGCTCGCTGGTCCTTCGGCAGTCGGGTGATGAGTGCGACGCCTATTGCGAGGACGATCAGGAGCAATACGCCAGTCGCCGCGTAGATGATGAGCGCGGCCTTCGGGTTGAGGGCCGGGTTGAACAGGATGTAGATGATGTATGAAGGCAGATCAGCCAGTCGAGCAGGTACGGTCTCCACTAGCTCCCACCCCCTTGCGTGCCGTTGCCGCCGATGGCTCCACCTGGATGCACGTGCTTCTCATGGCAGGTCTTGCAGTCCGGCTCCGCGTGGCAACGTTCGCAGAGAGCGGGTCGTGCGGCGGCATCCTCGGCGTGAGTCTGTGTGAAGCTCGCGGCGTGAGGCATCGGGGTTCCGTGACAACCGTCGCAGAACGACGTGTCGTGGCACCCAGAGCACTTGGCGCCCTTCTTGGCCGAGTACTCCGAGTGGACCTCGATGAAGTGCGCGCCGTGCGGCAGACCGGGCCCATGGCACTCCACGCAGTCGCTCTCCTGGTGGCACACGCCACACGTGGCGGTGTTCCCGAGCCCGTGTGTGGAGCGCCACTCAGAACCATGGACGATGGCGAAGGTACCCGACTTGATCCGACCCGACGCGAGTCGGCTCTCGTGGCACAGATCGCAGTTCGTCTGCTCCGTTGAGACGTGACACGAGAGGCATGTATCCATGTCGTAGACGCGCACCCACGATGTTGCCGTTCCATGTGCCGTGGCCGAGTGGCAATCGGAGCACTTGCTAGCGTCCGCGCATGTAGCATGGGCGATTCGGAGACCACCGGAGGTCGTCACCTCACCGGTCACGTCTGCATGGCACGTCAGACACCGTGAGTCCGGAACAGCCGCAGCGTCGCGCTCAGCGCCACCGGTGAGCGGCACGAACATGTGGAATGTCTGACGCAGCGAGTACGCGGCCCGGTCTGCGAAGCCCGCCGGTACGTGGCAGGAACGACAATCGATATCAGCATGCGACGTTAACGCCGTCGCCGCGCGGAAGTCCTCGCGGTCATGGCATGAACGGCACCCCGGCAGGGCAACGGCATTGTAGACACCGAGCGCCAACACAACGATGGCGATCAGGGCGGCTACCGACCAGATGATCCTCCGGCGCAGGCCTGGAGAGCTATCGTTTTGCACGGGAAATTGCCTCGCGACGCAGGGTCAGAAGTGCGTTCACACGGTGCTGCTTCAGAATACCACAGCCTTCCTAAGCAACGCCTATCCGGCGACGAGAATTCGCACCTTGAACATACCTGATGCGAGCGCGTCGGGATACATGGAAGGAGCCGGCTCCATGAGGAGCCGGCTCCTTGTAGCCGAGGTCGAGATGACCCTCGTTGCAAGCAGTGTTACTTCGTGAGACCAATACCCTCGCCAGCGCCGTCGCGGTGGCACTTGAGGCACTGACCGTCGTAGGCCTTGCTGGTGCTGGTCGTGACCGTTCTCTGTGCACCAACAGCGCCGCTCCAGCCGGACCAGATGCGCGAGCGCACCATCGTGCCGGTGGATCCGTCGGCGGCCGTCGCGTTCGTGACGCCGGTCGGAGTCTGACCGTGCGGGAACGTGAATCCGCCCGCAACGGTGTTGGCCGAGTCGGTCTGATCGTGGCAGCTGGTGCAGCCTGCGATCGGAGCATACGAGCCGTCAGCCGGTACTGCCGCGAACGTACCTGCAACGTGACCGGTCTTCGAGTCGCGGTTGTCGTTACCGCCGAAGCCAGGAGCCTCTATACCAGTGTTGTCCGTGCGGAAGAAGTTGTTGCTTCCGTTGATCGGATCCTGCGTGGTGTTGGGATAGGCGGGCAGGCTACCGTCGTTGCCGGTGATCAGCGTTGCGTGGTTACGGTTCTCCTTGATGGCCTTGTCCACAATCGCGTACGAGGCCTCAGCGTGGCACTCGTCCTCGCCCGTCGCCGGGTTGGAGGGACGACCGCAGGTCAGACCAGAGACAAGCGCATGCGTCTCGTTGGCATCCGGGAGAGCGCCATTGATGAGAATGTCGCTGCCGGAGAGCGTGATGACACCAGCGTTGTTGTCAGCGAAACGCTGAACCGAAGCGTCGGTGGCGCCAAGGGCGTCGTAGACAGCATCGTCGCCGCCGTAGGTGCCGTTACCGTTCGCGACAACCAGGTCGGGGTACTCGGCATCGTCGTCAGCCGGGCTGTTGTTGAAGAGCAGCTTGGCGGCGAAGATCGAGTACTGCGAGCTGTTGGCGCCGTGCGGGTTGGTGGCGTGGCAACGACGAGTTGCGCAGCCGTAGCGTGCGAACGGATCCACCGAGTAGCTCGGTGCCGGCGGAACGCTGATGCCGTCCCACTCACCGTCGTCCCACAGGGTGTACAGCGTGTCGTTGTGCGGACCGGCGCCGCCCTCTGCAAACGCGCTGGCCTCGGAATCACCGAGTCTCCAGCCCATGTTGAGCGTACCCCAGGTGATGACCTTGGCCGTCACGGCCGTGCTGCCAGTGTGGCAACCAGCACAGGTGGCGTCGGCAGTCGGGAGCAGCTTCACACCGTCACCTGCGGCGCGGTGAACCGAGTGGCAGATGCCGCACTTGGCGGTCGTCGCCAGATAATTCGAGTGCACACCGGGAGAAACGGTGTTGGAGCCGACGGTGCTGAGGCCCGAGGCAACCCAGGCCGAACCGGGGGTCGGGCTACCCGTGGGATTAAGCCACGTGTAGTAGTCGACGCCACCCTTGTAGAACTTGCCCGTAGTCGCGTGCGCACTCGCCACGAAGGCGAAGGTCAGGACGAGCGCGAGAACGACGACGAGAGTCGTCTTCTTCATGTTGGTTCCCCTCATTGATGATTGAGTCTGAAACGAATCTTGCTTCACAGAAACACCTCCCCTCCACAAGGTAATTTCGAGCCCCCAGAAAACCCCGTGCGAACACGGAGGAACCCCCTATGCTAAGTATTCATAAGCATTCGTAAGTATAGTGCGCCAATTGAGCAGTAGCAACGCCTAAAATACCTTATCAGGCGTTAACTACTCGTAATTCGACAGATAGGTGCCGATATCCTTCATTCTTCTTAAGCCTGAGTGCATACCCGGGGGGCAGAGGCTACTCTGTCTCGTCAAAGACGTCGGATTCGGCCGTGTCGGACGTGGCGGAAGCTGCCAAGTCGGAAGCCCGTGACTGCGCTCTTCTGCGTCGGGTGAAATGCGCGATGACCCACGCGATGATCGCAAGCGCGAGCAGCACGAGCGGGAACAGACACGCTCGCAGCGGCCCCGCGAGGCTCCGGTTGATGACCGCACCGACATCCGCGCCGCCCGCAGATCCAGGTATGCGTACGATCTCGATTCGGCGATTGAAGGCATCCGCTACGGTGAACCAGTCGCGTCCCCGATCGTAGCCGACGCTCACCGGGTAGAAGAACTGACCGTCATCGGCACCTGACTCACCGTACTTGCCGATGAACTTGCCCGTCTTCGCGTCGAACACAGCCAGTGCGCACTCGTACATGTCGATGACGACAACGCGCCCGGCACCGTCGATGGTCAACCCGAGCGGCAGCTGCAGCGCATCGTCTCCAGTAACGACTGCCCCGGTCGTCTCCTTTTCTGGCGCCAGCATGCCGTTGTCCATAACGGCGCTATTTGCCGGAGCTCCCGTGCGAATGATCCAGAGGCGCTTGCCGTTGCGGTCGTACGCGCTCAGGCGATTGTTATACGAGTCGGTCACGTACACGTTGTCCTCGGCGTCGAGCGCGATGCCGTGCACGTAGTCGAACTGGTCTTCGCCCTTACCACGCGTACCCACGACTTTGATGGGCTTGCCCACTGAGTCGAAGATCGCAAAACCGTAGACGGAGCCAATCGCGATGCGATTCTCGCTCACAGCGACCGAAACGGGCTGCGGGATGTTGATTGCGCCCTCATCGGTACCGTCGGGACGAAGCACGCGAACGGTGTCGAGCGCGGTCTCGCACACGTAGATCAATCCGTCAGGTCCGATCGCTATGCGGGATGGAGCCTGAAGCGGCCCCGAAGCATCGATCGAGTTCAGCTCGCCACCGTACGTGCCGTCCGGGGAGAAACGCATGAGCGAGCGCGTGATCGCGTCCGTGACCCAGATGGTCCCATCGGTCCCTGGGACTGCGGCCACCGTCTGTCCGAACAGGCCTTCCGGCGTGTTCGACTTCCCGTAGATCGAACGCACCCACGTCAGACCGCCCGTGTCCACCGTCTTGGCCGTGCTTCCAGTACCGCCGGGCACAGCAAACAGGCTGTAGAGGAGGTACGACGAGAGCCCCAGCAACGCTATCAGGATCGCGAGCACCAGCATCAGGACTCGTCGTCCCCGTTGCGAGCGGACCGCAGCGCGTCCGGTATCCGCAGATTCAAGGCGTGGACTATCGCTCATTGTGCAACTCCGATTCTCTTCAGCCCGGCCTTGGCGTCTTCATCGTATGGGACGTATCGAAGCGCTTCTCGGAAGTCCTTCTCGGCGCCCGCGTTGTCTTTCATGCCGATCTTCGCGTTGCCGCGGTCGACGAGGATGTCTGCGGCCGATGGGAATTGGATGATGTAGACATCGAATGCCTCCACCGCTTCCTCCCAGCGACCCAATTCGGCACACGAGCGCGCCTTCAACAGGACCGCGTTGTAGTACTCATCGCCGATGGATGGCGTCTGACTTCCCTCGGCGCTGGCAGCGATGCGCGCAGCCAGCTTCGCCTCGTACCCCTGCATCGCCTTGTCGGCAAGTTCGACGGCCTCTTCGTAGCGCTTCTTCGCGCGAGCCAACCTGGCTCCGGACAAGTCGAGGTCTGGTGCAATGGTCGTGGTGGCGCTGGCTCGAGCTCGGTCGAGCGCGACCTGTGCCTGCCGAAGATCACCTGTTACGACGAGAGCATCCACGTAGTCTGCCCACGCCTCCCCCGAGGCGCCCGGCTTGCTGACAGCCTCGGCGGCAAGCATCAGCTGACGCTCGCCGGCCGTACGGGCCCCGTTCGTTCTGGAGAACACGCCGGTCGCCCAACCGCCGACCAGCGTCGCCGCGAACAGAACCACGAGTCCGATTGCGACGTACGTCATCCTTCGAACCATTGGGTCCCGGAATGCCTCGTTGGCGGCTGCCATTGGCCCGGGCTGCGATGCGTTGCGCTTGGGCTTCGCCGAGGGTTTGACGTCGCTCATGCACGCCCTCCTGATTGATCGTGGGGTGTCGGGGCTCCGCGCCAGTGTGCGCGGCGAAAACAGTGTACAGCACAAAGAACAGTTCTTCACGAATCTTCATGACTCTGTAAGCTCGATAATAGTGACCCGTGAGAGATGCGGACCCCCATCAGGGCCTATCTTCATCCGAACACCGCACCTCGGCCTCAGCCTGAAACGCGAATCAGCCTCGACGAGAGTTCCACGATTTCATCGAGGCGAGCCTCGTACTCCTCAGGCTTCAGTCCGACGGCACTCAGGAGCCACGGGGCCATCGTCGCGAACGTGAAGACTGCGGCGCCGATGTAGGCTGCAACGATAGCGGGATCAGTCCTCTCCCGAGCATCCCCCTCGGCCTGCATCTGACCGATGGTCGCGGCAAGCACACCGAGCGAGCGGGGCTCGTCTTCGGCAAGCATGGACTCGGGCATAAGCCCGTCGATCTCGGCCCGCATGATGAGCAGCACGCTGGTGCGACCCTCGGTCAGGTAATACCGAATCGCGCGCGGCAGCCCTACCGTCTTCCAGTCGTCCGCGGTTGCCGCGAGCATCATGCCCTGCCCTGCTGTCAGCGTTTCGCGGCGCACGACCTCGATAGCGAGGTCGTTCTTCGATCCGAAGTGATGGTGCACGAGCCCGTGGGTCACACCCGCGGCTTCGGCGACATCACGAACGCTCACAGCCGAGAAGCCTCGCTGCGCGAACAGCGTCCGGGCTGCCTCGAGTATCGCCGCCTTGCTCTGTTCCGGGTCGAGCCGTTGTACCACGTCCAGCGCACCGTCCTCTCGGCCTTCGGCATATCCCGCCACAGCATAACCGCTTCAAGTGATGACAGTCATTGACCCGTTGGTTAAACTTATGATGAACGATTAGCGGGGCACGCGGCTTTTGGGGAAACCGCGGCCCACGTGCTCAAGCGGGGGGTCGCGTGGCCAGTCGCAAGTCCGTCCTGTTGATCGGCTCGGTGGTCGCGATCGCCGCAGCGTCGTTCCTCCTCGGCTCGTACGTGTTCCCGCACGCCGCGAGTCGGGTGCCCAACCAAGACAGCGCTACGCCGCCCAACTCATCGGCGGCGACCGACTCCGACGGCCTCGCGAGCTTCGGCATCGACGTCTCAGCGAGTTCCGACGCCTCACAAACGCCGGACGTCAGCTCTGGTAGCGCGACCACCGGGGGTGCCGCTCTTGACGACGCAACACTTGCGTCGCTCGACTCGCCCGCACAGGGTTTCCTGATCGGCAGGGTGACCGCGAGTGGGGATCCAACCCGCACTGCCGAGGTGCGCGTCGACGTGTTCAGGATCGCCCTCACCGCTGAGGATGGCTCTCTCAGCACGTACACCTTACCCGCGGGCACAAGCGTGCAGCTCTTCTTTGACCCGGCTCGTACCGGCCCCGGTCCAAATGCCCAGACGGTGCCTGAGCAAGGTGCCTCCATTCAGGCGAACGTCAGAGTCGAGCCGGCGACGAACGGGACACCGGCACGCATAAGAGTCGTCAACGTGCAGATCATGGGTTCACCGCAGTAGAGGGAGGACGATCGTGAGCGCTCAGAGATTACGCCTCGGATTCGCGTTCGTGGTACTGGCGGCGGTGGTGATGCTGCTTGCCGGTGTGGCGAACGCGTGGGCGAGCGTTCCGGACGGCACCCTCGACGGTACGGTGATGGGGAACAGTGCTCCGCTCGCGAACATCAACGTGGATGTCTTCGACAACAGCGGCTACTGGGTCGGCCAGGCCTTCACCAACGCGAGCGGGTACTGGTCGATCAACTTGACCCCCGGTACCTACAAGGTCTTCTACTTTGCCGCTGAGTACAACGATGCGCACCCGACAGCCTCCTACGTCAGCCGGTACTACGGCGACGGAATGGACTTCGACGCCGCGACCCCGGTCGTCGTGGATTCGGAGGTGACCACCACGGTCGACACGGTCCTTGAGCCGGCAAGCTACATCTCGGGAAGCGTGTCGTTTGGCGGCGCACCGGTGCAAGGTCTCACCGTCAACGTCTATCTCGACGGCGAGCTCATGGCAGGGCGCGACACCGACTCGGACGGCAACTACATCATCCCCGGCCTCGCGCCCGGTGACTACGTCGTCGAATTCGACTCCTACTGGTACAACGACGAGAACGGCACGAACCTGGTGACCGAGTACTACGAGAACGTCCACGTATGGGATGATGCGACGCTGGTGACCGTGAGCCTTGGGGTGAACGCGACCGGCATCGACGCCGGCATGGAAGTCAGCGGCAGCATCAGCGGGACCGTCACCGGTGGTGGCGAGCCCCTGCCGGATGTTTGGGTCAACCTTTACGATTCAGACGGCTACTGGGTCACGAACGCGCTCTCCTCGGCAGAAGGCACCTATACACTCGATGGCTTCAGCCCTGGCGACTACCGCGTGGGCTTCGATCCAAACGGCTACAACTTCGACCACGACACGATGTTCATCGAGCAGTATTGGGACAATGCGCCCACGCTCGACGATGCCACGCCGATCAGCGTTTCTGTCGGCGTTGACGTCCCGGGGATCGACGCCGACCTCGTGTCCGCGGGCTCGGTCAGCGGCACTGTGACCGGCGGCGGGAACCCGCTCGCAAACGTCTGGGTCTCGGCCCGTCAGGGCTACTGGGTCATAGCGAATGCGCAGACCGACGCCGGCGGCAATTACACCATCACGTGGCTCCCGCCGGGCGATTACGAGATCGAGTTCGATCCCGGGCAGTACAACTACAGCCATGACACGTCGTACCTGCTCGAGTACTACGACAACGCTCACTACGGTGAAGCGCGCACGACTGTGGGCGTGGATGCCGATACGACGACGCCCGATATCAACGCCAACCTGGAGACCGCGGGCACCATCAGCGGCACAGTCACGGGAGACGGCGGCCCGGTCGACCACCTGGAGGTGCAGGCATCCCTGGTCGACGGCAGCTGGAGCAACGGCGCCTACACGAACCCGGATGGCAGCTACACGATCACGGGGCTGCCAGCAGGCGACTACATCGTGAGCTTCGACCCCTGGCTCGTGAACCCCAGTGGGCCGCCCTCGTTCCTGTATCAGTATTACGAGGGTGTCGACCAGTATGAGGACGCAACCCCGGTAGCGGTCGACTATGGCGCCGACACCCCGGGCATCAATGCGGAACTCGTGGTCGCCGGGAGCATCAGCGGCATCGTCACGGGCGACGGCGGCCCGCTCGCAGAGATCGACGTCTCGGCCTATAGCGAAAGCGGCGGCTACGGCTACGCGAGCACCGACGCAGACGGGCATTACCAGATCACCGGGCTAGGCGCCGGCGACTACGTCGTCGAGTTCCGCGCAGGCTGGTACAACTACGCGAACGAGACCGCGTTCCTGGAGGAGTACTACAGCAACGCCCGCCTCGAGGAAGATGCGACGCTCGTGTCGGTGACCCTTGCCGGAGACACCGGCAACATCGACGCTGACCTCGAGATCGGCGCAACACTTGGGGGAACGGTCACGGGCGACGGCGGCGCCATTCTCAACGGGGTGAACGTCACCGTCTTCGATAGCGCAGGCAACTACGTCAGCGACGACTGGATGGAAGCTGGATCATGGGCCGTCCGGGGCGTGTATCCCGGCGACTACGTCGTCCAGTTCAGCGCCTGGGACTACAACGCGTACAACGACACCAGCTACATTGCCGAGTACTGGGACGACAAGTCCACGTTCGACACGGCTACCCGTGTTACCGGCACCTACGGCGGCCAGATCATGGATATCGATGCCCAGCTGGTTCAGGGTGGCGGCTCCATCGCGGGCACGGCATACGGGCCCGATGGTACGACGCCACTCGCGGGCATACTGGTGTACGCGTACGATCAGACGCCTACCGGCGAGACGGTCACACTCGGCTCCGACTACACCGATGCTGACGGCACGTATAGCGTGACGGGTCTTGGGACCGGTTCCCACTACGTCGTCTTCTACGACGAAAGCGAACGGTACAAGGACGTCGTCTACGATGGCGTCCCTGAGGGATACGGCGAGATCTCGCCTGCGCTCGCTATGGGCACTCCGGTCAACGTCGTGACCGGCCAGACGACCGGTGGCATTGACGCAGTGATGCCGGCTCCAGCCACGCTCGCCGCGTCGGTCCAGGACGCCGAGGGTAACGGCATCGAGGACATCGCGGTCACGCTGTGGTACAACGGCGGCGCCGCAGGCTGGGTGCCGGTGCATCGCCATCTGACAGAGCGCGACGGGAGCGCGCTGTTCGACGGCGCGTACTGCGGCCTGTTCCCTGGCGAGTACAGGGTGCAGTTCGCCGATGACCACGGCGACCTCGGCGAGGCGTGGTATCTCGATTCGGCGAGTGCCGAGGAGGCGCAAACCTTCACGGTAGCCGGGGGCGAGAACTACACGCTCGACCCGCAGGTACTGCCGGTCGTGACCCCGCCAGAAGATGTCACGTTCACTCCGATCGAAGGCGCCACGCGCATCGGCACCGCGGTAGCGGCCTCTCAGAAGGCCTTCCCGGACGGCGCCTCCACTGTGATTGTGGCGACCGGCTACAACTGGCCCGACGCTCTCGGCGGTTCTGCGCTCGCGGGCGTCTTGGACGCACCGCTCCTGCTCACCGCCACCGATGCGCTTCCTGCGGCGGTCGCGACCGAGATAGACCGACTCGGCGCGACGCGCGCGATCATCCTCGGAAAGGCCGCAGCAGTGGATGCCGAAGTCGAAGATGCGCTCAAGGAACTGCTCGGCGATGCAAACGTTGAGCGAATCGGGGGCGCGGACCGGTACGAGACCTCGCGGCTGATCGCCGCGCGGTGCGTCGACGAGCAGGACGGCAGCTATGACGGCACGGCGTTTCTCGCGACAGGCTCGAACTTCCCCGACCAGATAGCCGCGGCCCCACTCGCTGCCGGTAAGGGCTGGCCGATCTACCTGACGAATCCGCTCCACCCCGGCGAGCCGAACCTGATAGCCGCGATGCAGGCAGACGGTGTCACTGATGTGCTCGTCCTCGGCAGCACGAACGCGGTCTCCGCACCCGCCATGCAGGCGGTGACGACGAGCGTGCCATGTACCGGCACCCGACTCGGCGGCGCCGACCGCTACGAGACCGCCAAGATCATCGCCACGTACGGCGTGACGGAGGCCGGCATGTCGTGGGACGGCCTGGCCATCACGACCGGCACCCTCTTCCCCGACGGGCTCGTCGGCGGCGTGCTCCAAGGCAAGACCGGCTCGGTTCTGATGCTCACCAAGCCCGACGTGCTGTACTCGGGCATCGCTATGGTGCTGACCGACAACAAGGACTCGATACACGAGGTCCGCTTCTTCGGCAGCACGAGCGCTGTGAGTTCGACCGTGCGAGCGCAGGTGGCGCAGATCCTCCAGTGAGCGTTCGCGCTATCGATGCGCAAAGAGAAGGGCCGGGCCGAGAAGGTCCGGCCCTTCTCTTTGCAGGATGCTGCAATGGCTCCTGTGCCGACAAACAGAACAGGCCCCGAGCGCTCTAGCTCAGGACATGCTAGTTCTTTGGTCGCGGGGACAGGATTTGAGCCCGCGACCTTCGGGTCATGAGCTTGCGTGGCGTTCTATCCCGCGTCGTTTGGCTCCCAATTCAACGTCTCGCAGAAGGAATCAGTCGCGGCCGCAGCATCGGCTCACCGTGATCGGGGACAACCACGGGGACCGGGCTGTTGGGCCCGATCCCCGCATGTCCTCACCGCAGCCCCCGGGTAAGGGTGACGCCGTAAGTCCCCCAAGGAGGTGTACCGGCTCACCGGCAATGAGCCAGGTTCAAAGAGACTCTATGACGTGCCAAAGGGCCGCGCGTGGAGGCATCATGGACGAGGGCGACGAACCCCCGTAGCGCTCGAGACGGGCCATGTGAAGTCAGTTAGGCGACAACCACTAGCATTTGCCTTGGCCGCCGTCACCGTTCGCGGTGAAGCCGTTCTCGATGGCAATGGCATCGAGCCTTGCGCTGATTGCGTCTTCGACGACCATAGAGAGCGGCGCCGAGAGATCATCAACGAACACGAAGCGCGTGTAGCCGTGACACTCGTCACACAGATGCAGTCGATGGGCAGGATCGCCCTCGAGATGCGAGTAGTGGAGCTTGTCGGGATTACGCGTTCCGCAGCGAGTGCACCGAATGCGGTCGTAGCCCCACTCGCTATGACAGTGATCGCACCACAAGACGCGCTCGGCACCCTTGAGGGTTGTGCTCTCACCCATCCGTCCCATCGAAGCAGCGGCTCCACAAACGGGGCAGCGCCCCTCGGCCCACATGCTTCGATCGAACTCCCCCAACGCCTTGAGTGCGGCATCGGCTGGTCCGGTCAGAAACGGCACGAGCGCCGAGACAAGCACGAAAGCAACACTCGCGGGAGTCAGCGGTCCGCTTTGCTTGGCGTCGAGCTCGGCCACTACGTCTGCAATGAGCGCGTCAACTGAACGGACGGCCCCGGTCAGGCGATTCTCGTTCAGCACGGCGGCGAAGTCGGTATCCCGAAGCGCCTCTGCTTGCTCGGCGGGAAGTCCAGCCATCTCACTTGCATATCGAGCTATCTGCGCGACGGCCTTGGTATAGTCAGCTACCGGCACGACGGGGGCGCTCACTCCAAAGAGCGTCTGTCCGCTCAGGAGCGCTTCCCGGGCTGCCCCACGGTCTGGTGCGGAGTACGGCCTGTCGACCGACTCGATCGCAGACTGAATATCCCAAAGCCCTTCCAGGAAACGCAACCGTACGGCGTCCGAGCCTGCAACGGTATCAAGATACGCCGCGGCCGCCTGGCTCACGAGATCCATATTCAAGCAGTTCACTCCTTCTTTGTTGCTCTGTGCGCGATTAGCAGGTTTCTGCGTGTTCCCGGCGCTGATGTCCGGGGACCGGACCCACAAGATCCAGTCCCCGGACTCTCAGTGCTGGTCGAGAACCCGAACGAATGCGAGCTACTCCTCGATGACGTTCTTGCCGCTAGCAAGTTCCTCTTCCGCCCAGTGACCCCAGTGGTAGCGGGCCTCGGCCTCGGTCACGCGACCGTTGCCGAACATGAGCCGGGCAAGTCCGCGGTACGGCTGGAAGATACCAGCACCGAGGTACACGTGCGCCACCATGATGACCGACACGAGTACGAACGCGACGTCATGGAGAAGCAGTGCGATCCTGAACACCTGCGGCGACACATACGCGCCCGCCCACAGCACGACACCGGTGATCGAGATCAGCACAGCCGCGAGGATGAGTGCGGCGTCTGCGAGACGCTGACCGGACTTGACGGCATGCTGTTTGGGCATATGGGTGCTCTTGGGCGCAAACAGGTACTTTGCGAACAGCGCCATGAACTTCTTGTCGTCCGCATCCCACTTCGCGGTCAGGTTCTGCACGATGTGCACGAAGCCCTTCGGCGCTGCAACCAAACCCACAAGCGGACCGCCGATGAAGATGACGGCGAAGAACCTGTGGGTGATACGGACGAACTGCACGAACTCAGGCCCAACCGCCCGACCAACGGCCGGAACGAAGATGACCACACCACTCGCGATGAGGAACAGGCACGCCACGGTGTGAATCCCGTGGATCACTCGCTTCAAGAGGCTGTGCCGCTGGATGTAGCGTGTCATTATTCCGCCTCCCCCTTCTTCGACTTGCTCGGCAATCCTTCGCGCTCGTAGCCCATGCTTGTGAGGAACGATAGGCCGAGACCGCCGAAGACCGCGGCAACGCCGATTCCCGTGAGCGGCTTCAAGATGGCCATGAGGCTTGTGATTTCGAGCTTCTTCGGGTCGCGGACAAGGCCGTGAGCCTCGAAGCCGTACTTCGCGATGAAGAGCGAGTGCATACCACCCATCTCAGTGACACCGTAGAGCTCTGCCTTGTCGTATCCCTCGGCTTTGAGTTCCTCGACACGGGCCTGGCCAGCCGCAACCATCTCGTCGCGGGGACCGTAGACAATCGCCGCTGCCGGGCAGGTCTGCACGCACGCCGGCTCGCGACCCTGGGCGACACGGTCGTCGCACAGAGTGCACTTGTTCGACACGCCGAAGTTCTCTCGGAACTTGGGAATCTCGAACGGGCACGCCGCAGTGCAGTACTTGCATCCAACGCACACGGAGCTGTCCAGCTTGATCGTGCCATCGTCGAGCTTGCTGATCGCACCCACCGGGCAAACATCCATGCACGCAGGTTCCGAACAGTGGAAGCATGCGCGACGAGAGAACGCCCACTCGATGCCCTTGGGAGTGTCCTCTTCCCGGAATTCGATAAGGAGCCGGGTGTCACCGTTCAGATCGGACATGCTCTGATACGTACCTGTGAACTCGTTGCCGTCCTTCTCGAGCGTGGAGGGCATCATGTTCCATTGCTTGCACTGAACCTGACAGCCCTTACAAGCGCTGCACTTCGATGCATCGTAGAGAATCGCGTTTTCGGCCATGAGTCATACCCTCCTTATGCCTTCTCGACGTTGACGAGGAATGCCTTGTACTCGGGAATCGACGTGTTGGCGTCGCCCACGTTCGGGGTGATGTCGTTCGCGACCGAACCCGTCGCGTTGCCGGAGGCGTAGCCCCAGTGCCACGGCATGCCGACCTGGTGGACGGTCTTGCCATCGATTGTGAACGGCTTGAACCTCGGCGTGACCATAGCGAACATCTCGATCGATGCGCGGTTATTGAAGACGCGCACCTTGTCCTTGTTCGCGATGCCCTTCTCGGCTGCAAGCTCCTCGGACATCTCGACGAACATGTTCGGCATGGCCTCGGCCAACCACGGAATGTTGCGGGTCATACCGCCGGTCTGCCAGTGCTCGGTCATGCGGTATGTCGTACACACGATCGGGAACTCTGTCGGGTCGCTCGGCTTCACCGATGCGGCCTTTCCGAAGGTGAGCGCGGGATTGGTCTGCCCGCCGTTCATCAGGTTCTTTGCGGGACTCTCGAATGGCTCGTAGTGCTCCGGGAACGGACCGTCCTTCATGCCGGTACCAACGGCGAAGAGCCGAGAGGTGCCCTCCGCGTTCATGATGAACGCGGTCTTTCCGGGCGGTGTCGGCGTGATCGTGCCGTCTGGCGCAACGACCTGGAAGCCGAAGTCGGGCACGTCGTTGCGTATCCACTTCGAACCATCCCACTCGACAAGCATGCGATCCGGGTTCCAGGGCTTGCCGTTCACATCCGCCGAGGCGCGGTTGTACACGACACGACGGTTGACCGGCCACGAGAACGCCCAGCCGGGGTACAGGCCGAGTCCGCTGGGATCGTCCTTGAGGCGCGAGCCAGCGGGCTGCTTGGTGGGATCGCTCGGCGCGTCGTTGTTGTTGTAATAGCCGGAGTAGATCCAGCAACCGGAGGCGGTTGAGCCGTCTGCCTTGAGCAGTGTGAAGTTCTTTACGAGCTTGCCGTCTTCGACGGTGTAGCCATTGACCGCCTGAGCGACCTTGGTGATGTCTGCGCGACCATCCGTCTCGTACGGCCAGTGAAGCTTCGTCAGCTGCTCGGGATTGGCGCCGCCCTCAGCCTCATACTTCTCTTTCAGCTTGAGGAACAACTCATGCATGATCTCGAAGTCATCGAGCGCATCTCCGGGTGCGTCAACGGCCTTGTAGCGCCACTGGATCCAGCGACCGGAGTTCGATACCGTGCCCTGCTTCTCGTAGTGGCAGGCTGCAGGGAGGCTGTAGACTTCCGTCTTGATGCTCGCGGAATCGGCGCCGGGCGCCTTCCAGAAGCCCATGGTCTCGGTCTCCCAGAGGTCCACGGCGACCAACCAGTCGAGCTTGCCGAGCATCTCGCGCACGAAGGTCGAGTTCGACTGAGATACGGCCGGATTCATGCCCCAGCACATCATGCCCTTGATGGGACCTTCGGCGATCGACTCGAAGACTCCGATGGCCGTATGGTTCACGGCATTGAGCTTGGGAAGCATGTCGTAGGCGAAGTCGTTCTCCGGCGTCGCGTACGGCCCGTAGATCTCCTTGAGCAGACTGATCATGAACTTCGGCTTGTTGGCCCAGTAGCCCGCTGCAAGCGTTTCTGCCTCCAACCACGCCTTGAGCGTGGGGTGCTTCGCCGCAGTCGGATTGGCCATGTAGCCCGGGATGATGTGTGACAGGACCGCCATGTCGGTCGAACCCTGTACGTTTGCCTCGCCGCGCAAGGCGTTGATGCCACCGCCGGCGATACCGACGTTGCCGAGAAGCAGCTGCAGAACGGCCATCGCGCGCACGTTCTGAGAGCCGTACGTGTGCTGCGTCTGGCCCATCGCATACAGGATGGTCCCTGACTTCTCGGGAGCGCCAGTCGAAGCGTAGACCTCGTAGACCTCCAGCAGCTTGTCTTCGGGGCAGCCTGTGATGCTGGAAACGAGCTCAGGCGTGTAGCGCTCGTAGTGCTTCTTCATGAGCTGCCAAACGCAGTTCGGGTCCTGCAGCGTCGGGTCCTTCTTGGCGATCTTGTTGACGGGAAGGGTGAACTCAGGAACGTTCGGCGCCTGGGTCCACGCGTAGGTCTTGGCGGTGTCCCAAGGCTCTTCCTTCTCTATCTGGTACTTCCAGGTGTCCGCCGTGCCGTACTTCTTCTCGTCATCCCAACCCGAGAACAGCCCGGTGGCACCGTCGAACGCGAAATCGGGGTTCACCAGGAACGAGGCATTGGTGTAGTTGGTGACGTACTCCTTCTGCCACAGATCGTTGTCCATGATGTACTTGTACAGTCCGCCGAAGAAGGCGATGTCCGTACCGGAGCGCAGCGGAGCGTAGATGTCCGCCAGTGCCGCAGAGCGCGTGAACCGGGGGTCGACGACTATGTACTTGCCGCCCTTCGCCCTGGCTTCCTGCACCCACGCCATGGTGACGGGGTGGTTCTCGGCGTTGTTCGAGCCGATCGCCATGATGACATCAGCATTCTTGAAGTCGCAGAAATGGTTCGTCATTGCACCGCGACCAAATGAGGGGCCAAGACCGGCCACCGTGGAGCTGTGTCATATACGAGCCTGGTGCTCGACGTACGTGATGCCGAGACCGCGGGCCAGTTTCTGGACGATGTACGCCTCTTCATTGTCGAGCGCCGCCGCACCAAGACTGGCGATCGCCTCACAACGATTGACGGTCACGCCATTGTCGTCGGTGGTCTGGTAGTTGTCGTCGCGTGTCTTCTTGACCTTGGCAGCGATTTCGTCGATTGCCTGCTCCCAGGAGATTTCCTCCCACTCGGACTTGCCGGCACGACGTACCCGCGGCTTCTGGAGACGGTTCGGATTGATGATGCGCTCGCCTGTCTTGTCGTCGTAGACCGAGTTGACCCCGAACTGCGACGATCCCTTCGAACACAGCCCCCCGCGATTGATGACGTGATCCGGGTCACCTTCGATGTTGATCAGCTGACCGTCGCGAGTGGAGACGATCGTTCCGCAGCCACCAGAGCAGTAGCAGCAAATGGTCGTCGTCTCCTGCGTGTCGACCAGCTTGTACGCCTGGCCAGCCTCCGCAGCCATCGCCGGCGATTGCCCGACGAACTCGTACATCACACTCGATGCGAGTGCGACACCCGTCAGCTTCAGGAAGCTGCGCCGAGTAATGCTACCCATCCGAACTCCTCTCTTCGTCACGCACCGGACCACTCGCTGAGCAGCACAAGATCGCCGTACCTGCATCGAAGACATGCGGATACAACCCACAAATGCATCAGACGGTCCCGTCGGACCAGCGTGTGGTTTGGAGCCCCCATCGAATTGCGGACAAACTCATATACGTGTCCGAACAATCCATCCCTGGCTCACCCTACCTGTATCGCGCTTCGCGTCCGGGCTGTCAATCTGGCGAAAATCGATAGGTCTGGGATTACGTGAGATACTGGCCAGCCAGGGGGCATTTGATGGGGGGATTCCGGTGAACAAAGAGCAACCGTTCGACACTGTGATGCGCGTGCTGCAGGACCCTGCTTTCGCCAGAGCCGCGCGCGACGCAATCCGCGACTACGTCGCGCGGGATGAGCTTGAGGGCTACCCAGGCCCCGAGATGCTGACAACGGCACAACTGTGGGACGTGCTCTCGACAGTGCGGAAGCTCGCGGCAACCACGATCCCAATCGCCGTCGCAAGCGGCGAGCAGGTGTGGTACACGATCACCGTCGAGGGTAGGCACTGTCTTCGAGCGATCGAGCATCACTGCCGCTCCGATTCGCGCCTTCATCAGATGGTCCAGCGTCGCAGCGGCCAGCGGTTCCTGGTCAATGCCCAGGTCCAGGAAGCCATCGCCACGTGTCAGGTGGATGGAATCGAGGGAAGCAGCCGCGAGTTTGAGCGTATGCTTCATCAGGGACGCACTCCGACAACGCCTGAAGAGCGAATCGTGAAGAACACGTACGAGATGCTCGGGGAGTTGCCGGCGCTCGTCGACGAGGACTTCTCTCCTGAACTCGTCCGGCACCTGTTCGAGCGCACGACGCACGGCGTGAACCTAGCCGAGACACCGCGGATCCGCACTGAACTACGCGGTGTTCCCCCGGTGTTTCAAGGACTGGTCAAGGCGCATCGCCCCTCGCGCCTGGATTCGGATCCTATGCAGACCGACGAGAGCGCCAGTGAAGCCCTCCGCCAGATCTGCGACTACGCGAACGGGGAGACCGGCGACCCCCGAGAGTCGATCGCGGTCCGCGGCTACATGCTGATGGCAGCCGTCGGGTACTGGCGTCCAGTACCCGACTTCAATGGGACAGTCGCTCGACATATGCTCCGATTGCTCTCAGCAAAGCATGATTTCCCGGTTCTGGGCTACCTGCCTACCAGCGTGATGACCCGCCGGTGGGCTCTCGGCGAGATGGATGCGGACGCGGTTCGGTACAGTCGAATCGAATCCGGGCGGTACGCGGCGGGTGGCATCGATGCAACGGCCGAGATCCTGATACACCTTCAGCTAACGGTTGCAGCCATCAACGACCTGTGCGGACGTATCCGGTCGACCAAAGTGGAGGACGAGACTCTGGGGCGCATGCTGCACACCTCGGAGCGCCTCAACTACCGGCAGCGCGACTTGCTGAGTCACGCGCTCAGGCGTCCCGATGCGGAGTTCACGCTTCGTGAGCATCGACTCGACCACAGAACGGCATATTCAACAGCCAGAGCCGATCTCCTGGAGCTTGTCGAGTTGGGCTTCCTCTGCCAGGAAACACGTGGCCTCGCGTTCGTGTTCACGCCGAGCCCCAACCTGCGGGAAAGGCTCAGCGCGGCGGCCGGCGAGACGGCGGAACCCACTAGTGGAGAGCATGACGCGACCGAAGGCGCATGCGTGTAGCTGCCGCAACTCGACCGCAACAACAAAACAGGCCCCGAGCGCTTTAGGCTCAGGACCTGCGAGTATGTTGGTCGCGGGGACAGGATTTGAACCTGTGACCTTCGGGTTATGAGCCCGACGAGCTA
>PHFB01000013.1 GCA_002841355.1 Actinobacteria bacterium HGW-Actinobacteria-1 | reverse complement strand
CCGCAGTACTTGAGGAAGTCGCGACGGGTCACGCCACGGACCGCGAGCAGGTCGTGCAGCGCGCCTTGCGCCTCTTGCGCCATGCCATACACCTCCTTGGTGTCGTACGGAACCAACAGGACTAGCAGCCAAAACTTTCGTCGGGCTTCAGCCCGACACATGCGCTATGCGACCGACACTCCTCCTTTCGCGCACAAAAACGGGATTCTCTCAGCCGCATGCGGGAACGCGACGGCAGCCGTGACCGGTACGGCATGACGTCTCCCGGGGCTTTCGAAGAGGGAAGCAGGCAAGGTCAGCGAGCGCGGAGAATCACAGTGCGCTTCCTGGGGCAGACCTGCCCGATGAGGGGATCAAGAGGAGCCTGAGAACAACCTGGGGTCGACGGACGTAACAAGCGTCAAGCGAGCATCTCGTGGAGATGTCGCGAGCTTGTGGGCAGAACCCTCCCGCAGAAAACGACTGCCGTCCATATCCCCCTCGGCTGAAGTACGTCGAAGACTTGTTGCAAGTGTAACAAGAGCGTGACAAGTGCGGAACGTGCTTTCTTCGATTGATGCCTAGTATGGTGATTCTCCGCCCACGTGTCACAACCTGCCAAGCATTCATGCACTGGATGCAGGAATTCAGGCCCGGACGCATAATGTATCTCCATGAACGCTTCAGTGCGTTCTTCGGTTCTGGGGAGGAACTCAATCGTGGTTGTCATTGGCACATTGCGCGCTGGGTCGGTGTCGTGAGGGGATCGAGCAACGGTCTCGTCGTCGACCTCCGGGGGCTTGCGCCTGCCATGCGCCGGCCGGTCGTCTTTGCCATCGTTGACAAGATGATCGAGGTCGATTGCCAGGACAGCCTCGTGCTCATCTGCGACCATGACCCGTCAGGTTTGGGCTATCAGCTCGACCTGCGCCGAGAGTCGCGGGGATGCTACGAGTTCGATTGCGACCAGCGTATGGACGGTGCCTGGGTCGCGCTCGTCAGACGTCGTCTGGTGTAGCGACCAGCCGCGGCAGTAGCGCCGCGAAGTCCTCCAGCGTTCCTCGGTAGTCCGCTGCTGCACCTTCGTCCGCACCCACGTAGAACGTGCGCATTCCCACGTCCGCGGCCGGCAGGTCCAGGTAGCGGTCATCGCCGACCATGATGCACTCGGTCGGGTCGACACCGAGCTGCACCGCCACCTGCCTGAAGTACGCGCCGTGGGGTTTGCACGCGTACATATCCTCGTAGCTCGTGATGGCCGAGAAGCCGATGTCGCTGAGTCCGGCCCAGGTCAAACGGTGTCGCACCGCCACGCCCGGGAAGATCGGATTCGTTGCGACGGCAACCGGCAGGCCAAGGTCGAGCGCCGTCTCCACAGCTGCACGGGCCCCAAGCGCGGGACCGGCGCCGTCAGCGAGCGATGGGAAGACCTCGGCATAGAAGCGTTCATATGCCGGCCAGACGTCGGCAAGCACGGTGCCGGAAACACGCTCGAACTCACTCTCGAAGACGTGCAGGTTGGTCACGTCAGGATGTGGCTCGCACATGGCGCGAACCGAGGCTTGGATTGCGCCCATGATGGCGTCCGCTTGACCCTCATCGGCATACCCAACCGCGACCTCGCGGAGCGCAGAGAAGTACCGTCCGAGGAAGCGCTCAAGATTGATACTGAGGAGCGTGCCATCTAGGTCGAAGAGGACCGCGCGTACCATCCGACACTCCTGGGAACGTTTACGACTAGGGATGAGAATCTTATCACGTGGGCAGGTCAGGGCCGGCGACAACCGGGTGCGGCCCACGATCATCCTTTGACGCAGGGATACCGATAGGGGTATTCTGTCTTACGGTTACCCATAGGGGTATTTTGCCGTGGCTGCCGGGCCAGACCCAGCGGAAAGGAATGGAACGCGATGGCGGGACTAAGCGCGCGCGTTGAGGCGTCCTTGAACGAGATCTTCGGTGAGAGGATGCGAACGGACCGCGTCGAGCGGAAGCTCTACTCGGCTGATATCGGATCGCTACCTAAACTCGTGAAGCCTCTGATGCCTACGGGCATCGCCGGCGCCGTCGTACGTCCCGTGAGCGAGGACGAAGTCGTCGCACTCGTGAAGTTGGCACGCAAGGAGAATGTCAGCGTTGTGCCGCGCGGCATGTCCACGTCCGGGTACGGCGGCGTGCTGCCCCTTCCTGGCGCGATCGTCGCGGACATATCTGCCATGGGTCGGGTACTGGAAATCGATCCTGTGGCGAAGACGGCGCGCGTGCAGGCTGGCACGCTGTGGGAGCCGTTCCAAAAGACACTCAACGAGCAGGGACTTGACCTGCGTCTCTACCCGTCATCGCTGCCGTCTTCAACCGTGGCGGGCTGGCTGGCGCAAGGCGGCGCAGGCTTCGGCTCCTACGAGTACGGCTTCTTCAAGGAGAACGTCCTGGCGGCGCGCGTTGTGACACCCGATGGCACGATCGCAACGTTCAGTGGCGAGGAGCTCGAGATGCTCGTGGCTGACGCCGAGGGTATCACCGGTATCATCACCGAGGTGACCATCGCGCTGCGCGACCTGGAATCCGAAGTACACAGGGTGTTGTCGTTTCCGTCTATCGACGACCTGCAGTCAGCGCTGCGCGCGATTTCCGTGCAGAAGCTGCCGATCTGGTCGCTGACGTTCCTTAACCCTGAGTCCGTTCGTCTCAAGAAGACCATTCCGCATCGCCACGGTCATCCGTGGGAGATGCGTCACTTGGGCTACGAGCCCGACCTGCCCGAGTCGTTCATCGCCGTGATCGCCTACCCGGGTTCGCGACGTGGCGCGATCGATGCCGCGCTGACGGCGATCCTGAACGCGAGCAACGGCACCGAGCTTGAAGCCGAGGCCGCCGAGCACGAGTGGGACCAGCGGTTCGCGCCGATGCGCCTGAAGCGGGTCGGGCCGTCGATCGTTCCGACCGAGGTCGTTGTGCCGCTCGAGGAACTGGGTGCGGTGCTCAAGGAGATCGATAGCCGTGTGAAGCAGCCGTTCGTGCTTGAGGGCATGCTCGGCAAGGGCGACAAGGTCGTCCTGCTCGGCTTCATCCCGCATGACGAGCGGACGCTCGCGTTCAACCTCGCATTCGCACTCTCGCTCGTGGTCATCAAGATCGCGAAGCAGCACCACGGCGGCGCCTACTCGACGGGTCTGTACTTCCGTCAGGAAGCCAAGAGCGTTCTCGGCGAGAAGAAGTACCGCGCGCTCGAAGCGTTCAAGCGGGCGAAGGACCCCGCCGGCACGATGAACCCCAAGAAGATCCTCGGCACAGGGGCGATCAACGCGCTCATGGGAATGGCGCTCGCGTTCGAGCCGTTGGTTCGGCCGATCGCCAACGCCGCCAAGGCACCGACTGGCGACATGGTCGGAACGAAGGACAAGAACGGCGTGCCCGCCGACGTCGCATTCTATAGCTACGCGTGCGCGCAGTGCGGCTACTGCGTCCCCACGTGCGAGGAGTACAGCGTCCGAGGTTGGATGTCCCATTCGCCGAGAGGGAAGTACCTCTACCTTCGCGAGGTCATCGAAGGTCGCGAGAAGTTCGACCAGCACATGGTCGACACCTTCCTTGTGTGCACCACATGTGAGGTGTGCAACACGCGTTGCCAGCTGCAGCTGCCGGTCGAGCACTCCTGGATGACGATGCGCGGGAAGCTCATCCACGAAGAGAAGCGGATGACGTTCCCGCCGTTCGAGATGATGGCCGCGTCCCTCCGCGGGGAGCTCAACATCTGGGCCGCCAAGAAGGAGAAGCGCGCAGATTGGGTGCCCGAGCACATCAAGCCCAAGATCGACGAGACCTCGGACATCCTCTACTTCGCGGGCTGCACGGCGAGCTTCGTCAACCAAGACGTCGCGCAGGCGTCGGTGGAGCTCCTAGACCGCGCCGGCGTGAAGTTCAACTACATGGGCGAGGATGAAGCCTGCTGCGGCATCCCGATGAAGGTGGCCGGCAAGTGGGACACGTTCGAGGAGATCTACCTCCACAACACCGCCGAGGCCCGGAAGCGCGGCGCGAAGACGATCGTGACGTCGTGCCCTGCGTGCGGCCTCGTATGGAAGGAGCTCTACGCCAACCTTGCCGCGGAGCGAGGCGAGGAGTACGAGTTCGAGGTGAAGCACTACTCGGAGCTTGTCGCCGACGCCATCGCTGATGGAACGCTCGAGTTCGATCATGAGGTGAACAAGAAGCTCACCTTCCACGACTCGTGCCACATGGGTCGAGCACAGGGCAATTACGAGCCCCCGCGCGACATCATCAAGGCGATTCCCGGCGTCGAGTTTGTGGAGATGGAGCACAACCACGAGGACGCGCTGTGCTGCGGATCGGTGCTGACGCTTATCGGCGAGACGCCAGTCGCACCGGAGCTCGGGAAGATGCGCCTCGACGAGGCCGTTGACGTACAGGCCGATGCGATGGTCGCGCTCTGCCCGTGCTGCCAGGTGCAGTTCCGTGACTCGGTCGCGAAGAAGAACATCCCGATGGAGGTCATCGATCTCGCACATCTCGCGATGGACGGCCTTGGCATTGCGCACCCTGATCCCACGGCGTATTCGAATGAGATGTGGGGCTACTTCGAGAAGTTCATTTGGCTGATGAAGCCGGAGTCCATCTCGGACATCATGGCCACACTGTTGCCGGAGATGATGAAGGCCATGCCAGCCGGCATGGTGCCGATGATGAAGGTCGCGCGCGCGGTACCCGGCGGTCTATCGATGATGGGCGCGATGATGCCCAAGATGATGCCCGGGATGATGCCTGCAATGATGCCGAAGGTCATGCCGGCGATGCTCGCCGAGGTGTCGCGTCGTGTCGGTCCGCTGCCGGAAGACATGGAAGCGCTCATGCCCGAGCTGCTTCCCGAGACCATGGACGCGCTCCTGCCGAACATGCTGCCGCTCATCTTCGATGACTTCGTTCCGAAGATGCTCGCGTACATCAAGAACGACCTCTAGAGCGCGCTGGAAGTTAGTGGAAGTTAACGAGGGCGACGGCTTCAAAAGCCGTCGCCCTTCGTGTATGACTATAGGAGCTGCGACGCGCTACCGATACATAGGGGCATGGACGTGCAACAAGAACCCATCATCGGCAAGCTGAGAGCGTTTCCGATGTTCTCAGATCTGTCCGTCGAGGATCTAGCCTCCCTCGCCGGTATGCTGACGCTGCGCCAGTACCCCAAGGGCTCATTCGTTATCTCGCAGAACGACAAGGGTTCTGTAATGTACCTGCTTGTCGCGGGTCGCGTGAAGGTCTCCCTTGCGTCGCCTGAGGGCAAGGAGCTGGCGCTCAACTACCTGGAGGCGCCGTCGCACTTCGGCGAGATGAGCCTCGTGGACGCGGAGCCGCGCTCGGCGGATGTCATTGCTGTGAGCGATGTCGAGGTGCTGTGTCTCGATGCCAGGGACCTCTCGGCCGCCATCCAGGTGCAGCCGAAGCTCGCGCTGACGCTCATCGCGACGCTCTCGCGACGGGTGAGGAGCCTGATCGGCAGGCTTGAGGACATGGCGTTTCACGACGCCACCCACCGCGTCATGCGCGTGCTCCTCAACGTTGCGACCGCCTCATATGAGTCGCGGGGAGTGCCGGTGGTGGAGGGCCTGACCCACTACGAGGTCGCCACGCTCGCCGGAACGTCTCGGGAAACGGCGAGCCGGGTCATATCTCAGCTCACTAAAGAGGGCGTCGTCGGAACCAAGGGCCGTCGCGTCATCGTTGACCTGTTCGCGCTGCGCGATCGCATCGAACGCGACTAGCTAGCGCTGCGTGACCGCTCGGCGTCGAATACCGACCGTTAAGCGCGTTCGGCGTCACAACGTGATTTAAGTCACGTCGATTGTGCGCCGCAACTCCGATACCTCCACCGTACAGTTCGCACATGGGCGGAGGTGAGTGAGATGCAACGCGGTACAGCGACGATAGCGGTGCTTCTGCTGGCGCTCTCATTCCTCTTCGCGATGGCCGGGGTGGCCTGCGCCATTCCCGCGAACGCCGCTATCGTGTCCTCCGCCGAGCAGAGCATCAGCGGTGCCGAGATAGCGTCGCATGTTCTCAAGAATCTCGATGGGATAGCGCTGGGCTCCGAGAGCGCGACCGTGACGATGGACATCGACGGCGCTCCGCACGACGTCGCGATCGACCTGGGGGAGCTCGCAGCGGGCGGCAGCGTCAAGTCGGGTCTTGGAGGCCTCACCGTGATCGCCGCGATCGCGGCCGGACTCTTCAAGGGCGCAGCGATGTTGGTTCGCGCGCTTCGGTGAGCATATGCGCTGCCGTTGGGAATAGTATCCTGGACACCGATTCCTTCAACACATCCAGGAGGCAGCGATGAAAGAGTTCACCCTCGAGGACTTGAAGCAGTTCGACGGCCGTAACGGCCGTCCGGCGTATGTAGCGTACAAGGGAATGGTCTACGACCTGACCGAGAGCTCGATGTGGGTCGACGGCGACCACGAAGGCATGCACGCAGCCGGTGGCGACCTCACGGTAGAGCATGACGATGCGCCACATGACGAGCACGTGCTGGACTTCCCCGAGGTGGGTAAGCTCGTCTAGGCCTTTCGAGCGAGCGTTGCGACCGTCTCGACATGATACGTCTGGGGGAATAGATCGACCCCGCTGACGCTATCGAGATGGTATCCGGCCTCCGTGAACGTGCGGACATCGCGCGCCAGGGTTGCCGGGTCGCACGAGACATATACGATCGTTTCAGGGCGGGCCTCCACAAGGGCTCGTCCTGCGCGTTCGGAGAGCCCCGAGCGTGGCGGGTCGACGACGATGGTGTCGACGCCTTCGATCTCCTCGGCTATGCGACCGGCGTCGCCAGGCATGATGTCGGCCTCAAGGCCGGCCGAGTCGAGATTGCGTCGGAGGTCGGCGAGCGCATGTGACGAGGATTCCACGGCGACGACCTCGCACGATGCGGCCGCGAGCGGCAGCGTGAAGGTGCCGACGCCTGCGTAGAGGTCGGCGACGAGCGTTGTGCCGTCGGCGTCGACGGCAGCGAGCACCGCGCTTTGGAGCAGCTCGGCAGCGCGCGTGTTCACCTGGAAGAACGACGGAGCGGACACGAGATACTCGTAGCCGCCGAGCTTCTCCTTCCACGCACCTGGGCCTGAAAGGACCTCGACGCGGCTGACCTTGCGTGCCTCGGCCTCGCCCTTCGTGATGACGCGCGTAACGGTTCGGGCGCCGACGGCGTCCCCGATGACCTTCGCCGCAAGCTGGCGCGGGAAGCCACCCGGCGCCGTCCATAGATCCACTTCGACCTCGCCCTTGCGAGATACGCGAAGCGACACACGCTCGACGGGGGTCGGGATGCGCGAGCTCAGGTAGCGGAGGGCACCCGAGAGTGAACGGGGCGCCTTGCGAACGTTCTTCGGTAGCAGGAGGCACGCGTCGATAGCAATGACGTCGTTGCTGCCGTGCCGTGCGAATCCAAGCGCAGGGCCCTTCGGGGTGTTCGCGACCGAGAGCTCGATCTTGTTGCGATACCCGTATTGATCGGGCGACGCCTCCACTGCCGAGACCTCTACATCTGTCTGCTTGCCGATTCGAGTGAGCGCGTCTTGGATGGCTATGCGCTTGCTCTCGATCTGAACGTCGTAACCCACGTGCTGCCACTGGCAGCCGCCGCAGACGCCGAAGTACGGGCACGGCGGTGTGACCCGATCCGGCGATGCGTCGAGCACCTCGGCTACCGTTGCTCGGATGAAGCGCGGGTGCTCCTCGGCGATCGTGACTTCCAAGGTGTCGCCCGGGCACGCGCCCTCGACGAACACGATGCGACCGTCCTCGGCGCGGGCTACGCCGGCGCCGCCGTATGCTAGGCTATCGATGACGACTCGCATAGGTACTCCTTCAGATTGCGTCGCGCTCCATGATAGCCGCACTTTGCGCGCCGGGGTGGTTCAGTCCCCGGCTGCCGCTGCCGATAGAGTACTCATGCCCGGTTGCGGGCATCTATTGTAGACAGGGCGGGGGCACGCCCTCGGATCGGGAGGTCTTTCGGAATCGTGGCAGAAATCGGGATTCTCATCGTGCATGATGACGCGGCGTTCTTCGAGCGCGTCAACAACGCTTGCCGTGCCGCGATCGCTGGCGCGGACGTATACAACGCCATCTCGGGCCCTCGCGCCCTTGGCATTGCCAAGCAGCGCAAGCCTGCGGTCATCATCGCCGACGGCGATCTGGTGGGCATGGACGGGTACGCGTTCACTGCGGAGCTGAAATCGGATCCCGATCTCTCATCGATTCCCGTCATCATCGTCGCATCTTCGCCGAACGAGGCGAGTGCGATGAAGGCGCGCCAATCCGGCGCAGCTGCGCACCTGCCGATGTCCATCGAGATCGAGACGTTGGTGCAGAAGTTAGCTTCGCTAGCAGCTGTCCCCAGCACGAGTCCCGTCTCGGCTCCGGTTCCGGTGGCAGCGCAGGCGTCCGACACCGGTGGCTACGGCGCTCCGCAGGCGGTACCAGAGGGCTACGGCGCTCCGCAACAGGTGCCGGCCGGATATGGTGCCCCGCAACCCGCGTCTCCCGACACGCCGTCGCCTAGCGCGCCTGCGGCCTCGGCGCCGCGGGTAGAGACGCCCTCCAATCCTGACAAGAGCGACGCGCCTCATATCGATGACCTGCTTCGTGTCATGATCGACCGCGGCGGTTCCGACCTGCACATCGCAGTCGGGAGCCCCCCGGGCATCCGCCAGCGTGGTGAGTTGCTGCCGCTTGACGGTGGCAAGATCCTGACGCCACGGGATACCCAGGCGATGATTCTCAGCCTGCTCTCCGAGGAACAGCGCAAGCGTTTCGAGACCGAGTTGGAGCTCGACTTCGCCTACAGCATCCCGGGCCTCTCCCGGTTCCGTGCGAACGTCTTCCAGCAGCGCAACTCGATGGGAGCGGTCTTCCGTGTCATCCCGATCAAGATCCCGACGATCGAGGACCTGGCGCTCCCGAAGGTGTGTCGATTCCTCGCCGAGCGACCTCGCGGCCTCGTGCTTGTGACCGGTCCGACGGGCTCCGGTAAGTCGACGACGCTTGCTGCGATGATCGATCACATTAACTCGACGCGTGCCCTCCACATCATCACGATGGAGGACCCGATCGAGTTCATGCACAAGAACAAGATGTCGTACGTGAACCAGCGCGAGGTGGGCGAGGACACGCATTCGTTCGCCTCGGCACTCAAGCGGGTGCTGCGCCAGGACCCTGACGTCATCCTCGTCGGTGAGATGCGTGACCTCGAGACCATCTCGGCAGCGATCACGGCAGCCGAGACCGGCCACCTCGTGCTGGCGACCTTGCATACCACCGGCGGTCCGGCCACGGTCGACCGCATCATCGACGTGTTCCCGCCGCACCAACAGCAGCAGGTGCGCATGCAGCTCTCGGGTTCGCTTGAGGGGGTCATGTCGCAGGTGCTTCTGCGTTCGACGGACGGCAAGAGCCGCGTCATGGCGATGGAGATCATGCTGGGCGTGCCCGCGATCAGCAACCTGATCCGTGAGGGCAAGACGCATCAGATGGCGACGATCATCCAGGGCGGCGCGTCGATGGGCATGCAGACGCTCGACCAGCACCTGAAGGCGCTCTGCCAGGGCGGTCGCATCACCTTCGAAGAGGCGATGGGGAAGGCCCAGGAGCCGCGCGAACTGGCGCAGATGCTCGGTCGCAAGATCTAGTCGGGTACAAACCCTACAGACATAGCCGCATCCAGAGCGCACGAAAGGGGCAGCGCATGGATTCCGTTCGCGTTCGTTGGTCCTCGGCACGGCAATTCGTTGGCTGGGACGAGGCGGGCCATGGCATCGTCATGGATGCCTCGGCGACATACAAGGGCGAAGGTACCGGCACGCGCCCGATCGAACTGGTCTTGTACGCGCTTGGCGGATGTACCGCGATGGACGTCGTGTCTGTGCTCGAGAAGAAGCGGCAGCATCCCGCAGGCGTGGAACTCGTGGTCGAGGGCGTGCAGCGCGAGGATGACTACCCGCACTTCTACGAGCGGATCAACGTGCACTACATCGTGACCGGGGACGACGTTACCGAGCAGGCTGTCGCCCGTGCGATCGAGCTTTCCGAGGAGAAGTACTGCTCGGTGAAGGGGATGTTCGGACCGCAGGTGCAGGTCACAACGTCGTTTGAGGTCATCAGGCCAGATGCTGCACTCTGAGCGGTCCTATCTCACCTCGCACCGCGGTGACGTGGTCGTGCTCCCGGTCTACAACGAAGCTCCGACAGTGGGATCCGTCATCGAGGCCGTCCGTGTCGTGTTCGACGGCGTCATCATCGTGGTGGATGACGGGTCGACCGACGGGACAAAGGAGATCCTTGGCGCGCGTCACGACATCGTGAGCGTGTGCCACATGGAGAATCGCGGCTACGGTCGCTCGCTCGCTGACGGGTTCGACATGGCGCGTGCGGTTGGCGCCGAACGCGTGGTCACGATGGACTGCGACGGGCAGCATGAGCCTGCGCACATCCCGTGCTTCCTTGAAGCGCTTGCAGACGCGGATATCGTTTCCGGAAGCCGCTACCTGGATGAGAGCGGGACCGTGGGAGTGGCGCCGGAAGAGCGTCGTGCGGTCAACGCTCGCGTCACCGCCGCGATCAATGACGTGACGCACTGGGGCATCACTGATGCGTTCTGCGGGTTCAAAGCGTATCGGGCAAGCGCGCTGGATCGGATGACGCTGACCGAATCCGGCTACGCCATGCCGCTTGAACTGTGGGCGCGCGCATGGCAGGCCGGTCTGTCCGTGACCGAGCTGCCCGTTGAGCGCATATACTTCGATGGCGACCGCTCGTTCGGCGAGGACCTCGACGATCCCGAGCGTCGTCTCGCCTACTACATGCGGGTATGGAACGCTGCGCTCTCCAGGGAGGTCTGATGGTCGACGTCGTTTGCATCGGCGCACATCCCGACGATGTCGAGATCGGTATGGGCGCGACCATTGCCGGTATGGTGCGGCAGGGGTTGTCCGTGGCGATCGTCGACCTAACGAACGGAGAGCCGACGCCGTTCGGCACCCCTGAGACGAGAGCTGTCGAGTCTGCGTCGGCCGCCTCGGTCCTCGGTGTGCAGCGGCGCACGCTCACGATGTCGAACCGGTACCTCTTCGACTCGGTCGAGGCTCGAACCGAGCTTGCCGAGGTCCTGCGCGAGTTGCGTCCGAGGCTCATGTTCGCTCCATATCCGAGCGATGCGCACCCCGACCACATCGCCGCCTCGGCGATTGCGGTAGGCGCACGCTTCTACGCCAAGTTCACCAAGACCGACATGGCGGGGGAGCCGCACTATCCTGCGCGTCTGTATCACTACATCGCGGTCCATCTGGCGCTGCACGTGAAGCCTTCGTTCATCGTCGCCGCCGAGGAGGGCGATCTGTCCTCCAAGCTCGAGGCCCTGCGCTCATATCGGTCTCAGTTCGGGGCGAACGAGCGCAATGCCGCGATCATCGGAACGATGGAGACGCGAGCCCGCTACTGGGGAAGCCTTGTAGGGGCCCCGGCAGGCGAGCCCTTCTTCTCTCCGGAGGAGATAGGCATCGCAAGCGTTCGGGACCTGGTGTAGCGGCATGCGCGTACGACGACATACACCGGTCGGTCACGGCGAGGTGCTCACGGAGCCTGCATACTCGCTCTGGGCCGAGCTTGCGGCTGAGAATGCCGCCCGGACTGCAACGTGGACGACCACGCTCGACGGCGTCCCGCTACGAGAGCTGCGCGACGCTGCTCGCGCCGAAGCGATGGCCGCTGCCGAGGAGTTCTCGGCCGGTATGGGGGTGCCCATCTCCACGGGCAGCGACCCCCGGGAACTCATCGTGATGACGGGCCACCAGCCCGAGCTGTACCACCCGGGCATCTGGGTGAAGGATTTCTTGCTGCAGCGTCTGGCCGAGGAGACCGGCGCGGCTGCGATCGACGTCGTCGTGGATTCCGACGGGTTCGATCGCGTTGAGTTGCGGACACCGTGCTTCAAGACAGGTGTCGGTCGTTGTGCTGCTGTCCTTGCCGAGTCTGCGCCTGATGGATGCTACGCACGCACGCCGTCACCGGATCCCGTCGCGCTGGCTGCCTTCTGCGATGCGGGTCGCGAGGCGCTCGCGACGCTGCCGGCTCCCGCGCTCACCCGCCACTTCGACGGCTTCTGCGTCGAGCTCACCCGCGCGTGCGCCGAGTACGATGACCTTGCTGCGGCGATCACCGTCGCCCGGCGGCGGTACGAGGCTCCGGCTGGGACCACGTACCTGGAGCTGCCGCTTATCCGTCAGGCGAGCACCCCGTCGTTCCTGCGGTTCGTAACGCATCTCGCGCTGCACTCCGACGATTTCGCCGAGGCGTACAACAGCGAACTCGCGGCGTTTCGGGAGCGTACGGGGACCCGGTCGGCGGCACAGCCGTTCCCAAACCTGGGCAAGACCTCCGATGCGATCGAGTTGCCGCTCTGGTCGATCACCGAGGGGCGCAGGCGCACGGTCTGGGTGCGCAGAGGGCTGGCTCCCGCGCTTATGGCGGACGACGCCGTGCTGGTCGAGCTCCACGCCGACCCGGCCGATGCGTTCGAGCGGCTGCTGGCTGCAAACCTGACCCTTGCGCCCAAAGCGCTTGCGCTCACGATGTTCGAACGTGTCTTCGTGGCCGACCTCTTCATCCACGGCGTGGGTGGTGGACGGTACGATCAGGTCACCGACGGTGTGATCTCGCGCTTCTTCGGCATCGAACCGCCACGCTTCGTTGTTGCCTCCATGACACTCTACCTGCCGCTCGGTGCACACGACGTGACCGCCGAGGAAGTGGCCGAGGTGGAGCAACGGCTCAACCGGTTGACGCACAATCCTGATCAGCTGCTCGGCGAGATGGAGTTCGAGAGCATCGCCGAGCGAGACCGGGTGACCGCGCTTGCCGCCGAGAAGTGCGAACTGGTTCTGGCGATCGCGTCACCCGATGCGGATAAGAAGTCCATCGGCGCTCGCATCCGCTCGGTCAACACGGAGATGGCCGAGCTGATGGCTCCGTTCATCCGCGAGACCGAGGCAGAACTCGCCGAACTGAAGACGCTCCGAGATGCCGGTGAGGTGCTCACGGACCGTACGTATCCGTTCTGCCTCTGGGACCCTCTCGAGGTCGCCGACAAGGTCCGATGACGAACGGGTAGCCGTTGCTCCTCGGCGGTGTATCATGGTGCAGAATCTGACACGGCGACGTGCCGTGTGCCGAGCGAAAGGACCCGAAGAATGGGCAAGCCTGTTGTCGATCCCGATCTGTGTACCGCGTGTGGCATTTGCGTCGACGAGTGCCCCACGAGCGCGCTCGATCTTGAGGACGTCGCCGTTCTCGCTCGTCCGGACGACTGCACCGAGTGCGGTACGTGCCAGGACGTGTGCCCCAACGAGGCCATCGCGCTTTCCTAGCGTCAGCGCACAGGCACTACGAAGAAGGCCGGGCATCATGCCCGGCCTTCTTGTGTGATCAGCCCCTGGGGCCCATTCGGTCCGCGATGTAGAACTTCGGTTCTCGGCCTTGCAGCATCCCGATGAAGCGCTTGTGATGCGCGGCGTAGACGACGAGCCCCATCGCGAGCGCGAACGGCCAGTCAGGCGAGCGCAGTACGAGCGCTACGACCGGCAGCGTGAGCGCTCCCGCGACCTGTCCGGCCATCATGTACTTGGTTACAGCGATGAAGATCAGGCCGACGATCACGACGGTCACCGCATATCGCCAGTCGTAGGCGAGCAGTGCGCCGCCACCTGTGGCAAGCCCCTTTCCAGTGCGCGTGAAGCGGTGCTTCTTGATTGCCATCCAGAGCGAGTAGTTGTGACCCAGCACGGTGCCGGCGATAGCCGCCTGACGCGCGGGGATGATGAGCGCGTCAGCGCCGCCAAGCGCCTGGACGGCGGTGCCCGCCAGCAGTACCGGCACGAACCCCTTCAGGATGTCCGCTGACATAGCGACGATGAACCAGGCCCAGGAGCCCGTCGTGCGCCGCACGTTCATCGCGCCGATGTTCCCGGTGCCGTGATCGGTGATGTCCTCCCCGGTGACTGCACGGACGATCGTGTACGCGAAGGGAAGCGAGCCGATGAGATACGCGGCACACGCGACGATGCCGACCGTGACAGCCGGGCTCATCGTGGCGCTCGCGGGACGATGCACTCGATCGCTGCAGGCAGCATCTCGATCTCGTAGCGCGGTTCGAAGAGCACCTCGCCGTCGATCTGCGCGGGCATCGGTCGGTCGCATTCCACGACGATCGAGGTGTGGCGAGACATGTGCACGGGCTTCATCTTCGTGTGCTTGCCCATGATGACGAAGGGGAGGCGCATGAGCGCCTGCGTGAGTGAGAGCGGGTCGATCATACAGACGTCGAACACCCCGTCATCCGGGATGGCGTCCGGCGTGATGAAGAAGCCGCCGCCGTACGTGCGTCCCTGGGTGACCGCGATGATCAGCGTGTCGTAGTCCGCGGGTGCCTGGCCGTCGAACGAGATCCTGACGGGGAAACTTCCGAGATCGTGGAAGAGCACGTGGAGCAGCGCTGTGAGATAGAGCCACAACCCGGATCGCTTCGTGGTGACCTTGTACTCCACTGCCGTTGCCGTCACCTTGGCGTCGAGCCCGGCGGCGAAGCTGTTGTTGAAGTACACGCCGTTGCAGACGCCCACGTCGAACCGCTTGCGCTCGCCGGTGCCGAGCACGACTGCGGCCTCAGCAAGCTCTGTCGGCACGCCCAGCGTGCGGCGTGTGTCGTTGCCAGAGCCGGTGGGGAGCAGGCCCAGGGCAGGTCGGCTCCCTGCGGGGTGCGCCATCAGACCGTTGAGCACCTCGTGCACCGTGCCGTCGCCGCCGACAGCGACGACGACATCGTAGTCGCCGGCTGCTGCCGTCAGCTCGGCGGCATGACCCGTGTGCGTCGTGATCTCCAGGTCGTGCGGAATGCTTCCCAGGAGCTGCTCCACGACAGGAATCAGCGCGGCGGTCTCACCGTGTTTCGCCTCCGGGTTGATGATGACAAGCGTGCGGCCGAGAGACATCCGGACTCCTCGAGTCGCGGCTCGCCGGAGCCCGCAGTTGCCTCCTTAGCTCAGGGGATAGAGCGTCTGCCTCCGGAGCAGAAGGTCGCAGGTTCGAATCCTGCAGGGGGCACCACCCGAAAATGACGAAGGCCCGGTCACCACGACCGGGCCTTCGCTGTTGATTGCTCCGAGCTAGTGCTCCTCGGCCTTTTCCTTCTCGTGCTGCTCGATGATCTTCGCCGCCATCTCGCGGGGAACATCCTCGTACGAGTCGATCGAGATGGTGTACGAGCCGGTGCCGCTCGAGAGGGAGCGAAGCAGCGGCGAGTAGTGCAACACTTCCGCGTAGGGCACCTGGGCGCGGATCTTCTGCCCGCCGTCTTCGGTGGGCTCCATGCCCAGAATACGGCCGCGGCGGGAGGACATATCGCCCATGACCGCACCGGCGTATGCCTCGGGAACCTCGATCACGAGCGTTGCGATCGGCTCGAGGAGCACCATGTCGGCCTTCTCGGCAGCAGCCTTGAAGCCGATACGTGCCGCCGTGCGGAACGCCATCTCAGAGGAGTCCACGGCGTGGTATGAACCGTCGTAGACGGCGACTTTCACGTCGTTCATCGGGTAGCCGGCGAGCACGCCATGGGCCATCGTGTCCTGGATGCCCTTGTCGACTGCCGGGATGTACTGCCGGGGGATGCGTCCGCCGACGATCTCGTCGAGGAACTCGTAGCCCTTGCCGGGGTTCGGCTCGACGCGAAGCCAGCAGTCGCCGAACTGACCGCTGCCGCCGGTCTGCTTTTTGTGGCGGCCTTGTGCCTGCGCGGTCTTGCGGATCGTTTCGCGGTAGGGGATGCGCAGGTCCTGCAGCTCCGCCTCCACGTGGAAGCGCTCGTGCAGCCGGCTGAGCACGACATCGATAGCCGTGTCGCCAAGCGCCGAGAGAACCGTCTGATGCGTCTCTTCGTCCCGGCGCATCGTGAGCAGCGGATCCTCGTCCACGATCGCCTTGAGCGCCGAGCCGAGCTTGTCCTCGTCAGCCTTGGTCTTGGCGACGATGGAGACCGGGTAGAGCGGCTCGGGTGTGGGCAGCGGCTTGAAGGCGATCTCGCCCTTCGCCGAGAGGGTGTCGTTCGTGAGCGTCTCGGTCAGCTTGGGGAGGACGGCGATGTCGCCTGCGGGCACGGCGTCCATATCCGAGGAGTCCTTGCCCACGAGCTTGAGCACGTGACCCACGCGCTCCTTCTTACCGGTACGCGAGTTGACGAGCTCCGCATTCGGCTTGAGCGTGCCGGAGACGACCTTCACGAAGCTAAGGCGACCGACATACGGATCCGAGAGGGTCTTGAAGACGTGAGCTGCAAGCTCGCCGTCGACGCTGAACGGAATCTGCTTGTCGTCGATGGTGGTGAGCGGTCCGTGCGCCGTGGGCTGGGGGAAGAATGTGACGATCTCGTCCATCAGATCCTCGACGCCCTGCAATGTTGTCGCCGAGCCCACGAACACCGGGATGAAGATTCCCTGCGCGATCGCCTCGTCGAGGAGCTTCTCAAGCTCTTCCTGGCTCAGGCGTTCGCCTTCGAGGTACTTCTCCATGAGCGCGTCGTCTGCCTCAGCGACGAGCTCGCACAGCTTCTCGCGAGCTGCCTCGGCGGCATCGACCATGTCGGCTGGGATCTCGAGTACCTGCTCGGCATCGCCCTCGTGGTGGTACGCCTTCATTCGGATGATGTCGACGACGCCCTTGAAGTCATGTTCCGAACCGATGGGGAGCTGGACTGCGCCGACGCGGTGTCCGAACGCCTTGTCGAGCGCCTCCATGGCGCCCTCGAAGTTCGCGTGCTCCTTGTCCATACGGTTGATAAAGACCGCGCGAGCTATGCCCATCTCGGCGGCGTATTTCCAGAGTCGGATGGTTTGGACCTGTGGTCCCGATACCGCGTCGACGACGAAGAGGGCCATCTCGGCGGCTTCCATGCCGGCGATCGCGTCGCCGACGAAATCTGCGTAGCCGGGGGTGTCGATGATGTTGATCTTCACGCCGTTGTGCTCGACCGGAGCCAGCGCGAGGTTCACGGTCATCTTGCGTCTGATCTCTTCCGAATCGTAGTCGAGGGTCGAATGCCCCTCATCGACGCTGCCGAGGCGCTTTGTCTGTCCCGCCATGAAGAGCATTGCCTCGGCAAGGGATGTCTTCCCCGCGCCTCCATGGCCAACCAGGACGACGTTGCGGACCTTCGCGGTGCTGGACGCTCCCATGAGCATCGCCTCCTCAGGACGGATGATCGCAGAAGACCGTTTCACCCGGCTCCAGGTCTCCGGAAACCGGGCGGAGAGCCACCGAACGCCTTTCGTCGCATAACACCCGACATCCACAGACGATAGCACACACGAGCGCATGAGAGAGGTGCCATCAAGCGGAGTATCCAGCGTCCTGCGCGTTGGCGAAGCGTACTGCTAGAATGGAGCGGTTTGAGTCTCACGACACACGCACCGTCGAAGGGAATCCTGCAGCATGAAGGGTCGTCACGCACGCATCACCGCAGCCGCCTTCGCGGTTGCGCTCACGCTGCTTGTCGTAGCGATGCAAGGGTGTTCGGTCGGGGCCACGCGCGTCGACCAGAGTTCGGATGCAACGAATCAGGAAACCACGCAGGCAGAGCCCGAAGCGGCCAAGCCGGCGCCGACGTCCGAGGAGGGCAACATGCACGTGTCCGATGTGAAGGTCACCGGCAACGAGATCGCCGTCATCACGACGAACCGCGGCGTTATCAAGTTCAAATTCTTCGCCAAAGAAGCCCCTAATCACGTCGCGAGCTACATCGAGCTCGCCCGCGCGGGTTTCTATGACGGCACGAAGTTCCACCGCGTGGAGCCCGGCTTCGTTGTGCAGGGCGGCGACCCGTACTCCAAGACAGGGGCGGGCCCGGTGGGCACCGGCGGACCTGGCTACAACCTGAAGGCCGAGTTTAGCTCGCTTCCGCATCTCGAGGGTACCGTTGCGATGGCTCGTTCGCAGAACCCGGATTCTGCGGGCTCGCAGTTCTACATCTGTCTTGCGCCTGCACCGTTCCTCGACGGACAGTACACCGTCTTCGGCCAGGTCATCGAGGGCATGGACGTCGTGAAAGCGACGCAGGTGGGCGACGTCATGGAGTCCGTGCGCATCGAGGACGGCAAGTAGCGCCGGGAGGCGATCGTGGACAAGAGGAACCTGGATCAGGCTAATGCGGCGTATGCCGCGGGAGATTGGCGTACGGCCGCCCGCGAGTACCTGTCGGCCGCGGCCGACGGAGGACCGGGCAGTGGCGAGGCGTTCCACCTCGCGGGTAACGCCCTGATGCGGCTCAAGCGGTTCGACGACGCCGCCTCGGTGTACGAACGTGCCTTGGCCGACACCGAGTACACGAAGACCGGTCCCGTGAACGCGAACCTCGGCGCAGCGCTGTGCAGTGCCGGGATGCACCAGCGCGCCCTCGCGGCGTATCAGCGCGCACTGGATGACCCGGTGTACAAGTCGCGCTACAAGGCGCTTCAGGGTCTGGCGGGGGCGCAGTACGAAGTGGGCCTGATCGAGGACGCAGGCGATTCGTATCGCCGGGCGGCGCTCGATGATGCAAACCCGGATCCCGGCAAGGCGCTCAACAACCTGGGCTTGTGCTTCATGGCGCTCGGACGACCCGCCGATGCGGTCGAGGCATACCGTGCGGCCGTGGATCTCGACGATTACAGCGGTAGAGGGCGTGCTGCGGCGAACATGGGACTTGCATACGCCGCGCTCGGGCAGCATGCCGATGCGGTCAAAGCGTTCGACCGCGCAGTTGAATATGGCTATGAATTGAGCGGCGCCGCAGCGGCCGCAGCAGATGTCTCGCGCAACGCCGTGGAGTCACCCCAGGTCGTCGAGGGTTGGAGCACGGGCGAGTTGCCGCCGGTGTTCGATGAACCGCACGGCGGTGAGGAATCCGCCTTCTTCACGAGGACCGATGATGAGATGCGTGTGGTCGACCGCGAAGCGCGCAAGACCGAGCGCAAGGAGCGCAAGGCTGGCAAGAAGGGCTGGGTCGGTGTCGCGGTGTGGGTCGTCGGCATCATCATCATCGTTGGCGCTATCGGCTTTGCATGGCTCAGCGGTCTCGGGTATCCGACGCAGACCATGACCGTCAGCGGATTGCTGGACGCCCACCGGGGCGGCAAGCCGGTCGAATCGTACTGGGTGGCTGTCCCTTCTGCAGACGTCGAGAAGGAGATGAGCAATCTTCCTCCCGAGTTCCAGTCGTACTCGCTTCAAGGAATCGAGCGCAGCGCCAAGACCTCTACGGTCGACGTGACAGTGGTGCTCGACAAGGGCGCGCCGCTGACGTATCGGGTGTCGCTCGTCCGCGAGGGAGTCGGCTGGAAGGTCAACGGCGTTACCAACGACTGGCGGTCAACCGGGGGCGGGTCGTAGAAATCCGCGCAGGGAATCCGTTGCAGGCGGCGAATCTTTGTTGCTAATGTTACAAAGTCCGCTACCACAACGGAGGAGTACGCGTGATTCAGAAGACCTATGTGATGATCAAGCCCGATGCTGTTGCACGGGGACTCGTCGGCCGTATCGTCGGCCGCGTTGAGGCAGTCGGCCTCACGATCGACCGTATGGAGCTCGGCAAAGTCACACCCGAGCAGGCTGCGGCGAACTACGCCGAGCACCAGGGCAAGCCGTTCTATGACGGTCTGGTGGAGTACATCACGTCCGGCCCGGTCGTGAAGCTGCAGATCTCCGGCGAGGAAGCCGTGCCGGTGATGCGCAAGCTCATGGGCGCCACCAATCCCAAGGATGCTGCTCCCGGTACGATCCGTGGCGATTTCGGCCTGTCGCTTGACGCCAACATCATCCACGGCTCCGATTCGCCCGAGAGCGCTGAGCGCGAACTGTCGATCTTCTTCGGATAGCCACCGGCCTACCGCGTGCCGGCACGGCGGACTACTGGGGGTGTCCGATGTTCTTTCGTGTTATCGATAAAGAGCGCCTGCCCGACCTCATCACCGGTCTGGGCACCGAGTACGAAGTCATTGCGCCCGTCGAGAAGGACGGACGCTTCGTGTATGCACCGGTCGTGGATCCGGCCGAAGTTCGGCTGGATTACGACACTACGTTGCTGCCGCCAAAGAAGTGGTTCTTCCCGGCCGAGGAGACGCTCATGCGTTTCCGTGTGGCTGACAACGAGGTCCTCGATGACGAGGTCTTCGCGGCCCCGCGCGTGCTCTTCGGCCTGCACCCGTGCGACATCAACGCGTTGCTGTTGATGGACAACGTCTTCACGGGACGCTATGCGGATCCGTACTACATGCGGCGCCGCGAGCAGACGCTGTTGATCGGCGTCTCATGCACGCCGTCCGACACGTGCTTCTGCAACGTCTGGGATACCAACGAGGTCCACTGGGGATTCGACGTCTTCCTGACGGACATGGGCGACCGCTACTTCGCGTCGTGCCGCACCGTTAAGGGTGCGGAGATCCTCGACCGCTTCGTTGAGAATCGGACGGTCTCGGATGAGGACACGCGTGAATTCCAGCGCGTCGTGCACGACTTCAAGGAAGCATTCGACCGTACCGTCGACACGACACAGTTGCCGGTGCTGCTGGACGCCAAGTTCGACAGCCCGATCTGGGATGAGTTCGGCGAGAAGTGCCTGTCGTGCGGCGCCTGCTCGATGGTGTGCCCGACATGCTACTGCTTCGACGTTCACGATCGCCTGGAGCCGGACCAGAAGTCCGGTGTTCGCGTTCGCACATGGGACTCATGCCAGTTCAAGGAGTTCGCGGCCGTCGCGCACGGTCAGAACTTCCGGGATACGCGGGCAAGCCGCGTGAAGTACCGCTACTACCACAAGCAGTGGGGCTACCTCAGCAAGTTCGAGAGGGTACTCTGCGTGGGCTGTGGGCGCTGCGCACGTGCCTGTCCTGCCGGCATCAACCCGGTGAACGTCATCGAGGCGCTGCAGACGGGGGAGGTCCGATGAACAACACACAGGTAGTCATGACGCGGGATATCGACGCTAATCCTTACCATCCGTGGCCGGCCCGGATCACTTCGATTATGGACCTGACGGACAAAGAGAAGCTCTTCGAGCTGCGAATCATCGACGAGGATGTCCGCGAGGCGTTCGAGTTCCAGTCGGGCCAGTTCGTCGAATTGTCGATCTTCGGTGTTGGCGAAGCGCCGATCTCGATCTCCTCGGCGCCGAGCAAGCAGGGCTTCATCGAGCTGTGCGTGCGCGATTCGGGCGACGTGACGGGTGCGCTTCATGCGAAGCAGTGCGGCGACGTCGTCGGTCTACGGGGACCGTACGGACGGGGCTTCCCGTTCGAGGACATGAAGGGGCACGACGTCCTTCTCGTGGCCGGAGGCCTCGGCATCGCGCCGCTCAAGTCGCTCATCAACCACATCCACGATGAGCGCCACGAGTTCGGCAAGGTCACCATCTTGTATGGCTCGCGGAATCCCGCCGAGGTGCTGTTCCGCTACCAGTTCGATATGTGGAAGCACCGCGACGACTTCGACCTGATCCTCACGGTCGATCAGCCCGACGACACCTGGGACGGCGAGACCGGCCTGGTGACGAAGCTGTTCGACCAGATCGATGTCGATCCAGACAACACGTATGGCGCTATCTGCGGCCCTCCTGTGATGTACAAGTACGTCATCGAGGAGATGCGCAAGAAGAACATGGACGTGGACCGCATCTATGTCTCGTTCGAGCGCCGCATGAAGTGCGGCATCGGCAAGTGCGGACATTGCGGCGTTGGACATCAGTACACATGTGTAGATGGCCCCGTCTTCAATTACTGGGAAGCCATGAACCTGCAGGGGGCGATCTAGATGGCGCCGCGCGTAGCGATCATCGGTCTGGCGAGCGATTTCGGTTGCCAGGTGCAGGTGACGAACATGGAAGACCATCTTCTGGATGTTCTCGGCCTCATGGACCTTGCGTACTGGCAACTTGCCTCAAGCGGTCATCTGCCTGAGGAATACGACGTCGCCGTCATCGAGGGTGCGGTCACGACGGCCGACCACGTGGCGACACTTCTCAAGGCGCGTGAAACCGCCGCCGTTGTCATCGCCATCGGCTCATGTGCCGTGACGGGCGGTATCCCGGCGCTGGCCGGCACGGTCGACTACGACGCGCGCTATGGTGTCGTGTACGGCGACGGTGCGGCTGTGGCGCGCGGGCGTCAGGTCCCGAAGCCGGTCTCATCGGTCATCAAGGTGGACTATCACGTTCCGGGATGCCCGATCGACCCCACCGAGTTCGTGACCGTGCTCTCGCGCGCGATCATGGGCCTCAAGGACGACATGCCGCAGGACCCGATGTGCGCGATCTGCAAGACGCAGGAGAACGTATGCTTCCTCGACCGCGGCAGGGCATGTCTCGGTCTGGTGACCCGTACAGGCTGCACAGCCAAGTGCGTGACGCTCGGCCGCCCGTGCACCGGTTGCCGTGGTATCTCGCCCGAGGCGAACATTCCGGCCGCGCGGCTGGTATACGCCGAGAAGGGCCTCGACCCGCTCGAGCTCGATCGCCTGTTCGACCTGTACAACGCCGCACGGGAGGTCGTGGTATGAGCACGCTCACGGTAGAACACGTAGCCCGCATCGAGGGCCACGGCACCATAACAGTCGAGATGGAGTCCGGCGTCGTCAGCGACGTGCGCATGGATATCATCGAGGCGGCTCGCTTCTTCGAATCCATGGTAGTGGGACGCCGCTTCGACGAGGTCTCGCTTATCACCAGCCGCATCTGCGGCATCTGCTCGCCGAACCATGCGCTCACCTCGCTCAAAGCGGTCGAGGCGGCGTTCGGCATCGAGGTATCCGAGCGGACTGCGCTGTTGCGCAAGCTCTTCGTCTACGGGTCGTACCTGCAGAACCATGCGACGCACCTGTACGTGTTCGCCGCGCCGGACTTCGTTGGGCTGCCGAGCGTGTTCCCGCTCGCGCAGACGCACCCCGATATCGTCGAGCGGGCCCTGCGCATCAAGAAGACAGGCAACGACCTCACGACACTCATCGGCGGTCGTCCCGTGCACCCGATCACCGCGGTCGTGGGCGGCTTCTCGGCCGAGCCGAGCGCGGCTGACCTGCGCGCGATGGCCGTGCGCCTGGAGGCGCTCGTCGCCGACACCGTCGCCACGGCCGAGCTCTTCCAGTCATTCGAGGTGCCGGCATTCGAGACGTCCGGCGAGATGCTGGCACTCGTCGAAGACGACGACTACGCGATTTACGACGGCGAGACAGCGGCGCTCGATGCAGGCTGGCGTCGGTCCGCCTCGGAGTATCGGCAGTTCATCGCCGAGAAGGTCGTGGGCCACAGCAATGCGAAGCACAGCACCGTTGGCGACCGCACGTTCATGGTCGGCTCGTTGCCGAGGATCAACCTCTCGGCTGGCAAGCTCATGCCGCGTGCGGCCGAGACGCTGGCGAAGCTGGGCATAGCAGCGCCGTCGCGCAACACATTCGTGAACAATGTCTGCCAGGCCGTCGAGCTCGTTGACGCCGCCGAGCGGTGCGCGATGTACATCGATCGCCTGCTCGGTATGGGCGGCGCGACGCTGCCTGAGCCGTTCACGATCAAGGCAGGTTCGGGGGCGGCTGCCAGCGAGGCGCCGCGGGGGACGCTCTACCACGCGTACAGCATCGATGACGACGGCATCGTCGTCGGAGGTGACGTGATCACGCCTACCGCGCAGAACCTTGGCAACCTTGAAGCGGACATGCGCGCGTACGCGCCGACGATCGCTCATCTGCCCAAGGACGAGTTCATTCTGAGCATGGAGAAACTGGTGCGGGCGTACGACCCGTGCCTGTCCTGCTCCGTTCACTAGCCGTTCACCGGAGCAGGCGTACCGTTCGCGGTGCGCCTGCTCGGTGTATAAAGGGTGCTACGAGCGTGTGGCGAATCGGGTTCCTTCATACGGAGGACGACCAACGACGGAGGGTGAGCGCTTGAGCAAGGCGGCGTTCAGGGGCGGGGTGCATCCGCCCGAACACAAGGAAGCGACCGCAGCATTACCGATCGAATGGATGCCGGTACCGGCGCGGCTGGTCGTGCCGATGAGCCAGCACCTCGGGGCGCCGTGTGCGCCACTGGTTGCGGCAGGGGACCGCGTACGCCGGGGCCAGGTCATCGGTTCGGTCGACGCGATGGTGAGTGCCCCGATTCACAGCCCGGTCGATGGTGAGGTCACATCCGTTGGCACATGCCTGACAGCAGGCGGGATGCGGGTGCCCTGCGTCAACATCACGCCGGATGCCGAGCAGGACCTGGCGTCGTTCGAGCCGGTGCCTGATGGCGACGTCAGGGCGACCGTTCGTGGCGCCGGCATCGTGGGGCTCGGCGGTGCGACGTTCCCATCTGCGGTCAAGTTGAGTCCTCCCAAGGGTGTCGACGTGGGAACCGTCATCCTCAACGGCTGCGAGTGCGAGCCGTATCTCACCTGCGACCATCGGCTCATGGTGGAGTCCGCGGATCGGGTGATCGCCGGTGCCAAGATCATGGCCGAGACGATCGGCGCGAAGCGCGTCGTTATCGGCGTTGAAGAGAACAAGCCCGATGCGATTGCGGCGCTGCGTGCAGCGGCAGGCGAGGGCATCGAGGTCCGATCGCTCGTGACCCGGTACCCCCAAGGTGCTGAGAAGCAGCTGATCTGGGCTTTCCTGAAGACCGAGGTCCCGCACGGGAAGCTCCCCGCGGCTGCCGGTGCGCTGGTGCACAACGTCGCCACTGCGGCGGCCATCGCGGATGCGGTGGAGTTGCGCAAGCCGCTGACCGAGCGCGTTGTCACTGTCACGGGTCGGGTCGCGCGCCCCGGCAACTACCGGGTGCTTCTGGGTACGCTTGTGAGCGATCTGATCGAGCACGCCGGTGGGTTCTCGGGTGACGTCGGCCGTGTCGTCGCCGGTGGGCCGATGACCGGCCCCGCACTTGCCGACCTCGATGTTCCGATTGCGAAGGGAACTTCGGGCATTGTGGTATTCGGGCCTGACGAGATCGCTCCGCTGGTTGAGGGCGATCAGCCGTGCATCCGCTGCGGGCGGTGCTCGGAGGGGTGCCCGATGTTCCTGCAGCCGTACCTGATCGCCACGCATGCGAACCGGCGCGACTGGACAAGTGCCGGGCTCTTCCATCCGGTGGACTGCATCGAATGCGGTGTGTGCTCGTACTCGTGCCCCACGCGCCGACCGCTGCTGCAACTCATCAGATTGGCAAAGGCCGCGGCGATGGCGAAGGGGGCGAAGCTGTGACCGAGATGAATGAGGGAACGACGCGACTCTCGGTCGCATCGTCGCCGCACATTGTCGCGCCGACGACGTGTACCAATATCATGCTCTGGGTCGTCGCGGCACTTGCACCGGCAGCTATCTGGTCGATGATCAGCATCGGCTGGCCTGCGGTGCTGGTCTTCACGCTGTGTATCGGCTCCGCGCTTGCCACCGAGGCCGCGTGGAATGCGATAGCCAAGAAGCCTCAGACGCTTTCCGATGGTAGCGCGCTTGTGACCGGCGTCCTGCTCGCGATGTGCATGCCGCCCATGCTGCCCTGGTGGATGTCCTTGTTCGCCGGATTCATTGCGATCGCGCTTGGAAAGATGATCTTCGGCGGACTTGGCTGGAACCTGTTCAATCCGGCACTTGTCGGTCGCGCGTTCGTGTTGATGTCGTGGGCTGGTGTGCTTTCGAAGTTGTCAGACAAGGGTTGGTTCCACACGCTCGATGTTCCCGCGACCGGATCGCTCGACGCGATCAGCGGCGCGACCCGACTCGCCGTAGCAGCCGCTGACCGTGCTGCTTCAGGGGGTTATGGTTTCAGCCTTGCGGCTCAGTATCAGCCGCTTCTGTGGCGCAACCTTGAGGGGTCGCTCGGCGAGGTCTCGGCTGCGCTGCTGATCCTCGGTGGGCTAGTGCTTCTCGCCAAGGGCATCATCGATTGGCGGATTCCCGCCGGTTACATCGGCGCCATGGCGGCGCTCTCGTGGATATTCGGCTCCGATCCGATCTTCAATGTCCTGGCTGGAGGCGTGCTTCTGGGTGCGTTCTTCATGGCCACCGACTACGTTTCCTCGCCGATGACGAAGAACGGCAAGCTGGTATTCGGCATCGGGTGCGGGGTGTTCAACGCGGTGGGAAGATTCTTCGGCCCATCGCCTGAGTCGACAACGTTCGCGATTCTGTTCATGAACGGGCTTGCGCCACTGATCGACAAGATGTTCACGCCACGTACGTTCGGGTGGGTGAAGTCCGATGAAGAGTAATGCGCTTCGCCTGATCATCCCGGTCGTACTCACGTGCATGGCCGCCGCCGCGGGGCTCTCGGCGACGTACACGATCACCGCACCGCTCATCGCAGCGCAGGACAAGGCCGCAGAGGAAGCCGCGCTCAAGAGCGTGCTTCCCGAAGCGGATGCCTTCGAGGCCGTTGATGCGGCCATGCTCGCTTCAGCACAGGAAGCGGTCGGTGACAGCAAGGTGTCTGCAATCTACCGTGCGCTCGATGGCAATGGAGAGCTCATCGGCTGGGGACTCAAGGTCGGTTCCCGTGGGTACGGCGGTTATGTCGATATGGTTTGGGGCCTGGATAGGGATGGTAAAGTCACGGATCTTACAATCCTGACAATGAACGAGACACCGGGTCTCGGTACGCGGATCAAGACAGAACCTGGCTTTCTGGAGCAGTATCGAGGTCTGCCAGGTGGCTTCACCGAGAAGGACGTGAAGAAGCTCGACATGATCTCAGGAGCCACCAAGTCATCCCGTGCCGTACGGAATAGCGGGATCGCGGTCTCCGTGGTGTACGAGGCGGTACTCAAAGCTGCAGGGGAGGTGCGCTGATGAAGGAGTGGCTGAGGGTCTTCAGGGCCGGTCTTTCGATCGACAACCCGTTGACCGTGCTGATGATCGGGCTGTGCGCCACGCTTGCAGTCTCGAGTCAGGTCGAGGGCTCGTTGTTCATGGGGATAGCCGTTATCTTCGTGCTCGTGATGAGCAATGCGCTCATCTCAGTGCTGCGCAAGTTGATTCCGAGTCAGGTGCGCATCCCGATCTTCATCGTGATCATCGCTTCGTTCGTGACGGTCGTCGATCTCTTCCTCAAGGCGTTCTTCCCGCCCATCTACGCGGTTCTCGGCATCTGGATCCCGCTTATCGTCGTGAACTGCATCATCTTGGGTCGTGCCGAGGCGTTCGCGTATCACAACAAGGTGTGGCTCTCGGTTGCTGACGGTCTCGGAATGGGCGTCGGCTTCTCGCTGGTGCTCGTCGGCCTCGCTTTCATCCGCGAGTTCTTCGGTGCGGGCAAGATCGAGCTCCTGGGAGCCACGATCCTCAAGATGCCGACCGGTTATGCCCCTCCGACGATTCTCATGATGTTCCCCGGTGCGTTCATCCTCTTCGGGTTCGTCGTGGCATTTGTCCGGTGGCTCAACGAACGCTCAACGGACAGGAAGGTGGCCTGACATGGCGACGATCTCGCACTTCCTGCTGCTGTTCGTTGGCGCGGCCTTGATCAACAACATCTTGCTGACGCGCTTCATCGGCCTGTGTTCCTTCTTCGGCATCTCAAATAGCATGAACACCGCGTTCGGCATGAGCGCTGCGGTCATCTTCGTCATGATGATGGCGAGCACCACGACATGGCTGGTGTGGAAGTTTCTGCTCTTCCCGTTGAACCTCGGGGAGTTCCTGTACATCCCGGCGTTCATCCTCATCATCGCTGCGCTCGTGCAGTTCGTTGAGATGTACCTGCGCAAGTACAGTCCTGCGCTCTACCGTGCCATGGGCATCTATCTGCCGCTGATCACGACCAACTGCGCCGTGCTCGCCGCGGCGACAGAAGTCGCAAAACCGGGCTTCTTCAAGATGGCGATGGCGTACAACTACACACTCGGTGAGGCGCTCGTCTATGCGCTGGGTGTCTCGGTGGGTTACGGGTTCGCGCTGCTCACGTTCACCGCTTTGCGCGAGCGCTTGGACATCGCTCCTGTGCCGCGCGTACTGAAGGGCAACCCGATGTCGTTCATCACCGCCGGGTTGCTCTCGCTTGCGTATGTAGGTCTTGCCGGCTGGTTCGGACTGTAGGGGGTCTGGGATGCTTCTGACAGTCCTCAAAGCAATGGCGGCCTTGGCGTCGCTTGGCGTGATCGCCGCTTCGATGCTGGCGTTGGCGTCGTGGAAATTCCATGTCGAGGTAGACCCGCGCGTCGAAGCGGTCGCCTCTGCACTGCCGGGCGCCAACTGCGGCGCGTGCGGGAATCCCTCATGCTTTGCGGTCGCCGAGGCGATCGTAGAGGGCACCATGCCGGTGACGGCGTGCGTCGCCGGCGGCAAGTCCGTGGCCGAGGCTGTTGCCTCTCTCATGGGTTCCGACTCGTGTGACGTCGTCGCCGTGATCTCACTCAGGCACTGCGGGGGCGGTACCAGCGCCGCACGGTCCTATGAGTATGGCGGCGTGCAGAGCTGCAATGCGGTGGCCAAGCTCGCGGGAGGCGCGCTTGTGTGCTCCTCCGGGTGCTTCGGCTACGGCGACTGCGTGCGGGCGTGTCCGTTCGATGCGATGTCCCTGGATGAACGCGGGCTGCCTGTCGTCGACATCGCGAAGTGCACCGGTTGCGGCATCTGTGTCCGCGAATGCCCACGGGGGCAGATAGGTCTGCTCGAGCTCGTCGCCGAGAATGCGCCAGTTGCTGTCCGATGCAATGCGCACAACAAGGCGAAGGAACGCAAAGCATCGTGCTCAGCGTGCTGTATAGCCTGCAAGAAGTGCGAGAAGGAGTGCCCGGAGGATGCGATCCACGTCATCGACATGCTCGCCGTCGTCGACTACGACAAGTGCACCGGATGCGGGACTTGCGTGAGTGTCTGTCCGCAGAACTGCATCGACGTGTACGCAGGGGCATCGAACAGTGTCGCGGTCGATGGCGCGGGCAAGACTGCGCTGGCGGAATCGGTCGCTCTCGGAGCAGCGGCAGAGGACTAGTCCGTGAATCGCGCCGATTGGATACTCGCGCTTGCGATCGTGGTGCTCGCCCTGCTTGTGGGGCCTGCGGTCCATGCCGCGAGCGCGACAGCTCCGGCGTCGATCGTGACGATCACAGGTCCTTCTGGCACCAGCGAAGTGCCGCTTGCTACCGACGCGGAGTTGCATGTCACGGGGCTCGATGGCGAAGTCGTTGTGGTCATCGAGCACGGGGCTGCTCGCGTGGAGGACTCTTCATGTCCGGACCGTGTCTGTGTCAGATCTGGAGCGATTTCGGACTCAGGTGAGGTCATCGTCTGTATCCCCAACGGTGTCACAATTCGGATCGGGGGCGAGCGGAGCGATGGACTCGACGCTGTTGTCCGCTAGCGCTGGTACGAGTCGGACATCGGCCGCAACACGCCGGACCGTTCTCGCGGGGGTTCTGCTCGCTGGTGCGTGTGTGCTCGGACTTCTCGAGGCGGGAGTTGCCTCGCCGGTCCCGGGTGTTCGCCTCGGCCTGGCGAACATCGCGGTTCTCGTCGCGCTGGTGTCGCTCGGCGAGGGTCCTGCGCTTGCGGTGAGCATCCTGCGGGTGGGAATCGTCGGACTGGCCACGGGCACGTTGTTTGGGCCCACCTCGGCACTCGCTGTCGCGGGCGCATTCGCAGCATGGGCGGCGATGGTGATCGCACTCCGAAGCCCCGCTCGCTTCTCGCTTGTCGGAGTCTCCATCGCCGGGTCTGCAGCACACGTCAGCGCACAGTTCGCCGTTGCTGCGATTCTGGTCGGCGCACCGGGCATCTTCGGCCTGGCATCCTTCTCTCTACTCGCGAGCCTCCTCTTCGGCATCGCAACGGGTCTTGTGGCCCGGCTCGTCATCTCCCGTTTGGAAGGCAGCGTACTGACGGGAAGATGATGAAGGGGGGTGGCGCTGATGGCGCCGCGCCTGATGGGTCGCGAACTGGCGGCCCGGGATCTGCTGCTCGATGGCCGCCCCGACGCGGTGTCCGATGCCGCACTCGTAGCCCTCGTACTGGGCGAGACCGATGAGGAACTCGGGCGCACCGTGTTGCGCGAACACCCCATCCCGCACGGCCTCTGGCGCGTACGTGCCGAGGATCTCTGCGTGCACGGTGGAGTGGGGCCAGCACGCGCAGCGTCGCTCCTGGCCTGCCTTGAGCTTGGTCGACGCACGGCGTCATGGACGGGGACGGGGCGCCCACACATCTCCACGCCGGAGGACGTTGTCCGATTGTGCGGACCTCAATTCGCGGGAATGGACCGCGAGTACTTCTGGGCTCTGGCGCTTACGACCAAGAACCAGCTGATCAAGACCATCGAAGTCTCGATTGGAAGCCTGAATGCCTCGATCGTGCACCCACGCGAACTCTTCAAGGAAGCGGTGCGTCTCTCGGCAGCTTCTGTCGTGGTGGTGCACAACCATCCTAGCGGCGACCCCACGCCCTCGGGGGCGGACACGCAATTGACGCGGCGGCTCGTGAGAGCAGGCGACGTGCTTGGCATCGAGGTGCTCGATCACGTGGTCATCGGCGACGGTGGCGCGCATGCAAGTATGCGCGAACTCGGTCTGATGTAGTGTCATTGAAGGCGAATACCGCCAACGACCTGCGGTGTTGCTATACTGATTCCTGCCGTCACGCGTGTCGACCGACCTGCATATGCTAAAATCGCGACGGTATTGCGTCTGCGCGCGGTGTGAGAGTCCTGACCGCGCGCTTTGCGTGCGCTTCCGCTTCGTGCGGTCAGTACGTCTCGAAGCGTGACAGCGAAAGGAGAGCGCTTTGTCGCTTGTCGATATGTTCTTCAACTCATGGGCCAGCGATATGGCCGTTGACCTTGGCACCGCGAACACCCTCGTGTCCGTGCGTGGCCGTGGCATCGTGCTCATCGAGCCATCGGTCGTCGCCGTCGAGCGGGACACCAAGCGTGTGCTCGCTGTGGGTATCGAGGCCAAACGGATGCTCGGTCGTACGCCGGGTTCGATCGTCGCGATCCGTCCGCTCAAAGACGGCGTCATCGCCGACTTCGAAGTCACCGAGGCGATGCTTCGCTACTTCATCAACAAGACGCGCGTGAAGCGCTTCCCGTGGCAGCCAAAGCCCCGGGTTGTCGTGTGCGTGCCGTCAGGCGTTACCGAAGTCGAGAAGCGTGCAGTCTTCGAGGCGACGATGCAGGCTGGAGCCCGCCAGGCGTACCTCATCGAGGAGCCGATGGCTGCAGCGATCGGTGCCGGACTGCCCATCCAAGAGCCCACGGGCAACATGGTCGTCGACATCGGCGGAGGCACCACCGAGGTCGCTGTGATCTCGCTTGGCGGCATCGTTGTGTCGCAGTCTATCCGCATCGGCGGAGACGAGTTCGACGACGCGATCGTGGCGCACATCAAGAAGGAGTACAACGTCTTGGTGGGCGAGCGTACGTCCGAGGAGATCAAGTTCGAGATCGGCTCGGCACATCCGCTTGCCGAGGAACTCGACGTCGAGGTTCGCGGACGCGACCTGCTCACCGGCCTGCCCCGCACGATCCAGCTCTCCTCCGAGGAGATCAGGGTCGCCGTGGAGGAGCCGACGCAGGCTATCATCTCGGCCATCAAGGGGACGCTTGAGAAGACGCCGCCGGAACTTGCGAGCGATGTCATGGAGTACGGCATCGTGCTCACGGGCGGCGGGGCCCTGCTCAAGGCGCTCGACGATCGGATCCGCTACGAAACCGGGATGCCCGTTCATGTCTCGGAGAACGCACTCATCAACGTCGTCCTCGGATCGGCGATGGCCCTTGAGGAGATCGACGTGCTCAAGAAGGTCCTCACCGTTACCCGGTAGGCCGGGCTGCCCATGCGAATCACCAACTCCGAACCGAAGAGAGCCAATCCGGCGCTGCTCATAGCGTTGGTCGTGGTCTCGCTCGTCATCGTCACGATGTACTTCCGCGAGAGCGATACGGGTGTGTTGCACGGGGCGAGGAAAGTCACACTCGCTGTCACCGCTCCGATTGCGCAGGCGGGCGACACCATCGTCAGCCCGTTCACGGCGCTCGGAGACTGGTTCGCCGGGCTCGGTGTCTCCCGATCTGACATCGATGCGCTGCGGGCGCAGAACGACGAGCTGCGAGCCCGGCTTGCCGAGCTTGAGGAAGCCCGTCAGGAGAACGATCGGTTGCGCGCTCTCGTGCAGTTCGCCGAGGAACGCAAGCTCACGAAGCTTGGCGCGCGTGTGATCGGTCGTCCCACGAGTGCGTGGGAGGGCGTCATCGAGATCGACCGAGGTTCCGCAGATGGTGTGGTCCGCGGGATGCCGGTTCTGGCGCCGCAGGGACTCGTCGGGCAGATCGAAGAGGTCTCCGCCAACTCCTCTCGCGTTCGGCTGATAACCGACCAGGAGAGCGGTGTGGCCGCGATGGTCCAAAGCACGCGCGCCGTGGGCGTCGTGCGTGGCAGCATAGACCGCACCCTCAGCATGGACTTCGTGGACAAGGCGAACGTGCCGAAGGTCGGTGACGTGGTCATCACCTCGGGACTTGGTGGCATCTACCCGAAGGGCTTGGTCGTTGGCGACATCGTCGATGTCGATGCCCGCCGCGCTGATCTCTACCCGCGCATCATCGTTGTCTCGAGGGTACCGGTCGATCAGCTTGAAGAAGTACTGGTGCTGCTCGGGCCGGTCACCGGTAGCGGAGCGGGGGCGGTCGAATGAACCGTTTCTGGACCGGTGCCGCGGCGATTGCCGGGTCGATCGTGCTTCAAGTGATGCTTGCGCCGCATATCGCTCCGTTCGGTGTGGTTCCCAGCTTCCCCCTGCTCGTGGTCATCACGCTCGCGTTCGTCCAGGGACCTGGATCCGGGGCCTCCGCTGGTTTCGCGGCTGGACTCGCATTGGACCTGCTCGGCAGCGGACCCATCGGTGCGTGGGCGCTTGTGCTCACGGTTGTCGGGTATCTCGCCGGTATGCTCGAGGCGAACCTCTTCGCCGAGGGGTGGCTGCTGCCGGTGACGGTGGCGCTGCTTGCCGGTATCGCCGCAGAGTTCGCGTACCTCGTCGTTCTGAGCGTGCTCGGTGTAGACGTCGCGTTCTGGAAGTCGGTGCTTGGCGTCGTCATCCCCCGCGGCATCTACAACAGCGTACTGGCGTTGCTCTTGTATCCCTGGTTGGCGCGGTTCTTGCGCACCGACCGGTCAGTGAAGTCCTTCCGACGGCTCGCATAACGTGCGGGCACCCGTGACGAAGGCGCTACGCCTTCGGGGAGTCGCCCTTTCATGACAACATTCCAGCAGCAACTGAAATCGCGCTTCGCGGCACTCGGGTTGATCGTGATCCTGGTGCTTGCGTCGCTGCTGCTGCGCCTGTGGTCCATGCAGGTCCTCTCCGGCGAGAGCTACGCCGCGCAGGCCAAGAACAACCGGATCCGCGAGATATCGCTCGACGCTCCCCGCGGTCGGATCCTCGACCGGAATGGCAAGGAGCTTGTCACAAACCGCGCCACACTCGCCGTCTCGGTTGATCCTGCCAACGACGATGTGCGCAAACTCATCATCGAAGCGCAGAGCGCCGACAAGACCGACGATCCCACGCGCGCCGACCTCGAGCGCGTCTTCGGCGGAGTGGCGGAACTGCTTGGCATGACACCCGCGGAGGTCTTTGAGAAGGTCTCGGACTCCCGGGTCGAAGCGCTCCGTCCGCGTGTGGTCGCGATCGATGTGCCACTCGACGTCATCTCGCAGCTCTCCGAACGCCAGCAGGAGTTCCCGGGCGTGCGCATCGATGAGGTCGCCGTCCGTGAGTATCCGTACGGGTCTCTCGGCGCACACGTGATCGGCTATACGGGTGAGATCTCCGAGAAGCAGATGGCGGCGTCGGACCCGACCGCAGGTTATGAGCTTGGTGACATCGTCGGCAAGGCAGGCGTGGAGTCGCAGTACGAGAACGTGCTGCAGGGCGACAAGGGTCGCCGGCTCATCGAGGTGAACGCTTCGGGCAAGCCACAGCGGATCATCGACGAGCAGCCAGCGGTTCCGGGGCGCGACATCAAGCTCACCATCGATATCGAGGTGCAGAAGGTCGCCGAGCAAGCGCTGGCCGACGCGATCGCTGAGGCGCATCGTCAGAACTTCAGGAACGCCGAGGCGGGCGCCGCGGTGGTGGTGGACGTGAAGACCGGAGAGATCCTCGCGATGGCGAGCGCGCCCACGTACGACCCCGCGACATTCCTCGGCGGCATCAGCCAGGCCGAGTGGACGAAGCTCACCGACAAGGCGAGCGAGTACCCGCTCAACAACCGTGCCGTCATGGCCGCATATCCGCCCGCGTCGACTTTCAAGGCCGTGACTGGCCTCGCAGGGCTACAGAGCGGCATCACGTATAGCGGGAAGACGTACAGCTGTGCCGGCAAGTGGGTCGAGATGGGCAAGCAGTGGCCGAAGTGGTGCTGGAATCACTCGGGCCACGGCACCATTTCGTTCGACGGCGGCATCGAGGAGTCGTGCGACACGGTCTTCTACGAGATCGGCTACGAGTTCTACAAGCGCAAGAAGGAAGAACTACAGTCGTTCTCGCGTACCTTTGGATTGGGTTCCGACACCGGAGTCGATCTTCCCGGCGAGGTGAGCGGCCGTATTCCTGACGCCGCATGGAAGAAGGCGTTCAACGAGAACTACCCCGAGTACCAGACGTGGCTGCCCGGCGATACCGTCAACATGGCGATCGGGCAGGGCGACCTGCTCGTGACGCCCCTTCAGATGGCGACCACGTATGCCGGCATCGCTAACCGTGGTGTCGTGATGACGCCGCACGTTCTCAAGGATGTGCTCGGCTCCGACGGCAAGGTCGCACGCAGCTATGAACCTGCGATTCTGGCCGACTCGGGCGTCTCGGCCGAGAATCTTGCCATCATGCGCAATGCGCTCGTGCGCGTGACGACGCAGGGCACCGGCGCCGGGGCCTTCCGTGGATTCGGCGTGACTGTAGCCGGTAAGACCGGTACGGCGCAGGTCTACGGTAAGGACGACTACGCGTGGTTCTGTGCGTTTGCGCCGGCGCAGAGCCCGAAGTACGCGGTCGCGGTCGTGGTGGAGCAGGGTGGCCATGGTGGTTCGGTGACCGCGCCTGCCGCGAGGAATATCCTCGCGAAGCTGCTCGGCCAGAAGATCACGACGGTCCACACGACGGACAACTCACGATGAGACGCGTAGAGAAGACACTCGGCAAGCAGGTGCGTGACTCGGTCAACGTGCCGATCATGCTCTTCACCATCGCGCTGCTCGCGTACGGCACCGTCATGGTGTCGTCGGCGACGGCGGGTATGACCGGTGGTTCCGGATTGCTTAAGCGTCATGTCCTTGGCGTTGTCGTTGGACTGGTCCCGCTCGTCGTTGCCTGGGCGATCGACTACAAGAAGCTCAAGCACTGGACGGGTCCGCTGCTCACGCTCTTCGCATTCCTCCTCGTGAGCCCGCGGATTCCTGGTCTTGGCACGACGGCCAAGGGTGCGACGTCGTGGTTGCAGGTCTTCGGCGTCCGCCTCTTCCAGCCGTCCGAGCCAGCGAAGCTTGTCTTCATCGTGATCATGGCGGCGCTCATCGCCGAGTACGAAGGCCGCATCGACAAGCCGCGAGATGCCGTACGGCTGCTCGGGTACCTTGGCATGGCGATCGCGCTGATCCTGCTGCAGCCGGACCTCGGAACCGGCCTGGTCTTCGTCGCAATCGCGTTCACGATGCTGCTAGTGGGCGGGATGAAGGGTCGCTACTTCGCGGTGCTCGGGCTGGTCGCAGTGGTGGGCATCGTGGGGATTCTTGGCATCGACTCGACGCTGGACCGGATCGTCGGTCATGACGTCGCGCTCAAGGACTACCAGAAGGACCGGCTGCTCGTGTTCATCGATCCCGGGCGCGACCCTGCCGGTGCGGGGTACAACCTCGCGCAGTCGAAGATCGCTATCGGATCCGGCGGGATATCCGGAACCGGCCTGAAGAGCGGCACTCAGTCCAACCTGCACTTCCTGCCAGAGCGGCACACCGACTTCATCTTCGCGGTGCTCGGCGAGGAGCTTGGCTTCACCGGGGCATTGCTCCTGCTGGGACTCTATCTGGCGCTGTTGATCTCATCGCTTGCGATCGCCGCGTCGTCGCGCGATCTATACGGCGCGCTCATCGTCGCGGGCGTCATGGGGATGTGGCTGTTCCAGATACTGGAGAACATCGGCATGACCGTGGGTATGATGCCTATCACAGGCATTCCGCTGCCGTTCATGAGTTTCGGCAGCTCGTCGATGGTGACGAATCTCGGCGGAGTTGGACTGCTCCTATCGGTCTGGTCCAGGCGCTACGGCACGTAACGCCCGCTGGTGAAAGGGGACGACCGGATGGCACTTCCTATGGACGTACGCGACCTTGTGAAATCGGGGTCGAAACTGCAGCACGACCGCAGCCAGCCTGTTTCGCTCGCCGTTGTGGTGGAGCTCGATGCGAATGATGCGTTGGTTCAGGCACTGCGTGAGCGTTTGCGTCCGCAGACTGCTGGCGCCGCACTGCAAGTCGAGGTCGCGGATCCGGCCAAGCCGTTGACGCTGAACCCATGCGACGCTGTGATCGCCGTGGCCGGAGGCGGCGGGCCTGCGCTTGCCGATGCGATCGCCTCTGCACGCGTTGTGCGCACGCCGGTGATCGTCGTCGCCGTGGGCGATGATCAGTCGCGGACCGGGCTGGCGGACAGGCTGAAGCAGCCGCTCGCCGACCTGCTCGTCGGCGATGACGTGGCGACGCTCGCGGACATACGTCTCGCGGCGTGGCTTGCCGACGAGATCGGCTCCAAGCGGCTCGCGCTCGCACACAACTTCGCTTTCATGCGTCGTGCGGTTGCGAACGAGGCTGTGCAGGCGACTGCGATGCAGAACGCGCTTGTTGGTGCCGTGGCGTTCGTTCCCGGTGCCGACATGCCGATCATGACCGCAAACCAGGCGAAGATGCTCCTGCAGATCGCCGCTGCATACGGCGAGAAGCTGGGACCCGAGCGTCTGCGTGAACTTGCCGCCATCGTCGGTGGGGCTTTCGTCTTCCGTACGGTAGCGCGCCAGCTCCTCGGATTCGTCCCCGTGCTCGGCTGGGCGGTCAAGGGCGGTATCGGCTATGCCGGAACCGTCGCGATGGGCAAGGCTGCCGTCGAGTACTTCGAGGACGGCTCCGATTTCGCCGAGGTAGCGCGTCGCCTGCGAGAGGGTGCCGGAAAGGCCGCGCACAAGCTGCCACTCCGGGGGCGACGCACGCCTGCGCTGCCCGAGGTCGTGTCGGATTCTACCCAGCAGGAGTTGCCCGGGCTGATGGCTACGACCCCAGAACCCGGAGCAGCCGGTGAGTGACCTGTGGAGCCGGATCGAGCCACTGCTCGCCGGCGTTGAGCGGCCCGTACGCTACATCGACTCGGAGTGGGGTGCATCGCATACAGACGCGTCGTACCGGGTCGCCCTGGTGTACCCGGACGTCTACGAGATCGGCATGGCGAACCAGGCTCTTCAGATCCTGTACGGACGCTTTGGCGCGCTTGAAGACGTGACTCCCGAGCGGGTCTTTGTGCCGTGGAAGGACATGGCCGACGCCATGCGCGCCGCAGACGTCCCGCTCTTCACGCTGGAATCGTGCCGTCCGGTGGCCGAGTGCGACCTTGTTGGCATCACGCTGCCCTACGAGCTCACGTACCAGAACATCCTTGAGGCGCTCGATCTGGCCAGGGTCCCGCTCCGTGCGTCCGAACGGTCGGATAGCGACCCGCTGGTCGTCGGCGGCGGTCCGTGCGCGTTCAACCCGGAACCGGTGGCACCGTTCTTCGACGCGATTCTCATCGGGGACGGCGAAGACGCGGTTGCAGACATCGTCGCCGCTCACCGTAGCGCGAAGGCGCGCGGTGCTTCTCGGGCAGAGACGCTCTTGGCGTTGGCGCGCGTGCCTGGCGTGTACGTGCCCTCGCTGTACGAGCCGCGAATGGAGGACGGCGAGTTCCGGGGCATGACCGCGCTTCAGGGTGCGCCGACGATTGTTCGCAAGCGCGTGCTGCCCGATCTGGATGCGTACCGTGCGCCGGTGTGCACGGTGGTGCCGTTCATGGACGTCGTTCACGACCGCGTAGGCGTCGAGGTGTTGCGCGGCTGTGCGCGCGGCTGCCGCTTCTGCCAGGCCGGCATGGTGTACCGCCCTGTGCGCGAGCGTTCCGCCGACAGCATCGTGCGCGACGCCACCGCCGCACTGCAGTGCACCGGGTACGATGATGTTTCGCTCACGTCGCTCTCAACGGCGGACCACTCGCAGCTTGAGGAAGTGCTGCGTCGTCTGACGCGGCGTCTTGAGGGGACCGGCGTGACCGTCTCGCTACCGTCCCTGCGCGTCGACGCCTTCAGCGTGCAGGTCGCGCGTCTGCTCGGCGGAGGGAAGAAGACCGGACTCACCTTCGCTCCGGAGGCCGGTACGCAGCGCCTCCGCGACGTCATCAACAAGAACGTGACCGAGGAGGACCTGCTCCGCACCGTCACGCAGGCGTTCTCGGCAGGGTGGCGACGTGTGAAGCTCTACTTCATGATCGGCCTTCCCACCGAGACCGATGAAGACATCGCTGGAATCGGCGAGCTCGTCGGTCGCGTGTTCCGCGCGGCCCGCGAGGTCACGCCTCCCGGTGAGCGCGGCGGCATGCGCGTGGCGGTCTCGGTCTCCACGTTCGTGCCGAAAGCGCACACGCCCTTCCAGTGGGAGGCGCAGATCCCGCTGGAGGAAGTGAGGCGCCGTCAGTCGGTGCTGCGTGACTCGATGCCCAAGAAGGGGGTCGACCTGTCGTATCACGACAGCGACGTTTCGTTCCTTGAGGGCGTGCTATCACGTGGTGGGCGCGAGATCGCTGATGTCATCGAGGCGGCGTGGCGCGGTGGTGCGCGGTTCGACGCCTGGACCGAGGAGTTCAGACCGTCACGTTGGGCTCTTGCGTTCGAGCAGACCGGTATCGATCCGACCTCGATCGCCAACAGGAGTCGCCGCGTGGACGAAGCGCTTCCCTGGGACCACATCTCGGCGGGGGTGAGCCGGGCGTACCTGCGTATCGAGCGCGACAATGCGCTGGCCGCGCAGACGACCGCTGATTGCACCTTCGATGGTTGCACCGGCTGCGGCGTCTGCGGCTCCTCGCTCGTCGCCAACATCCTGGCGGGTGAGCGCCGTGGGTGAGACGACGTTCCGACTGCGCGTTCGGTACCGCAAGGCGGACCGGTTGCGGTACCTGTCACACCTTGAAGTCGTACATAGTTGCGAGCGCGCTGCGCGTCGCGCCGGATTGCCGTATGCTGTGACTCAGGGGTTCAGTCCGCACATGAAGTTGGCCTTCGGTCCGGCATTGCCGGTTGGCACCGCCGGTCTAGGTGAGTACCTCGATCTGTGGCTGCGATCGTACGTGCCATCGGAAGATGCGTTCGAGGCGCTGAGAGGCGCCTCTGCGGCGGGACTGGCTCCAGTTATGGTGAAGTACGTGGCCGAACGCGAACCCTCGCTCGGTTCGGTGCTCTCCATCGCGAAGTATGAGGTCGTCCTGGAAGGGGGAGAAGCACTACAGGAGGGGCTGACCAGCTCCTTCTCGGCCATCATCGCCGAGGGCGTTCTGGCCGTCGATCACAAGGGCAAGCAGAAGGTTTTCGAACTGGCGTCAACGCTCCCGAAGGAGCCGGACGTCAGCACGAGCGGGGAACGGACGACCGTCGGTCTGACGGTCAGGATCGGCGAGCGAGGCTCGCTCCGTCCCGAAGCCCTGGTTACGGCGGCACTGACGCGCGGAGCGCTCGATGGGCGTATCGCGTCCGTGACGCGCACGGAACTACTCGTAGAAGAGGACGGTTCCTGGCGCGACCCGCTGTGACATCGGGGGTTTTGCTGTGAGTGACATCGTCCGCGAGATGCTGATCTCGCATGACGTTCATGAGACCCGGGTAGCGATCCTCGAGGAGCGCAACCTGGTCGAGCTCTATATCGAACGACCGAAGCGAAGCGTTGTGGGCAACGTCTATCTCGGCAAGGTCCGCGACGTGCTGCCGGGTATGCAGGCGGCGTTCGTGGACATCGGCCTGGACAAGAACAGCTTCCTGTACGTTGACGAGGTTGTTGCGCCTGAGGGCATCAGCGATGTCCCGAGACGCGATATCCAGTCGCTGCTCAAGCCCGGCCAGCAGATCATGGTGCAGGTACTCAAAGACCCAATGGGCACCAAGGGCGCCCGGGTCACGACCGAGATCACACTGCCTGGCCGGTTCCTCGTCCTGATGCCGTTCTCGGCGTTCATCGGAATCTCTCGCAAGCTCCCTGATGAGGAGCGCGATCGGCTGCACGATATCGTCGCACCGCTCGTTGATGAGGGGCTTGGCGTGATCGTGCGGACTGCTGCCGCTGGCGCGAGTCAGCGCGACCTCGAGAACGACCTGGAGTTTCTCCTGCGGCTCTGGCGACGTGTACAGCATCAGGCGCATGAGGGACTGGCACCGGAGGTCGTCTATACCGAGATGGATCTTGCGCTCCGGATGGTGCGCGACGCCTTCGGCGACGAATACAAGCGACTCGTCGTCGATGACAAGCGACTGTACGAGAAAGTCGTCTCGTTCCTGAAGAAGACGTCACCGGATCTGGTGAAGCGTGTGCATCTGCACAAGGACCGCTCGCCGCTCTTCGAGGCGTTCGCGCTGCAGCCACAGATCGATACCGCGACCCTGCGTAATGTGCCGCTGCCATCCGGCGGTCACATCACCATCGACAAGACCGAGGCGCTCACTGCTGTAGACGTGAACACCGGGTCGTACGTGGGACGCAAGAACCTTGAGGACACCATTTTGCGCACGAACCTTGAGGCCGCAGACGAGGCGGTTCGTCAGCTTCGTCTTCGCGATATCGGCGGCATCATCGTCATCGACTTCATCGATATGGAGAACCCGTATCACCGCGGCGAGGTCTCCAAGCGGCTTGCCTCGGCACTCGATCGCGATCGCACCAAGACGCGTGCCACGGAGATATCGCGGCTCGGGCTTGTCGAGATGACGCGCAAGAACGTCACCGACGGCCTGTACGGCGTGCTGACCGAGCCGTGCCCGACGTGTCACGGTGAGGGAAGGATTCTTTCAGATACTACGAGACGAATCGCGGCAGAGCGCCGGATTCGTGAGATACTGATGACCGGTCGTTCGGCGGCGTACCTTCTCGGGCTCAATCCTGAGACATACGCGCTGGTCACAGCCCCGGGAAACAACACGATCGCGATCCTGCGTGCTGAGACCGGCAAAGCTGTGGCGATCGTGGCCGATCGGGACTGCGGTCCTACAGAGGTCAAGGTCATCATCGAGGGCCGTGGTGGAGTGGACGACTTCCCGCAACCGTAGCGCGGTCGCGTTGACCCTGCTCATGCCCTGTGTTAGCATTTCTCCTCGCGTTTGATTCCGGAGACTGGAGCTAGTGATGTACGCAGTCGTGGCAACCGGCGGTAAGCAGTCCAAGGTCGAAACTGGCGCTGTCACCGTCTTTGAAAAGCTCGATGCAGCGGTCGGCGAAGCCGTCACGCTGCCTGCTCTGTTTATGGCCGATGGCGACAACGTCGTCTACGGCGCGGACGCTGCGTCCGTCACCGTGACCGGTACCGTGGTCGAGCACTTCAGGGGTGACAAGCAGATCGTTTTCAAGTTCAAGAAGCGCAAGGGTTACAAGGTCAAGAAGGGCCACCGCCAGAACCAGACGGCAGTGCTCGTCACCGACATCACCGTGGGTGCGCCCAAGAAGGCAGCCAAGGCCGCCAAGGCCGAGGAGCCCGTCGCTGAGGTAGCCGCCGAGAAGGCACCGGCCAAGAAGCCGGCCGCCAAGAAGGCTGCTCCCAAGGCCGCTCCGAAGGCGGAAGCAGTCGCCGAGGAGAAGGCACCCGTCAAGAAGCCGGCAGCAAAGAAGCCGGCAGCGAAGAAGACCGCACCGAAGGCCGACAAGGCCGCCGAGTAGTACGAAGGGGTTGTGAACGATGGCCCATAAAAAAGGTCTCGGCTCCACGAAGAACGGCCGCGATTCCAAGGCGAAGCGCCTTGGTGTGAAGCGGTTCGCCGGACAGATCGTCACCTCCGGTTCGATTCTCGTGCGCCAGCGCGGCACGCGCCTTAAGCCCGGCGTGAACGTCGGCATCGGTCGTGACGACACGCTGTTCGCCAAGATGGACGGCGTCGTCGAGTTCTCGCACGGTAAAGATCGTCGGGTACACATCCGACCGCTCGCCGGCTAACTGGCCGCTTCGAGCAATCTCGATTTGTTCGGAGGCCCTCCACCACCGGGTGGGGGGCCTTCTGTCACTATCAGGACGACGAGCAGCGCACCACGTCGTCAAATGCACGCCAAGGAGTCGACATGTTCATCGATGAAGCCAAGATCCACGCGTACGGCGGGAACGGGGGCGCAGGCAGCGCTTCGTTTCGTCGTGAAGCGCACGTGCCCAAGGGTGGGCCGGATGGCGGCGACGGCGGCAGGGGCGGCAGCGTCGTGCTCGAAGCCGACCAGGCCGTCTCCACGCTGATCGACTTCCACTACAAGCGCCACTTCAAGGCCGAGCGGGGCACGCACGGGAAGGGCGGCGGCCGTGATGGCGCCGTTGGTGCTGACCTGGTGCTGCACGTCCCGATCGGCACCATCGCACGCGTAGAGGAGACCGGCGAGTTCATCGCCGACCTCTCGCGCCATGGCCAGCGCGTCGTTGTGGCGCGCGGTGGTCGGGGTGGTCTCGGCAATACGAACTTCGTGACGCCCACCCGGCGCGCACCCTCCTTCGCGCAGCTCGGTGAGCCGGCCGAGGACCGCTGGATCACGCTTGAGCTCAAGCTTCTCGCCGACGCCGCGCTTGTCGGGCTGCCGAGCGTTGGCAAGTCCTCGCTGATCGCTCGCATGAGCGCCGCCAGGCCGAAGATTGCAGACTACCCGTTCACCACGCTCGTGCCGAACCTCGGTGTTGTCAAAGCGGGGGAGTACTCCTTCGTCGTTGCCGACGTACCCGGGCTCATCGAAGGCGCGAGCGAGGGCGCGGGTCTCGGGCATGCGTTCCTGCGTCATATCGAGCGAACCGCCGTGATCCTGCACGTAGTCGACCTCTCGGGCAGCTACGAAGGCCGCGATCCGGTCGTGGACATCGGAGTTATCGACCGTGAACTTGCGGCGCATGCCGAGGAACTAACGACGCGCCCGCAGATCATCATCGGCAACAAGTGCGATATCGAAGGCGCTGAGGAGAACTCCAGGCGCGTTGCCGCGTGGTGTGAGGACGCTGGTCGCGCGTACTACGAGGTATCCGCGGTCACCGGCACCGGCATCGACGGCATGATCCGCGCTGTCGCCGAGATCGTCCGGGAGCTTCGTTCCGCCGAGGTTCCCGCCGAGCCGAGCTTTGAGGCGACGTACGTCTACGAGCCTCCGAAGGAGCGCGTCATCGAGGTCGAGCGGGTCGCGAGCGACTCGTACCGGGTCCGCGGCGGGTTCGTCGAGCGGATGGTCATCATGACTGACATGGCCAACGAAGAGGCTGTCGCCTATCTGCAGCGAAGGCTGGCGAGGGCAGGCGTCGAGCGGGCGCTCATCGAGGCCGGTGCCGTTGATGGCGACACGGTGACGATCGGGCCGGTATCATTCGATTTCGAGGGACAGGCAGCGCCTGTACCCGATGAGGTGGACGAAGAGTCCGAGGTCGACGCAGGTGCGGAGACCGTGACCCTGGAAGATGGGGATGAGTAGGCGAACCGTCGTCGTCAAGGTCGGCAGTACTACCGTCACGGGGGCTGACGGGCGGGTCGATCGCGCATTCCTGAAGGCGTTGGTCGATCAGCTGGCGGCTCTGCGTTCGGACGGGTATGCCGTCGTCCTCGTCACGTCGGGGGCTGTAGCCGCCGGGCTTGAGGCGCTGGGAATGACCTCTCGGCCCAAAGACATCCCGACCATCCAGGCCGCCGCGGCCATCGGCCAGGTGCGCCTTGTCGAGACGTACGCCGAGCTCGCTGCGGAACGTGACATGGCCGTGGGGCAAGTTCTCTTCACACGCCAGGACGTCGGTCACCGTCAGCAGTACTTGAACGCGTGCCACACGCTCGAGAAGCTGCTCGATCTTGGCGTGGTTCCGGTCGTGAACGAGAACGACACGACCGCGGTCGACGAGATCCGTTTCGGCGACAACGATTACCTCGCCGCGCTCGTGGGCGTGATGGTCCACGCCGAGCTCGTCGTACTACTGACTGATATCGAGGGACTGTACTCCTCGGATCCCCGGAGCGATGTGACGGCGCGGCTGGTCGAGCGGGTCGAGGAGCTCACCGACGAGGTGCTCGCCTCGGCCGGAGGCGCCGGAAGCGCAGTCGGCTCCGGCGGCATGGCAACGAAACTCGAAGCAGCCCGCCTGCTCATGGATGCGGGGATTCCGCTGATCGTGTGCGACGGACGTCGCGAGAATGTGGTGGAGGACGCGGTAGGGGGCAAGCCGGTCGGCACGCTCTTCGCGGGAGGCAAAGCAGCGCTGCGCGGCAGGAAGCTCTGGCTCGCATACGCGGGCCGCACGGCGGGCTCCGTCTCGATAGACGATGGCGCGAGGGACGCGCTATGCTTGCGGGGCGGCAGCTTGCTCCCGGCCGGGGTTACCGACGTGTCCGGGAGCTTTGTCGTTGGCGACGCGATCACGCTCGCGGATGCGAACGGCGTGGTCGTTGCGCGGGGTATCGCCGGCATGTCGGCCGAGGATCTTCGCAAGGTGAAAGGCATGCGCTCCTCGCAGATCGCCGCAGTGTTACCCGGTTGGGACGGAACCGAGGTCGTTCACAGGGACCATCTCGTTATCGTGTGAAATGTCTCGGGCGCAGAGCGCGACCCGGAGGCGAGTCATCGGAAGGGACCATGGATGTCTGAAGTGCTCGCACTAGCGAACCGGGCCCGGGACGCTGCCAACTCGCTTGCAGCGACGTCGACCGACCAGCGCAACCGTGCGCTCTTGGCGATGTCTCACGGCCTGATAGCGCGCCAGGAGGAGATCCTGGCGGCGAATGCTCGCGACATGGACGCGGCTCGCGCCAAGAACACGCCGGCGCCGCTCCTGGACCGGCTGGAGCTCACGCCTGTGCGCATCAAGTCGATCTCGGAAGCGCTGCGCGGGCTGTCGTTGCTGCCCGATCCGATCGGCGAAGTGATCAGCGGTTCGCGCCTGGCGAACGGCATCTGGCTGCAGCAGGTCCGCGTTCCGATGGGCGTCGTCGCGATGATCTACGAGGCGCGGCCGAACGTTACCGCCGACGCTGCCGGGCTGTGCATCAAGACCGCCAACGCGGTCATCCTACGCGGTGGGTCGATGGCCCAGGAGTCCAACCTGGCAATCACGAAGGTGCTTGCCTCGGCAGCCGTGGGTGCGGGTATGCCGGAGGGCTGTATCCAGTTGGTAGAATCGACGGATCACGCTGCCGCCGAGGAGCTCATGGGGCTTCATGGCAAGATCGATGTGCTGATCCCCCGGGGTGGTGCGAAGCTCATCCAGAGCGTCGTCGAGAACGCCAAGGTGCCGGTCATCGAGACCGGTGTCGGCAACTGCCACGTGTACATCCACAGCGACGCCTCGCCCAAGATGGCCGAGCGAATCGTTATCAACGCGAAGTGCACGCGACCCGGCGTCTGCAATGCGGCCGAGTCGTTGCTCGTGGATGCGGCGGTGTATGAGACGGTGCTGCCGCCCATTCTTAAGGCGCTCGAGCACGCGGGCGTCATGGTGTATGGCGACGAGAAGACCCGCTCGCTTGGCGCCATCATGCGCATCCAGCCTGCCAGCGAGGACGACTGGGGCACGGAGTACCTCGACATGAAGATCTCCTGCAAGGTCGTGAGCGGTCTTGATGAGGCCATTCGCCACATCAATACCTACGGTACGAAGCACAGCGAGGCGATCGTCACCGAGGATTACGCAGCTGCCCTGCGCTTCCTGAACGAGATCGATGCTGCGGCAGTCTATGTGAACGCTTCGACGCGTTTCACCGACGGCGGCGAATTCGGGCTTGGCGCCGAGATTGGCATCTCCACCCAGAAACTCCACGCGCGCGGCCCCATGGGGCTTACCGCGCTCACAACGACGAAGTTCATGGCTATGGGGAGCGGTCAGATACGCGAGTGAGAAAGAAGCTCAGGCTCGGGATAATGGGTGGCACGTTCGACCCGATCCACTACGGTCATCTCGTGACTGCCGAGGAGGCGCTTGTCCAGTTCAACCTGGACAGGGTCGTCTTCATGCCGACTGGCGTACCGGTGCGCAAGACGCACCGCTCGGTGACGTCCGCCGAGCACCGCTATCTCATGACCGTGATCGCCACCGCGAGCAATCCCGACTTCGAGGTCTCCCGGCTTGAGATCGATCGCCCGGGGACGACGTACACAGTGGACACGATCCAGGCGCTGCGGGACCTGTACGGTCCCCAGGCCGAACTGTACTTCATCACCGGCGCTGATGCGGTCTGGGACATCCTGACCTGGAAGGATTCCGCCGAGCTCGCCGGCGCATGCACGTTCATCGCCGCCACGCGCCCGGGGTTCGATCTTGGTCGCTTCTCGGAAGAGCGCGAACGCGGGATCCAGATGGAGACCATGGAGGTCCCGGCGCTCGCGATCTCATCGACAGATATTCGCGCGCGCTTCGCCGATAGGCGGCCGGTGCGCTACCTGCTGCCGGAGGCCGTCTCGGCCTACATCTCCAAGAACGGGCTCTACGCAGAGGGGGTCACTCCGTGACCGAGCTCTGGGAGAGGGCGCTTGCGGCGCTGCAGCAACGGCTGGGCGCAGAGGGGATGCGTCATTCCCTCGGCGTTGCCGGCACCGCCGCCCGGCTTGCCGAGGTGTATGGCGTCGACGTCGAGTCGGCCCGGTTGGCTGGTCTCCTTCACGATTGGTCGAAGGATGCTAGCGCGAGTGAACTGTTCGCCGCTGCTGACGCGCATGGGATCGCGGTCACCGATGTGGATCGCGCCGTGCCGTATCTGCTGCACGCACCGGTTGCAGCTGCTGAACTCAGGACGGCGATGCCGGACCTCGACGACGCCGTGCTGGCCGCTGTGGCGGCGCACACCTACGGTGCCGAGTCGATGTCGTCGCTCGACCTCATCGTCTACGTTGCGGACACGATCGAGCCTGGACGCGTTCACGCGGGCGTCGAGACGCTGCGTGACGCGGTGGGAACGGTGTCGCTCGACGAGCTGTTCATGCTTGCCTATGCGAGCTCGCTCAGGCATCTCGTTGACTCGCGTCGCAGGATCCACCCCGCGACGGTCACGTTGTGGAACCGGCTTGTCTCGGAGGGTTCGAGATGAGCAGGGCGAAGCGCAAGAGCCGCGCCGCCGAGCCGGTCGAGATCGACGATGTCGTGTTGCATGACGAGGAGCGTTCCGAGGCGGACTATCCCCGGAGGCGCACGCACATCGAGAAGCCGGCAGCACCGGCCGTAGGCTATCGCGCGACCAAGCGCAGTTCCAAGGGCGGGAAGCAACTTCGCCGAGCGGCCAAGACAGCTCGAGTGAAGGCCGAGGTCTCGGACACGGCTGACAGCGTCGGACGTGCGGTCGGTACCGGCTTGAAGTACACGGGAATGGGCATCGGCGCCATCGTCGTTCTCGCCCTCGTATTCGTGCTTGTGGCGACAGGGATCAACCAGGCAGCACGCTTCCTGGCGAAACGAGACGCGGCGAAGGAGAACTCGCCGGCCGCCGTGAAGGAGCGGGCGAAGGACAACCTGCTCATCATTGGAACGGATGGCACGAACGGGGCGGACTTCCTTGCGATACGCCTAGACGAGAAGAACAGTCAGGTCTTCGGTGTAGCGGTTCCCGATGGCGCGTTCATGGAGGTTCCGGGGCAGGGATTCGAGCGCATCGGTGATTCGTACAAAGCCGGGCCCGAGGTCTCCATGGCGGCGATCTCGAACTACCTGACCGTTCCTTTCGAGCGCTACATCGTCGTGTCCAAACAGGCGTACCAGGACGCGCTCAAGAACCAATCGCTCAAGGGACTTATGGCTACCGTGACGGCGACCGATCTCCCCGCCGCCGACGTCGAGCGCATCACCACCTTCATGGAGGGCGTGAAGACCGAGCAGGTTGCTCTCGTGCCATTGCCGGTCAAGCCGATCAACCTCGGACAGCAGACGTATTTCGAGCCGCAGCGCGACCAGGTCGCCGACCTGCTGCTTCTGTGGTGGGGGGTCAAGCTCGGCTCGGATGAAGGCGTCGTCCGCGCGATCGTGTACAACGGAGCCGGACGTCCGGGCATCGCTGGTGAAGCCGCGCAGGAGCTGATCAAGGCGGGGATCCGTGTCGTCGACACGAAGAACGCGGACCGTTTCGACTACAAGGAGACATTGATCGTCGTGCAAGACGGTGAACTTGAAGCCGGGGCGACGATTCGCGAGGTTCTGGGCGTGGGAAAGATCGTCGACCAACCGTCCGAGCAGGACGTGGCTGATATCATCGTCATCATCGGACAAGATTGGAAATCGCCGAAAGGGTGATTCTGCTGGAGATCAAAGAGTACGCCTTGCTCGCAGCGCATGCAGCAGCAGAGAAGAAGGCCAGTGACGTCGTGGTGCTCGATGTGGCCCCGTCGCTTGTGATAACCGACTACTTTGTCATCGCATCGGGCGCGACCGACCGTCAGGTCCATGCCATCGCCGATGAGATCGAAGCGCAGCTCAAGGCTGCCGGGCTCCGCGCCATAGGACGCGAGGGCGAGCGGGAAGCCAAGTGGATCCTGCTCGACTTCGGCGACATCGTGGTGCACGTCTTCCAGCCCGACGAGCGGGAGTTCTACCGCCTGGAGAAGCTATGGAACGACACGGAGCGGCTCACACTGCCCTCCGAGATCACCAACGCTTCTCCCGAGGTCGAGCAGGAGCACGACGAGTCGTGACGGCGGCTACGAAGCGCCTGCTTGTCACACTCTCGCTTGTGGGAGTGTGTGCGGTATGGGGCGGCACGTTCGTCATGGTCAAGGACGCCGTATCCGGATACCCGCTCTACGCCTTCCTGGGCTGGCGGTTCGCGATCGCTGTTATGGCGTTCATGGTGCTATTCCCGGGCACGTTCCGTCGTTTCGCGCCGGGCACGATCCGGATCGGTCTGCTCGCCGGCGTCTTCCTCATCGCGGGTTACGTGTTTCAGACGTGGGGACTCCAGGGGACCACCGCCTCGAAGGCGGCGTTCATCACTGGCATGTTCGTAGTGATCACGCCGGCGATGCAAGCGGTGGTTCTGCGACGTCCGCCTCAGATGACGACCATCCTGGGTGTCGTGCTTGCCGTCGTAGGGCTTTGGCTGCTCTCCGGCGCGAATGCGGACGGTTGGACACCAGGGGACACCCGCGTCTTGCTATGCGCGATCGCCTACTCGGCGCACATGATCGTCCTCGGAGGTCCAGGAAGGCAGCATGATGCGCGTGCGCTAACGCTTGTGCAGCTCGCGGTCACCGGACTTGCCTGCGGCGCTGTTTCGCTCGCTGCCGAGCGGCCGTACGTGTGGCCGACGTCGGACGTGTGGGTGGCGCTCGTGGTGACCGGCGTGCTTGCCAGTGCCGTCGCGTTCGCAGTGCAAACCTACGCACAGAGGATCCTGTCGCCCGCCAAGACGGCGCTCGTGCTTATCATGGAGCCGGTGTTCGGTGGGATCTTCGGCTGGATGGCCGGGGACGCGCTCGGCATCAAGGGAATCGCCGGCGGGGCTCTGATCTTCTGTGGCATGCTTACAGCCGAGTTCCTGGGCAGTGCACGGGGTCCAAGCGAGCACATTCAGCTCGAGGCTGCGTTGGAGGGTCCATCAGTTGCGGTGATCGAATCCGGACCCATTGAGAGCGGCGCAGAATGACACGGTTGACCGCGCCTCGGGGGCTGTTATACTAGCGCTTGCCGTTTTACGGCACCCAGATGTGGGGCCATAGCTCAGCTGGGAGAGCGTCTGGCTGGCAGCCAGAAGGTCAGGGGTTCGAGCCCCCTTGGCTCCACCAATAGAAGTCACCAGAAGAGCGGACTATGTCCGCTCTTCTGCTGTTCGTACAGACCGTCATCATGTTAGGATGCGATTATTACTCGGCATTAACTGGGCTGTACGGAGGGTCCACCGTATGCGACGCGGTTCTGCGCGCCACGGAGTGACAGCGCTCGGGGGGATTGCACGTCGGATTTGCGCTACGTTCGCGGTCGCGGCCGTAGCCATGGTCTGCTGTGCTCTCATCCCTGCGCCCGCCGTGGCTGCCAACCCACATGGTGCCTACACCTCATCAAGCCGCTCATGCACGCTCTGCCACGATCTGCACGTTGCCCAGGGCGATGTGATCTTAGATGCGCCGTCGCAGAAGCTGCTCTGCTACAACTGCCACGACGGATCGGGCAGCACGTATGACGCGAAGGCGGAATTCGGCGAATCCGTGATCGGGACTACGACTGCGAAGAGCTCGCACCCGGTTCCGACTGGCGTCCTGCAATGCGCTGACTGCCATACTCCTCACGCTGGTCCCACCGAAGGCAATCCTGGCTCGCTCAGTGCCGGATCCTCGGAGGCGACGGGCGGAGTGGCCGTGTGCGGCGCCTGTCATGGTTCGGGTTCTGCACTTCCAGGCGGAAATCTGGCCGTGCCGATCGAGGGCACCCCACATGCGTCGATCACATCCTCGGCAAGCGTAGCGGGCATCGCGTGCGTGGCGTGTCACGAGCCCCACGCCTCGTCGAATGCCGACCTGGTCCGCTCGACGCTTCGAACCGAATCACAGACGACCATTACCGTCTCCGGAGAGCCGGGTCTGTGTCTCGGCTGTCATCAGGACAGCGGTGGCGTGTATGCCGGTGCGTCTGCCGCTGGCGCGCAGAAGCACTCGACTGTCACCAGCTCCACCAAGGCGCTGACATCGTGGCCCGGTGCGTCCGGTGCTGCTGCCGGTTGCGACGGCTGTCACGAACCGCACGGCACCGGCAGCGGTCCGTCGTACACGCGGGTAACGGGGCAGGAGCTGTGTAGCACGTGCCATGACGATGCGTCGCTCACGTATCCGGCGGGCTACTCCTACCGTGGGCCGAGTGCTTTCAGCGGTTCCGGACACAACGACATCACCGCTCCGGGAATCAGCTACATCTCGGTGCTGGCTGAGCCACCCGGATTCGCCGCGTGGGAGAGCACCGTGTCCCCAACGCCGAGCAGCCCCGGGACTCCAGTCTCTGCTGCGCGCGCCGCCGCGCTGCTCACGAGCGACGGATCGCGACTTGTGACGTCGCTCCAGCTTGTTGACGGCGACTGGGACTACCAGATGTACCGCTTCAAAGCACCCATTGCCCGAGGTGACATGACGTCGATCCGTGTGCAGTGGGAGGGGTACGGCGAAGAGGCGGCAGGCTTCCCGGTCGTGCTCTCGGCGTGGAACGTAGGAACGGGCTCATGGGACCTGATCCAGAGCGCGCAGATGGTCACGCAGGCATCGGTGAACCTGCCGCTGTCCGCCGCCAATCATGTCGGGGATGACGGGTATGTCTACCTGATGGCCAAGGCGCGCTACTCACGAGACGAAGCGCTCGTCTCCGGGCCGACGATAACGGCATTCAACGGGTACTCCGCGCAGGTCACCTGGGTCACATCCGGCCTGACGAGCAGTTGGGTGGATTACGGCACCACCTCGTCGTACACGAACACTGCCGGCACGGCGACCCGCACCCAGACGCACTCGGTGAACGTCACAAGCATGTCACCCGGCGTGTGGCATTTCCGCGTGCGCTCGATCGCGCTGGACGGCAGCTCGTACATCTCGGGCGATATCGTGATGGGTATTCCGAGGCCGACGATCACGCCGTATCCTTCCGGTCCGGCGTGGCTTGGCACGGATGTCCTTCGCACGTTCAACTGGGCGGCCCCGTTGGCCGCGCCCGGCGGTCCGTTCGAATTCCGGTACTACCTCTATAAGGACGGCACGCTCTACTCGTCCACCGACTGGACGACCGCGACCACGCGGGATGAGACGCTCGGTCTCGGTGGCTACACGTGGCGCGTCGAGGCACGGGACGCGGCGGGCAACTCCTACGGTTTCTCGGACTGGGGTAGCTTCTACATCTACGACGCCACCGGCTCCTGTCCGTTCCTCTTCACGTGGGACGGAAGCAAGTTCGACTACGAGGCCGACCTCTATACGACGGGCAAGCTCGCGAGCCCACGATCGAACGGCACGTATCAGAAGCCAAACCCGAACGACTACTACGTTCTCGACAACACGCCGACCGAGAAGGACGGTGCGCTTGAGCTCCGTCTCGTCGAGGAGCGCTTCGAGACCGACTACCTCGACACGTTCAAGCTCTACGCCGTCGACGTTCCCGAGGGACGCACGGTCGTGGCCGAGAAGATCCCGCAGGGGGGCACGTACCAGCCGCTTGAGGACGTCATCCATACCGTGAGCTCGACGATGAGCGCGCCGCTCTCGGCGACAAGGATCAAGACCGGCGAGGACGTACTGAGCCAGATCGCGGAAAGCGACGGCGTGTACGCCGTGCTGTCGCCCGACGTCGAGCAGCCCGCATACGAGTCGATCGAACTCGACCTCGGCGACCTTTCGGACGCAGACGCCATCAAGCTGGTCTTCGAGGGCATGAGCCGCTTCCCGGAGACCGCTGAGGGTAAAGCACTTGGCACCGCGGGCGTGCGTCAGAAGGTCGAGGTCGTGGACGCCAGCGGGAACTGGGTCGCACTGCCGGGCGACTGGCCCAAGCCGGCAGAGTTCGCGCGTCCGTACATGCTCGATCTCACGGGCAAGTTCCCGACGAACGACTACCGCGTGCGACTGACGTTCTTGCTCAAGACGTACGTGGACTCGGTGAAGCTGGACACGACCGCGGATGAGCCGCTCAAGGTGACCGAAGTCGAGCGGACCTCAGCGGAGCTGCGCCGACATGGTGTGGATGGGAAGTCGGCAGAAGGCGACATCTACGAGTACGTCTACGGCGAGCCGAACGGTCAGTCCGGGTACCTGCCGGGCAACTACACACGGTTCGGCGAGGTCGGCCCCCTGCTGAGCGGAGCGGATGACAAGCTCGTGATCTACGGTCGTGGTGACGAGATCGCGCTGCGCTACCAGCGTCCCGCGCCTGCCCAGGACGGCATGACGCACACGTACGTCGTGTACGCGAAGGGCTACTACAAGGACCTCAATACCGACGTCGAGAAGACGGTGGAACCGCTGCCATTCTCGGCGATGTCGAACTACCCGTACCCTGCGAGCGAACACTATCCCGATGATGCCGAGCATGTGGCGTATCAGGCCGAGTGGAACACGCGCGTTGAGGGAGTGGGGGCTATCGCGACGGAAACGTCGCAGCAGCAGGGAGTTCTCGAGAGCGCGGTCAGCTGGATCAAGACGACCGCCGTTCGCGCGTGGGACAAGGTCGTCGCGCTCGTCACGCCGACGGCCGGCGACGAGGCCGTCGAGGCCGCAGAAGCCGACGTGCTCCACCGGTCGCTCAACACGGATGTGGTAGCGCTTGAGGTGACGGGTGTCGGTACCGCGTCGGACAATGCGTGCGCCGCGTGTCATGCGCCGCACGGAGGCACCGACTCTGGCAAGCTCCTTGCGGGTGGTCGAGGCGCTGCGGACGGGCGCACGTGCACGGCTGATGGCACCGGAGGCTGCCACGACAATGCGGCGAACTCGACGACCGGCATCGACATCCGGTCGGCTTTCACCGTGGGCGTCGACGCCAGGACCCGACACGATGTCATGCCCTCGGATCAGCGCGCGTCGGGTGGCAAGACTGCGTGCGGCGATTGCCACAACCCGCATTCGAACAACGCCGAGGTGCGCTTCTCGGATCCGGACGACCCATCCAAGACCATCGAGTCGCCGCTCGCGAGCGTCATCGCCTCTGACGGCAGCGTATGGGCGCTTGTCGGTGCCAGTCATGACGCACTGGCGCCGAGCATCACCGGCCTCACGCTGACTGCCGACGTCGCAAGCCAGTCATCACCGACAGTGACGTGGCAGACGCTGAATGATGCGTCCACGTCATGGATCGACTGGGGCACCACGCTGGCGTACGAGCTGGGCAATGCGAGCTCCGGCACGCCTTTCGGCAACAACAACCTTGTAACGTCGCACTCCGTGCAGATGAGCTCGCTCACCACCGGGACGCTCTACCACTACCGCGTGCGGAGCACGGATGCACTCGGCAACACCGGGTTCTCCGAGGACCGCACGTACAAAGTGACCGATCCGCCGCCCGTGCCCGTGATGTCGGACCTGACGACTGTGACGGGTCCTGGCGTCGGTCCCATTCCGGTGGGGCTCTCGAGCACTACGGTCACATGTTCCGATGGCCACGCCGTTCAGTATCAGTTCTGGGCGTCGACATCCGCGCTGTCGGGGTGGCTCGACACGCCGGCGTACGCTCCGTACTTCTACGACGGGAGCTACACCGCGAGAGTGCGTGCTCGTGACGCAGTCGACCAGCAGGCGGTCTCGGCGTGGTCGGCGCTTGATAGCTTCGAGGTGACGAGTGCACCGTACATCGACAGCGGATCGTGCCCGTTCCTGTTCACATGGAACGGCACCGACTTCGACTACGAAGCCGACCTCTACACGACGAGCAAGCTTGCCAGCCAACGCGCGAACGGCACGTACCAGAAGCCGAACCCGAATGACTACTACGTCTTGCACAACACGCCCGCCGTGCTCGATGGTGCCTTCGAGTTGAGGCTTGTCGAGGAGCGGTTCGAGACCGATTACCTCGATACGTTCAAGCTCTTCGCGGTGGACGTGCCCGAAGGCCGGACGGTCGTGGCCGAGAAGATCCCGCAAGGGGGCACCTATCAGCCGATCGATGACGTTATCCATACAGTGAGTTCGACCCTGCAGCAGCCTGTCTCAGCTACCCGGGTGAAGACCGGCGAGGACGTGCTCGCGGCGATCGCTGAGAACGACGGCGTGTACGCGACGCTCTCACCCGACCAGGAGTTGCCGGGGTACGAGTCGATCGAGCTCGACCTTGGTGATCTGTCTGATGCCGAGGCGATCAAGCTCGTCTTCCAGGGAATGTCGCGATTCCCCAAGACCGATGACGGCAAGATTCTCGGCACCGCTGGCGTTCGACAGAAGGTCGAAGTGCTCGATGGCAATGGCAACTGGGTCGCGCTGCCAGGGGAGTGGCCGAAGCCTGCCGAGTTCGCCCGACCGTACATGCTCGATCTCACGGGCAAGTTCCTCACCGACGATTATCGTGTGCGCCTGACGTTCCTGCTCAAGACGTACGTCGATTCGGTGAAGCTGGACACGACGGCCGACGAGCCGTTGAACGTCACGGAGGTCACGCGTGCCTCGGCAGAGCTGCGCCAGCACGGGAGCGATGCGAAGTCATCAGAGACCGACATCTACGAGTATGTGTACGGCGCGGCGAACGGGTTCGCCGGCTACTTCCCCGGCGACTACACCCGCTATGGCGAGGTCGGTCCACTGCTTGACACCACGGATGACAAGTTCGTGATCTACGGTGGCGGCGATGAGATCGTCTTGCGGTTCGACGTTCCAGAGGAGCCTGCGGCGGGCACCGCGAGGGCCTACGTCGTGTTCGCGGATGGCTACTACAAGGACCTCAACACCGACGTTCCCAGGACGGTTGCCCCGTTGCCGTTCTCGGCCATGAGCAACTATCCGTATCCCGCCAGCGAGCACTATCCCGATGACGCGGAGCACGTGGCGTACCAGGCCGAGTGGAACACGCGCACGAAGGAGAGCATCTCCTTCGTTGCAAGCGCATCGAGCGCCGAGTCGGCTCGCGCCGCGACGTTCGCGACCTACCACACGCAGCCGAAGGATACCGGGAGCCCGACGCGCGTGGCGTTCGGCGAATACCACGCCGACGCATGGGCGCCGTTGTTGGAAGACACGTTCTCGGTCGACAGCGATCAATTCTACGCGAAGGTCGTTCGGAACGACGGGACCGAGACGACGGTGTCGGTCGCGGCGGGATGGGAGAGCGAATCGGCCGAGACGGCCAAGCCCACGCCTTCAGCGCCGGGAGCCCCCGTCAGCGCGAGTTCGATCGCCAGCCTCACCGCTGACGACGGAAGCTACTGGCGGACGAATCTGGCGACCGGCGACACGCGCTGGAACTGGCAGGTCATGAGATTCGACCTGGGCGCGATTGCGGTCTCGGAAATCAAGAGCATCACCTTCTCGTGGAATGGACACGGCGAGCCGACGCCCGGCTATCCGACATCCGTGTCGCTCTGGAACCCGCTGACCGGCACGTGGGTACAGGTCACGCGCGTCCAGATCGCGTCTGACGCCACGGTCTCGAAAGGTGTCGGGTCGCTTTCGCAGGAGTTCTGCCTGCGGTGCCATGACGGGGCAGCACCTGCAGGCGTCGTCTTCCCGGCGGGTATCGGGAACATCGGTGCTACATGGAACCTCTCCACGGGTGATGTCCACGGCGCGAAGGCGGGTGCCGGATTCGGCAGCGCTGGTCTCAAAGCTCCGTATTCGCGCGGACAGAGTGCGATTCCGTGTTCGACGTGCCACGACACGCACGGGAGCGGAAGCATCAACCACTTCCCGAGCGTCGTGAACGGCCAGAGCGTGCCCACGATCACGACAGGCACGACGATGTCGAATCTGTGTAAGACGTGCCACCAGGGCACTGCATACGAGTGGCACGATGACGGGTACGGCGGCTGCTGGTGCCACTACGTGCAGAAGTACGAACCAGGCGGTCACGACTCCGCGCACGACATCTCGGACGCCGACAACTGTCTGCTGTGCCACAAGGGTCACACTGCGACCTACGCGCACGCTGCCGCTGAAGCGGGCTGTGCCTGTCACTAGGCTGACGGCTGGTTTCGCTCGGGTGCGAGGCATCACGCGTTCGCATGACCATCTTGTGTCGGCTATCCTGTAGACCTGTCTGAAGCCGAATCGTCACGGAGGTTCTCGTGTCACGTTCGTATGACCCGCATTCCATCGAAGAGAAGTGGCAGGCCGAGTGGGACGCCGCAGGGCTCTACTCGGTAACCGAGGACGCCTCCAAGCCCAAGAAATACGTGCTGGAGATGTTCCCGTACCCTTCCGGCGACATCCACATGGGACACGTGCGCAACTACTCCATCGGTGACGTCGTCGCGCGGTACTTCACGATGCGCGGCATGAGCGTTCTGCACCCGATCGGCTGGGACGCGTTCGGCCTTCCCGCCGAGAACGCTGCGATCAAGAGCAACTCGCATCCAGCCAAGTGGACGTATGCGAACATCGAGAAGCAGGCGGCGAGCTTCCGGCGCATGGGCTTCAGCTACGACTGGGACCGTACGGTCCGCACGTGCGATCCGGAGTACTACCGCTGGGGACAGTGGACGTTCCTGAAGTTCTGGGAGCGTGGCCTGGTGGAGCGCAAGAGCTCGCCGGTGAACTGGTGCCCGGGCTGCAAGACTGTCCTCGCCAACGAGCAGGTGCTCGCCGACGGCACGTGCTGGCGCTGCAAGAGCATCGTTGAGAAGCGCGAGCTGGAGCAGTACTTCCTCAAGATCACCGAGTACGCCCAGGAGCTCCTCGACGATCTCGACGAGCTGCCCGGCTGGCCCGAGCGCGTGAAGGCGATGCAGGCGAACTGGATCGGTCGCAGCGAAGGCGCTGAGGTCGACTTCACGCTCTGCGACGTCGCCGGCGAGCCGACCGAGACCACTATCACCGTGTTCACAACGCGTCCCGACACGCTCTTCGGCTGCAGCTTCTTCCTGCTCGCGCCCGAGCACCCGCTCGTGAAGGAGTTCGTCTCGGGCACAGAGTACGAAGCGGCCGTGATGGATGTTGTCACCGCTGCTGCGAAGGAATCTGCGATCGACCGTTCCTCGGCCGACAAGGAGAAGCGCGGCGCGTTCACCGGTCGCTATGTGATGAACCCGGTCAACGGCGAGAAGGTGCCGGTCTGGGTCAGCGACTACGTGCTCATGGAGTACGGCACCGGCGCGGTCATGGCTGTGCCGAGCGGCGACCAGCGCGACTTCGACTTCGCGCGCAAGTATGGCTTGGCGATTCCGCCGGTCGTTGTTGCCGATGACGACACGGAGCTGCTGAACGAGCTTGCCGGCGTGAAGGAGCGCCTCCAGGCTGACGTGCCGTGGGAGGTCGCCTACGCGGGCCCCGGCGTGATGGTGCAGTCGGGCGCGTTCACCGGCATGCGCGGCGGCAAGGCGAGCGAGGGCATGAAGGCCGTCACCGAGTGGCTTGCCGAGCGCGGCCAGGGCCGCTTCAGCATCAACTTCCGCCTGCGCGACTGGCTCATCAGCCGGCAGCGCTACTGGGGCAACCCGATCCCGGCGATCCACTGCCCGTCGTGCGGGCTCGTGCCCGTCCCCGAGGCTGACCTGCCGGTCATGCTTCCCATGGACGTCGACGTCACCAAGGGCGAGACGCTGGCTGACCACCCCGAGTTCTACGAGACTACGTGCCCGAAATGCGGCGGCGCCGCCCGGCGTGAGACCGACACGATGGACACGTTCACCTGCTCGAGCTGGTACTACCTGCGCTACTGCGACGCGCGCAATGACGACGCGATCTGGGATCCGGCGAAGACCGACTACTGGATGCCGGTCGACCAGTACATCGGCGGCATCGAGCACGCGATCCTGCACCTGCTCTACTCGCGCTTCTTCACGAAGGTCTATCGCGACATGGGCCTCGTGAGCTTCGCCGAGCCGTTCACGAATCTGCTCACGCAGGGCATGGTGAAGCTCGACGGTGCCACGATGAGTAAGTCGCGCGGCAACGTCGTCGCGCCCGAGGAGATCATCGCGAAGTACGGCGCCGACACACTGCGCGCGTACATCCTGTTCATGGCGCCGCCGGACAAGGACCTCGAGTGGAGCAATGAGGGCCTCGACGGCATGTGGCGGTTCCTCGGCAGGGCGTGGCGCTACATCACCGAGGTTGCCGAGGAGACCGCGTCCGGTGCGTCTGGCGTTCCCGCAAGCGATGCGGCGGGCAAGCTGCTGCGCCGCGAGCGTCACCGGGTCGTCGGGAAGGTCTCGGACGATATCGAGCGCTTCCAGTTCAACACCGCGCTCTCGGCGATGATGGAGCTCTTGAACACCGCGTATGACTACCGCCGAGAGGTGCCTGCTGGCCAGCGCGATCTCGTTCTCGAGCGCGATGTGGCCGAGACGCTCACGCTCTTGCTCTCGCCGTACGTCCCGCATATGGCCGAGGAGCTCTGGCGCGAGGTGTTCGGTCAGGCCGAGTCGGTACACCTGCAGTCGTGGCCGGCGTGGGATCCCTCGGCGGCGGTCTCCGATGAGATCGAGTACGCCGTGCAGGTGAACGGCAAGGTTCGCGGGCGTCTCACGGTCGCGGCCGATGCGACCGAGGACGTGGTGCGTGACGCCGCGCTCGAGCAGGTTGCCGAGCATGTCGAGGGCAAGACGGTCCGCAAGGTCGTTGTCGTGCCGGGCAAGCTCGTCAGCATCGTGGTCGGGTAGGCCACGCGGTGCGTCGTCTGACGGCGTGGGCTCTCGTCATAGGGGTGCTGGCGCTTGCCGTGCTTGCGTACCTCGGCAACGCGTGGCTCTTTGCGCTCTACCTTGCGGCGCTTGGGAATGCGGTGTCGTTTCACTGGTGGTACGCGTGCAGCCGGTGCTCGAACCTGTGCTGCCCGTTCAACGTGCGCAGCTCCGAATTCTTCGTGCGCTCGAGCGCGGTGCGCATGGTGGGCGAACGCGACAGGGAGTTCTCGGACATCCGTTCGCTTGTTGCGGGCATCCCGCTGCTGCTCTCGGTAGCAATCGGGGTTGTCGGTGCGTGGATGTTCAGCTGGATCGCCGCCGTGGTATGGCTCCTCTACATCTCAATCGCCGGATACGCGTACTGGAAGAACTCGTGCGCGCATTGCGGAAACGATTGCCCTGCGAACGGGAACCCGGCGTACCGCGAGTGGAAGCAAGGTCCCGGTTAGGAACAGGTAACCGGCGGGTCAGGCCCGCCGCGTAGAGTGTGATCGTGCGGACGCCCCCTCAGTCCCGGAGGAAGGGGGGCGTCCGTGCCGTTTCAGGTTCCGGATCGTGTGCGTGAGCTGTTGGCAAGAGCGGGACTCTCCGGTTTGAGCGACCGGGCGATACTGGTGCTGTGCGCCGCTGCCGTAGCGATCGTCGCTTTGGCGGCGTGGCGGTTCTGGCCGTCTCCCGGCGGTGTGGAGGTCGCGACGGGCCCAGCCGAAGGAGCCGTGGAAGAGCCGGTCGTGGGGGTGGCGAGCGAATCCGGGTCGCAGGGCGCCGCCGAGACGAGCATCACCGTGCATGTCGTGGGGGCAGTTCGGACGCCCGGCGTGTACTCACTGCCGCAGGGCAGCCGGGTGAGTGACGCCATCGCAGCTGCAGGAGGTGTGACCGGCAACGCCGCGGAGGAAGGCATAAACCTCGCGCGCGTGCTGGCGGATGGCGAGCAGGTGCGGATGCTCACGCAGGAGGAGTACGAGTCTGGGGGCTCGAGTGGAGCGGGCTCACCCGCGGCCGGGACCGGCGGAGCGAGCGCATCGGTTGGCGGGAAAGTCGATCTCAACAAGGCCACTGCCGCCGAACTCGATGCGCTGCCCGGGGTTGGTCCGTCAACGGCGCAGAAGATCGTCGATGACCGAGAAGCGAACGGCCCGTTCAAGAAGGTCGAAGACCTCATGCGGGTCTCGGGCATCGGTCAGAAGAAGTTCGATGCGCTCAAAGACCTGATCACGGCGGGCTGAGCATGGCGTCGCAATCGGGTGACACCGGAAGGTGCGAGCGGCCCACGCTGCCGCCCGTGATGTGGCTGGCGATTGCGACATGGGCGGGGGCGGTTCTGGGCGAGGAGGCCAGCTGGCGCCTCACGACGGGGGCGACCATTGTGCCGTTGTTGGCGGCGAGCGCGATCGCAGCGTTCTGCACCTCGGCGCTCGTTGCGCTGCGGCGTCGCCGGCAAGGACGATTCGATTCACTTGCCACCGCGCTGGTGCTGGTGCTCATCGGTCTGATGGTTGGCGCTTCAGCCTCTGTGCTGCAAGGCGCCTCATGGCGATCGCGCACGCGAGGGCTCACTGACGCAGGTGCTCGCGAGTGGGTGGGCGTCGTGACGGCTGATCCTCGCGAAGGCGCGTTCGGGCCGGGCATACGGGTACGCATCGCGGAAGGGCCGTATCGTGGCGCCGTGTTGTCGGTCTGGCTCTCAGGCGACGATCCGGTGCCCGAGTACGGCAGAATCGTGCGGTTCTCGGCCATTCCCAAGCTGCGCGAGCACGATGACGTCGGAAGGCGTGCGGCCCGGGGAGGAGAGCACGCGACCGCGAATGCGTGGTCGGTCACCGACGTGGGGTGGCCGGTAGGCGTTCTCGGACGGCTCTTCGCGTGGCGTGCGGGCGCAGTCGAGCGGCTCAGTGTCGTAAAGGGCGACCCTGGGGCGCTGCTTCGGGGCGTGGTGCTTGGGGATCGGCGGGCGCTCACGGGGAGTGCGGTCGATGAGGATTTTCGCGTGCTCGGCCTCTCGCACGTCGTTGCGGTTTCGGGTTCGCACCTGGCGGTGGTGTGCGGCGTCGTGCTCGCGCTTGGCGTACGGCTGCGATTGCCCAGGCGCACGCTTCTGGCTGCAGTGGTGGCGGTTGCGGCTGGGTACACCGCGCTCACGGGCATGGCGCTTTCGGCGGTTCGCTCGGCGGTGATGCTCATTTTCGGTGCGATGGGGGAGTGTGTGGGCATCCGGCGCGACGGTCTGGCCGCGCTGTGCGTGGCTGTCATCGCCCTCACGGTCGTGTCGCCATGGTGTGTGTTCGATGTCGGCCTCACGCTGTCTGTGATCGCGGTTGCGGGCCTGCTACTCTTCGGCGACCTGGGTATCGACTGGGTGGCAGCGGCGTTTTGCGGCCGGCTGCCGAAGATGACGTCGCTTCTTGGCGCAACGCTGGTGGCGCAGGCATGCACGCTCCCGATCGTCGTCGGGACGTTCGGGATGCTGTCGCTTGCGGCCCCCATCGCGAATCTGGTCGTGGTGCCACCGGCCGAGATCGCGATCTGCACCGGACTCGGCGGTGCAGCGCTTGGCGGGCTATGGCCAGCCGCGGGGGCACTGGTCATCCGGGTCGCGGGAGCGATTCTCTCGTTCGTCACACGTGCGGCGTCGCTTCTGGCATCGCTTCCCGGAGCAGCCGTGAGTGTCGGCAGTCCTGGACTGCTCGCAACTATCGGTGGCGTGGCGACTGCTGCGTGGTTATGGGCGCGGTGGCCCCGGCCTGGCTCGGCAGCTGTTGCGCGGGTGTGCCTGGCTGTGGTTCTGGTCGCGAGTCTCGCCACGGGGATCGGACCGAGAGGACCGTCCCGGTGCGAGATCATCGTGATGGACGTTGGGCAGGCCGATGCGATCCTGGTACGCGACGGCTCGCACGCGATGCTCGTCGACGTCGGCGCTAGCGGCGGCGTTCTGCGCCAGGCGCTCGCACGGACAGGTGTGCGCTCGCTCGACTCGGTCATACTGACGCACGACCACGATGACCACATCGCCGGGTTCGGCGGACTGAGCGGAGTCGTGCGCGTCGGCTGGGTCGGTCTGCCGCAGACCGCGGGCTCGCAAGGGTTCTCGGCGGTGAGAGCCACCACCTCTCGGCTGACGCCGCGGGGCAAGGTCAACACGACGCTCGTGCATGCCGGAGACCGTTGGTTCGTGGGACGCGCGGAGGTCATGGTGCTGTGGCCTCCTGAGAAGCCCCCAGAGACGCTCAAGACCAACGACACGAGTATCGTCCTCGCCGTGCGGTGCGAGGGCTTCTCGTGCGTTCTTACGGGAGATGCCGAGGAGGCAGCACAAAGCGGGATGGCGGAACTCGGCACGCTGGAGCAGGCAGACGTCCTCAAGGTGCCGCATCACGGGAGCAAGAACGGTCTTTCGGAGGAAGGGCTGCGAGAATGGCATCCTCGCGATGCGATCGTGAGCGTGGGTGTGGGGAACGACTTCGGACACCCGTCACCGGAGACGATAGCGATGTTGCAGCAAGCAGGCGTGCGGGTGTGGCGCACCGACGAGTGTGGCGACATACGTATTGAGGTCACAGCGAACGGCTACCGCGTAGAGCCTGCGAAGCGTGTCGGAGCGCGTCGAGCCTGTGCGACAATAGACGCGACCCAGCACGCCCGGTTCGGCCCCTTGCCGGAACCGCTGATTCCCACGAAGGAGCACGATGGCCGCTTCGAACCTCGAAGCACTTCTGCCGGTCTACTTGATCTTCGGCAAAGAGGAGCTGTTGCTCGAGCGCGCCCTCCGCCGACTGCGCGACATGGTCGCCGCGGAGGGTGACCCCGACTTCGACTTCGATACCTTCAGTGGCGACAACGCGAAGGCCGACGACGTGATCGCGGCGGCCAACACGCTGCCCTTCATCGCGCCCAAACGACTCATCGTGGTCCGCGACGCCGACAAGATGTCCGCCGAGGAACTCGGTCTGCTTGCCGAGTACGCCAAGAACCCCTCGCCGGTGTCCACCCTTGTGCTCGCAGCGGCGTCGATCGCTCGCAACACCCGCATTTACAGAGCGGTCGATGCGCTTGGAGGCGTGTCCGAGTACGCAGCGCCGAAGAAGTCCGAACTCCCGAGCTGGGTGTCCAAGCTCTTCGTCGCGAAGGGGCGCACCATCACTCGGGAGGGCGCCGAGACGCTCGTGCGGGCGGTCGGCAAGGACCTTCGGAGGCTCGATAGCGAAGCCGACAAGGTCATCGCTTACGCTGGCGAGAAGCAGCAGCTTGAAGCCGCGGACGTCGAGGCGGTCGTCGTGGAGTCGGCGCCGACCTCCATCTTCGAGTTCCTCGATGCTCTCGGGGCGCGTGACGCAGCATCGGCCCTGGGGCTGCTCGGTGATCTGATCGACAGTGGCGAAAGCCTACCGGGAATCCAGGCGATGTCCCTGCGACACCTTCGTTCGCTGATCGGCATAGTGTCGCTGCGCGACCGCGGCCTGAGCAGCGGTGAGTGCGCGCGTACGCTGAAGCTCGCCGATTGGCAGTATCGCAACCTTGCGCGCCAGGCCGAGCGTTTCCGCGCCGAGGAACTGATCGACGCACTTCGCGGAGCTGCGGAAGGGGACGCCAAAATGAAAACGAGCCAGGGAGATCCCCGGCTCGTGTTCGAACGCTGGGTGGTGTCCGTGTGCGACCGTAACGGTCACTCCGTCACCGGAAGAGCCTAGCCCTCGAGCGAGCTGGCCTTCTTGAGCACGCCAGACTTGCGGTTGGCGGCCTGGTTCTTGTGGATGATGCCCTTGCTGGCAGCCACGTCGAGCGCCTTGCTCGCCTTGTTGGCAGCCTCAACGGCCGCAGCCTTGTCG
>PHFB01000002.1:141815-478722 GCA_002841355.1 Actinobacteria bacterium HGW-Actinobacteria-1 | reverse complement strand
CGCATCGCCGAGACGCGCCACGACGGCCGCCTCGCTCTCGCTGGCTGCGTCGAGCGTCACGCCGAGTGTCGCCACGAAGTGCACGTTCTCCTTGCGGCGCGCGTCCACCGAGCGCTTGAGGAGCCGCAACGCGGCGATGCGCTCCTCGGCGATGCCGAGGCGTCGGGCGGCGGCGGCGCGCATCTGCGCGTCACCGGTGGGCAGCCCGGCCGAGAGCGGCAACGCGAGGTTGCGGATCTCGATCATGCGAGGTCTCCGCGCGTGGCGAAGTGAACGGCGCTCTGCCCGGCGACGATGCCGGACGCCCATGCCCAGTGCAGGTTGAAGCCGCCGCAGCGGCCGTCGACGTCGAGCACCTCGCCCGCCACGAAGACGCCGGGCGCGACGCGCGAGGCGAGCGTGTGCGGGTCGAACTCGCCCACGGGCGCGCCGCCGCGCGTGACCTGCGCCTGGCTGGCGTCGCCTCGGCCGGTGACCGCGAGGCGGAAGTCCTTGAGGAGCGAGGCGAGGCTATCGCAGGGCAGCTCGGCGACGGGCGTCTTCGCGTCGATGCCGGCGGCTCGCAGCACGGCGATGGCGATCCGGCTCTGCAGCATGCCGTCGAAGAACGTCTCGGCCCTGCGCCAGGAGAGCTCGGCGGCTCGCTCGGCCATGAGCGCTGCGAAGGCGACCGGCGCGATGTCCGGGAAGAAGTCGATGGAGAGCGTGCGGCCGCGCTCGAGCGCGCGCGAAAGGTCGAAGATCATGATGCCGCTCACGCCGTAGTCGCGGAAGAGCAGCTCGCCGCGCTCGGTGGCCACCGGCTCGCCAGCGTCGTCGAGCAGCGACGCCGCGCAGCGCACGCGCACGCCCGAGAGGCCGCGGATGGGCGGGAGCTCGGTCGTGAGCGGCCCGAGCACCGGCACCGGCTCGATGCTGCCATGCCCCAGCGCCGAGAGAAGCGAGTCCTCCCCGCCGCCGGTCGTGACGACCACCGCGTCCGCCGAGACCGTCTCGTCGTCCCGTGACGCGACCTGGAAGCCGCCATCCGCCGCCGAGACCCCCATGACCTCGAAGCCGCACCGCTCGGTCACGCCGAGGTGCGCGCACTCAAGCCGCAGGACGTCGAGGACGGAGTTCGCGGCGTTGCTGACCGGGTACACGCGACCCTCGTCGTCGGCGTACGTGAGCAGCCCGAGCTCGCCGAAGAAGTCGCGGATCGCATCGGCGTCGTACTCGGCAAGCACCGGCTCCACGAACGCCAGCTGGTTGTACGCCGCAGGCGCGACCGCCGTGTTCGTGAGGTTGCAGCGCCCGTTGCCAGTCACGAGGATCTTCTTGCCGACCCGCGGCGCCGCCTCAAGCACCGTGACGCTCGCGCCGAGACGTGCCGCGGCGATCGCAGCCGAGAGTCCGGCTGCGCCGCCACCGATGATCGCAACGCTCGGCTGGTGCATGGTGCCCCTCACAGTCGCCAGGTGTGCTGTACCGAATGATTGTAGTTTCAATCGGCGACTGTGGCGAAGTCGCGCAGGAGCCGCCCCACCCGGGACGGCTCCTGCGATCGCTCATCGTGCTGTCAGTGCGCGCCGTTGCGCACCTGAGGGTCATGCTTCCCGGTGCGAATCCGCACCACGGATTCCACCGGGGTGACGAGAATCTTGCCATCACCGATCAGACCCGTACGTGCGGCTCGCACGATGACATCAACGCAGTCGTCCAGGTCGTCGTCATTGACGACCACAGTAATCGCGCTCTTTGGCAGTAGATCGACCGTGTAGTCCGTACCTCTCCACTGCTGTGTCACGCCACCCTGAATCCCATGTCCGCGCACCTCTGCCTCCGTGACATCGGTGTAGCCGAGGAACGCAAGCGCCTCCTTTGCCGCCCAGACCCGTTGCTGTCGAATGATGGCTTCGATTCGCTTCATGGTCGTGGTGCCGACTAAACCGCGCCGACTCCGCTCTCGCCGGTACGAATCCTGATGACGTTCGCGATATCGCTGACGAAGATCTTGCCGTCACCGATGGCACCCGTCCGACCAGCCGAGACGATCGCGTCGATAAGCGCATCGCAGCGCTCGTCGTCGCACACGACCTCGATCTTGTACTTCGGCAACAGCTCGACCTTGTAGGCACGGCCGCGGAACTGCTGTTCCACACCCTTCTGCTGGCCATGACCCTCGATCCGGCTCAGCATGAGTCCGGGATATCCCGCGGCTTCGAGCGCGGCCTTCACGTCATCGAGCTTCTCGGGACGGATCACTGCTTCTATCTTCTTCACGGTCTTCACCTCCTCGGTGGGCGAATGTCTACTCTTCTACGGTCAGGAAGTTGGCGTACGCAGGACCGCCGTGCTCCTGGATGTCGAGACCTGCAAGCTCCTCTGCCGGCGATACTCTGATGCCGAAGATGAGGTCCATGACCTTGAACGTGATGTAGCCGAGCGTGAACGCCCACACGATAACCGTACCAGCACCGACCAGCTGGTGACCAAGCTGTGCCGTACCACCACCGAAGAACAGGCCCGTGATGTCGCCGTACGAACCATCGGCGAACAGGCCGACGGCGATGAGGCCCCAGATGCCGTTCACGCCATGGACGGAGAACGCACCCACCGGATCGTCGACGCCCAGGTTCTCGACCGTGAGAATCGAGATCACCACAAGCGCGCCACCGATGGCACCGATGATCATCGCGGAAGGTCCGCTGATGACGGCGCACGGCGCTGTCACGGCTACGAGACCGGCGAGCGCTCCGTTGAGCGCCATACCGATGTCCCAGACTCTCGTCTTCGCGAAGATGATGAGCAGAGCGGTCAGCGCACCAGCGGCGGCGGCCATGTTCGTGTTCACTGCGATGACAGCGATGCGAAGATCCATGCCGTTAAGCGTGGAGCCGGCGTTGAAGCCGAACCAGCCGAACCACAGGATGAAGACGCCGATTGCCGCGAACGGGATGTTGTGACCCGGGATCGCGCGCGGCTTGCCGTTCTTGTCGTACTTGCCGAAGCGCGGCCCAAGCACCATGGCACCGGCAAGGCCGATGAATCCGCCGAGCGCGTGCACAACGCCAGAACCGGCGAAGTCGTGGAAACCAAGCTGCGACAACCAGCCGCCACCCCACACCCAGTGTCCGTACACCGGGTAGATGAACGCGGAGATGATGACCGAGTACACCAGGTACGAGTTGAACTTGAGACGCTCGGCAACGGCACCCGAGACGATCGTTGCGGCAGTTGCCGCGAACACGACCTGGAACATGAAGTCGCGATACTTCGAGACGTCGTAGAAGTCCCCTCCGAGGAACCATCCGCTTGTCCCGATAAGGCCGGATTTGTCAGCGCCGTACATGAACGCGAACCCGATCGCGAAGTACGCGAGCGACCCGATCACGAAGTCGAGCAGGTTCTTCATCATCAGGTTGTTCGCGTTCTTCGCGCGACACATGCCCGACTCGACCATCGCGAAACCGGCCTGCATGAAGTAGACGAGGAAGCCGGCTACGAGCATCCAGATGAACGTGGTCGGGGCGCTGGGATCGGCTGCAAGCGTCGCAGCACCGTTGGGGTCACCAGCAGCAAGTGCGACCGATGGCAATGCGAGCAGCAGGCCCGCGGCAAGTCCGACTGGCAGTAGTAGTTTGCGCATTCCTAACCCTCCCTTGCTTGTGTGAGCTCCGATCCGACGGAGCACGGACGGTAGATCTGGCGATTCCGGCGATGCCGGATGCGCCCGCGCGGCGCATCGCCTTGAACCCAGCACACCTCCTCATCCCGGAAATGAGAAAGTCGGGCCGCCAGCGGAATAGGAAAACCTATCCGATAGCGGCCCGACTATCTCGTCTTTGTCCTCCGAAACGCTTTCGCGTCCCGAACCCGTTGTTAGCGCTATGTGATTGATGCAAGTCTCTCTGCCGGGTGTTGCGAGTCGGTTAACGCGAAGGCACAGGTGTGAGAAACATGAACCGCGGTTAGGTTTCGAGCGCATGCCGAAGTAGGCCGGGTGTCTCCCGGCCGACGAAACGAGGCGGGTCCTAGTGCGCGGCTACGTACTCCCCGTACCACGCCATGGCGGCGAGTGCGCGCACGGCGGCGACCGGCGAGTACAGCATGACCGGGTCGTACCGTCCGCCCCCGGGGAAGGTCGCGGCGTCGAGCGGGCGCAGGGGCACGTTGATGATCGGCTTGCCGGTGCTCGCCATGAGCTCCGTCACGCGCTCCAGGAAGGCGGTCTCGGCGGGGTTGAAGCTGCCGCGTCCGGGCCCACCCGCTATGCCGGCCGCAGCGGGATCGTCCGAGATCCAGCCGGTCGACGGGCTGCGCAGTATGCCAAGCGCCACGACTGCGTCCACCTCGGCGCTCTCGGCGAGGATCGTGAGGGCGCTGCTCGCCAGGTCCGGACCCACAGCCGCCACGAGGTCGACCGGGTTGCTGCGGCACCAGTAGCCGGGCAGCAGCTCGTCGAGCGCGGCAAGCACACGCGGCTCGAGCACGGCGGGCTTGAGGTCGTTGCGGGCGAGCTCGTCGGCCGCCAGCACGCCCCATCCGCCGCCGAGCGTCATGACCGCTACGCGGCGACCTGCGGGTCGAGGAAGCGCGCTGAGGCAAAGCGCCAGGTCGAGGCTCTCATCGGGACCCGTGCGCACGAGCACGCCGGTCTGGCGGGCAGCGGCCATGAAGACGTCGGCCGAGCCAGCCATCGCGCCGGTGTGCGACGCGGCCGCACGGCGACCGTAGTCGGTGAGGCCGCCCCGGAGGACGACCACCGGCTTCTTCGGCGTGATTCGGCGCATGACGTCGAGGAAGCGGCGACCGTCGCCTGTCGCTTCAAGGTAGACGAGAGCGGCAGCTGTCTGGTCGTCGTCGCCGAGCGCGTCCAGCACGTCGAGCGCACTCGTGCTCGCCTGGTTCCCCACCGAGACGTACTTGTCGATGCCTACACCGCGTCGCTCGGCCCTGGTGACGAGCTGTACGCCGATGTTGCCGGATTGCGAGATGATGCTGAGCCCGCCGGCCTGGGGGCGCAGCTCGAGGAAGCCGACCGCGTGCAGCTTGCTGTGCGTGGCCACCATCCCCATGCAGTTGGGACCGATGAGCGTAACGCCCGAGGTCCGGGCGGTCTCGACCAACTCGGCTTCGGCTTCGGCGCCTGCCTCGCCCGCCTCGGCGAAACCGGCGGCGACCACGAGGGCGACTGGGATGCCGCGCGCACCGCACTCCGCGATCACGCCGTTCACGTGCGCGGCGCCGATCGCCACGAGCGCCAGGTCCGGCGCATCCGGCAACTCCGAGATGCTGGCGTAGGCGGGCAGCCCTTGCACGGTGCCGCCTCGGCCGTTCACGGGGTAGATGGCGCCTTCGAAGTCGCCATCGATGATGTTCTTGAGGAGCGAGCCGCCCCACTTCACAGGGTCATCCGAGGCACCGACGACCGCAACGGCACGCGGGGCGAAGAACGGGATCAGGTTGGGTGTCGGGGCCGCGTGTGCCGGGCCTCCCTCGGCAGCGGGGTCGAGGATCACGAGCGCGTCGGCAGCCACGGGCCTCGAGCCCTCCACGATGAGCGGGTTCACGTCGATCTCGGTCACCGCTGGATGCTCCTCGGCGATGCGTGCGAGGGCGCGAATCGCGCCCTCAAGCGCCGAGCGATCGACCGGCGGCATGCCGCGGAACTCGCCGAGAAGCGAACTCGCTCGGATGCCGGAGAGCATGCGCTCGATATCGTCGTCCCCAAGCGGGGTCACGCCAAGCACGATGTCCTTGTGCGCCTCGGCGAAGATCCCGCCTACGCCGAACAGGATGACGGGACCGAAGAGCGGGTCGCGCTTCATGCCGAGCATGAGCTCGCGCTTGCCAGAGAGCATGCGCTCCACAAGCAGCGCGGCGTCCTCGCACTCTGCGAGGTCCAGAAGCGAGCGAGCGGCAGCGCGAACGGCGTCGTCCCCGCTAAGGTTCAGCGCAACGAGTCCGTGCTCGGTCTTGTGGCTGATGCTAGCGCCGATCGCCTTCAAGACCACGGGGCCGCCGAGCTTCCGGGCAATCGCGACGGCTTCGTCTTCGGTGTGCGCCAGGTCGCCGTCGGGAATCGCGATGCCATACTCGGCGAGTAGCGCCTTCGCCTGATGCTCGGTGAGCGCGCCAAGCCCCTGCGCCGCCGCCGCTTCGACCACGCCATCACTGCTCTGTCGCACCGTCATGTGTTCTCCGTATGCCGGGGTGCCGAGACGACACTCCGCCGAGGGAATTCGAATCCTGAAAGTGCTTGTGACTATTGGGACTCGTTGGGACTCGTTGGTACAGCGGAGCTGCGGCGAGTCCCAATAGGTACCAACGAGTACCAACAGTCACCAGGTATTTGGGCGACAAATCGGGCGACAAATCTGGGGCGTTCTGTCGACGCGAAGCACGGCAACCGAAGTAGCCCGGGGAGTCGAGCCTGCGACCGCGGTGCGTTAGGAGCGGGCGAACTCGACCAGGGGCTGGTAGTCGTGGAGTCTGTCCGCTGTCCGCAGCGCGTCCAAGTAGACCCGGCGCGCTCGACCCGGACTGCTCAGGTTCTCTGATCCCCAGGTGAAGGATGACTCACCGAGCACGTTGACCAGGAGATCGGCTGACAGTCGGGAGTGTCGCCCGTTGCCGTTGGGAAACGGGTGGATCGCCACGAGACGATGATGAAAGCGGACCGCCAACTCGTCTGCGGACCAAGGCAAGTCCTCGACGTCGGATGCCTGCGCCAGCACGTCTGCGAGCAGCTCGTGGACCTGAATCGAGATGTAGGGCCACTGCGCCCCCATGTTCGTGTCGTGCCGCCGGTAGGTGCCGGCCCACTTCCAGACGTCACCGAACATGCGCTTGTGCAGCGTCTTCAGAGACTCCTCGGTCATGAGTGACCCAAGCGCGCCCATCCGTGGACTCGTCGATGCCCATGCTATCGCCTTTGCGATGTTCTCCTGCTCGGCGGCGTTGAGGTCTGCTCGGGTCGCGACCCAGGTCGGGATGAGCCCTTTCGCGTCCTCCGGACTCAAAGGAGTCGCGCCCTCGGGCTCTTGGAACAGATTAGCGGTCATCTTCTCGTAGCTCGATCAGACCAGAGGCCCCCCGATTCAACGAGCGCCTCGAGTTGCGCTCGCACCGACGGAGACACCGGCTCCCCGTCTTGCGCCTCGAGCGTCATCGTTTGGTGGACGCGCTTCATCCGCTTCTCGAGGATCGTGCCGGCCTGCCGCTCCACCGTCTGATGCAGAGTGCTGTTCGGGATGAACGCGTAGACGAATGCGCAGTCCATTGCTTCTGCTGCGCGTCGAAGCGAAGACAGCCGGGCGCCACCGTCCATCTCCTTGTTCTCGAGGGAACGGACCGCGGGGCCGGTGACCCCCATTCGGGCCGCGAGGTCGGCCGCTGTCATGCCAAGCGCGTCCCGGATCGCCCTGACCCACCCGAGTCGAGGGGGCGCGTACCGCGATGGCGGCCCGAGCGCCACAAGTCGCTGATCAAGCGCTTCCCGTGCTCTCTTGGCATCTGCTGGAGTAGTCATTAGCAACCCTTCTTGCTATTGCGTTCCCTTGTGTAGCAATTATAGTTGCTATCATGCGGACGTCAATAGCTGCTATGTTTGCTATCCAGACCGGAAGTGCACGCCCCCGGCGTACGCCAGCCAGCTCCGGTCACAGCGCCCAGGTGCCAGTCGATGCAGAAGAAACCCGGTAGGCGCGAATCCAAGTGCGCTGAGGCTTGCGATTCAGACTCGAAGTCCGAGGCTGTGCGGCTGAGTGAAGACCTTCGCAAGATCCGGCCTTCGCAACGCGGTTGAGCATGGCGTTGAGCTCCTCGGAGTGTCGATAGACACTTAGGCGATGCACCATGATCACTTCAGAGCGATCATCCGCCGCACCCATTCGATGACGCGTGCAACCATCCCCCGTGGCCCAGAGCGATTGAGTGAGTAGAAGTATTCGGCACGTCTTTGCGCCTCGCGCAGTCGCCCGGCGCGAACTTGTTCCTCGGTCCAGTGCTTCGCCCAGACAACGCGGCCGTCCCGAATCCAGTAATGCGTCCGGCACGGCAAGTGCCAGTTCCCTACTGAGGGACTGAGCGAGGGTCCATTCCGCCCTTGGGTGAACTTCCACTCGGTCGGACCAAGGGGAGTTCGGATCTTCTCTCCACACCCACAAGGACAGAGGTGGGCGGCTGTCTCGAACTCCTCTGAGACGTAGAGAATCCCCGGCTGAAGCAGCTTGGGCATGAAGTGGACCCGCTCGAGGCTAATCTTCACCGTGGACCGACTCCGATGCGGCAAGGCAATCCGAGACACAGAAAAGGTGGTTGGCCCATGGGGCTTCGTCAACGTAGAAGCCGCGGAACTGCTTATACCTTATGACTGCGATGCTCGCGTTCAGAGCATTGAGCTCCGCCGTCTGAATGCTAGTCTTGTACTCGTCGTCGGGATCGTCCGCGAGCGGCACCCATCCTGCCGCCCGAGTTTGCTCGGCCCCGTCTGGTAGGTAGGCGGTGGTCCGAAGCATCCCGGCAAGCATGCCATCCCTGCGCCGCAGTCCCATGCCGACATCGATGAAGGGTATTCCTTGGGTCAACAGCACGTCGTGTACCTCACCACGTGCGTGCCCTTTGTCAACGCACACGAACGCAAAGGTCACGTCTGCCAGCTGATCAAGATCATCAGCATCCAGCATGCGGACCACGCCTTTGACATTCCTGCGGAAGCTTGCGTAGCGCTTCTCACACACCTCTGCCTTCGGGCGACCAAGGTCTTCTGGATCCAAGGCGCCTGGCGAGCGGAAGGCATTGTGTACATGGAACTCATCGGCATCGTACAGCCGGATCTCGCGCACCGGGGTTCTGGCCAAGAAGTCCAGGATGTAGGATCCGGTCCCTCCCGCCCCAACAATGGCGATGATGTCGTCTCGCAGTCGGTTGGAAAGGTCAGCGATCTCGGCGCGGCTCGTAAGGGTGTCTTGGAACTTGAAGACCGAATCACCCGGCATCTCTTCGACCTGCCGGCAGGTGTAGGGCGTCGTCTCGGGGAAGCGATTCGTCGCCGGCCCAGATATCAGAGTGACGTAGCTGTCCATCTTCTCGAAGAAGTCGGCGAACGCGCCCGACAAGGGTTTGTTCGAGAAGGACCTCTCGACGACGACGTCAGCGCAGCCCGGCCCCAGCGCGATCGTTATCGGCCCGCCACCGAGATTGGCGATCGGCCGACCGTCGAGGCCGTGAGGCAAAGAGCCAGCGAAGAAGACCTGGTGATCGTCTTGCCTCACGTGCTCGCCATCGACGTCGATCAGCTTGGACACAAGCGCTCCGATACGTAGATCCAGTCTCTGATCCAGGTAAGGGATATCGCGGATGATGAGGAAGCCGACGTCAAAGCCGACGGCATAGCCGGCGTCGACTAGCCGTGCAAGATCCGCGTTATGACTGACCAGATGGTGAAACATTGAAGATCATCCCATCTTTGACCTTGACTGACTCGCTGCCCGGAGACAGGATGCCCGCCGGTTTGTCGCCCTGCCCGCGGCTGTACTTCACCGAGTAGCTGCGCTCCGGGTGTTCCGGGAAGTCCGGAAACTCCAAGGCAACGACCTCGGCGTAGCCGATCTCGGCCTTGGGCCACTCATGCTCCGTGCCCTCAACAACGATCTTGACCATCTTCTTCTCGGGTACATGGCTCTCGTTCATCGAGTTGCCTCTCCTTCTTGGGTGACATGCTGGATACGCGCACCCGGTTGCATGGTTTCTATCATCTGAGTCTGACAGCGTAGCGCGCTGATCTTGCGGAGAGCCTCGTCCGCTGCGAGGGAGACCCCGAGCTCGCCACCACTTCTCAGTCGTTTGGGTGGCAACGAACTCAGGAATCCCTCATGCGCGGACTACCTCTTACTGGCCGTTCTTGTCGAGCCGATCGCAGTGCTCGCACAGTCGACCGTTGCCGACGCCAGAGCGCCGGTACTGCATCTCGATGTTGTTGCCTTCGGTGCACTTGTTGTTGTCGTGATACACCGGACGCGTGCCAGGTTTGACCGAATGCCAGGGAGCTACCTTCGCCATCTTCAGCCCTCCCTCCTGAGAGTCAGAACCCGTTGACGGGGTTCGCCTGCGTTCTTCGTGCTGCAGAGGCAGAATAGCATGAAACCGACACCGAATTCAAGTATTACCGTAATACTTACACGCCAAGCCCTTGAGTCTCAATCGAAACACGGGTACGATTACGGCATGGCCAGCAAAGAACAAATCGGCCGGCGCATTCGCCAAGCACGCGAAGAGGCCGGCATGACTCAAGCTCAACTGGGGAAGGCGTGGGGCGGCCGATCGCATGCCGCCGTCTCAGACATCGAACGCGGGGCAACGGGCGTCTCTGCGTCAGGGCTGGCCGAGCTCGCGGAGATCCTCGGCAAGACCGTAGGATCCTTCTACGGCGAGAAGGTTTCGGCGGAGTTCTTCCGTGGCGGGCGCGACGAAGACGGGACGGTCATCGCCGGCAAGTCCATGGAGGAGTTCAAGAAGTTCCTGCGCCAGAAGCGTGACTCAAGTGACTAGGTCCAAAGAGGCTCGAGTCAGAGCTCAGGCAGTGCTCAAGATGTTTCATGTGCGCAGAGCGCCCGTCAACGTGTATGCGGTGGCCGAAGGTCTAGGGTTCGAGGTACATGACTACGACTTCCCAGAGTCCACATCTGCGGTCATGATCATCGAAGATGACATTCGCGCAATCGGTGTGAACGAGTCCTTCTCTACAGTGCGCAAGCGCTTCTCCGTAGCCCATGAGCTGGGACACTACCTCCTCGGCCACGGCAACTTCGGCGACAGCAAGAGCACCTTTGAGGATGGTTCGTACAACTACACTGACCCGCAGAACCGCCAGGAGTCAGAGGCAAACGAGTTCGCAGCCGAACTATTGATGCCAGCGATATTCCTGAAGAAGGACTTCTCTGAGGGACCGCCAAGCGTTCCTCAACTCGCGAAGAAGTACCAGGTCAGCGAGCAGGCTCTGTGGATCCAGCTATTCAGCCTGGAGCTCGCGTCTCAGACAGATCCCAGCGCGGGGTCCTAGAGAGCTCCGACTGCCACAACGCGTCACGAGAGTACCTCCGGATCCCAACGCGGACAGCGCACTTGGGGCACCCATCCCGCCTCTGAGCTGCGGCTGTGTCCTCAGAATGGCCACCGGGACCGAAGCCATCGCAGAGCTGAAGTCATGTCGCGCCCGTCAGAACGAGCGTCGCCTCTCACTCGGCGAAGGTTGGCAACCACGACACGCATCCGCAGGATTCACGCTCACGACGTACGGACACCTGCTTCCCGGCATGGCAGACGAGGCTGTCGCGCGGCTCGCCACGGCACGCGCAGAAGCGCGTCAGAAACTCGCCGAGAGCGCAGCCGCTAGCGCCTAGACAGCCGTTGTGTCAACGGCGCAAGGTAGCTGGCTGAGCCAGTCGAGGCCTCCTGCAGTCAGGTCTTCGGCAAGGAGTGCAACTGACTCAATCCAGACCGCGCGCGTCAGGTCCGCTACGAAATGCTCCTCATTCGTGAGCAGAAGTGGGGCTACACGCCACGGGCCGGGGGGACTGTCATGACCGTTCTTCTTCGCCAGAGCCGCAACAACGGTCCCGGCGTTCGACACAACCCAGTCGAACTTGCGGCCAAGTTGTTCCAGGTGCCCATCCTTCCCGAGGAACTCCTTGCGCTCGGCATCGAACAACCTAGGGTCGCGCCCCGCCCAGAGGTTCTTGCATTCACCCACGACCAGCAGGCGTCGCTCTGTGTTGACGCCTAGGTAGTCGATTTCGCCAACGCTCGGCGGGATAGTCAGCCCGAACTGAGTCAGAGCATCCTCTTCAACCCTTCCGCCGACCATCCCAGCAGCGTTCAGCACGTCCGCAGCCAGATCTTCAAGCTGTGTGTCGAATGCCTGCCCAAGTTCCTCCAGCGCACGGACACTCTCGCCATCCTCCGCCGCTCCCCATTCGGATGGGAAGGTGCGCCTACGCCTCCAGAGCTCAAATGCCATCCGAAAGGTCTCTTCGAGGGTGGCGACCGGAATGATGACCTGAGGTTCAACCGGGTGGTTTTCGAGGAGTACCAGCGGGCGCGTGAGCATGCGGAAGGAGCGCTTGGGTCGGTGCGATTCCCAGCGGTCGGACAGTCCTGTTCGGTAAACGGACCAGCCTTTCAGGATTCTGCACACGTCATCGGTCTTCAGGTTATGGACCTCCGCAACGCGCCTCGAAAGCTCAGCAAGCGGCACCACGCTCAGGAACGAGTTGCGCTCCGTACGAATGAGCTTTAGTTGGTCGAGCACCACTGCGGAATGCGACATCTCGAAACCGAGTTCGGACATCACACGTTGATTGACTTCCTCGACCTGCCGTTGAGAAGGCGTCTCGATGATGAGCGCGGTGCTGGCACGCGAGAATCGCCCTACGCGCTCACGAAACAAGCCCATGAGCCGCTCAGCCTCATCGGAGTGCACCTCGAAGCACCGCCCCCAGTCATCGGGCTCGTGCACGTCTAGCACCGTTGACTCTGGAAAGAGCCGGTAACTCAGGTCGCTGAAGTAGATGAGACTCATCAGCTCTTCCGCGAGGAGGGCCGCTCGCTGCACGTCGCGCAGCCAATGGTCCCGCTCGCCCGAGTACTCGCGGGCGGGGTCGTAGAGTGTGACAGAGCGCTCTATCAGCTCCTTGAGTGCGCGCCGCATGAGCGGAGCGCGTTCAAGAACCCAGTCGGCCTTCTCACTCTCGAGCGTTCCTGGCACCTGCGCGGATGCATGGTCACGCGCCCAGTCATATGCCTTCGACCACTGGTCGTGCGCAAAGACGAAGTACTCAATCGTCTCCACATGGCCGATCTCACCCAGTAGCTCGTCGATGAGTGTGCACAGGTGCTCGGCTTGAGCATTGAGGGTTGCGGAGACTACCGAGGGGTCGTGATACTCGCCGGGCGCGAGCAGCCCAAGCAGATGAGACGCCGCCGCCGCCCGGTACTTGAACTCAACGGTGGCGTCGGGCTTGAGAAGAGTCGAGCCGCCGACTTCGAAGGGGACTCCTCCAGCGCGCCACAGAACCTCATCCCTGCTGTCTCCTGAGACGAAGAAGGCGATGCCTTCGTCTTGCAGTAGGGCGGTGAATCCTCCGCGTCCGTCGAACGACGTGCGCTCGGCGTCATCCTGGCCGAGGCAGCACTTCTTGTACTTCTTGCCGCTTCCGCACGGGCATGGGTCGTTTCGCCCGACTGATTCCACTCTGCTGTCCTCCCCCACCCGCACGTCACGGTGTGGAACATCGTAGCGCACACGTGAGACAGCGATGGGGGCGCCGCGGAGGGCCATCTTGAGGCACTCGCAGCAAGGATGTGTGCCCCCAGTGTGCCTATCGCGCCTCAGCGGAGCTCTCAAGACGAACGGCGACAGGGAATTCGAATCCTGAAAGTGCTTGTGACTATTGGGACTCGTTGGGACTCGTTGGTACAGCGGAGCTGCGGCGAGTCCCAATAGGTACCAACGAGTATCAACAGTCACCATGTATTTGGGCACCAAATCGGGCACCAAATCCGGGGCGCTCCGATCCGAGTCGAGAATGGAGCCGCTCTTGCCTTCTTTGTGATTAATCATATAATCACGTTAGTGTTTGATGCTTCAATCAGAAGGGCTCACACCGTGTACCGATACGAGATCACCGAGGCCGTCGCCACCGGCGTCCGCCGGATCGAAGAACTCCGCGCCCACCTGGATGCGCAGGGGCCGCTCCCCCGGATCTGGCTAGGCCGGACGCGACGCGACCTTGAGGCCGAGGCAATTGCCGCCTCTACGATCATGGAGGGTGTGGCGGTCACCGTCGACGAGGCCCGCAGGATCCTGGCAGGCGACAGACCGACCGGCGTCTCCGTCGAAGACATCGACCTGGTCGACGGCTACCGGGATGCGATGCGCTTCGTACTCGCCCGCGCCGACGCGGATGCGTTCCAGTGGCAGAGCGAGCTGGTGCTCTCACTGCACCACCTCGTACTCGGCGGTTCATATGCCAAGGGCGCGGGCCGGTTCAGGGAGACCCAGAACTGGCTCACCAACAGGGCGAGCGGCGCACAGGTCTACCTGCCCCCTCCCGCCGAGAAGGTGCCGTCGCTCGTGGACGACTTGGCGGCGTGGCTTCAGGCAACCGAGGAGCCCGGGCCGCTGACATCGGCGCTCGCGCACGTGTCGGTGGCGGGCATCCACCCGTTTTCCGATGGTAACGGTCGAACTGCGCGTATCGTCGCATCGCTTTCGATGTATCGCGCTGGATTCCGGTTGCCCCAGTTCACCAGCCTTGAGGAGTGGTGGGGCCGTCACCTCGAGGACTACTACTCCGCGTTCGACTGTCTCGGAACAAAGTGGGCTCCTGACACCGACGTCACCCCGTTCCTCGAGGTCCACGTGCAAGCGCAGGTCGCCCAGGTCGAGGCGCTCTCGTTGCGCAACACCACCGAACGCGCCCTGTGGACGGTGCTGCAGGACACCGCAGTGAGCGACATGGGCCTGAACGAACGCGCCACGCATGCGCTCTACGACGCCTTCTTCGCGCGCGAGGTCACCAACCGTTACTACCGCGGGATGGCAGACGTCTCTGAGGTGACCGCCTCACACGACTTGGGCAAGCTGGTCGCATCCGGTGCCCTCGAAGCCAGGGGGGCCGGACGGAGCGCGCACTACGTCGCTGCGCCAGCGCTCTATGAACTCGTGGTAAGGCACGCCGAACTCGATCCGCGATGGCTCGGCACGCCGGGGGACATTGTCGCCCAGAGGGACGCCGTTCTCATGGGACTTGCGAATCGCTTGCATGCGGCCAACGAGGCGCGCGAAGCCTGACGGCCGTGGACCGCATGACCAGCCCGCGCATGCAGCAATCCCTTTGCACAGTTCGGCCCGCCTGTTTCGCAACAGACGGGCCGCTAGTTCTCTGGTGCCCCCAAGGGAATTCGAATCCTGATTGTGCTTGTGACTATTGGGACTCGTTGGTACTCGATGGTACAGCAGAGCTGCGGCGAGTCCCAAGAGGTACCAACGAGTACCAACAAGTACCAGGTATTTGGGCGACAAATCGGGCGACAAATGAGCCGGCAATTTGGCGACATGAGCTGTCGCCGAACCCGGCGCGTTTCACTGGCTCCCCTTGACCTTCAGCGTCCGCGCGTTGATGGCCACGATGATCGTGGATGCGGACATCAGCACCCCGCCGATTGCCGGGCTGAGCAGGATACCAGCGCCAGCCAAGACGCCCGCCGCCAGTGGTATGGCGATGACGTTGTACCCGGTGGCCCACACGAGGTTCTGCACCATCTTGCCGTAGGTCGCGCGGGCGAGCGCGATGACGGTCGGGATGTCGCCGGGGTTGCTTCGGACGAGAACCACGTCGGCGGTGGCTACCGCCACGTCGGTTCCGGCGCCGATGGCAATCCCGACGTCGGCCGAGGCGAGCGCGGGCGCATCGTTCACGCCGTCGCCAACCATCGCGACGACCTTGCCTTCCGAGCGGACCCTCAGAATCGTGGCTGCTTTCTCCGCGGGTAGGACCTCGGCGAAGAAGCGCTTGATGCCCAGCTCAGTCGCCACTCTCTCGGCGACAACTGAGTTGTCACCAGTCAGCATGATGGGCTCGATGCCCATCTCGATGAGCCGGCGCACGGTCTCTGCGGACTCGGGTCGGATGATGTCGGATAGTGAGATGGCTCCCACCAGGGCGTCGTCGACGAGCACGAAAACCACGGTCCTGCCGCCAGCTGTGAGCGTCGCGACGCCGACCGGCAAGACGATTCCGGATGCCGCGAGGTGGCCCGGGCTGACGACCTGCACCTCGCGTCCACCGACGGTGCCTCGAGCACCCTTTCCGGGGATAGCCGCAAACCCTTCTACTGGCCGCTTGGAGGCAGCAGCATCCGCGATCGCCCGTGCGATCGGGTGCTCCGAGAGCTCCTCGACGGAGCCCGCGAGGGCAAGAATCTCGTCGCGGTCGATGTCAGCGAACGTCGTGACATCCTCGACGCCGAAGCGTCCCAGCGTCAGCGTGCCGGTCTTGTCGAAGATGACGGCATCGATCAGCCGAGCGTTCTCGAACGCCATGCGGTTGCGGACAAGCAGGCCGCTCGCGGCCCCTCGGGCCGTCGATACAGCTACGACGAGAGGGATCGCCAAGCCGAGTGCGTGTGGACACGCGATGACCATGACGGTGACGGCCCGCTCCATCGCGAACGCCAGCGACTCGCCCAGCGCCAGCCATACGCCGAACGTGGAGGCACCACCCACCAGCGCCACGATCGTGAGCCACATGGCAGCGCGGTCCGCGAGGTCCTGCGTCTTTGACTTGGACTGCTGCGCCTCACGCACCAGATCGATGACCTGGGAGAGGAACGACTCGGCACCCGTCCGCGTCACGGCGACGACCAAAGCGCCCTCACCGTTCACAGCACCGCCGATAACCGGATCTCCCACAGACTTCGAAGCCGGGACGGACTCGCCCGTGAGCATCGACTCGTTGACGGCAGAAGCGCCTTCAATGACGGAGCCATCGGCGGGAATCTTCTCGCCCGGCCGAACGAGGACCTGATCGCCCGGCTGCAGCTGGTCGAGCGCCACGTCGGTGGTGCTGCCATCGTCATTGCGACGGTGAGCTTGCGATGGCATCAGCTTCGCGAGCGATTCGAGAGCCTTGGAGGCCTCCCCGACCGAGCGCATCTCGATCCAGTGCCCGAGCAGCATGATGTCGATGAGCGTGGCGAGTTCCCAGAAGAACGGCATGCCCTCAAGGCCGAAGACCGTCGCCGCACTGTAGAAGTAAGCGACGCTGATGGCGACCGCGACCAGCGTCATCATGCCGGGCTTGCGGTCGCGCAGTTCTCGCACGAAACCCTTGAGGAACGGCATCCCGCCGTAGATGTAGAGGAAGGTGGAGAGTCCTAGCAGAATCCAATCCGCCCCAGGAACGTTCACGATGCGTCCGCCGGGGACGAACGGTAGCCCAGGTGAGATCAGAATGACCGGGACGGTGACTGCGAGGCTTATCCAGAAACGGCGTCGAAAGTCCGCTACAGAATGGCCTTCGTGTCGACCCTCCGAATGCTCCTCGTGACTGGACGCTTCCGCCTTTGGGCCGGCATGTGCTCCATGCTCGTCCGTATCTGCCTGAGCCAAATTGTCCTCCATCCGGCTACGCTCCGAGCGCACGCATGATCTCGTCGTACTCCTGTGTCGTGATCTCACCGCTCGCACACCTGCGCTTGGCGATGGCCACGGCTTCGTCATGGCCAACCGCTCCCGGAGGCAATGTCCCTCCGCCGGCGGTCGGATGATGCGTCGAGGCTCGCACCGCCCAGATGATAAGAAGCGCAATCCCGCCGATGACCAGTGCGCCGAAGAAGAACATGAGCAACGCACCAAACCAGCCGTAACCACCCATCATGTCGTAGCCGTAGCTGTATCCCGGACCCATCATGGTGTGTTCAGCTCCTTTGGTTGTCAGGTGCCGATCCCGAAGATCAGCGCCCGTACCACTCGTCGTACCAGGTCTGCATCTTGTCGATCTCCGTGCTTTGCGCCTCGATGATTGATGACGTAAGTTCACGCATCTCAGACCTGCCGGACGCACCGCCAGCCATTCGCGACATCATGATCGCAGTCTGGTGGTGGGGGATCATCGCCTCGATGAACGCCTTGTCAAACGGCACAGCGACCTCGAGGTCGGCCATGCTGATGGCGCCCGAGCCCATCATGCCACCCATCATCGAGGATGGGCTACCGACATCAGGGACACCGGCGCCGAACCACTCTCGGTACCAGGTCCGCATCTGATCGTTCTCGGCAGTCTGAGTCCGCTTGATGTCCGCTGCGAGCTGTTTGATTTCCGGATGCTCGGCACGCGTGAGCGCCAGTTCCGCCATCGCGATCGCGTCGTCGTGGTGGGGGATCATCTGTTCGATGAACATCGCGTCCATACCGCTCGCGGGTGTTGTTCCAGCAGGGACGACAGGCTGGAGGAACGCTGTGGTCACGATGATGCCAATCAGACCGACAACAACGAGGCCCGCAGCCACCATCGGAATAGCTACCTTGCGCATGGCCCACCCTCCCTTGAGGAGTCAGTACTGGTCGCCGCCGAAGGGTACGGATACAGCGACCATACGTTTCACGCCGACGAGCAGCGTGACCACAGCCCCAGTCATGAGCGTCTTGTTCTTCATGCTTGGATACCCTAACGACGCCTCCACGAGACACAGGCCAAACCGAGAGCCGAACTACCGCAGTGCTCGGCCGGAGACGTTCGTGCGGTGAGAGGGTACTATCCTAGGGGGGCTTGACCCTCACATTCGTCCGCGAGGTGGCCCTGTGGCCGAACCTCTTCGCCGATACGGGCGTCGCGGTCGTGTGCGCGGGCGCACCCGCACCGCGAACGGCCGTGCGCGGGACCTCGCAGGCCACGTGCTGCGGATACGACGTTGACCGGGCGCGACGCACCTACGAACACGGCTCGCATCGTTAGTGGTTGTCGCAACTCTCCGAACTCCGGATGAACCCGGGCGTCGGTCACCCTGCCGACTCCTTCAGGCAGGCTCCACCGTGAAGCCGGCGGCGGTGATTGCGTCGATGATGGCTGAGGTCGCCACGGCATTCTCGTCGAAGAGCACTGAGGTGATCCCGCGTGAGAATTGCGCTGTGACGGATATGACCCCGGGCAGGTCCTTCACGGCTGCCTTCACCTTCTCGGTGCATGCGTCGCACATCAGCCCGGGAGTCCGCGCGTGAACGGCTTTCATTTGTCGCTCCTCTGCTTGGGCAAGAACATGTCCCTACACTACAACCCGGCCGTCTGTTCAAAACGCACCCACATACCGGCCAATATGCGGAGGCCTGCGGCGACCGAGGGCCCGGCCCGAAGCGTCGCGCCCTCGCCGAACACATGGATGATTCTGGCTGCGAATAGCACTACTGGCATGCGGATCGTATTTCCGTTCCCGTAATTCGATTATTCGGAAGCCACGGACTCCCGGGCGACTTCCTGATTGTAGCGGTCGAGAGCCTCGAGCGGCGTCTGCCGCCTGACCCTGCCATCCTTCACGGTCTGCAGTGAGCGATGCTTGTGGCGTGCGTTGTACCAGCCGGTGTAGGTCACCAGCGCGAGCTCGAGGTCGAGTCTGGTCCTCCACGTGTAGCGTTTGGTCAGCTCGCGCTTCAGCATCGACATGATGGATTCGGCCATGGCGTTGTCCAGAGCCGTACCGGGCCGACCCCTGCTCGGCGCAATGCCGGCCGCTTTCAAGCGCTCGGTGTACTCGTAGGACGTGTATTGGCTTCCGTTGTCGGAGTGCGCGATCAGCCCGCCCTCGTGCTCCCGCCTTGAGAGTGTCGCGTCCATATGTCCCTACGTCGTCCTCCGGCCGCGAATCTTACACTTGCCCGATCTTGGAGCCGTCCATGCACGTCAAGCGACTACTGCGCCATGTGATGATGCACGTCCAGTTGGCATGGGACGAGTGCTCAGCCGCAGACACCAGCATGCGACACCGTGCTGCAGGTCACACCCGTCTAATTGAGCTGTTGCCACGTCGATTTCACAGTCAGTAGCCTGGAGACGACGTATGCGCTCGTCCCGAATGCGGCAAGCCCGCCTCTTGAAACGAGACGGGCTTGCCGGCCGGGCCGCTTGCCTGAACACTGTTCAACTTCGCTTTGTCCACTCCGGTGAACTCTGCGAGGTCTTCTGCTGCTGCGCCCACCTTGATCACTCGCGCAGGAATAGCGACCGCAACGGATCGCGGGGGAATATCGTGAACCACCACCGGATCATTGGCTCCAATGACGCTTCCGCTTTCGCCGCGAACGGGCCAAGAACACGATCTCCTGCTCCTATGAAGCAGTCATCTTCGACCACAGGAGCACCATCCCGGTTGTCACGCAACTCAATGCTCACGCACGGACTGATGATGCAGTTCACGCCGATCTTGACCCCTCGATCCACCACCGTCCCGATGCCGCCGCTCGAGAGGAATGCGCCACGCCCGATCTCAACGATCGCCGGCACCTTCGCCCCAAGTACAGATCGGATCAGCCCAGTCACACTGATGCCCGTGGCGTCAGGCCATGTGCATGGAGCGGATGGCTGAGCGAATGTAACCCCTCAAGACCCGCCATGACTCCTACTCCCTACTCCACGAGGAGCGTGCCGTCCGCGTAGCCTTCGGCGCACAGAAGCTCGTATGTGCCGGGCTGCAGTGCAGGCAGCTCGAGCGTGCCTCCCTGTTCGATGTTCTGTTCCACGCCTAGCGACTCGATCTTCACTGATGCCAAATGGCCCGAGCCGACTCCAAAGGTGATGGTCAACGGTAGTCCCGCTTTGGCGGTCATGAGATTAGGCTCGAGCCGCTCTCCCGGAGTAACGGCAAGTTGTTGGCTTGTCCCGTCTGCCGATACGGTGGCCGCGACACCTTCGGAGGCCGCTAATGCCACATAGCCTGCGGTCGCGAGCATCTGGCGGATATCGCCCTCGGCAATCGAGGCGCTATCGTACTGCACCTCAAGCTTGAGGGTTGAAGCATCGAACGACGCTCGATCGATCGCCTGACTCTGAATCGAGTCGAAGACATGATCCGCTTCGTGTGTAGGATCCCCGCCCTCCTTCAGGGTAATGTCAAAGACCACTGCGGCATCACCTTTGGTGGTGCTGATGATCTCCGTCACGATCTGCCCGTCTTGCGTTCGCTTTCCCGGCGGGTCCGCCACTGTCTGGTAGACCAGGATCGCAGCGATTGCCGAAGCGCCGACGAGCCAGATCCAGTGCTTGGGTGACAGCTTCATGTGGTCCTCTCCTTCGTCTACCCCTCGCTCCGATTACTGCACCACGACCGATCCAGTCTGATGGCCCATCGCGCACGCGAAGGCGTAGGTGCCCGGCTGAAGCGCCGGGAGTGCCACCGTCGTCGCGCCAGTCGAAAGAGGCTGCGTGATGCCCAGGCTCGTGAAGACGACCTCCGTGATGCAGCCAGCGGCCTGACCGAAGGCGATCTCGGACGGAAGGCCCGCCTTGAGTATCACTGTCCCGGGGTCAAAGGATTCGGATGAGGTCTCCACGGTGGCGGTTTGCTTGGTGCCCGTGGGATCGATGGTCGCTGTGGTGGGAGCGGATGCGACCGGTGCGGCGGCGAGGCTCACGAGTCCCGTCCCTTCGACGATCTGACGGATGCTTTCCTCCGTGTGCGAGGACTCGCAGTACGTGACGTCCAGAGTGGACGCGTCGATCGTCAACGTCACATCACCGATGCCGTCATATCCCGAAAAGGCGTCGACGATGTCCTTTCCCTGCTCGGCGAGATCCACGCCTGGGTTCGGCATCAGTGCGAGTGAGGTAGACGAACACGGGCTGGTCGATCCGAAGAACTTGGTGATCTTGCCGTTCTTGACGGAGCCTCCGCTGCTGAGTGCCGATACCGCCACAACGACAACCATGATCAGCACACCGGCTATCAGAAACTGAGGTCGCAAGAAGCCGGGACGGGGGGTGGGCTCGACAGCAGGCTCCTCCACGGTCCGGGGCTGCTGCTTGGCTGACGCTCTCCGTTGCGGCGCCGCTTGCGCTACGGGTTCGGGCGAGAGCGTCGTAACCTTCTGCCGCATGGACACCACCACGATTCCGAGCAGAAGCAGCGCGGCCGCTCCCATGAACACGGTCACGATGACGTTCGTGCTCGACTGGGAGGAGCCCGCGGAGGGAGCAGAGGTCGGCAACGTGTAGGAGAAGGTCAGGTCGATCACGTCTCCCGCCTTGGCGTTCGTGACGGTCTTCGAGTAGCGGCTGTAGGTCTCGTCGCCTGCCTGCATCGAAGCACCGTCCGAGGCCTGAGCGACCTGAGCGCCACGCGGGAGCCGCTGGGACACGCGCACTGATGGCAGGTCCTGCCACGCGGTCCACTTGATGGTCGTGCTCTGAATCTCGCCTGCAGTTCCCGTCATGCCGGTTGGAATGCCCTCGAACTGCGCAGTCCGCGACTTCGTCAGCGTGAACGTGTAGACGTCCATGTCGCCAACGGCCGTCTTCACATACGGAAGCTGAGGGTCTTCTGAAGGCGGCCCACCGAGTATCTCGCCGATCCACTGAAGCTGCGTGCCTGACGGGACTGCCAACTCGGCCTCGTACGGCAGCGGCACGTCTTCGGGCAGGTCGCCAGAGACGAGAATCAGTGGTTGGCCGTTCTCCAAGTGAAGCCCGACGTCCACGAAGGACCAGGCGGAGGGTGCAGCCAATGCGGGCGCCGCGTAGCTCAGCACGAGCAGCGCGACAAGGGAAGAGACTCCGGCAAAGCGAACGTGCTTGAACATGAAGGACTCCTCGAGAGGGATGCGGCCGGCCTAGGGAAACGACAGCGAGTGTCAGATCCTCAGCGGCGCGACCTCTACTGCGCAAGGAGTCGGACGAACGGCGTGATCCTGGAGGCCCAAAGGCGGCGTGAAGAACGCCCGCATGACGGGCTCGACCAGGCTGGTGAGCCGCCGAATGACTCGGCGTATCGCCGAGATCAGACGGCGCACGCCATCGTTGCGGACACAGCACCCGTGAACGCATTCGGCGCATGCGCCCTCGCCCGCCGTGGCCAGCACCAGGGCGACTACGAGGACCGCGAACAGTATCGCAACGTTGCGCATGAGACCAATCATGACGGGAGTATAGCAGCAGGTATGCCACCTGACGCTTGTGCCTGCAGACCTACACGCACCCGTTCACGCCGATTCTTCAGGCCAGGCAGGCGAACGGCGTTGCCTGTGACTGCAGTCGGGACTCTTGAATCTCGAAGATCGCAGTCCACATGCCCGCCAGCCGTGGGCATCCGTCCGCTGGGATACCATTGGGTCTCAAGACTCTCGACGGAGGAGGGAAACATGTACGGAGCGTCACAGAAGTACGACGACCTGCGCCGCCGGCTCGAGAGTCTCGGGAGCGTGCTGGTCGCTTACTCGGGGGGCGTGGATTCGACGTTCCTTGCCTTCGCGGCTCATGCTTGCCTCGGCGAGCGTACTATGGCCGTCCTGGGGGTGTCGGCGACAGTTCCGGCGAGCGAGCTGGAAGGTGCCCGCGCGACGGCTGACGTCCTGGGCCTGCGTCTACATGAGGTAGCCACCCATGAACTCGCCGACCCTCGCTTCCAGGCCAACCCACGCGACCGCTGCTACTACTGTAAGAGCGAGCTGTTCAGCGTGCTGGGTGAGACCGCTTCGGTGTACGGAATGGAGTGGATCGCTGACGGCACCAATGCCGATGATCTCAACGATCACCGCCCGGGCAGAAGAGCCGCAGCGGCCTATGGTGTACTGAGCCCACTACTGGATAGCGGACTCCGCAAAGATGAGATCCGCCTGTTGTCTCGGGACTTGGGACTTCCGACGTGGGACAAGCCGGCCATGGCATGCCTTTCCAGCCGCATTCCATACGGTTCACAGATCACTCCGCTGATGCTTGAGCGTGTGGCTTCCGCCGAGGCCGCGTGCCGCGGTCTTGGCCTCAGACAGGTGCGCGTTCGCGCACATGGAGAAGTGGCGCGAGTTGAGGTGGACTCCTCGGAAATGGAGCGAGCGTTCGCGCTACGGAACGAGTTGGCTGCGGGGATCAAGGCCGCGGGGTTCCTGTTTGTCGCCCAAGACCTCGAAGGATATCGCAGCGGTTCTTTTGACCACACGCCCACTGGATCTTCGACTCAGAACTAGTGGTGTCCGGACCCTCAGCGATACCGCAACAACCGGACGCCGTTCAGTGTCACCAGTACCGATGCGCCCATATCGGCGAGTATGGCCAGCCACAGCGTCAGCCAGCCGGGAAACACGGCGAGGACAGCGATCAGCTTGATGCCGAGCGAGAAAGCGATGTTCACACGAATCGTGTTCAGAGCCGCGCGAGACAGGCTGACAGTGAACGGCAGCTGACTCAAGTCGTCCGACAGTAGGGCGATGTCTGCCGTTTCAAGGGCCGTGTCCGATCCGGCTCCCCCCATCGCGATGCCGACAGTCGCGGTTGCCAGGGCCGGCGCGTCGTTGACGCCGTCGCCAACCATGGCGACCTTGCCGTAATCGGCGAGTAGCGTCTTGACCGCGCCGACTTTGTCTTGAGGCAGCAGGCTCGCCTCGAACCGATCGGCTCCCACCTGGGCGGCAACGCTGGCTGCGACTCGCTCGTTGTCGCCGGTCAGGATGACGGCGTGCTCTACGCCGGCCTTCCGGAGATCCGATATGACTGACGGTGCATCCTCTCGCACGCGGTCCGCCACGGCGATCAGGCCGAGAGGCCCGCTCTCGTCCCCAAGCAGCAGAACGGTCTTTCCTTCGCTTTCCAAGGCGATCACTTGCGCCCGTACGTCGTCCGCCACCTCTGGAAAGAGCTTGAGACTCCCGATCCGAAGACGTCGTCCGTCCACGGTCGCGGAAGCACCCGCTCCAAAGGTCGCCTTGAAGTCATGTGACTCAGGTACAGCGATACCCTGACGGTCTGCTTCGTCAAGGACCGCCTTGGCCAAGGGATGCTCGGAATGTCGTTCAATGGCTGCCGCGTCTGCCAACACCGAGACGACCGGGGCGTTGTCGCCGAGTGGGACGACATCGGTAACGGCAGGCGAGCCGATAGTCAGGGTTCCTGTCTTGTCGAAAGCGATGGCAGTCACTGACCCCATCTGCTCCAGGTACACACCGCCCTTGATGAGGACACCACGCTTGGCAGCGTTCGAGATCGCGCTGACGATGGCGACCGGCGTGGAAACCACCAATGCACAGGGGCAGCTGACCACGAGAAGCGTAAGGCCCCGATAGACCCACGGCTCCCACGACTGTCCGGCCAGCAACGGCGGAAGCAGCGCTATGCCGGCGGCAAGGCCGATGACGATGGGCGTGTAGATAGCGGCGAACCTCTCAACGAACGCCTGCGACGGGGCCCTGTGGGCCTGCGCATCTTCGACCATGTGGATGATCTTCGCGATGGTCGTGTCCTCGACCCGCTTCGTGACCTGGACGCGGAGCAGCCCCTGTACGTTGAGCGTGCCTGCGTAGACCTCATCCCCGACGGCTTTCTCGACCGGTATTGATTCACCGGTGATGGCTGCTTGGTTGACGGAGGAGACTCCTGATGTGACCACGCCATCCATGGCGAGCTTCTCGCCCGGCCGTACGTGCATGATGTCGTCGACAACGATCTCTTCCACGGAAACGTCCGAGACTACGCCGCCCCGTTCTACACGAGCGGATCTAGGCGCGATGTCCATCAGCTCGCGAATCGAGCGCCGGGCTCGGTCCATCGTCCAACCTTCGAGCATTTCGGATACCCCGAATAGGAGGGCGACGACTCCGGCCTCCTCGTACTCGCCAAGGGCGACAGCACCGATGACGGCCACGCTCATCAGGACCGACATGTTGAGGTCGCGACGAGGTATAGCTCTGATCGCCTTACGGTAGTTCGACCAACCACCGACGATGGCAGCGACGACGAAAGCCGTGATGCCGACGACCTGTGCGGCGAGTACAGATTCGGCGATGTAGCCCATGATTACGGCGGCCAATGCCACGAGAACGCGACGCTTCTCCCAGTCAGGTCCGGCTGACGCGCCAGATCTCGCCGGAGCGTCGGCCGGCTCTATCATGTAGTTCTCCGCCTTGCCTTCTTTGCGGATGGCTTCGAGGTCAGCTACGCCCTCGATCACCAGAGTTCCCGTTGTGGCGTTAAGACGTGCCCCGGTGACACCGGGGAGAGCGGCGACGTTCTTCTCGAACTTCGCCGCGCAGTCGAGTCAGGTGATCCCCTCGACCCGAAGCGTCTTCTTGGTAGGTTCTGCAGTTGCGATTGACATGGGACCTCCGGCACTCCATGGTACGATGGTACAAACGCTCAAACGATTGTTGGAGTGTATTCCCGGGGACCATGACAGTCAAGCCGTGGCTTGAATGTAAGGAGTCGCCCTCATGGTGAAGCCCAAAGACATCCCTGTCTGCGACGTAGTTTGCGTCCACGCGGAGACCGTCGAGACGCTGCAGCCGACGGTACGCAGCATCATCGGCGCTGGAGAAGTTGTGGCGCTACTAGCAGACGACACCCGCTTCCGCGTGCTGTACGCGCTGAGCCAGTCGGAGCTGTGCGTCTGCGATGTGGCCGCCATCATAGAGTCGACCACAGCTGTCGCCTCATACCACTTGCGCCTGCTGTACCGCGCCGGACTCGCGAAGTACCGGCGCAAAGGGAAGCTCGTCTACTACGATCTTGCGGATCCGGGGATTCGTCCGTTACTCGACGCAGCTCTAGCCTACCTGCGTCAGCGAGGAGCACCGGAACCACGGTGAGGGTCTCGTGTGGAGACGACCCACACGCCTAGCCGAACAGCACAGACCCGATACTGAATAGTCCGAACACGATGAAGATGACGCCAGACACGCGTCGCATCAAGAGCTCGGGGATGTTCTTGCCGAGCAGCCGTCCGATCCCGATGGCGATCGCATCGGCGACGACCATGCCTATCGTCGAGCCCATGGTCACCGCCCAGAAGCGGCCCATCTGTCCTACGTTCTCAGGGTCTCTTCCTCCTACGTCCTTCAACAACGCAGGAGGCTCCCGAAGGAGCCTCCATGCATTCAACATCTGAGTCGCTGACTACCAGTCACACCTCGAGGTGCTGTTCGACCCATCGTGATACTGGTCGCGGTCCCGGTCGCGGCTCTGGGTCGTGGTCGTGGGTTGCTGCGGCGCACAGTAGGTGCTGCTGACGGCCGTGCGCGGGTCTTGCGGCGCCGGTGTGCTGGTGACTGTCTGCGGCGATGTGGACGCGGGAGTGACGGTGACCGTCTGCGGCGGCGTGGGCGCCGGTGTGTTGGTTACCATCTGCGCGGGTCCGGGGGTCACCGAGCTTGGCGGGCTGGAAGCCACGATACGGTTAGCTACCGCACGCGGAGCGGACGTCGCAGTCCTGGTTGCCGCTGCAGAGACGCCGATTCCACCCAGGACGAACCCTGCGATGAGCGCTGCCGCCATGAAGGCGATGAACCTCGTTCTCTTCATACTGTGATCTCCTGTCGAATAGCGAGCGGCTCGGATGTGCCCCTCTGCTCGTTCACAAGAGAAGTCGACTCCCGGCGCGATTCCTTACAGTCTTCGTTCGATCACCAGTCTCGCGAAGTCGAGTCCGACGGTGCGGAGTACGAGCCGTCCCACGTGTCGCCGGTGTGGGACGTCGAACTATCCCCGCTCCACGACGTCGAACCGGTCGGCGTATGAACGGGGTCCATGGTGTTCTGCGAGCTGCTGTCCATTCCCGAGGGGGACGAACCCATCGTGCTTGTGGCGGTGTCGCGGGTCGAACCTTCCCCCGTCATGTGTGAAGAGTCGCTCGACCATATGTTTGCGCCCGACTCCGTGCCGCTGTGTGACTGGTCATGCATCCAGGTGTCCGCCCACGTGGACGTCGTCAACGACTCGCCGTGGGAGGCCCCGTCGTCGGATCGTTCGGTGGATTCGATGGGCGTGCCCGACGTCTCATTGTCCCGGTGGGATTCGACCGAGGCGGCGCCAGCCCCCGCAACGATCGTCACGGCGAGCAGGCCGGCCACGACCTTCGCGGCAGGGACCGTCCGGTCCGGCGAGAGCGCATAGCCGAGCTGTACCGCCAGATCGGGCACTCTCCCCAGCCACAGCCCGGCCCGCTCGAATATCGTTTGCCCCATCTTGTCCGTCGGAATCAGGAACGGAAGCAGCGCGGAGAGCCGGTCGAGCCGGTCCGCCATCTTCGCCTCTGCTCGGCAGCGATCGCAGATGATCAGGTGCGACTGCAGCCGCTGCTCCTCCTCGGCATCAAGCCCGGTTCCTTTGCGCTTGTAGATCGCGGCCGTCGTGTCGCGACAGTCCGAAGGAAGCTTCGCGACCTCACCATAGGTCCGTCCGAACGCGTCCCTGGCTCGGCTGACAAGCGTATCGACAGCCCCGGGAGTGATGTCCAACGCGTCAGCCATATCAGCGGCCGACTCGTGGTGCATCTCTCTTAAGATGAGCGCGGTCCGATAGCGCGGTCGCATCCTGCGAAGCGCGAGGAAGACGTCACGGGCGTCCTCACGACCGAAGAACTCGTCTGCAGCATCGGTCGCCGACCCTGCAGCGTCCTCTATCGCCTCGTCATCGACGGTCACGGGAGCCCGGACTCGGGCACGGATCGCGTCGACGGTCACGTGTCGAGCCACCCCGTACAGCCAAGCACGAGGCTTCTCGATGCCGTCACGAGGTGCCTTCAGGAAGCGGACGAAGACCTCTTGGGCCGCATCGGCGGCCGCTTCCGGGTCCATCAACCGCGCAAGGCAGTAGCCGTAGATCGGCTTGTGGTAGCGGCGGTAGACCTCGGCAAAGGCAACCGGGTCGCCATCGAATGCATGGGCGAGCACATCGTCGTCGGAACGGCGACGGATGCCCACGCGTCTGAGTGTCAGTGATGCGTCCATGTACACCTATGTCGTGAGAGGGCGAGAAACCTTACAGTCTCGCTTCGGAAGAACCGACAGCGCACGATCGTCTGCACCTCTGAGAAGCAACCGGTACGCCATCTCCCGAAATCGACGGGTGCGTGAGGCATCCAGTACGTGGAAGTCCAAGATTACGCCGATCGCCTCTCGCCGGTAGGTGGATTCGACCTCCACGGAGTGCAGACGGGGCTACCACCGACGGCCGCACCCAGGTACAGCAGCTCGGCGAGCTGGAATGACGACAGGTCCGATAGCAGGGCCTTGCTGGCAGGTGTTACAGCTCCAAACACAGCCGCTGCCAGTAGGGCGAGAAGTATTGGTCGTTTGCGCATGATCGCCTATCAGAGGGGTGCTCTCGACAATCGCCGCAAGGTCATTCTACGACCGGCGCCGAGACGAGGACCGGACGAACGGTAGCTGATTCCCTTCTGCCGACAGCGTCACGCCCGGCACGGCTTTGGGGCAGGCCTCCCACGGTCTGACACTGGGCGATTCACATCCCGGTAGACAGCAGGTCAGAGGCGAGCGTCGTTAGTGCCACGCATGCGGTCACGCAACACTCGATTCCCGCAGTTCCCGGCCGCTGGACGTCCTACTCATCTTGTCCGCAATCGCCTCCCGCACAAGCGTCTTCGTCCTCGATCTCCAGCGTCGCGTGTTCAACGCCGAATCGGTCGTGAAGCATCCGCTTGATGCGCTGTAGCGTCGCCGTCGTCTCGTGCTGGGGCTGCGCATGAGGTACGACGACATGCGCCGACAGGACGATACTCTCGGCGGACAGCGCCCACACATGGAGATCGTGGACGACCTCCACCCCGGGCTCGCTCACCATCGCAGCCTTCACCATGTCGAGTTCCACGGACTCGGGCACCCCCTGCATAAGGATGTGCGCTGCACTTCGGAGAAGCCCGACCGACTCATGGGTCATCCAGGCGGCCAGTACCAGGGAGACGATTGGGTCGACGATGTACCATCCGTACAGCCGCATGAGGATACCGGCAAGCAACACGCCGACCGACGCTATCGAGTCCGACACCAGGTGAAGGACCGCGCTCTTGACGTTGAGATTCGAGCCATGGCCACGAAGGAGCCATGCAGCGAACGCGTTGGCGAGCATTCCGAAAGCCGCAAAGGCAATCACGATCCCGCTCGCAACGGGCTGCGGATTCATCAGCCGTTGCACGGCTTCGATCGCTATGAACGCGGAGATGGCGATGAGGCCCAGGGCGTTTAGAAGTGCGGCAAGAACCTCGGCCCGCAAGAACGCGAAAGTGTACCGCCGGCTCGCTGGCCGTTGACTGATCCGGTAGGCTCCGTAGCTCAGCGCGAGCGCAACAACATCCGTGACGTTGTGCAGGGCGTCCGACACGAGGGCGAGGCTCCCGGCGAGAAGACCACCTGCAAGCTGCGAGCCGAAGATAACGAGGTTGATGGCGATGCTCACAACCAGCCTGGGTCCTAGCTTCCCCGGCGCCTCGCCATGCTTGTGACCTGCCACGTCGTCTCCTCCTTGGCTGCAATCGCCTACTGTGAGTCTACAGCCTTGTGCGATCGCTGCTCGGCCATGCTGCGATTCCCGCTCCGAGGAGCAACAATCCGAATCCACCCCACGCGAAACCGATGAGCGGGTTGACCTTGACGTTCATCGCAATCTGACCGCCTTGTGTGCCGCCCCACACCACGAAGATGTCCCGGAGAGGCTCGGCCAAGACAGCGGCGTCACGGCGGGTCTGATCCTGCAACGCGAACTGCGTGGTGCCGGGCGAGATATCGCCGAGTTGGCGGCCGTCGCGCGACACACCGAATGTGACGGTCGACTTGGTGTCACCGTTTGGTAGCTGAACGTTCTGCGTGTCCTTGTACGTGAAGACATAGTCAGACACGGCGAATGTGGACCCGGGCGCGTCGGCTACGCTCGTGTTCACGTTAAGAACGTACATGGATGAACCGACGAGTCCGATGAGTATGACTCCAATGCCTAGGTGCGCGAGATAGCCCCCCGACTGGGTTCGCGACTTCAGGACGATGTTCGCGAGCGCGGAGAAGAAGCCCTCCTTCTTGGCCGCAGCTCGCCTGCGCGCGCCCTGGATGAAGAGCCATACGGTGTTCGAGATGAGCAAAGAAGCAGCCATCAGGCCGAGAATGGCGACAAGGCTGTAGTAGGCTTCAGGGCCGTAGTCAAGGAATGTCCGGGCATCGTTGCCACCGGTACTGACCATCGCCGTGTAGACCGGGCGCAGGTTGATGGCCCACTCGGCCATGAGCACCGTGAACAGCACTGAAGCGCCGACGAGGGGGGCCTTGACCAGGCCCCAGAGCGCAGCCCCGTTGGTCTTTCGCCACGCCAGCATGGGGCACACGGCGATGATGAAGACGTAGAACACGCCCAGGGGGCGCGCAATCGCGTTGTATCCGGTCGCCACGATGGACTGCCCGCCGAACGGCAACCAGGACGGCAAGGCCGATGAGATCGTCAGGTAGGCGACCAGGACTCCGGCGACCACCATGATTACATTGTTGTAGTAGTAGGCTGCCTCCTTGCTCGTGAGCGACTCGAACTCGTCGTTACCGGCGAAGGTCTCCCATCGATACCACAGGCCGAAAGCCGCTGCCGCCACCGAGCCGACGATCATCGTGAGGAACAGCACGAGTGACACCGGATCCTTTTCAAACGCGTGAACCGACTGCACGATACCCGAACGAGTGATGAACGTGCCGAGAATGACGAGCGCGAACGTGATCGCCGCGTTCATGACCGCCCACCGCTTGAAACCGTCCCTGCGGCGATAGACGGTGAAGCTGTGGATCAGGGCCACTCCTGTCAGCCACGGAAGCAGCGATGCGTTCTCAACCGGATCCCATGCCCAGTACCCGCCCCAGCCAAGAACAACGTAGGCCCACACCGATCCGAGGCCGATGCCGGCACCGAGAAACAGCCACGAGAAGACGGTTATGCGATCGACGATAGCGACCCACGCCTTCGATCCGTCGTTGGTGATGATTGCCGCTATCGCGAATGCGAATGGAATCGTGAGTCCCGCGTAGCCGACGAACAGGGTCGGCGGGTGCAAGATCATCGCCCAATGCTGCAGAAGCGGATTCATCGCAGCGTTGACGAGCAGCTGGCCATTTGGTCCAAGCCATTCGGCAGGTGTCGCCTTGAATGGGTTGTTGGGTTCCGAGAGCATCATACCTGCGCTGAAGAGGGCGAGGACCAGGTTCGTGATCGCCAGACCCGTGTTCGACAGCCTGTCGGCGATGTTCATCCGTCGGTAGGCTATCCACGCCGAGAACAGGGCAAGCAACCACGTCCAGAACAGAAGTGAGCCTTCACGCCCGGCCCACAGGCCAGACAGCTTGTAGAGCCAGGCTAGACTTGAGACATCGGTGCTGTGGTTTTCGACAACATACTTCAATGAGAAGTCGCTGCCGAAGAACGCGATGACGATGATCGTGACGGCCACCGTCAGCGCGCCCGCGGCCACGAACGTGGCGAGGTAACCCGGGTGTAGCGTCCTCGGCCGCTCGTCTTCCTCTGATCGTGGCGCTCTCAACAGCACGGCAATGGACACCAGCGACGCGAGAAGCGCCAATGCGAGCGTCAGAGTTCCTAGTGTTGCCATGAATCCTCCGGTTGGGCTCGGGGCTGCGTGATAGACAGGTCAGTGGTCGCGCTCTGCAGGCGTGCCTACGGTCGGCAGGCACCTACGTAGTCGTCGAGTAGCGGGGAGATCTTCACAACATCACCGGTTCGTGGCGAGTGGATCATCATGTCGTCGCCCACGTAGATCCCGACGTGATGTATGGGACTTCCGAAGAAGACGAGATCCCCGGGCTGGAGATCCCCGCGGCTCACCCGCTGCCCTGAGTTGATCTGGTCCCTGCTCACACGAGGCAGCTGGACACCGACCTGACGGAAGACGAACGAGGTGAAGCCGCTGCAGTCGAAGCTGTTCGGACCTGAGGCACCCCACACATACGGTGCACCCAAATAGCGCTTGGCTATTGCCACAACCTCAGAGCGTGCGGCTGTAGTCGGTGGCGGGAAGCTCCGCTCTCGCGATGGGAGATAGATGCGCGACGCGGCCAGTCGAGCGGCCTCAGCGGCGCGGCGCTCTTCCTCGGCGCGGTCAAGGGCGGCGACTTCCGCCTCCAAGCCCGAAAGCAGACGCTTGCGGTCGGACAACATTGCTTCGATATCGGCCTGTCGAGTTGCGAGTACGGTCAACTCCGCCGCTGCCTGCGCCGCGCGCTCCTCAAGGACTCGCGAGGCTTGAGCCTGCTCGGCCTTCGCTGCCTTCAGCTCCTCTATCGTGCGAGCGTCCTCTTGGTTGATCCGCTGAAGGATGTCCCATGTCTGGGCGAACGCCTCGAAGTCGGAGACCCCGAGAATCACCTCGATGAAGCCCGAGCGTCCGTTGCGGTACAGGCTCTGCGCCCGAGTGCTCAGACGGGCCTGCAGCAGATCTGTGCGTTCCGTCGTCTCCTTCAGACGCTGGGCCGCCGCCCGCTCTTGTTCTACAAGATCAGCGTGCCGCTCCCGCGCGGCGTTGTACTCCTCGGAGAGGATCTCGGTCTGTTCATCGAGTTCGTCGACTTCCCTCTTCACGTCTGCAGCGCGCGAGAGGGCCTCATCGCGCGGCGCGGCGAAGGCCGCGGGGGCCATGGCAACAACAAGGAGAGAAAGTACGATTGTTGCCGTCATGGTCACTCTGACGATTGACCAGGAATTCGGGCAGGCCTGAGCGCGAGGGTCAGTGCCTCGCGTTCCTCCCATTACTGAACCACCAGCGTGCCGTGCGCCATGTCCATGCCGCATTCGAACGAGTAGGTACCGGGCTCGAGCGCCGGGAGGGTGATCGTCACGGGCCCGCCCTCAAGGCTCTGGCGTATCTGCAATTCGGGGAAGACCACCTCCGCTGTACAACCGGTGCCTTGACCGAAGGTGATCTCAAGCGGCACGCCGGCCCCAGCTCTCAGCTCCGTCGGCACGAACGAGCCGGACGACGCGTCGACGGTAAGCACCTGCGCATCTGACGCGTTCGTGCTCGCAGCAGCAGCACCTACTTGCGCTGCAGGAGCTGCGGCCCCCTGAGCCACGAGTCCCGTTGCAAGCAGCGCCTGACGCACCACATCCTCGTTAGCCTTCGATTCGCAGAAGCCCACGTCGATGCTTGACGTACTTGTGTTCAGTGTCGCGGTATTCATGCCCTCCAACTGCTCGAGCGCCCCGAACAGCCTTTCCGCGATGTCGGCGGCCTCGGACCCAGTTGGAATCTCAAGCGCTACGGTCGTTGATGAGCATGGCTGCCCCTGCGAAAAGGTCTGGGTGATGCTGTCTCCCTCGAACTGAGGCTTGGTGGTCTGATTGACCACGACCAGCACGGCGCCGATGATCGCAACGACGAGGCCCGCCGTGACGAGTTTGCGCCGCGTTGTCCCCGGCGACGGCTGGCTCCGAGATCCCTCCGCGCTAGCAGCGACATCCGCTGTTGCGAGGGAAGCGGCCTTCGAGCTGACAGCACTCGACGTGCGCCCACCGCGGCCACCGTCCTTGTATGCCGTGCTGGTTCCATTGGCGGACGAATCGACAGGCACCGTGCCAGCGGCCGCGGCCAGCGCGCTCTTCCGTTGGATGGCGACGAATCCAGCCACGCCCGCCCCTAGTACGAGGAGAATCACAAGGACTTGGGCGGTGGAGCCGGAACCCGAAGACGCGGTGGAGGCGCCGGGAGTGGAAGGCGCCCCAGACTGGTACGCAAACGATAGACCCAGCTGATCTCCGGCCTTCACGTCAGAGAACGTCTTCGCGTAGAAGGCGTAGCCGTCTCCAGCCGACGTCATCGTGGCGCCATCAGCCGCTCGAACCACCTGGGCGCCTTGTGGTACACGCACCGCCACCCGGACTTCAGGTACGCCCTGCGTTGCCGTCCAGTTAAGATCGGGCTCATAGTTCGTACCGTCGAACGGTAGCGCGCCGTTGTTCTGGACCTCCACCTGCGCGATGCGCGACTGCGTCAGTGTGAAGCGATACACATCCGAGGCACCCACCGTAGCCTTCGTGTAGGTGAGTGCGGGGTCGGCGGAAGGATCACCGCCCATGATCTGGCCGATCCACAGCAGCGGATACCCCGCAGGCACGGAGAGTTCTGCCTCGGCGGGGAGCGTCGCCTCGGGGGGTAGCTCCCCTGACACCAGCATCACGCCACCGGACTGCTCCGAGTGGAGCGCGACATCCACCCGCTGCCATGCCGCCGGCGCGGCCAGTGCGGCGGCTGGCACAAGTACGACAGAAAGAAGCACAACTACGGAGAGAACCAGACTTGACGTACGGCGCACGGAATTCTCCTGCCCTTGAGGTCTGAACGACAACTGAGAAGCATTGCCGAGATCAGATCCTAAGAGCGGAGACCTTCAGGAGTGCCTGGGTTGGTGCCCAGGATGCGGTCGAAGTCGCCATGTCCCTGGCGGCCCCGCAGAGAAGTAGCGCCAAGTCCAAAGCAGACCTGAATGTGGATCTGAGCTTGCGAGCCAGCCGCTGAAGACGCCGACCGCGATCCGCGCCGGTGCAACAGGTGTGGCCGCATGCGCCACTGATCCCATCGGCGCATACGGACAGCATCACAGCGCCGATGACAATCAACAGCGCGATGATTGTGTATCTGAGTAGACTGCTCATGTCACGCGGACACAAAGCAAACACCATGCCTCCTAGCTCGGCAAGGGTATTGGGCCAGGTGCGGCCCGTCGAGGCGGGTTCCCGTCGTCTGAAAGCATGTTCCGAACCGAGTCGGGGCCGCGCTGAGGCTTTCATCACTGGACCCATTACCTACCTGAGCGTTGCGACTGTACATCGCTTCCCCTTCGACGACAAGCGGAGATTGTGTGGAGACGGTGTGGGCGCACGTACGCCGTCGACGGCCACTGCCCGGCGCCGCCAATAGATTATTGAGGGTCTGGACGACCGGCACCCGGCCAAGGTTGGCATATGAGTTACCACAGTTACCGACAACTGCGGTCGTTTCTATGCCAACTGACTTCGGGCAACAAATCGGGCAACAACTCAGCAGAACGCCGATTCCGAGCAACAGGGAATGCTCTTGGGCCACATGACGGCATCTACACCCCCTCTGAGCTGCGCCTTTACCCTCCGACCACTCTCGGCCCGAAGACATTTGTAGCCCGATTTCACGCTCGAAATCGGGCTGCTCAGGCCTCTGACCTGCGGTTTTATGGTGCCCCCAAGGGAATTCGAATCCCGATAGTGCTTGTGACTATTGGGACTACTTGGGACTCGTTGGTACTCAAGAGCTGCGGCGAGTCCCAATAGGTACCAACGAGTACCAACAGTCACCATGTATTTGGGCGACAAATCGGGCGACAAATCCGGGGTGCGGTCCCGGCGTGAGTGCCTCTGCCAAATCCCGGGCGTCTCACGAGAAGGAGTGAGCTAGATAGCGCAGTTCAGACTCCAACCTACACACCCCTCAGCCAACCTCACGACCGGCCCTGAAACTCGGCCGCGGGCAAGTCCATCAGTAGGCAGTCGCGCCACGATCCATCCGGCGCGGGCTCGCTTTGACGTGCGACACCGATGCGCTTGAAGCCGATGGACTCGTAGGCGCGTATCGCGCGGAGGTTCGCCGCAGCGGGGTCTACGACGAAACGTCGTACCCCTCGCGCTTCGATCAGGCGAAGCGAGGCCTGAGTCTCCCAATCGACGAACTTCCGCGCCCACGTGCACTTCCCGATCAAGACAATCGTGACGGTCGAATCCAAGAGATAGAGCTGTCGAATGCGCCTCAACTCGGCTCGGGGTCCTTCCGGCATCACGCTCCCGGGGGGGTCAGGATGGAATCGACAGCTTCTCTCGCCTGCGTCCAGTCGCCGATCCATCCAGACAGTGCCTCTTGTCCAGCAGATGTGATCACGTAGTATTTCCGAGGCGGACCATTGCCAGTGGGTCGCGTCTGAACCATCACCAGACCTTGCTCGAAGAACGAGCGCAAGATGTGATAGACGGTGCCTTCTTCGATACCCCTCGCCCGGTCTGCCTCTGTGAGCAGTCTGATGATTTCAACGCCGTAGAGCGGGCGAGCAGAACTCGCCAGGACCGCCAGCACTCGAAGCGCATTTGTGCCGGATTGGATCTCCCGCCTGAACTTGCGGCGGGCGCCGTCCGTCGTGTCAGTCACTGCGACCTGCCGGCCGCTTCGCGCCCCGACCATGCGGCATCCGCAATCACCTTGTAGTGCAACGCGTACGCGTCCAGATCGTCGGCCATCAGCGTGAGGAGATCGTCGGCATCACGGTGTGTGGGAGAGGCGCCACAGTCTGCCACCACCTGCCGCACAACATCTGTGTTGTCAATCAGCATGCACGGCCTCAACAAGTTGTCGCTGTACGGCTGGCGATCGCGGATTCCTTTGAAGAACGGCGAAGCGAGAACCTCGGCGAGCGACTTGTCCTTGATGTTATCGGTAGCGAAGTGGGTGAAGATGCACGGCTCGACATCACCGTGAGAGTTGATGTGCAAGTACTCCTTGCCGGCAGCGATGCAGCCTCCCACATAAGGTGCGTCGTTCCAGAAGTCCATCACGAACAGTGGCTTCTCTCGACGAATCCTTGAAGCGCCCTGGACTCGGAGGTACTCCCTTTGCTGGGGGGTAGGCATCAAGTCCAAGTCGGGCTCCTCGCCGACCGGCATGTACAGGAAATGCCACCCCCACAGGCATCCCTGATCCATCAGGTAGTCGATGTACTCGTCTTCGATGACGATGGGGCAGTTGATGCGCGTGACCATGGTGGAGAAGCCAAACGGGACGCCATGAGCCCTCAGTGATGCCATTGCGCGTTCGACACCGGCGAGCGTTCCCGGGCCGCGCCTTTCGTCATGCGCTCCTCCCGGTCCGTCGATGCTCAGGGAGACGAGGACATTGCCTGCCTTCGCAAGCCTCGCGGCAAGAACATCATCGATGAGTATTCCGTTCGTGAACACCTGGAATGTCATCAGAGGGTGTCGATCGAACAGGTCAAGCAGATCAGGTCTGATGAACGGTTCTCCGCCGAGGATCGTGATGGCGTAGGTGCCGATGTCCTGCGCCTCCAGCACCACGCGGTCGATGACGTCCATGGGCAGATCGTCGGCTCTACTGTACTCAGACGCGTAGCATCCGGTGCAACTGAGGTTGCATCGCATCGACGGGCTGATGAGCAGCACCATCGGGGAGGCGCCAATCTCCTGAAGGGACGCCTTGCGCTTGGGCACGCCAGCCCTCGTCCAATTGAGGAAGTTGGTCACGAGTCGTGCGCGGCAATGGGGCGAGGTCAGCGCGGACACCCGGTCGAGCATCTGTAGCGGCATCGGCTGCGGATCGAGATCTCGCGCGTTGGTGAAGTACCTCTGCAGGTCACGAGCCCGCTGTTTGTCCTGCTCTGTGGCGGCCAGATGGCTGGCGATGCCCGCGATTTGCGCCAGGTGTCTTTCAGGATCAGCAAGCAGAAAGTCGGTGAGTTGAGATGTGAGCATTGTCGCAGTGGCATCGACAACATGCTGCTTGATCTCGCTTGGTCCGTTCACGTGTCAATCCTCCTATTGTCAGTTCATGCGGTGGTGGCCCCAATAGGCCGCCATGACTGCGCTGGGGCCGGTGTGTGCTCCGATGACCAGTCCGATTCGCGTCGGGGTGATGCGACACTCGGGTGCGACCTCGGCTAGGAACCCTTGCAGCGATGACGCGTCGCTCTCGCAGCGAGCATGTCCAACGAACGCCTGTGGCTTGTACTGCCCGGCCAGCGCGTCATGAGCCAGATCCGCCATAGTCCTGAGCGCGCGTGTGCGGCCGCGCGTCTTCTTGATGGGGACGAGTTTTCCGTCCGCGGACACCGTGATGATCGGCTTCACGTCGAGGATGGAGCCTGCTACGGCGGCGGCCGGCGCGATCCTTCCTCCTCTGACGAGGTGCTCGAGGGAGTCGACAGTGAGCAGATGCTGCACCCGGAGCTTGTTGTCCTCCGCCCAGCTGGCCGCCTCTTGCGCGGAGCACCCGTCTGCGAGGTGTCGCGCAGCCCCGGAGACCAGGAGCGCTTGTCCGGTCGCGACACAGAGCGAGTCAACGACGTAGATCTCTGCACCTGGTCGCTCCGCAAGGACGAGTTCTCGCGCGTGCAACGCGGCCTCGAATGTCCCGCTCAATCCTGAGGAGAGCGTGATGTAGACGGCCGGTGTGCTCAGGTCGGCACAGGTTCTGAAAACGTGAGCACAGTCAGCCACGCGGGCCTGTGAGGTCGTGGCTCTGGCGCCGCGTCGAATCGCGTCGTAGAAGGTATCGAGAGCCGGAGCGTACTGTGGATCATCGATGCGCTCGCTCTCGTCCAGCGAATAGGGGAGCGGGATGACCCGCACGTCAGTGCCGTCGAAGCCTCCGCCAAGCACATCGCACCCTGAGTCGGTAATGAGTTGTACAGGCTGCAAAGTGTCATCTCCGCCAATCCATTAGGCTCGGCCGCGTGCCGGGGCGCGGGTGCCGGCGTGTTCGAGGAGGGCTTCGATCTGCGGAAGCGCTGCTTCGGCGGCCGCAACACCGGCCCGGATGATCCGGTCGGCTTCGAAGAAGCTGTAGTAGGCCGCCCCGTCGACCTGTGGGGCGATGATGAGATCTGCGGTGGAGAGCTGCTGTTCGGATAGACCACGCTGCATGAGGTCTATCGATCCAGAGGCCAATTGGTAGACGGAGGGCGAGCGCAAGCGGTCCATCACTCCCGTGAACACCCGCGAGTACACGACGTCCGCAAACCCTCTGTCGCACGCGTGACCGGTCGCGATGGATGGGTCCTGCATGTCGTTGGACACACTGGGCACTCTGCCGGCCGGCAGGCCCAGGTTGGTGACCGCAACGACAGTATCCACGCCCATCGCCCGGACGGCGTCAACGGGGACAGGGTTGAGAACCGCTCCATCGACGAGCAGTCTGTCGTCCCGCTCGACGGGGGCGAAGATGACCGGGGTGGACACTGACGCACGGATGGCGGTGGCAAGATCACCGCTGCGAAGAACGACCTCGCGCTCGGCCCTCACATCGGCAGCGATGCAGCAGAAGGGAATGCGGACGTCGGCGAACGTTTGGCTGTCCACCACGTCTCGGATGAACTCCTCGACGTGCCGCCCGTTCACGAGCGCAGTCGTCGGGCGAGCGACGTCCGCGAGTGAGACCAGGTGCTTGAAGTCGACCGAGATCGCTAGGCGCTCCATCTCCGCCGGGGTCACGCCGACCGCGTATGCTCCGCCGATCAGTGCGCCGATGCTTGTTCCGGCAATCGCGTCAATCGGCAGACCCTCTCTCTCGAAGACCTTGAGAACGCCGATATGAGCGAGTCCGCGTGCGCTGCCGCTTCCAAGCGCAAGACCAAGGCGCTTGTGCATCAGTACTCCGATCCGCGCGACATGAATGCGCACCGCCTATGCGTATGCATGCGGCTCACGGTCCAGCCCAAGGATGGTGATGATCTGGGTGGCCACGCCTGAGGGGTCGAGGTCGGACTGGAAGAAGGAGTGCTCCAGGACGAGACCATCCATCATGGCGGTGAGCATGGTGGTAGCGAGCTTGGCATCTACACCCGATCGGCTCTCGTCAGTACCGAACACCGCCGCGATCACGGGCCGGAAGATGCTGTCAATCTCGGAGCGGAACACCGCGACGAACTCACGAAGCTCCTTGTCGGACGGCGTGAGTTTCGTTGCCAGGACATTGAGAAGGTTGTGTTCCTCGATCCCGAACTCCAGGTAGCTTGTCACCACGTTCAGTAGCTGCTGAGCATGAGTCTCGGCGATCAGGGCGTTGCTGAGGCGACAACGCAGCTCCGCGAAGACCTCCTGCAAGACGTCCAGGTACAGCTCGCTCTTGCCGGTGAAGTGGTAGTACAAGGCTGCCTTGGTCATGCCGAGACGCTTGGCGATATCGCTCATCGAGACGCCGAGGTAGCTTCGCTCCGAGAAGAGCTTGCGAGCAGCGTCGATGATCTGCTGCCGGCTGTTTCGCAGGGTTCCGCCGCGCTCGGCCTCGGCTGTCATTGAGTACCACCTCCGTGTTCAGTTACCGACCGGTCGGTAAGTATGCTACTCTCGTGTGACGAATCCGGTCAAGCACCGGTTCCAGGCAACACCGCAGCGAGGCCGTCTGGGCAAAAGGAGGGCATGTCGTGGCGCAATCAGAAATCGGGCACGATGCACACTCGATGAGCGTAGTCATCGCGGCGTACAACGAGGAGCGCTTCATCGCCCAGACCATTGAGTCGGTACTTCGCACTGGAGCGGCGCAGGAGGTCATCGTCGTCGATGACGGCTCCTCCGACCGTACCGCGGAGATTCTCTCCGAGTACTCAGGACGGATCTCGGTGATCGTCCACGCCGCCAATCGGGGAAAGGGCGCCGCGCTTGCGACGGGCATCAGGCGGGCCACGAGCGACATCGTGGTCTTCTGTGATGCTCATCTCTTGGGACTAGAGCGGCGACATCTGCTTGCCCTGACACAGCCGATCGAGGCAGGCCACGCCGATGTCACGCTCGGGGTCGCTACTCGCAAGGTCGGGAGTGATGCGATCGGCCGATTGACGCCCACAGCCATCCTCACGGGTCAGCGCGCCTATCGCCGTGAATGCCTGCTCCCGTGGCTGGCCGAGATGGAGCACCTTGGCTACGGCGTGGAGACCTTCCTGCATACGAAGCACGCTTCAGATACGACCCTCGTGGTGCGATTGCCGGGGCTTGTGCATCTAACCAAGAGGCACACGACCCCCCCGGCCACTGCAGTGGCCCGCTACGTACAGGAAGCGAGAGAGGTGTCGCGGGCAGCCATGCGGTTGCCGGCGCTGCGGCAGATGACAACTGCTCGCACGGTCAGACAGGTCGTGGTTCTCGCGAGACGGCTGGGGCTGAGCGAGTGAGTCGGAGCTGCTCGCCCGAGGTGGGTGTCGCAGCGAGTTGATGCGGACCCTCCGACGTGGATGGTCGATGCGCATAACCGGGTGGTCTCGATGCCGCTCAACTGTTACCTCAAGCCCGAGCAGGTCGCCCACCTGTTCTCATGGTTCACGAACGAAGAGAGCACGCACGTCTGTGGGCAGACCATGCTCATCGATGGCGGCCACGTCCCGTCAAGTGGCGTATGAAGCCCTCTGCTCCGACCTCGAGCTTGTTGCTCAGCCGGCCATGAGCGTGGGCACCACCTCCTGGTCGAGTCCGTCTTCCACGGTGAGCACCGGCTGCATGGTCTTCTCGATCGATTCAATCGACATGTAGCGCCAGCTCACCTGCCACCCGTCGTGTTGCTCGGAGAACACGGAGCCGACGAGCCGAATGACGCTCTCGCGGTTGGGGAAGATGCCGACCACGTCGCTCCGCCTACGGATCTCACGGTTCAAGCGCTCCTGGGAGTTGTTGGACCAGATCTGGCGCCAGTGCGCGGTCGGGAACGTCGAGAACGCCGTGATGTCGGCTGCCGCGTCCTCGAGCATCGTCGCGACATTTGGGAAACGTTCCTCGAGCTGTTCGATGACGCGTGCGAGTTGGGCGGCCACCTCGTCGACGCTCGGCTGCGCCAAGACCGTGCGCACCAAGGTGGCCACGAACGGCTGTGCCGAGTTCGGCATGCGGCAGAGCACGTTTCTCATGAAGTGGGTGCGGCACCGCTGCCGGGCCGCGCCGGGGAGCACGGCTTCAATCGCCGAAATCAGCCCCTCGTGTGAGTCCGAGATCACGAGCCGAACGCCGGAGAGTCCTCGGTCTGCCTGATGGCGCCCATGGGAGCGTGAGCTTCTTGTTCAGGCTCGATGGGATATCGAAGGAATAGCGCGTTCGGGCTGCTCCCGCCCTGGGCTTGACCGGATGCATAGGATGCAGCAACATGGAGCTTACTTACCGGTCAGTCAGTTTGAGAGCGCAAGGTATGCGGCGTGCGAGAGGGAGTCGACTTGATGGACGCAGCAAGTAGCCAGCTGTCCGACAACTTCCATGGCACGAAGAGGCGGATTCTTAACGTCGCGCGACGTCTCTTCTCGGATTTCGGCTATCTGGGCGTCTCCATGAGCGACATCGCCGGGCGCCTCGGAATCACCAAGGCCGCCCTCTACTACCACTTCTCGGGCAAGAGCGACATCTACCTGAACGTGCTCGACGACGTTCTATCAGACCTGCGTGCGCGTCTCGGCGTCGAGCAGGCTGGAGAGACGTTGGATGAGCAGCTCCACCGGATGGTGAAGGGCTATTTGGAGTTCGGGATGCGCGAGAAGAACCTCATCAACGCGCTTGTCGTGAGGTTGCCACCTGCCGAAACCGAGCTGCGCCGATTCGTGGCCTCATCGAAGGAAGAACTCGTCAGTCTCTTGGGGCCTGTCGTCGAGCGCGCTGTTGGGCAGGGCCGTCTTCCCGATGGGACTGACAGCCGCCTTGTAGCGACGATGCTGGCGGCGATGATGGACGGCCTGGTCCTGGGGCACTCGTTTTTGGGGAGGCCGCTGAACCCGGACACCGTGTCGGGCCAGATCGTGGCGCTCCTGGGACTAGGTGGAGGATCCTCACGGTGCCTGTAGACAGCTCCTCATGCACGGGAGATCGACATGTGGCTCGAACGCGGACGCGGGTGCTGTATCCGGCAGCGATCTTCGTATTCAGAGTGATCTTCAAGGGCATCTTCAGTCTGAAGGTAGTCTCGGCCGATCGAATCCCCGCCGACGAGCCCCTGGTGATCGTCGCCAACCACGATAGCTTCATCGATGGTTTTGTCGTGGCCGCTGCCTTCCCCGACCGGCGCCTCACCTTCCTGTCGTCCTCCTACCTGTTTGATCTGCCAGTCTACGGATCCTTCCTCCGTGCGATGGGCGCACTCCCGGTGCAGAGGCAGCGCAGTAATCTCGGCAGTCTCAAGACGGCAATCGAGGTTCTGAAGCGCGGCGGAACGATGGCGGTGTTCCCTGAGGGCGGACTCGCCCGAAATGAGATTCTCGGAGGGGCGGCGTACTTGGCGCTCAAAGCCAACGCGACCCTACTCCCACTGCACATCACCGGCACCAAGGCGGTTCTTCCGCCCGGCAGATACTGGCCTGCCCTCGCTCCCATCACCGTGCGCGCAGGCAAGCCCGTTCGCGCTTCCGAACTGGCCTCCGTCACATCGATCACCAAGAACGCGGTGATGGAGGCGACACAGACGCTTGGACGCGTATTGGCAGAAGTGCAGGAGGCCTGATCGGTCTCCGCGAGTCCGATTGCGAACATGAATGGTGCATGCGAAATGAAGGCAGGGCGTCTTGGACTGGCTCTTGGAAGCGGGAGCGCCCGAGGGCTCGCGCACATCGGTGTGCTGAAGGTGCTGGACAGAGAAGGCTTTCCGATCGACATGATCGCGGGAACCAGTATCGGCGCGGTCATCGGTGGTGCTTATGCGGCGGGCATGACGCCTCAGGAGATGGAGCGGATCGCTCTGTCCGTGGACATTAGGCGACTCGTCTCTCTGGCGGACATCGCCCGTCCGACCACCGCGCTGGTGAACGGAGAGCGGGTCGAGGAGTTCATCCGCGACGTGGTGGGCGGCAAGACGTTCGCCGATACCAGGACACCCTTCTCTTGTGTGGCCGTTGACGTGATCGGCGAGCGGGAAGTCGTGCTGTGCGAAGGCGATCTCGCACGTGCGATCAGGGCCAGTCTGTCAACACCTGTGATCTTCGCGCCGGTGGAGCGCGAGGGCCGGTTGCTCGTGGACGGGGGCGTGCTCAACTCAGTTCCTGTCGATGTTGTCAGGGACATGGGAGCAGACGTCGTGGTCGCGGTCACCAACCTGGGCATCCCAAGAAGCAAGGTCCCGATCTTCTCCAACAACAGGCATGGGGAGTCGACGGCGGTCGGCAGGGTCGAGACAAAGGGTTTCACCGAGATTGTGTACTCGCGTGCTCTCACAGCGATCATGGACAGACTGCGCTCGCCTTCGATCTACCAGCTCGCTGCAGGCTCGGTCGACCTGATGCAGCGAGAACTGTCCGAACGCCGGCTAGGTGCGGCCGACCTGGTGATCGCCCCTCAGATCGACGGAGCCGCGTACTACAGCTTCCACGAAGCAGAACGCATCATCGCCGCTGGCGAGATGGCGGCTGAAGCTGCCGTCGGGGAGATCGAGCGTCTGCTAGCGGCAAGACCGATCACGTTGGCAGACCGAGAAGGGCGCTGACCATGGCATTCGAAGGAGACCGGGTGTGCGAGCAATGACTTTGGCACACGAGACGGTACTGATCACAGACTCGGGTTGCGACCTGCCCCCCGATGTCCTCGAGGACGCCGGCGTGGAGCTCCTGTTCTTCCCGTACACACTCAACGGCGAAGACCACTTCGACGATCTCGGGCAGACGCTTTCCTATGACGCCTTCTACGACGCGCTTCGGGCCGGTGCCCGCTCGACGACCGCACAAGCGCGTCCAATCGACTGTGAGGCCATGTTCCAGCGAGCTTACGACCTTGGCAAGACGGCGCTGCTGGTCACGATCTCCTCCGGATTGAGCGCCACCTATGACGTCGCGCTCCTGGCCCGTGAGAAGTTCTTAGAGGACAAGCCGGATGCCAAGGTATTCGTCGTTGATTCCTTGTCGGTCTCCGCGGGGCAAGGCCTGCTCGTGCTGGAGATGGCTCGGCAACTGGCTGTTGGCGCGTCAGCCGAAGCGGTTGCCACATGGGCTGAAGCCAACCGCCAGCGCGTCAACCATATCTTCACGGTCGGCTCCTTCGAGTACCTCGTGCGCGGAGGCAGGGTGTCACCGGCAGTCGGAGCTGCAGGCTCCATGCTCGACATCAAACCGGTGCTTCACGTGAATGCCGAGGGTCGACTCGTCCCGTTGAAGAAGCTCAGGGGACGGCACCGGGCGCTGGTGGCACTGGCGGACATAGCCGCCGAACGGATCGAGGGCCCGGCGGCTCAGGCCATCGTCGTGGACCACGCGCAATGCCCGGAAGATGCTGCTGCTTTGCGGGAGATGCTGGCCGAGCGCATCGACATTCGCGGAATGATCGAGGGTCGCATCGGAATCATCATCGGCACGCACGTCGGCCCGGGTGGGCTTATCGTCAGCTTCTGGGGGAAACCCCGGTCCAACTAGTCCTAGAGAGGAACGCGCTGAATGCTTCAGATCAGAGACGTCACCAAGAGCTACACCACCGGCGACTTCACCCAGGTCGCGCTCAACCGTGTCAGCATGGACTTCCCGAAGACGGAGTTCGTCGCCATCCTGGGCCCCAGCGGCTCGGGCAAGACCACGTTCCTCAACATCATCGGAGGGCTGGACAGGTACGACGACGGCGACCTCATCATCAACGGCAAGTCCACGAAGGACTTCGAAGACTGGGAATGGGACGCCTACCGGAACAACAGCGTGGGCTTCATCTTCCAAACCTACAACCTCATCACCCATCTCACCGTTGAAGAGAACGTGGAGATGGCCATGACCTTGAGTGGTGTCTCCGCAGGGGTCAGACGAGCCAAGGCCGTCGAAGCCTTGGAGCGCGTAGGGCTCAAGGATCACAGGCACAAGAAGCCGAACCAGCTCTCCGGCGGACAGATGCAGCGTGTCGCCATAGCCCGCGCTCTGGTGAATGACCCGGACATCATCCTCGCCGATGAGCCGACCGGTGCGTTGGACACCACCACCAGCACCCAGGTTCTTGAACTCATCAGGGAGATCGCCGCCGACAAACTGGTGGTCATGGTGACCCACAACCCTGAGCTGGCGGAGGAGTACGCCGACCGCATCGTCCAGTTCCGGGATGGAAGTGTCGTATCCGACACCCGTCCACAGGAGGCCACAGGACCGGAAGCTGGGTATCAGCTCAACAAGACCGGCATGAGCTTCCTCACCGCGCTAAAGCTCTCGGGCAGGAATATCGCCACGAAGAAGTGGAGGACAGCGCTTACCGCCCTCGCCTCCAGTATGGGCATCATCGGCGTTGCCCTGATCCTGAGTCTGTCCTACGGCTTCCGGGGGGAGGTCGATCGATTCCAGAACGATGCGCTCTCCGAGTTCCCCATCATCGTCTCCCCCATGTCCATGAGCCTGGACGCGGACACCATGAAGCAGATGCGCGGCGAGCTGTCCTCGGTCCTGATAGATGAACGGCAGTATGCCGACACGCAGGAGGTTGCGCTGTACGACCCGGCCGAGACAACCGTCGCCCATACGAACGTGATCACCGACGAGTATGTGGGCTACGTGGAAGCTGTCGACCCGGCGATCTGCAACAGTGTCGGCTTCCTTCGCATGGTGGGGATGAACCTGCTGCGTCAGACCGACGGAGAGGCCGTGCCGGTGTCCATCCCGGCCGGAACGAGCAGTGAGCTGGACCTGCAGTCCGGTGGGCTCAACATGAACATCGCCAGCATGCGGGGACTGGGGCTTGCCTCGTATCCAGAAACGCTGGACGACCAGGCCACACCCTATCTCGAGAAGAGCTACGACCTGCTCGCGGGATCCTACCCGCACGATGAGACCGACCTTGTACTGGTAATCGACAACCAGAACCGTGTCGCCTATTCGGTGCTTGAGAACCTTGGGTTCGACACCAAGGGCGTGGAGAGCATCCCCTTCGATGACATCGTGGGCACTGAGCTGAGGCTCATCGACAATGATGACTACTATGTCCAGACCCCGGCGGGCAACTTCATGCCCGGCACCGACTACGGGGCCATGTACGACGCAGAGAAGAGCATCACGCTGAAGGTCAGCGGCATCGTGCGCCTCAAGCCCGATGTGACGAGGGGTCTCGTCGGCAACGGCTTTGCCTACAGCGACAAGTTGGTTCAGCGCGTTTGCGACAATGCCGGAGACTCCGCCATCGTGAAGGCACAGCGGGCGGCCACGCACAACGTCATAACCATGGAGCCGTTGGACGAGGCCGCCAAGCCCATGATGCTCGCGTACCTCGGAGGAGAGAGCATGCCGTTCATGGTCTTCCTCTACCCATCCGACTTCGAATCAAAAGATGCGGTGCTGGAGTATCTGGACGACTACAACACCGGGCGTGACGAGGCAGATGCAGTGGTCTACACCGACCTTGCCACATCTATCACCGAGATGTCCGGCGGCATTATGGATGGCATCACTCTGGTACTGGTCGCGTTCGCAGGCATTTCCTTGGTCGTCTCTCTGATCATGATCGGCATCATCACCTACATCTCCGTGATGGAGCGGACCAAGGAGATCGGCGTCCTACGCGCCTTGGGAGCAAGGAAGAAGGACATCACCCGCGTGTTCATCGCGGAGACCTTCATCATCGGTGCCATCTCCGGCCTGATGGGCATCGGCATCGCGTATCCTCTGATCATCCCGATGAACGCCATCATCAAGAACAGCACAGATCTTGTTGATGTGGCGAAGCTGCCAGTCACCTACGCTGCCGCCCTTGTCGCGGTGAGCCTGGTCCTTACCCTCATCGGCGGTGCGATTCCCGCACGGATTGCTGCGAAGAAGGACCCGGTGGAAGCACTCAGGACCGAGTAGACGAGCGCCTTCAGGGGCGGCTCGACCCACCCGATCCATGGCTCAGACGCACAGGCTGGGGATCAAGGGAAGCTCCGGCACGCGGGATGGCACCTCTCAGCCATCGCGTGCCGGAGCGGTTTCTCAGGAGCGCTGATGGATGAGTCCCCACAGTCGATGGTCGCAGCGGTCTTCGACCTTGACGGCACGCTGTACACCGGGCACATCGTGCACGGCATTGCCCGTCACCACCGAATCCATCGCGTGAAGCGAACGCGATTCTACTTCTACGTGGCCGCCCATCTTGCCCTGTGGCCATTGTGGCGTTGCGGCCTGCTGTCGGAAGCGTCCTTTCGTGAGCTGTGGGCTCGCCACCTCGGCTGGACCGTTCGGGGGTGGACGCAGCAGGAGGCGACTGTCGCCTTCAACTGGGTTGCCGAGGAGTACGTTCTACCCTTGGTGCGACCCGAAGTGATGGAGCGCGTTCGGGGCCATCGGGCTTCAGGCCACCGGGTCATCCTGGTCTCAGGAACCCTGGCCCCTCTGCTGAGCGAGGTCGGGCGACATCTCGGAATCGAGGAGGTTGTGGGCACGCCGCTGGTGCTCCTCGAGGGGCGCTATACCGGGGTCTGCGAACCCCCCGTCTGTCAGGGGCCGGGCAAGGTGTCTCGCCTGGTGGCGTACCTCACCGATGACTCGATCGACTGGCCTGAGAGCTATGCCTATGCAGATAGCTACATAGATCTGCCGTTGCTGGAAAAGGTGGGGAACCCGGTGGCCGTTCATCCAGACGACAAACTTGCAGCGCACGCTCAAGACCGTCGTTGGCAGATCATCGAATGATGGCCATCAAGAACCGTCGGGGTTGAAGCGGGCAGCCCACTCGCCTTCAGACGCCCCTGGTTCCGGTCAATTCGGGCGGGCCAGTACGGCGATTAGTGGATCCTGTAGATGGATCGCGCCCTTTCAAAGCAAACAGGCCAGATGCGATAGGCATCTGACCTGCGGTTTTGCTGGTGGGTCATTCGTGGACGGGCTTGTTCCCTAGTGCGGGCCGAGTCTACGGCGAATCGGGCTCGGATTCGGCGTCGGCCATGACGCCGTTGATTTGATCAATCATCGAGACAATACTCTCGGCCTCCTCGGTGCTGAAGCCCTCCGCAACGTCAGGCGGCTCGAGAGAGTCCGAACTGAGCAAGGCCTTCATCATCACCGTGTATGAGAACGGCTTCAGTTGGCCGCCCACGTTCTGGAAGACCGTGACTTGTTCGGCCTCGTTCTTTCTAAAGACCAGTTTCATCTTCACCTCGGAATCTCTTGAGGTTGTATTTCTTGACGCGCTTCTTGATTGACGCCTTGCCACCGTCAGTGGTCGTGGCAATCAAGTCCACAACGTCAGTTCCGTCGATCACACCTTCGAGTGGATTCGACCTGATAGTGATGAACTTGTCGTCGTTGGTACACAGGATGACGTTCTGCGCGTCGCCCAGCATCGGAATTGTGGCGTTGTGGGAAACCAGAATGATCTGGCGAGTCGCCTTGCTCTGCTTGATTGCGCTCAAGAGGCCGGTATTGATGTACGTCGTAGCAAGGTTGTCCTCCGGCTGGTCGATGATCAGCGGCGCGTTGTCTGCTCCCGACCCAAGAACGAGGTCAAGAATGACTGAGGTCTTCCAGCCCGCGCTCAGCTTGTCGAAGTCCTTGCCGTCCTTGGTGGTGATGCGATACTGCTTCCGATTTAGCGCGTTGAATCGGTTCATGATTTCACGGTGGAGATTGTCGTGATCCACGATCTTGGGACTCTGTTTCTTGAATCCCTCGGAAGCCAGAGACTGCGGCGTAATGGCGTCAAAGTTGGGGATCTGCCGCTCACGCTTGAGAGTCTGATTCAAGATTTCCAAGAACTTCGTCTGGGTCAGTTCGAACTCGTTCTCAATGTATAGGGTGTGGCCCATCGAGCTAATCCGCTTCGTGCTCTTTCGGATCTTGAAGCTGGCGATCTCGTCTCTCGCCTCGTAGAAGGTCTTGTGACTCTCTCGATACCGCCTAATGGTTCGAAGCAGCGTCCCGAATGAGTTGCGTTTCGTCGTCGTTTCGAGGTCATTGGCTTTCTGCTGGGCGTCGATCTCCTCGACGTGTTCGTTGAGGATCGCGCGCACTGCCTCCTCCAATTGCGCGGCCCGATATGCTTCGGCCAGTTCCTCTGTCAGCCGTGCGGTCAGCGTTGGATCGTGCTGTATGAATGGGTTCGCAGCAAGGATCCCCTCAATCGTCTCCAGCGCCTTCACCGCTCGCTCGTGGGCGGCCTGCGATAGCTTGAAGGCCTTGATTTCGTTCTCGAACGGCCTCAGCTTCTTAAGCGGGTTACGGCGAATCGGCCGGGTCGTGATCAGACCCGAGAGAACCGGGATGTGTTTGAGCTCCTCCTCAAACTGCTCCACTTGCGCGGCAGCATGAACCATCGACTGAAGATGAATGCTCAGGCTCGCTAGGCCATTGTCAATGAGTTCCCTCTCATCAGCGTCACCTGGAAAGACGCTCTTGAGCAGCGGTATTGAATCGATTGTGTTGTCGTGATCCTTCTGATCGCACACCCTGACGATGTAGTTCTGCCACAGGTAGTGCGGAGTCTGCCCGGATGGGTTTGTGACATCGATTGCCTCAACGCCGTACGGTAGGTAAACGCTGTCCTTGAAGTCGCCTGATATCTTGCGGACCAGCGAGTCCACAAGGAGTGTCTTGCCGCTCGATGAGCCACCGATCACGACATTCAGCCCAGGTGTCAAGTCGCAGTCGATGTCCAGGTTGTCAGCCTTCAGCGACACATGCCTGATGTACTCCGCCCAGGCGTCGGGCCGCTTGCCATAGACCAAGCGAGCCGATTCCGAGAGCGACAGTCGAAGGCCATTGAAGGTTGGACTGGCCAGCATCCAAGTTGGCACGAACGGGTCTGCCTGGGAGGACTTCGCCTGTGGGTAGAGCCTCGGACTGTAGTTGTCGGTCGATGTGATCAGATTGACGAACTCTGAGATCCCAAGCTTCTTGAAGTACTCCTGCGACTCATCCAGCCCGCGGTTACTCCGCGCGGTGAACCCGTCGAAGTGGTTGTAGTAGATGCTGCGCTCGATGGTGCTGTCGAACCTCTTGCCCTTGGGGATGGACTTGTTAAACGTGGAGTGATTCTGACCCCCGTGCGGCAGGAGCATGAAGTCGTACTCATCGAAGTGCTTGGCGATTGTCTCTATCGTGGGAAGGTCATCTGCATCCCCCACGGTCTTCGCAGGGTACAGCTCGTCCAATATCGCGTTGATCGCATCGATCGTGTCAGCGTCTACGGGTGCTCGAAAGAACACATGGCAGTGGTATGGCGGCGCCTTCTCAAAGTTCCTGACATGCAGCTCCGCACCCAGCAAGAGATTCTCGAAGACGTTTGCCGATGCAAGATACGCGCGCTTGTTTATCACGTTGTGATCCGTGAGCGAAATCAGGGCTGGCGAGCCCTGTGCCTCGCTAGTCACGCGCTCGTGGAGTGCTGGCACGTCGTAGCCCGCATTGAGTACGTCGGGGTTGTCCGACGTGTGAATATGGAGATCCAGATAAACAGGCTCCACTTGGGCCACCCCGTCAGCCGCAGAACCCTTCCCCTGCCCCTCGCATCATAACGTTGCGGGAAGCCTGTGCAATGCCTCGCGTGATAGCCGTCCAGACCGATTACTCTACGCCCCTACGGCGGCCTTGGCGCAGAGATAGCTGCGAACTCAACCACAAAGTCCGAGACCGCCGGCCTCCTGTGCTAGCTTCCACCCCAGCCCGCTACAAGACGCTGAGGTCAGGAGGTGCACGTGGCTCGGAAGGCCGGAATCTGGCGAGTCGCATCCACCGCCGCGGTGGCGTGCCTCGCCGTCGCCCTCATCCCGCTGGCAGTCTCCGCCCTCACCGCGCCGCTGACGACGTGGGCGCTCTCCCCTCTCCCCACCCGTTGGCTGTCCGCCGTCACGCGCCCGGCCACTCTCATCCTCTCCCTCCTCCTCATCGCGGCAGTCGTGGCCTGGTGGGTCTGGATCTCCGGCCACCTGATGCGCCCGCGCACCAGCGGCATCGGCGTCGTCGCCGCCATCCCCCGAACCGCCGGTCGCGGCGAGCATGGCACCTCGAACCTCATGACCCCCGCGGCGCTCGAGACCTCCGCGGTCACCTGGTCGCCCGGCACGACCCCGGATCCCGGCATCTCGGGCTTCGTGATCGGCGCCACCCCGGCCGAGCGCGGCCGCAAAGAGACCTACTACCTCTCAGGTTCAGAGGGCCACGTTCTCGTGATCGGCTCCACCGGCTCGGGTAAGACGCGCCGGATCGTGCTGCCGAGCATCTACGCGCTGGGCGAACTCGGCGAGTCGATGGTGATTCCCGACCCCAAAGGCGAGCTCTACCTCACCACCTGCGAGCACCTGAAGGCCAAGGGCTACCGCGTCGACACGATCGACCTGCGTGATCCCTCGCGCTCCGTCCAGTGGTCGCCACTGGATCTGATCGTCGACCTGATCTGGTCGGCTGAGATCGCACACGCCGAGGACATGGCGCACGAGCTCGCCAAGACGATCGTCTCGGCACAGCTCGGCGGACATGGCGGCAACGAGGCGTTCTGGAACGCCAGCGCCGAAGCGATCATCGCGGCCACGGCGCTCCTGATTGCCAGTGAGCCCAAGGGCGTCGACCCACTCTCTCGCAACATGTTCAACGTCTACCGGACGCTCGGAACGTATGGCAAGGAGCGAACCGCGGTGCGCGCCGACAGCATCCGGCAAGAGACGATCTACCCACTCAAGGAGATGATCGAGGGTCTGGACGACCGGCACCCGGCCAAGGTCGCCTACCTCGCCGCGAGCCTCGCCACCGGCAACACGGCGTCGAGCATGTACACGACGGCCGCAAACGCGCTGAAGATCTTCAGCAACAGGAACATGGCCGCGCTCACCGCGCGCTCCGAGCACAACCTGGCCGATGTGGGGCTGCGCAAGTCGGCGGTGTTCATCATCACGCCCGACGAACGCGACGCCTACAACGTCATGGTCACGATCTACGTGCGGCAGCTCTACCAGGCACTCGTGAAGGCCGCCAATGCCCACGGCGGACGACTCCCGGTGCCGGTCAACATCCTGTTCGAGGAGTTCGGCAACATCCCCAAGATCCCGGAGTTCGTCTCCATGCTCACGATGGCCCGGAGCCGCGGGATCCGAATCCTCATGGTGGTGCAGAGCATCGAACAGCTCGAGCGGTATGCCGAGGGGCGTGTGGAAGCCGCCTCGCTCATCGGCGGCAACTGCTCGGCGATCGTCTACCTCGCCAGCGCGTCGGGCAAGACGCATCGGACCATGAGCGACCTGACCGGCACCAAGACCATCATGGTGCGCGATGGCGGGTCCTCCCAGCGCAACGGTGGGGGGCTCGTGGGGGCCAGCCGCACCACCTCGCGCTCCGACAAGCTCACGTCGCGCCCCGTCCTCATGCCCGACGAGATCGCGCGTCTCTCCCCGGAAGTGGACGGCGCGCTCGTGGTGCGCCGCGGAATGAATGCGGCTCTCTTCCCGGTGCCGGATCTCTCGCTGCTCTCGGTCGACAAGGCGTTCGGCCTCGGTGACCCCAAGCACGCGAGCCACGTGCGGGCCGCACGTCAGGCCGCGCGCGACGTCCACGTGATCGACCTGCCGCCGATCTGGCATGGCGAGGAGCTGCTGCCCAAGGGGCTCAAGCTCCTGGGCCAAGAACGATCGGGACCGACAAGGACGCCCGCCGAGCGCGTGGGCGCAGACAGATGAGGGACTCGACGAAGGAGAGTGGAGCGATGAGGGGACTGCACCAGAAGGGCCGCGCCGCGCTGGTGGCCGCGACGTTCGCGCTGGCCGCGGCGACGCCCACGGTCGCGCTCGCCGTTACAGACATTACCGGGTTCTTCGCCAAGGTCGACACGCTTGCCAAGCAGGTACAGACGGGCGTGACGCTCATCTTCGCCACGATCGCGGTCATCGGCGGCGGCGTGCTCATCACCATGGCGGTGCTCACGCAAGACGAGCACATGCGTCGACAGCGCTGGCAGCAGTTCTGGGGCCTGCTCGCCCTGTGCGTCGCATTCGCCGTGCTGCCGTGGCTCGTGCCGTTCCTCATCACGCAGTTCGGCTAGAGCCCTCATGGACACCATCACTGCCTGGTGGAATGGCTGGCTCGTCGGCGTGTTCAGCGGCGGCTTCGACATGATCGCCAAAGTGCTCATCAGTGTCGGCACGCTGTCGGACGCGCTGATCCACTGGGCTCCCGTCGTGAACGCCATGACCACGGTGCAGGTGTTCGCCACAGCGGTACTGGGTCTGAAGGTCGGGCTCGACGTGTATTCGCGCTACATCCTGCAACTCTCCGGCGAGGACAGCGACCCGCTCGACTCGGTGCTCATCCGCGCCGCCGGGGCGGCCGCGCTCATCTGGTCGATACCACTCGCAGTCTCGCTGGCCGTCGATGTCGGCAACAAGCTCACGAGCGACGTGCTGACCAACTCGGCTGCCGGTGCCGTCACGAGCCAACTGCAGGCGGCCGAGGTCATGAAGCGTCTCGTAACGATCGGCCTGGCCGCGAACAACGCCACGGGCCAGCTCCTCTTGGCCGTGGTCATGCTCTTCCTCGGCATAGGGCTCATCGTGATCTTCTTCCAGGTCACGAAGCGCTCGGTGGAACTCGCCATCATGGTGTTCATCGGACCGGTGTTGGCGCTCAACTTCGCCTCGCCCGATCGCTCCCTGTTCGCAGCGTGGACGCGGCAGCTCCTGACGTTGGCGTTCACGCAGGCGCTGCAGCTCTACCTGCTGAACCTCACGATCATCGGCCTTTTGACGGGACTCAACATCTCCGGGTTCGGGACCGACCCCATCCATGAGTTCGTCGCGACGATCGGGCTGATGGCGTCCACGATCGCACTGCCGGCGTTCGTGGCGCAGATGACGCACCAGGCCACGCCGACGGGTGTGGGCTCGATGGCACGCATGGCGACGTTCGAGTTCGCCCGCCTCGCAGTCGCAAGGGCGGGGTAGCCGTGGCCCAACAAACGGCGGCAAACACGGTGCTCGGGTGGTCGGCGGTGTTCCTCGGCGTGGTCAGCGTCTCGGCGATTGCGCGCGCTGGTGTCTCGGCGATCAAGGCGGTCCTCTCCCCCGGCGAGACGCGGCCGAGTCTCTGGACGATCGCACGACCGGTCATGGCCGCAGCCCTGATCTCTCTCGTGTTATCCGGCGGCATCCTCGCCGCGATCGCTCAGTTGTTCCGATAGGAGGCCCCGGACGTGGCGACAGCAGAAGAAGAGCAGCGCGAGGGCTATCTGGCCCCGTCGCGCGTGGCGCTTGGCAAGCAGGTGCTCACCCCCAACGTGCCGAGGCACAACCAGATCTACATGTACTACGTGCTCGGCACCGCCCCTCTCGCCGCGATCGTCGCGGCGATCGCCACGCGGGTCGTGTTCGTCGGGCTGCTCGCGGCGGGGCTCTGGATCATGACCGGCTGGGGGCTTGTGACCGATTCGGTCGCCGACGTGACGGTGGCCGACTTCCTCAAGAACTCACTGCGCTGGGTCCGCGAGCCCAAGCGCTACTACCTCAAGATCGAGAAGGGCGGAATCACCGATGCTCAGACCTAAGATGTCACCGGCAGACACGATGGCGGACCTGATCCCCGTCTCCGACGTGCTCAGATCACCCGCCGGCGACTACACGCTTCTCACCGACGGCACCTACGCCGTGCATCTGCGGGTGCAGCCGCAAGACATGACGCTCAAGGACGCTGGCGGTGTGGCGGCGAACTTCGACGCCTTTCAGGCGGCGTACAACTCACTCACCGTGGGCGTGCGGATCTACATCGGCCCTCGCGCGGCCGACCTCGAAGAGCAGATGAACCACCTGCGCAGCCTCATGGAGAGGGCCGCCACGAGCGGCCGGCGCACGCTCATCGCCGACCAGATCGAGTTCGTGGCCGACCTGATGAGCACGGGCAACGCAGCCGAGCGGGACTTCTTCTTCATCCTCACGACGCCACCGGCAGCGACCGACGCACAGCGAAACGACCTCTTCACGGAGGCCCGCAATTTCATCGCCACGCTCGGCACGCGCGGGATCTCGGCGAGCTGGATGAGCGCGGCCGACGTGATCAATACGTTCGTACGATTCAGTCTGCCCTCCCCCGCCGTCACGCTGCCCTCCGACGACCCGTCACTCAACATCGCGCCGCTCGTCGGCGTCTGACAAAGAAGGGCGGACGCTCATGGCCCGCAAGAAGACCGAAGTGACCGAACAGGTCACGCAGATCCTGCCGAACACGCGCCTGCGAGAGCTCATCGCGCCAGTGGTGGCCGAGTTCTCGGACAAGAACTCATGCAGATTCGGTGACCAGTACATGGCCGTCCTCGTGGTCACGAAGTACCCCGCCCGGCTGCCGGCCGAGTGGCTCTCGCGCATCCGGCTGCCCGGTGTGACCGTCCACATCGACGCGGTGCGCCGAAGCGCCGCCGAGTTCAACCGCATCGTCTCGGACTCACTCTCCGGCTGGAGCTTCCAGGCCGAGAGCAAGAACAAGGGTGCGTATGAGCGCATGCAGGCCTCAGCGAAGCGGGACCAGGCCGCAGAGCTCCTACGGCTGTCCGGTTCGGAGAACCAGGCGATGTTCGACTCGGTCGTGTCCTTCATCGTGACCGCCGAGAACGCCGAGGGGCTAACCTCACGCGTCAAAGGGGTGCAGGGCCGACTCGCGGCGAACCAGATCATCGCCCAGCGGCCGTGGTTCATGACCAAGGACGCGATTCTGCACTCAAGCCCCTACGGCTATCGCTCCGCGCGGCTGCACGAGCTCTACGCGATGCCGATGCCTTCGAGCACACTGGCCGCAGCCGCGCCCTTCTCGGCGGCGGGCATCAACGACGGGTACGGCAAGGTCTACGGGCTGGACACCACCGGCGGTGTCGTCGTGATCGACCGCTGGCGGTTCGGCTCCTCCGGCTTCGCCGACCGCTCCAACGCGAACATGGTGGTGCTCGGCAACGCCGGCGGCGGCAAGTCCACGTTCATGAAGCTCGACATCCTCATGGAGCACATGGCCGGCACGAAGGTCATCATCATCGACCCTGAGGACGAATACCGGGCGCTCTCGGCCCGGATCGACGGCCAGTGGATCGACGCGGGCAACAGCGGCGCGACGGTCATCAACCCGCTCGAGGTCTGGGCCACAGAGGCCGTGGCCGACGACGAGGAAGAGGCCGATCTGGGCCGCTTCAATCCCGTGGCTCGGCACCTTGAGTTCCTGAAGACCTTCTTCGCCCTGCAACTCCCCGACGACTACACTGCGCGCGAGATCCTCGAGATCGAGGTCCGTGAGCTGTATCGAGATCACGGCCTGACTTTGGATCTCACAAGCGTGAGTCACATGACGGCGTGGCCGACGCTCTCGGATCTGCGCGCCCAGATTGCCTCGCGCGTGCACGCCGCCGTCGAGCCGTCGGCCGGCGAGCGTGAGGCGTACGCGGGGCTCGATCTGTTCTTCAAGAACCTCACCGAGGGCTCGCGGGGACTGATGTGGGACGGACAGACGAACGTCACGCTCGGTAGCGACGTGCTCGTGTTCTCAACCCACGCGCTACAGGAGGCCGACTCGTCCACGTACGCGGCGCAGTACCACCTCATCACGCAGCTGATGTGGCGCGAGATCCAGGCTAACCGCGACACCGGCGAGCATCTTCTCGTCGTCATGGACGAGGCGCACCTGGCGATCGACCCCAAGACGCCAGCGACTCTCGAGGCGATCAAGAACTTCGCCAAGCGAATCCGCAAGTACGGCGGCGCGCTCATGGTCGCCACGCAGAACGTGAGCGACTTCCTCGACCCCGCGATCGAGCGGCAGGGCCGAGCTGTGCTCGACAACGCCAGCACGAAGGTCGTCTTCGGCGCCGACGGTCGCGAGCTCGCACACATCGTGGATCTGTACGACCTCTCGCGTGCCGAGGCGGACGCCGTGGCACGCAAGGCGGTCGGCCGCTGCCTGCTGATGGTGGGGCAGCGCAAGTGCATCCTCGATGTGAAGCGCACACCCAAGATGGTGCAGCTCCTATCGACGAGCAGCGAGAAGACGCCGGCGGCGTAGAGGAGCATCATGGCCGAACCTCTCACCATCGCGCGTATCGCCGCAGCTGCCGTGCGCGGCGTCGTCGACAAGAAGTCTATCGAGCGCAAGGTTCTCGTCGGTGCAGGGGTCGCGCTGGTGGCGGCACTCTTCATGGGCACGGCGTTCGCCGGCGCGTTCGCGGCGTCTGTGCCGTCCTTCCTGTTCGGGCACCAGACGGATCCGGCCGCGATTGCGACGCAGATCAAGACCTACGCCGAGCTTGAGAACCGGCTGCAGAACGACGCTATCGACGACGCCACTGCCGGAGCGCCCGCCGGCAAGGCGGTGGACGCCAACCTCGACCTGCCGACGTGGCGCTATCTCCTGGCGCTGTCGGCCGTCCAGTGCGACCAGGACTTCACAAAGGCCGATCCTCAGGCCGCCTACGGCCTCGTACGCTCCTCGATCGCCTACACGTACACAGCCGAGGGCACGAGCACGGTGCTCGCCACGAGCACGTACCCACCGGTCGCGGACCTTGCGCCGAGGCTCGCCCCGGCTGGCGCGGCGTTCACGGGCGCAGAGGCCGGGCAGGCAGCCGAGCGCTACCTCGCCATCCTGGGCACGTTTGACGAGACCGGGCAGGTGCTGGATGCCTCCGGGCTCAACGGTGCCGGTGGCCCCGGTGCGACGGCACTCACCCCTGAGGTACTGGGCGAGCTCGACAAGTCAGGCGTCGCGGTCAACTTCCCGCCGGTGCGGCTTGCCCTGTCCGTCCTCGGCTGCCCGTACGTGTGGGGAGCAACCGGCCCGGACACTTTCGACTGTTCCGGTCTCGCGGACTGGATCATGTGGCGCTACGCGGACTTCTCAGGCCGGGGCACGACGTCTGGGATGTGGAACACCCTCGGCACAAGCGTGAGTCTGTCGCAGATCCAGCCCGGCGACATGATCTTCTGGGAGGCGGGGCACATCCACCACGTCGGCATGTACATCGGCGGGGGCAAGTACGTTCATGCGCCGCGCACGGGCGACGTCGTGAAGATCTCGGAGCTATCGGCGCGGAGTTCGACGATTGCGTCGATTAGACGGCCGGCGTGGGATGCGTCGGCGATGACTCCGACGCCGTAGCCATACGTGCGCATTGAGGGGGCGCCGACTAGATCGTGGCGAGCCTTGCGCGCACAGCGCGCGGCAGCAAGCTGTAGGTCGATGTCGCAGAGACGAGGGCTTGCAGATTCGACCACATCTTCTCGCGGAGTTGGTCGCGCGGATGGCTGAGAACCACGGAGATACGCTCCTCAACGGCCTCTGTACACCCCGGCCGAGACTCCCTGACCCGTCGATCTCCGAAAGGATGGTCGGTCTCTGGCAACACGCGGTCCACTGGCAGGAGGCGGAGCCTCTCCGCATTCTCAGCCTGCGACGGATTCACTGAGAACCAGCAGCCAAGGTCAATCGCACGGCGGGTCGCATCTTCGTCGCCTAGCCACCAATGCAGCACGATTCCTTGAACGCCTGCCGCCTCGACTTCATCCAAGACGTGCTCGCACGCGCCATAGCTGTGGACACTCGTGATTCGCGGCTGCTCCGCTAGGACGGCCAGCGCCTCGCGCAGCGTGTCGCGTTGCCGCACCATCGGTACTCGAGACTTCGCATCGAGCCCCAGCTCGCCAACGAACGCGGTGCGCTTCACTAGTCGGGAGAAGACCTGTGGGGAGAAGTCATTGACGGCGGAACACAGACTGGGATGCGCACCGACTCCCCACACTGTGGCGTCGTCAGAGCGGCACACTGCCCGCTCCGCCTCTTCGAGCGAGCGGGTTACCGCGAATACGACAGAATGGAGCGCGCGAAGATCGAGTGGATCGATATCCACATTCACGTGGGCGTGCAGGTCGAGCGGGGGAAGGCTGGTCATCCGAGGAAGCCCTTGAGCTCAACAACGGCGCGGCTGCACAAGTCGAGCGCATCACTGGCGGCGTAGTCTGGCGGGAGGCTCATGGTCACGACGTCGCGGCTCTTCACGCCGCGTCGAACGAAGTCACGCATCGGGCGAACTACCGAGTTGCGTCTGAGCCAGCTCTCAATCCGCACGTCCCCCCGCGAGGCGATGTAGTCGGTCTGGTCCTTCAGCCCCGCCGCGTGGAACGCCGCGCGTCGGACGGTGCAGCCGAAGCAGACGCCGCACTGCGAGTTCGTAGGCAGACCGAACGCCCGTTGTCCGGATAGACCGCACGAGTGTGTCGCGCTCAAGTAGTCTGAGGCTTCGTCACTGCCCACGAGTTGAGCAGCTAGGGCGAACATCTCACCCTTCGTCAAAGATGCAAACGGGTTCTCAATGTCCGCGTGGGCCCCCACGCGAACCAGCAGCTCCGAGAGACCGCGAAGGAAGGCCGGGTGGGTCGTCCGTGTCGACAGGCTTCCTCTGCGTTCCGGGCCGAGCGGCGGGTTGAGCGAGGCAAAGCCGTTCTCGGCAATCCAAAGCGGCGCCGCATCGATAGAGGCTTCAGCGAGACCCAGTGAGAGAAACAGGAGCGAGCGAGATCGACTTGATGGCTCATCGGCGTAATGACCCCCGTCGACGCGCTTAGCATGGCGTCCGAAACGCACTTGTACGTGACGCTGGCAGGGTCCGGGGAGGAGCCTCTCGGCGCTCGACGCAACGCGCCTCTGAACCGGCGAAAGAGTCGTGAGGCCCACGTGGGACAAGAGCGCGTGCGTCTCGTCTAGCTGCAGACGGGATCGTGACACGAGCGCACCGACTGCCGAGTCCGCCCCACCGCTGAGGAGCAGCACCCTGGCGACTGGCGTAGGATGCGGTTCAACCTTCTCCCGTCTTGACGCCGCTCTGTAGAACTTGATCGTCCAGGTGTCTCCCGTGAGGAAGCCGACTAGCTCGGCCATCTCATCAGCGATTGCGTTCCAAGCCGCCACATCGCGAACAGGCACGACAACCTGGATCCGGCGGGAATTCCATTCCGACCCGCCGCCGGCTCGAGGAACGGACCTGTCGGCGGCGAACACAGCGGCGGCCAAGTGCACGAACTCAGCGTTCTTCTGGGGAATTGGGCCCATCGCACCCAATCGCGGACCGAGCTGAACGCCTGGACCAAGAGTCGCTGCGAATGAATCGTTGCCCGTTGGCGTCCAGTAGAACGATGATGCAGCAATTGAGGGCGATACCCGTTCTGGAAGCGCGAGACGCATCCTGAAGGTCGACATCAGGCCCTACCTCCCAGAATCCGACGGAGTGTCTCGATACCGTCTTCAATCGATCGCGCGAAGTCCGCATGCGTGACTCCGCTTGCAGTCAGCTGGGCACGTCCTGCCAGGATCTCGGCCGCCTCACGAATCTGACCTTCGGCCAGCTGTGAAGCCCATTCGGGACGCTCATCGGTTCTGAGCATCTCGCCGACTTCCGTCTCAACGACTTCAGAGATAATGATGGCAATCGTCTCTCGCACGATCTCGTCAGGAGTGGGGGGCGCTCCTCCGTCGTCTCGCTCCAGAATCCACTCCGCCACCTCGGCAGCCACGTATCGTTCCTCGCCGTCTTCAATTGTGCTGTTCGAGCGGGGGCCGCACGCCATCTCCACGATTCGTCTTGTGACGTCGAGAGGACCAAGTGAACTGAGCTCGCGGTAATCGAGCCCCAAGTCTTGCAGTCCTGCAACATCTGCAACCCGAAACGCGTAGGCGGCAGCGGCTGCCCGACCGGCGGAGGCGGCGACCCGGGGAGCAGACCGGATCGGCCCTCCTCCCGCGCGACCGGTCGGCCCTTCGCCCGCACCCGCTCCCCCGCTCGGACCGTCGCCCCTGCCCCCGGATGTGCTGCGCGGACGCAGCAGCTGAATGGCCGGCGCAAGCGTCGCGGGGGGCAGCCTCACTGGAACTTGGCTTCCGTTCTCAGCTGTGTCGGTGCCGCCAGCCTCTGGAACCGAGTCGAGCCAGTTCCCGAGACCGCTACGGAGGTCTCGACCAGCCTTGCCGCCGCTGCCCGAATACGAACCGCTCGTTCCCACTATCCGGCCCCCATTCGCTTCACCGCTTCGTCGACGGCATTCTTGACGAGTCCGTTCGTCGTCTTCGACTTCCACTCGTCGAGGACAGGCTTGAGCGCCGCGTCAGCGGGATCCCCGAAGAGGAGCACGGTAGGCATCGCCACCTCGCCAATGGGCAGCGCCAATAGGGCGCGGACCGCCGCGTCAGCGTGAGACGGGTGCACGCGGTGGACTCGCAAGATTCCGGTGACTGCGCTGCGCTGCTCGCGCGGGCGGTCGCGCGCGACACGACCCAGGTGCTGGAGCAAAGCGTCGGTGTCCGACGACGTGAGCGCCGCAAGGTCGCTGGCCTGAACTGACTTCTGCTCCGCGCGGGATGACGACACCAAATTCGCCGCTATGTCACGAAGGCGCTCAGGAAGGTCAGTGTCGAGGAGCGGTTCACCCGCAAAAGACGCGGCGAGATACAGGTAGGGCGCCAAGTCGAGATCCCGGAGATCAGGAGGGAGCTTCGACCATCGGATGAAGTTCTCGCTGAACTCCTCGCCAGCTAACCCTGCAAGCTCGCCCCCGCGAGCGACCGAAAGCGTGCGTCGGGGTTTCTGTGCATCTCCGGCCGCCGCGGATTCGGCTGGCGAACCCGCGGCGGGAGCAAGAGACGGCTCTCGCGACTGTCTCTCCAGCGAGGCGACCTGCTGCCGAAGCTCTCCCTTCGCTAGCCAGCCCAACATGATCTTGAACTCATCGGACAACAGAACCTCGAGCACCATGAGCTTCGCAACAACCGCTGGTTGCAGCGCAATCCCCCTACGTCGGGCTATGGATCGACGCACGTTGAGATCGTTGAGGAATCGCTTCACCCGCCGCGGGTTGCCACGGAGCTTCTCGTACAGCATCGGCGTCAACCGCGCGGCAAAGGCGAGCTCGTCGTTAATACTCACGCCCTTCGGAACCTTGAGCTCATCGAGGTCCCCGGTGGTCGTCCGAATCTTGGAGCAACCCTCTAAGACCGTGGTGAATTGCTGCTCTGTCAACGGATCCGACTCACGGTTTTGCAGCTGAAGAAGCAGTAGGAAGGCCTCCGTGTCGAAGCGACTCAGTGCGGGCAATGGAACTGTCGTCTGCACGATCTTGTGTAGGTAGAGCTTCGACGGCTCCTCGCGGGGGGCCGAGGACGATTCGTCGGGCCGGTCGGACATCGGGTAGTGCGCGCGTATCGCCTCGGCGACTCGCTCGTCGTCGGCTGCCAGCACGAAGGACATCTTCGGAACAGCCAGGAACAGGCGGATGGCCTCGAGAGTCTCGACAACCGTCTCCGGCAGACACCGGTCAAGGTCATCGACCAGCACCACGACCCGACGAACTTGCGTAAGCTCGGGGGATTCCATGAGCCGTGCGAACTCGTCCCGAAATGAGTCCAGACCGCGGCTCTGGGACTCGCCGTTCAGGCCGTCCTCCTTTATCAGGGAGGTTAGGTCGTCCACGGACGGTATCTGTAGCATGAGCGACGCGCGGGCCGCGACGCTGATCGCCTTGGACCAGTCCACACGCTTCGCCAGCCTCTTGATGGTCTCGAGCGCCTTCTCCGCGCCACCCAATTCCGACTTGAACTCGGCAGTCAGAGCATCTAGCACCTGGGAGATCAGGCTCTCTTTGGCACCGACAGCAGGGTCATACCGCCAAGGATCACTGTCCACGACGATGATGCGACTGCCAATCTTGCTCTCGTCGGCGAGCCGGTTCTCGACGAGGCGTAGAACAGTCGTCTTGCCGCTTCCCCACGGCCCCGAAATGCCGAGGGCCAGCGGGTCAAGACCGTCGTCCAGTACGGCATCGGCGACCGTGTCGGCAACTGCATCAAACGACAGTAGGTCGACTCGGGACGGGTCGTCCGACCACAGCCGCACCCTGGGCTCCTCGTCCGGCATCTGCACCCCCCCCTTACCGCAACGCGCCTCGTCTGCGCCGCTAGCGTGCCTCCCATTATGCACAACACACTGACGTGTTCAGGCGCGGCGCTCACCCCACGCGCACCTCTAGAAGAGCTGTCCATCCTCTCCACGCTCGGCCTGCCCGGCTGACTCGACGAATCGGCGAACCTCACTGTCACCAAGCATGGCCTTGTGAGCCGTCGGAAGGAACGACTGAGTGAGCCGGTTGAAATGCACCATTACGTTGTCAACGATTTCTTCATTGTCCTGCATCCTCGCCCAGTCGAACTCCCATGAGCGATTCCTCGCCTGGTACGTCAGCGTGCGTCTACAAATCGCCTCACCGACGATTTCCGCGAGCAGCAGTCTGCAAAGCGGCGAATCCTGACCGCCGTACTCCGGGGCCGCGCCGAGATAACGCTTCACTGATGGGTGCTGCGCCGACACCTGCAGCACATTGGGCCTGCCCTCGGAATCGGCCCATTGAGCCCGGAAACCCCAGAGCTGCTTGTCCACGATCTCGATCTTGAGCGGCACCCCTTGGCGCTCATCTTGGACCACCCGAACCTGGGCCACGCATGATGCGTCGTTCGCCGTCGCGGTGATAGTCACCGGCGCCACAAGCTGACGCCGAGCCTCCACGACGATCTCCGCTGCCGCGAAGTTCGTCCCGGCCACCGGCGTGAGTGTCGCGTTGCCTCGGACCACGACATCTTGCGGCGAACTCGAGATGACGTGTAGCGCCGTTTCGCCGGTTACCAAGTCTGGGTACTGCGCGAAGACCCGCAAGGCCTTCTTGCGACCTTCACGAACCTTGTACTTCTTGTGTTCGAATTCGAGCTTGTCGACGAAGTCTCGATCCTCAACTGCATCGGGCACAACGCTGACTAGCGCTTCAGCACTCGGCAAGCCGGAAGACGAGACGCTGACCAGAATGCCTTCCTCGGTCGACTCACCGCGCAGAACGACGGTCCCGAGCATCACGTCTTGACGCTTCTTGTGAGGTCGCAGGTAGATCAGCTGATCGACAACGGTCACTGCCGGGCTATCAGCTACCACTGCGAACTCGGTCTCACTGGTGACGGGTAGCTTCGTCGACACGTACAGGGTCAGGTTCCGCTCTCGCCCCTCTCGGATCTTGGCGTACGTCGGGACAAGGAGAACGCCTGACTGGAACAGATCGTCCTGAACTTCCTCGTCATCTGTGATCAGGTCCTCTGCCTCAGCCTCGTCCTGCAGGAATCGCTCAGCAAGCTTCGCCAGGTCGCGCAGCCTGCGCTGAAGTTCGTCCCCGCCAATGCTGCCCGTTTCCTTGGTCGATGCACGACGATCTTCAGCCACGAGCTCTCGGATCTTGCTCGTCGGGTACTCATATAGCGCCGAGGTGAACGGGTGCGTTCTAGATAGTCCGCGTTGCCTCTGAGGATCAACAAGGAACTCGGGATTGGCCGCAGGGTGCGGTTGCCCTACTTCACGCGTCTCGTCCCACTCCTCGCAGATCGTGTCGATATAGTCGCACTCAAGGCGCCCGAAGTAGCGTTTTGCGAGTGGGTCGCTCTCTAGGTCCCGAGCCAGTAGGAAGCTGCACTCGTGAACTGCGCGGGTGGCCTTGACGATGACGCCTGAGCGCCGAAACCTGTCGGCCTCGTCCACCAGGGGCTCAGGGGCTCTGTAGATGCAGAGGTGCGCGGAGGCACCCTCGTACCCGGGGACGGCATACGATTCATCAAGCACCAACTCGGCCTCTGGCATCCGATAGCAGACTCTGTTCGGGGTGAGCGTTTGCTGCGCCCCGTCTGCGATGAACACCTCGGATGGGCCGTTTTCGTCGAGGATGTCACGAAGTGGCCAGAACAACGGGAGGTTCTCCTCAAACGTGCGGAACAATGGAACCCCGGTGTGGGTTTCAATCGTCACCACCGACCCGTGCCCTCTGATTCCTAGGCGGACGTGATCCTCCTCGGTGGCCAGCGGGGAACCGCCCTTGCGCCCATCGGCTTCCCACGGAATGAAGTCCCAGTTCTTGGTGAACTGTGCCTTGTGGTAGCGTCCGTCCTTGATCGACTCGAAAGTCATGTCCCCGAGCGCTGCGCAGTCACGCGCGCCACGAGCGAAGAACCCCCGATCCCCTGCACTGCTGGTCCGATCGCCAACGCGCCGGATCTTGGACTTCATTTCGTCCAGAGTCATGCCTTGGGCGCGGTCACGAATCCTGATGATCGAGGGAGCGCCACCGCGATGCCGCTCGATCTCCACAACAATCCGTCCACCCTTTTGGCCCATGCGGTGATAGCTGTCGTCCGAGTTCGTTACGAGCTCACGGAGCGCATCGAAGACATCCCGGATAGACTCGGATGCGACGATTTGTCCATGGCGCTTCGTCAACTCAACGGGCATAGGGTTACCGGGCTTCATCAGATCCCCCTCCGTGCAGAAGAGTCGCGAAGCGCTCCCCAAGCGCTGCGACCATTTCCTTCAGTTCTACATCGGACGACGCTTCCGCCGCGCTCTCGAGTGCATCGAGTCTGCTTCTCATCACCTTGGGAGACGCGTCCGGACTGCAGCCGAGCATGTCTGCAAAGGCCGCTGGAGGGAGTTCTTCGAGCCGCCCTGCCTGGAACTCCTTGAAGACATAGTGCTTCTTCGTCTTTGACACGATCCGCTTCACGTCATTGGGACGACCGCTGGACGATGCTGCAGGACGACCAAGTCGAGCGGCCACCTTGTCGCCATGCACTGCGAACCACTTCACACCGGCTGGTGTGAGCCGCCAGTAGCCTGCCTTCACCGAACCGACGACCAAGCTGCCGTACTTGTCTCTCGAGGCATCCACAAGGGCCACACGAGCAATGTCCTTGTCTGGCAAGTGCCGAAACTCTGACAGTGTCCACGAGAAGCGGTCTGGCGCAAGCTCGAATGCCCTGAACGCCAATCGCTCGTGCGCCACCTGCGTCACCGTGCCGCCCAGGTCCGCAAGTGCATAGACGATTACGTCGACATTGGAGAGCGAGGACTGAGCGACCATCTCTGACTACGCCTCCGTCTCAAACGCAGGCAGCGACCCAAGCGCGTCCCACCAGTCTTTGGGACCGCCATCGTTCGGGCCGAGTGAGTACGTGCCTCTCTTGACTTGGCGAAGGACGCCGGCGGACGACAGCGCGGCTATCAGCAGGTACGTCTGATAGGCGGGAACGTGCTCCCCAAGCTCAAGGTCGGCGTCCTTGGCCAGCCACTCGCGACGGCCCTCGACCGACTGCGACTCAATCCATCGCGCGAGTTGATCGAAGGAGCTCTTTGTGGCCTCGTGCCGATACTCTTTGGCTGACTTCTGCTTGCCTTTGCCGATCTTGACGACTCGGTCGCCGCTTACGAAGAAACGAGGGTACTTGGCAAGAGTGGACTTCCGGCCGTTCGCTCGACGCTTGGGCTCAGAGGAGGGGACGCGGGGGATAGTGGTTGTGGCCACCTGCTGAAGCAGCTCATCAAGTCGCGAGGCGATCCTGTTCACATCGCTCGCTACCACAATCAGACCTTGGGCCCGGTCGTACGATCCCTGGGACCGCAGCAGCTCGAACGCGTGCTCCTGAATTGAAGCCTCGAGCTGACGGGCGCTTAGGACCAGTTCTCGTTCGGTCAGCATGGCGAATACCTCCTGCAGGTCGATTAGACAAGAGGAGTGTAGTCCGCCCTACTCTAATGTGTCAACTCTCTCTAAAGCGTACTAGCTGCGACGAGGGAGCAGGGCGCCGTCGACGAAGTCGTAGAAGTCGGAGTTGCGGTCCGCTACTATGCTCAGCACCTCCGCGAGCACCTGATTCGCATCGATAGCGGGTTCGTCGAACCGGCCGGCTTCACGCATCTCGATGCTCTCTTTGCCTGGCGTCGCGTCATAGGTGACCACGTAGAGCCGCTCCAGCTGCTCTTCCCTTCCGGCTGGATCGGGCCTGCCGCTGAACAGGCGCAATAGGTCATGCGCGTTCTGTACAGTTGAGGAGCGCCGATCGGTGTCGTCAGAAGCGGCGCCGACATCAAGGAAGAACAATCCGGCGAGCACCGCAAACGGGAACCGGCGATGCAGAGTGACCGCCTCAAAGAGCATGTCGCCACGCCGGTTGGAGAGGTTCTTCTGATAGTTGCCGGAGCGGGCATCAGGGAAGCTGATGGTCTTGATCGAGATACCTAGCAGCAATCCGCTTGCGTCCGTCGCCCAGGACACGTCCACCTTCTTCGCGCCAATCCCGCCTGCGATTCGACGCTCTGAGCCGTAGGTGGCGCCGTCTTCCTTGACGAGCGGCGCACAGTCCATCACACCTGCCACGCGCAACTCGCTAGCGAAGGCCCTCGCAATCGTGTTCGAGAGCCGCTCGGAGTAGTTCTTCTTCTCTGACTGCTTCGCAGACGCATCCGGCTTCGGCGCGGCTGCTCTTATCGCTCCTATGAGCGCCTCGTGAGCTCCCATGACCCCCTCTATCCCTGGCTGCGCTTCTTGCGCCTCCCGAAGAGATGCTCTCTGCCTTGTCGTACGCCGTCCACAACGTCTGGGCCGAGTGACATCCCCTGGACAAGGATGATGTCATCGACGATCCGCACCGCTTCATTGAAGCGGCCGTGTCTCAGATGCGCATCCACAGTCGGCCTGGCATTCATCAACTGCCTCTTGCAGCGCTTGAGCAGCGCGGCCGTTGGAACGGGCAGGTTCAGCGCCTCACGCGGCTCGAGCTTCAGGAGGCCGCCGCCGTACGACCTGCCCACCAGTTCGGCCCCAAGTAACGTGAATGTCGTCAGCGATGCCGTCGGCAACACTGAGACCAAGTCCCGATATGCCGCGTTGAGGTACAGGCCATGAACTGAGTTGACGTTGAGGAGTCTCGACGGGTTCTCGATGAACCGAGGACCCTCGTTGGCCATGTAGACCATGAACAGATCGGGTGCGTTGACTGCCGGAACGCGGAACCAAGGTGTTCGAACGCGACACTTGTACGCTTGGTCCAGCTCGAGTTCTTCACCCTGTCGGATGTAGGCTCGCGCTGCGTTGCTCGGGTAGGTCGAGGGAGAGAAGAGCCACACTCTCGCGCCTTCGTCCCTTGCCTCTTCCCAGTGGGCGGATGTGTAGTCGATGCCGCGCGCATGCTTGGACCCTGGCGGCAGCATCCTTCGCACTTGAGCCAGGCTCAAGTCATGGGCAAGCCTTTCAGCCTCACTGATACAGAAGTAGTCGTTGCCGCCCGTCACCATTCCGGTTGAGATCGTTCCCGCGTCGCCGAGCGAAGTGAACCCTCCGACAGCATCAATCGCAACAACTGCTTCGCGCGTCGATTCCGGAAGCAAGAGCTTCGTCCACTTTCCAGCATCGGGCGACGTCGACCATTCTCGCGTCTCAAGAGTCGCGAGGTCGGACAGGCCGGCGACTTGGACTATGTCGAATCTGTCGCATGGTCCTTCGCCCTCGGCGAGCAAGAGAACCACTTCCTCGAGGACGTCCGGAAACACCCGTTCCTCGAAGAGGATGACTCGAACGCATCCGAAATGATCCAGTAGGTGCCGCCGGACAGGGGCTGCGTAGTTGACTGACAACAGCTCTGCGGGCAGCACTAGCCCGAGGCGACCGCCGGACTTAAGGAATGACGCCGCGTGTACGGTGAACGGCGCCCATGAGCTCGCAAGACCGTCTATGGGGACGCCAGCCGCAAACGCCGCCTCTCGGCCTCGTTTACGGGCGTCACCGGCAAAGGACTGGTAGCGAATGTACGGTGGATTGCCAATGCACGCATCCATCAACGGCAGGTCGCGCTCAGAACGCGCCTCAAAGAAGTCACCAATCCGAACCCGCTCAGAAATGCTAATGCCAGTGGAGGAGCGGATCATCTCGCAGGCAATCCTCGCGGATGGGGCGTGGAGTTCGGCGCCCCACACCTGCCTCGATATTCCTAGGTCGGTCTGTCGCAGTGCGCGCAGGCGCTCGATAGCAGGCACCAGGAAGGCCGCCTCGCCGCACGACGGCTCCAGCACCCGGTCTTCCGGTGTTCTAATCGCCCAGTTGGCGATGAACCCGGCCATCTCCGGTGGAGTGAAGAACGCTCCTCTCGCCTTGGTCGCCGCCAGCGGATTCACGCGTTCTACCTCCTCAATGTTTGGATCGCCATTCTAGGCCTTCAGTCTGACATGAAGTCAGTGCGCGCGCGAGACGAACCGGGGGCACCCCGAGTCTGAACCGAAGTGCCCGAGACGTGCTGGACGCAACCCTGACAACAGAGCGGCAAAGACACATGTTGGCATACCTGAACTGCACATTCTCCGGTCACGGAGTTGGGCTCAAGCGGACGACCTGCTCGTCTCGAGCCGTCTCCAACGGGGTGACGACCTGCTGCCAACCCTGGCGACGGCGCAGCACCCCGTTGGGGGCCGGGGTGCTGCTTCGAACTATCGCCACCCGCGGCTGCGGGGGCACAGTTGGGGTTCCCGGCAGGGGACATCAGTTGCCGGCATCGCCCTTCGAGTCGCACTCGATCAGCTCGGCATGGACAAGCAACTTGCCATCCTCAACGTGATACGCGCACGTCGAGAGCGTAAGCGTACGGCCGGCGGGGTCCGGCCGGAAACCTGGATCCAGGAACGAGCGATCCGCCCAGCGCGCAATGCGATCCGAGTACGGCCGCATGACTGGGAACGTAAACGCATCGTCGGAGCCGTCGGCCACACGCGCCGAGTAGACGAGCCACGTCCCACCGTTGCCGGCGGCGTCGACGTACTGGATGAAGGGGTGCGCCGCCCAGAAGTCCGCGTCCCCATAGGAGGCGAGAATTCCGAACATCGAGCCGTCCCGCATGTTGTGACCGTGGAGCAGCATCGCCCGCGAGCTGTCGCCCGCATAGCGCGGCGAGCGGTAGTCGGCGAAGATCGCGCCCCGCGCATCGGCATCGCCATCCGCCGCGTGTGTGAGGTAGTTCACGTTGTCCGTGGTCTGCACCACCGGCTCATGGAGGTCAGTGCCGGGAATCGAGAGGTAGCCGATCACGTCCGGGTTCGCAGCCTTCGCCTCGAGGAGCTGGGAGTAGAGCTCGGCATCCGAGAGCAGCCCATAGGTCTCGCGGTCTTTCGCAGTGAGCCGCGCCCGGCCGTCATCGCCAGTGCGAACCTTCAGCCAGTCCCCGGAAAGGGTCTGCCGGTACCAGTACGTGACCAGCAGCTTGCCGTCGACGAGCTCGGTATGGGGTGCGTAGTCGGCTGTCACGTACGAGAAGCCCTCGATCGGCATCTTGTCGAGGCCTTCGGCCCGGACACGCGGCATGTACTCGGTGCCGATCTCAGCGTTGTAGCCCCACGCCTTGGCGATCTCCGTGCCATCCCAGATGTTCCGATACCGCAGCATCACCCCGCCATGGTTCACCGGCAGTACGTCGTCGGTGAGCTCAAGGAAGATCACGGCCTCGTCCTCGCGGATCTCAAAGAAGTGACGCGTGGGATTGAGCGCGTGGCCGACAGGCGCGGTCGTCTCGACAGCGTAGTAGCACCCGTACTCGAGCGGGTCAGATTGTGCGACGCCCTCAGCGTCGGTCGTGAACGTCGCGGTCGGATCCGTCGGATCCTCGGCCGGATCGAACGGTGCGGCAAGCGGCGATGTATCGCGCACGCGCCAGATCTCGTAGACCGCGCCCGGCAGGAGCCGTGCGTCTTGCCCGTCCGAGCGCTTCTCCAAGCGCACGGTGCCGCGCACACGGGGATCGGTGCGCGAGAACTCGAATGCCGCAGATGAAGCCGCATCGACAGTGAACGTCGTCGCGACGCTATCGAGAACGTAGCCCGCCGGCGCTGTCACTTCCACGAGTTCGTAGTCGCCGAAGGGAAGGGGTGCCGAGGCCGCCGTGCCATTAGCGTCCGTGGTGAGCGTTTCCACGACGCTGGCCCCTCGGCGGATCTCGAAAACGGCCCCCTCGAGGACCGTGCCCGTGAGCTCGTCGGTCTTGATGAGCGTGACCGGGCGGTAGGGCTGGTCTGTGCGCGCTATCTGTATCGTCGTGGGTGAGGTCGCGTTGATCATGAACGGATATGGCGTGGCGTCAAGCATGTGGCTCGCCGGCGCCACGGTCTCGACAAGCGTGTAGTCCCCGAACGGCAGTGGGGCGCTCTCGGCAACCCCGCTCGCGTTCGTGGTGAGCGCCTCGATCACCGTCGCGCCCTGCCGGATCTCGAAGACGGCTCCCTCGAGGACCGCACCCGTGAGCGAGTCGGTCTTGGTGACGCGCACTGGCCGCAAGGCACGTTCGTTCGTGAGCCTAAGCGTAGCCGTGCCGCCATCGGGCACCGTGACTGAATGCGGCGTCACATCGAGCAGGTAGCCCTGCGGAGCGGCCTGCTCCCTGACCGTCCAGGAGCCAGGGGCAAGTCCGGTGAACGTGAGATCCCCCGCAGCGTCCGTCGATCCCGAAGCGACGACGGTGCTGTTCCAAAGGAGCTCGAAGACGGCTCCACCCAGCGGCGCACCATCCACCACATCCGTCTTGGTGATCCGCAAAGCGCCGGAGCCGGACCCAACGGGAACTGCGGCCGAGGCAGCGACCTGGAAACTCGAGGACTGAGCAGACACCACTCGCTGGTACGACGTGTCACCGGGAGCGTAGTAGAAGATGTTCGCTGGAACACGACTGTCGTACCCGTAGAGGGTGAGCGAGACCGAGCGGCCGATCCAGGCTGCGGTGCAGGGCACGGAGACCGTCAGCGCGTCTCCGTTGCCGCCGGTGTAGCCCGAGAGCGACACACCCGGCGGCACGTCGACCGTGTAGTAGCCGTTCAGGTCGTTGAATGACACCGTCGTCTGGCCGACAAGCCGCGTGTAGTCCGCGTTCGGCCGGAGCGCGACGGCCGCGGCGCTCACGCTCCGGGCCGGAAGCACGCGGTTGCGCGCGCCAGTCACAAGATCGATCGTCCAGCGGAACATCGCCTCGGATCCCCCGAGACCCGGAGCTGGTCTCAAGCGCGACCACGTCGCGGCGTCCTGCGTGTAGGTGCTCATGTCCATGAATGTGTAGCCGACGCCGGCCGACTCGCGCATCCACGCACGGATGGCGTTCGCGGTGGCGTAGCGCGCCTGGGTCTCGGTCAGGCCGGCCGGGGTCACGTACGGGTACCCCCGGTGAAGAATGGACTGCAGGCCAACGTAGGTATTGAAGTTGTATAGCGCGGCCACGTCGAACAGGCCATACGTCGAGTTGTTGAGGGGGAAGTCCTTCGACTGCTCGAGACAGTAGGCGACCTGGCCGTCGACCGTATGCGGCGGCGTCTGGAGATCGTGCCACGAGCCTGAGTAGTACGCGTCGTAGTACGACGTCCCCGCGCCGCCCGTCGACACGGTCGCCGCCGAGGCCGTGCCGGGCAGGCCGACCGCCGACCCACAGAGCAGCACGAGGATGAGGAGTGCGCGCGTGGTGAGCGTCCGTGTGTGCATGAGCTACTCTCCGCCTTGCGCGACAGCCCAGAGCGTGCCGTTGTAGAGCACGAGCCCCACGCCAAGGCGTGAGGACGAGCCGAGTTGCGGACAGTGACCGTAGAGGGCGCCGGCCACGCCTCCCCCACCCCCACCGAGCGCTGTCATGCCATCACCGAAGCTGGCGCAGCTCTCCGGCGCGTAGCTCGAGTGCGAGAGCGCCGAGGCGAGCGCCATGCGCTTCGCCTGGGCGATGCACTGGCTTTGTAGTGCGCTGTCGTAGGTCGCCGACGGGTTGATGTAGCTCGCGATTGACGCGCCGTACCCGCCGATCACCTCGGGTGCCGCCGGAGCGGGCGGCGGTGTCGGCGCAGGTGCGGGCGTGGGTGCTGGCGTAGGTGCCGGGGCGGGCGCCGGAGCGGGCTTGCTCGGACTCGACGCAGTCATCTTGCCCGATGAGCCTGCAGAGCCGGTCTCGCCCGCAGGGGCTGACGTCTCAGGCGCCGCGACGGCCACGACCATCTCGGGGGCCTCAGCCACCCCGGCAGGGGCCGCTGTCACCGTATCCGGCCACTCGTCCCAGTAGATCGCATACCCGCAGATTGCGGGGGACGTGGAATCCTTCGAGGCACCCGCCGCAGCTTCGGCGTTCCCGGCGCCTGGCGCGCTCATGGATGCAGCCACGACCACACACCCACACACGAGTGCGGTGAGAACAGCAGAGATCAGTACGGGGTGCTTACGCATCTTCGCCCTCCAGTTCAGCGTCACCAGGCTCCAGGCTGGTGTCATCCGCGTCGAGCGCCCGGCGGCGTCTGCGCAGCCAGTAGAAGACCGCCCCGAGGATCGTTGTCGCGGCAACACCGCCCGCCACGATCCACGGCACGAGCGATGCGGGATCGTCTGCGACCGTCTCAACTGCTGCGGCGGCGGTCTTCGTCACAGCTTCCACCGCTGACGGAGCGCGGTAGGTGGCGATCCCGTCGTGGACGAGCACGTCCGGCAGAGCCACGTCCCCGCCGTAGACCGCCCGCTGGACCTCGGCGATCCGCTCCACGGTGTAGCTCGCCTCGCGGACGGTCTTGTCCCCATCCTTGCGAGTCGGCCCCGTCCATGAGGCATCGACTAGCCGGTAGACCGCAGGGTCGTAGTGCAGCGCCTCGAGGAGTGCCCGAGAGACCTCAGCACCGGAGATCTGTGGCGTTGGCGCATCGAAGCGGACCAGCACCCCCGGCGCGAGCTCGTAGGCCGCAGTGTCGTAGCTCGTGTGAACGAAGACTTCGATCTCCCGACCGCGCGTCGACGCGCCGGCGCTCACTAACCGCTCGAAGCGAAGCAACGCGTCGACCGTGACCCGCGTTACCTGGTCGTGGTAGAGCGCCGCGAGCGTGGCGGGCGGCTCCACCGGGCCTACCTGCGCACCGAAGTCGTACTCGACCTCGTGCCAGACGCTCCGGTCGCATTCGAGCCGCGCCGCCCACTCGATCGTGTCGAGCACATAGACCGTGCCGCTCTCCTCGACCGACGACGCGAACAGCGCGTCATCGGGCTCTGCTACACCGATGACCTCACGAGTCACTGGCACATCCGCGCCGAACGCAGGCGCGCAGAAGACCAGCGCCGCGATCACTGTCGCCACTCCTGAACGAACGAACCGCAATGAGATCCCTCCTCCAGCTCCCTGTCGGCGGAATCGTACGTCAACGCTCTGACCGTCTCTGACTTTGTGCTTGGCGGCCGTTCGCGCGTCCGCGCGGCGTCCTACTTGACGCGCAAAATCGACATCACAGCGCTGGTCAGCCAGTCGAGCCTTTCCGGGTGGCGAAGAAGCCAGGTAAGAGCGAGCGAGACAGCGAGCGCGCCAAGGATCGACAGGACCCAGCCGCCGAGCGTCTCAAGAGCCCGCGCGAACGGGGTGGCAGCCCTCCGCCTGCGGGCTCGGTCGCGCTCGATCGCCTCGGCGACCTTGCGCGCTTCGAGTTCGCGGGCTCGCTGCTCTGCGGCGGCACGTGTCGCGCTGGCCTCCCTGTCACGGCGCTGCGCCACCAGGCGCGGGCGGCGGGTGGGAAGCATCGCTAGGTCTCCCGCCCTATCGCGGAGACGATCGCGGCTAGGTCAGCCCGCGAGGCCCCGTCCTTCCAGTCGGCCGGGAAGGCGATCTGCACGCACGACAAGCCCGCCAGATCCTCCACACACAGTGCGAAGTCCTCCTCGGTCGCGAGCGTCACGCAGTAGGTGAAGTCGGCGATCACGCCCTCGGGCTCACTGCTGACGATCTCGCTTATCGGACCGAGCTCCCACTCACACCCGCCGAACACAAGGCAACGCACCGCTCCGAGTTTGAAGATAGCCGCAGAGTCCTCGTAGACGCCGGTGTCCCACACGACGACCTCGGCGTCGACAAGGTCCCCCGGTGTGACATCGCTCGCGAGCGTCAGGCCGTCGAAGTCGGCGCGCTGCCCTCGGCCCAGTCCGTCGAAGTCGAGTTCGTAGGTGTCCCCCAGCGCCGCCAGCGTGACAGCCGGCACGATCACGGCCGCCCTCCGCCCTTGAGCCTGCAGCACACGGCCGAGAGACAGCGCAAGGTGCGTGGTACCTACACGGCGCTGCGCCCCGGCGACGGTCACGACCGGCGTTCCAACCCACTTGACGCGCTCGACCTCCACGACGCGCTCCACCACTTGCGGCCTGGTCGATCCCGTCGGCCACGCGAAGCCGCTCCTAGCTGCAGCCGGTGCTTCCTTGCCTCGCCAACGCATCGCATCGGCGTAGCTGCTCTCGGTCGAGAGCACCATCGCAAGCGTGGCTGCAATCTCGCTCGGCGACGCGGCCACGATGTCTCTGACTCCGTCGTTCAGCGCCGAGATGACGAGGGGCTCGCCAGGACGCGTGAACTTGTCGACGACGAGCACTATGCGCACAGCATCGCCGCGCACGAGCCGCACGGCGGCGATGGTCGAGCGCACGGCAGCCTCTGAGGGGCTGCTCGCCGCGTCAAGCACGAGCACGCTGACCCCGGCGTTTGCCGCAGTGCTGCCCGCGTCTTTCAGTGTGTCCACGTTGGCGACAGTCGTTCCGGCGAGTACGACGCCGGCCTCAAGCGTGCCGGTCGTGAGCGCTCCGGCCCGGCGCTCATCGCAGGTGATGATCCATGCTTCGGCCATGGTGCTAGACCCCTCTCTTGGCAGTGATGGCGTCCAGGAGATCGGCAACGGCGGCGATGCGTGGAGTGAACGTGGCGATCTCGTCTGGCGTGGTCTGCTCTAGGTTCGAGACCTTCTCGGCGGCTCGTTCCAGCGCGGTGATGAGCCTGTCGGCATCGGGGGCCTTGGCCACAGTCGGTTCCTTGGCCGTCGCCGACTCCGTGATTGCGGCGACCTGCGCACCGCTCAGCGCGCCATCTTCCCCCGACTCGATCTCTGCCAGGACACGTTCTTGGACATCAACGGGCTGTTGCGCGAGCTCGCGTGCCGTGGTGAACGTGATACGCCGTTCGTCGAGCATCCCGCGAAGGCCCTCGATGAGCTTGGTCAGCGAGCGGTAGTAAGCGACAGTGCGTGGCGCGAGGTTGACGAGTTCGGCGATCTTGCCGTCCGTGGTCGTCCCCGCTTCGAGGCGCCCCGCCTCGCGAAGCTCGGCGACAAGGCGTTGGGCGAATGCGATCGTGTGGATGCGTTCCAGTGTGGAAAGGTCGCGCTGCCGAACGTTGGTGGTGAGCATGAGTACGCCGGAGTCCAGGTCATCGGAGGGCACGAGGTGGCAGACCACCTGCCCGAAGCGCCCACCGTGACCCTGCTCGACGAGTAGCGAGAGCGCCGCATGGCGGCGATGGCCAGCCACGATCATGTACTCGTCCTCGAACTCGGGATGGGGACGCACGACGGGGTAGTGGGCCAGCCCATTGGCCTCAATGTCGCGCGCCAGATCCTCAATGCCTCCGAGCTCGAACACCTCGTTGTTGCGCGGGTCCGGGTGGAGCTGGTCGAGGGGCACGGTCACCGACCTGTCTGTCTTCTGGCCGAGCAGACTGGTTGGCCGGGCGGAGCGTGCGGCCACGGCCGCCACGCGATCCCTGATCACATCGCCCTGCTTCGCGCCGCGCTCGATCCTCGGTCGCCCCATCCCTAGCCCTCCTGCCTGATCAGATGCTCGACGAGTTCGGTGTAGTCGGCCGCACCGTGACTCTTCGGTGCGTAGGACAGCACGCTTCGACCCGCGGCGTGCGCCTCGCCAATCGCTACGTTCTTGCGAATCGCGAGCGGGTAGAGCAGCCCGGGGAACTGCTCCTCGACGGCTGACGCGATACTGCGGTGCAGGCCCGTCCCACCCTCGTACTGGGTGAGCAGGATGCCGGCTATTCCGAGGTTCTCGTTGACGCCGGCATCGATCGTCTCGGCGATGACAGAGCCCAGCATCCCAAGCCCGCTGACGGCGAAGAGCCCCGGTGTGACCGGAACGATGACCTCACTGGCGTAGGCGAGCGCGTTGGCGGTCATGATGCCGAGAGACGGCGGGCAGTCCAAGATGATGTAGTCGTAGTCCTCCTGCACACCTGGCGCACGTGTGCCGCTTGCTGGATCTCGCCGACCCTTCAGGGCACGGGAGAGAAGGAAGTCCCGGCCCGGTCGACCGCCGAGATCGTAGTCGGCGCGAGACAGCATCTCGGAGGCGGCAAGCAGGGCGAACTCCGAGCCTGGCACGATGGCCTCTTGAGCGCTCATGCCATCCGTCAACACGTCCCAGAGGCTTCGCGCCGGCGGTGCGCCGAGTACGCCTGTGGTCAGGTGGCACTGACCGTCGAGATCCACGACGAGCACGTTGCGTCCTTTGGCGGTGAGCCCTGCCGCGACATTCCAGGCCGTGGTCGTCTTCCCGACGCCACCCTTCTGCGAGGCGATGGCGATCCGCCTGGTCGTTCTCTGCATTCGTGTCCCCTTCATCGATTCGCGGGCAGCACCCGCTTGAGCGTACCGAGCGGCCATTGGCACGACCTTTCCGGGAGTGTTCTTCTAAGACGACAGGCCGTCTCGTGGGTCGAGCGTCATGCCGCGGCCCCCGTCCGCGCGACCTGTCGGGCGTGTGGCTCGTCCGAGCCTGCCCCAGTCGATCCGTGCAACCTCCTGGGCCGCCGGCGAGCGCTGTGGGGACAGATGTCGTGACACCTGCTCGAGCAGGTGGAGCGTAGCCGCGGTCTGCTGCAGCCCTGCCGAGAGCTCGGGGAGCGCGTTCTCGTTACGCCACGCCGCCCACTCGGACGGGCGAAGCGGTCGGCCTTCTGCGTAGACGGTCGCTATGCGGGTCGCCGTAGCCTCAATCGGCTCGTCGCCCCGACACGACTTGACCATCACGCTGCCGGCCGTGTTCTCGTCGATCCCCGCAGTCATGAGGGCCCGAGCGTAGAACACACGTGTCTGCTCGGGCGCCCCTCGCAGCAAGTGGTTGCGGACCACCAGCGGAGCAGTTCGGATGATGCCTTCGTCCGTCCTCAAGATCTGGATGCTCACGGCGGCCTGCAGTACGTCGGGAGCCAGTCGTGCTCGCACGTCCGCCTCTGCGTTGACGCGCGCGGATGCAAGCTCATCGGGATCGGCGGTGTGATGCCGTTTGAGCTCCACGGCCGCATCGGCATACGCGGTGACCCGCTCGGCGATCGGCGCCGCCGACATCAGCTTGTCCACGATCCGATCGACTGCGGCCTTCGTCTCAGGTGAGGCGTACTTGTATGCAGCCCGGCCGCGTCCAGGCAGTGTGCGCGACAGAGCATCCAGATCGCGCGTGAGGCCTGAGACCGCTGGGAGGGCGAGCCCCGCACCGATCTGCCGGCGTTCTTCGACGGCCAGAGAGAGGGATGTGGTGCCGAACATACGGATCTCCGAGCGAGCGCGACCCTTCGCCTCATACACACCCTCGCGCACTGCGCCGTAGATCTCACGGGTGAACGCCCCACGAAGGGCCTTCAGCCGGGGAGCGGGTATGTGGCCTGCTCCCGCTCGCCGCTGGGGGACTACTCGCTTGAACGCGGGACTGTCGGTCCTGTCCCAGAGCATGATGTGCGCGTGCGGATGCCCGACCACGGGATTGTGGTGGGCCGCCACCCACCGCATGTTCTCGCGCGGGATTCCTGTAGCCCTGGACATGGCATCGACGCTGGCGCGAACGTGGCGCTCCCACTGCGCTTTGGAGTCCAGGCCAAGCTCCTCGGCGTCAGCTCGGCTAACGGAAACGATCACGCGATAGAGCGGGGCGTGCGAGAGGGCTGCCAGCTCATCGGTGACGGAGGCAAGATCGGGGATGCCGTTCTCGTCGAACAGACCGTGGGGCCCGCCGTCGGCGACCACGCCGGGGCGCTCGGCGATGTAGCGGGTGTACGTGGCGTCGTCCGCGATATCGCGAGTCACCATCCGCGCGATGGAGTCGGCCGTGACCGTCAGGTCCGTGCCGGGCCGTGTGGCGATGTAGGTGGCGTGCGCGCCGTCCCCGGCGCTCGGAGCGGCGTAGCTGACTTTCACGACGAGAGGCCCGAGTGTCATGGCGCGCTTCCCTGCCCGTCATCGTCCGGCATCGATTCGGGCTGCTTCGCACCCATGTACTTGAACCCGTGACCCTCCGCCTCTCGCCACATCTGCGTGACACCGTGCGGATCGAGTTCGAGGATCCTGCTGAGTACCTCGCGGACGAAGTACACCATCGCGACCGTGATACCGCCGACCCGATAGAGCCTCTTGTGCAGCCGCTCCGAGTGCGTCTCCATCTCGGCTTTGACGACGCTTCGCAGTAGGCGCTCCACGTCGTAGTAGCGCTCACCGAAGATCTGCGGGTCCATCCCCGCCAGCATCACTTCGCGCCCCTTGACCGCCATCGCAACGCCATCGCTGGCCGCCAGGGCCGAGAGCCTGTCGTAGTCCTCCGGCGTCAGCCGGATCATCAGGCGCTTCGGCGTTCCCGCGCTTCCCAGAGGCGCACGCTTGTTTGACACGACAGGCACCCTTCCATCCGAGGACTGGTATGCAAGAGCGCATGGTACGCGCTCTGCACGAGTGCACAGGACTTTCACCTCGGAGGGCGGATCAAGAGGCCGTTTTCCGAGCAGCTCTCGTGCTCAGATGTGAGCAGCTCCGGGTCGCCGAGAGTGCCCGATAGCAGCTCTGCCGCTGGGCGGCATCTCGGATGCGTTTCGGCTGCTCACCGGCTTAGCCGGTGATGCGTTCCCGTCGCGGTGCTGCGCAGTGAGCAGCGACGCTTATCCTGCGTTCTCTCTTCAACCGCCCGGACTCGCTGAACGCCGCGCGAGTGAAGTCCGCGATGTGATTCGGGAAGTCCGAGTCTCCGACCCCTGAAGCAGGTCGGAGACGGTCGGGCTGTCCACGGGTGGGCTGCCTGTGGTCAGGCCGGCGGACGGACGGCGGGATCGCGGCGACCGTGCGAACCACACGACAAAGCGACGGGGCACCCGGCTCGATTGAGCTGGATGCCCCGTCCCCGGAGAAGTGTCAGCAAGTCCGGGAAGCACACGGCTCAATGAAGAGCCGTCAGGGACAATGATATCGCGGGTTGGCGCGAAGCGCTGGTCGGCCCGCGAGCGACTTTGATCTCCGTGGGGCGACGCCCCCAAGCTCCCGCTGGCGGGGGCTTGGGGGCCGGGCGTGAACCCGACCCCCAGGGCAATCGGCTTTCTACATCAGCCCCAAGTCACGCAGCGAGGCGATGGACTCATCGCCTACGACAACGTGGTCGAGGAGTTCGATACCGAGGACGTCCCCGCCCTTGACGATTCGGCGGGTCAGCTGGATGTCGGCACCGCTCGGAGTGGGGTCGCCGCTCGGGTGGTTGTGGGCGATGACGATGGAGGCTGCCGAGAGCATCACGGCGGGCTTGAACAGTTCGCGGGGGTGAACGATTGAGGCGTTCAGGCTCCCGACCGACACGGCCCACACACCGATTACGCGATTCTTGGTGTTGAGGGCCAGCGCGACGAACTGCTCACGGTCGAGGTGGTCGAAGTCGAACAGGTCACGAACGACCTTCGCTGCATCCTCGGGCGTACTCACGGTGTCGAGTTCGCTCGATACGGTTTCGCGCACGAGGTAGGTCGAAACTACCTGCAGCGCCATGCCTTGCGGGTAACTCTTCCTGCTCCTTGCCATTGTGGTGCTCCCTTCATTGCGACTTGCTGACATCTCTAGTGTAGCGTATCGCGCAACTAATGGCAAGCACTATTCTCGAAATATTCGCAGGTCAGAGCATGTTTTTTCGCAGAGCGCGAGACCCCCTCAGCGCCGCCAGCCCAGCATCGCCGACCCCATCCCCCCTCTTCCATGCCGAGGGTCTAGCGGTCGCAGCCAGGCGCAGCCGGTGAGGAGTCCTCGGCGGATCGTGCCGAGGGCGAACGACATCCGGGGCGGCTCGGCGGGTGCGGGCGTTCGGCCCTAGCCGCCCTTGCGCTGTGCACGAGTGCAGAGTGGCGAGCCCCCGGAGAGTCCGGGGGCTCTAGAGTCTAGAGCGCCAGCCACTGTTCCTCGTCGACGATCTCCTCGAACAGGTCGCCGAAGTTCATGTTCAGGGCACCTGCGAGGTCGTCGAGCATGTAGAAGTTGATGCGCCGCTTGTGTAGCACGACCGCCATCCATTCGGAGGACTTTCCGAGCAGTTCGCTCATCTCGCGGTTGTTGATGAATCGGCGGCGCAACACCAGCCGCAACTTGGCGGGGTCGATGGGGATGGATGTTGCCGGCCGCACCCGCTTCTTGGTTTCGCTCATCTGTCCTGCTTTCTTCGGCTGACTTGCTGACACCTCAAGTGTAGCGTATCGCGCAACCGATGGCAAGCATGTCGAGGAAAGGGCACTGCAGTTAGATGGCACGATTCTCAGGAGGCAGCGGCGCGTTCGATGATGATGTGAGAGGCCTGACGAGTTCGGACGATGCTCATCGCCAACTCGTCTGGGCGAGCGAGGTCGGACAGCATGTCGCGGCCCGCGCCGTACTGTCTTTCGATCGCGCGCTCGATGTCCGCCAGCGCGCGCTCCGCCTCGCGATCGTCCCCCGACACCGGCACCGCGAACGTGTCACCGGGCGCAAGCAAGAGAGCTTTGACCGCTATGGCGTCGATCCGGGCGGCTCGGTCGTCTGCGCTCACGTGCGATCCTCTCATCGACCCTGACAGCAGGGAGGCTAACACGGATCGCTTGCCCGCCGCTTACCCCACCCTTCCGTTCCGGGGGTCTAGCATATGGGCAGACTGCGGGGGTGGGTCCGATACGAATGGGGGGCTCGGAAGAATGGATGGGGGATGCCGGAAGCCGGTGTTCGGCGAGGCGATCCAGGCGGCCATGGCGCGAAAAGGGTGTGACCTCACGCTTGAGGAGTCACAGCATTTCGCCCGAACGCTCCTCGACCTCGTCAGTGCGGGAGTGATCGTGGCAGATTCGTCCGTGAAGCCCGCTGTTGAGAGCCCTGATGATCCATGTCCGCCACGCGAGACAGACCCCAGTGGATGAGCTTCGAACGTCGAACGCCTACTTCACAAGCTGTTTCACCAGGACGGGTCGAGCAATCTGAACGAATTGGGACACGGCCCCGAAACCCTGGGCCGCCACCTCGGTCGCTTGGGAGGCCAACCTGAGCAGGCTCTCTTCGTCTATCTCCGTTTCATGATCACTCTGGGTAATCTCAACATGGGGTGCGAACGCGGGAACGCCATTCACGAAGAGCTGATACTGGTAGCCGGACTCCCTCTGCACCTGCCGACGCCAGCGGCTCCCTGTCTTCGAAACCTTGGCGTACGGCGACACCTTGACTGAGAACGAGTTCACTAGCCGCTCGAACTCCGCGCGTTCTACTTCGCGTGTCTCCGCGATAGCATTCCGCAACTCAGCTTCCCGCGCTGCGAGCAGCTCTTGCTTCTGCGCGGTGAGGGCGTCCAAGTGCTCGCAGTCTTTGACATGGAGTTGACGCTCAAGTTCGCGAATCTCCTCAACCTGGCGGCGCTGGAGTGCGATGTCGTCGAAACGTCTCCGTATCAGGACCCATGTTGCGACCGATCCGACGCATATTCCAGCGACTAGCCAGATGAGAGTAGTAACGTACTGTGGCATTGCGCTCCCCCCATGAAGTCGTACACCTAGCGTCTCCGCGCTTCAGCTGCGCGCCGATACCTGACAGTGTAGCCGAGCGCTTCGGCGCGTCAGCTGGAAGCGCGTTAGGACGATGCTGCCACCCCGCGCCGGCGACATCTCCAGTGAGAGGCATTGGCAGGGAATCTACCGGACTTGGGAGAATCGGAGTGGCCGCACGGAGCATGTGCCCGCAGGCCGTCTGCCGCCTCAAGCCCTACTTCTGCTTCTTCTTCTCAGTCTCGTAGTGTTTCTTGCTGAGATCTACGACCTCGGGATGACGGCCGAACATCTCTTGGATGAAACCGTACTTCTTCAAGAAGTTGGCCTTCTCTTCAGCGGTCTCATAGCGCTCTTCCGTTCGCTTGCCTGGAGTCCGAGTGTTCTCTTTTCCATCAAAGAACTTGGTGCTCTTACCTTCCCGGTATTTGACAGGCGTTCCTTTGTCAATGAAGAAGCCCGATGCGACCCCATTGATCTCGGAATCAGTTCTTTCTCCGTCGTACTTGCCGTCAGCCAAGTTCTTGAGCAGGTCACGGATTCCCATCAGTCTCCTCCAGCCCTAAGACAATCTCGCACCCTCACTCGTCCTAACAAGGACTCCGCAGTCTCCATTGCAGGATATGACAAGAGACCCCGGCGTGTGCGCCGAGGTCTCTTCAGCAGTTGACGTGCTCGGGAAGATGGCGAACTTGGGCACCTTCTACGCGCGGCTGGCGCGCGGGACTGCAGTCTCGTCCACGACCTCAAGCGCTGGCATTCCGCCTTTGATCGCATCCGCAATCGCCGCAGCAGCGGCGTTCGCGCTCGGATACCACTCCTCAAGCGCGGTAGTGGCAAGACCGCCGGGCATCACCACCCGCACACCGCCGTCGTCCGCGGCAACAATCCGGTAGAGGTCACGACTCGCGTACACGCTCATCGCCCCTCCCGCTTCTTCTTGATGACGGGTAGCGCGTCGGGCAGCACGACCCACGGGCTCTTGTGGGCCGCGGGGTCGAGTTTCCTCGAGTACGGCACGACTCCCTTGTACATGTCGGCCCGAAGGGTCTTGGCAGGCATCCCGACAATCGCCGCCGCTTCGTCGGCGAGCATCAGCTCTGACAGGAACATGCCGACTAGGCGGTCAGCTTCCTCCGGTCCAAGTAGTTCGCCCAAAGCCTCACGTGCCGTCTGCGGCCGACCGGGTATCGGCTCACGCACGACCACCCATCGGGCTTGACCGTGCGGTTTGACCGACTCGGACATGAGCCGCGCGTGCTTCGTGTCGCCCTGCGACAGTCGGTACTCGAGGACGCTGAGCGACATGCCGAGTTCGGCGGCCGCCTCACGTTTCGTCATGAGATCTTCCAGGAACATCTGCGTGAGGCGATCGGCTTCGTCGGCCCCCACGCGATCGACCAACTCAGCGTGAGCGGTTCTCTTGGTCATCAGCTGCGTCCCTCCTCACTTACCTCCTCTCGTGTGCCGAGGAGGAATCTCTCAACGAAGTCGAGCCCTTTGGTTACGTTCTCTTCCATCCTGAGACTCAGCGCTTGCTCAAGAGCATTGCCCTGATCGGTCCAGTCGGTCAGCCTGTCGCACTTCTCTTCCATCGCCAGACGGATCGTGGCAAACGCGCGTATCACGTCGCGTTTCTTGACGTCCTTGAACTCCCTCACGCGCCGATCCTCCTCTCAGTGTACCGCTTGACCGATGGCAATGCATTTGGGGCTTAGTGGTCTGGCATCTTCAAGGCCTCTGCGAGGTCCCGGATGAGGTTCTCCACAGGCATTTCGCCGGTGACGGTTGAACTTGATGTCTTGTCTGACGTACCGGGTGAAGTGGGCTTCACCCTTGTCGCGCTTGCATGGGTGAAGCCCACTTCACCCATGTCTTGTAGTGCGCTACATCCGTCCACCGCGCCCTGTGGAGAACTCCCCCGCGGTTGATAGAGCAGAGGCAGCGCCTCGATTGCCGAGACGTTGATCACGAAGCGGTTTGAGAATCCGCGATGCTTCTTTGTCTGCGGATCGGTGAATCGTCCGCCCTTGGCGACGATTTGCACTAGATCGGCCGCGATGAGGTCGTTGACGTTGTTGATCGCGGAGCGTCTTGAGCAGCCAAGCTTGCCCGCGATCTCGTCGTAGGATGGCCAGCAGAAGCCGTCGTCACTTGCCCGGTCAGCAAGAATCAGGAGCGTGAGTTTGAGATGGGGCTTGCCGCCGTAGCGCTTGATGACCGCGCTCATGACCGAAATGCTCAACGGACTAGGTCGGATCGCCCGGCGGTTGTTCCGGCGGGATGTGCGAGATGGTCGCTCGCGTGACACGGAGACGGCCCCCGACGCGATACGTCGCGATCTCCCCCGAATGGATCTTTCTGCGCAGCCACTCGCGCGTGCAGTGGAGCACCTTGCAGGCCTCATCAATCGTGAGACCGTTCTCGTCGGGCTGCGCCGGTCCGATGCAGGCCGTCTCGCCTTCGAGCTCGCGTGCCCGCTCGAGTGGCGTCCCCTGCCCGGCGTCGCTGTGTGTGTCAGATCCGGAACTGTCTGAGATCGTGCCGCCCCCCTCTGGTCGAAAACCGCGGCTAACGCAAGCCTTGTCGGTAAGGTCCTCGTTAGACATCGGCACTGTCGCATTCGGTCGAACGGTCCATCATCTGCTCCAGGGCAGCGCGAGGAGTCCGCAGCTGTCGCCCGAGACGGATGGTCGGAACATCACCTGAGCGCGCGAGTTCGTAGACCGTATTCCTACTCAACTGGAGCACAATGCACACTTCCTCCATGGTCAGGAGTTCACCGTATCCGGCGAGGCTACGGTCGCTCATCGGTGTCGACTTCCTCGAGCAACTCCTCCGCATCGCCGGTGAACCCAAGAGCAGCCGCAAGCTTCTCGAGCTGCGACTGGTACGGTCGCCCGATGTAGCTACTCTCGATCTGCCCCACCGTTGCTGCGTGCATGAGGGCGATGCGAGCCAAAGCCGATCGGCTAAGCCCCTGGGCCTCCCGGAGCCTCTGAATCCTGAGCATCAATCCGCCTTTCCCTTGCAGGCATTGTCCTATGCGAAGTATGTTGTCCGTGTCTGCATATAGGTAGACGGCTATGGAGGACAGAACTGTGACATCGCGAATCAGCTCGGTATCACCCGCCGCCCTCGTGGACTTCCAGTGGTGGCGCATGGCAGAAGGCCGATGGATCGGCCCCAAGAACCAGCGTTTACTCGCGGGCCACCCCGCAGATGACGGCTATCAGCCCTTGAAGAGCGAGCCGGCGCTATTCCGGAGATTCGCGGATCAACGCGACACCGAAGCTGCCTTCGCGGAGTTTGCGGCCAGGTACGGCGATCTCGATGGCGGCGGTCTGGTAGTTGTGGGCGACCACATCGCGACTGCCGAGGAGATGGCGAGCAGTGACCCGTTCCTCGTGTACTCGGAGGGTCGCAGCCTCCAGATCTGGCGGGGGCACCGCCAGATGCTCGCCTTCGCGGTTCGACTCTGGGACGCGATCAACGAAGGAAGGGCTGACGAGTTGATAGGTACGGATCTGCTCGTGAAGCCGTACGACTCCCTCGTCGAGCCGGGCAAACCCGCACCCAAGTACATGGTCTGGACGCGCACCGCATCCGCGCAGCATGACCTGGGATTGACCACTCCGAAGACGTTCGACGAGCAGTTCGAGCCCGCCACGCCGCTCATGAAGGCCAGCCTTCCGGACGTGGTGGCTCGTGCTGCTCTCGCCAATATCGTGTCCGAGATGTGCGCGACCGTGCGGGTGGTCATGCGAGTTACGAGCGCGCAGCCGGGCGGGCTTCGGCTCACGTTCGAGGTCCGGTCGCTCATCGCAGCTATGTGGCTGCAGTTCGCACTCGCGGTCGACGGGCAGCGAGAGTATCGCCCCTGTCCGGTCTGCGGCGATTGGTGGGACGCGACCGAGGCCCGGTCCGACAGGAAGACCTGCAGCGACCGATGCCGCAAACGGATGCACCGACAGACAGTGGCTGGAGGCACCGGCGAATGAAGGGTCACGTGCAGCCCTACAAGAGAAACGGCAAGGTGGTCCGCGATCGGTGGCGGATCGCCATTGATCGTGGTCGAGACGGTGCAGGCAGTCGGCAACGGGACTACTACTACTTCACCGGATCGAAGTCCGCGGCCGAGCGGGAAATGAGACGACTGCTCACCTCTGCCGACAAGGGTATGTACGTCAAGCCCGAGGGCCAGAGCGTCTCCGACTGGCTCGACACATGGATCAAGGACTATGCACCGATCGGACGGGCGGGCTCGACACTCAGGGGCTATCAGGGAATCATCAGACGCTACTTGAAGCCCGAACTGGGACAGCTGCGCCTTCAGAAGTTGAGCGCAGAGGCCATCCAGGCACTGTACACACGCATGCAGCTACCCAAGGCGAACGGCGGACTCGGGCTGTCGGAACGCACCGTAGTTCAGACGCATGCAGTGCTACACAAGGCCCTTTCACAGGCCGTCAAGTTGGACAGGATCGCATTCAACCCGGCTGACACCGAGCGAGGCGTTGAACTGCCGCGGCCCAAACGCCATCGAGTCGAGGTGCTCAGCGAACACAAGGTCGCTGCGCTGTTGAGCGCAGTGGAAGGAACTCGGCTCCACTTGCCCGTGCTGTTGGCGGTCACGACCGGCATGCGCCGCGGCGAGATCCTCGCGCTGTCGTGGGATGACGTCGACCTGGTGCGTGGCACACTCTCGGTCGTACGGGCGTGGGATGAGGGGGCAAACGGCTACGAGATGAAGGGCCCGAAGAGCGAGAAGTCGCGCCGAACCATCGAGATGCCCGCAATCCTGGTAACTGCGCTGGCACGCGCAAAGGACGAACACGAGGATCGCCGGGCACGTCGCGAACTCGCCGGCGAGGGCTACCAGCTTGAGTATGGTCCGCTGGTGTTCTCTGAGGAGGATGGCGAGCCCTGGTGGCCGTCACGTTTCGAGTGGCTCTGGCAGGAGTTCAGGAAGTCCTCGCGTCTGGCACCGAGGTTTCACGATCTGCGCCACACTGCGCTCTCGCTCATGCTCAGACAGGGAAACAGCCCGAAGGTCGTCCAGGAGATCGCCGGTCACCACTCTTCGGCATACACCATGGACACGTACTGCTGGTCAGATCGCCGTACTCAGAGAGCAGCGGCCGACAGCCTTGGCGACCTGTTTAGCGGCGCCTTGGGCGCAATCGAAATCAAATCGGGCGACAAATCGGGCGACAAATCGGAGGCCGTACCCCCTCTGACCTGCGAAACCGTGGTGCCCCCAAGGGAATTCGAATCCCTGTTGCCGCCTTGAAAGGGCGGAGTCCTTGGCCGCTAGACGATGGGGGCCTATGTGATATGTGGTGGGCCGTATAGGGATCGAACCTATGACCTTGGGATTAAAAGTCCCCTGCTCTACCAACTGAGCTAACGGCCCGTGTTCGAGCACATTCCGTGCCCACGCACGGCCTTCCGGCCAGAAAGCGCAACGCGTAGTGTAGCCCACGCCTCAACCGAGGGTCAACGCGTAGTGTCACTCCGAATCGTATAATCGACTTGAACACCCGCCGAGAAGGAGCTGGCATGACCATTCTGGGGACCGAAGCCGTCGATCTGGGCCTCTTCGCGCTCTACATCGCAGCCGGCTTCGCGATCGGGTGGCTTGTAGACCTGCTCGTGCTTGGCGGGCTTCGCGGGCTCGCCCGCAAGCGCGAGTGGACGCCGTGGCGCATCACCCTTAAGGGGCTCGGCCATATGCCCGTCTGGTGGTTCGCGCTTGCTGGCGCCGCATTCGGGCTGCAAGACAGCGGCTGGACTCCTCGGCTCTCAACGCTCACAGGCCGTGTGCTCGTGGTGCTTGCGGGTCTCACGGTCACGTACGCCGCGATGCGCATCGCCACGGGCTTCGTGCGCGGCTACGCGGTCTCGGCAAGCGGACCGCTGCCCTCCACGAGCATCTTCGTGAACCTCACGCGCATCGCCATCGTGCTTCTCGGCGCGCTCATCGTACTCAACGCGCTCAACATCTCCATCACACCGGTGCTCACAGCGCTCGGCGTTGGCGGCTTGGCGGTTGCGCTCGCGCTCCAGGACACGCTCGGCAACCTCTTCGCAGGGCTGCAGATCGTAGCGTCCAAGCAGGTTCGGCCGGGCGACTACCTGCTGCTCGAGACCGGACAGGAAGGCACCGTCGAGGACATCGCGTGGCGCTACACCACGCTTCGCACGCAGGCGAACAACCTTGTGGTGGTGCCCAATGCCAAGCTCGGTCAGGCGATCGTCACCAACTACCAGCTGCCCGAGCAGCCGCTCTCCATCACCGTGGAGTTCGGGGTCGCGTACGGCAGCGATCTTGACCGCACCGAGGCGATCGCGCTTGACGTCGCAGCACGCGTGATGGCCGAGCTACAGCCCGACATCACCGACTGGGAGCCGCTCATGCGCTTCCGCGGCTTCGGCGATTCGCAGGTCCAAGCCGCCATCATCATGCGGGTGCTCGACTACGGCGATCAGTACGCGCTCAAGAGCGAGTTCATCAAGCGCCTGCACGCCCGCTTCGCCGAGGAGGGGATCGAGTTCCCGTTCCCGCAGCGGGTCGTGCACCAGCTCTCGGAGTAGGCCGCTACCAGAGCGCCCGATCGGGCACGTCCACATCCCACCCGGATTCCGATGCGGCGCCCAGCCGTATCGGGTCGAGGGTCGCGATGTTCGGCTCGGCGGGCATCCCGAGGCGTTCTCGGACGGCCGCGTCATACGCCCTCGCCGCCGCCATAACCTGCTCGACCGCCTCGGCAGTCATCGGCGCCGCGCCGAACGAGTACGCCCGGCCGTGATAGGTGAACCCGATCGGCTCCGGGAACAGGTAGTGTGCAGGCGGGACGCGTTGACTTGAATGTGCAACCAGCCCGAACCGCGCGCCGGAAGTCCTGTGCAGGTCGTGGATCTCGAGCAGGTCGAACGTCTGGTCAACCTGCTTGAACGGCGAGCGCCGTCCCAGCAGAAGTTGTCCGCTCCGGAACTCGAGCACCTGTGGCTCTCTATCGCGTCGGTAGAGATACCACAGCGCAAGCCACACCTCGCAGATGCCAGTGAGAACCACGGCCACCCAGAGGCCATCCCACACTGACGGATGCGTGAGGCCCGCTATACCCATCGAGAACACGAGGATCACCGGAATCAAGACAGCCATGATGATCGCGTCGCGACTCAGGGTCGGCCCGCTGTACGGAAACTCGAACCGGACGGGCTCGATGCCCGCCAGCGCCTGGTCCCACTCCCTGGACGGTTCCTCCACGCGGCTCCCTTAGTGGCGGAAGTGGCGGTGCCCCGTGAAGACGATCGCCACGCCAAGTTCGTCGGCCTTCGCGATGACTTCCTCGTCGCGGATCGAGCCGCCCGGCTGGATGACCGCCGTGACGCCCGCGGCTGCAACCACCTCGAGCGAGTCCGAGAACGGCATGAACGCGTCGCTCGCGCACACCGCGCCTACGGCTAGCTCACCTGCGGCCTCCACGGCGATGCGCGCCGAGTTCACGCGGTTCATCTGACCGGCGCCCACACCCACGCTCACGAAGTCCTTCGCGAGCAGGATCGCGTTGCTCTTCACACTCTTGGCAACCTTCCAGGCGAAGAGCAGCTGCTCCATCTCCTCGGCAGTGGGCTGGCGCTTGGTAGCGACCGTGAAGTCGGCCGGGTCCTCCACGACGTTGTCGCTCGTCTGGATGAGCATGCCGCCTTCAACGCTGCGGCTGTCGTAATGGCCGCCCACCGGCCGCACACCGCCGGTCCTGAGCACCCGCAGGTTCGGCTTGGCCGAGAGGAGCTCGAGCGCCTCGGGCGTGTACTCCGGCGCGATCATGACCTCCACGAACTGCTTGTTCTCGGAAATCGCCTCGATCACGCTTGCGGGCACAGTGCGGTTGAACGCCATGACACCGCCATATGCCGAGACAGGATCAGCTGCCTGCGCCCTGCGGTACGCGACGGTGATGTCGGCGTCCACACACGTGCCGCACGGGTTCATGTGCTTCACGATCACGCACGCCGGCTCGTCCGTGAACTCGCGAACAGCGGTCCACGCGGCGTCGGTGTCGAGGATGTTGTTGTACGAGAGCTCCTTGCCCTGCAGCTGCTCGGCACGAGCGAGCGTCTCGGGCTTCGAATCCATGAAGCGGTAGAACGCCGCCTGCTGATGCGGGTTCTCGCCGTAGCGGAGATCCTGCACCTTCTCAAGGCGGAAGCGGACCTCCTCGGGAAACGCCTGGCCCTTGTATCCCGAGAGGTACATCCAGATGGCGCTGTCGTACGCGCTCGTCTTGGCGAAGACGTCGACCGCCAGCGCACGACGGGTGTCGAACGTCGTCGCACCGCTGTTGGCGCGCATCTCGGCAAGGATCGCGTCGTAGCTGCCGGGCTCGGTCACCACGGCCACGCTCGCGAAGTTCTTCGATGCCGAGCGCAGCATGCTGGGGCCGCCGATGTCGATGTTCTCGATGGCGTCTTCCTCGGTGACGTTCTCCTTGGCGATCGTCGCCTCGAAGGCGTAGAGGTTCACGACCACCATGTCGATCATGCCGATGCCGTGCTCCTCGGCCGCCGCCATGTGCTCGGGCACGTCGCGGCGCGCGAGCAGTCCGCCATGCACGCGCGGGTGAAGCGTCTTGACACGGCCGTCCATCATCTCGGGGAACCCGGTGAGGTCGTCGATGGGGCGAACGGGCACACCTGCCTCAGCCAACACCTTCGCGGTGCCGCCGGTGGAGACGATCTCCACCCCGAATTCGCTCGACAGCGCCGAGCAGAACTCGACGACGCCTGTCTTATCGGTGACCGAAACCAGCGCACGCTTGACCTTGACGAGATCCACGAGGATGCCCCTTTCAGAACGACTTGTACTGCGTATTGTGCAACAGAACGGCCCCGGCGTGTGTGCCGGAGCCGTCCTTTCCCCCAACCCCTCGGACAGGTTGACGTTGTTACTCGACGATCTGCTTCCACTCGCCACCGGTCACCCGGTACGCCGAGATGGCCTGGTTCTTGGTATCACCGTTCGCGTCGAACGAGGTGGTTCCGGTCACGCCGTCGTAGCTGAGCCCGCGGATCGCGGTGGCCACGGCCGCGCGGTCGGGACCGGCCTCGAGCACTGCCTTGATGATGATCCATGCCGAGTCGTACGCATAGCTATCGTACGCTTCCGGGTCCTTGCCGTACTTCTCGTTGTACGCAGCCTTGAACTCCGTACCCTTCGGCTGCTGGTCGAGCGGCAGGCCCAGGCTCGTGCAGATGTCGCCCTCAGCGTTCTCGGCACGTGCGATCTTGATGTACTCGGGCGAGAAGAGCATGTCGCCGCCGATGACCGGGATATTGAGGCCGGCTTCCTTGGCCTGCTTGGCGATGAGCGCGCCCTCTGTGTGTGCGCCACCGTAGTAGAGCGCCTGCGGTGCGGCCGCCTTCACGCGAGTGACAACCGCGCTGAAGTCGACTTCTTTGGACTGCACCTTCTCCTGAACAACGACTTCGCCGCCCTTCTCCTTGAAGCGCTTCACGAACTCGGTCGCCAGACCCGTGCCGTACGGCGTCGAGTCATCGAGCACGGCAACCTTCTTGTAGCCGAGCGTGTCGTACACGAGGTCGGCGGCAAAGGTGCCCTGCGCGTCGTCCTTGGCAACGATCCGGTTCACGACCGCGAAACCCTGCGCCGTGAGCTGCGGGTTCGAAGACACCGACACCATGGCAAGCCCGGCACGCTCGTACACGGCCGAGGCCGGAATCGAGCATCCCGAGTTGAAGTGGCCGACAAGCGCCACAACGCCGGCGTCACCGTCGAGCAGGTTCGCGACGTTCACGGCCTGCTTCGGGTCCGCCTGGTCGTCCTGCGCGGAGATCTCGTAAGTGTAGCCCGCGGCCTTGACCTCATCGCTCGCGTTGGCCTCTTCGATCGCCATCTCAACGGCGCGCTTCATGCCTTCGCCGTACACGGCATTGTCGCCCGTCAGCGGCGCGGCGAAGCCGATTTTAACGGTGGTCTGCTTGGCGGGCTCTGTGCCGCTATCGGCCTCGGTCTTCGCCGAGCAGCCGGCGAGCATACCGGTCGCCGCCACGGCTGCAACGAGCAGCAGGGCAAGCGCTTTGTGTCGCGTGTTCCTCATGCCGGAGTCCTTTCCGTGCGAGCCGATGCCGCATGCATGCATGCCTATGCACCAAGCTGCATGAAACTACAGGGAGATGAATATAGCAGCACGCGGGCTCAAAGCGAAAGCACTGACCGGCTGGAAGAACCTAGCGCCTGCGCCCCCGGAGCTCCCAAACGTCGCGCATCGCCTCGCTGAGCGCGATGCACGCCTCCCCGCCCCGGCCTCGCATTTCGCGGATGCCTCCGAACGCGTTCGCGAAGAAGACCTCGTCGGCGATGGTCAGATCATCCACGCTGATGGGAGCGGCCAGAGCCGAGTACCCCAAGGTCGAGCAGTTGTCGAGGATCCACCGACGCGCGACGCCGGCGATCGCCGCCGGAGACGGCGGCGTGGCGATCACCGTCCCGAGGCGGCAGAAGATCGACGCCGTGCTGCCGTCGATGATGAAGCCGTTCGGTCGGGTGATGATCGCCTGGTCGGCACCTTGAGCGCGCGCCTCCCGGTGCGCTGCGTCCCAGAACGACCGGTCGGCGGGCTTGGCCGCGCCTGCGGGCAGCGCCGGGTCCGCCTCGGCCGCGATGGGAACGGCGACGACTCCGTCCATCACGTCGAGCGATGAGAGTCGGCGTTCCACATCCGCCGTGGGCACGCCGTCGGTGCCGATCACCAGAGTGAGGCGCACCCGGGACGTGAGCGACCCGTCGTACGCCGCAATGGCTCCCCGGGCGACCTCGTGCGCCTTGCTGATGACGTCGGCACCACACCCGCCTGCGCGCAGACGCGCGGCATGATAGCGCCACAGCGGGATGTGGCGGGTCGTGGAGACCCGGCACGTCTCTTTGAGCGCGACCTGCGGTGTCGCTGCCGGGTGCAATTGCGGCTCCTGCCGTATCGGGGCCCCCATGTAGGGCCCAAACGTCGACCATGCGTACATCGTGACCGACCCCCATCGTGATGCTCAAGAGCTTCAGAAGGTGGGCCTGCCGTGGCGCCCCCTCGCACCACGACAGAACCCGCAATCATCGTGGCACGAGGTACTAAACAGAACCTAAACCGGCTGGTCAGACGGGGTGTTCAGCCCTCTACCGGGCTGGCAGCACGTGCACGCGACGCCCGTCGATCTCCAGGCGCCCCTCCGAGAAGAGCCGCACGGCCTCAACGATCAGTCGGTGCTCCACCTCGTGAATCTTCGCCTCAAGCGTTGCGATCGTGTCGTCCTCGGCAATGCGAACCGGCTCCTGCGCGATGATGGGGCCGCGGTCAAAGACCTCGTCGGCAAAGTGCACCGTCACGCCCGTGACCTTCACGCCGTGCTCGAACGCGTCCCTGATGCCGGAAGCGCCCGCAAACGCCGGCAGAAGCGCCGGGTGCAGGTTCATCACGCAGTGCGGGTACGCCGAGAGCACCTCTTGGCCAAGCAGGCGCATGTACCCCGCCATCACAACGAGCTCGACCGCGTGCTCCTTGAGCGCTTCGGTGAGCGCGTGGTTGTACGCCGAGATGGTGGTGTACGCCGCGCGGTCGACATACACGGCCGGAATGCCGGCCTTGCGGGCGCGCTCCAGACCGAACGCGTCCGGCTTATTGGAGATGACGACGGCGATCTTCGCGTCGAGCTCGTGCGCATCGATGGCGTCGATGAGCGCCTGGAGGTTGGTGCCGCTCCCCGAGATGAGCACGCCGACGCGCAGGCGGTCCGCGTCGCCGCGGGGCTTGAACAGCTCGTCGCCGGGACCTGTGATGTTATCCATACACGACCTCCCCCGTGCCGCTCACGATCTCGCCGATCTCCGTGACGCTCTCGCCGGCCGCACGCAGCGTGACAGCGGCCTCGGGGGCCTCGGCGGGATCGAGCACGATCGCGAAGCCCACGCCCATGTTGAACGTGCGGTACATCTCGTCGTCTGGCAGCGACGCAGCCTGCTGGATGAGGTCAAAGACCGGCGGGCGCTTCCATGCGGTGCGGAAGACGCGCGCATCGCAATTCGCCGGGAGCGCGCGGTTGAGGTTCTCGGTGATGCCGCCGCCGGTGATGTGCGCCATGCCTTTCACCTTCGCGCCGGAGCGCAGCAGGGCGAGGACGGAGCGCACGTATAGCCGCGTCGGCTCGAGCAGCGCTTCGCCAAGCGTCCGACCGTCAAGGTCGACCCGTGGCAGCGTGAGCTCGGCCTCGTGGCCGTCTACAAGCGCTCGGCGGATGAGCGAGAAGCCGTTGCTGTGCGCGCCGCTGGAGCCAAGGCCGAGAATCACGTCGCCCGGCACGATTCCGGAGCCGTCGATTGCTTTCGGCCGGTCCACAACGCCCACGCAGAAGCCGGAGAGGTCGTAGTCGTCCGGATCCATGACGCCGGGGTGCTCGGCCATCTCCCCGCCGATGAGCGAGCAGCCCGACTGGCGGCACCCCTCGGCAATACCCGAGACGATCTGCGAGGTACGCGCGGCGTCGAGCTTGCCGACCGCGATGTAGTCGAGGAAGAAGAGCGGCTCGGCGCCGGTGACGAGGATGTCGTTCACGCACATCGCCACGAGGTCGATGCCTACCGTGTCGTGCTTGCCGAGCAGCTGCGCGAGCTTGAGCTTGGTACCCACGCCGTCGGTGCCGCTCACCATGACCGGCTCGGCCATCTCCTTGAACGCCGCTGCCGAGAACATCCCGCCAAAGCCGCCGATGTCGCCGATGACCTCGGGACGATACGTGGAGCGCACGGCCTCGCGGATACCTTCGACCGCTCGGGCACCCTCGTCGATATCGACGCCTGCGTCGCGGTACGAGATGGGCTTATCGGGCGTGTCGGTCATGCGGTCCTCCAGCTCGACGATGCTTGTTGGCTGACATGATACCAGCGGAGCGGAGGCTGCGGGCCTACCCCAACGCTCCGAGCGATGCCACGAGCGTGGAGATCGCAAGCGATGCGCCGACGGCGATCGCCATGGCCGCGAGCCACCCCGTCCCGTGCGTCACGCGACGTCCCACGGTGATGCCGGCCCACGCCGGCACGAGGTACCCAAGACCGAGCGAGACGAGCGCCCACCCCGCGACGAGCACGTACGCGACCCACGCGGGTGTGACGTGCGCGAACGCGCCCACGCCGTCGACGACCTCGCGCGTCCTGCCGAGAATCATGAGCCCGTCGCCTGCAAGCCACGCAATCGCAATGATCGCGCCCGCCCAGAACCGACGCTCGCGCGGCGCCCGGGGATACCCGAGCAGCGCAGCGGCGATGACCGCTCCGGCGATGCCGAACACGGGGTTGTATTGGATGCCGAGCGACGCGCCCTGCCACAGCGCACGCGCAGCGCCTGTCACGAGTGCGGCAAAGCTCACCCGACGGGCTCCAGGCTCAGCTTGCCGCGCTTGACGGAATCGGGGATCTCGACCGGGTACTCGCCGGTGAAGCACGCCGCGCAGTACTCGGCAGCGGTGCCTCCGGTGGACTCGATCATGTCGGGAACCGACAGATATGCGAGCGAGTCCGCGCCGATGAACTCGCGAACCTCCTCGACCGACTTGCTGGCGGCGATGAGCTGCTCCTGCGTGTCGGTGTCGATGCCGTAGAAGCACGGCCACTTCACGGGCGGTGAAGTGATGCGCATGTGCACTTCCGTGGCGCCGGACTCGCGCAGCAACGCCACGAGCTTGCGCGACGTGTTGCCGCGAACGATCGAGTCGTCGACGACGATGAGCCGCTTGCCGTTGATGACGTGGCGAAGCGGGTTGAGCTTGAGGCGAATGCCCTGCTGCCGGAGCGACTGGCTCGGCGAGATGAAGGTGCGCCCGACGTAGCGGTTCTTCACGAGCCCCTCGCCGAACGGGATGCCGCTCTCCTTGGCGTAGCCGACGGCGGCGGGCACGCCGGAGTCCGGTACGCCGATGACGATGTCAGCCTCCACTGCCGAGGAGCGCGCTACCGCCGCGCCCATGCGCATGCGGGCCTCGTACAGGTTGCAGTCGTTGAGCACGCTGTCGGGGCGCGCGAAGTAGATGAACTCGAAGATGCAGAGGCTGGGCTTCTCGGCAGGGACGGCCTGCTCGGACTCGAGGCCCTCGGGGCCGATCTTCACCATCTCGCCCGGGGCGATGTCGCGCACGTACTCCGCACCGATGATGTCGAGACCGCACGTCTCGGAAGCGATGACCCAGGTGTCGTTGAGCTTGCCGAGGGAAAGCGGACGCACACCGTACGGATCGCGGAATGCATAGACGGCCTCCTCGGACATGAGGACGACCGAGTATGCGCCGCGGACGTACTTCATCGTCTCGCGGATGCCGCCGCGGATCGAACCGTGCTGCTGCGTGAAGTGGTCGACGAGGGTCGCGATGACCTCGGAGTCGGTGGTGGAGCGGAAGCGGATACCGCGGTCCTTCAGCGCGTCACGCAGCTCCACCGTGTTGACGAGGTTGCCGTTGTGCGCAAGCGCGATGGTGGTGCTGCCGATCGAGGAGACCATCGGCTGTGCGTTCTCCCACGCGCTGCTCGATCCCGTCGTGGAGTACCGCGTGTGTCCGATGGCGAGGTGACCCTGCAGCGTCGCGAGGTCGCTCTCTTTAAAGGCCTGCGGAACGAGGCCGAGACTCTTCACGACAGTGAGCGTGTGACCGTCGGCGACCGCGATGCCCGCCGATTCCTGGCCGCGATGCTGCAGCGCATGGAGTCCGAAGTAGGTGAGTCGTGCTACGTCTTCACCCGGGCCATAGACGGCGAATACGCCGCACGCTTCTTCAGGACGATCGGGACGCTCTTCCAGTATCCATTCTTGCGAGGACTGCTCGACCGAGACGGGCGAATTAAGGTCCATGCGACGGGAGACTCCTGCTTGAGGTGGGCTGATGCGCGGTAGCATACCACGATTGCGCGCAAGGCGCGGGACCCGTCGCGGGCGGCGACGGGTCCCTGGGGGCTTAAGGGCGCGGTGGCGGGACCGCGCTACCTTAGGGCACTGGTTGCAGCATCACGGGTCACCAGAGTGATGGCTTGCGTGCTGCCCAGGAAGACAACGGTGTTGATCTCATCGGCGTGCTCGCTGAGAGCCTGACCGACAGGAGCCGAGAGGGTGTCCGGTGTGCTCAGAAGCATGACCGAACCGCGCGAACCAAGCATGGTCCCGCCGGCAAGCGCGTCCGGGAAGTTCGTGCCGGTCGCGATACCAACGCCGTCCCAGCCAAGACCGAAGGTGCTGACGCCGTACCCGGCGACCAGAGCCGCGGTCGCATACCGATCGGGACCGGCAAGACGGGCCACGTTCTCGACGTTGAATGCAGCGACCATCTCGGCCTCGACGTCCGCGCCCACCGCGGGAAGCCCGCCGAGGATGATGACGTTGGTGACGCCACCGTTGAGCATCTCATCCTGCAGACCTGCGCGACCTTCTGGCGGCGTCAGGAAGACCGGGGCACCGCTCGCGTTCGCCAGAGGCGAAGCAGCCAGCGCGTCCGCGAAGGCGCGACCTGTTGCCACAAATGCACGGCCGTCGTACGTGTCACCGGCAAGCGCGATGACCTCGCTGGCGACTGCGTCTGCGGTCTCGTACCGGGTGGCACCAGCAAGTCGGCTGACCACGCCGGTGCCGACCAGCGGCTTGAGAGCGTCTACGACCGTTTCGGACACGGCAGCTTCTCCGCCGATCACGACAGCGTCTGCCGCACCGAGGCGCCAGATCTCGTCAGCGACAACCTGCGGCAGCGCATCCTTGCGGGTGAGCAGCAGCGGGGCGTGCAGGCGACCGGCCAGTGCAGAAGCGGTGACCGCGTCGGGCCAGTTCTCGCCGCTTGCGATGACCACGTGATCACTGCCGCCCTCGAACGCCAGCTTAGAAGCCTCGATGGCGGTCTCGTACCGGGTGGCACCTGCGACCTCAAGCGTGTCGAGCGTGTTGGGGACGGGCTCGGGAAGCCTGTAGGTGCTCATGATGATGGTCTGCGGAGACGGAACCACTCGGACGCATCCGTCGCCGTAGTCCGCGATCACGATATCCATGACGTCGTCGCCATTTGGGTTGCCGAGCGCGAGCGCAGTCGGCCCGGACGCGACCGAAGAGCTCTCGATGGCTACGATCACGCCACTGCCGTCGTTCTCGAACGCCACGAGCGCTCCGGTTGTGGCGTTCACCGCGAGCAAGTCCATGTCGCCGTCTCCATCAAGGTCGACCGCGGCAATGGCGCCGGTGCGGGCATCCTCGCCGGCTGCGGCGATAGTGGGATCGGAGAATCCGCCAAGGCCGTCGCCGAGGAAGATCTCGACGTCAGACGCGATGCTGCTGGACGCCGCTACGTCATCGTTACCATCGTTGTCGAAGTCCGCGACGGCTACAGCGCGCGGCTGCTCACCTGTGGCGAGCGTGGCGACCCGGGCGAAACCCGAGCCCGTGTTCTCCAGCACCACGACGCACGAACCGAAGTTGTCGACGACCGCAAGGTCGGCGAGAGCGTCACCGGCAAGCTGACCGACCGCAAGCTCGAGCATGTTATCCGCGCCCGCAACGGTGAACTCGCCCACGCAGAACCCGCCGCCTTCGCCGGTCAGAACCACGACTCCGGGATACCCGGGCTCTGCGCCGACGATATCGAGCCATCCGTCGGTGTTCATGTCCGCAACCGCAATGCCGCGGACCGCGCTGCTCGTCATGTATGTCGCCGCATCGCCGAACGTTCCATCACCATGACCGAGCAACACCGCGACACCGACGCCGTCGGCCAGCGAGGCGGCGATATCTGCGTGGCCGTCGTGATCGAAATCAGCAGTGACGACCGACCACGTCGCTCCACCCACACCGATCATCACAGGTGCGGAGAGCACCGGGTCGGCGCCGCCGAGCGATATCGCAACACCCGCCGGATCGGCATCCGTACCCATGACTGCGCTTACGACATCGTCGTAGCCGTCTTCATTGAAGTCGGCCACTGCGACATCACGCGGCGCAGCCGGGTCTTGCATCATGGTCGATTCGCCGAATACGGGCGCCTCAAGCCCGAAGGCCGAGCCAGACCCGAGTCCGAGAACCACGACCAGCACCGCCGCCAGCAGTACTGCGAAGATCCTCTTGTATGCCTTCATTGCCAACACCCCTCACCCCTGAGCCGTTTCAACGTTCTTCGTCCTTGCCGGGGACGTCAAACGGTTCATCGGCGAAGATGAGCGGTATCTGAAATGCAATCAGACGAACGGTCGTCGGCGATTTCCGACCGTTCGTCTGCCTTTATGTCCGTTTATCCGTATGTGAAGCCGTTCACACCAAAACTGCCTGGCTACGAGCCCGCGAGCGCACGCTCCAAAGCCGGCTCCCACGCCTCTCGCAGCTGCGAGAGCGTGACACCAACCTTGTCTTCAACGCTTAGGCGATCTCCGCCGACGGTGCCTATCACCGAGTACGGGATCTCGTTCGCAAGCGCGAGCTCCACGAGCCGCTCGGCGTTCTCCGGCGAAGTCGTCACCACGATACGGCTCTGCGTCTCCGAGAAGAGCGAGGCATACGCGGGCAGGTCGTCATCCAGGTGGATGTCGGCGCCCAGGTCACCGGCCATGCAGCACTCGGCGAGCGTGACGGCGAGTCCGCCCTCCGAGCAATCGTGCGCGGACTTCGCGATGCTCGCATCGATCGCCGCAAGCACGGTGGCCTGCACCGCCTGCTCAAGTTCCAGATCGAGTGCCGGCGGTTTGCCCGAGACAACGCCGTGAGCAAGCTTGAGGTACTCGCTGCCGCCGATCTCGTTCTCGGTCTCGCCAAGCAGGAAGATCACGTCACCCTCATCCTTGAACGCGACGGTGCAATGCTTGGAGACGTCCTCCATCACGCCGACCATGCCGACGGTCGGCGTCGGGTAGATCGGTGAGCCGAAGCTCTCGTTGTAGAAGCTCACGTTGCCGCTGATGACCGGCACACCGAACGCCCGGCACGCGTCCGACAGACCGCGGATGGCCTCGTAGAAGGTCCAGAAGACCTCGGGCTTCTCGGGATTGCCGAAGTTGAGACAGTCGGTGATGGCTGCCGGCGTGCCACCGGAACATGCGACGTTGCGCGCCGCCTCGGCGAACGCGATCTGCGCGCCTACGTACGGGTCCAGGTAGCAGTAGCGACCGTTGCAGTCGCTTGAGACGGCGACGCCGCGCCCGGTCATCTCGCCTCGGCCGGTGTCGCCGATACGCAAGACCGCCGCATCGCCTCCCGGGAGCACAACGGTGTTGAGCATGACCTGGTGGTCGTACTGCTGCCAGATCCATCGGCGCGAGCAGACGTTGGGGCTCGCGAGCAGCGCCAGCACGATGTCGTCGAGCACGTACTCGCACCCGGGGTGATCGAGCTCCGTGACCGGGTCGAACGCCTGGACCTCGTCGAGGTATGCAGGACGCTCCTTGGCCGGGTCGTAGATCGGCGCGTCGTGCGCGAGCGTGGCGGCCGGCATGTCGGCCACGATCTCGTCGCCCTCACGGACGACGAAGCGCCCGGTGTCGGTAACGGTACCGATGACCGTCGAGCGCAGGCCCCACTTGGTGCAGACCGCCTGCGCGGCTTCGAGGTTCTCGGGCACGAGCACCGCGAGCATGCGCTCCTGGCTCTCTGAGACCATGAACTCAAAGGGCTTCATCGCGTCTTCGCGCGCGGGGATCTTCGTGACATCGATGTCGAGCCCCACGCCGCCGCGGCTTGCCATCTCGCTTGCCGAGGAGGTCAGCCCCGCAGCGCCAAGGTCGCCGAGACCCACGAGGAGCCCTTCTTCGAGCAGCTCGAGGCACGCCTCGATGAGCAGCTTCTCCTCGAACGGGTCGCCGACTTGCACGCTGGGGCGCTTGTCCTCGGCCTTCTCGTCGAACTCCTGGCTGGCGAGCGTGGATGCGCCGCCGATACCGTCTCGGCCAGTCGTGGAGCCGATGAGCAGCACGAGGTTGCCGGGGCCGGACGCGACTGCGCTGGTGAGCTTCTCTTCGCGCATGAGGCCGAGCGACATCGCGTTGATGAGGCAGTTGCCTTCGTACGCCTCGTCGAAGTACACCTCGCCGCCGACGGTCGGCACGCCGAGGCAGTTGCCGTAGCCGCCGATGCCCGCGACCGCGCCCTCGAAGAGGTAGCGCTGCCGCGGTTTGTCGAGCGTCCCGAACCTGAGCGAGTTGAGCGACGCGATCGGGCGCGCGCCCATCGTGAAGATGTCGCGGATGATGCCGCCCACGCCGGTTGCCGCGCCCTGGTACGGCTCGATGGCCGAGGGGTGGTTATGCGACTCCATCTTGAACGCAAGCGCCCAGCCGTCCCCGACGCCGATGACGCCGGCATTCTCGCCGGGGCCTTGGAGCACGTGCTCCCCCTCGGTCGGGAACATGCGGAGCGCTTTGCGCGAGTGCTTGTAGCTGCAGTGCTCGCTCCACATGAGCGAGTACATGTACAGCTCGGTCACCGTCGGCGTTCTGCCGAGGATCTCGACGACCTTGTCGTACTCGGCAGGCTTGAGGCCAAGCTCGACGGCGAGCTGCGGTGCAAGTTCAGGGGCGAGGTCCTCACGCATCAGGCGACTGCTCCTCGGTGGTCGTCTCGGAAATGACAATGGCGTCGGCCAAAGGCTCGGACACCGGCGCCTCGGCGGGAATCGCAGCTGCGGTGTGCGCCGGGAACACGACGCGCAACAGGTAGGCGACCTCGGTCACCAGGATCACGACGAACGCGATGCCAACGACGGTGAACGTGGTGTCGTTGCGCCAGATAAGCGCGAAGACGAGCGCAAGCGCCCAGGCGGCACCAAGGCCGACCCAGATGAAGCGCGTCCACGGGTGTGCCCAGCGATCGGCCTTGCGTGAAAGCGCGTGCACGATCATCGCGAGCGAGCCGACCACCAGCACGAACGTGAGCACCTGGAAGAAGATGATCCCGGGCCCCGCAAGCGTGTTGCCGTGCATCTACCCCACCTCCGCCAGACGCTTCGCGATCGACGTGAAGACGACCGCACCGTCGGTGATCCCGACGGCCGGGTCCACGACACGCTCCGGGTGCGGCATAAGCCCGAAGACGTTGCCGCGCTCGTTGCAGATGCCGGCGATGTCATCGAGGGCGCCGTTGGGGGCGCTGCCACCCTCGGCGCGCGACCCGTCAGGCTCGCAGTAGCGCAGGACGATCTGGCCGTTCGCCTCCATGCGCGCAAGCGTCTCTGGATCGCAGATGTAGTTGCCTTCATTGTGATTGATCGGGATGCGCAGCAGCGTTCCGGGCGCCGCATCCATCCACTGGCAGGCGCTCGCCTCGACCTTGAGCGTGGTCTGCTTGCAGATGAACTTGAGACCGCGGTTGCGCAGGAGCGCGCCGGGAAGCAGGTGCGCCTCGGTGAGAATCTGGAAGCCGTTGCAGATACCGATGACCGGTCCGCCTCGCTCGGCGAAGCGCACGACTTCGGCCATGACCGGCGAGAATCGTGCGACCGCACCACAGCGGATGTAGTCGCCGTAGCTGAAACCGCCCGGCAGCACGATCGCGTCGAAGCCGGAGAGGTCCGTGTCGCCGTGCCAGACGAAATCGGCCTCGTGACCGAGGACGTGCGCGGCGTGAATGACGTCCTGCTCGCAGTTGCTGCCCGGGAAGATGACGACGCCGAAGCGCATACCTACGCCTCCTCGACCGGCTCGATACGGAAGTCCTCGATCACCGGGTTGGCGAGCAGCTTGCCGCACATCTCGACGACACGCTCCTCGGAGGTGCCGTCAGCGACCTCCAGTTGGATGAACTTGCCGATCTTCACCGAGGAGACCTCGTCGTACCCGAGGCTCACGAGCGCGCGTTCGGCGGTGGCGCCGGGCGGATCGAAGATGCCCTTCTTGTATGTCACGAAGATCTGAAACCGTGCCATGCGATGTAGCTCCTTCAGTCGAGTTCCACCCGTGCGGCATCCGCGAGCTCCTTCTTGCGCTCGCGCACGGCCGCGTCCAGCTTGCGTCGTCCGTACCAGGCGACCGTCAGGCCGATGACCCAGACGAAGATCGATATGTACGCGAACCACGGCGTCGCGGCGGCGAGGTCCGCCTCGGCAACAGCCCGGCTGCCCACCTGGAAGAACGAGAGCACGAAGCCGAGCACCCCGAGGGCCCCCAGCGCCATGCCAGTCCATGCGATGTACATATAGCCCCGGACGCGAGGTGGGACGCTCTTCAGGTTCACGAAGGGTCCTTCCCTGCGTCCGATGCCGCCTTCCCGTTGTCGGCCTTCGTCGAGGTCTTGTCGACGGACTTGCCCTTCTTGCCAGCAGCGCGCTCCTTGATGGCCTCGGTGCGCAGCTTGCGGATCACGACGAGGTCGATGGCGATCGCGATGCCCACGGCAGTGAGCTCGATAACGAATCCGACGGTCGCCATGGTGGTGTTGGTGATCTTCTGTCCCCAGTACGCGACGCCGAATCCGGCGACAGCGATGACCAGAAGCACGTACCAGATGCGGCGCCACTTCTTGATCTCGGGCGTGCTCGGAACCATCTCCGACCAGGACGATTTCTTCTTGGCAGGCGCCTTCTTCGCAGGCGAGCTCGCGTACGTGCCCGCCTCACGCTTCGGCTTGGCCGAGGAAGCGCTCTTGCGGGTCTTGCCCGCGTGCGCGTTCTGCTTCTGGTACCGCTCGTTCATGGGAGAACGTCGTGCCATGTCAGTCCCCTTCCGGGACGAAGGGCTCGTCGGTGATCATCTCGTACGCCTCGATGTACTTCTCGGCGGTGATGGTGATGACGTCCTCGGGCAGCGAAGGCGGAGCGGACTTCTTGTCCCAGCCGCTCGCCTCGAGCCAGTCGCGCACGAACTGCTTGTCAAATGACGGCTGGCTATGACCGGGCTCGTACGTATCTGCGGGCCAGAAGCGCGACGAATCCGGCGTGAGGACCTCGTCGACAAGGGCGATCTCGCCGTCGATGAGCCCGAACTCGAACTTGGTGTCCGCGATGATGATGCCGGCAAGCGCCGCGTGCTCGGCTGCGCGCTCGTAGAGCTCGATCGACACGTCGCGAAGCTGCGTGGCGTGCTTCTCGCCGATGATCTCCACCATGCGCTCGAAGCTGATGTTCTCGTCATGATCGCCGATGGCAGCCTTGGTCGACGGCGTGAAGATAGGCTGGGGTAGCTTCTGCGACTCGACGAGGCCCGCCGGCAGCGCCTGGCCGCACACGGTACCGCGATCGCGATACTCCTTGAGGCCGCTGCCCGCGAGGTATCCGCGGACAATGCACTCGATCGGGAACACCTCGGCCTTGCGCACGAGCATGAAGCGCCCGGCAAGCGAGTCGGCGTACGCCGCGTACTCCTCGGGCAGGTCCTCGACATCTGCCGAGATGAGGTGGTTCTGCACGACACCAGCGAGGTGGTCGAACCAGAACCGGGAGATGCGCGTGAGCACCTCACCCTTGTACGGGATGGGATCGGGAAGCACGACGTCGAACGCGCTGATGCGGTCGGTCGCGACGATCAGCAGCTCGCCACCCAGGTCGAAAATGTCGCGGACTTTCCCCTGTGCGTCTGGCTTGAGTTCGAGCGGCTGCACGTGGATTCCTCCCGGAGCGTCGTAGCGGACAGCCGCAGCGATGCGCACAAGGCGCCGAACGCGTGGCTATGCGTGCATTGTACGCGACCGCGAAGGTCGGCGGTAAAGTCGCGTGCCGAGCGGCAGAAATCCTTGCATCCGCGTTCCGGAGCCGCCCTTCCGCCCTACGTCCTCGCCCGTCGTATCGTGCGCCCCGACCGTCGCGTTTCCCTTCCTGTTCGGCACATCATGTGGAAGGGAGGTTCCGACATGTTGTATCCGAGACGCGTCGTGATCGGTGTCATGACGCTCGCGATCGCCGCCGGTTCGCTCGCAGTCGCCAATGGCGACGTGCTGCGCGATCAGGACCGGCTCCAGGAACGGCTCAAGGACGGTTCGTGCCTGCTCGCGGCCGACCAGACCCGCGACCGTATCAGAGACTGTGACGAAGTCTGCATCCCCGACGGGGATGGTATCCCCGACCAGATCAGGCTCCGCCTGCACGACTGCCTGTAGAGACGCTGCGGACACGGGCACGACGAAGAGGGCCTCGCGAACTGCGAGGCCCTTCTCACACGCTAGATGTAGCCGAGATACGCAAGCGCTGCGGTTGCATGGAAGACCGCGAAGAGAAGCATCGCGTACGCTGTGAACTTGTGCACCTTCATGTGAAGAGCACCCTTGAACTTGATCTTGCGGAGTCCGACCAGCACCTGGAACGCGAGCAGTGCGAAGAGCGTGAGGCCTCCCAAGAGCAAGGCGACCGGCGGAATCGTGATTCCGAAGAGCATCGTGATCCTCCTTCGCGGACTACCGTCTTGCTACTGTGTTCCCCTGCGGGTCTCCGGCTACGCCGGGAAATCGAGCGACGCGATGTAGCGCCGCTGGAACTCCGGATGCGACGCCAGCTCGAGCGTCCGGACGGCGCCCGCGATCGCCTCGGCACGACGCCTGGCAGCGCTGCTCACAAGCGCGATACGCGCACCCTCCTTCGAGGTGTTGCCCACGAAGGTGAGACGCTCCGTCCACTCCTCGGGCACCATGCCGAGACCCGCCAGCGTGCGCCCGTCGACGTGCAGGCCGAAGCCGCCCGCGACGAGCACCTCGCGAACGTCGCCGGGGACGAGGCTCGCCTCGGCAAGCAGGAGGTCGATCGCGGTGCGGACCGCACCCTTCGCAAGCTGGATCTGGCGGATGTCTTTCTGTGTGATCACGATGCCAGCATCGGCGTCCACCACGAACGCGCGTACTTCGTCGCGCTCGAACACGCGGCGGCCGAGCGCGTCACCATCGTCGGCGTGCAGTCGACCACTCGGGTCGAGCACGCCCGATGCGAGCAGCGCGGCCACGAGGTCGAGTGCACCGCTGCCGCAGATGCCGACCGGCTGGAAGCCGCCGATCGTGGCGATGCGGATGTCGCCGTCTTCAAGCCACACGCGCTCGATAGCGCCCGGCTCGGCACGCATCCCCGACTCGATGCCCGCGCCCTCAAGCGCCGGACCGGCGGCGGCCGACGCCGCCACCATCCCATCGGTCGTGACGAGCACCAGCTCGCCATTCGTGCCAAGATCGAGCAGCAGAACGGGTCCCTCGACGGGGTCGGGTGCGGTGGCAAGCAGCCCCGCCACGATGTCGCCGCCCACGAATGCCGAGATGCCCGGCAGCGTGTAGCAGCTCGCCTGCGTGAGGTGCTCCATGCCAAGGCGCCCCGCCGAGACGTACACAGGGTCGATCATCGCACCTTCGTACGGTGCCGAGGCGAGCGGCGAGAGGTCCGCGCCAACGAACGATCCGGTCATGGCGGTGTTGCCGGCGATGGCGATCTCCCGTATATCCTCGGGCAGCGCTTCGAGCGGCTCCAGCAGCGCAAGAAGTATGCGCTCCACCTGCTGCACGAGCGGGCGGTGAAGGATCTCGCCGCCTTCGTGCATCGCCATCGTCACGCGCGTCATCACATCGGCGCCCCACGGGTACTGCACATTGAGCGCGCCTCCGCGCACGAGTTCGTCGCCGTTCTCGAGGTCGACGATCGACGCTGCGATTGTGGTCGTTCCGATGTCGACGACGCCGCCGAGCAGATACGGGCGCCCGTCGATGGGCTCGATGCCGCGGTCTGACGGGTACTCGACATCAACGCCCGCCGAGACGCCCTCGTCCACGATACGTATCGAGCCCGGCGCGGCCACGCTCACGACGGCGTCGCCAAGCAGTCTGACCCTGCAGCCAAGACGCACGCCGCGCGCAACCTGCGCGGTGTCGAGCAGCGTGATCTCGTCCACCGTTGGCGGCGTGACCTCGCCCTCAACGCGCACCACGCAGCGACCGCAGCGGCCGAGACCACCACACGGCGCGTCCATGGCGACACCTGCCGCATGGGCTGCTGCGTGTGCTGTCGTCCCGGGGGCGACACGAACCGTCACGCCTTCTGGCTCGAACCGGATCTCGATCTCGTCCACGCGTCCTCCCCGTACCGTCGTCACCGTCAATTGTAGCGGCGCGCAGACCACTCACCGCAGGTATTCCCGTATTGGTGCAGAATGATGAACCATCATGATTCTCAACGCGGTCGTCTTCCTGTGTGGTGCAGCGCTCATGGGCCTCGAGCTCCTGGGCGCGCGCGTGCTTGCCCCCACGATGGGCAACTCCATCTTCGTGTGGGGCAGCGTCATCTCGAGCTTCATGATCGCGCTCTCGATCGGCTACTGGCTGGGCGGTCGCGTCGCCGACCGCTACGGCGCCCCCAGAAGCCTCGGCGTGGTGATCGCCGCCGCCGGCCTCTGGACCGCGCTCTGCCCGCTCGCCGCCAACGCGTGCCTCGAGTGGTCGGCGGGTCTCGGTCCGCGGCTGGGGCCGCTCGTGGCCACAACACTCATCTTCTTCGGACCGGCGCTGCTCCTCGCGATGGTCTCGCCAATGGGCGTTCGCCTGGCAGCGGCCAACGGTATCTCGCACATCGGTCGCTCGGCAGGCAGCCTCTACGCGGTGTCGACGGCCGGCAGCATCGTCGGTACGCTGGCTACCTCGTTCTGGCTCATACCGCTGTTGCAGGTGGAGCCGCTCATCGTCGGCATCGGCGCACTGCTCGCCCTCACGGCGCTGCTCACCCTCGGGCTCACCCCCGAGGAGGAGCCCGAGCTGGCGCCGCGCGAACTCGGCATGCGCTCGACAAGCGCGGTGCTCGCGCTCGCGCTCCTCGGCAGTGCCGCAGCGATCGCGATGTTCCTGGTGGTGAGCGAGCCGGCAAGCGTGAACGCCGACGGCGAGCAGGTGCTCTTCCGCGCCGACACGCAATATCACCGCATCACCGTGACCGAGGCCGGCGGGGCGCGCTCGCTGCGCTTCGACAAGAGCCGCCAGTCGATGATCGATCTCTCGGATGGCTACAGCAGCCTCATCGAGTACCCCAACTACCTACACTTAGCGCTTGCAGTGAAGCCGGATGCGAAGCGAGTGCTCGTCCTCGGCCTTGGTGCCGGCGCGGTCACCAAACGCATGTGGCACGACTATCCGGAGATGCGGATCGACTCTGTGGAGATCGATCCGGTCGTCGTGGACGTCGCCGAGCGATACTTCGGCCTACCGGAGGACTCGCGGCTGCGCACGACCGTCGCCGATGCCCGCCGCTACGTTCAGACCACCGAGGAGACGTACGACATCATCATCGTGGATGCGTACTACGCCGACTCGCTCCCCTTCCACCTCACGACGAAGGAGTTTTTCGGCGAGGTGAAGGCGCGGCTGGCGCCTGACGGCGTGGTGGCGTACAACGTGATCTCGCCGGTGCAGGGCGCGCAAAGCGATCTCTTCCGCAGCATGTACCGCACGGCGAGCGGCGTCTGGGATCACGTGTGGGCGTTCCCGATCGGTATCGGTGCCGACACAACAAGCGAGGTCAACCGCAACATCATCGTGCTGGCGAGCGACGCCGACGTGTCGCGCACCACACTGCTTGAGCGCATCGAGAGTCGGCTCGACGGACGCGTGCAGATCCCCGGCTTCGAGGAGTACGGTCAGGACCTCTGGACCGAGGTCGTGCCTGTGGCCGACGTGCCAGAGCTCAGTGATGCGTTCGCGCCTACCGACTCGCTCATCAACGTGAACTAGACAGCGCGGTTCTCGGCCCAGGGTCGGGTCTTCTTCGCTATCCACACGAGCGACAGCATCACGGGCACCTCGGTGAGCACACCGACGACCGTTGCGAGCGTCGCACCCGAGGTTAGTCCGAAGAGCGCGATCGCCACGGCCACTGCCAGCTCGAAGAAGTTCGATGCGCCGATGAACCCGGCCGGAGCTGCCACCGCATGCGGCAGACGCCACGCGCACCCCCAGCCGTACGAGATCGCGAAGATGAGGTACGTCTGGATGATCAGCGGCACCGCGATCAGCAGGATGTGGAACGGGTTCGCGACGATCGTCTGCCCTTGGAAGATGAAGATGATGACGAGCGTTGCGAGCAGCGCGGTGATCGTGACGGGTGCGAGCGAGGGCAGGAACGTGTGCTCGAACCACTCGATGCCCTTGCGCTTGATCAGCTGCACGCGCGAGATCCACCCAGCAACGAGCGGAACGACCACGAAGAGCACCACCGAGAGGAAGACGGTGTCGTACGGCACGACGATATCGCTCAGGCCGAGCAGCAACATCACGATCGGGGCGAAGGCTACGAGCAGGATGAGGTCGTTCACCGCGACCTGCACCAGCGTGTACGCCGGGTCGCCGTCGGCAAGATAGGACCAGACGAACACCATCGCGGTACACGGCGCGGCGCCAAGCAGCACAGCGCCCGCGAGATACTCACGCCCGAGCTCCACGGGAATCCAGACCTTGAACACCACGTTGAAGAAGAACCACGCGATCGCGTACATGGTAAACGGCTTGATGAGCCAGTTAGTGACCGTGGTGACGACGAGTCCCTGCTTGCGCTCCCCGACCCGCTTGAGCGACGCGAAGTCGATCTGCAGCATCATCGGGTAGATCATGAGCCAGATTAGGACGGCGACCGGGATCGAGATCTGCGCGTACGTGAACTTCGAGAGCCATGTCGCAACTCCAGGCCAGGAGTTGCCGATGAGCGTCCCTGCCACGATACACAGCGCGACCCATAGCGAGAGGTAGCGCTCGAACACGCCCATTCGCTTCTTCTCGGCGGGCTTTACGGTCGCCTCCATGGCGGATCCTTTCGTCGCGTGCTGACGACCCCACGGTCGCACATCCGCTCGATCCGTGCTAGATGCCGCGCACCCGCTCCACCGTCGCTGCGACGTCGATGGCGCCCGTGCACACCAGGCTGCCGTCCACGATCACGTACGGCAGCGTGGCGCCGCCTATCAGCGCATCAAGCGCGGCATGGCGTGCGTCGCCTTGCACGCCGTAGATGTCGGTCGACACGATGGTGATGGGCCGCTCGTTGGCGGACTCGAGCGCATTCTCCAGAACCTGGAGAGGATCCTGCGACGTGACCTCGCAACACGTACCCTCAGACTCAGTGCCGAGGATTACAGCGATGTCGTTGCCGCAGCTGTCGCCGCTTCAACCGCAGGGCTCGTCTACCACGTAGACGATGATCTCATCCATGGTGTCTCCTTGCCGTTTGCATCCGAGGTCCGCCTAGTGAAGCACCGCGTTGAACAGATAGCCGATCGCTACGATCCCGATCGCGTTGATGCCGAAGTACACGGCGATGAGCTTGGGCTTGAGCACTTTTCGCAGGATGATCGCCTCGGGAAGCGAGAGCCCGACGACGGCCATCATGAAGGCGAGCACCGTGCCCATCGCCATCCCCTTCTCGGTGAGCACGCTCACGAGCGGGATCACGCCGGCGGCGTTGCTGTAGAGCGGCACGCCGATGAGCACCGCTATCGGCACGGCGAAGGGGTTGTTCGGCCCGGCGTACTGCACGAGGAAGTCATCGGGGATGTAGCCGTGCATGACGGCACCGATGCCGATGCCCACAACCACATACGGCCACACCTTGCCGACGATCTCCGCGACGTAACCGCGGGCGTAGGTGAAGCGCTCGGGCCAGGTCTGCTCGGGTAGCTCACCGGCATCGCCCATCCGGATCTGGTAGACGTACTCCTCGACCCAGCTCTCAAGGCCCAGCTTGCCGATGATGATGCCGCTGGTGATCGCGATGAAGAGTCCCGACACCACGTAGAGCGCCGCGATCTTCCAGCCGAAGAGCCCGAAGAGCAGGATGATCGCGACTTCGTTGATCATGGGGCTCGCCACCAGGAATGAGAACGTCACGCCGAGCGGCACGCCGCTCTCGACAAAGCCGATGAACAGCGGTACCGCCGAGCAGGAGCAAAACGGCGTCACGATGCCGAGCAGTGCCGCTGCCACGTTGCCCGCATACAGACGCGAGTGCGACAGCATCTTGCGGGTGCGCTCCGGCGGGAAGAACGATCGGATGATGGCGACCGCGAAGATGACGACCGCAAGCAGCAGGAGCACCTTCGGCACGTCGTACAGGAAGAAGTCGAGCGCAGAGCCGGCTTTGCTCTCAGGCGAGAGACCGACGAGGTCGTAGGTGATCCGGTCGGCGATCCATTGAAGCGGTGCGAAGACATCCATGCTCTAGCGCGCCTCGGCAATCAGTCGCTTGACCTGCTCGTACGTGGGAACGCGACCCGACATCTTCACCGAATCGTCCACCACGAGGCCCGGCGTCGACATGATGCCGAACGCCATGATCTCGGGGTACTCCGTGACTTTCTCGAACGTCGCGTCTATGCCGAGTTCCTCGACCGCCTTGCGGGCGAGTTCCTCAAGCTTGTGGCAGTTGGCGCAACCCGAACCCAGGATCTTGATGACCATGACCGACCTTTCTAACGATGGAACGTGACAGACGCTAGAGCGTGTTGATCTCGGCAGCGACGGCGGCAAGCGCATCGCGGATCACCGAGTAGTAGACCCAGGTGCCATCCTTGCGTGCCGAGACAAGACCCGCGTCCTTCAGAACGGACATGTGATGCGAGACGGTGGATGCCACGAGGCCGAGGTGCTCAGAGAGCTTGCACGCGCACACCTCGTCCTGCGTGCAGCATGTCTTGCCCGACTCGGCCGCACGCGATGCCAGGAACCGGAGAATTTCTCGGCGCTGCGCAGACGCGAGCGCCTTGAGCGCGGCGTCGAGCGCCGCCTCGTCCAGCGCAGCGGGTGCAGGGGCATTGCGTGTCATGACGGCCATGGCGACTCCTTAGTTCGATACTTGTCGAAGTTTAGTGCCGAAGGGACCCGAACACAAGAGAAGGGCCGCACCCCGAGGGATGCGGCCCGTCATAGCGAGGTTCTGCCGAGCTTAACCGCGCCGGGCGGCATCCAGCTCGATGGCGACATCCTCATCGATCGCCGCTCCGCTGCCGAAGATCTGCAGCGCCGAGATCGAAGGCGCGTAGGCGCTGATGGCGTCGAGCGCTGCCTGCGCGGCGGTGTGACGCGGCGTCAGCAGCAGCACGCCACCCGATGAGCCCAGGCCCGGGCCGGCGCAGAGCGCATCGGCGAAGTCCTCGCCGGTCGCAACGCCAGTGACCCCGAAGCCAGCAAGGCCCTCGTCGTCGGCCCAGTACGCGACCTCAGCGGCGGTGTCATAGCGGTCGACACCGCTGATGCGCTCGAAGGTCGGTGCTGCCTGCGCCGCGATGTCGCCCTGGACGTCGGTCGAGACGGCGGCACTGCCGCCAACGATGACGCCGCGGGTCGCACCCGTGAGGCCGAGCAGGTAGTCGACCGTGTAGCGCGGAAGCTCCTCCGGCCGCACGAGCAGAATCGGCGCGCTGTGCGCCCACGCGATCGGAGAGACGGCGAGCGCGTCGGGATACGTGTCGCCGCGAGCGACGAACACGAGCGCCGGATCCTCGCCGGTCACGGAGACGATCTCGTCCGCGATCATGGCGGCAGTCTCGTAGCGGTCGACGCCGCCGATGCGCTGGACTTCGATCTCGCCGAGCGCCTCAACCTGGGCGACAACGGCGTCGGAAATCGCGCGCTGGTCGCCGCACACGACGACCCGGCTGACGCCGAGACGCAGCAGCTCTGCGGCAACGGACGCCGGCAGTGCGCGCGGCTGCGTCAGAAGCACCGGTGCGTTGTACGCGCCGGCAAGGCCGGCTGCGGCAAGGCCGTCAGCGAACACGCGGCCCGTTGCGAGCACTGCGGTGTCCGCAGCAGCGAAGTGGTCCTCGGAGATCGCAACGCCTGTCTCATAGCGGTCGAGACCCTCGATGCGTCCGTCGGTGATGCCACCGAACTCGTACGCACCCATATCCCAATCGGCGATACCGCTCGCATCGCCATCAAGCGGACGGGGCGTGCCGTCGATGTCGGCATCGGGCGCCAGTTCGAAGTCAACGCCGGTGTCGATGCACGGTGAACCGGCCGCGAGTGAGTAATCGCCGGATTCGGAATCCGCAAACATCGGATCCTCGGAGATGACACTTGGATCGGCCAACTCCGGAACGATCGGGTCGGCGGGGTAGAGGTCCGAGAATGCGACGTCAGCGCCGTAGACCGGACCCATCTCCGCGAATTCGTCCCAGACGATGGAGTTGGTCACACGAACACCGCCCTCGGGCAGGATCGATGTACCCGACATCAGCGTCGAGTAGATCGAGAACCCGCTGCTCGAGTTGTCGGCGATCGTCGTATTGACGATGTCGGCATCCGAATCGAAGAACAGGAGCACGCCCTGGTCTGGGCCTTCGCCTCCACTCGCTTGGTTATTGGTGATGAGGCAGTTACTGATCCGCGCAGGCACCGACTGTGCGGCAATTGGTGCACCTTCGTTGCCGTCGAACGTAGAGCCTTCGACGGTGAGCGAGGTTGCGGGCATCTCAACAGTCGGCGCAAGCTCGCCGAGTGCGTCCGTCGACGCGTTCAAGAACATGTCCCCGATGTTCGCGACGACACCCGCCATAGTCGTATCGCCCTCGAACCAACAACCTTCGACTGTCATGGACGCATCGATACCGATTAGACTGCTACCGATAACGGCCGAGTTACTCCAGAACGCTGAGCCCGTGACCGCCAGCTCGCCCGAGCCTACAAGCACGGCCCCGCCGAAGGGCAGGGCTTGAGCCGGCACTAGACCGGAGCCCGTGAAGTCGAGAACGGCGTTCGGCACCAGGCCGACCAGGATCTCGTTCTCATAGAAGGTCGAGTCCGCGATCTCTACGTCGGAGCTCTCTGCGCCGATCGCGCCGGCCACTTCCGTGGCGCTGTTGCCCCCGAAGGTGCACCCGTCGACGTCAAGCGTGCCCCCAAGTGACATGACGGCGCCGCATGCAAAGCACTCGGTAACGTCTTGAGGGGCCATTCCGGCGGGAAGCATATCGAACGCCGACTCACCGTTGTCAATGAACTCACAATCGGTGAGCGTGACGAAGGAATCGGCCGCGTAGATCGCACCACCGTTCTGGGCGGTGTTCTGCGTGAGCACGCAGTCGGACATCGTCAGAGTGCCGAGGCCGACCATGACCGCACCGCCGTTCACAGCCACGCCATGCGTGAGCGTCAGGCCCGAAACGGTGAACTCCGAGCCGATCGCCAGCCAGGCAATGGCACCGCTCCACTCCGCATCGATGATGCACTCGTACGGGTCACTGCCCTGGAGCGTGATCTTGGAGGGTGAGATCGGAAGCGGGAACGTCTCTCCCGTCTCGGACACGCTGTACGTGCCGGGGGCTATGTCGATCGTGTCGCCGTAGTTCGCGTCTCCCAAGCCCACGGTGATGCTCATGTACGGATTGTCCGCCGTGCCGTCTCCGCCCACATCATCGCCGTTCACGGCATCGACGTAGATGGTCTTCGGCTCGGCAGGAATAGCGATCGCCGGGAAGACCGGCACAAACGAAGCGATCAGCGCAAGGACCACGATCATCGGTAGTAGTCGCCGGTGCATCGAGACGCGCATCGCGACCCCCTTTCGCATGCGGCGCGCGACGGCCGTCCCCAAACAGACTCGTCGCGCATGACAAGTCCTACCTAGCGTAACCGCCGTCAGGCAAGAACACCACTTTTGATTGCGAGGAGAACCCAACGAAAGACAGGGGCGGCGCGCTCGGCGCCACCCCTGTCGCGGTGAGCTGGTTGTTACCGGCCCATGCCCGGCTTGAAGCGCCGCAGCATGAGCGAACTGGTCACAACGCTGACGCTCGACAGCGCCATCGCCGCACCGGCGATCTCTGGGCGAAGCAACCCAAGAGCCGCCACCGGGATACCGAGCGTGTTGTAGCCAAGCGCCCAGAAGAAGTTCTGGCGGATCTTGCGCATCGTCGCGCGCGAGAGCTCGATCGCGGTGACCACATCGCGCAGGTCGTTCTTGATGAGCACGATGCCGCCGGTCTCGATGGCGACGTCAGTGCCCGCACCCATCGCGATACCCACATCGGCCTGGGCAAGCGCCGGAGTGTCGTTGATGCCGTCGCCGACCATCGCCACGCTGAGACCACGCTCCTGGAGCTTCGCGACCTCCTCGGCCTTGTGCTCGGGGAGCACCTCGGCGAGCACGTGGTCGGGCGCGATGCCTGCCTGTGAGGCGATCGCCTCGGCGGTGCGGCGATTGTCGCCGGTGATCATGAAGACTTCGACGCCCATCTTGGTGAGCCGCTCCACTGCCTCACGCGAGTTCTCCTTGAGCGTGTCGGCCACTGCGACCATGCCGGCGAGCTTGTTGCCGCCAACACCAACGAGCATCACGGTCTTGCCTTCGCCCTCAAGCGCCGAGATGCGCTCCTCGAACTTGGAGATGTCGATGTTCTCGCGCGCCATGAGCTTGCGGTTACCGAACGCCACACGCATGCCCATGACGGTGCCTTCGACGCCGTGACCCGGGATTGCCGAGAAGCCTTCGACGTCCGGCAGGTCCACGCCGGTGGCCTTCGCATGCGCGACGATCGCCTCGGCGAGCGGATGCTCGGAGTTGCGCTCCAGCGCAGCAGCCAGCTTGAAGACGCGTTCGACCTCATGGCCGTCCGCTAGTTCGACGTCGGTGACCACAGGCTTGCCGTTGGTGAGCGTGCCGGTCTTGTCGAAGACGATGGCGTTGAGTTTGTACGCTGTCTCGAGCGCCTCACCGGTCTTGATAAGGATGCCGTTCTCGGCGCCCTTGCCGGTGCCGACCATGATAGCGGTCGGTGTGGCCAGGCCGAGCGCACACGGGCACGCGACCACGATAACCGCCACGCCAGCGAGCAGCGCCTTGATGAACGGCGTCACGGTCGCGTAGAACGAAGCGTCGACGAAGTTGGGGACGATGAGCAACCACACCAGGAACGTGAGCACGGACGCACCCACGACCGCGGGCACGAAGACCGCGCTGATGCGATCGGCGAAGCGCTGCACGGGCGCCTTGGAGCCCTGCGCGTCTTCGACAAGCTTCACGATCTGCGCAAGCGCGGTATCGCCGCCCACTTTGGTGGCGCGGAACCTGAACGAGCCGAGCTTGTTGATCGTGGCGCCGATGACGCTATCTCCGACGTTCTTCTCAACCGGAATCGATTCGCCGGTGAGCATCGACTCGTCTACCGAGGAGCTTCCCTCGATGAGCGCGCCGTCGACCGGCACCTTCTCACCCGGGCGCACGACGACGATATCGCCCACAACGACCTGCTCGACCGGGAGGTCGACCTCGGCCCCGCCGCGCACGACACGCGCGGTCTTGGGCGCGAGACCCATCAGCTTCTTGATCGCATCGGACGTACGACCCTTTGCACGAGCCTCCAGCAGCTTGCCGAGCATCACGAACGTGATGAGCAGCGCCGAGGTCTCGTAGAAGACCGGCTCGGCAGAAAGCGACGGGATGAACGTAGCGGCGACGCTGTAGAAGTACGCCGCCGAGGTTCCGATGGCGATGAGCGTATCCATGTTGCCGGTCCGGTTCTTGATCGCGTGCCAGAAACCACGATAGAAGCGTGCGCCAGCGATGAACTGCACCGGGGTGGAAAGGATGAAGGCCATGTACTTCTGGACCATCATCGGCTCCCACATGCCACCGAACGTGCTGGTGAGCCACTTCGCGACAGCCATCGGCACGCTCTCCATGAACGGCGGGACCATCGAGATGAGGAACACCGGAAGCGACAGCGCGAGCGCGAAGTAGAACATGCGCTGCTCGCCCTTGAGGAAGCGCTCCTGCTCTTCGCGTTGCGCCGAACCGCGATCTGCGAACGACGCCGTCTCGACCTTGAGCGTCGCGTGGTAGCCCGCGCCTTCAATAGCCGAGATGAGCTCGTCCGGACCGATCTTGGTCGGGTCGATGTCGACAGTCGCGGTCTCAAGCGCAAGGTTCACGACCGCGCTCTTTACGCCGGGAAGCTTCGAGAGCGTCTTCTCCACGACGGCCACGCACGAAGCGCACGTCATGCCCGTGACCGCGAAGGTGATCTTGCCGCTGGCGGCAGTCTCGGCAGGTTCGATCTCTGTGGCGCCGTAGCCCGCGCCCTCGACAGCCGCGCGAATCGCGGCAGGCGTGGTCACGGCCGGGTCGAACCGAACGTCGAGCCGCTCCATCGCGAGGTTCACGTTAGCGGCAGCGACTCCCGGCATGCGGCCGACGACTTTCTCGATGACCGCCGAGCACGACGCGCACGTCATACCGCTGACTGCGAACGCCGACGTGGCGGTGGCAGCCTCCTCGGCAACCGGCGCGGGTGCGGGGCCATCGTCGTCAGGAATCACCGGACACGCGCCGGTTTCGCACGCGGCCTCGGCTGCGGGTGCGGGAGCTTCGGGAAGCGGAAGCTCCTCGGGCGCTTCAACGAACGCGCCGCCATCAACCGGCGTGAAGCCAGCCGCCGTAATCGCCGCGGCAATCACCGCCGAATCCACCGAGCCCGGCTCGGCCGCAAAGTCGACCGTGCCCGCGACGGCATCGGCACGGACGGCCACGATCCCGGGTACCTGCATCAGTTCATTCTGTACGGTCATCTCGCACGAGTGGCAGTGCATGCCCTCGGCGGCGACGCGATATGTCTTCGTGGTAGTCGTTGTCCTCACCTTGCTTCGTCAGAGTGTCTGTACGTATGTACCCCGTAGGGTATATCTGCCAGCGGTCGTGCGCGAACTGCTACTCCACCACAATGCTGCCGAACACCATCTCCATGCCGCAGCTGAAGCTGTACGTGCCCGCTTCGAGCGCCGGAACCTTCACGGTGACCGGTCCGCCCGTGAGGTCCTCGAAGAAGCCGAGGTCCTTCGACATCACCTGCGCGGTGCAACCCGAGCTCTGACCGAAGGTGATCTCGGCGGGAACGCCTGCCTTGAGCTTGATGGTGTTCGGGTTGTACGAACCGGTGGAGAGGTCGACGGATATCCTCTGGACGTCGCCCTCTACTGTGGCCGCACCCTCGATCGGCGTGCTGGAACCGGAGCCCGAACCGCAGCATGCACACGCCGAGCTAAAGTCCGTTCCGTCCGCGCCGTTGGCGACGGGTGTTGCGGCCTGGTTGGTCGCGGTGCCCTGATCGACCGTCGTCTTGCCGGCCTTCGCAACCGCAAGGCTGTACGAGCCAAGGAACGCCGCGAGGACGATGGCGGTGATGATGACGTAGCGGGCGGGACTGCCGGTCTTGGTTGTCTTCTCTTTCATTGTCTTCTCCTTGTGAACTGTCTGGATATGCGGTCTAGCGGCTGAACATGCCGCCGAATGAAAGTCCGGCGATGATCGCGGCAAGAACCGCGACGCCGATGACGAGCGCTTCTTTCTGGTTGAGCTTTGCGCCTGACTTGCGCGTGCTCCACCACAGGCCACCGCCGAGAACGACGATCGCGGCTGCGGAGATCGGCACAGCAGGCGGCAGGCCCGTTCTCACCGGCGCGCTGCCAACCTGGAGCAAGCCGTCCATCATGCCCATCCCGCAGGTGAGCGTGTAACTGCCCGCCTTCGTTGCCGGCAGCTCTACGGTCGTCTTGGCGTTCGGGGCAAGGTTCTGCAACACGCCAAGCTGCGGCAGCGCGATCTGGTCTGAGCATGCGTTCGCTTCGCGCCTGTCGACGATGAGCCGCACCGGGGTGTCGGCGGGGATGTTCACGACGCGGGGCACGAACTGGGTGTTCTCGATAACAAGCTGGATCTCGACGACACCGTCGGCGCCGGTCGCATACTGCGTATCGGTGGTCGCAGGCGCGGGCGTGCCAACGATGCCGCGCTGGATCGATTGCGCGGTCACGGGCGAACCGACGAGGTTGAGACCGCGGTTGAGCATGACGGCGCCGAGCAGTACGACCACGATGGCCGCAACGACCATCATCCGACGCTTGAACGTCGAGGTCAGCATGCCCGAGACGGCGCCGAACCCAAGCATGAGCGGTGCGGTGCCAAGCCCGAAGCCGAGCATGGCAAGCGCGCCGTTCACGGCCGAGCCGGTGCCCGCCGCCGCGACCTGCGCGGTCATGAGCGGACCGCAGGGCATAAGACCGGTGAGCAGCCCGAACGTGATCGGCGTCGCGATGCTCACGTGACCGGAGGCCTCATCGGCCACCGCCTTCTTGCGAAGCGAGCTCACGGCTTTCACGAACACCTTCGGCGGCTTGACAGCGAAGCGGCTGAGCGACGGGAAGAACCCGGTCATCTGAATGCCGAGGAACACCATGAAGATGCCGGCGATGACCGAGACCCAGCCCCGAAGGCCGCCAAGGTCGAAGAGCGACCCGATGCTGCCAAGCAGCAGGCCGACAAGCATGTAGCTCAGGATCTTCGCGCTTTGGTACGCGAAGTGCGGGAGCATTCGTTTGACGAAGGGGCCCTCCTCGGCGCCCTTCACCGCATAGGTGAGGACAAGTGGGCCGCACATCGCCACGCAGTGGATGCTGGTGACGAGTCCCACGCCAAGCATGGGGATGAACAGGTTCACAGAGACTCCTTGTGGTCAGGGAACGACAAAACCACGGGCGCGCTTACGCGTCCGCACACAAGGAGCTTCTAGACCAGGAGCCGGACCCCGAGCGGATCGGGTGGCGGAATCTCGGGAAGCCGGACCGCTGCGGTCGTATGACCGAGCAGCGCAACCGGCGAGATGGCGGGTGCCTGCGCGAGCGCCGCGGCGGCGGGAGCCGGGAACTGAGCGCTCTGCGCGACGTTCGCATCGGGCGCGCCGTGCGACATCGAAGCGTCGTCGCAATCGCCACTGCTGCACGGCGTGCTGGCGGGGGCGTGCTGGCTATCGAGCTCGCACGCCGACTTGAACTGCTGCTGCGGGGGCTCGCAGGTGGTCACGGCCGCGCCGCGAACGAATCCACACGAGGGCATGACGCAGCCCGGCGCCACGGTCATGATGAGCACCGCTGCCAGCAGGACCGGCGCATAGACGCCGAAGATGCCGTTGCCGAACTTCACAGGTAGACTGCCTCCCATCGTGCGTACGCGGTCGTAAACGCAAACCGCGTGCCAGGTGACGGTGATCTACCAGCGGTTCGACAGCACGTAGGCGGCCGCAGCTCCCGCGCTCAGCGCGAGCCCGAATATGCCGAACCCACCGACGACCGCACCGAGCAGCGCGCACGCCGCTGCCAGCGCCGCAACACCCGGCGTACGATGCCCTCCCGTGCCGCGCCTGACCGCCTCGCCGACGAGCATCCCGAACCCGAGGTACACCAGCCAGAAGCCGACGAAGAACACCCAGCCGATCAGGATGCCGCCGCCGAGGCCCGCGACGAGCCCAACGCCAGCGCCGATTCCCCACTGCCGCGGCTTCACGAATTGCGTGGCGCTCTTCACGGGACGCGCGCACTCACGGCACTTGTAGCCGACTGGCGTGGGGACCATATCCTTGGGGCAGATGGGACGTTCGCATTCGGTGCAACGCACGTTCGTCTCGACACCGGGATGGAAGGCGCACTCGGCCACGCGGAAGTCCTCTCTCGAAGCGATCGGCAGAAGCGTATCACGCCACAGGCGGCTGATTCCTTGGCTCACGCACAGGAAGGGTCTCGAGATGCGCCCTTCGTTCTGCTTCGCGATGTTCGTCGAGTCTCGGCTTCGCGAACCCCCACAGTGCAAGACCGAGTGCCACAACGAACGCGATGAAGCCCAGCACCGAGACGAACCCGGCGATGCGCTCGGCCGAGCCAAGGGCATGCCACTGTCCGAAGATAAACGCCCAGTCGTGCCCGTCCTGACCACCGAATAGGGGCAGGACGCGCGCGTTTGCGTCTGCCATGTACACGCTCACGTTGCGAAGGGAAACGCCGAGCCACGCCACGAGAACGGTCGTGGCAGGCAGGTCTCGGCGGGCGAACCAGAAGTACGCCGCCAGCGCAGCGGGAGCGAGCACCTGGAGGAGCGAACCGGCAAGCGCGGTCGCCAGACGCGGCAGCCACATCGCGAGCAGGTGGCCGAACTCGTGGATCCCCAGGTCGACGTGGGAGACGAGCGGAACCCAACCCGCGCCGCGCACGGATGCCACCGCGAGCACGATCACAAGAACGGCGAGAGCGACCGGGCGCAGCGTCTCGACCCAGACGCGCGAGGCGCCGGGCTCCGTGTCAGCAGTCAACACGTCGTTGAATTCATGGGCTTCCATGCGAATCGTATCGGCATGGCACGCCATGCGCTGGAGACCAGAGCGTACGCTGCCGCACTAGGTGAGGAGGAACGGATGCGTCGTGCCAAACGCTTCTGGATCGTAGCCAGCGTGCTCGTGATCGTCGCAGTCGCCGTGCTTGCGTATCCTCGCATCGCCGCGGAAGCGACGCGCCGACGAGTGGCCACAGAAGCCGCTGCAGTGCAGTCAGAAGCCGAGCAGCTCATGGCGCGCGGCGAAACGATGGCCGCCTACGACCTGATACACGCGGCGCTTGGCCGAGGCGTCGACACCCCGGAGCTGCGGGCGTACTACAAGGTAGTCTCCAACGAATTCATCCTTGAGAGCGCCCGCAAGGCGCACGTACAGCACGGAGCCGAGAGCACGCAAGGCGCCCTGGCACCCGAGGACATCCAGCGCTAGCGAGCGGCTACTCCTTTGCCGCCAGCCGCTCCTCGATGCGGGCGAGCTGCACCTCGATGCGCTCCATCCCCGACTGCAGCAACTCGATCTCCGTCTCGGCTTTCACGTTGGTCTCGAAGTCCGACTGCGCCTGATACCGGTCGCGCTCCGCCTGGCGATTCTGGCTCATCATCAGCACCGGACCAGCGTAGGCCGCCTGCACGGAGAACATCAGGTTCAGCAGGATGAACGGGTACGGGTCCCAGTGCTTGACCCATGCGAGCAGGTTCAGAAGGATCCAGGCAGCGACAAGAATCGTCTGCACGATGATGAACGTCCAGGAGCCGAGGACACGTGCTGTTGTGTCGGCCACGCGCTGACCGACCGTGTAGTCCTCCCGGTGCCGCTCGTGCCAGGTCTTGGCCATAGCCGTCCCCTCCGAACGAGACTCCCATGTCGTCTCGAATCGTACACCCTGGAGCAGGCCGGGCGGCGTGTTCGGTGATGCAGCGCCCGCGTCGGGTCAAAGCGCGCAGAACGCGTGAACACCTGCCTCGATTCGGGTAGCAGTATTCGAAGAGGAAACGAGAGCCGAGGAGGCAGCCCATGAGCATCAAGGGAACCCGCACAGAACAGAACCTTCTGAAAGCATTCGCCGGCGAGTCGCAGGCGCGCAACCGCTACACCTACTTCGCCGGAGCCGCCAAGAAGGAGGGCTTCGAGCAGATCAGCGCCATCTTCACCGAGACCGCCGACAATGAGAAGGAGCACGCCAAGGTCTTCTTCAAGTACCTTGAGGGCGGCGACACCGAGATCACGGCAAGCTACCCTGCCGGCAGGATCGGCACGACCGCCGAGAACCTCCTCGCGGCCGCAGAAGGCGAGCTCATGGAGTGGAGCACGCTCTACCCGGACTTCGCGAAGATCGCCGAGGAAGAGGGCTTCATGGACGTCGCAACGTCGTTCCGCGAGATCGCGGACGTCGAGGCGCACCACGAGAAGCGCTACCGCAAACTGCTCGAGAACGTGAAGGGCTACAAAGTCTTCAAGAAGGATGGCGTCGTGTTCTGGAAATGCCGCAACTGCGGCTACGTCCACGAGGGAGCAGAAGCGCCGATGGAATGCCCAGCCTGCAAGCACCCGCAGTCGTACTACGAGCTTCTCGCCGAGAACTACTAGTTCCCGAACAACCCGCACCCCTCATTGCACCCGCATCGCCTGTTGGCGGTGCGGGTGTTTCGCATCTGCGCCGTTCACCGGCTCCTAGCCGCCACTTACCCGTTGTTATGTTTTCCTCGGCCGCTGCGTTTGGCAGACTTCCCATAGCGTGCGGCGGCCCACTGGGGGCTTTGCGGCCGCGCCATCATACGCATGCGACCTCTGGGAGTTCCCTATGACTCATCGCGCTTCCGCGCGTGGCTGGATCGTCACGCTCGCCGGCCTCGGCATCAACCTCGCGCTCGGCGTCCTGTACTCCTGGAGCATCATCGCCAAAGCGCTGACCGCCGAGTGGGGCTGGTCCGCCGGGCAGTCGAGCCTTCCGTACGCCACTGCCGTCGGCACGTTCGCGCTCTCGATGGTGTTCGCAGGCCGCGCGCAGGACAAGTTCGGTCCTCGTATCGTCGCCACTGTCGGCGGCGTCCTCACCGGTCTCGGACTCCTCGTCGCGTCGTTCGCCAGCGCCAGCGTCGCCTGGCCGATGATCGTGGGCTTCGGTGTCCTCGCGGGCGCCGGCATCGGGCTCGGGTATGCCTCGGCCACTCCGGCTGCTGTGAAGTGGTTCCCGCCAGCACGCAAGGGCTTCGTCACCGGGCTGGTGGTAAGCGGCTTCGGTCTCGCGTCGGTCTACATCGCGCCGCTCACGACCGCGCTCATCCACGGCTCGGGCATCGCGGTGACGCTGCGCATCCTCGGTGGCTCCTTCTTCGTGGCGATCATCGGGCTCGCGCAGATGCTCGTGAACCCACCGGCCGGCTTCGTGCCGCAGGCGAAAGTCGCCGCCGTCGCAGCTGCGGCGGTTGCCGAGGCGAAGCCCATGCGCGCCGAGCTCGATTGGCGCGACATGCTCAAGACAAAGCAGTTCGCACTGCTGTGGCTGATGTACGCGTTCTCGGCGTTCGCTGGGCTCATGATCATCGGCCACATGGCGAAGATCGCTGCCGCGCAGCTCCCGGGCATCGACCTGGGCTTCGGATTGGTTGCGGTGCTCGCGATCGGCAATGCCGCCGGACGCGTCGCGGCCGGTACGGCAGCCGACAGGTTTGGCGAGACGCGCACGATGTTCGTGGTGTTCGTGCTGCAGGCGTGCATGATGGGTGCGATCTTCTTCGCCCGCACGCCGCTCTCGCTCATCCCGGTCGCCGCCGCCGTTGGCTTCTGCTACGGCTCGAACCTGTCACTCTTCCCCTCGGCCACTGCCGGCTTCTTCGGCACGAGGCACCTGGGCGTGAACTACGGGCTTGTCTTCACGGCGTGGGGCGTGGGCGGTGTCTTCGGCTCGATGACGGCGGGGACGATTGTCGACTCGACCGGTTCGTACGCCGTGGCATACGGCGTAGCCGCGGTGCTCTGCCTGCTCGCCGCCGCGACGACGTTCGTGACCAAAGCGCCTGAGCCGATCGCTGCGCCGGTCACGCTCAAGACCAAGTCGCGCAGACACCGCGCTGCATAGCTTCTGACAGCTTGACTCAGAGTCCGGGTATGCATACTGATTGTAGTGATGCATTTCTCGGGCTCTTCGTCGTTTGGGGTAACCATGAAAGCCGTCGTCGTATACGAATCACTGTGGGGGAATACCGCCGCGATCGCGCAGGCGATAGCAGAGGGAATCGGCGCTGACACGAAAGCCCTGAGCACTGCCGAGGCGACTGGAGCCGAGATCGAAGGCGCGGACCTCATCGTGGCCGGAGCACCGCTACTGGGTTTCGCGCTTCCCACCGAGGGTATGCGCAAGAGCGTCGACTCCAATCCGCGCGAGAAGAAGCCGACGATGTCCGTGCCGACGATGCGTTCGTGGCTCGCATCGCTGCCGAAGGGCTCAGGTCGTGGCGCGACGTTCGAGACGCGCATCTGGTGGTCGCCGGGCAGTGCGGCCAACGCGATCGCACGTGAGCTGAACGACGCCGGCTACTCGACACCCCCCAAAGGCGAGAAGTTCCTGGTGACGGGCCGCTACGGTCCGCTCAAAGACGGTGAGATCGAACGGGCGAAAGAGTGGGGTGCCATGCTCGGCAGGTCGCTCGGCGTCTAGTTTTATCCGGATATTATTGACGTCGCTGGTTTTATCCGGATAGAATACGCTCCTGACGCACCAGCCGACAGGAGCCTTTCATGGGAACCACGACCGAGAAGCAGTACGTGGCGTTCGCCGGAGCCACGCGGCTTGCCGAGGGCACGCTCGCGGACGTCGCCATCGCAGTCATACGCGCGGCGAGCACTGCCACCACCATCCAACCCCTCATCTTCGATGCCGAGACCGGCGAGCAGATCGATGTGGACCTTCGCGGCACCGAGGAGGAGGTTCGCCTACGGCTGCAGCCCGTGCCACGCACGCCGAGGCCCCCGGGACGCCCCAAGCTTGGCGTCGTTCCCCGTGAGGTCACACTGCTCCCCCGCCACTGGGAGTGGCTGGCGTCGCAACCGGGAGGCGCGTCGGTCACGCTGCGCAAGCTCGTTGATGCCGCGCGCAAGGTGAGCGGCGATGCCGATCAGGTACGGCACTCCCAGGAAGCTGCGTACCGCTTCATGAACGCGCTTGCCGGGAACGAGCCGGGATTCGAGGAGGCGACACGGGCGCTGTTCGCTGGCGACGCCGCAGGCTTCTCGGCACTGACCGAGTCGTGGCCAACCGACGTGCGCGACGAAGCGCGGCGCACGGCGGCCGGAGCATTTACGGGAGCCACCGCATGAGGCGCGACCGAAGATCGCTCATTCGCGAGTACAAGGACACGCCGCGACCGGCGGGCGTCTACCGCGTGCACAACACCAAGAGCGGCCGCTCGCTGGTGGGGTCGAGCGCGAACCTGCCGGGGATCCTCAACCGGCACCGCTTCGCGCTCGAGAACGGCTCGCACCTGGACAAGGAGCTGCAGGCCGACTGGAACAAGCTCGGTGAGGCGGCATTCGAGTTCGAAGTGCTCGACGAACTCGACTTGCACGACGACCCCGGCTTCGACCCCACCGACGACCTCAGCGTGCTTCGCCGCATGTGGACCGAGAAACTGGTCGCCTCGGGTGTGCGCCTCTACAAGGAGTCGTTCCGCGGCCTCTAGCGCTCGCGCAGCTTGAGTTCGAGCAGGCAGGTGTCGGAACCTGCGCATGCCTGCCGGTCGAGGAAGCGCAGGTCGAGCCCGGCGCCCTCGAACGTGCCGTGGTCCACGGCCGCCGCGATGTCGCACAGGTGCTCGGTCTTCTCGGCCGAGTAACCAGCAGCGAGCCACGCGTCCTTGAGCGGACAGCCGGTCATGCGAAGCACGATGGTGTCGCTCCCCTGCTCGAACGCCTCGACGCCCGGCTCGAAGAGCGCGCCCTCGGCGGGCGAGCCTTCGACGAACATGCGGCCGACCTCGGCAAGATCGCCGGCATCGGCGGCGGGACGATACTTCTCGCCGATTTCCAGTCCGCGGCGGAAGATGGCCCGCTTCATGATGGCGGTGGCGCGCTCGGCACCGAGTTCCGTCTCCAGCTCGTCGTAGATGTACGCGTACATGAGCGCCCGGTTCTCAAACGCCGAGCGGGTCTCTGCGCGGGATTGCGATAGCGCAGCGGCGGTGTCGTCCATGGTCGACCTCCTTCGCACACGGTCATCGATCCGAGGATACCGCGCAATGGGCGCCGGGAGCGCGAAATCGGGGAAGAGTCTCCTCGGACGCAACATAAGGAGACGATCGGCTTGGGAGCACCCGCCGCGTTTCTCGGCCACGGCAGCCCGATGAACGCGATCGAAGAGAACCGCTACTCCGCCGCGTGGCGGCGCTTCGGTGAGTCGTGCAGCTCGCCCCGGGCAGTGCTGTGCATCTCGGCGCACTGGTTCACCAACGCGAGCGCGGTCACCGCGATGGCGCACCCCCGAACGATCCACGATTTCTACGGCTTCCCGCAAGAGCTCAATGACTACCGGTACCCCGCACCCGGCTCGCCGGAGCTGGCCGAGGAGGTCGTGGAGCTGCTGCGGCCCGACGTCATCGAGCTCGACGACAGCTGGGGTCTCGACCACGGGACGTGGTCGGTGCTCACACACGCCTTTCCGCACGCTGACGTGCCGGTCGTGCAGCTGGCCATCAACGCACGCCAGCCGTTCGAGTACCACATGAGTGTGGGGCGCAGGCTCGCTGCGCTGCGTGACAGCGGCGTCGTGATCGTGGGAAGCGGGAACCTGGTGCACAACCTCGGTCGTCTCGACTGGAGCGCGCCCAATGCGGCCTTCGACTGGGCCGAGCGCTTCGAGGCCACAACGCGGGCGGTCATCCTCGGCTCGCCGGGCGAGGCCGCAACGCTGAGGGACGACCCCGACTACCGCATGGCGGCACCCACCCCCGAGCACTTCATCCCGCTGCTGTACTTCGCGGCGCTGGCCGATGAGGCCGCCGAGAGCGCCGAGGTGCTCGTGGACGGCTTCGCGTACGGCTCGATCTCGATGACGGCGTTCTCCCTCGGGATGCCTGCGTTGGAGTAGACGACCCGCCGGATCCCCGCACGCAAAGACGCCCCGCTGCCTCAAAGGCGGCGGGGCGTCCAGGTGCTGCAAGACCGCGAGGTGACTACTTCAAGAGCGCGTCAAGCGCGTAGGCACCCGGGCCGGTGAGAGCGAGACCCACCGCGACCGCAATGATCGCGAGGTTGTACTCGTAGCCGCTGGCGGTTGCCCAGTAGCCGTTCTTGCCGTGGACGGTGGCGATCGCAACGATCATGGTCACCGTGATGAGCGCAGCTGCAACGGGGACGAGCAGCCCGAGTGCGAGCGCCAGGCCGCTGACGACCTCGCCGAGTCCCGCAAGCGCGGCCATCGGCTTGCCGGGCTTGATGCCGATCGACTCGAAGAAGCCGCCGGTGCCCTCGATACCATACCCGCCGAACCAGCCGAACAGCTTCTGGGTGCCGTGTGCCGCAAAGGTCAGACCGACTACGAGCCGGATCACGAGAAGACCGAGTGATGCAAAGTCCATGATGTCCTCCATAATGGTCGCGATGCCGGATGCATCGCTTTGTTTCCGTAATACGCTTACTTGTGGTAAGCTGTTAGCGCACAATAGAACGCCCGCTTACGACTTGTCAAGTAGGTTACTCATGGTAAGTGCATCAGAACCGCTCGATCTCCAGGTCTGCGACGCGTTTCACCGCGCTATCGAACTCATCGGTAGACGATGGAGCGGCGCGATCATCTCGGTGATGTTCAAGGGTGCGGACCGCTTCTGCCAGCTGCGCGAGGCAATCCCCGGCATCAGCGACCGGCTCCTCACGGAGCGACTGAAGGAACTTGAGGACGAAGGCATCGTCCTTCGTGATGTTGTGCCGACCCGTCCGCCGCAGGTGTCGTATCGGCTTACCGAGAAGGGCCTGGCGCTCGCGCCGGTCCTCGACAGCGTCGCGGCCTGGGCGCACGACTGGCCCGCAAAGGGCTAGCTGGAGGCTCGCGCACGACGGGCGTCGGCGCGTAGATCGCGCAGCTCCGCCGCAGCCACAACGGACAGCAGCGGAGCCGCGCGAAGGCGCTGTTACTCGTCGCGCATCGTGACTTCGATGAGGTGGTAGCCGAACTGCGTCTTCACGGGGCCGTGAACGACGCCGACGGCCTCGTTGAAACACACGTCGTTGAACTCGCGAACCATCTGACCGGGCGCGAACACGCCAAGGTCGCCTCCATCGTGGCCGGACGGGCACGATGAGTAGGTGCGGGCGATCTCGGCGAAATCGGCGCCATCAGCGATCTGCTGCTTCAGGTCGTTGGCCTGCTCCTCGGTAGCGACGAGGATATGACGGGCTGCTGCGCGAGGCATAAGCATCTCCTGTCCTGGTTGGCTGACGTGGCGATTATGCACGGGCACGACGAACCACGCCAGCCGTGAGCGCCGACAGCAGAAGCATGCGCGCAACGAGACCTGCGGGATCGACCAGGACCGCTATTCGTTCACCTCGTAGGGACGCATCATCTCGTTGTCCTCGTGCTCGAGGATGTGGCAGTGCCAGACGAACCTCCCGGCGATGCTGAACGGGATCCTGATGCGTGTCACCTGCTCCGGATATGCGATGACCGTGTCCTTCAGTCCACGTTCCCACGATTCCGGTGCGTGTTTCTTGTCGCCATCCTTCTCGATGCGATCGACCAAACTGAACATCACCTGATGCACGTGGATCGGATGGGCATCGGCGGTGTAGTTGTGAATCTCCCAGATCTCCGCGGTCCCCGCCTTGGGAGTCTCGGTGACCTTGTCGCTCCACCTCAACGGCACGCCTTCGTCTCCGCCCACAATACCGAGCAGTGCCTGCCGCGGAGCGAACGCCTCGGCCTCTTCATCCCCGCAGGCGAGCTTGATCGAGCCGTCGTCACCTGTGATCACACGGACTGTCTCGGATTCGAGTTCGTTCAGAGACACCTTGCGGGTCAGAACCTCCTTGGCCGGCATGTCGATTTTGGGAAACACCATCGCATCTGGTGGCGTCGTCGGGTCCGCCTCGGCGAGCCCGACCGCCCGGAACTCCATGACCTGACCGGTCGTCTCGGGATTAGCGGGCGTGAATCCGGGCCCACCGTACGGCTCATCCGGGCCGACGTTGCGAAGAAGCAGCGTCTGTCCCTCGGCCAGTCCGGCGAAGTCGACGATGACGTCGGCTCGCTCGGCAGGCGCGATCAGCAACTGCTTCAGCGGCGCAGCCTCTGGAAGGAAGCCACCGTCCGAGCCGATCTGCCAGAACGAGCGCTGGTCAGCGAACTCTAGGACGAGGAACCGTGCCTGGCAGCCATTGAGGAAGCGGAGGCGATACCGCCGCGGCTCGACCTCGTGGTACGGCCACGCTCGCCCATTGGTGACCAGTGTCTCGCCGAAGAACTCGGGGTTCCAGATCGGCGAGATGTCGCTCGGACCGTCGCACGCGCTTTCGGGGATGAACGGGATCTGGAGCTCCTCTTTGGCGACGCCCTCGAAGAACGCGCGATTGTCGGGATACGCGAGCGATCCGTCGGGGTTGAAGCTGCGGTCCTGGATGACGACCGGGATCTCGTACGCGCGCTCGCCCGCGGTGTCACCCGGCGAGCCGGGAAGCACCGTAACGGAACCATCCTTCGTGCGAACGTCGTCGCTGGCGCCGCCACGAATCATGTAGAACCCGGCCGGGCCGGCGTAGACATTGGCCCGAGTCATCCCAAGAGCATGATCGTGATACCACAGCGTCGTCGCCCGCTGGTCGTTGGGGTACTCGAACGTGGCTGAACCCGGCTCCCAGGCAACACCCTGACGTTTCTCGGCCTTGGCTGCGTTGGCCGCGTACGCGCTGCCCACAGTCGCAAACCCTTCAGGGATGTTCTTCGCGGCTGGCAGATACCAGGCCTCGGGATAACCATCGCTTTCCTCATGCGTATGTGCGCCGTGCACGTGGGTGACGATCGGCACCGGTCCCGTGTACGGCTTCGGATCCGTACCTTCCATGTCGCGACCCGAATCTCCCATGCCGGGATTCGCCCAGTGCACTGTCTGGTCGATGGGCAGAAGATGCGGAACGTACTCACCGTTTTCGTCAGTGAGTTCATTGACCCATTTCACCCGGGTCGGCACGTCGGCTTTCGCTTCGATGGTGTAGGACGGTGCGTTGAACGTGTCGTCATGGCCGACCGCACCATAGCCCCACACGGTCGTCTTCGGCAGGCCCTCGGGCAGGATCTGCTGCTCGAACTGCCGCATGGCGATCTCGTAGTACTCCGCGGTACCACCGTCCGGAGTAGTGACCGAACCTGCCGACGGCATCGTCGGAGGAATCAGGAGAGGTGACCTGAACTTCGGAATCTCAGCAGCCCTGGGAACATCACCGACAGGTGGCTTCGCAACCGGGCTAGCCGGTGGCTGCTTTGAGCAACCGGTGAGTGCTACCGCTGCTGCACCCGCGCTGCCAAGCAGGAAGAACCTCCGTGTCACCGGATACGACTTTCGCATTCGCACTACCCCTCTCGTGAGATGGCTCTCATTTCTGTTGGCTGTATACCCAAACGCACAGGAGGTTTACTCATGCCTTTTCACAAGCGAGCGGGCTCCCTGACCGATGAGCAAGCACGTATAGTGGTAGCGCCCGGACCTGCGTCGCCGCCGAGGAGTCGCCGCGTGAAGGATCGCTACAGCCAGCCACTCTTCATCGCCGCCATCGGCCTCTCGGCGTTCGCGCTCTTCACGCTGGAACTCCTCGCAGGTCGCCTCGTGCTCCCCATCTTCGGCGGAACGCCTTCGGTGTGGACGACAGCGCTCTGCTTCTTCACCGCCGTGGTGTTCGCCGGCTACGCGTACGCGCACTGGATCGCCACGCGGCTCGGACAGCGCGCGGGCGGAGCGGTGCACGTCGTGCTTGCGGCGATCGTGGCGGTCGCAACCCTCACGGCGCCGCGCGACCTCGGCGGGCTGCGCTTCCCCGGTGTCGACCCGGCGCTCAACGTGCTCGCGCTACTCGCGATCGTCGCCGGGCCGCCGACGCTGCTGCTCGCAACCACGACGCCACTGCTGTCCGCGTGGTTCTCCGGCCGCGGGCGAGATCCCTGGTGGCTGTACGCGGTCTCCAACGGTGCCAGCCTGGCTGGGTTGCTCGCTTACCCGTTCCTGATCGAGCCGTTCCTACCGCTCTCGACGCAGCGCTCGGCGCTGGGGTGGCTCCTCGCCATCTTCGCGGTGCTGCTGGCAGGCGTGACCGCAACCGCCCCACCCGGCACGCGCGCCGCTCGCCCTCAGCCCGCCACCCCCAAGCCGCCACTTCGCCGAATCGCTGCATGGTTGTTCGTCGCAGCGGTGCCGGCCGGGCTTCTCTCGGCCACCACCACGGCGATTGCGACCGACCAAGTCTCGACCCCGCTGCTCTGGGTCGGACCGCTCGCGATCTACCTCGGCAGCTTCGTCGTTGCATTCTCCGAGCGCGGCCGTCGCGCACTTCCCCTTGCCGAGAAGCTTGTGCCCGCCGCAGTGACCGTCATGTGGGTGCCGTTCGTGGCGCGCGCAAGCTGGCCGGTGCCGGTGCTGCTCGCTGCGCTGTTGGGAGCCTTCGCGGTGATCGCCGTTGCCATGCACGGTCATCTGGCGCTATCCCGTCCCGACGAGTCGCACCTAACCGGCTTCTACCTCGCTGTCTCCGGCGGCGGACTGCTCGCGACCGCGTTCGTGGCGCTCGTGGCGCCGGTGGTCTTCAGCGGCGTGTGGGAGTTCCCGATCCTGCTTGTGGCCGCGCTCGTCGCGCTCGCGATGCTGCCCGGCCCCGCATGGCCGTCAACGGTCGGCCCCGGTGGTACGCTCCGGGCGGCCGGGCGACGCCTGCTGCCGTTCGCCGTCGCGGGCGCGCTCCTACTGCTGACCGTCCCCAAAGCGTCCGCGCCTTTCGCGGGAATCGTCGTCGCGCTTGGAGCGCTCGTTATCGCTGTAGGCAGCGGGCCACGCGGGCTGGGCATCGCCACCGGCGTCGCCATCGTGACGCTGACGCTCATGTTCTCGCCGCCGTACCTGCTGCGGGTGCGCACGTTCTTCGGCATCACCGAGATCCGCTCGGCCGAGAACGGCAGCGCCGTCTCGGAGATACACGGCACGACGCTTCACGGACTACAGTTCACCGATGAACGCCGAGCAGAGCCCACGGCGTACTTCGTGCGCTCCGGCCCCCTCGGCGACGTGTTCGCGGACCTGGCAGTTCGGCGGCCAGAGGGCGCCGACATCGGCGTGGTGGGACTTGGCGTGGGCACCATCGCAGCATACGAGCGACCGACCGACGCGATGACGTACTTCGAGGTCGACCGCGCGGTCATCGACCTCGCGCAGGATCGTCGCTACTTCACGTACCTTGCAGACGCACCCTCGGCACCGCGGGTCGTCCTGGGCGATGGGCGACTGTCGCTGACCGCCTTGCCCGCTCGTTCGTTCGACCTGCTGATCCTCGACGCATTCTCTTCCGATGCCGTGCCCGCGCACCTGCTCACGCGCGAAGCCATGCAGGCGTACGTGCGCGTGCTCAAACCCGGCGGAGTGCTCGTCTTCCAACTCACCAACCGCCACTTCGACCTCACGCCGGCGGTGGCCGAGACGGCGGGCTCGATCGGACTCGCGGCGAGGGCGCGCGCGTATGCGCCGGACTTGGCAGAGAGCGACCGACTTGCCGCGCTGCCGTCACGCTGGCTTGTCGCTGGCGCGGACGAGGCGATGGCACGCTTCGACGAGATCGGCTGGCAGACGCCAGCGGACGGCCCCGTCCTCACAGATGACTACACGAGCATCCTGCAGCTCATGCGACGGCCGTAGGCCGCCTAGAGCTGCTGCGTGAGCTCGATCTCAAGCCCGTCGGGATCCTCGAAGAACGCGATCCGGAAACCTGCGGAGACGTCCCGGGACTCCACGCCAGCCGGAACGATGCCGGCAGCTTTCAGTTCTCCGAGTGTCGCGTTGACGTCATCGACCAGGAACGCGAGGTGCCGAAAACCGAGTTGCGCGCTTCCGGCAGACGGGGGCGCGGGGAACGTCTCGGCGTACCAGAACAGCTCGACATGGAGCGAGCCGCACCGCATGAAGCGAATCGCCTTCGCGCCGTCCTCGAACGGGATCTCCGAGGTGATCTCGAAGCCCAGCGCCCGATAAAACGCGGTCGAGCGATCGAGATTGCTCACGACGATACCGACGTGATGTGGCTGCAGCTGCATCGCAACGCTCCTTGCGCTCGGTCGGTTACACTCCAACAGAGTCTATCGCACCCGCGCGAGGAAGCCGCCGACGATGCCCGACATGGATGACTGGAACCACTCGAGTCTGCTTGGTGGCGAGATGACCACCGAGGTGGTCGTGCATTCACGGACCTCGGCATTCCAACGCATCAGCGTCATCGAGATCGGACAGCGGCGCATCCTGCAATTCGAGAAGACGCGGCAGTCCTCGATGTACCTCGACAGCCCATTCGAGACGGACTTCGAGTACCCCGGCTTCTTCCATGTCGCGCTTGCGATCCGCTCGGACGCGGCACGAACCCTCATGATCGGCCTGGGCGGAGGAACGGCTGCGAAGCGCATGTGGCGCGACTATCCAGCGATGCAGATCGACGCGGTGGAGATCGACCCGGAGGTCGTCGCCGTCGCCCGCGAGTACTTCGAGCTGCCGGATGACCCGCGAATCCGCGTGATCGTCGATGACGGACGCCACTTCATCGAGACCACGCCGGAGCGGTACGACATCGTCATCGTCGACGCTTTCCACGACGATCAGATCCCACCGCCGCTCACCACCGAAGAGTTCTTCTGGGCGCTTCGAGCGCACATGGCCGAGGACGGCGTCGTCGCGTACAACATCATCGGCTCGCTTCTGGGCGACCACTCGAAGACCTTCCGCAGCCTGCACCGCACGCTTCGTAACACGTTCCGCCGTGTGTGGGTCTTCAATGCCGACGAGGGCGTTGACGCCAAGGGCAACAACCTCGTGGTCATCGCGAGCGACACCGCGCTCACCACCGATGAGCTGCGAGAACGCATCGCCACGCGCGTGGACGGACTCGTGAGCGTCCCGGGTTTCGACCGTTTCGGCGAGAACCTGTATGAGGGCCCGATCCGCAGCGGCGACGTGCCGATCCTCTCGGATCCGCACACGGGCAAGCGCGGCTAGCTGGCCGCCTGCTTCAGCACGACCGAGGTCTCCACCTGTCGCGCCGGGATGTCCCAGTACGTGCGCAGAAGCCGCTCGGTCTCCTCTCGGCCCGTGGCTTCGAAACCGTTGCGCTCGTAGAACGCGATCGCCCAATCCGCGGCAAGCCACGTCCCGATGAGCACGGGTCGGTCGGTCTCGGCCAGTAGGCGGCGCAGCAGGCGCCTGCCGATACCACCGCGTTGCGCGCTTGTACGCACATACGCGTGGCGGATGAGGGTCACGTCTGCCACGTCCTGGATGCCCATGACGCCGAGAAGCTCGCCGTCGACTTCATAGCCCCAGAAGCGGACACCCGCTGCAAGCTCACCCGCCAGATACTCCTCCGTCATGTACGGGTCGTGCCAGCGATCGGCGGGGATCACGCCGCGGTAGCGCTCGGCGGCTTCGTTGATGATGTCGAGCACCGCGCCAGCCTCGTCGTGGCGCACGCGACGGATCTCGCGACGACCGGACGTCTCACCGCTCGCATCCGGCGGCGTGCCGAAGCCGTGGCGGGCAGCCTCGGCGCACTCACGGGCGTTGTCGCACATCGCTACGCCTCCCCCTCGTTGTCCGGACCGGCTACCGCGCCCATGATCGCGCGCCACGCGGCCTCGCGCTCGGGCCCCTCGGCAGCGAAGATCGCCGCCATCCGCTCGCGCTGCGAACCGCTGAGTTCACGCTCGAGGGCGGCGCCCGCATCACTCAGCCGCAAGTGACGCACGCGGCGGTCGCTGTCGCCCACGGCGTTCACGACGAGGCCCTCGGCCATGAGACGACGCAGCGGGGCGTTCAAGGCTTGCTTGCTCACGCCGAGGATGTCGAGCAGCTCGCCCACGGTGAGCCCGGGGTTGCGGCCAACGAAGTAGAGGATGCGGTGGTGAACGCGCCCGAGACCGCGGGTCGCGAGCACTTCGTCCGGGTACGCGGTGAACTCCCGGTAGCCGAAGAAGAAGAGTTCGAGCGCCCGGTTCAGTTCCTGTTCGCGCGATGCGTCAATCATGTTGACATATCCAATCGCGGACGCGAGTATAGGTCAATACTCTTGTCATTCTACCGTGCGGCACCACCTGCTCGCCAGAAGGGGGATCCCATGTTCTCGGAGCGCATCGACCGGCTCACCTCCTCGCTCGTCCGCGACATCCTCTCGGCCACGCAGCAGCCCGGGATGATCTCGTTCGCAGGCGGCCTGCCCGCGCCGGATGAGCTCCCGGTCCCCGACTGGAGCAGCATCCCTGCCTCGGCAGCGCAGTACGGCCCAAGCGAGGGCGAGCCAGCGCTGCGCGAGGCGATCGCCGAGCACGCGCGCGGCGTGGGCATCGAGTGCGTCGCGTCGCAGGTGCTCGTGGTCTCCGGTTCGCAGCAGGGTATCGACCTCGTGTCGAAGCTCTTCATCGACCCCGGGACGCCGATGATCACCGAGGCGCCCACGTACCTGGCTGCACTGCAGTCCTTCGAGCTCTTCGGTGCCGTCTGTCACGGCGTCCCGCTCGGCCCGGAGGGCATCGACGCCGGACGGCTGCGCGAGGTCGCGCGTGAGACGGACGCACGGCTGGCGTACGTGATCCCGACATTCCAGAACCCGAGCGGCACCTGCTACTCCGCCGAGACCCGCTCGGCGGTCGCTCGCGCTGCCGACGAGCTCGGGCTCACGCTCTTCGAGGACGATCCGTACCGCGAGCTCGTCTACGACGACGTCGACCGCACGCCGATCTGCGCGCGGCTCACGAAGACATCGTGGGTCTACCAGAGCAGCTTCTCGAAGTCGTTCATGCCGGGAATCCGCGTGGGGTACCTGATCGCGTCGCCGGACCTGATGCCGCACCTCGTGCGCCTCAAGCAGGCGACCGATCTCCACACCAACCGCTTCGGCCAATGGCTCGCGCACGGACACCTCACCTCGCCCGGCCTTGCCGAACGCCTGACGCACCTGCGCAGCGCCTACTCGGCCAAGCGCGATGCAATGGACGTCGCGCTCGGGGAGCACTTCGGCGAGCTTGCCGAGTGGAGCACGCCCCCTGGCGGCCTCTTCTTCTGGCTGCGGCTGCGGACGCCTATCGACACCCGCGCGCTGCTGCCAGCGATGCTCGAGCGAGGCGTCGCCTTCATGCCCGGCGAGGTCTTCTTCCCGACGACCGCGCCTGAGTCCGGCTACATGCGCCTCAACTTCTCGCACGCAAGCCCGGAGCAGATGGACCGGGGGCTGGCGATTCTGGTCCGAGCGGTGCAAGAGACTGCCGGCTAGCCTGGCGGTCGCGGCGCCGCACGCCTAAGCTGTCATGTACGCCGTTCTCGGCGTCCCGTACCGCCCCACCGACCTCCCGGAGCCCTTCGTGCCGTCTTCCCGCGCCAGCCGCATCATCCCGCTGCTCTGCCTCCTCGGCGCCGTGCTCTTCTGGGGCACGAGCTTCGCGGCCACCAAGACCGCGCTCGACACGTTCCCGCCGATGACCGTCATCTGGTTGCGGATGGTGATCGCCACGCTTGTGTTCGCGCCGGTGTGGTTCTTCCTTCCGAAGCCGGAGTACCGCCGCGGCGATGTGAAGTGGCTCGCGCTCGTGGTGCTTCTGCAGCCGTGCATCTACTACCTTGCCGAGGGATACGCCATCCAGCTCACCACCTCGAGCGCCGCCGGGGTCATCTCGGCGATCGTGCCGCTGCTGGTGGCGGCAGGTGCATGGCTGTTCCTGCACGAGCATCTCTCCGCGCGCTCGATGGTTGCCATCGCGATCTCGCTCGTGGGCGTGGCGATGCTCTCGGCGGGCGGGCACTCGCAGGCATCGGCGCCGAACCCGGTGCTCGGCAACATCCTCGAGGTGCTCGCGATGGTGAGCGCGGCGGGGGCGATGCTCGCGATCAAGCATCTCTCGGCGAGGTACAACCCGTGGTTCCTCACCGGGCTACAGGCGATGGTGGGCGCGGTGTTCTTCCTGCCGGGCGCCATCGCGGGTGGGACGACGGGTTGGGCGACGGCACCGACGATCGCGTGGGCGAGCGTCGCGTACATGGGGACGTTCGTGTCGCTCGGCGCATTCGGTCTCTACAACACGGCCGTCACGATGATGCCGGCGAACCGCGCCGCCCTCTCGATCAACCTCGTGCCTGCCGTGGCGCTCATCTCGGGATGGCTCGTGCGGGCCGAGGCGCTCACGCCGCTTCAGTTCGTGGCATGCGCGGTCATCGTTGGCGCTGTCGTCCTATCCGAGACCGGCGAGGCACCTGTCGCGCCTTCCGAGGCGATGGCGGCAGCGGAGTTCCCTGCCGAGTAGCGGTATCATCGGCTCACACCGACTGAAGGAGTCCTCATGTCCGAGAAGCGCACGCCCGCCGAGCTCGTCGCCGCCTACAAGGCCGGCCCCGCACTGCTTCGCGCCGCACTTGCTGGCTTGGACGCCGATGCACTCCAGGCGCGACCGATCGCGGGCAAGCTGAGCTCGATGGAGGTCGCGTGCCACATCGTGGACTCGGACCAGTTCATGTGCGACCGCATCAAGCGCACGATCGCCACCGAGAAGCCGCTGCTCATGGGCGTGGAGTCCGTCGACTACGTGGGCACGCTGCGCTACCACGAGCGCGATCTGGAGCTCGACCTGCGCTTGCTTGAGGTGCAGCGCGAGCAGATGGCTGCCGACCTGGACCGGCTCCCGGCGGAGGTCTGGCTACGCACGGCCATCCACTCGGAGAACGGGCTGCAGACACTCGTGGACATCGTGGAGCACGCGGTCGAGCATCTTGAGGATCACGTGGCAAGAATCGATGAGAAGCGGGCGGCGCTGGGGCTCTAGCCAGTCGCTAGTAGTTCCAGATCACCGTCTCGCCAGGCGACAGGATGCCGTCGGGGTTGATGGAGAGGTGACTGCTCCAGATGCCGTAGCCACCGCCCTCGGTCTCCCAATCGTCATCCCAGTAGTAGTCGCAGACCATGTAGTAGTCCTGGCCTGACGGCACGCTCACGTACCAGCTGAGTTCATCGAGCGAGCCGGACACGCTCGTCGTAGCAATCGTCACCCCGGATGCGTTTTCGACGTGCAGGTCCGCATAGCCATACCCCCACCAGCGGAACATGAGGGTGGCCATCCCGCCAGCCGACAGCGTGATGCCGTCGGAATACGTCGCGCTCGTATTGCCGGCGGCGTCCCGGAACTGCGCGTACACCGTCTTCGCTCCGTCCGCTCCGGGCAGCGTCCAGCTCTTCGAGGTGGCGAAGGTCTCCCACGTGCTCCAGGTGATCAGGTCGTTGCTGAACCGCATCAGAGCCACACCGGTGCCGCCCGGATCGCTCGCGGCGATGGAGAGCGTTACGGGATTCGTGCTTGTGGACGCCGCTCCGCCATTGATGACGATCGAGCCAGTCGGTGGCGTCGTATCAAGGGCAGTGCGGTAGGTGATGTTGCCGATGGTGGCTGGCGGCACCAAGACGTAGGTGAAGTCGCTATCGTAGTCGGCGAGCCAGCTATCGTTGACCTCAACATCCGGGAAGCCCGTCCATACGGCAGCAGTCAGAAGCGTCGAGCCTGCGGGCAGATACGTCGAATACGTGATCGGGACGTTCTGATCCCATATGAAACCGGGGTTGGTGAACCCGACGTTCGCAACGATGTCGATACGCGCACCTGACGAGACAACGGTCTCCGGGCAGCTCCAGGTCGATGTCGCGTCAGCTGCCTTGGTGCCGATGAGCACTCCGTCGGCATAGATCGAGAACGTCCCCCATCCACCGGATGCACCAAGCTCGGCGTCGACCCACGCGGAGTCCGTCATTTCCAGCGTCGTCGTCGCGACGGTGCCGGTCGCCGAGTAGAGGATGTCATCCGAGTAGGTGATGCTGCTGTTGCCGGCTGCATCACGGAACTGGGCGTAGACGGTCTTCGCACCTTCCGATGCCGTCAGCGTCCAACTCTTCGAGGTGGCGAAGGTCTCCCACGTGCTCCAGGTGATCAGGTCGTTGCTGAACCGCATCTGGGCCACACCGGTGCCGCCGGTGTCGCTCGCCGCAAGCGTGAGTGCAACGCTCGTGGTATTCGTGCTCGCCGCACCCGCGTTGATGCTGATCGAACCCGTCGGCGGCTCGGTGTCCGGGGGACCGGTCTCAAGCGAGATCGTGTCGGTCCTTGCCGAGACAAGCCCCGCGTTGTCCTTGTATTCGACGCGCACCGTCTTGATGCCGTCGCCTGTCGGCAGCGTGATCGCGTACGTGGCTGCGTAGGTTATCCACGATCCGTAGGTCCCGGTGCCCGGATCGACGCGCATCTGATACAGCCCGGATGTTGCATCGGACATCGAGGAGTTCACGTTCACCGCAGTCACAGCGGTCGTGGCCGCACCACTGGCGACCACCATCGTCCCGACGGGAGCTGTGGTGTCGAGGATGATCGTATCCGAACGCGTCGAGACGTTGCCCGCGCCGTCGCGGTACTCGACGACGACGGTCTTCGTGCCGTCCCCGGCGGACAACGTGAACGCGTACGTGGCGTTGTACGTCACCCACGAGCCAAAGGTGCCGCTGCCGGGATCGATGCGCATCTGCGTTACGTTCGAGTACGGGTCACTCATCACCGAGTTAAGCGTCACCGCAGCCGTGGTGGCATATGTCGCATTGCTGTTAACGGACATCGTTCCGGTGGGCGGGCCGGTGTCGAGCGTGATCCAGTCCCTGATGGTGACGACGTTCCCTGCCACGTCACGATATTGAACGTCGACGGTCCGCATCCCGTTGCCAGAAGACATCGTTGCCGCAAGCGTTGCCGAGTACGGCACCCACGCCGTATAGCCCAGGCCCGCTTGCACTCGCATGTCGAGCATGCCTGAGAGCGCGTCAGTGACCGAGGAGTTGATCGTGATCGCAGTGGAGTTCGTGTACGACGCGCTGGAATTGACAACCATCGCTCCGGCCGGCGCAACGGTGTCAAGGATGATCGTATCCGAGAGCAGCAGCACGTTTCCGGCGACGTCTTTGTACTCGGCGCGCACTGTCTTCGTTCCATTACCTGCCGGCAGCGTTATCGCGTAGCTTGGGGCGTATGACACCCAGGCGCCGAAGGTGCCGGTGCCTTGGTCGACGCGCATCGAGACAACGCCGGTCTCGCCATCGACGACGCTGGAGTTCATCGTGACGGCTACCGCATTGGCGTACGCTGCGCCGGCGTTGACCGACATGGTCCCGGTTGGCGGGTTCGTATCGGGACCGCCGGCCGTGATTCTAAACGAAACGATGTGATGCGTCTCGGTGTTGTAGAGGCCATCGATCGACCAGAACTCAAGCGTGTGGGTAGCCGTGCCGCTGGCAGGCCCGGGAACCAGGACCTGTGTCCCGATCTGCAGTGCCTGGCCATCGACCTGGAAGTACGTGGTCTTGATGCCAGGATCGGTTCGCCACCCGCCAACATCGACCGGGGTCAGGCGGATGAATGCCGTTCCCATATATGATGCACGCGCATCCGACGTCGTGATCGGGGTATTGCGCTCGTATTCGTGAGTGTGACAGTAGTCGGTGCAGCCGCCCCAGTCCTCGTGGCAGTCCCAGCAGTCATCACCCTCGCCGTGATTGCCATCATGCGGACCCCAGTAGCCGGCGAGCGATGAGTGCGGCGTCGGATGGCATCCCGTTTGGCTGCAGCCGCCGCTGTACGTCGTGCCCTGCGCCGGCGTCGGGTGGCACGTCGAGCAGTCGTCGCCATGCACGCCCATCACGTTGCCAGTGGAGTGGCATGAGACGCATGCGTCGGCGGTACCGTGGTTTGCCTCGGTGTGCGGCGTCGCGTGACACGAGCGGCACGCGAACGACGGAGTCACTCCCTCGGCGTGGCACGCATCGCACGCCGGGCCGGGCGCGTGGATCGTGGTGGCATCAGTGGCATGGCAGCCCGACGTCACGCAAGGACCGCCAACGGTGTGCGAGACACCCGGATGTGGATCCCCCGCATGGCACGTCGCACACTCGCGCGTTGCAGGCACGCCGGCCGCATGGCAAACATCGCACGAGGTCCGCGTCACGCCAGCAACAGTCGTGGTGGCCAGGCTGTGAATCGACGCCAGCCCTCGCGATGCGGTGTGGCAGCCTGAGACCGTGCAGGCATTCGTAGGCGCCACATGGTCTGCATCCTTCTCGGCATGCATCGGGGCCGTCGACGCACCCGCGTGGCAGTCGTTCTGCGCGCAGGTGCTCCGGTTCCAACTCGGGCTGAGCGAGGAGCGCGGGGTCGGGTGGCACACGGCGCAGCCGAGGGCGTTGTTGGCGCTCGTGGGCTTGGCGTGCTCGGGGGCGAGCTCAACGGAATGGCACGTCGCGCAGGCGTACGGGCCGTAGCTCTGCCCCAGGATGGTGATCGAGGCCGCCGAGGGCGTCCCGGTGTGGATGGCGACCGAGTAGGCGCCCGGGTCGTGCACGTTCTTCGCGGCGTCGGTGCCGTACTCGCTCCCGTGGCACTCGTAGCAGCTCATGGTGATGTCCGCTCGAGCGTGGCCCGGCGTACTCTTGAGATAGAGCCAGTTCTTGCCCGAGCCGCCCGGGCCGCTCCCGTTCGCGCCACCATCGCGCCGCAGGCCCTCGACGGTGGCCGAGGCGGGCACGGCCGTGTAGGTGGCGGCAACCGAGTCCCAGCCGAGGGTCTCGGAGGTGACGTGGCACGTCAGGCAGAAGCGGCGCACGGCCTCGGGGCCGGCGCTCGTGTCGAGCGACGCACCGAGCGCGTCGGAGATGAGGCGCTTGTTGCCCCTGCTCGAGCCGTGCGGGTTGTGGCAGTCGTAGCACGGCAGCGGGGAATCGACCGGGAGCTTGGCCCCCGCGGACTTGATGCGGTGCCCGCCCGAGGCGAGCGCGCTCGTGTCGGTCGCCTCGTGGGTGACGTAGCGCTTGATGTTCGCGGCGCCCGAGGCCTCCCAGGAGCCGCCGCCGTGGCAGGTGAAGCAGAGTGCGGCGTAGGCGCCGGTGGCGCGGTCGCCCGCGACTGAGGACGCGCTCGAGGGCGAGAAGGTCGCCGAGAGCGAGTCGTAGCGCGAGGCCGAGCCGTGCGCGTTGTGGCAGTACAGACAGTCGCCGGCGGTGCGGGTGGCCGCGCCGGAGCGCGCGGGGATCCCGCTGTGGGCGTTGGCGGTCGGGCTCGCGTAGACCGAGGCTCCGGCAAAGGTACCGGCGACCGGGTAGCCGCTCGCGTCGCGGCTCGGGCCGGAGAGCGCCGGGTAACTCCCGCGCTTGGCGTACCAGGACTGCGCGTCGTCGTGGCAGGCGAAGCACCAGACGTTGCCGGTGGTGCCGACCGTGGCGGAGTTGACCTTCGATCCCGGCAGGCTCGGCAGGAGCGCCGGGTCGCCGTGGGGCTTGTGGCAGTCGGAGCACGAGTTCGTGAGGTCGCGGGCCGAGGAGGTGGTCGGCATCCCCTCGAGGACGTGGCCGTTGCCGAAGTAGAATGAGTCGGGGCCGGTCTTGACGTTGCCGGTCGCGCCCGCGCCGTCGTGGCAGGTGTAGCAGAGCGGGGTCTCGCCCTTGACCGGGCCGACGTCCTTGAAGATGCCCGAGGCAGTCGCCGCTTTGTGCGGCACGTGGCAGGAGGCGCAGGTGTCCTTCTCGGCGGAACCGGCGTGCGGGGAGACCGCGAAGGCAGAGGCCGGCAGCGCGAGGAGCGCGAGGACGACGAGAAGCAGCGCGCGACGGGATGCGGTCGGACGCTGCTGACGTGCGAAGGCGAGCCATCTTGCCAAGCTACGTCCTTGTCTGAAACGCCGGTCTTAAGAGTATATCAGGCTTCCTCATCTGATTCCGCCATTTGTACACAGAACACAGCAACTAGTCAGCCAAAGCAGGGTCCGAAACGAACAAGCCCCCTCCATGCGCGGAGGGGGCTTGAAATCACGCAGTCACAACCCTACTGATAGCGCTCGCGGCGACGATACTCTCAGTGACGCAGGTGGGCTCAGAACCCCAGCCCCTCCAGCCGCTCGAAGAGCACGCCCGCGCGCGCCAGGAACGCCCACGGATCGAAGATCGCGTCGAGCTGCTCGGCGGTGAGCGGACAATCGGCGTCGGCCTCAAGCAGCTCGCGGTACGTCTTCCCCGCGCGGGCCTGCTGGATGTCGTCCCAGACGATCATCGCGTTGCGCTGCACGATAGCGTACGCATCCTCGCGAAGCATGCCGGTGTCGACCAGCTCCAACAGCACGCGCGACGAGTAGATGAGCCCGCGCGTCGCTTCCAGGTTCGCCTGCATGCGTTCGGGGTACACCACGAGCCCGTCGAGGATCCACTCGAGCTTGCCGAGCAGGTAGTCGGTCGCGATGAAGCTGTCGGCGAGCACCACACGCTCTGCCGAGGAGTGCGAGATGTCGCGCTCGTGCCACAGCGCAACGTTGTCGTAGCCAACCTGAGCGTTCGCCTTCACGACCCGCGAGAGGCCGCAGACGCGCTCGGCCGTGATCGGGTTGCGCTTGTGCGGCATTGCCGAGGAACCCTTCTGGCCCTTCATGAACGGCTCTTCGACCTCGAGCGTGTCGCTCTTCTGTAGCGCACGGATTTCCGTGGCGATCCACTCGGCGGTGGCAGCGACGGTGGCAAGCATTCCGAGCACGTGCGCGTGGCGGTCACGCGCGATCACCTGCGTGGAGGTCGGGTCCGGGACGAGTCCCAGCTTCTCGCAGACGTAGCTCTCCACGAACGGGTCGATGTTGGAGTACGAGCCGACGGCGCCAGAGATCGCACCCCATGCGCACGAGTACTGCCTCGCTGCGAGCAGGCGGTTCTCGGCACGCTTGAAGGCCTGCGCCCACGCAGCCCACTTCATGCCGAAGGTCATCGGCTCGGCGTGGATGCCGTGCGTGCGGCCCACGCAGAGGGTGTCCTTGAACTCGAGCGCGCGACGCACGCAGATGCGCCCGAGGCGACGGACGTCCTCGATGATGAGGTCCTGCGCCTGCGTCATCTGGTAGCAGAGCGCGGTGTCGCCCAGGTCGCTCGAGGTCATGCCGTAGTGGACGTACTTGCTCGGCTCACCGATGTGCTCGGCCATGTTCGTGAGGAACGCGATGACGTCGTGGTTGAGCGTGGCCTCGAGCTCCTCGATGCGATCGACCTCGAAGGCGGCCTTCGCACGGATCTCGACGGCGGCCTCGCGCGGGATGACGCCGAGTTCCGCCTGCGCTTCGCACGCAAGGACCTCGATCTCTTTCCAGATCTCGAATTTGTTCTCGAGCTCCCAGATGGCGGCCATCTCGGGGCGTGAATAGCGGGGAATCATAGTGGCTCCTCGTCTTTCGGCGGGTGTGCGGCTCCATTATCGCCGAGGAGCCCCCGCGGCGCGAGAATCGTAGGCTTCCGTGTCACCTGCATGCGGTACATTCCCCTCAGGGAGAGGAGGCACCATGACTGCCGATGTCATCGCTGCTGTACCGTCCGAGACCATCGCCTGGCTTTCCGCCGAGGAGAATCCGGCGGTCGCGGTTCTCATGCGGCGCACGCTTCTCGGCATGGAGGACGATGCGCCAACCGAAGCTCTGTGGAAGCGGCGCAATGAGTACGTGCCCGTGGCAACCATCCTCGAGCGTATGGCGCCAGACGGCTCGTGGGCGACGCCCGGTCGGGACTACCAGAAGTACGGCGGCTCGCTCTGGCAGGTGCACTTCCTCGGCGAGCTGTACGCGAACGGAGACGATGAGCGCGTGAAGCGGGCTGCTGCGTACGCGTTCTCCCGACAGCTGGCGGACGGCTCCTGGAGCTGCAATGGTCGCCCGGCGGCGTCGATTCCCTGCCTCACGGCGAACGTCGGCCGCGCGCTCGCCCGCCTCGGTTACGCGCGCGACGAACGCATCGTGGCGGCGCTGCGCTACTGCAGCGAGCTGCTCGGCACGTTCGGCTGCCTCACATGCGGCTCGCTCGACCTAGCGAAGGCGGGCAGTATGAAAGCGTGGGGGGCGCGCACTGACACGCTCAACGGCTACTGCCACATGCTCGCGCCCAAGCTGCTGCTCTTCCTCGGCGAGGTGCCGCGAGACGTGTGGCCGGATGGAGCGGAAGCGCTCCGCGACGAGTGCGTGCGTGTGCTGCGCGACAAGCAGATCACGCGGTGTCTGCCCGAGGAAGCACGGGCGTTTGGCGAGGAGTTCTGGACGACGCCAGCCGGACAGCGGGCGGGCATCCGGGAGCGCTTCCTCGCCAAGCACCCCGAGCTTCACTACAAAGACAAGCCAGGCTGGTTGCGGTTCGGGTTCCCGCTCTCGTACAACTCGGACGCGCTCGAAGCGCTGCTCGCGCTCACGCGCGTGGACGAGCCGCGACGTCCCGAGTACGAGCCCGCGATCGCGACCGTACGCGATCAAGGTGATGCAACCTCACGCTGGAGCCTGCGCAACACGCTCAACGGCAAGATGCTCGCGGATATTGAGCGCAAGGGCGCACCAAGTCGCTGGCTCACGCTGCGGGCACTCACGGTCCTCAAGCACTTCGGCGACTGACCGCCGCAGGTTCGTTCATAGGCGTTACAGATTCTCCAGAAATGTGGGGATAGACACCGCGGGGGTGGTTCTCATGTCGATTCCGGAGATCAAACAAACTGCAGCACAGACGGTCGTCTACCTCACGATGACCGGTCAGTACGCACAAACGCCCGAAGGATACGGAAGGCTCTACGGGTGGATCGATCAGCACGGCCTGGTCCCGTCGGGCATGCCGCACGCGGTGTACCTGACGATGCCGCCGGAGACGCCAGAGGAAGATGCGATCTGGGAGTTGTGGGCGCCAGTCGGTGGAAATCCACCGGAACAAGAGCCTGACGAAGAGGGTATCGGGGTCAAGCACGTCGCAGCCATGACTGTGGCTTCAGCCATGCACCACGGTCCCTACGAGACCGTTGCGCCTACCTACGAAGAGCTGTGGGCGTGGATCGGGGGTAACGGATACCAGATCGCCGGACCGCCCATGGAGATCTACTACTCGGACCCGAACAAGGTCGCGCCCGAGGATTACCTGACCGAGATTCAGATGCCTGTGGTGTCGCCGTGATCGAGCAACGACGCGTCCACTACATCGATTGGCTCCGCGTCCTCGCCGTGCTCTTGCTCTTCCCATTCCATGTGTCCCGGGTGTTCAACGCGGGCGACCCGTTCTACGTGAAGAGCCCGTACGTCTCCTCCGCTCTGGGTGCCGTGTTGTCGTTCATCTCCGTATGGCATATGCCGCTGCTGTTCCTGCTCGCCGGCGCATCCAGCTACTTCGCGCTGCGCAAACGAACGGTCGGCAAGTACGCGATCGAGCGCGTGAAGCGGCTGCTCCTGCCGTTCATCTTCGGGTTCCTCGTGCTGATACCACCGCAGACCTGGATCGGCGGCCGGTTCAACAGCGGGTACGCTGGTTCGTTCCTGCACTACCTCACCAGCACCGACTTCCTCGTGTTCAACATCCGCGACGGTGGCGACTACTACGGCGGTTTCGGAATCGGCCACCTGTGGTTTGTGCTCTGGCTGTTCATGATATCGATGGTTGCACTACCGCTTCTGGCGTGGGGCCGGGGAGAACGCGGGCAGGCGGCGCTCGCGCGCTTTGCCCGAGTACTGGCGCACCCGTTGGGATGGCTCGTAGCGGCATTCATCCTCGCTGTGGGTGAGGCACTGCCCGACCCCGTGAGAATCAACCCGTTCTACTACATGGCGTTCTTCGTCCTCGGCTACGCAATCATGTTCGACGGATCGGTGATCGAGACCGCCGAGCGGATCCGGTGGCCCGCACTCATCACCGGGTTCGCCGTCGCCGCATGGTTCGCCCTCACCTGGCGGTGGCGCGACTCACTGCCCGACCCGTCCGCGGAGCGCGCTGCGATCACGATCGTCGCGAACCTCGGCTGTTGGCTCGTGCTGCTCGGGATGTTGGGGCTTGGGAAGCGGCACCTCGACAAGCCCGGACCGGCGCTCGCGTACCTGGCGCCCGCGTCGTACCCGCTCTACATCATCCACCAGACGGTGATCGTGTTGGCGGCGTACGTCATCGTCGATCTGGCGATTCCAGGATCTGTGCAGTGGCTGCTGCTCTTCGTGGTCGCCGTGACGGGAACGTTCGCAGTCTACGAGGCGGTGCGACGCGTTCCCTGGCTGCGGAAGGGCTTCGGGCTACGTTAGCGCGATGGAGGAACGCTCGCGAGGTCGAGTGCAAGGTCGACCCCGGCGCGCTGGGCGCGCGCGACAAGCTCGTGGACGAAGCGATCCTCCTCGGCGGGGCTGATGCCGTAGGAGACACCGTCGGTCGTGCGCAGCACGAGCACGCCGCGTGATGAACGCGTGGAGCACATCCTGATGGAGCCCTCGTGGGCGTATGGCACCTTCCACAATGCGAGCCCGGGAAGCCGCATGCTGGATTGCGCACCCCACGCCAGGTTCTTGCGTTCAACGCTCGAAAGCGTCGAATACGGGATGCGATACACGAGCAACGACCCGTAGCTGAGCACAAGTTCGGTCTCGGCAAGGTCGTAGCGCATGAACGGGAAGTACGCGGCGATCGCGAGGAACCAGAGGCCCAGCCCGACGGTTCCCCACATGATGAGATCGACCCACCACGGGACCTCTTCCGATGTGGGCAGGAAGAGCACGGGCGCCGCGCTTGCGACCATGACCGCTGCGAGCGCGATCCACCACGCCCATCCGGCAGATGGCTTCGGCTTGAACGACTCGACCGGCATGCGGACCTCCAAAGACCACGGATGACGCGCCGATTCGCGCGTCATCCGTCAGTCTAGCGCAGCGGACTACGCCTTAACGACTTGCCGCGACTCACCAACGCGCGCGTCGGATGCCACGTCGATGGTTCCGCTGTACTCCACGAGCGCCACGTCGCAACCACTGCCGATGCGCACGTTCACGCCCCGTACGACCTTCGCCGTGGTGTTCTCCAGCGTGACCTCGTCCGCCTCTACCGTATCGACCGTCAGACGACGGTCGGTGAACAGCCCGATGAGCGATGCGCCGACAAAACCGCGACCGAGCGTGATCCGCACCTTGTCGCCGCAGATCTCGCGGGCGTTCGATAGGCCGTGCAGCGCGAAGTCCAGCGTGCCTACGTTCACCGTGCCGTCGACATGGAACGCGCCCTCGCCCGTGAGCGACTCGGCTTCGAGATTCGCCTTCACGCGAACCTCGCCGCGCACGTCCACGGTGTTTGCAGCGATCCCACCCGCCGAGAGACGCCCCTTCACCTTGAGGTCACTCACCCCGAGGCCCTGCTTCACGGTGGCGTCACCTTTGATGTTCATCTCTTTGGTCTCGACCTTGCCGTTGAACGAGCCGCTGCCGTTGATGTCGATCATCAGCGAAGCCACGTTGCCGTCGGCAGAGCCGGCGCCGTTGATGCGGAAGTCGTCGCTCGTGATGTCGCCAGTCACGCGGCCAGCGCCATTGATCGTGACGTTCCCGTATGTCCCGCCGCCAACGCTACCTTCGCCGGCTATCTTCATGTTGTTGGTTCCGTTCTCAGCCATCGTCTTCTCCTCCGTCTTCTACAGCCGAGCGCTGAGCGCCTCGACCGATTCCTGCAAGTTCACGCGCGCCACCAGGCGCGCAGCCGATTCCAACCGCAGCTCGGCCGAGCTGGTGACAAGCCCGCACACCGAGACGCCCATCTTGCGCACGCACACGAGGTCGCCATCGCTCCCCTCGAATGCGCCGAACTGCTCCTCGAGCGTGGCGAGCACCGAGCGCGCTTCTTCAAGCGAGACATCGCCTGTGCCGAGCAGCTTGTCCACCACGTAAAGCGACACCAGCTCGCCGAACACCAGCGCTGCCGCATCCGGATGTGCCGAGCGGAACACGCCGATCGCGGCTTCAGATGCGATGCCGCGCTCGGCCACCTCGGCAAGCGTCAGACTGATGCCGCCAAGGTCAGGCGAGACCGCCTCGGCGATATCGTCGAGCGACGCATCGCCGTCCTTCATCGAGAGGATGCGCTCCACGCGGGCAAGGATCTTGTCGCGCGGGAAGAACGTCTCCTGGCCGGTGAAGGTCGACTTGCGGACGAACCACTCCTCGGGGATGAGGTTCTTACGCTTCCAGCGGTAGAGCTGGCCGTAGCTGATGCCCGTGTGCTGGAGCAGGTCCTTCTTCGAGATCATTCCGGGTTCCATAGCCGTGCCTCCTTACTTTCCGAAGGTAGCGTAACAGAACACTGTTACGCGTGTCAATCGGTGAACCGACACGGTTTTGGCATTCTGTACTCCCCTGGTCGCAGCGCCCTTCACACGTACGCCGCTCGGCGCGCGGAGAAACGGTCCCTCGGGCGGACGTGACGCGTCACGGCCCCGCGTACGCTGGGTTTGTCAGACAACGCGGTTCCCGGAACGAACCCGCCCGACCCGGAAGGATAGGTGACGCTCAGTAGCAGCCCGCTCCAGCGCTCCCTCCAAGCGCATCCCCAGAGGCGTCGTGGGCCGAGACCGGTCCGCGGCGCCTCGCCGATTCCTACCGCGCGGCGAGCGAGGCGAGCAGGATGAAGACCGGCAGCTGGAAGTCGAGGAAGTAGTGGCCGATCGCCAGATAGCGCAGCGTCGTCGGCCTACGGTTGAGCACGTACGCCAGCCAGAGCGCGAACGGCATGAACATCAGCAGGCGCCACAGCGCGAAGCGCCAGTCGATGAGCAGCGGCAGGAACACATGCTGTGCGCCCAGCACGAACGCACACAGAAGTGCTGGCCAAACCGTGCGACCGGTCATCGCCTGAAGTCTCGGCATCACGTAGCCGTAGTAGGTGGGTAGCTCGGTCAGCGCATGCACGACCGGGAACACGATGAGGATGGCCCACGCGCCGGCAACCGGCAGCGGTCGGAACATTAGATCGGCGCCGGCTTGAGCATTCCCCCACAGCGCGCCGCCGAGGAGCACGTTCGGCAAGAAGCCGAGCGGTCCGCTCACGAGGAGTGCGACCACGACCCACAGCGCGTCGCGCTTCCCCTCGCCCTTCCGCACACCGAGCAAGTCGCGGTAGCGAAGCCCCTCGCGCTTCGAGAGCTGGAGCAACAGCCAGAGGTTGATGAACTCCCCAAGCGCGAAGCTGCCGAGCCACCAGTCGGCCGCCGCGCGCCACGGCTCAGCCGAGCCGCCAAGCATGTACCCGAGCGCGAAGATGCACTGGAAGCCAAGTGCGAGCACCGGTCGCAGGAGCAGCATGCCCCACACGGCGCGGTCATTGACGGCCGCCTCCGCCGTGCGGGCCTCGATCGCTTCTCGGCTGTTTGGGAGAAGCGCTGTCGTCGTCATGCGCCCTGCTCGCGTTCGGGGTGCTGCCCCAGCAGCCGCACTTCGCCGCGGTCGCCGTCGACCTCGATGAGGTCGCCGGTGCTGATGATCCGCGTCGCCGGCCCCACGTTCACGACGGCCGGGATGCCATACTCGCGGGCGATGATGCTGCCGTGCGAAAGCATGCCGCCCATGTCCATGACGATTCCGGCAGCCGGGATGAAATACGGTGTCCAGCCGGGGTCGGTGAAGGGCGCCACCAGGATCTCTCCAGGCAAGACGTGTTCCTCGGTGTCTGCCGAGAGGAACACCCGCGCCGGCCCGCGGGCCACGCCCGCGCTCACGCTGATGCCCTTGAGCACGTCCACGCCGTCCGGTATGCGCATGCCGTCTGTGTGCTCGTCCCACTCCCCGACCACGATCGAGGGCGGCGAGAGCGTCTCGAGGTACGTGTGCTCGGCCCGGCGTCGTGCGACGAGCGAGCGCCACTCGGTGCTCGCGTCGCCAGCGACCAGTCGCCCGAGCTCGTCCGCCGCGAGGAAGAAGACGTCGTCGCGATCGCTCAGCGCGCCTCGCTCGACAAGCCGCTCGCCAAGCACCAAGAGCGTGCGCCGAATCGCCGCAAGCCACCTGACCGCCTCGCTCTTGATGTTCTCGCGGGCGCCGGCGCTCGTCCGGCCCCAGGCGAGCATCCGCTCGAAGATGGCGCGCTTGAGCGGGTTCTTGAGCTCGCGACGGCAGCGCTCGGCGGTCTCATCGGCAGCGCGAGCGCGAGCGGCGAAGGTGACCAGCGGGTCCTCAGCCTCGGCGTGCGCGAGGTAGCCGCGCACCATCCCGAGGACATACTCGGGCTGCTCGGCCCAGGTCGGGTTGAAGAACTCCAGCTCGCCCCGGCGGTGATGGCCATGTTCGGCCATGAACGCGTCCCATTCGCCGAGGAAGCGCGTGGCCCCGGCCGCCTCTAGTGCCTCGCGCGTCTCGACCCAGCTTCGATCGCCGAGAACCGCCTCGCGCACCGCGTCGTCCTTGCGCGCGCTTGCGGCCAGCCGCCACAGCGCGATGCCCGCCTCGGCAGATGCCACGTCGCCACGACCGGCGACCAGGCTGTTGGCGAGTGCACCGCTTTCGTCGCCGAGCCAGCGGTTACAGATCATCGTGAGCGACCCGAAGCCGAGCATCGCGACCGACATGTACGCGAGTCCCTCGGCGAATGCTGCGAACATGTCGACGAGCCGCTCGAAAAGCGCGTGCGCCTCCTCGGCGCTGAGGCCCGCGTCGACCTGCGCGATCGCAGCATCGGTGTCGGCTCGCAGCAGCGCCGAGAAGCGCTTCGCGCCCGCTGCGCGATGCTTGAGGATGTACGGCGGCAGCGACATCGCCGCCCGCAGACCCGCGCTCGCGCCGCGCCTGCGAGGCACGGCGGGCAGATCCGGCATCTCGACGTACTCCTGCATGCCGCCGAGGATGCGGTCGACATCGATCGGCAGCGTCGCGAAGGAGTCGCGCAGAAGCGAGAGGTTGAAGTACACGCGTCCGCCCACGCGTCCGATGAGCTTCTGCGCGTCAATGCGCACCCCAAGCGAACCGAACATGCCGCCGAAGATCTCGTCGGCATGCCCGTGGATGACCGACCAGGTGAGCGGCGTGATGACGTCCGGCAGGATCTCGCCGGTGTTCACGTTGCTCCACACGATTGGCGCCGCCGCCGCGGACTTGAGCGTTGTGATGGGTCGCGCCTGCAGCAGCCACACCCGCTCGCCGTCGTACGCCCACTCCACATCGATCGGCACGCCGAAGAGCTTCTCGGCACGCATTGCGAGCACAGCGACCTCGTGCGCGACCTCGTCGGTGATCGCGGGCGCATCGGCAAGTCCCGGCGGGACCGGCATCTCGGTGAGGCCGCCGTCGGGATTCGCGATCACGCGGGTGCTCTTGCGCGCGAGCGCGCGCCCACGCATCCCGAGCCCGTCGTGCGCGAACGTGAACCGATCGGGCGTGACCTTGCCCGAGACGAGCGCCTCGCCCAGACCGACGCAGGCTTCAACCGTGATGTCATCGGAGCCGGTGACCGGGTCGACCGTGAACGCCACGCCCGCCGAGATCGCCGGGATAAGCCGCTGCACGATCACGGCCATCTCAACGCCGGCGTGATCGATGCCGTTGCGCTCCCGGTAGCGGACCGCCCGCTCCGAGTACAGCGACGCCCAGCAGTCGCGAACGCGCGCCGCCAAAGCTGCCGGGTCGCTCACGAAGTACGTGCCGTGCTGTCCCGCGAAGCTTGCTCCCGGCAGGTCCTCGGCATTAGCCGAGGAGCGCACCGAGACCGGAACCCCGCCAAGCTCGGCGTGCCAGGCCGAAAGCTGCGACACGACCGCAGGGTCGACCGGCGTGCCCACGATGACATCGGCGATAGTGGCGGGATCAAGGGGGGCGCCGCTCGCCTCGGCAAGGAGCTTCGCGATGTCGGCGCGCGCAACGTGCTCGCGATACGCCTCGCAGCCAAGGAAGCGCGCCTCGGGAACCGGAAGCGCTGCAGCCGAGAGCCGTCGAAGCGACTCCGCCTTGGGTCCTATCTCCCGCGCTCCCAGCTCGCCCATGCAGATCCCCCATCCACGACGATCACGCCAATCGTCGGAGTCGTCGGCTATGCGCCCTCCGGCAGAGCCTCCGGCGTCTTGAAGAGGGTGTCCGGGAGACCGGACCGCATCCGGATCAACTCGTAGAGCGCTTTGCGCTCTGCCTCGTCGAGCGCTTGTCCAACGCAGATGTCAGTCCGCGCGCTCCGCAGGTGTACGCCTGGCGCTTCCTTGACACCTCCGTTCCATTTCAGCTTCTTCTCGCCCGTGATGTACTCGACGGCACTGATATCAGCTGCAGGGATAACGAGTGGTTTCGGTGCCTCGAAGCGTCCCAGTACGAGCCGGCTACTCACTTGTTCGCGCTCGAAGGAGAGCCTGCGCGTCCCGAAGGTGACGACCACGGCGAAGACGGCCATGAATACCGCCAGCGCGAGATACATCACCGGAATCACAATCGTCAGACCATTCCTGTACTCGACATAGGCGAATATGACCAGGAACGGCGTCATGCCCCATACCTGGAGCCGTTGGGGCAGCGGTGCCCTGGACCGGATGTCGAAAGTGACTCCGTCGGCGCTCGAGCTCACGACGACGTGTGGTGTTTGCAGCTGGTCAACGGGGACTGAGCGTGATGACGGCGCACCGGAAAGGCTGCGGAACCGGATGAGCACGTCTTCGCCTTCACTGCTTCTCAGTCCAGAGAACGCGTAGCACGTGGTGCCGTCGCAATCGAACGCGAGTGCACGTCGATGCCCGAACATCGCATAAGACCCTTCGGACTGTGCCCGTTTGGTATACGGCAACTCCGTCAGACGCACGCCGCTGATCCGCTCGATTGGAAAGCGCTTGGGTCGACCAATTCCGAACGGCCCGTGTGTGACCGCCACCCAGGCGCCCTCGAAACGGACCCGCTCGATTCGACTCAGCGAAGAGATGATGACCCCGAACATGATCGTGAGCCACACGAGCATGAACAGTGTCGGAAGCATGTAGTCCCGGGCGCCAATCGCAGTCGCTCTGCGCGCAAAGTCGAGGAAGTTGAGACCGAGACTGACGAGCATGCCGAACAGAACCAGCAGGATGGCCATACGCCCGATGCCCGGACGAGCCCACCGTCGAATCTCGCTCCCCGCGCCAGATGCTCCGCGCGTCATCACGCCCCCCTTCGATTACGTCCCCTGGAGCAGTATGCGGTGACCTAGCGCAGCGCGTCGAGTCCCGCTTCGCCCATCCCCAGCACCCAGCCGCGGAGCAGCCGTCCGCACGCGCGTACCCGCGACGGCTGCACGTGCGACGCCGTGTCGGCGGCCGTGTGGTAGACCGGGTCCTCGCGCCACTCAAGCCACGCCGCCGGGATCCCGACGCGCTCGAATCCTTCGTGGTCGCTCCAGCCATAGCGGCCCGGGTCCTTCAGATACGGTAGTGCCTGGCCCACGTACGCCGCGCGCGCCCGGAGCGACGCGACCGCTGTCTGGGGCCCCGTCCCGAGGCTGCGCACGTTGAAGACCGACCCGTAGCCGACCATGTCCACCGAGACCATGCCGTGGATGCGGGCCTTCTCGGCCGAGGAAAGCGACGCCACGTACTGACGGGAGCCGAAGTGGTGATCGTCGGCGGTAGCGCCCGAGATCTCCTCGGCGGCGAACGCCATGAAGCGGACCGTGGGCGTGGAGGTGGTCTCGGCGAGGATGCGCGCGAGTTCAAGCGTCGTTGCCACGCCGGATGCGTTGTCGTTGGCGCCCGGCGACGGGTATTTCGAGTCGATGTGGCCGCCAAGCAGCAGCACGTCGGTGCTGGCGCCGGCGCGCTCGGCGATCACGTTTCGCGAGGTCTTGCCGTCGGGCAGCATCACCGTTTGCGTGCTCACCGAGTACCCCCAACCTGCAAGCTGCGCGGCGACGTAGTCGAGCGCGCGTCGCTCGGCAGTGCCTCCGGCGGTGCGCGGACCGAACGCGGTGATAGCGCTCACGTGCGCCATCGCGCGGTTGATGTCGAAGCACGGTGCAACGAGCGCGTGCAGCGCTTCCTGCCGAACGTGCGATGGCACTGCAGGCGTCCCGCCAAGCACCGTGAAGCCGCCCACCTCGGCGCGGCGCGCGTAGAGCGCATTTGCGATGCGGTCGGGCAGCCCCGCTCGCGGTGTCGGCAGCAGCGGCGCCTTACGCTGGCCGAGCAGCACGCCGCCGGTGAGCGCATCCGGGAAGGCGTCGCTCGTTGCGAGACCCGGACGCTCCCAGGTGAAGCCCGCGCTCGCCTCGGCGTAGGCGGCGACGGCAAGAGCGGTCGCGAAGCGATCGGCACCCGCCAGCCGCTCCGACGTGCCGGTCACTGCCGCGATGCGCGCCTCAAGCGCCGTCGACACCGCAGGCGGCCCGCCGAGGACGACCGCGTGCGAAACGCCGCGCGATGTGAGCGATGCGAGCACGCCCTCGGCAGCCGGGTTCTCATCGATGAGGTAGAGCGGGCGCCTGAGCGCGGCAGCCACCGGTCCGGCGGCCTCGGCATCTGCATAGCCGCGACCTGTCGCGACGAACGCGACGCCGTCCCACCCGGGGTTGGCCGCTACCGTCGCCGAGGCGACCACCGCAGCGGTCTCGTAGCGAGTCGCCCCGCCCAGCCGTGTGATCGTCGCCGAAGGCAGCACCTGGACAAGCGCGGCCACCACGTCGTCGCTCACAGCTGCCGGTCCGCCGAGCACGTACACCTCGCTCGCCCCGAGTCGCTGGATCTCCGCGAATGTCACCGGTGTGAGCCACACGGGATCCGTGAGAAGCACCGGAGCACCGAGCGCACCGGCTAGACCTGTGCCCGCAAGCGCGTCGGGCCACGTGGCGCCGGTCGCGAGGACGACGGCGTCGGCACCGCCAGGGAAGGCGGCCTGGGAGATCGCGATTGCCGTCGTATAGCGAGAGTCGCCGGCGTAGGTCTCCAGGGTCGCAGCATGTGCGACCGCAGGCAGCGCAATCGCGAACACCAGCGATAGCAACAGCACAGCCCGGCGAGTGACTCGATGCACGATCGACCCTCCGCTTCTCGGCGACAGGACCAGTCTACTCCCCGCGCATCCGCAGGTGTCCCGTAAGGTCCGCACCAAGAACCGTGTTGAGCTCCGAGAGATCCTCAGCGGGGACCGCGACAAACGTGAACGCGAACACCGGGTAGCGATTGAAGTCAACCGGCCGGAGCTCCAGCACACGCGAGAAGCGCGCCGCGAAGGCGTCGAAGTCGACCGACTCGATCGCCGCCAGGTCGGTGCTCGTGGGCACGTCCGCGATCACGAGCGCTGTGACGGTGCCGGCGCGCTCTGCGCAGATGCGGTCCCAGTCGGGCGTCTCGGCGTTCAGATACGTCGTGTACGGGTTGATGCCGTACGCGAAGTGGGCGAGGTCGGTCGCGCACCAGCCGCCGAAGCGCATCGGGTTGATCTCGATCGGCGCGATGGTGCCCTCTGCCGAGACCCGCACCTCGGCGTGCACGGGGAAGTCGTGCAGGTTCGCGCGCCTCCCCACCTCGGCCAGAAACGCCGAGAACGGCTCGCGCCAGCGCTCGATGAGCTCCGTCGACGTGAAGTAGACGCGATCGCTCACGTCTTCTGCCGAGGCGAACAGGTGGCTGTAGATGTTCACGATCACGGGCGCGCCGTCGGCGTCGAAGTACGCGTCGATCGCGTACTCGTCGCCTTCGATGACCTCCTCGGCGATGAAGCGGCCGAAGTCGAGGACTGCGCCCGGGTAGAGCGTCGCGAACGCTGCCGAGTCACGCTCGATCGCATCGACAGCGGCAGGCCATGCGGCCGGTGAATCGATGACGTGCACGCCCATGCTGAAGAAGCCGACGGCTGGCTTCACCACGAACGGGAACCGCAGCGACGCCGGATCGAACCCGCGCAGCTCCGAGAGATCGAACCCGCGGAAGCCGTAGCCGGGATAGAGGTCGGCGAGAAGCTCCCGAAAGACGACCTTGTCCTTGAAGAGCGCGATCTGCCTCGGCAGGTCGGTCCCGGCGAGGTGCTGCGCGATCCAGCCGATCGCGTTCTCGGAGTTCGCGTACAGGCGCGTGCGGCCGTCTCGGCCATACGCGGCTGCAAAGTCAGCATCGCCGAGAAGCTCCACGCCGGTGCCCGCGAGCGCCGTCCGCGCCATCGCGGTATCGAGGACCGGCATGCCTGTCTCAGCAACAGTGTCGCGCAGGAACGACGAGACGTACGGCTCTTCCAGAATGAACACGGGCAGCTCCAGACGGTCGCGGGCGCAGTGACAGCGATTCTACACGGTCTGGACGCTGCGCAGCATCCGCCATGCGAGCACGCCGGAGGCCGCCGCCACTGCAGCGAACATCACGAACGGCACGACCTCAAGCGAGCCTTCAGTCAGCGCCGCCGAGACGAGCATCGCGCAGATCGCGCCCGACATCGTCACGCCCTTCACCGCGAAGACCGGCGCAAGCAGATATCCCCACGACTTCGAGCGGAGGAGCAGCACGGCTGTCGCGATCGCAAGCGGCACGAGCATCCCGAGGTCCATCGCCTGTACCGTGAGCGTCGGCATGCCGAGGAGCGACGCGCCGGCGAGGTCGCCGGAGAGCCCGGTCGCGATACGCTGCGTCCACATCACGAGCAGCATAAGCGCCACGAGCACGCTGAAGACCGCCATCCCCTTGCGCGGGAACCCCGCCGAGAACCGCCGGGGCAAGCCAGCGACGTCGATCGTCGAGACGATCCACACGATCGCGCTCGCTGCTGCCGCGTACAGCACGATGAAGAGCGGGAAGAGCGGACCGAGTGCCCAGAACATGGCGTACATCATGTACTGGTAGAAGAAGTACGCCAGTATCCCGACCGCGAACAACCGACCGCCGAGCGAACCGCGCCGGAGCGACGGCAACGCGAGCAGCAGCGCCGGCACCGCGAAGATGAGCGTGATCACGTCCCATCCGACGCCCTCGGCCACAACACGCTCCGGGTTGAACGCGTAGATGCCGTCGGTGGCGTACGTGAACTGCTCGCCGCGGATGCTCACTGCCGAGGCAGTCGCGCCACTGCCGCGGTCGAAGACGCCGATGGCGGCGGCAACGCCCGCGGCGAGCGCGATGGCCAGGCACAGCGCGGCAATCCCGTTGAACGTGCGCCCGGCGCTCATGACAGCCCCAGTAGAGGTGCGGTCTCGGTCGTCCAGGCAGCCACGGCGTCCATATCGCGGAAGTCGCCTTCCTCGGCCTTCATCGCCTTCATGATGAGGCGCTCCGGCAGTGAGAACTTCTTCGACTCGTACGAGCCGGCGAAGAGCCCGATCGCGACCGGCGTCACGCCCGTCTCGGCGATGAGCGGGTCGGTGTAGGCGCGTACGGCATCGGCCTTCTCTGGCGTGGCTGCCATCGTGAGGCCCACGGTGAAGAACGCGGTCGGGACGCTCTTGAGCGCATCCGCGTTCGCCGAGAGCCACGACTTCACCGAGCCGTGCCAGTTGCTGGCACGGACGCCGCTGCCAACGACGATCGCGTCGTAGCCGGCAGGGTTCGGCTTCTCCTCGGCTGGCTTCACGTCCACCGTCATGCCGCCAGATCGCAGCGTCTCGCCGATCTTCTCGGCGATACCCGCGGTGCATCCCGACTTCGTTCCGTACACGACCAGTACCTTGCTCATCACACACGCTCCTTCTGTGTCGCCGCTCCCGACCAGAACAGGTCGAAGAGCTGCGCGATTCCATCATCCGTGCTCACATCCGCTGGCATGGGCGCGACGCCCATGACGATGCGGTACATCACGTAACTCGACGTCAGGCCGAAGAACGCCTCGGCCATCACGTTGGGGTCGATATCGGCGCGCAGCTCACCTGTCGCCTGGTGCTCGGCCAGGAACTCCGCAAGCCCTGCGGCATTGTTCGGGATCCCCTCGCCGAGCAGCTCCGCGACCTCCGGAACCGACTTCGCGTCGAACGCAAGGCGGATCGCGAGCGCGCCGCCGGCCATCGTCGCTTCGATCTCCATACGCGCAAGGCGCAGAAGCGTCTCTCGGACGGACTCCGAGTCGGGAGCCGCAGCGGCTGCGAAGCCGGCCTGCTGCTGCTGGATTCGTGTGCCGAGCGCCCTCAGGATGCCGACCTTGTTCTCGAAGCGGCGGAAGAGGGTGACTTCGTTCACGCCGGCGGCCTCGGCGATGGCGCGCGTGGTAGTCCCGGCGTAGCCGTGGACGGCGAAGAGCTCGGCGGCGGCGTCGAGGATCCGCTCACCGGTATTATGTGCTGCGCTCATCGGTGACTCCAATCGGTGGTGCGTGTAAGTGCCTACTTGCAGTCTAGGGGACGGCCGTCGCGAAAGTCAAGCAAGTACTTGCATTCTTCATGAGAACGAGAAAGGGGCGCCGCCCGAATCGGACGACGCCCCTCGTTCGACTTGCGAGGACCTACCAGTACATGTCAGAGGGCTCGAGCGATCGCCCCGTGCGGCCGGTGAGGCGCCAACCGTCATCAGTCTGCACGACGTAGACGCGAAGTCTTCCCCCTTGTGGCATACCGGAATACGGATCCTGCCCGCCGAGCGTCAGCTCGAGGATGGTCTCGTCTGTCTTGGTGTCGGTGTAGCCCATGTACTCCATGCTCGACATGAAGCCGAGCGTCCCGCTCGTCTCGCTGGCGGCCTTCTCGAAATCGGCGCGAACTTTCGCAAGATCAACGTGGGTGTCGCCGTTGTCGTACAGGTCCATGTACCCCTCGACATCGCGCTCTTCGAGCATGTAGCCGACGTCTGACGTCACCTGTTCGGTGAGCATCATCATCTCCTCGTCGGGACCACCACCCCACGGGAGCCCACCGTAATTGAAGAGCACCACCGCCAGCACTATCACCATACCGAGGATGATGAGCGACTGAATCGCCACCGCGATGCTGAGGAAGATGACGGTCTTGCGCTGCGCGGGCGGCGCGACCACGGGCTGCGGCGGTGCGTACGTTTGGGTGACGGGTTCCTGGTCTGACATGGCTTCTCCCTCATAGGCGCACGTGTATGCTCCTCAACTTAACACGTTGTTCTCTGCATGATCGCCAGAACCTGCCGCGCGCGTTCGAAGGGAACGAAAAGGGCGTCGCCCGGATCGGACGACGCCCTCGAAGCCACATATTCGCCGGCCTACGCCTCCAGCAGCACCACTGCATCGACGAAGAGCTCGTACTGGTTGTCCTCATCCAGGTCGTGAATGCGCACCTTCTCGACTTCGCCTTCGCCAAGCACCGAAAGCAGCCGAGCCTGGTAGAGCACCTTCACGTCGGAGCGCTTGATCTCGCCCGAGAGGTCCTCGGGTAGACCGAGCGTGTCGAGCTCGGTCAGGAACACCACGCGCGGCGTCACCTTCGTGAGCTCAAGCGCCAGCTTCGCCGAGGCGGGCCCGCGGTCCAGGACGAGCGTGCGCTTCTCGGCAAGCTCGTTGATGTCATCAACGTGCTTGAACAGCCCATGGCCGAGATAGTCGTCAGCATTCGCCACCACGGTTGCGGCCGGAACTGCGCAGCCGGAGCCTACGCCCGCGACCTCCTCGGCGGTGAGCGGCTCGAGCTTCTTGCCGCTGCGCCAGTTCTTGATCGCGTCGTGCAGCGCGTCGGCCGCCAGGTTGGAGCAGTGCATCTTCACGGGTGGCAGACCATCGAGCGCGTCGGCCACGTTGCCGCGCGTCACGCCGAGCGCCTCGTCGAGCGTCATGCCCTTCACGAGCTCGGTCGTCATCGAGGAGGTCGCCACTGCCGAGCCACACCCGAACGTCTGGAAGCGGATGTCGGCGATGCGGTCGTCCGCGACTTTGATGTACATCTCCATGAGGTCGCCGCAGACCGGGTTGCCTACGCGCCCGATCGCGACGTCGTCGCCCTCGAGCGTGCCCACGTTGCGCGGGTTGCGGAAGTGATCGAGCGTCTTCTCGGAATATTGGGTCGATTTCACGGGAGTCTCCTAGTCCGTCTTGTAGAGCGGCGACATCCGGCGCAACCGGAGCACGATACCCGGCAGCACCTCCATCACCCGGTCGATGTCGCTGTCCTTGCTGAAGCGCCCGAACGTGAATTCGAGCGAACCATGCGCCTCTTCGTGGAGCAGGCCGCACGAGATGAGCGTGTGGCTCGGCTCAAGCGTCTTGCTCGAGCATGCCGAGCCGGTCGAGACCGCGATGCCCTCATCGCGCATCGAGAGCAGCAGCGACTCGCCCTCCACGCCCTCGAAGCGGAAGTGGGCGTTGTTGGGGAGGCGCATCGTCGGGTGACCGTTGAGGTGCGAGTCAGGGATCGTCGAGAGCACCGCCGAGATGAGCCGGTCGCGCATAGCCGCCATACGTGCGGCGTCCCCCGCCATCTCCTTCGCGGCGACAGCGGCCGCCTCGGCCATGCCAACGATGAGCGGCAGCGGTTCGGTGCCCGAGCGAAGCCCGCGCTCCTGGCCGCCTCCCATGGTGATAGGGCCGATCTTCACGCCGCCGCGGATGTAGAGCGCACCCAGACCCGGAGGACCGTACAGGTCGTTGCTCGAGAGCGTGAGCAGGTCGACTGGCACCTCGCGCATGTCGATCGGGAGCTGGCCCTCGGCCGCCACCGCATCCACGTGCAGCGCGACGCCGGTGCCCTTGAGCATCTCGGCGATCTCGGCGATGGGCTGTACGGTGCCGATCTCGTTGCTGGCCCAACCTACCGAGACGAGGATCGTGTCGTCGGTGATGCGCGAACGCAACTTCGCGGGACTGATGCGGCCGAACTGGTCGGGCGGCACCTTCCCGACCTTGAACTCCGCCTTCTCCAGGTACTTCCCGATGTTGTGGATCGAGATATGGTCCACTTCCGAGATGATGACGTGGTCGCCCGCGCGCTTGTTGCGGTTCGCGTAGCCGATGAGCGCGAGGTTGTTGGACTCGGTGGCTCCCGAGGTGAAGATCACCTCGTCGGGCTCGGCGCCGATGAACGCGGCCACCCGGGCGCGACTCTCCTCGAGCGCGGCCGTTGCACGGTCGCCGACGCCGTGAAGCGATGCGGCGTTGCCGAACTTCTCTCCGAAGTACGGCAGCATCGCATCGATGACCCGGGGGTCGACCGGTTTGGCCGATTGATAGTCGAGATAGATCTCGTCAGCCATCGCGCGCCGCCTAGAACCACATGGTGGCGCCGGCATCGAGCGCAAGGTCGTTCAGCGTCGCGGCGCCGACGATCTTCACGCCATCGATGAGCTCCACGGTGTCCCAGCCAAGCATCTGCTTGGAGGCCTCACAGACAAGGACGGGAATGCCCATATCGATCGTCTTGCGGAGCATCTCGGCCACGGTCGGGAACGAGCCCGCCTTCATCTCCTCGGCAGCGCCGGGCTTGAGGACCTTCAGGCCCATGCCCAGGTAGTAGACGGTGGGATTGAGGTTCATCGCCTTCGCGGTCTGCGCAAGCACGAGCGGCGAGTACTGCCGCATCGGGTCATCGCTGGTCTGTACGTAAAGGATCGCGTTCTCGTCTTTCATCGTCGGCCTCCTACTCGCCCTTGCGGATGAGGAATCGCTTGTGGTCGCCAAGGTCTTCAACGGAAACGACCTCATGCCCGGCGCGCTTCGCGAACCGGGTGAGGTCTTCCTCGGCTGCCGGGTCATCGGCGAATACTTCAAGCACGTCGCCGACTTCGATCTCGTCCATCGCCGCACGCGTCTGGAACAGCGGCTCCGGGCAATACAGTCCTATGCAATCCAGCGTCTCGGATACCGGATCGGTATGGCTCATGGTGCACCTCTCAACTCCTCGAAACGTGCATTGCGAGAGTTACTATTCCCATCTATGTAGTAGGAATACCCGATGTGGCGAACCCGGCTGCGATTAGAGACGTCAAAGCCACAGATGACGACGACTAGGGAGGCACGACATGAAGACACGAATCCTCGCCGTACTCGTGATAGGCATCCTCGCGATCGCACTCATCGGCTGCGCAGCGAAGACCGAGCCCGCTGCCGACCAGGGCAGCACCCCTCCCGTGACTGGTGATGCGGCGGCAGGGTCGCGGCTTGCGTTCGGTCTCCACGACCTGGAGGACGGAACCGTTCAGGCAGTCGGGACGCTTGAGTATCGTGATCTTGAGGGCGGCTTCTGGGCGATTGTCGGCGGAACCGAGGCAGACGGAAACGCCGGGACCGTCGTTGCGGTGATAGCGAACCCCGAGGAGTTCACCTCGCAGCTGGAGACGCTCTCGGGCAAGACGGTCACGGCCACCGGGAAGCGCTTCGAGGGCGCGTCGATCCGCATGGCGGGTCCGGAGATCACCATCACGTCCATCCAGGAAATGAGCGACACCGGCGGCGCTGCCGAGTAGAAGCGCACGTGGCAGTCGGTGTCGCCTTGACAACAGAGTTCGCCTTGCACGGGTACGTACTCATCACCCGGATCGCGAGGAGGAACCGTGTACCCGGCATACGTTCTGACAGGCGCTGCGAACGAGCACTACCGATTCAACCTGAAGGCAGGGAACGGACAGGTCATCCTGACGAGTGAAGCGTATTCATCGAAGGAGGCCGCGAAACACGGCATCGAGTCGGTGCGCGTGAACTCACCGCTCAATGAACGCTACGAACGCCGTACGGCCAAGGACGGACGACCGTACTTCGTCCTCAAAGCCGTGAACACGCAGATCATCGGCCAAAGCCAGATGTATTCCTCGGCTGGCGCGATGGAACACGGTATCGAGTCGGTGAAGGCGAACGGCCCGACGTCACCGATCATCGACGAGACGGCCGACTAGGCATCCAACGGCAAAGGGCGGCCACCTCTCGGTGACCGCCCTCGCTCCTAGCGAATACGCGTGCTGTCTGGCACGTGGTTGTCCGCGTGGCTTCTCAGCGCTGGACCGACCCTGCTCCTCGGACGCTCCACGCGCAGATCGCGCAGGCTGACGCTGAGTCGTGCGACGTAAGCGGCGATCGTGTCCAGCGCGTGCGCAGACAGACCGGGTAGATCGATGGTGTAGCTTGAGCGCGCATAGGCTCGCGCGGTTGGTTCGAACATCGCGGGGCTCCTCCCCTTAGGGGTGCCCGCGACGCGTTGATACGATCAGACGGCGCGGCGCACCGGAATATGGACGTGCAGCGATACCAGGCACTTCGTGCCCTGCGTGCGATGGGGTTTCGTCACAATTCGTCACTCCTTCCGGTCGCGTGAGACCCTTCAGTCTCGGCCTACTGCCTCCGGCATGGTATCAAACGACCTACGCCGCTTCAAGCTGCAGCACGGGTACGTACTTCACACCCGACGTGCGAAGGGTACGCGCATGAGTCGACTGGACGATCTTGCCCTGCTAGAACTGCCTGACCGCGCCTCGCTGCGTTCATGGCTGATCGATAACCACGCCTCGTCGCCGGGCGTCTGGCTCGCGGTTGGCAAGAAGGGCAACTCCACCACGCAGCTTGCCTACGACGACGCCGTCGAGGAGGGACTCGCATTCGGCTGGATTGACAGCACCACACGAAGGCTCGATGCCGACCGGTACCAGATGCTCTTCACACGTCGGCGGCCGATCAGTACGTGGGCCCGCACGAACAAGGCGCGGGTCGAGCGCCTGCTGGCCGCCGGCCTCATGGCCGAGGCGGGACTCCGTGCAGTGGAGGTCGCCAAGGAGAACGGCTCGTGGGTGCTGCTCGACGATGTCGAGTCGCTCGTGATGCCAGAGGACCTCGTCCTCGCGCTCGCCACCAATCCCGCTGCGGAGGAGGGATTCGCTAGCTTGAGCGACTCGGCAAAGAAGGTGGCGCTCTATTGGATCGGCTCGGCGAGACGGGCCGAATCGCGCGAGAAGCGCATTGCGGCGACGGTGGCAGCGGCCCTTGAGGGGAAGGCACCGATCGGATAACACGCAGAGCACGCAAAGTGATACCGTAGTGAGCCATCGTCCCCTGACAGAGCCTGGGCCATGGCTGCCATCATCGAAGCGTGGCGCGCGGGTCTTCTCCGCCGCGACAACTGGATACAGAACATCACCGCCGGCATCGTGGTCGGCGTCGTTTCGATACCGCTCTCGATGGCGTTCGCCATCGCCTCCGGCGCGAAGCCGGAGCAGGGACTGTACACCGCGATCGTGGCTGCGCTGGCCGTCTCGCTCTTCGGCGGCACTCGCGTTCAGATCGCTGGCCCGACTGGCGCGTTCGCGGTGTTGCTCTTCGGCGTGACGGCCAAGTACGGCATCGCCGGTTTGCAGGTCGCGACGGCACTCGCCGGCATCATGCTGCTGCTCTTCGGCCTGACCAAGCTTGGCGGCGTCATCCGCTTCATCCCCGAGCCGGTCATCCTCGGTTTCACTGCAGGCGTCGCGGTCCTGATCTGGGTGGGTCAATGGCAGAGCTTCTTCGGGTTGCCCAAGGTAGCCGGTGAGCACTTCCACGAGAAGCTGCTCGCACTCATCGCTGCGCTGCCCCACCTGCACGTCGCAACGGCACTGCTCGGGCTGGCCAGCATGGCAATCATCGTCCTGTGGCCGAGGATTCCTGCCCTCGGCAAGGTTCCGGGCCCACTCGTGGCGCTCATGATCGCCACACTGCTGCAGTCAACGCTTCACATCGAGGGCGTCGCGACGATCGGCTCCGCCTTTGGCGGGATACCGCGCGGGTTGCCCTCGTTCGCACTGCCGCTGCTGCCGTTCGGGACGGTGCTTGAACTACTCCGGCCCGCCTTCGCCATCGCGCTGCTTGGAGCCGTGGAGTCGCTGCTCTCGGCCACGGTCGTGGATGGTATGACGGGCTACCGCCACGACTCGAACCAGGAGCTCATCGGCCAGGGCATCGCGAATATCGGCGCAGCGCTCTTCGGTGGCTTCGCGGCCACCGGCGCCATCGCCCGCACCGCCACGAACGTCCGCCATGGCGGCAACAGCCCGGTCGCCGGCATCGCGAGTTCGGTCACGCTGCTGCTCACCGTGCTGGTGCTTGCGCCACTCGCGTACAACGTGCCGCTCACCACGCTCGCTGCAGTGCTCTTCGTTGTCGCGTTCAACATGAGCGAGGCCGGACGCGTCGTTCGCACGGTGAAACGTGCGCCGAAAGCCGATGTCGCCATCATGCTCATCACCCTCACCCTCACGGTGTTCACGGATCTCATCGTCGCCGTGAACGTCGGCGTCATCCTCGCGATGCTCAACTTCATGCGCCGAATGTCCTCCTCGGTGGAGACGCGTGCGCTCGGTGCCCAGGAGGTCGCCGATCAGCTCCCGCAATCGAACTCACAGCCACTGCCCGAGGGTGTGCTCGTGTACACGATCGAGGGCCCGTTCTTCTTCGGCGCAGTGCAGCAATTCGAGGCGGCGCTCGAACACACGCACACCGAGCCGACGGCGCTCGTGATCAGTCTTGAACGCGTTCCGTTCATCGATCTCACGGGCATCCTCGCGCTCAAGGACGTCATCGAGGCATCGCGTAAACGCGGCGTCGACGTCCGGCTCTGCTGCGCCAACGAGCTCGTCACCGGCAAGCTTGAGCGCGCCGGCATCGCGGACCTCGTGACCGTGCCCGTCTCGGCACCTATGGCCGAGGCACTCGGACTCGCGTGTCCAGTCCCCACGCACTCCGGGTAGAGACCGTACATGGACTTCTACGCCACGCTCGTCAAACCCTCATGGGCGCCCGCACCGCCGGTCTTCGGCATCGTGTGGAGCATCCTGTACCCGATCATCATCGCCGCATTCGGCTACGTCATCTTCAAGGTCGTCCGCGGCGAGTACCCGGCAGCGCTGCTCGTCCCGGTACTCATCAACATCGTCTCGAACGTCGCGTTCACGCCCATCCAATTCGGACTGCGCAACCTCTGGCTTGCCGAGGCGGACATCGTGATCGTGCTTGTGACCATCGTCTGGTCGATGATCGCGATTTGGCCGCATTCCCGACTCGCATCGCTCGCGCTCTCGCCGTATCTGGTGTGGGTGACGATCGCCACGGCGTTGCAGACGAGCATCACGCTGCTCAATCGCTAGACTCACGTACTCCCCTGGTCGCATACGCGGGTACCCCTCACGGCGCTGTGCAGGCACCCGCATCGCGGCTACGATGAGGGCATGACTCTTCGGGACATACGGAAACGCTTCTCGGAACTCGACCCGCTCTGGGTCGATACCGCGCTTGCCGTGTGCATCACGCTGCTCATCTGCGGGCTGGTCTACGGCATCAACCACATGCGCCCGACCGACCTCACCCGCATCCCCAATTTCGAGCAGCATCTGGCGGACCGACCGCCGTCGCAGAGTCCGCTGCTCCCGTACGTACTTATCGTGGGGACCTTCATGCCGCTCGCGCTGCGCCGCAAGTCGCCGTGGGTCGCGCTCGCCTTGAGTGGCGCGTTCGCGGTCGCGTACACCGTGACGCCGCAGCCTCCCGCTCCCGTGAACCTGGGTCCGATGTTCGCGCTCTACACGCTTGCGGCGTACTCCAAGCGCCGCCGCGTTGGGCTTATCGCGCTGATCGTCGTCGGCATCGTCGCCGCGGTCCCGATCTTCGCTTTCGGCTCCAGCGTCCGATGGGTGAGCGACGTCGTTGGTGCATTCGTGCTGCTGGCAGCAGCCGCGCTTCTTGGCGAGGCGGAACGCAACCGACGCGAGTACATCGCCGAGGTCGAACGGCGGGCGGCGGAAGCAGAGCTCAACCGTGAGACCGAAGCGCTCCGTCGCGTCGATGAAGAGCGTATCCGCATCGCGCGGGACGTTCATGACATCGTCGCGCACAGCCTGTCGATCGTGACCGTCCAGGCCGGCGCCGCAGCGGCGCTGCTCGACGCCGACGAGCCCGTGCGCGCACGCGAGTCCATCGAGAACGTACGCTCAACCGGCAAGCAGGCGCTCACCGAATTGCGTTCGATGCTCGACGTGCTGCGCACCGGTGAGGCGGATGCGCCTCTTGCGCCCACGGCGGATCTCACCCACCTCGAGGCGCTGGTGGGACCGGTTCGCGATGCCGGCATCGATGTCTCGGTCGAGGTCGTCGGCGAACTCTCCGCGGTGCCGGCGTTCGCCGCCGTCTCCGCGTACCGGATCGTCCAGGAGGCGCTCACCAACGTCGTCAGACACTCGGGTGCGTCGGCCGCGAAGGTCGCAGTGTCCGTCACCTCCGAGAAGGTCACGCTCGCCGTTACCGACAACGGCCGCGGCGCCAGCTCGACCAGCACGTCAACCCCCGGACATGGCATCCAGGGAATGCGGGAGCGCGTCGAGGCGCTCGGCGGGCGCTTCTCGGCACAGGCCGAGCAAGACGGCTTCGCCGTCGTTGCCGTGATCCCCCTGACCAGGAGCGGCTCATGAGCATCCGCGTGTTGATCGCTGATGACCAGGCGCTCGTGAGAGCAGGCTTCCGCGTGCTGCTTGAGACCGCCCCTGACATAGAAGTGATCGGAGAGGCCGAGAACGGCGAGGACGCCGTGACGCTGGCAGCGGAACTGTCACCCGACGTGATCCTCATGGACATCCGCATGCCGAAGATGGACGGGCTCGAAGCCACCCGGCGCATCCTGCAGGAGAGCCACAGCGCCTCCGAAGGTTCCACAGCAGGTCCTCGCGTGCTGGTACTCACGACCTTCGACGCGGACACGTACGTCTACGAGGCGCTCCGCGTGGGCGCCAGCGGCTTCTTGCTCAAGGACACCGACACCGCGCAGCTTATCCAAGCGGTACGGGTGGTCGCCGATGGCGAGGCGCTGCTCGCGCCAAGCGTCACCCGGCGGCTGATCGCGGAGTTCGCTTCTCGGCCAGAGGTTCGACGGGCGCACCCCAAGGAGCTCGACAGCCTCACGGAACGCGAGCTCGAGATCCTCACGCTCGTGGCCCGCGGGCTCTGCAACCAGGAGATCGCCGAGACGCTCTTCATCAGCCCGGCGACCGCGAAGACGCACGTCTCACGCGTGATGATGAAGCTGCAGGCACGCGACCGCGCTCAGCTGGTCGTCATGGCGTACGAGGCGGGACTTGTCGTACCCGGTCCGGAGTCCAACTAGTCTCGTACACCCCTGGTCGTACGCGAAGTCACACCCCGCGCACGACGAATCGTCGCCCGGCACCACCTAAGGTTGGGATGGAACTGATCCCAACCGGAGGTGACGAATGACTATCACGAAGCGACTGCGGCGCTACCGCGGGTGGATCGCGCTCGCCGCGCTGGTCGCAGTCGGGGGTACCGCGTACGCACTCACGCGTCCGACGACCGATGCCGCGACCAAGACGACGTACACGACCGAGGCAGCAGCGAACGGAACGCTGTCGGTAACCGTGTCCGGCACCGGCAATCTGGAGGTCGACGGCACGACCGACGTCTACCCCGCCACCTCGGGCACGGTGGCCTCGGTCAAGGTAGCCGAGGGCGACGAGGTCAGCGAAGGCGACGTGCTCTTCACGCTCGACGCCGATACTGCCGAGGCGGCCACCGCCAAGGCGCTCGCGAGTTACCGCCAGTCGCAGCAGAGCGTGGCTCAGGCTTCTGCGAACCTCGTGAAGGCGAAGAACAACCTCGCCGACCTCGAAGATCGAGCCGACGAACCGAGCAGCACGGTCACGAGCGCCGATATCGCTGCCGCAAAGGCCGAGGTCTCCTCGGCATCCGCGGGGCTGACGTCCTCAAAGGCATCGGTGACGGTGGCCTCGCTCGACTACGAGCAGACCAAGGGCGCCGAGAGCGATCTCGTGGTCAAAGCGCCAGCGTCCGGTGTGATCTATGAGCTCAACATCGAAGTGGGCGACGCCGTCGCAACCTCTAGCGGTAGCACGTCGAGCGGCAGCTCGAACGCGGGAGTGACGGGCGCGAACTCCACGGCGTCCACCTCTTCGAGCGCGCCGATCGTGATCGCGCCGAAGCAGCCGTTGGCCGTGCATCTCACCGTCAATGAAGTCGATCTGCCCTCCCTCAAGGTGGGGCAGCGCGCGGACATCGCCTTCGACGCGCTCCCCGACGTCACCGCGACCGGCAAGGTGTACGAGATCTCGGACGCCGGGACGAGTTCGTCGGGGGTTGTCACGTTCGACGTGTGGCTGTCAATCGACGTGGCCGATGAGCGCCTGCGCTCCGCCATGTCCTCATCGGCCACCATCGTCACGAACGTCGTGAAGGACGCGCTGCTGGTCCCCAACGCCGCAGTGAAGTCCGACGGTAACGGCGGCTACTACGTGCAGACGCTTGACGCGAACGGCGTGCCTCAGAAAGTCGTCGTCGAAACCGGCGAGGCCAGCGCCACCCAGACGCAGATCCTCTCGGGCATCGTCGAGGGCGACGTGGTCGTCACCGCATCGAGCTCCGCGACGTCGAGCACGACAAGCTCGGGCGGCGGTTTCATGATGGGCGGCATGGGTGGCGGTCCGCGTGACTAGCGCAGTCATCGAAGCGCACGACCTCACCAAGACCTACGACGGCGCAGGTGCCGAGACGCAGGCGCTGCGAGGCGTTTCCCTCACCATCGATGCCGGCGAGTTCACCGCCATCATGGGGCCGTCGGGGTCCGGGAAGTCGACGCTCATGCATATCCTCGGCTGCCTCGATGTCCCCACGACCGGGACGTACCGGCTCGCCGGACGCGACGTCGCGCAACTCGATGCCCACGAGCTGGCCGAGGTTCGCCGGGAGACCGTCGGCTTCGTGTTCCAGGCATTCAACCTGCTCCCCCGCGCGAGTGTGATGCGCAACGTGATCATGCCGATGCTGTACACGCAGGTGGATCCGTCCGAACGCGAGGATCGCGCGGCAGCGGCACTGCGATCGGTAGGCCTCGACGAGGATCTCTGGACGCACAAGTCCAACGAACTCTCCGGCGGCCAGATGCAGCGGGTCGCGATCGCGCGCTCGCTCGTGAACGACCCGTCGCTGATCCTCGCAGACGAGCCCACCGGCAACCTCGACACCGCCACCGGCGACGCCGTCATGGACCTCTTCCGGACACTCAATGCCGAGGGGCGGACGATCGTGCTCATCACGCACGAGCCTGACATAGCCAGCCAGGCGAAGCGCGTCATCCGCATCCAGGACGGGCTCATCGCCGGTGACGCGACAAGCGCCGATGCGAACATCCGCCAGTACGGGAACGGTGGTGCGTGATGCGATTCGCCGACCTCATCTCCGAGACCTTCCACTCCCTCACCTCCAACAAGGTGCGCAGCGGTCTCACGATCCTGGGTATCGTCGTGGGCATCGCCTCCGTCATCGCCATGCTGGCGATCGGCACAGGCAGCCAGGCCTCGATCGAGAGCAGCATCGAGGCCGCCGGCTCCAACATCCTGAGCGTGAGCTCCTCGGCTCGCGGTTTTGGCGGCCCGGGAGTACGCATGTCCGACTCCGCTGTGCAGTCACTAACGCGTGAAGACGCCGCGGCGCTCGCCCAGATCGACCTGATAAGCGGCGTGGCACCTGAGTCCTCCGGCCAGGGCCAGCTGGTAGCAGGTGAGACCAACGCAAGCGCCACGCTCCTCGGCGTGACCGCCGACTACCAGACCGTGAAGAACCTCGAGGTCGCATCCGGCGCGTTCATCACCGCACGCGATGACGAGAAATACGGCCAGGTCGTCGTGCTCGGCGCCACGCTGGCCGAGGACCTGTACGGCACCGACATCGACCCCATCGGCAAGACGATCCGCTCGGGCAATATGCTCCTCACCGTCGTGGGCGTACTCGCCGAGAAGGGCACCTCCGGGATGACGAACGTGGACTCCTCGGCACTGATCCCACTCTCGACGCAGCAGCGGTATGTGAGCGGCAGCGATTCGCTCTCCGGAATCACGCTCACCGTTTCCGACGACACGCAGATGGATGCCGCCGAAGGCTTTGTGACCGACACGCTGCTTGCACGTCACGGGATAACCGACTCCACGGCCGCTGACTTCCGCATCCAGAACATGGCCGACATGCTGGAGACCGTCTCGACCGTGACCGGCACGTTCACAACGCTGCTTGCGGCGATCGCCAGCATCTCACTGCTCGTCGGCGGCATCGGCATCATGAACATGATGCTCACCACCGTCACGGAACGCACCCGCGAGATCGGACTGCGCAAGGCGATCGGAGCGGATGACAACGTCATCTCGTCCCAGTTCCTTGCCGAGTCGATCGTGCTCACACTGCTCGGCGGCGTCATCGGCATCCTCACGGGATGGGCGATCGCTGCGGTCGCGGCGAACCTCCTCAGTACGCAGGCAATCGTGTCGCTCAACTCCATCGGCCTGGCCGTGGGTGTCTGCGCGGTCATCGGCGTGGTCTTCGGCTACTACCCCGCACGTCGGGCGGCTGCAATGAGCCCGATCGAGGCGCTCAGATACCAGTAAGACCCCAAACGCGACCCGTCGTGGTCGCTCGACAAGAACGGAGTGATGCAGGTGAAAAGGAACATCATCCTCGGAGTCGTCGTCGTACTCCTGATCGGAGCCGCGTTCTTCGGCGGAACGTGCTTCGCGAAGAGCAGCACCACAGCGATCGGTCCCGGAGGAACCCGTGGCGCGGGCGGCCCCATGGCTAACATGACCGACGAGGAGCGTGCCAAGCTCGACTCTATGACCGACACCGAGCGGCAGGCGTACTTCCAGGAGCAGATGGGCTCACAGGCAGCTAGCGGCACTGTCGGCCCGCGCGGTGGCGGTGGCGGGCTTGTGACCGGCGACGTCATCGAGGTTGCGACCGACACCATCACGGTCAAGGTCGGCACCAACTCGCAGACGATCTACATCGATGACAGCACGGTCATCGGGTACGAGGAAGGCGCGGGCACCATGGCCGCCGGATCCTCGATCCTGGTGTTCTCCGAGCCAAGCGCGGACAACGTCGTGACCGCGCAGGCGATCCTGGTGAAGAAGTAGACAGCACCCATGCTGACCAACAAAGCCAGACTCGCACTCGACCTTGGGCTCTTCGTGGCGATACTTGTCGCGTTCTTCCCCACAGCCACCGGCATCTCGGTCCACGAATGGCTCAGCCTCGCGATCTTCGTCCCGACTGTGGTGCATCTTGCGGTCAACTGGGACTGGGTCGTGCACACGATCGTCCGATTCGTGCGTACGATGCGCACGATGTCGCGCGCGAACCTCGTCGTCGACATCGCACTCTTCGTGGCAACCGTGACGGTGATGCTGAGCGGCATGATGGTGTCCCAGGCGATCGCCTCGGCGTTTGGTGTGACGATCGTGCCGAGCGTGTCGTGGCACGTTGCGCATGCGTTCTCCGCCCGCGCAGTGGTCGTGCTCATGCTCGCGCACTTCGCACTGCACTGGCGCTGGGTGCTGCGTGTCGCTCGCGACATGCTCCGACGCGTCACTCCCGACGTCGCCGCACGCACCGCTGTGCCCGTCCGGACGACTCACACGCAGACTCACAAGTAGAGAGGAGAAGCACATGTCACGGATGCTGGAGAACACGATCCTGGTGCTTCTCGCCATGGTGCTCACCGGGATCGCGGTGTTCGCCGTGGTATCCAACGTGAACGTCTCGTCGGTCACCGCCGCCTCCGCAGCGTCGACGACGTCGAGCACGACGCTTGCCTGCCCACGCACGGGGTGCACAGCAGTCAGCTGTCATGCGACCTCGTCCGGCTCGGCTGGAACATCCACAGGCACCGGCACAGGTAGCACACAGCTACAGACGTGTCCGCGAACCGGATGCAGCTCGTACGGTTGCCACGCGACCGACGGGACAAGCCCCGGAGGAGGTCATCGCCGAGGCGTGAGTCCGCTCAGCGGCTCTGAGATCTAGGCCGGCACATCTTCGGCGCGTTCCATGGGCACCCTGTCTCCTCCGGCGGGGTGCCCTCTCAGCCCCGTCAGGACCACACCGCCCAGGGCGATTGCTCCGCCCAGCAGCGCGATCGGAGCCGGCACCTCGCGCAACACGGCCCAGCCGATGAAGAGCGCCACGACCGGCACGGTGTACAGCGCGCTCAGCGCCATCACCACTCTGAGTCGCTGGATCGCGTACGCCCACGCCAGGAATCCGATGACCGAGGAGAAGCAGCCGAGAAAGAGCACCGCAAGCGTCGCCGAGAGAGGCGCGGCAGCGATGCTGGCGGGGAGCGTGCGGGCGAACGGCGCTAGCGCTAGCGCGCCCACACCCATCGGGATGGCGGTGAGTTCCAGGCTGCCGTTGCGCGAAGCGACCGTCTTCTGCACGACGAGGAAGAGCGCCCACACGCCTGTCGCACCCAGCACGAGCAGCGTGCCTCGGCCAATCTGCGGCGCCGCGGCGTGACCGCCGAGCGCGATCGTCGCCGCCCCCGCGAACGCGATGCCGGTGCCGACCCAGCCGGCCCTGGTCAGCCGCTCACCAAGGAAGAGCACCGCCATGAGCGAGGCGAGGACCGGCGCGATCGCGATTAGCAGGCTGGCGGTCCCCGCATCGACCGAGAGCTCGCCGGTATTGAGCAGCACCTGGTAGAGCGCCTGCCCGGTGAGGCCGAGGAACACCAGCACGCCGAGATCCTTCGCGCTCGGCATCTTGAGTCCGCGAACGATCGCGACGCCTCCCAGAAGCACCGCAGCTATCCCAATGCGCATCGCCGAGAGATCGACGGGCGAATACGACCGCACCGCGATGCGAATGGCGATGAATGCCGACGCCCACATCACAACCGCCGTTGCGAGCGCGGCGAGTGCGCGGATGCGTGTCTGTCTGTCGAGATGTTCCATGCACGCATCCTGACGCACTTCGAGCATCAGGTCTATTTACGCTTTGAGTTTCTCAGCGTAAGGTGCCCTTATGCTGAATCCAACACACCTCAAGACACTTCGAGAAATCGCATCCCGCGGGAGCATCGCGGCCGCAGCTGATGCGCTCTGGCTCACGCCATCCGCTGTGTCGCAGCAGATGTCGTCACTCGAGCGCGAAGTGGGGCAGCGACTCCTCGAGCGCACGCCACGAAGCGTGCGGCTCACCCAGGCCGGCGTGCGTCTCGTCTCACATGCCGAGCGAATCCTCGCCGATTGCGAGGCGGCCGTCTCGGACCTTGAGGCGCTCGCGGAGGGCGTCGTGGGCGACGTACGCGTCTCGGCATTCCCCTCGGCAGCGCAGGCGATCCTCGTGCCCGCGCTCGCGGCGCTTCGCGTCCAGCACCCCGACCTTGCCGTGCTCGCCAACGACCTCGAGCCGCATGAGGCGATGCCCGCGCTCAAGGTCGGCGACCTCGATGTCGTCCTCAGCCACGAGTACACCACGATGCCCTCGTACTCGGACCCGGGCCTGGAGCGCATCGACGTCCTCGTCGAGCCGATGTATGCCGCGCTGCCGGCGAACCACCCGCTCGCGGGGGCTCCGGTGCTCCTCTCGGACCTCTCCCACGAGCACTGGATCGTTGGCCGAGACGCCACCTTCTGTCGCGATTGCGTGATCCGCGCTGCCAACGCCGCCGGTTTCGAGCCGCACATCGAGTTCGAGACGAACGACTTCCGCGTGCTGGCGTCAGCGGTTGCGGCGGGCCTCGGGGTTGCGCTGCTGCCCGCGATCGCAGACATCCACGGCCTCCCGGGGCTCGCGCTGCAGCCACTGGCCGGGAGCCCGATCAAGCGGCGCATCTTCATCGCCATCCGCAAGGGATCGCGCACGGCGCCGCTTGTCTCGGCGGTGGTCGACGCTCTCGAGGAAGCGGCGACGGAAGTCGCGACGCGACTCGCGCAGTAGCCGACAACGCAGAGAGGGCCGCCATTGCTGGCGACCCTCTCCCATCGCTGCTGGACAGCGACGTTCATCCGTATTTGCGGGTGGTGCGTTGCATCCGGGCATCTCGCCCGAAACGACGCCGTCCTACGAGGAAGACACCTCCGCAGCGATGCTGGTTCTACTCAACGCTGAATCACCTCCTCGGATCGGCGGGTCGCCGAATCGCGCCCTCGGGATGCACCCGTACGCATGGACTAGCGAGAGCCGTGCCGAGACGCGCGAATCATGCGATCATCCGGCAGAGTCGCGGTTCCGGTTGATGCGACGCCCGATCCCGAACGTCCGTGGCCGCTCGCCCTTTGCCGCATACATCGCCGTGTCAGCGTGCGACATGAGCGTATCAAGGCTCTCGCCCTGCTCGGGGTAGATCGCCACTCCAACACTGGCCGAGGCGTGCACACGGCGCCCGGACACCTCGTAGGGTTGGCTGAGATCGGCGATAAGCCGAGTGGCAAGCTCATCCGCATCCTCTTCAGCGCCGATGCGCGCAAGGATGACGAACTCATCACCGCCGATGCGGGCCACCGTGTCCTCCGCTCGTGAGGCCGCAGTGAGGCGCTCCCCGACGACCTTGATGATCTCATCGCCGGCCGCGTGACCGAGCGTGTCATTCACGGCCTTGAGGTCGTCGAAGTCCACAAAGACGAGGGCGAGTTGCTCGTCCAGCCGCCGGGCGCGCGCGAATGCCATGGCGGCACGATCGGTGAGCAGCGCGCGGTTCGGCAGGCCGGTCAGGTGGTCCGAGTACGCAAGTCGGCGAACCGTGGATTCCGCCGCCCGCCGCTCGGTGATGTCGCGAGAGACGTCGACGACATACTCGGTAGCACCCACTCTGACCGGCGCAAGATGCGCTTCGATGGGTCTCAGGATCCCCTCCGGGCAGACGGCCTCGGTCTCGAAGACGGCCGGCTCCCCCTGACGCAGCGTCTGGAGATGCATATCGAAGGTCTCCAGATCCGCAGGCGGTATCAGCGTCCGCATGTTGATGCCGGTCAGGCCTTCAAGCTCACAGCCTCGATGCCGACACGCCGTATCGTTCGCGTACACGATGGTGCCGTCGTAGCGATACACGAGGACCGCATCAGTCGTCTGGTCCAAGAGCAGCGACCGGAACTCCAGCTCCTGCTCCAGCCTAACGCGCTCGGTGAGGTCGATTCCCGCGCTGCGCACGCCGCACGTGCGCCCTTCGGCATCCCTAAGCACGCGCCTGTGCCAGACCACGCGACGCTCTTCCCCATCGGATGAGCGAAGACCGTACTCGACGTACTCGTCGCTCCCGTCCGGGTCATCGACAAGTCGCTGGAAGCTGGCGTGGACTTGCTCGCGAGCGTCCTCGGATACGAAGCTGTCGAACCACGGCTTCCCCATGACGTCCTCGACAGGCAGTCCGAGAATCTCGCACGTCGCCGCGTTCGCGTCGAGCACGCGCCCCGAGACGTCGAGTGAGACGATAGCCGCGCCCACGCGATTCAGGAACGTGCCGCTCCGATCGCGTTCGCGCTCAAGCTGGCGGGATGCACGCCTGAGAGAAACGAACACGCCGCGTATCCCGATGACGCCGGCCAGCAGGAGAATCGAGACTCCCAGCGCTGTAGACGCTTCGACGACTGTGGCGTTCGACCCGACCGCGTACAGTCGACGCCACGCCTGAAGGCCAAGCGCCAGGCAGAGGATTATCCATGACACACGGCGCCCACTGACGGGGATGATGAGCAGCGCGACACCTGCAGCGATCACCTGCAACGCCGCCGCAAGATACAGCATGAGTCGGACGTCGATGGGGACGCCCATCGCAACCCCCTAACGGGACCGAACGCACCGCAAGACCGCCGGATGGTGCCCTCGACCTTGATTTCATCTTAGCGCTCGTTCATCGAGATTAGGACGAGCACGGCACCGCTTGACTCAGTTCGTGCCGGTAGCGCAGCAGGCTGTCATGCATTTCCGCAGCCGGCGTACGCGAAAGTAGCACCGTCGCCATGCCGACACCCGGTCGTTGGCCATGCGTAGTGGTGCCTCGCGGAAGCCGGGACTAGCATCGGAAGAAGAACGACGGAACCGGGGGGTTCGATACGAGGAGGGGGCCTCATGTATGTTCGAAGAGTCCTTGTAGTCGCGGCACTCGTGGCGTTTGCCGTCGCGCCGCCGGTCTACGCGGACGACGGGCGCGTTGGGGGCGAGCCCGGAAACGTGCGGCCGGTGACAAGCGAGCACATCCGGATGGAGTCCGAGACCGTCCAGGTCATCGCATACGGCGGATTCGCCGAGTACCTCGTCGACTTCAAATTCATGAACTCCGGCGCCCCCGAGAAAGTGCGCCTCGGCTTTCCGTTCGCGCTCGACGACAAGACAGGCGATTCGCCCAGCATCGCACTGGGAGGCTTCCAGGCATGGCAGGGCGACACGCCGCTCAAGGTAAGCGCGACGGAGGGGTTCGACGGACCGTACGAATCCGGATGGTACGAGCACGCGGCCACATTTCCCACCGGTGTCACGTTCATTCGAGTGCGGTACGTGTCACGACCGAGCGTGACCGCCGGTGTCGCCGACCTGAAAGCCACACCCGCTGAATACGCGGGGCTGTACGGTGCAACCGCGTGGTACCCCTACGTGCTGCATACAGGTGCCGGCTGGCAGGGAACCATTGGTCGAGCGGTGGTTCGATACACCTTCTCAGACGATACGCGAGGTTGGGCACTCGGCAGTGCGGGGCTGTCCGAAGACACCCCTGGCACAACTCCCGCCGGATTCTCGCGAAGCGGCAGGCGCTTCCAGTGGATTCTCGAGGATTTCGAGCCCGCATTGGACGCGGAGACTGCGCAATCGCCGTATGACATCGCGCTCTTCTACAACCAGGGATTCGGAGCGATCCAGGAGCCTTGGAAGCCCGATTGGATAAAGCCGCTCGCCTCGGGGGCCTCGGCATCGAGCGAGTCTCCGCTCATCGAATGGGATAGCGCGAAGTTCGGCGCTCAGAACGCTATCGACAGTGACCCTGTCACTGCGTGGCTGTCGAAACCGGGGAGTGCCGGTGGTCGGGGTGAGACGCTGCACGTCGACCTCGGCGAAACGCGCGCTGTGCGGGAGGTACGGATCCTCCCCGGATACGCCCGCCTGCCACAGGACTTCGCCGATCACGCTCGGCCAAAGCGGGCTACGCTCATCTTCTCGGATGGAACGCAGGTCGCCATCACGCTCGCCGATGAGCCGACAGTCCAGCGATTTCCCGTGAACGTGCACTGCTCGTCCGCAACGCTTCGCATCGACGACGTCTACCCCGGAGACACATTCCAGAATGTGGGCATCTCGGAGATCGAGTTCGGCGAGCACGCCGCGCCGTCATTCGAATCGTATGACGTCGTCATCGCCGCGGATGGCCCGATCGCGAACACCGCCGCCCTGGCTGTGACCAATGCATGGACGCAGGAGTCGACATCGACCGATGAACCGACCGAGACGCCTGCCTCCGCGCTGGCCGCATCACCGTCCACACGTCCCACCGATGGTGCGCTCGTTCCTGGCGTGATCACGATGATGGTGCTGCTCGGCGGAACTGCTGTGTTCGCGCTGCGCAAGGAGGACGACGACTAGCGCACACCGATTCGGGCATATGCCGTGCAGACGAACCTGCAAGGAGGACGAAATGCCCGAGACGACGTACACGTGGTCGGCCCAATTCCGGGAGATGATCGACGAGGTGCTCACCTCGTGGCCCGAGGTGCGAGCCAAGCAAGTCTTCGGGCATCGCGGTTTTGTCCGCAATGGCAAGATGTTCGCCTTCTTCGCCGCTAGCGGCTTCTCGGTGAAGTCGGCTGGCAACGACACAGACCGGCTCTACGCCCTTCCAGGCGTGGAGCCGTTCGCCTATGCAGGCAGTGAGATGCGCGCGTGGCCGGTGCTACCGGTGCATACGAAGCTTGAAGCTGATGCCGCGATTGCCGAGGCATTCTCGGCATATGAGGCCGTCGGGAACTGATCAGAACCTCAAGCGCAGCGCCGCCTTGACGTCGCGTGTCTTGCTTACTAGACTGACTAGTCAGTTTGGTAAGCACTCAAGACGCGCACTGAAAGGAAGTCCTGCCATGAAGTCCGTTCGAATCGCTGGTTACGAGCTGAAGCAGCTGTGGGGGCACCGCCGCGTTCGGCTCGCCACCGCGGTGATCACGCTCGTTCCCCTTCTGTATGGAGCGCTCTACCTCTGGGCGTTCTGGGATCCATACGCACGGCTCGACCAACTCCCGGTCGCACTCGTGAACGAAGACCGCCCCGTCACGCATGACGGCAAGCGCGTCGCCGCCGGCAACGATCTCATCGACAAGCTGCTGCAGAGCGACACCGTGGGGTGGCGACAAGTCTCGGCTACCGAGGCCGCATCCGGCGTGAAGGACGGCACGTACTACATGGCACTGACCGTACCGGCTGATTTCAGTGCCAACCTGGCGACTGCCGACACCACGGACCCGACACCAGCGCGACTGAGCGTGGTAGCCCACGAGTCATCGAACTTGCTCGCATCGCAGATTGGCGAACGCGTCTTCTCAGAGGTTCGCTCGGCCGCCGCCGCAAGCGCCTCGGAGTCGTATCTCGATACGATCTTCATCGGGTTCTCCGACATGCACGGACAACTCTTAGACGCCTCACTGGGTGCAACCGACCTTGCCGAGGGACTCAGGACTGCGCAGGCGGGCGCGAGTGACCTGGCCGCGGGCGCGTCGACGGCCAGCGACGGAAGCCGCGCACTCGCCACCGGGGTGGCCGCGGTCTCCAGTGGTGCCGCTCGGCTCGATACGGGCGCCGGTGACCTGGTGGAAGGCGCACAGCGCCTTGAGCGCGGGCTACAAAACGCTCGCGACGGAGCCGCTGAGCTCGCGGCGGGCACCCAGCAGGCCGATTCCGCTGCCGAGCGGGTACGTGACGGCGCCAGCAACCTCGCAGCCGGAATCGCACAGGCGGCACCCCAACTCTCAGCTGCTGCGTCGGGTGCCACTTCTGTTCGCGATGGGAGCGCCGCGGTCGTGGCGGCGCTGCAGGCATACCTCGGCTCGAATCCTGACGCTGCATCCGATTCCGCGTTCGCCACGGCGCTCGGCGCAGCGCAACAAACAAGCGCTGGCGCGACGCAGCTTGCATCGGGTCTCCATACGGCCACCACCCAGCTCCCGGCGCTCGCTCAGGGCGCGGACGATCTCGCCAGCGGTGCCGCCCAACTCGCCGATGGCGTGGCGTCACTTGCGACGGGCGCCGGAGCGCTCAGCTCGGGCATCGCAAGCGCGTACGATGGTTCGACCGCGCTCGCCTCGGGAGCGAACGCTCTCAAGAGCGGTACGAACGAGCTCGCTTCAGGTGCGAGCGAAGCGGCCTCGGGCGCACGGAGCCTATCGGACGGACTGGACACGCTTGATTCAGGAGCCCACTCGCTCGCAACGGGGCTGCGTCCTGCAGTGGCGGGCTCTGATGAACTCGCCGCGGGACTCACCGCGGGAGTGGGCGCGCTGCCCGCGTATGACGATACAGCCAGGTCGGCGCACGCTTCGATGATGGCTGACCCCGTGACGCTCACTACCGAGCGTCTGGATCCGGTCCCTAACTACGGTACCGGCTTTTCGCCGTACTTCATCCCGCTCGCACTCTGGGTCGGAGCACTTATGGTGTTCTTCATCGTCAGGCCCATCCCGGGCACGGCAGTCAGGGACGGACAGTCTCCCGTGTTCGTGGCGCTGGGCGGCTTCTGGTCGGCAGCGATCATCGCGGTCGCACAGTCCGTGGTGATGCTCCTCGTGCTCAGATTCGGGCTTGGTCTTAACCCGGTGAGCACCCCCGCGCTCTACGGGATCACTATCCTCTCGGCGGTGGTGTTCATTGCGGTGCTCCAGTGGCTCTCATCAGCATTCGGACCGGCCGGCAAGATCATCTCGATCGTTCTGCTGATGCTGCAGCTGACCTCGGCAGCGGGCACGTTCCCGCTCGAGCTGACGCCGGGCTTCTTCCGGGCGATCAACCCGTACCTACCGATGACATACGTGGTCGACGGCCTGCGACAGGCGATCTCGGGCGGCGATTGGTCGCTTCTCGGCCATGATGCACTCGTCCTTGCGGCTTTTGGGGTCGCAGCGCTGGCCCTCACCAGTATCACGGCATGGCGAGCCCGTGGCTGGGACCCTGAACGCCTTGAGCCTGCGCTGGCGCTGTAGCCCGATTCTCGGAGCGCCGGGCCACATGACTGCCGGCGCTCCGCTAGAATCGACTCGCAAGGGAAAGGACCACGATGGCGACGCGCTCAGACACGACCAAGACACGAATGTATGAGGCCGCTCTCGCGCTCATTGCCGAGAAGGGCTTCTCGGGCACGACTGTCGACGAGATCGTCGAGCGCGCCGGCGTGGCCAAGGGAACCGTGTACTACCACTTCACCGGCAAGGCCGAACTGGTCGAAGCGCTCATCGCCGACCGACTGGCGCCGCTCGAAGCGCGATTCCGCGAGGCCGTCGCAACCGCCCCGGACCCACGCACGACGCTTGAGGCGCTCGTGCGTGCCGAGCTCGAGTGGATTCGCGACAACCGCGCATTCTCCAAGATGCTTGTGACCGAGCTGTGGCGTGAGGAGCGGGTGTGGCATGACACGCTCGTCGCTCTCAGACGCACCATCATCGAGTACTTCGAGCGAGCGATTCGCGACGGCATCGCCGAGGGGGTCTTCCGATCCGATATCGACGCGCCATTCGCCGCGTCGGCGCTCTTCGGCATGACGGTCACATCGGCGCTTGATTGGCTGGTGTTCAGCCCCACGACGCCGATCGAATCGGTGGCCGAGCAAATCAGGCGGCTGACCTCGATGGCCGTGGCAAGCGACGGCAAGGCCTGATATGGCTGACGTACGCCAAGCGTCGTCTACGCTTACCTGGCGTGACACGATTGCCCGTTGGGCGCTTCGCTGGGATATCGGTCGCGAACGTGCGGTGGTAGAGCCCGGGTTGTACCGAGTGGGTGAGCCGACGCCTGCGTCACCCGTATTCGTCACCGCGAACTACCGCATGACGTTCGACCTCGTGCGCCGCGATCTTCTCGGCATCGATTCGTGGCTGCTCGTGCTCGACACGAACGGCGTGAACGTGTGGTGCGCGGCCGGCAAGGGGACCTTCAGCACGAAGGAACTCATCGTCCGAGCGGCGAAGAGCAATCTGTCCGGACACGTGAACCACAGGACGCTCATCGTTCCCCAGCTCGGAGCCACAGGCGTGTCGGCACACGAGGCGCGACAGCTTGGCGACTACAGGGTCATCTTCGGCCCGATCAGATCGCGCGACATCCGGGCATTCGTGGCTGCAGGCATGAAGACGACGCCCGAGATGCGCGTCGTCACCTTCACCTTCGCCGAACGGATAGTGCTCACACCCGTCGAACTGGTGGGCACGCTGAGAGGATGGAAGCTCCTTATCCCGGTTGGACTCATCGCCGCCGGGTGGCTGCTCGGTCACGGCTCCCTCGCCGCCGCATGCCAGCCCCTCGTCGCGTACATCGTGGGCGTTCTGGCAGGCGGTGTCCTCACCCCTGCACTGCTGCCCTGGCTTCCCGGTCGCGGATTCTCGCTCAAGGGCGCGCTCGCGGGCGTGGTGGCGGGCGCAGCGGCGTCGCTGGCGCTTGGCTCGGAACCGCTCGGCGTTGCTGCTGGCACGCTGCTTGCGGCAAGCGTCGCGTCGTTCGTTGGCTTGAACTTCACGGGAGCAACCCCGTTCACCTCGCCCTCGGGCGTGGAGAAGGAGTTGCGCCTGGCGCTGCCAGCGCAAGCTGCAGCTGCTGTCATCGCAGGCGTACTATGGATCGTGCAGTACTTCCTCGGCTAGGAGCGTCATGCGCGGATTCCGCTATCTCAGCGGCGTAGCGAGCCTCAAGCTCAACGCCGAGAAGTGCACCGGGTGCAGGGTGTGCCTCTCGGTATGCCCGCACGCCGTCTTCACCGAGACGGACGACCGCCGCGTGCGCGTAGCAGACCTGGACGCGTGCATGGAGTGCGGCGCATGCGCCAAGAATTGCGCGTTCGGCGCGATCTCCCTCAAGCCCGGCGTGGGATGCGCCGAGGCGATCATCAACGGCTGGCTACGCGGCACCGAGCCCTCATGTGGTGACGGAAGCGGCGGCTGCTGCGGCACGGCGCCGATGGCCGAAGGCGAACCCGCCGCTCCTGCTTGATAGCGCTTCTCGCCGCGGTCGCGGCATACATCTAGGCGTCGAGACTCCCCGACCAGGACCCCTTGGTATTGCCATGTCACCCGTATCAGTCTATTCTGAGTTTTCAGATATTCCTGATTTCCTGACAAGGAGTCCGAGATGGCCAAATCAGAATCATGCGAATCCTGCGCCCCGGCCACCGAGTGCTGCTCCCTCGAAGCCGTCGTGACGATCGACGAGCGCGGACAGTTCGTGCTGCCGAAAGACCTGCGCGTGCGCGCCGGCATCGGTGCGGGTGATCGCCTCGCCGTAGTCTCCTATCGCGGCGAGGACGGCGGCATCTGCTGCATCACGCTGCTCAAGGCCGAAAGCATGGCCGGCGCGGTGAAATCCGTCATCGATCCCGCCCTGCGCGGGATTCTCTAGGGAGACATCATGAGCGACCACGATGCGACATCGATCAAGGAAGCTGTGCGCGACAGGTATGCAGGCCACGCCAAGACGAAGACGTCGTGCTGCGGCGGCGGTACGTCGTGCTGCGGCTCTTCAGCAAGTTCTGCCGAGGTCCTCGCCGACTACAACGCTGACGACCTCTCAGCCATTCCCGCCGACGCCGACCTGGGACTTGGCTGTGGCAATCCACTCGCGCTCGAATCAGTGCAGCCCGGCGAGGTGGTCGTCGACCTCGGTAGCGGCGGCGGCATCGACTGCTTCGTGGCTGCCAAGCGCGTAGGACCCGAAGGGCGCGTTATCGGCGTCGACATGACACCCGAGATGATCGCCCTCGCCCGCCGAAACGCACGAAGCTCGGGCATGGACAACGTCGAGTTCCGTCTCGGGGAGATCGAGGCGCTACCGGTGCAGGATTGCACGGCCGACCTCGTCATCTCGAACTGCGTCATCAATCTGGTTCCAGACAAGTCGAAGGCTTTCGCCGAGGCGTTGCGGGTCCTCAAGCCGGGCGGACGCATCTCGGTCTCCGATATCGTCACCACCGCTCCTCTGCCGGATGCTGCACGCAGCTCGGTGGGCGCATACGTGGCGTGTCTTGGTGGAGCGATGGTGCTGGACGAGTACCTTGCGGCCGCACGCGATGCTGGATTCGAGGACGTGCGCGTCGTCTCGGAGTCCGCGTACGCCACCTGCGAGGATGAAGCCGAGGACCTTCTGGCCGCGTTCGGCACTGACGCCGGCGTGACGCATGACGAGGCGATCGCTGCCGCGCAGCTCTTCCGCAGCGTGACGGTTCATGCCGTGCGCCCCGCCTAGTCGGAACGGCATCGGCGGCTCATACTCGGACCATGGACTCGAACATCCCGTACAACGCGCGGCACCTTGTCGGCGATACCTACGTGGTTCCCGGACTGACCAATGCCGGGTTCGTGCGCGGACTCGCCATCGACACATGCGAGGACGACGCACCGTACGCGGTGGCCGATATCGATCTGCTCGGCATCACACACGGACATGCCGACCACTTCGCCGTTGCGCATGTCCTTCGTGCGAACGGCTCCCGCGTGGCGGCCGCACGGGATGACGCATCGCTCGTGGAGAACCCGGACATCAACATCCGCGGCATGTTCTCGTGGGCGAAGCCAGGTGACGCGCTCACGACCAAACTCTTCCGGGGCGTGCCCTGCGAGGTCGACGAGTACCTGGAGGACTGGGGCGACTCACGCGCCACGACGATTCCGCTCCCCGGCCACACCATGGGCCACACGGGCTTCCTTACGCTCGACGGCGTGCTGTTCACGGGTGACGCGCTGTACCTTACTGAACTCTGGGAACGTCATCCGCTACCGTACGCTATCGACCCCGGCATGGTCGCAACGTCGCTCGAGACGATCCGCAGCGTCGAGTGTTCGTGGGTAGTCCCGGCACACGGCCGCCCGATCGAACGTGCCGAGGTCGGAGCGCACGTCGACTACCACCTGACGCAACTCGCACTGATCGAGGAGCTTCTGCTCGAGAGGCTCAGCATCGAGAAGACAACGGAACAGGCGGTAGCGCTCGTGTCGGAGGCGCGCGGCCTCTCCGAGAACCCGGCCAGCTACTGGCTCGCGGTGACGACCGTCAAAGGATTCCTCGGCGAGCTGCTCGATCAGGGACTGATCGAGTTCTTTGTGCGCGAGCATGCTGGCTGGTGGCGCACACTCTAGAGAGGACCACCGTTCACCGAAGTCGAAGGCTCATTAAGCAGGAGTGAGCCTTCTTAAGTCGAACTGAATAGTCGCGGCTGAGGACCGCATATCGATCCACGAGGGCCAGAGGGGAACCGGCCGTGGAGAAGACCACGAACACAAAGCACAGCACCGCCGCGATGAATGTCGGCATCGCCGTCGTCGTCGGCGCAGGTCTTGGCGTCGTTTTCGGGGAGCTCATCGGCAGCATGCTGCTGGGTTTGCTTCTCGGATCGGCGCTTGGCATCGTCGCTGGAACGGCGTACGAGACAGGGTTCGGCAGGCCGCGACGCTAGTCGCCTCGCAACGAACCCGCCTACTCGATGACCTTCGTCGCCTCGGCAAGATCTAGGCGCAGGATGCGACGGATCGGCGCGATCTCCGAGAACAACAGCACCGCGACCGACGCTATCACGACGTACCACCACGTCTGCGGGTAGATTGTGAGCGGGAAGTTGTACGTCTCGCCCGTGAGCGAGTCCATCATCGCCCGCGCCACCTGGACGCCTAGCCAGAGCCCCAGCGGTATACCCGCGAGCGCAAGGAGCAGGTTCTCGATCGTCACCATGACCGCGAGGTGACCGGTATCCTCTCCGATCGTGCGCATGGTCGCGATCTCGCGCGTGCGCTCCAGGACGTTCGCTGTGAACGTCGTGTAGATGACCACGAACCCCATCAGGAACCCGAACGCCAGCAGCAGGCCGAAGAAGAAGTATGTGAACGACATCATGTCGGTGAACATGGCGACGACCTGGCTCCTGACCATCACCTGCGAGGCACCCGGCAAGTCGTAGAGGTCATCCTTGAGACGCTGCTCGTACCGGGCGGACGTGGTGATGTAGAGCGCGTTGTACTGCCGGCTGCTGCTACCGATGAGTTCGCGGCCCGAGTCCAGGCTCGTGTACATCGGTGTGCCGAGCGCTTCATTGGTGATGCTGCGTACCACCAACGTCACGTCTTCTTCGCGGTACGGCGTGTCAACCGTGATACGGTCGCCCACCGAGACACCAAGCTTCTCGGCGAGGATCTCCGGCATCATAAGGCCGTCGTGCGCGAGCGCGGTGGCAGCATCATCACCGGCAAGGATCTTGAACCCGTGGAACGTCGCGTCCGACGCCATGGCCGTGATCGCGCCCTCGTGCGTGACCGACCCGCTCTCAAGCTTCACAGGCACCGCGAGCGCGGGCTGCAACGACTTCACGCCCTCCCACCGAGAGACCTCACGAACCTGCGCGTCAGTCACCGGCCGTTCGAACACCGCCGAGATGTCCCACCGCTCGCTCACCTCGAAGTAGTCGTTGAGGAGCCAGTTGACCGAGTCGAACATCGCCATGGTCGCGAACGTGAGGAGCACCGCGAACGCGATTCCGATGACGGTGTAGAAGCTGCGCCGTCGCTGACGGAAGACGTTGCGCAGCGGCATACGGAACACGAACGACTTCGGCATCGCCCACCCGAACATCCGCTCCACCAGCGGTAGCCGCCCGCCTTTGACCGCGAGGTTCGGATCCGAGTGCATGGCCTTCGCAGGCGCGATGCGCGCCGACGCGAACGCAGGCACGATGCCCGCGCTCACACACACGAAACCGCTCATGAGGAGCGCCGCTCCGATCACGTCGGGGTAGATGTTCTTCTCCAGGTACGGGATGTGAAGCAGGTCGATGTACATCTGCGTCGTGTAGTTCCCCAGCCACCATCCGCCAAGGAAGCCGAGAATCGCACCACCGGCGGCGATGATCACCGAGAAGAGCAGGTAGTGGCCCAGGATGGCTCCGTTGCTGTAGCCGAGCGCCTTCGCAAGTCCGATCTCGCCACGCTGCGACTGCACAAGCCGCGAGAGCGCGATGTAGAGCGAGAGCACCGAGATGACGAGGATGAGCAGCGGCATGACTGCTGCGATGGACTGGTTCTGCTTGATCTCCTCGCCAAGCGCCGAGTAGCTGGGTTGATCCGCTCGCTGCACTGTCTGCAGTACCGTGTACGGCTCAAGCACGTCCTTCACGCGGGCGGCGACGTGCTCCGCGTCGACGCCTGGTTCGACGATGACCGCGATGTCGTTGACCTGCGATTGCCTGCGGAAGATACGCTCCACCTCGTGCGCTGGCATGTAGAGGATCGTGAACTCCTCGATAGCAGGAATCTCACCCTTGCTGCGCACGGGGAAGATGTACTCGCCGCTTGCCACCACGCCCTTGATCGGGACGTCGATCGCGCTCCCGCTCACCCGGAGCCGGAGCTTGCTGCCGGTCATCCGGCCGGTCGCCCGCGCGAAACGTGTGTGAAGGAGTCCCGCAACGCCGTCCTCGCTCGACAGGTAGCGCCCTTGTTCCACAAGAAGATCGTTCACCGCAGGCCGGTGCTCCACCGGCACGCCGATCACGCGCACCGTGCCCTGATTGTCCTCGGTGATATCCATGCCGGTGTCGACGACGAGGCGCGCCTCGGCGGCCTTCACCCCGGGGACCGCCTCGACCTTGCTGATGACGTTGGTGGGCGCGCCGCTCACGCTCACCGTGAAGTCCGCCATCTTGAGCGCTTCGTACGCGTTGTCGGCCGAGGCGCTCAGGTTGCGGTATGCGTCCACGAACCCGACGTAGCTCGTGATGCCGAGCGCCACGAGCACGATGAGCGCGGCGAACTGTCCCTTGCGGGCAAGGATGTCGCGCCACGTCTTGAGAACGAGCATCGGCACGCGCATCGGACTCACCACACGATGTCGTCGGGTTCGATCGGGTTCTCCACGATCTCCTGCTCCACGATCTGCCCGTCGCGGATATGAAGGATGCGGTCGGCAACGCGCGCAAGCGGCGTGTTGTGCGTGACGAGAATGACTGTCTTGCCCTCGCGATTCATCTCCTTCATCGCGCCGAGCACAAGCTTGCCGGTCCGGAAATCCAGGTTGCCTGTGGGCTCGTCGCCGAGCACGAGAACGGGGTCTTTTGCGAGCGCCCGGGCCACCGCCACGCGCTGCTGCTCGCCTCCCGAGAGCTGCGATGGGAAGTGGTGGAGCCGTTCGCCGAGGCCGACCTTCGCGAGCAGGTGCGCAGGGTTCGTATCAGGCGGCACGCCGTCGCGCGACGCGAGTTCGATGGCGAACTGCACGTTCTCCTCGGCAGTGAGGGTCGGGATGAGGTTGAAGAACTGGAAGACGAAGCCGATCTTCTCCCGGCGAAAGAGCGTGAGCTGCCGCTCCGAGAAGCCGGTGAGGTCTACGCCGTCGACCACGATCGTGCCGTGCGTTGGCGTGTCGAGTCCGCCCAGAAGGTTGAGGAGCGTGGTCTTTCCCGAGCCGCTCGGACCGACGACCGCTACGAACTCACCACGCGGGATGCGCAGATCGACGTTGCGCAATGCAGGAATGTCGACCTCGCCCATGCGGTAGATCTTGCTCGCGCGCTCAAGGATCACGACATCATCGCGCTCGGCAGGTGACGGCATCGCTCGACCACCCTCCCCAGGTGTCGCGTGACACATTCCATCGCTCATACCCGTTGCGTGGCCATCGAAACGGCCACCCCGACGTCAGTCCCGGCCGCGCTCCTTCTGAAACCGCCGGATGGTCTTGGCGAGCTGTTTGTCCTTTCGCGCTTCCTCAGCGCGTGCTCGGATGTCGACCTTCGCGACGGCCACCTGCACTTCACGCTGGAGCTTGTGGTACGACTCCAGGCGTTCGGCTGGAAGACTCCCCGCCTCGATCGCAGCAGCCACCGCACACCCGGGCTCCCCTGAGTGACTGCAGTCGCTGAAGCGACAATCCAATGCCAGCTCCTCGATATCCGCGAACGCGGTTGCGACGCCCTCCTCGGCCTCCGTGAGCGCGACCGCACGCAGACCCGGAGTGTCGACGAGAACGCCGCCGCCTGGCAGCGGCACGATCTCGCGGGCGACTGTCTTGTGGCGACCCCTACCGTCGGTGGCACGCACCTCGGCCGTGGCCTGACTATCGGTGCCGGTGAGCAGGTTGATGAGCGTGGACTTGCCAGCTCCCGATGGGCCAACGAGCGCAACCGTACGCCCGGGACCAACATAGACATCAAGCGCATCGGTCCCGGTCCCGTCGATCGCGCTTGTCACGAGCACGTCGGCACCGAGCGCTACCTCGGCGACCGCTGCGCGCGCTGCCTCCGCGTCCTCGGAGAGATCGGCTTTGGTGAGCACTACGACCGGGACGGCGCCGCTCTCCCATGCGAGCGTAAGCTCGCGTTCGATGCGCCGCAGGTTGGGTCCCTCGGCAATGGGGTGGACGACGAAGATGGTGTTCACGTTGGCGGCAAGCACGCGCGATGTGCCGAGCTTGCCGGAGTCGCCACGCATGAAGGCACTTGATCGCGGCAGCACGGCTTCGATGAACGAGTTCTCGTGGGTCGAATCCGGGTCGTACATCACCCAGTCGCCGACGGCGGGAAGCTCGTCGATCGTCAAGTCGCGATAGAGGCGCGGTGACGGCTCGATCCGGATGACGCCGTCATCGGAGTTCGCCAGCACCGAGCCGCGATCGGAGCGCATCACCCGCGCCAGGCGCAGCCCGCGCGCCTCGTGCTCGGCAGCCAGGGCCCGCACCCGATCATCAAGTCCCAGCTGCTCCAATCCGAGTCGGTCGAGTCGCGCTAGCGTCTCGTCGATGACGTCGGGGCTTGCGAGACGCACGGCCTCGAACAGCGCATCGGACTTCGCTCGCTGCGCCTCCGCCTTGCCAGGCTGCCCGATCGCGTCGAACGCGTCCGCGCGAGCGTCCAGGACACGTGCGATCAGCACCGCCCGAGGGGCGTCGAGCTCGCCGCCCGCCGAGAGGAACGCGACCACCGACTCGGGTGTGAGCGCATCTAGCAACGACGGGTCCGAGTTCGACGCAAGCCGCAGGGCCTCCTCGGCGCTCTGCAGCTGCTCTTCGGGAGTCTCACCCCGACCGGCAAGCGCGCGGCGAAGAATCGCGCCGACCTGCTGGATGAGACGGAGGATGTAGTCGGTCTCGTACACGCTACTCCGGCTTCACGGTCTTGCCGATCGAGAACGCGTCGGCGACCTTCTCGCCAAGGCGGCGGTACTCTCGGCTGCCGGCGATGTACACGAGCGGGTCGAGCAGCTCGACGTCGACCTTGGCGCCCGTCGGGTCGAGGATGTTTTCCTCGGCATGCGACTCAACGATCTCGCCGATGACGAGCACGTGTGAGCCGCCCTGGTCGACCTCGGTGAGCACGCGACACTCGAGGTTGTACGGGCACTCGGCCACAAGCGGCGCCGAGACCACCGAGGCGGGCTCAAGCGTCCATCCGCTCTCGGCGAACTTGTCGTGGTCGTGGCCGCTCACGATACCGAAGTAGTCGACGACCGCCGCGTCAGCTGCGCGGGGGATGTTCACGGTGAACTCACCCGTTTCGCGGATGAGCTCGAGCGTGCGGCGCGACTGGCGCAGCGCCATCACGACGGTTGGCGGCGTGGCCCCGCCGATGGCGATCCACGCGACCGCAAGCGCGTCAGCGTGCTCCATCGTGCCGCCGAGCACGAGCGGGCACGGCATCGGGTACAAACGGTCGCTCGGACCGAGTCGCTTCTTCATGGGGGCTCCTCTCGGGTACTTCTACGCCTAGTGTACCCGAGCGCCTAGCGAGGGCGCAGTGGCACGAGCGCTTCGGGACGCGGCTGCGCCCACTGACGCGCACGCGTGAAGCGCTCACCGGTGGAGACGCACCGGTCGGCGGCGTTGAGAAGCAGCGGCATGAGGTCCGAGCCGCGGATGGTGCCAAGCTGTCCCCTCGCGCACGTACGCTCACCGAAGGTGGTGACGTCGTCGCTCCCGGCCGCTCCTCCGAGCATGAGCAGCGGCACCGCCTCGCCGGAGTGGTAGAGCGGCCCAGCCGAGGGCGTCGCGTGATCCGCGGTGACGACCACGATGATGTCTCGCTCCCACAGGCGCTCGCGCACGAGCACACCGAGCGCCGCATCGAGCTGCTCGATCACGTCACGCTTGCGCGCCGGATCCTTCTTGTGCGCCGCGTGATCGGGCGCCTTGGAGTGCGCGTGCACGAAGTCGACGTCGCCGCCGAGCAACTCCAGGGCGCTCTTCAGCCGCGTCTCGAGGTCGGCGCGCGGGTCACGTAGGTCGCAGCCGGTCTCGACGTGCTGCATGCCGACGACGCTCGCGAGCCCCGCGTAGAGCGGACCTGAGGCGACAACGGCGCCGTTCATGCCGTAGCGCTCGGGGAATGGCTGTGCGACGTACGACGAACCCGCCCACTTCGTCACCATGAACTCGCCGACAAGGCCGGCAGCCTCCAGACGATCGTGCGCGGCAAGCATCCAGGCATTGAGCGCGTCCGCCGTACGAGCGGCAGCGTCCTGGTCGGGCGCCTCCTCGGTGGCCTGCACGGCAAGGACCGGGAGGCCTTCTCGGAAGGGATCCGCATCGGTCACGTGATGGCTGAGCGGCAGCGCCGAGGACACATACACAAGCCCCTGACGCGCATCGGTGTGAACGAAACGCACACGCACGTCGCCGAAATCGGCGTCCAGATCGATATCGGCTAGGCCGGACTCGCCATGCCGGGGATCGGGCCGGTGCGTCACGGTGAAGGCGCCTTCACGCGTCTCGGCAGAGAGCAGACTGGCCCGCAGCACGACCTCGCCCGGTGCGGGCGGCATGCCCTCGCCGATGGCCTCCAGCAGACCGCGACCCGGATACTCGTCTGCGGGATAGCCGAAGAGTGCGAAGTGAGCCTGGAACGATGTTGGTGCGCGACCCGGCCCGATCGAGTACATCGTGCCGCATACCGCCGCCGAGGCAAGCGCGTCGAGGTTGGGCGTGTCGGCAGCTTCGAGCGGCGTACGCCCGCCGAGTACGGCATGCTGTCGGTCTCCGAGACCGTCGAGGATGACGAGGAGGATCTTGCTCACGCCGTGGCTCCGCGAAGGGCGCTGGCGACGATGTCGTCGTAGTTGGCGCGGCCGTTCGCGACCGCATCGGCGAGCATCGTCCCCGCCGGAATCAGGAACTCATCGAAGAATGCCGAGGGAAGCGTGGGCGCAGCTTCCCCTCCGCCAAGCCCGCGGTAGTTGCCGGAGAGCACGCACTCCAGCTGCGGTGACCCACCGGGCCACCGCTCGCCGAGGATCTCGTCGATCTGCGTGCCGTCGGCTGCGTCTCTAACTGGGTACACCAGCTCCACCCCGACGCTTGCCAGAACCGCCGCGTACGCATCGAGCGCGAGTGCGACTTGGTTGGGCTTCTGACGATCGCCGTGCCACTCACGCTCGCCCGAGATCACGGCGGCGGCACGGGTCGTCCGAGCGAGATGCACGCGCATGAGATGCAGGTAGAGGTGGCACCCGACGCACGGCACCCAGGTGCCGTACCGCTCGGCCAGGACGGACCCGAACCTCCCGTTGAGCGCGGCCCACAGACGCGGTTTGCCGGACTCCTTGAGCGGCAGCAGTTCTACCCCGAATCGCGTCTGCAGTTCTTCACCGAGAAACGCGAGGTTGCCCTTGATGCCGCCGAAGTCGCCGAACTCCGTGCCGGTGTGCACGTACGACGGGAGGATGGTGTGGACTTCGGGATTGAGCTCACAGAAGCGCAGCGCCGCCGCGATACTATCGGCCCCCGATATCTCCGCAATGGCGATGGTGGTCTTGGAAATTGTCTCATCCATACGCACAGGATACACGGAACGCGGCCGCTAGACCGCGAGACGCAGCGGGGCTCCTGCGAGGAACTCCGCAAGCATCGCCCTCGTGCGACGGGCTTCCTCGACGTTATGCAGCTCGACGACCCACCAATCGCAGTGCGGCGCTTCGAGCAGCACATCGAGCGCAGGCGCGAGCGCCTTCAGATCGACGGGCGCGATGTGGCTACCTACCTCGCGCTCATACACGTGCGCGTTGCGTACGTACGGCGCCACCAGGCGCGCAAAGTCGACGGCGCGGAAACCACGTTCGGCGACATCGCTTGATGCGGCATGGCCGACGTCGAGCGTGATCGCGGCGCCGCTGAGCGTGACGAGCTCCATGAAGTCGTCGGGCTGGCTCGTAAGTCCCCAGCGCAGGTTCTCCAGGCAGACGCGGACACCAAGATCGTCGCCGTGCGCGACGATGCGCCGGAGTCGCTCGGCGGTAGCGAGCACGCGCTCACGAGATGCATCGCTTGGCAGCCCGGCGTGCAGCGTGAGCATCGTGCCTCCGGCAAGCGCGACCTGCGAGACAGCCTCCATCATCCAGGCAAGTGCGAGCGCAGCTTGGGACTCGTCGGCATGTCCGATCTCACGGTAGCCGAGCGGCAGGTGATAGCGGATCTCCAGATCCTCCGAGACGCAGAGGGTGCGAAGCGTGCCGGTGTGCAAGATCACCGAACCCAGATCGTGTGACACCAGCGACAGATCAATCGCGGCGTGCCCTCTGTGCTCGCACGCGAGCGCCAGCGTGGCCTCAAGAGACGGCGCGGTGTGCCCACAGACTGCTAGCTTCGGTTCCATGTCCGGAGTGTACATCAGATGTCCTGATAATCTCAATCGTCACACATTATGTACTGCTGCCACGGGCGTGCTGCGTTTTCGAATCCTTCATCACAAGGCTACCTACAGCTGCAACGCTCCAGCAACACCTCGGAGGGTAGGGCACCTCGTTGAGCGTATGATTACGAGGTACCCGTAGCTTGGAGGAACCATGCGCCGCACCTGGGCTCTCACACTCATGCTGATGCTCGCCGTTGTGCTTGTTGCTGGCGGGATCGCCGGCTGCAAGCGAAAGACCGCCGGTCCCGTTCCCGCGGGCGATGCCGAGTCATCGGTCACGGCCACATCATCGTCGCAGACCAGTACCGCAAGCGCCGAGTCGACGGCGACGGCGGCTGGCACTGCCGCCGAGACGACCTCGGCCACCAACCCACCGCTACCTCCGGGCTCCACCGTGAAGACGATGAAGGTGAAGCTGTACTTCGGCTACGAAGACCGCGTCATGGCCGTCACGCGCGAGGTCCCCTACTCGCAGGCCGTCGCCAAGACCGCCATGCTCGAGTTGCTGAAGGGACCCTCGGCCGAGGAGCTCAAGGGATTGAAGTTGCACAACGAGATCCCGAAGGGTACGAAGGTGCTCAGCGTGATCCTCGATGGCCATACCATCAAAGTGGACCTCTCAAAGGAATTCGATGATGGCGGCGGCACGCTGTCGATGGACATGCGCCTCGCGCAGGTGGTCTACACGTTGACCCAATACAGCACGATCGAGTCGGTCGAGTTCTACATGGAAGGCAAGAAAGTGAAGGTGTTCGGCGGCGAGGGCATCATGCTCGACGGACCGCAGCGCCCCGAGGACTACTACGACCGCGTTCCGATCGACGCCTAGCGCGCATCGGCTGCATGCACGGAAACCAACGACCGCCCGGCACGAATGCCGGGCGGTCGTTGGTTTCGTCGCGGTTCGTTCTCAGGCGGATCCGTGACGGTGCGCAACCGGGTAGGGGGTACCCGGCATCCAGACGTTGGGGGAACGCCTAGATGTAGGACAGAAGAGCGGTCAGCACAACGAGCAGACCAAGTGCCGCAAGGGCACGGCCGGGATAGATAACACCTTCGCTGAAGCTGTCCTGGAAACGTGTTCCAAACATGGCAGGCTCCTTCTTTTGCTGTGACTGCCTTCACTAAGCATTATCGACCGCGCTATACATAAATCCCATTCACGGTTTCTATTGCATATCGTAAGATGTACTTACATGTTAAACGTCCATCGCATGAGCCTCCTGCGCGAAGTGGCCTCACGCGGCAGCATCGCCGCTGCTGCCGAGGCGCTCTACATCACACCCTCGGCCGTGTCGCAGCAGCTGGCCGTCCTCGAGCGGGAGGCAGGCGTCGAACTGCTGGAGCGCGTCGGCCGTGGCGTCCGGCTCACACACGCCGGCGTGAAGCTTGTGGCGTACACCGAGCGCGTGCTCGCGGTGCTCGAAGAGGCCGAGGCGGACCTCGAGGCCGTCTCGGAGGGCGTGGCCGGGCAACTCCGCACCTGCGCGTTCCCAACCGCGGCACGGGCGCTGCTCGTTCCCGCGCTTGCCCGTATCCGTACCGAGAACCCGCTGCTCACGCTTTCGATGGTGGACCTCGAACCTGAGGAAAGCCTGCCGATGCTCAAGACCGGCGACCTCGATGTAGTTATCACATACGGATTCGATCGTCTGCCCGAGCGGCCCGACCCGGGCATCGAGCGCCACCTCCTGCTGACGGAGCCGCTCTACATCGCAGTCCCCGACACCGACCCGCGTGTTGGCGGCGCAGTACGGGTCTCGGACTTCCGTAACGACAACTGGGTCGTCGGGCGCGACGGCTCGCCGTTCCTCGATGTCATGGTGCGTGTTGCGGGAGAAGCCGGGTTCGAGGCGCGCGTGGACCTACACAGCAACGACTACCAGGTGATCCTTGCGTCCGTGCAAGCAGGGCTCGGCGTCGCACTCGTGCCACCGCTTGCGTTCTTCGCGCAGTATCCGGGAGTTGTCTGCCTGAGCCCGACCGACGTACAGATCAATCGACGCGTGCTTGCCGTGATCCGGCGTGGCAGCGTTGGGCGGCCGGCCGTCGAGATGGCGCTGCGTATCCTTCGGGAAGAGGCGAAGGAAGCGGTGGCGCGGTACGAGACGCTCGTGCCGCTCGCCGGGTAACTAGTCGCCCGCGTGCGACTGGGGAATGTCGACGGTGAACGTCGATCCCTCGCCCAGGGCGCTGCCCACCGTGATCGAGCCTTCGAGCGCGGTGGTCAACTCGCGGCATATCGCAAGACCAAGGCCGGTCCCGGCCGGCTTCTGATCGAGCGGCGAATCGACCTGAGCGAACGGTTCGAATATCGTCGTCTGATCGGCCTGAGCAATGCCGATGCCCGTATCGGCGACCGAGATGCTGACGCTCCCGTTCGCCGCACGCGTCCGGAGCGTCACGGTTCCGCCGGACGGCGTGAACTTCACCGCATTCGATACCAGATTGCGCACGATCTGCCCGAGCAACCCCGCGTCGGTCTCGGCGGCGACCGCGCCATCGGAGTCGACGACGAGCGTTACACCACGCTCGGTTGCAAGCGGCGCGATGAGATCGACGACCTGCTGCACCACGTCGGTCACCACTGCCGGAGCCCACGTCACGACTGCGTGCCCGGACTCGATCTTCTCAAGCTCAAGCAGTCGTTCCACGAGCTTCAGAAGCTGGGCGCTCGAGTCCTTCACCAGGCCGAGTTGCTTGGACTGCTCGGCGTTTATCGGTCCCGGTACTTCGTCCAACATGAGCCCGGTGAACCCCTGAATCGCGTTGAGGGGAGTCTTGAACTCGTGGCTCACACTGGCGAGGAACTCCCGCTTCGCCATGTTGGCAGACTCCAGCGCACGATTGACCGCCAGCAGTTCCACCGTGCGCTCGTCGACCGTGCGCTCAAGATCGAGACTGTATCGGGCCTGCGCATCCAGAAGCATCTGCCGCGCCTGCTCGCGCTCGGTGACGTCGACGAATGAGACCACGCTCCCCCTCGCATCGCCCGCCTCCACCCCCTCGCCGAGCGGACTCGCTGATACCGAGAGCGCCATCTTCCGACCAGCGACCTCAACGATGCAGACCGAGCCGCGGAATGACTGCCCGAGCGCGAGCGTATCGAGGGCCAGTGGCCGAGCCGACGTGCTCTCGGAGGATATGCACGTCAGATCTGGAGGCATCGCAAGCGAGCCCGTCTCGGCAATGGGCTCAAGGGCAAGCATCTCGCGTGCGGTGTCGTTCGCGAAGGCGATCGAGCCCGCTGATGTCACCAGCATGATCCCCGTCGGGCTCGTATCCACGATTGCGGTCAGCAGCCCGTGCTCTGCGCGTACAAGCTGCTCTGCCCGCCGTGCGTCCTTGAACAGACGCGCCGTCTGCATCGAGTAGACCGCGTAGGCGACGAGTGGAACGAACAGGATCTCAACGTAGTCCTCGTACTCGTCGAGCTTTGCGGTGATGCCCGCATGCTCGAGGATGTTCGAGAAGGCAACGAACGCGTAGACGAAGATGGCAAGCGCCAGGAATACCCTGATGATCCGATCGTACGGCTGGAATTCCTCGAACCGCTCACGCACCACGAGGAGGAACGCCACGCCGAACGTGACCAATGAGACTACATCGAAGGCGACGACCGCCCACTCGATCATAGCGAGCCTCCCGACGACGAGTGCCGTCGGTAGTCGGCGAGCGCGATCACTGCCAGCACCCCAGCCACGGCGTACGCGGCATGCTCGAGCAGGTTCATGGCATCGAACCAGAAGAAGCCCTCTGCGATGGTGAACACGTAGCCAGCCACTATGCTCCCGTACGCGACAAACAGGAGACTCCGGCGACGTGGCGATGGCGTGCGGCTGCTACTGACTATGATTGGCAGTAGAACGATCGCTATTACGAGGTCGATGACCTCGCTTGCTTGAAGCATCCGAGTCCCCCGTCGCAGGCGCCAAACTACTTCGTAGTCTAGCGTTCGAACGGGCGATAACGCACCCTTATTCTTTCTTAGCGCCCTCATCGAAGTCGAGGGCGAGGGAGTTCATGCAGTAGCGCGTGCCGGTTGGTTCGGGACCGTCCTCGAAGACATGGCCGAGATGGGATCCGCATCTGCCACAGCGAATCTCCGTGCGAACCCTGCCGTGGCTGAGGTCCTCAAGCTCGACGACTGCGTCCGGGGAGATCGGGTCGAAGAAGCTCGGCCATCCGCACCCGGAGTGGTACTTCGTCTTCGAGTCGAACAGGGGATTGCCACAAGCACGGCAATGGTAGATGCCCTCCTCATCGAGATCCACATACTCGCCTGAGAACGGCGGCTCCGTGCCGGCTTCTCGCAATACGTGGTACTCCTCGGCGGAGAGAACAGCCCTCCACTCGGCGTCAGAGCGGTTGTCGCGGTCCATGGGGCTCGCCTCCTAGCGTCGCATCGGCCCGCACACCGTGGTACGCAGCCACTCCGCGCCCACGGCGCTCAGGCCGTAGCCGTCGATCTCGGCCTCCAGCTCGTCACAGCTGCCATTGCCGTCGAGGTACCCGTTCAGTCGCGCCACAGCAGTCGAGTCGCGGAAGTCGTCGGCATCGGGATAGTACCCACGCATCTCGCGGAAGAGCGCCGGGGCGTTCCGAAGGCGGTACTTCTGGTGGTACTCCTCGGCCATGTAGAAGGTGTCGAGCGGTTCGATGCGCGTGTAGATCGTGCCGACGGTTGCCGACAGACGATCGCGGCTCTCCTCGGCAAGACGAAGCTGCTCGTCATCGTGCGTGAGGATCGCGGACATGTACTGCCTGGAGAACGGACGGCTTGTGGGGCGGTGTGCCGACCAGAAGACGTCGAGAAGATCCGCGTACGAGACACGCGAAGAATCGAAGTCGATCTCGACGGTCTCGGTGTGGTCGCCGATGGTCTTGTATGTGGGGTCGGGCGTCGTTCCGCCCGCATAGCCGACACGCGTACGGATCACGCCGGGGATCTGCCCGAACCGGGCATCGGGTCCCCAGAATCAACCGAGCGAGAATGTGGCCGTCTGGAAGTCGGCGGGCGCGTCCCGATCGATAGGCGGCGTGTCATCGACACTGTCGCGATGTGCGTGCATGAGGCTCATGGCGGTGCTCCTTCGTTGGTCGCCCCTTTTGAAAGCAAGTGCCGCGCCGAAGTGCTACGTTGTGGCCTCCAGGTCGTCGGCCACCTGGCCGAGGAAGAGCCCCACATCCGTCACGATGCCGATCGTCTGGAAGCTGCCGCGGTCTGAGAGCTTCGTGACGACGGCGGGATTGATGTCGACGCAGACCGTGGTGACCGAGGCGGGCAGCATGTTGCCCGTCGCGATCGAGTGCAGCATCGTCGAGAGCATGATGCACGCGCCCGCGGTGCGACAGTACGGCCGCATGGCGGCCTGCGCCTGCACCGCATCGGTAATGACGTCCGGCAGCGGGCCATCATCGCGAATCGAGCCAGCGAGCACGTACGGCGTGCCGGTCTTCACGAGCGTGTACATGAGGCCCTCGGTGAGAACGCCCTGCTCCACCGCCGGCTTGATGCCGCCGAGGCGTCGGATCGTGTTGATCGCACGAAGATGGTGCTCGTGGCCACCCACCTTCGGGATGCCCTCGGAGATCGACACACCGAGCGACGTGCCGTAGAGCGCAGACTCGATGTCGTGCGTGGCCACGGCGTTGCCGCCGAAGAGCACGCTCACGTACCCCATCTCGACGAGCCGAGCGAGATGCCCTGCCGCGCCGGTGTGCACGACCGCGGGGCCGACGACCGCGATGACTTCTTTGCCTGCAGCACGCACCTGCCGGAGCATGCGTGCGATCTCGGCCACGACCTGCGCCTTCGGCTTCTCCGAGGAGACCGCCGAGTTCATGAATTCGAACGCCTGGCCGGCGCGCGGGCGCTCGATCGGCTGGACGCGAAGGCCGCCGTGGCCGACAACGAAGAGCTCGCCCTCGTGCGTATCGGCCATCGGGACGGTCTCGGCGGTACCCGCTTCGGGGTCGACGCGGATGCCGAGGTCCATCTCGGGATTCTCGACGCGAACCCAGATACCGCCGATGCGGACCGCGGTCTCGAGGTTGGTGGTGGAGTAGAAGCCTTCGGGGAAGACGCCGTCGCACGGCACCGGAGCGAGCACCGCGTCGTCGGGGTGCACCGGCACCACGCCGAAGAGCTGGACCGAGCCGAGCAGCTCCTCGAGGTGCTCCTGGCTGCGGCCCTTCACGCGGATCTCGGCCACCGAGGCGTCCTCGTTGGTGCGACCGACCTCGAAGGTGAGGGTCTCGAACTCCCCGTCGAGGGCGACGATCGTGTCCATGATCTGCGACATGATCCCGGAGTCGATGAGGTGTCCTTCGACACGGACGTCCTCGTACGGGCGGTGGGGCATGAGCATCCTCCTCGGCGTATGCACGTAACGGTGTCGATTATCCACGAAACGTGCCAAGGGGGCACACGCGCCGCCTATCCGAAGCACTCCCGGTAGCCACTACAGGCTCCGCACGAGGGCGACCGTCAAGTGCTGAAGCCGCCCCAGCCGCAGAGCTTGCGGTAGAAGAAGAGCTTCCAGCGGATGTCGCGGTCGTTCTCGGCGACGAGCGGCGCGAAATACGCTGCGATGAGCGCGCGCAGCACCGGCCGCTCCGGCAGACCGAGGTCGCGCCAGAGGTGCTCCTGCCCGAGACACCCCGCGGCGATAGCGGCGGCGACCTGCGGCGTAGTCGGGTCGGCGGGGTCTGAGGCGTTGGCGAGCAGCAGCGCGACGAGCGCGTGGTACTCCTCGGCGCGATCCGCCACCGGGAAGCGGTCACGCGGACCGCCCGGGCCAAGGAGCGCCTCAAGCACGCCGGGGGCGAGGGCGGCGGTCACACGCACGCCCACAGCCGCTCGCTCGTGAGGAGCGCCTCGATTGCGGGAGTAGCAGGCTGCTTGAAGAGCTCGCACGGTGTGCCGGTCTGGAACTCGCCGTTGCCGCCGTAGACGACGAGGCGGTCCGCCATCGTGTACGCCTCGTAGAGGTCGTGCGTGACCATCACGACCGGCACGCGGAAGTCACGACGCACGTCCCGGACGACCTCGCGCATCTCGGCACGGATGGGCGCGTCGAGCGCTGAGAACGGCTCATCGAGCAGGAGCGCCTTGGGGCGCCGCGCGAGTGCGCGGGCGAGCTGTGCGCGCTGCTGCTGGCCGCCCGAGAGCTCGTGCGGGTGGCGGTTCTCGAGCCCGCGCAGGTGCAGCGCGTCGATGACGCTCGCAACGCGATCCCCCTGCTCGGCACGCGGCACGCCTTTGAGCGCGTACTCAATGTTGCGACGCACGGTCATGTGCGGGAAGAGCGTGCAGCCCTGCGTGACGTAGCCGAACGGACGGCGCTGTGGGGCGACATCGATGCGGCGCACGGAATCGAAAAGGATCTCGGCGTCGCACGAGATACGGCCCGAGTCGGGTTTCAGCAGCCCGGCGATCATCCGCAGCGTGAGCGACTTGCCCGAGCCCGAGTAGCCGAAGAGCACCGCAAGCTCGTCACCCACGTCCCAGGCGACATCGAGGTCGAAGCCGGGCAGCCGCTTGCTGACGTTCACCGAGACACCCATCACGCCACGCCTTTCCCGAGTCTGTTCGCCGTGACGATGAACGCGAGCGAGATGGCCGTGAAGATCAGGACGAGCAGGGTCGCGGTCTTCCAGTCGCCGAAAACGACGGCGTTGTAGATCTCGAGCGGCATGGTATTGGTGCGTCCGGGCACGTTGCCCGCCACCATCACGGTGGCGCCGAACTCCCCGAGTGCCCGCGCGAATGAGAGCACCAGCCCGGCGAGGACGCCGCGCTTGGCGAGCGGGAGCACCACGTGCCAGAACGTCTCGGCCTCTCCCCGCCCAAGCGTGTAAGACGCCGAGACGACATCGGTGTCGACCGACTCGAACGCCGCACGCGCCGTCTTGATGGTGAGCGGCACGCTCACCGTGAAGCTTGCAAGGACTGCCGCCCACCACGTGAATGTGATGCCGGGATCCGTCCCCGTGAGCGCGCCAAGCGCACCGTTGCGGCCAACGAGGAGCAGCAGGTAGTAGCCGGTGACGACCGGCGGCAACACCATCGGAAGCGTCACGAGCGCGTCCACGAACTCCCGGCCCCGAAACGGCTTGCGCGCGAGCAAGTACGCAATGCCGACCCCGAAGACCGCCGAGAGCACGGTGGCGCAGAGAGCCACTTGCAGCGACAGCCTGAGCGGGAACCCGATGTCAGCAAGCACGGCGCGGTCCTACTTCGTGTCCGTGACGGGCACGAATCCCCACTTGGCCAGCGTCGCCTGGCCGTCGGCGGAGAGCACGTACGCGACGAACGCGCTGGCTGTAGAGGAATCGCTGGTGGAGACCGTCGGCGCCATCACGTACCTGATCGGCGAGGTCAGTTCCGAGGCTGGCGCGGTGTACGCGATCTCAACTGAGGACTGGCTCGTGGCCTCGCTCGCGAACACGAGACCGGCGTCTACCTCGCCCCGCGAGACGTAGTCGAGCGTCTGCGCAGCATTCTCGGCGAACACGAGCTTGGGCGCGAGCGAGTCCCACAGGCCGAGGTTGGTCAGCCACTCCTTCGCCTTCGTGCCGTGCGGTGCCGTCTCGGGGTTGCCGGTGGTGAGCCGGTCGAGCCCGGCGAGGTCCTGCGGACCGCTAACGCCCGCGGGGTTGCCGGCGGGAACCACGATCGCACCACGATCGCAACCTCGTTGCCACAGAACGTGGCGGTATCCTCGGCGGAGACGTAACCGCCGCTCACGAGCGCATCCACCTGCTTCGGGCTTGCCGAGGCGAACACGTCGCACGGCGCACCGGCCTCGATTTGCTTCTGCAGAACGCCCGAAGCGCCGAAGTTGAACACCACATCGACCCCGGGATTGGCAGCCTCGAACGCGGGCTCCATCTCCTCGAACGCCCGCTTGAGCGTGGTCGCGGCAGACACGCGGAGCTCGGTCCGGGAAGTCGTGGGAGCCGCAGCGCGAACCGAAGGAGAGCAGCCGGACGCGAAGAGCGTCGCGGCTAGCACTAGTACCATCGCAAGAGTTGTCAGCCGCTTCATGATCTACACCGCCATCTCATAGTCGTCACCAAGCGCCGAGAGAAGCGCCTCGGACTCCATGTCCTTGTCCTCGCCGAGCAGCCCGCAGGCGTCCGCTCGGCACTGCCGGCAGTGGCTCATCTGTGCGAGATACTGCGAGCACTCGGCCCGCATCGCGTGCACGTCTACCGGCGTTGGCGGCGTGACGTGCTGGAACCGTGCCTGCGGGATGACCGGGATGATGTTCGAGAGGTGCGCACCCAGATCGCCCGCCACGTGCGCGATCGCAGGAAGCTCCATGTCGTTCACACCCGGGATGTAGACGGAGTTCACCTTCACGACGAGACCAGCCTTCACCGCGGCCTCAAGACCCGCCCACTGGCGCGCCAGGATCCGCTCGGCGGCGTGCTCGCCCTTGAGGCGCTCGCCATCGGGGCCGCTCACCCATGCGTACACCGCGGCTGCCGTCTCGGGCATCACCGCATTGATGGTCACGGTAAGGCTGCGAACGCCGCAGGCGACGAGGTCGTCCAGGCGATCCGGGAGCGCAAGGCCGTTGGTGGAGACGCACAACAGCAGCTCCGGGAACTCGCGACCCACGGCGGCAAGCGTCTCGAAGGTCGCTTCGTTCGCAAGCGGGTCGCCAGGTCCGGCGATCCCCACCGCGCCGATGTTGCCGTTGCGGCCGACGACGGCCCGCACGCGATTGACGGCCTCGGCGGGCGTGAGGACCACGCTCGCCACACCGGGCCGGGACTCGTTCACGCAGTCGTACTTGCGGACGCAGTAGCCGCACTGAACGTTACACTCCGGCGCCACCGGCAGGTGGATCCGGCCGTGACGCTTGTGGGCCTCCTCGGAGAAGCACGGGTGACTCGCGAAGACGTCACGCTCGGCCGCCGAGAGAGGCCGTGTTGGCCGCAGCGTCGGTGCGTGTGCGATGTTCTGGGTCACTCGTACCACCTCCGGAAGGGAAATCAGCAGGTCACGTGCGTGTGAGCGTTCTTGACACAGGCGCGGGCGCAGGCACCACAGCCGATGCACGCGTCGGGAGATGCGACCGACATGACCGTGTTGCCCATGTCGTCCTCGTCGTCGTCATCGCCCTCGAACGGCTTCTCGATGGGTGCCATGACGCCCTGGCCGCAGACTTTGTAGCAGCGCCCGCAGCCGATGCAGACCTCGTAGTCGATCGACTGCAGGTACGACGGCACCCATTCCTGGCCGCCGCGGGTGAGCGCGGTCGCCATCAGGCCACCGCCTCTGTGCCGGCCTCACCGGTACGGATGCGCGTGGCAGCCTCGATCGGCGAGACGAAGATGCGGCCGTCACCGAAGGTGCCCGTGGTGTTCACGGCGAGGATCGCGTCGACGACCGTCTTCACGGCCTCGTCCGGCACGACCATCGTGAGCATGCGCTTCGGCACGAAGAGCGCGGCCTTGGGCAGCGCGTGCTCAAGCGCGTACGTGGACGGCGTGGGCCGCAGCTTCACGGACGTCTCCATCTGGCAGTAGTCGTCCGGGTCGCAGCCGCCGAAGAGCTCGCCGCGCTGCTTGCCGCGGCCTTCGACCGACTGGATGCTGAGCGATGGATAGCCTGCCTCGGCAAGGGCTTCCTTGGTCGCCGGGAGCTTGTCCCGGCGAATGATGGCGCAGATCTCTTTCACAGTCCCACCTCGCCGGTACGGATCGTGTACGCCTCCTCGACGGGGCTCACGAAGATCTTGCCGTCGCCGATGAACCCGGTGCGCGCCTTGTCCTCGATCACGCCGATAACTTCCTCGGCGGCGTCGTCCTCGACGACAAGCATGAGGAGCGTCTTGGGGAGCTCGTCGTAGTAGATCGGACCGACCTGCAGGCCCTTCTGCTTGCCTCGGCCGAAGACCGGCATCTTGGTGAGCGAGCCGTACCCCGCGCCCTCAAGCGCGAGCACGATCTCCTGCTCCTTCTCGGGTCGAACGAACGCCCTGACCATCTTCATAACGTTGCCCTCCTCGTTGGTGTCTGTATGGAAGCTCGCTAGCAGCAGGTGCCGCTTGAGCAGGTACACGATCCCTGACCGCCCGCGTCGCACTCGCTGGCGAGTGCCTTGCGCATCCACGGGGCGGGGTTGGTGCGGACGCGCTCCATGAGCGCTTCGAGCGTGGCGTCGATGGGGCTGCCCTCGTCGACCTTGAGCGGCATGACGCCGCGACGGACGAGCTTGGCCGCAGACGGGCCGCCGATCTCCGTGAAGTACACGATCTTGCACGGGCCGAGCGAGTCGATCTTGGTCTCGATCGCGTCGTCGTGGGCGCCGCCCATGCCGCGCGTCTCGACGACCGCGATATCGATGTCGCCCTCGGCGGTGCGAAGCGTCTCGACGAACTGTGCCGCCTCACCGGTGACCTCGTAGATTGCGAACGCGGCAGCGCGACCGAAGTGCTGGTCGATGGTGGTGCCGTTGGTGGTAGCGAACGCTACGCGCATCTCCTACTCCTCTCCGTTCATGGCGCCCGTGACGAGCGCGTTGGCCATGTCGTTCACAAGCGTGGTTGCGCCGCTGTACCCGACGGTGACCCGCTGGGCGGCGCCGAACGCGTGGTGCGAAGGGAATCCGATCTCCAGAAGCGGCGTGCCGAGCAACGCCGCGCGATCGTGAGCGTGCGAGCCCGAGAGCAGCAGGCGGGCGCCAGCTTCGACGCTCGCGAAGTCGCCGACGACAACGCGCTCTGCGGCGATGCGCTCGATGCCGGATGCCGCCGTCGGCACGACCGCCTGCGTGAGGCGTGCGCCCGTCTCGGCAAGAAGCGCCGAGAGCGAGAGCGCGTGGTCGGGCTCGAGCGCGAGCGCGATCGGCTCACCGGCGAGCGCGCCGTGAGCGTCACGGAGCGCATCGACGAGGATGCGGCGGCGGCGGAGCTGGCCGGCCGGCACCGGCAGCCCCGACAACGCCGAGAACAGCTCCAGCAGCCGATCGGTGGCTGCGAGCCCGTGGATGGCGTCAAGCGTGGAGTACGGGGTGTCGAAGCGCGCTTCAAGCTCCGCTCCGATGCCCGCGAGCGATGCTCCGATGACGATCGTGTGTGCCGAGCGCCCCACCGAGCGGAGCTCCTCGAGCGTGACGCCGCCCTGCGCGAGCGGCGAGAGCCCTTCTCGGCTGCCGTCGAGCGCGGCGAGGTCGGGCACCACGATCGGCCGGAGACCGAACGCCTCGGCGAGTTCGCGCACTGCGTAGAAGTCGGCCGGCGTGAGGTGCGGTCCGGCGATGATGGTGATCTGTGCGGGTGCGGTGCGGCCGCCCACCGCGAGGGAGAGCAGGGATCGGACCACGGCGCTGTAGCCCTCCTGCATGCCTCCGTCGTAGTCCGGGGTTCGGACGGCCAGCACCGGTATCCGCACATCCGCAAGACCGGCGACCGCCGAGACGACGTCGTCGCCCTTCACTTCCGCGAGGGCGGTCGGGATGACGGTGATGAGTTCCGGCGCCGAGGAATCGACGAGCGCGCTCACGGACTGTTCGATGCGTTCCGACCCGCCGAGCACGACGTCCTCGGTGAAGAGCTTGGTGGTGGAAAGCGCAATCGGCTCCCGGAAGTGTTTGATGAGCAGCACCTTCTCAAGGAAGGTGCAGCCCTGCGCGCCGTGGAGCAGCGGCACCGCGCCATGCACGCCTTGCGTGGCAAGCACCGCGCCGAGCGTGGGCGCCTGCTTGATGGGATCGATCACGGCAGCGCGTCCGACGGACTCGACCTCGATCGTCCCGGGTCCGTCCGCGACGGCGCCGGCGTAGAACGCGACGCTGTCGTGCAGGTCGCGGGCCATGCTCACGAGCCCCTCGTACCCTGCGTACGCCGAGTGCCGCTCCTGGTTGACGTCGATGAACGGCCAGCCTTCTTTGGCGGCCAGGTACTGGTTGCGGCCTCCGGCAACGAGCAGGTCGCCGCCCTCGGCCATGAGACGACGGATGACCTTGGGCGAGATGTCCTCAAGGATCGGCGCGTCTTCGCCAAGCAGCGCGCGCACCTTCTCCTCGTCCTCGTGCGACGCCTTCTTCACTCCCACTGCGATCACGTCGATGCCGATGTCGCGCAACGCCGAGACCATCGACCAGCTCTTCACGCCGCCGGAGTACAGCACGGCGCGCTTGCCGCGAAGGTCGGCGAACGGCTCGAACGCGGTGAAGAGCGTGGCTTCCTCCTCGGCGATGACGGCGTCGACGCGAGCACGCACGCCGACCGCGTCGGGCGAGACGAGTTCGAGCATGTCGGCGATGAGCCGCAGCGAGCGGGCAATCTCCGTGGAGCCGAAGAAGGACACCTCCACGTACGGGATGCCGTAGCTGTTGCGGAGCTTCTCGGCCACGTTCACGAGCGCGCGGCTGCACACGACGGCGGAGACGCGGCCCCGGTGCGCCCAGCGGATCTCCTCGAAGCGTGCGTTTCCGGTGATCCGCGACAGGATGCGGATGCCAGCGCGTGCAAGCAGCGGTTCCACGAGATCGAGGTCGCCGGCGACGTTGTACTCGCCGATGAGCACGATGTCGGTGGGCGTCACCGTGTCCGGCTCAGCGGTGCCGATGACGCGGTCGAGCAGCACCTCGCCGGCGATGCGGTTCCCGAGGTTCTTGGGGCCGACGAAGCCTGGAGCGTGCACGGGGATGACCGGCACGCCAAGCTCGGCCTCGGCAGCAGCGCACACGGCGGTGAGGTCCTCGCCGGTAAGCCCGGTGACACACGTGGAGTACACGAAGACCGCCGGCGGCTGCTCGCGCTCTACGACCTCGGTGATGGTGCGGCGGAGCTTCTCCTCGCCACCATAGATGATGTCGAGTTCCGAGAGGTCGGTCGAGAATCCGCGGCGGTGCATGGTGCCGACAGCCGACAGGACACCCCGGCCTTCCCACGTATTCGCGCAGCACGCGATGGGACCGTGCACGATGTGCGCGGCGTCCGCTATCGGCGCAAGGACGATCATCGCGCCGTCGAACGCGCACGATTCACCGCCCCGCGAGCGGCAGACCTTGTTCTGCCGGCCCGCGCCGCACTCGGTGGAAAGGAGGGTGTCGACTGTCGGCTGCACGCTAGCGCACCAGGTCGAAGCTCGTAGTGTCGATGCTTGCGCGATCGAGCTCTTCCAGCACCGTGTTCACGATCATCGTGAGCAGGTTCGTGGCGCCTTCGTAGCCGACGATCGGCGTCTTGTAGAGGTGGTGCCTGTCGTGGATCGGGAACCCTACGCGGATGAGCGGCGTGCGGGTGTCGCGCCACAGGAACTTGGCCGAGGACGGCCCCATGAGCAGATCGACCGGCTCGGTGAACATGAGCGAGCGCAGGTGCCACATATCCTTGCGGATCCAAACGGTGGCGTCGGCGCCGGCCGGGCTTGAGGCGAGGAGTGCCTCGGCGGCCTTCTTGAACTTCTTGTCGCCGTTGGTGCACACGACGTGCACCGGGCGCGCGCCCAGCTCCAGCAGGAACGAGATGAGCCCGAGCAGCATGTCGGGGTCGCCCACAAGCGCAAAGCGCTTGCCGAAGACGTACGGGTGGGAGTCGATCATCGCGTCAACCGCGCGGCCGCGCTCCACCTCCAGCTCATGCGGAACGGCGACGCCGGTGAGGCGCGTGACCTCCTCGAGGAACGCGTCGGTGCCCTGGATGCCGATCGGGTTGGTGACGACGACCTCCTGCTCCCACTCGCCCTTGATGTACTCGGCGGTCTTGAGCGTGGAGTAGTTCTGCAGCATGACGGTCGCCTTGGCGTTGATCGCCTGTGCAGCGTCGGCGAGCTTGGTACCGCCTTCGGGATACAGGTCGTAGGTGCCGAAGTTGGGCGCATCGACGACATCGCTGTTATCGGCAAGCATCCGGTACTTCACGCCCATAGCCGAGAGCATCCGCTTGATCTCGCGGAGATTGCCCGGGTAGGTGTCGAAGCCGGGAATCACGTTGATCGAGCCGTCGTCGCTTGCAGCCTTCTCGCCCGCAAGCTCGGTGAGGATGCCCTTGAGCATGACGTCGTAGCCGTTGAGGTGGCTCCCCTGGAAGCTCGGGGTGTGCGCGAACGGCACGGGCATCTCCTCGGGCACGGCGCCCTTGATCTTCGCCTGCTTGATGTACGCCTTCAGGTCATCGCCGATGACCTCGGCCATGCAGGTGGTGGAAACGGCGATCATCTCCGGCTTGTAGACGGCATGCGCATTCTCGAGGCCCTCGGTCATGTTGGAGAGCCCACCGAAAACGGCCGCATCCTCGGTCATGGAGCTTGAGACCGTGGCGATCGGCTCCTTGAAGTGGCGCGTGAAGAAGCTGCGGAAGTACGCGGTGCAGCCCTGGGAGCCCTGCACGAACGGCATCGTCTTCTCGAAGCCAAGCGCCGCGTAGATGGCGCCAAGCGGCTGGCACGCCTTGCACGGGTTGATCGAGACGGCCTCGCGGGCGAAGTTCAGCTCACGGTACTCGGCCGACTTCGTCCACTCGGCGACCTCGGCGACCTTCTCGGCACCGTGGCCGTTCTCGAACTCGCGCTTGCGTTCGAACTGCTCCTGATACTCGGGGCGGTCGAAGAGCTCGTTGTGGTCCTGGATTCGCATCGTCTCGCCTCCCTCTAGCCGGCCTGCCGGCGGGTGTCCTCGGCCGCAGCCGTGCCCGGCTTGCGGATGAGGCCCCACGTCGGGCTGTTGACGGTCATGTCCATGTCACGGGCGAACACCTTGAAGCCGTCGAAACCGTGATACGGGCCGGAGTAGTCCCAGCTGTGCATCTGGCGGAACGGCACGCCCATCTTGTGGTACGCGTACTTCTCCTTCACACCGGAGCCGACGAGGTCGGGCTTGAGCGCCTTGGTGATCTCTTCGAGCTCGTAGGGCGTCGCGTCGTCGACGACGATCGATCCCTCGGCCATGAGCGGGTACGTCCGCTTGTACTCGTCCGCGTGACCGAACTCGTAGCCGGCCGCCACGATCTGCATGCCGAGATCCTCGTAGGCGCCGATGACGTGGCGCGGGCGCAGTCCGCCGACGTAGAGCATCACGGTCTTGCCGTCGAGGCGCGGCTTGTACTCCTCGATGATCGCGTCCATCTCGGGCTTCATCTTCTCGATGAGCGCCTCGGCCTTGGCCTTGATGGTGTCGTCGAACTTCTCGGCGATGGCCCTGATCGAGCTGTAGATCTTGGTCGGGCCGAAGAAGTTGTACTCCAGCCACGGGATCCCGTAGGTGTCCTCCATGTGTCGGCAGATGTAGTTCATCGACCGGTAGCAGTGGATGAGATTGAGCTTTGCCTTGGGCGCGTTCGCCATCTCGGCAAGCGTGGCGTCACCGGTCCACTGTGCGATGACGCGTAGTCCCATCTCTTCGAGGATCCGCCGAGAGGCCCACGCGTCGCCGCCGATGTTGTAGTCACCGATGATGGTGACGTCATACGGAGTCGTCTCGATGTCGGTCGCGGCCTTGTCGAAGACGTGGTCGCGGATGGCATCGTTCGCGATGTGGTGCCCCAGGGACTGCGAGACGCCGCGGAAACCCTCGCAGCGGACGGGGACGACCGGCTTGCCGATGTCGATCGTCTTTTGCTTCGAGACCGACTCGATGTCGTCGCCGATGAGACCCACCGGGCACTCGGACTGCACCGAGATGCCGCGTGCAAGCGGGAACAGCCCGTCGAGTTCGTCGACGATCGTGGCGAGCTTCTTGTCGCCGCCGTAGACGATGTCGCGCTCCTGGAAGTCGCTCGTCACGTGCAGCGTGCCGAAGGCGTCAACGCCTGTGGTGCCGTTGTAGTAGTTGCGGCGGCTCCAGTTAGAGTAGGCGCCACACCCGACGGGACCGTGGCTGATGTGCACGACGTCCTTGATGGGGCCCCACACGACGCCCTTGCTGCCGGCGTACGCGCAGCCGCGGACGGTCATGAGACCGGGGCGCGACTTCACGTTGCTCTTCACCGCGCAGCTCGAGCAATCGCCCGAGGGGTCGTTCGGGGCGATGTGCTTCGCGCGATCCTTCCGGGTCTTCTCGGGATAGACCTCGAGGATCTCGTCGATGAATTTCTGCGTCTGGTTGATCTTCGAGGACGACATGTTAGGCCACGCCCTCGGCCGGCTCGGCCTCCATGATGCCGTACTCCATGAGCAACTCCTCGAGCTCGTCCATGGAGAGCGGCGTCGGGATGGTGAGGTCCTTGTTCTCGGCGATCTTGCGCGCCAGCTGGCGGTACTCGTCGGCCTGGACGTGCTCCGGGTTGTACTGCAGCACCGTCTGGCGACGCAGTTCTGCTCGCTGGACTTCGTTGTCGCGGGGCACGAAGTGGATCATCTTCGTGTTGAGCTTGGCGGCAAGCGCCGAGATGAGCTCGTGCTCCATGTCCGTCTTGCGCGAGTTGCAGATGAGCCCGCCCAGACGGACGCCGCCGGACTGCGCGTACTTGAGGATGCCTCGCGAGATGTTGTTCGCGGCGTACATGGCCATCATCTCGCCCGAGGTGACGATGTAGATCTCGCGCGCCTTGCCCTCGCGGATCGGCATCGCGAAACCGCCGCAGACGACGTCGCCGAGGACGTCGTAGAAGACGAAGTCGAGATCATCGGTGTAGGCGCCTTCGGCCTCGAGGAAGTTGATCGCGGTGATGACACCGCGACCGGCGCAACCGACACCGGGCTCGGGACCGCCGGACTCGGCGCACTTGATGCCCTTGAAGCCGGTGTGCAGCACATCCTCAAGCTCGAGGTCCTCGACCGAGCCCTGCTCGCGCGCCATGTCCATGACCGTGGTCTGCGACTTCTGGTTCAGAATGAGCCGCGTCGAGTCAGCCTTGGGATCGCACCCGACGATCATGCAGTGGTGCCCGGCGTCCGCGAGCGCCGCTACCGTGTTCTGTGTGGTCGTGCTCTTGCCAATACCGCCCTTGCCGTAGATCGCTATCTGCCGCATGTCTCTCCTCCTCGATGAAAGGCCCGCCGACCGAGCCGCTGTGCACGAAAAGATGAGGAGGAGGAATCGCAACGCCCGTGCCAAACCCGACACATGCTTTGACCTGCGGTTTTCTTGTTGGCGGCACCGCACTTTGCGTCACTTTGGTCGAATCGCCCGACACTTTTGTAGCGTGCATTGCGGACTTGTTTCGGGTGTATCAGCAATCGGTCCACGCAAGTGCGACGCGGTCGCAACGCCGCTGCAACACTGGCGCGCTACGCTCGATCGACCCTTCCGAGGAGCGATCGTGAACGCTGAAACCACAGACGCCTGCGAATCGCGCAATGCCGAGCTGCTTGCGCTCTTCGAGGTGAGCCAGGCTCTCTCGGCCTCGTTCGACCTCGATGTGAACCTTGCAGCAGCGATGCGCGTGCTCGCCAGGCGGCTCGACATGCGCCGGGGCACGGTGACGCTCGTAGACCCCGACTCCGGCGAGCTGCGAATCGCCGTCGCGCACGGGCTCACCGTCGATGAGATCGCACGCGGCAAGTACCGCGTCGGCGAAGGCGTCGTCGGGCGCGTCGTGGAAAGCGGTCGCGCTATCGTGGTTCCCGACCTGGACGCCGACCCGCTCTTCCTGAACCGAACGGGCGCCCGAATCGATCGCAAGAACGTTGCGTTCCTCTGCGTTCCGGTCTCGCTTGGCAGCGAGGTCCTCGGCGTCCTCTCGGCGGACAGGGTGTTCGCCGGAGGGACGAGCTCCACCGAGGACGTGCGCGTGCTCGCGGTCGTCGCGAGCGCTATCGCGCACGCCGTGGTGCTCTGCCGCCAGTACGCGCGCGAGGCCGAGGAACGCGCGCGGCTCTCGGCGGAGCTCAAGGGCCGCTTCTCATTTCCGAGCATCGTCGGTGACTCCGAGGCGATGCAGGAGGTCTTCAAGGTCGTTCGCAAAGTCGCCAGCAGCAAGGCGACCGTGTTGCTGCGCGGCGAGAGCGGCACCGGCAAGGAGCTGATCGCGCGCGCTATCCATCAAGCGAGCCCGCGCGCCAAGGGACCCTTCATCGCGATCAACTGCGCCGCGCTTCCGGAGAACCTGCTCGAGGCCGAGCTCTTCGGCTACGAGAAGGGCGCATTCACAGGAGCGGTGGCCGCAAAGAAGGGGCGCTTCGAGCTGGCGCACGACGGCACCATCTTCCTCGATGAGATCGGCGAGCTCAGCCAGCCGATGCAGGCGAAGCTGCTACGCGTGCTGCAGGAACACACATTCGAGCGCCTTGGCGGCGTCAAGACCATCCGCGTGAACGTACGAGTCGTCTCGGCCACCAACCGTGACCTTGAGGCGATGACGCGTGAGGGAACGTTCCGGGAGGATCTCTACTGGCGGCTGAACGTCGTGCCCGTGTTCCTCCCCCCGCTGCGCGATCGGCCCGAGGATATCCCGGTACTTGTCGACCACTTCGCCCGCGTCTTCAGCCGAGAGAACCACAAATGGGTGCGGTTCCGCGGCGATGCCGTCGATGAATTCGTGCGGTACGCCTGGCCGGGCAACATCCGAGAACTGGAGAATACCGTCGAACGGCTCGTGGTGCTCGCCGACAAGGAGGCGATTACCCGGGTCGACCTTCCGGTGCACATGCTTGCGGGATTCTCGAGCGACAGCGACGAACCCTCCACGCTCCCGGACGAGGTCGAAGCGATCGAGCGCCGCCGCATCGAGCGCGCCCTTGAAGAGGTCGGCGGCGTTCAGGCACAGGCGGCGGCGATACTCGGCCTCACGGCTCGGCAGCTGGCGTACAGGATGAAGAAGTACCGGATACAACAGAGGCCGCCCGAAGGCGGCCTCTGAGAGTTGTCGCGGTGCGCTCGCCTAGGCGGCGGGTGCAACCGGAACGGGCTGGTACGCCCAGGCCGGCCGCACAACGGTGCCGCGCTTGACCTTGCCGTACACCATGAAGAAGTAGAGCACCGCCGGGAACTGCAGGAACGCGATCAAGAGCGCCCACACGAGCCGGTTGTTGCTGGTGGGCGTGCCGCCCGGGTACTCCCACTCCTCACGCGCGATCGAATCGATGAGCATCCACACCCACAGCACCGGCAGCGCCAGTGAGAGCAGGGCGATAGCCACCGTGAACACGGCCACGCTCAGGCCGAATGCAATTCCAAAGATCTCCATTGCCGAGCACTTCCTTTCGATACGTTCATGCCAACCTTGCATCGGGTATCCGACCCGATCAGGGAACCATCTCGATCACGACTTCGCCCACACCACGGCGCAGCACGAGGTCGAACTTCACGGTCGCGTCCTCGTACGCCGGGTTCACCAGAGCGTCGCCGTCCTGCATGAAGCCGTCGGCACGATACTCGCCGAGACCATCCTTGTAGCCCACGATCCGCACGCCGACGTTCTCGGGCACACGCAGCTTCAGCGCACCGGCACCCGTGTTGATGTCGCCGGTAAGGTCGTGCTTCCAGTCGCCGGTGAGATCCACCGTCGTGTCGCCAGCGCCCACATCGACCTGCAGTTCGCGAATATCCAGCCCTGCAAGATCCAGCGTCGCTTCGCCCGCGCCCATGTTCACCGCGAGGTCGAGCGGCACGTCAGGCGTAAGGCCGATCGTCCACTCGTACCGGAAGTCCTTGGCGAAATCCACCCGCAACCTGCTCGGCGTGCCGACTGACAGCTCACCGGTAGAGCCACTTACGTCGTAGCTGACCTCGGGCTCCCACCCGGCGTCGCTGTAACCGAAGTGCGCCTTCATGAGGTCGGTGTCAGCCGAAGCGATATCCAGCTTGCCGGCACCCATGTTGATCCGCGCGTTCACTTTGGTGGCGCCCTCAAGCGTCACGCTCTCGTTCGATTCCGTGAAGGTGCCTCCCGGCATCTCCACTCGCACACATCCGGTCGCTGCGACGGCTAGCACCATCAAGGCCGCAACTCCGATAATCCAACGCCCTCTCATCTCAGAACCCCTCCTCGTACCGGTCAGGCCGCAGCCTGGTCCGGAGCATCCGAATACCGTCCCACGAGCATCGCCTTCGCGTAGATGGCGTGCCCCTTACCGATCAGCCGCACCAGGTGCAGCGTGATGACGAAGCAGAGCAACCCACCAAGCATTGCGATCGGCGTCGCCCACGGCTGCAGCACGTACCCGTAGCCACCCATCTGGATGAGCGGGTAGTCCGTGAAGAGCTGGGCGATCGGCCACACGATTCCGACCGTTGAGACCGTTATCGCCGTGACCCCAAGCGTGAAGTAGATGATGCCGAGCGGAAGCTGGAGCACCATGTACAGCAAGGTCGTCCACGTGCGCCCGTCGGTGAACCAGAACTTCACCCGCGAGATCCAGTCACCCTTCACGTACGCGATCCTCGGCCGCCTTGGCATACGAACGCCAAGCATCGATTCGACCACGCGCCCCTCTGCGAGCGAGATCGCCCGCACTGCCGCGAAGAACCCGACGAGCAGCGGCAGCCCGACGAACACCGGGATGAGGCCGACCGAAAGCGGCAGGAGCACCGACACGAACGTGAAGTACGCGATGCCCATCACGAACGCGAAGAACAGGTAGAAGAGCGAGCCGTACGCACGCGGGTCGATCAGCACGCCGAAGAAGCCGCCGACCTTGCCCTTCGGTGCCTTCGGGGCCGGCGCCTGCAGCGCACGGGCGACCGTCACCTCGGTCTCGCGATATGCCTGGGCGACCTCTTCGGGTGAGCCGTAGCGCTCGATCGCCGCGGCAAAGCTCGCCTCATCCGTGCTATCCGCTATCTCCGCACGCAGGTACTCCTCGGCATCGTAGAGCGCATCTTGTACGAGCGCGGGGTCCGCACCGGCAAGCGCCATGCGCAACTCAGCCAGATACTTCTCGATCATCTCAGCCACGACCTCCCTCCAGGGTCCCGTCCACGAAGTCGCGAGTCCGCGACCACGTCACCTTCCATTGCTCAAGTACTTCCCGTCCCGCCGCCGTGATGGTGTAGTACCGGCGCGGCGGGCCTGCCACCGATGGCTCGACCGTACTGCCGAGCAACCCCTGCGCTTCGAGCTGCCGGAGCACGGGATAGAGCGTCCCCTGCTTCACCGGCACGCTGTCCGCGCTGGCTCCCTCGAGGCGCTTCGCGATCTGGTAGCCGTACAGCGCCTCGCTCGACTGGTCGAGGATGGCAAGCAGCACCAGCGAAACCGTGCCCGAGTTGAGCTCCTTCTGGAACTTCCGGACAATCGACTCGCCTACATCGGTCATATGCGCCACCTCCTCGTTCTGTGTACTTCGTAGTGTTATTAACTTCACACTAGTCTCAACTCATAATACTGTGAACTCCACACTAGTCAACACCCTTTTCGAAATTTCTTGGAAGAACCCCTGGGACAGGGGAATCGTCATACAGACACGCACGCGATCCAGGGAGGACCAAATGCCTCGGAAGATCATCACAGTGGTATCGCTCGTGTCGGCGGCTCTCCTTCTGACGGCGTGCTTCCTCATGCCGTCGCCGCCGGACACCGAGCCGTCGATCCGCGGAACCATCACCTCGATCACGCTCGATGCGAGCGGTCTCGGGACGCTGCTCGTGGAAGCTCCTGCCGGTGAGGGGCTTGCCTACGACAAGGCCTCGGTCGCGATCGTCGACAAGACCCAGGTGCTGCTTAAGGGCGCGGACGGTTGGGGACGCTTCTCGGCCTCCGACTTGAAGAAGGGCGACACGGTAGAAGTCTGGTTCACCGGCGCGGTAGCGGAGTCGTATCCCGTACAGGCGACCGCCGATACGCTCGTGGTGAGCTACTGACGCTCCGGGAGCTTCTCGGCTACGATGGCGGAGAGCACACCGAGCCGAGGAGACATCCGTGAGCATCCGTGAAGCGTTCCGTGCGATCTTCAGCGACCGGGCGTGGGCCAAGAAGATGGGGCTCTCGGCGCTCATCACGCTGATTCCGTACGTGGGATCGATCGCGGTGCTCGGCTACGCCCAACGGCACCTTCGCGACGTGGCCTGGGGCCGAGAGAAGAGCCTGCCGGAATGGAACGACTTCGGCGGCCATCTCAAGACCGGCTTCTTCGCGTTCGTGGTCGGCTTCGTCTACAGCCTGCCGCTGAGCATCGTGCTCTCACTCATCATCGGTGTCGTCGTGGCATTCGGAGCGATCGGCGCCATCGATTCCGGCTCACCTGAGGTGTTCATCGTTCTCCTGGTCATCTCGGTCGTGCTCTCGTTCGCACTGTCGCTGGCGATGACCCTGGTGCTGTGGCCGACGTACACGCAAATCGCGCTCTACGACACCATGCAAGCAGGCTTCGACTTCAAGGGGATCTACGCCCATGCGAAGGCGAACTCGGCGGCGTACTGGCGTGCCGCACGCGGATCGCTGCTGCTTGGCGCCGCCATGATGGGACTCGCGTTCGTGCTGTGGGGCGGATGGTTCGCGGCCTTCGGCTACTCGCTCTTCACGGCAACCTCAGACGCTCCGCCCGTTGGCGTCATGCTGCTCCTGCCGGCCGAGTTCGTGCTCATCGCCATCCAGCTGCTCATCACCGTCCCGATGCAGATCGGCACCGGTCACCTCTGGGGCGCCTATGCCCGAGAGGCTTACGGCCTTGCGAATCCGGCAGTGACCGAGGCGACCGTGCAGGCCGCCTACGAGCCGGAACCGACACCCGAATACCTGCCGCCAGCGCCCCTCGGGTAGTGCCGCCTGTCACAACGGGTTGCAGGTTTCACGGGTTCGGGCCGATACTCTAGGGGTAGCACCCGGACGCTGAAGGAGTCGTACCATGTTCCGCAGCCCGCGCCCGGCGGCTCGTATCTCGGCCGTCGTCGCCCTCACGCTTGTCATGGCGCTTGGCGCCGCCTCCCCCGCATTCGCCGCGATGTCACGCTCGCTCGTGATGTCGCGCGCCCAGCATTGGGTGGACCTGGTGATCCCGTATAGTCAGACGACGTACCGTGATCTTGACGGAAGGGCCGTCTCGTACGGCAGCGGGTACCGGACCGACTGCTCGGGGTTCGTCTCGATGGCATGGAACACGTTCATGCCAGGCTACTCAACGCGCACCCTCAACCAGACCGCGACGCAGATCACCAAGGAAGCGCTGCAGCCCGGCGACGCGCTCGTGGCGTACAACTACCATGCAGTCATCTTCGGCGGGTGGGCCGACGCCGAACGCACCAAGTTCTACGAGTACCAGATGGGCTCGGAGGTCGCCCCCGGAGACGGCACCGGCATGCGGATCGAGGAGTACCCCGGTCCGTCGCCCGCCGACAGCCCGTACATCCCGTATCGGCTGAACGGCATCACCGAGAACATCGACTACAGCGGCTTCATAGAGCCGGTACAAGGTGACGACCGCTACAAGACCGCCGTTGCGGCATCACGCTCGGCGTTCGCCACCGGCAGCGCCGAGACCGTCGTGATCGCCTCGGGCGAGAACTGGCCTGACGCGCTTGGCGCCTCGGCGCTCGCGGGTGCGGTCGGCGGGCCCGTGCTGCTCACGAAGTCCGCGTCACTGCCCGCATCCGTGGTCTCGGAGATCGCCCGGCTGGGCGCGAAGGAAGCCATCGTGGTCGGCGGGACGTCGGCAGTCTCGGCGAACGTCTTCTCGGCACTTGATGCGCTTCCGAGCGTGGCTGCCACGCGGGTGGCAGGTACGGATCGATACGCGACCTCGGGCGCCATCGCCAGAGAGACCGTGCGCCGGCTGAACAGGCCGGGCGGGTACACTGGCACCGTCTTCGTCACCACGGGCACGAACTTCCCGGACGCGTTGGCGGCTTCCCCGCTTGCGGCCAGGTCGGTGTGGCCGATCGTCCTGACCCGCCCTGACATGCTCTCCAGCGAGGCCTCCGCCGCGATCAGGGCGATCGGCGCCGAGAGCGCACTCGTCCTTGGGAGCGCCTCGGCGGTGAGCACCTCCACCGAAGCGGACATCACGGGGCTGCTCGGCGAGGGCAGGGTCACGCGACTGGCGGGCTACAGCCGGTACGACACGGGCTTCGAGATCGCGAAGTACGGCCTCGCGAACTGTGGCCTCACGATGGCGGGACCGGGGATCGCGACCGGTGCGAACTTCCCTGACGCGCTTGCCGGTGGCGTCATGAGCGCGCGCCAGGGCACGGTGCTGCTACTCACGCCAGCGGGTTGGTTGGACGCTGATGTCGCCACACTGCTGCTGCAGAACGCCGCAACCGTCGGCAAGCCGCGCGTCCTTGGTGGCGAGACGGTGCTCAAGCCGATCGTACGCGAGGCGATAGCGCTCGCAGTTGGCTCGGGCCCCGAGTAGCGCTCTAGCCCTCGGCCATCTCGCGCTTGTACGCGGCGATCGCGTCGCGATACTCGGGTATGCTCGTGCCGAGGATCTGCGTGGCGAGGATCGCGGCGTTCTTCGCGCCGTTGATGGCGACGCACGCAACCGGCACGCCGGTGGGCATCTGCACCATCGAGAGCAGCGAGTCGAGGCCACCCAGATCGCTCGTCTTCATCGGCACGGTGATGACCGGCAGCGGCGTGTACGCAGCTACCACGCCACCGAGATGCGCGGCCTTGCCAGCAGCTGCAACGATGACCTTGATGCCCCGGTCGGCGGCGGATGCTGCCCACTCGTGCACCTTCGCCGGCTGCCGGTGCGCGGACGCAACCAGGAGCTCGAACGGCACTCCCAGCGCCTCGAGCTGCTTGCCGCACTCCTCCATGACAGCCATATCCGACGTGCTACCCATGATGATTCCTACGAGCGGCGTGCCTTCCATGACTGCCCCTTTCGAGCGCTGCTACTGGCCAAGCCCGGCGTCGATGAAGTACTGATCCGAGGCGGCCTGCTTCTCGGTGACCTGCGCGTCGATCTCGGTGAGCTTCGCCGATGTGTCGTCAATCGCCTTGGAGAGCTCCTCGGCCTTGGCGGCGTCCTGGCTGCCGGATTGCACCAGTTCGTAGAGCGACTTCGTGGAGGCGATGAGCTCCAGGCCGAGGTCGTCCATCTGGCCGAGCAGAGTTGCGATCTCGACCTGCTGGGAGGCGTACTTCTTGGTCTCTTCGCTCACCTTGTAGCCGGCGATCTTCTCGAACTCCGCCTTGATGGCGGCGATAACGGTCTTGCGCTCCTCGAACTTGGCGCTGGCCTCGTCGAACGCCGCGATACCCGGCTTCACGCCCTCGGCGGTCATGTCGACGGCCATCGCCTGATCCATGAGCGTCGAGATCTGATTGTCGAGCTCCGTGTACCGCTTCGACTGCTCGTTGGCCGCAGCGATCGCGGCGTTCGCGTCTTTGGTCTGATCGCCGCATCCCGCAAGCGCGAAGAGCAACACACCGGCGAGCATAAGTGCGACGAGCTTGGTCATGCGGGTCATCGGATTCCCCCAAAGAGGCAGCTGGTTTGAATGCTCCGAATGGTAGCGGAGCACGCACTGCTCGGCAAACCGCGTCCTGCCTCTAGGGAAGCGGCTTGTCCGTTGCCTCCGCGACAGCGCACGCTGCATCCGCGCATGCGGGGGTCCCATCACCGAAGAGGAGCTGGCGCTCGTCCTCGGGAAGGCCCGCACGTGCTGAGTCACGCAAGCTGTTCAGGTTCGCGAACATCTGACGCATCATCGCTACGGTCAGGTAGCGGCCCTTCGGCGTAAGCGTGAACTCCTCGGCAGTGTCGGTCGCGAACGCGCCGGCCACACGGAAGAAGCTGACCTCGGGGAACAGACCGCGCTCCGGCGTGGTCCCGAACTCGGTGAAGAACTCGCGCTTGTCGAGCTTGAGGCCAAAGAGATCCATGAGGAACCGGTAACGCATGCGGTCCTTGAGGGTAGAGCGCTTGCAGCCGAGCGAGACCGACTGGTGCCCTGCCTCGATCGCATCGCCGTACTTGCGCAGCGAGAACGTGTTCACGAAGATCTTGCCGTCGAGGTAGGAGAACGCACCCGAGCCGACGCCCACGTACTCTTCGTAGTCCACGATGTACTCGTCGATCATGCCGCCGCCGGTGCGCGAGAACGTCCATGCGGTCGCGTGCTCGAACGTGTCGGAGAGCTCGCGCGAGAGGATCTCGTAGTAGCGGGCTTCTCGGCCATAGTCGACCATACCCACGGTGCGCTTGAGCGCGGTCGCGACCGAGCGGGATGCCATGAGCGGGTAGAAGGTCGTCTGGTTGCAGCCGCTGGCCTTGAGCATCTCGATGTCCTTCAAGAGATGCGCCTCGGTCTGACTCGGGAAGTTGAAGATCATGTCCACATTGAGTGAGTGGAAGAAGCCGTTGATGGACTGGATGCGCTCGAGGATCTCGGCACCGGAACCATACTTGTCGTAGCGGTCCATCTGCTTGAGGAGACCGTCATCGAAGGACTGCACGCCCACCGAGAAACGCTGGACGCGGTTCTTCAGCGGTTCGAGGATCTCCGGGATGAGATGGTTCGGGTTCGTCTCGGTGGAGACTTCTTTGATGTTGAAGAGCTCGCGGGCGAGGTCGATCGTCTCGCAGAGCTCATCGATGAGGATTGTAGGCGTGCCACCACCGATGTAGAGCGCAGGGAAGTCGTAGCCCTTCTCGGCGATCATCCGCATCTCGTCGCGCAGGTTCTTGAAGTAGCGGCGCGCGGGGTCCTCGCGGAACGGGAAACGGTTGAACGAGCAGTACGGGCAGAGCCGCTCGCAGAACGGCACGTGCGCGTAGAGCATGTAGGGACGACCTTCGACCGGACCGGGCAGGCCGCCCACCGGCTTGGGATCCGTTGAAAAGTACGAACCCTGCGCGATCTCCACCGCGCGCGACAGCACCCGTTCAGTCAGCAAGCCTATGCCTCCCCAAGCGCCTGAAGCGCCTTGAGTCCGATGTCGGTCCGGTACTCCATACCCAGGAAGCTGATCTTGTCGGCGGCCTCGTACGCACGCGTGCGCGCCTCGGCCATCGTGGGCGCGATCGCGGTCACGTTGAGGACACGCCCGCCGTTCGTCACCAGCGCGCCGTCCTTGAGCATCGTGCCTGCGTGGAAGACGGTCACGCCGGGAACCTGATTGGCCTCGGCTACGCCGTCGATCGGAATCTCCTTGGTGTACGAGCCCGGATAGCCGCCCGATGCGAGCACGACCGAGACAGCCGCGTCATCGCTCCACTCGAGCGTGATCTCCGAGAGGCGCTTCTCGACGGTGGCGAGCATCACGTCGACGAGGTCTGTCTTGAGGAGCGGGAGCACGACCTGCGTCTCGGGATCGCCGAAGCGCGCGTTGAACTCGAGGACCTTCGGTCCGTCAGCCGTGAGGATGAAGCCTCCGTACAGCACGCCGCGGTAGTCGATGCCCTCCGATGCCATGCCCGCAACGGTGCGCTCGAGGATGGAGACCATCTCGGCGCGCGTCGCCTCGTCCACGACGGGAACCGGCGTGTAGACGCCCATGCCGCCCGTGTTGGGACCTTGATCGCCATCGTACGCGCGCTTGTGGTCCTGAGCAGGGAGCATCGGGAGGACGGTCGTGCCGTCGGTGAACGCGAGGAGAGAGCACTCGGGTCCCTCGAGGTACTCCTCGATGACGACCACTTCGCCGGCCTCCCCGAACTCGCCTTCGAAGCACGCAGTGATCGCGTTGCGCGCGGCTTCGATGTCCATGGCCACGGTCACGCCCTTGCCCGCCGCAAGCCCGTCAGCCTTCACGACGATCGGCACACCCTGCTCCTCGAGATACTTGAGAGCATCTTCCTTGACGTCGAATGCCTCGGCCTTACCGGTGGGGATGCCGTGACGCGCCATGAGGTCCTTCGCGAAGATCTTCGAGCCCTCGATCTCGGCACCGGCGGCCTTGGGGCCGAAGCACGGAACGCCGATGACCGCGAGCAAGTTCGCGAGCCCGACTACGAGCGGCACTTCGGGACCGACCACAACGAGGTCGACGGGGTTCATCTCGACCCACGCGACGATCGTCGCCGGATCCTCGATGTCGATCTCTACGTTGGTGGCCAGCTCGGCGGTACCGCCGTTGCCGGGCGTGCAGAAGAGCTCGGGCTGATGCGCCGAGCGGGACAAGGCAGAAACGATGGCGTGCTCGCGACCGCCGCCGCCGATGACGAGAATACGCATGGGTGACCCCCGGGTTGCCGGAACCAGGACCTCCCGATTGTACCGGATACGTCCAGGGGTAGTGCGCGCTCGACTAGCTAGCGTCCCGACATAGGTACTCGGTAGCCTTGTCCCAGTCATCGAAGCACGGCCAGGCTTCCGAGATCTTCCAGTCCTGCATCTGCTGGAAGATGTGTTCGGGAGCGTACACCGCAAAGCGCGCGTCGGCACCGAGCTCGTGCGCCGCGATGATGATCGCAGCGATCAGCGGTCCGCGGAGACCGGTGAGCCCAGTGAGATCGGCGAGCACGCGAGGCCGAGGCTCCGCGAGCGAGTCGGCAAGGAGCGCTCGCACGCTCTCCACGTTGTCGACGTCTGCATCCGCAAGACGGATGACCGACACATCCGAGCTGACCATGATGTCCCCTCGATTACCGGGTCGCCGTTTGACCCGGATACGAAAATGTCGTCAACAGTACGCCGTGACGAACGGCACAACTCAATAGGCCGAATGGCCAATCCAGTCGTTGTGCCGTTCAGAATGCGACCCTACGTGCTCTCCGGCTCTTCGGCCATCCCGAGACGGAAAGCAAGCGCGACAGCCTCGCTGCGATTGGATGCGCCGAGCTTCCGGAAGATGGCAGCCACCTGGTTCTTGATCGTGCTCACCGAGACACCCAGAAGCCGCGCGATCTCACGGTTGGTCGCTCCGGTTGCAAGCATGCGCAGGACCAGTGCTTCACGCTTCCCGAGCCTCGGGCGCTCAATGCCGTTCGCGCCGTAGCGCGCCTCAAGCTGGCGAAGGCGATCGAGGACGGTGCGCGAGAGCGGAGCCGGAAGAAGAACGCCCGTCTCAGTCAGCATGAGCGCGGCCTCGACGATCATCTCGGGCGGAGAGCTCTGAGGGAAGAACCCATCCGCGCCCGCTATCAGTAGATCGAGCAACCGGGAGTCGGTGGGATCCCCAAGGAGCATGATCTTCGTGCCAGGGCAGATAGCCAAAAGCTCGCGAACAGCCAGGGGCTCTACCGATGTGGCCTCGATGACCGCGATCTCGGCTCCATACTTGAGGGCGACGGCCCAGAACGCGGTCGAATCCGTCTCGATTCCCACAACCACAAAGCGACCGCCTGCGGTCAGCGCCAAAGCGAGCGGCTCCAACGTCGACCGGCGAGAACCCAGCAAGATCACGGACGTGACACCCACGATGATCACCGCTCTCGGCGATCCGTTCGTAGAGGTCGCAATGGCGGCCTTGGCGAGCGGTTCCTATGGTGCGTTAATCGGCGTCTTATACCGCTTATCATCGGCATGTGTCCGTTAGTCCATTAGGATAAATGAGCGCTTGGCAGAGCTCGGAGTGCGGTATCTTCTCTGCACCTGACATATCGATGCCTGGGAGGCCCCGATGGATGACACCACCAAAACCGTACTCGATGCGATGCGCGCCGCCGGCGAGCCCGTGAATGCAGGCGCCGTATGCGAGATGACCGGCCTTGAGCGCAAGGACGTCGACAAGGCGATGGCCGCTCTCAAGAAGACCGGCGAGATCGAGTCGCCCGTTCGCTGCAAGTGGCAGCCGAAGGACTAGACGCCGCCTACAGCCGGGCAGTAGCCGGAGGGTCCGCCGCGAGTTCCGCAGCCGGGGACAACACAAAGACAGCCGCCCTTGAGGCGGCTGTCTTTGTGTTGCGGGCCCCCGGCAAGGACTGTCTGAGCGCCGGACCCTCCGGCTACTGCCCGGCGTCGCTCCCCTAGATGCGGTCGGGCCACCGCCGCATGATCGTCTGCTCTCGGCTCGGGCCGACCGCGATGATCGAGACGGGTGTCTCGGCAAGGTCCTCGATGAAGGTGATGTAGTCGCGCGCGTTCTTCGGAAGCTCTTCGAAGGTGCGACAGCCGGTGATGTCCTCTTTCCAGCCGGGCAGCTCCTCGTAGATGGGCTTCGCGTGGTGGAAGACCGTCTGGTGGCACGGCAGGTCGTTGAAGCGCCGGCCTTCATGCTCGTACGCGACGGCGACCTTGATCGTGTCCATACCCGAGAGAACATCGAGCTTGGTGATCGCGAGGTCCGTGAGGCCGTTCACCTGCACGGCGTTGCGGACGATGACCGCGTCGTACCAGCCGCAGCGGCGCTGACGGCCGGTGGTGGTGCCGAACTCGCCGCCGACACGCGTGAGCATCTCGCCGGTCTCATCGAAGAGCTCGGTCGGGAACGGGCCGGAGCCCACGCGTGTGATGTACGCCTTCGCGATGCCGAGAACCCGGTCGATCGCCTTGGGGCCTACGCCAGCACCCGTGCACGCGCCACCCGCGGTGGGCGAGCTCGACGTCACGAACGGGTACGTGCCGTGGTCGAGGTCGAGGAGCGTACCCTGGGCACCCTCGAAGAGCACCCACTGGTCGGCCTTGAGCGCGCGGTTGATGATCGCGGATGTCTCGGCGATATGCGGCTTGATCCGCTCGGCGTAGGTGAGGTACTCCTCGGCGATCTGATCGACGGTGTACGTGGGCATGTCGTAGAGCTTGGAGAGGATGTCGTTCTTCTCGGGCAGCGCGGCCTCGAGCTTCTTTCGCAGGATGTGCTCGTCCTGGAGATCCTGGACACGCAGACCCATACGCGACGCCTTGTCCATGTATGCCGGGCCGATGCCGCGCCGCGTGGTGCCGATCTCGTTCGCGCCGAGGCGGCGTTCGCTCGCGCCGTCGAGATCGCGATGGTACGGCATGATGAGGTGTGCGTTGCAGCTGATGAGCAGCCGGTGCGTGGAGATATCGTCAGCCTCGAGGCGGTCCATCTCCTCGATGAGGACCTTCGGATCGATCACGCAGCCGTTGCCGATGATCGGCGTGATGTGCGGATACATGATGCCCGAGGGAATCAGGTGCAGCTTGAGCGTGCGACCTGCGTGGATAACGGTGTGGCCTGCGTTGTTACCGCCCTGGAAGCGAACGACGAAATCGAAATCGTCCGCGATAAGGTCGGTTATCTTGCCTTTGCCTTCGTCGCCCCACTGGGCGCCAACAAGCACGATGCCAGCCATTTAGTTGGCTCCTTGCGAAGATCGGTCCCGCGGACTCATCTCTGCCGCTCCCGGACCGGGCGCACCGCCTACCGTGGCGAAACGCCAGCGCCCGTTTCCCGACGGGCACGCGGGTAAGTATGCCGCACGAGGACGCGAAGCGCCAGAGCGGGGGCGCAGCTCTTGGCCGCACTAGTTGCTACGACACCGCCGCTTGAGGCGTGGCAGAGGCGATCATGAGCAACAACAACCGTTGCTTGATGTCGTTCACGATGCTGGTGACGACGCCTTGCTGCCATGCGACTGCTGACGGTCCGCCAAGCGGCACCGGCGGCTCAACCAGCTGCGGCGCACGACCGGCCATGAAGACCTGCGCGAATGGCCCGACGATCTCCGGCGAGGTGTTGGCGTACCCGAGCGCGATCTCGACCAGCCGGTCACGACGCGCAGGTGCAAGATCCGCGAGTCTGACTGCGGCTCCGAGACACATCGCCGCGAGTTGCTTGTCTGCAAGACGCAAGGTGATTTGTGTATTGCCCTGCTGCCACGTCCGACCCTTCACTACGAGTTCCTGGTGCAGCCACGGCAGCACGTAGCTGCCGAGGATCTCGGGATCGGCCGATAGAACGTCGATCGAACGCTTGATGACGCCGTCGCGGAGCACGTTGTCGAGCAGGACGTCGTCGGAGGGCTTGATCGCCTCCCACATCCAGACCATCGCGTTGCGCGCCGGCTCCCAGTCCCGCTCACTCCATGCGACGAGCGCGGGCGCCAGCTCGGCGTCGATGACGGTAGAGCCGTACTCGGCCAGGCTATCCATCCACACCGTGAACTGCTGCTCGGGCAAGACGTTCACGGATACGACCAGGTACATCGGGTTGTGTTGGATGTACTCGGCAGACGACTCCTGCCTAGGTGCGGTCTCCTTCGAGAACATCCCGCCAACACGTACCTGCGGCATGGCCTGCGCTGCATCCATGTCGCGCCAGATGCGACCCGGGATCGTGTGCGCTCCGTTGCCGGTCACGCGCGCCAGGTAGTCAGCGCGCTTCTCAACCGAGCCAAGAGCAAGGAAGTGGTCGACCGAGATCTCCGGGAACTGCTCGGCTGGCAGCAGTGCACGCGCTGCTTCGTCGGTTCCCGAGAGGAGCGTCCTGACCACAACGGTTCGCGACGTCTGATCGCCGAGACGAGCCGCTAGGTCGAGCGCCTCCTGCGCCATACCGCCTTGCGCCACTCGCGCGAGATAAAGCCGGAGCGCTGCGGCCCGGTGTCCCGCATCGGCAAGCTTGGCGGGATTGCCGCCGTGCTTGATCTGATACCCCATCGGCCTGCGCAGCGCCTCCGCTGAGAGTTCCTGCTCGAGGCGCCGGTAAGTCGACTCCACCGCCCCGGGCATGGTGGTCTTCGCGCGGTAGAGCGCCCGCACGTACGCCTGAAGGTACACCGGCGTCTCCTCCACAAGCGCCGCGAACCGCTCTTCCGAGACACAGTGGTGCGCGACCGCCTCGTTGATCGCACGCTCCAGGACCGGGAACCGTGCAATCCATCCACCGGCGTCTGCAAGCTGCTGCGTTGTCGCGGTCGTCGCCCACTGGTAGATTCGGGCGACCTCGGTCCACGCCTCGTCGCATCGCCCACCGTCGGCCAATGCGGCCACAAGGCGTTCGTGCATGGTGAGTCGATCGGGCAACGGCGCAGGCGTCGCCAACGGCGCGCCGATGCCCGCGAACAGGGCGGTGCCCACCTTGTCCACGAGTTCTGACGGCAGATCGACGTGCGTCTCCGACGAGCGTATGACGTCCGCGGCAAGATTCGCGGCGATTGCAGGCTTCGTCACGGCCACGAGCGAGCGCCACTCGTTCTGGGTGAGCGGAGACGCTCCGTGCATGCGCGTGACGAGCCCGGCGCGTGCGCTGGCCGAAGTGTGCCCCAGAAGCCGTATGGTCTGTGCGCGATCGATGCCAAGCCAGGCGTCCGCAAGCGCGGCGTATACCGCCTTCTTGCCGAACGGCACCTTGCGCTCGCCAAGCCGGGATTCGATGCCCGCGAGATTGCGCGCTGCGCCATCACGATCGACGGCAGCCATGGTCTTTGCGGCGGCGACTTCGACGATCAACCCGGAAATGACGCCCGAGTCCGCCTTCTCCGTCGACTCACCGAGCTCCTGGGCCGCTTCGTTGTACGCATCGGCGTGTTCCTTCGGCAGGGATGCCCTCACCTGGGTGAGCTGCGTCCAGTAGCCATCGAGCCGCTCAGGAGCCACGCTCTGGGCGATCTGACAGAGCTCAAGCAGCAGGACCGCGCGCACCTGAGGTGAGAGTGACGGGTTGCCAAGGATCGCGTCGACGTCGCCGAACACAAAAGAACCCGGCGTGGTCTCTGGTGTGGGTGTGGGTGTGGGTGCGGGTACAGCCGCGGGCGCGGGCTCGGGTGCGGCAGCGGGCGCGGCTGCAGCTGGAGCCGCCGGTGCTGCCGCCTCCTCGGGCGCATGGTGTTCGCCGATGAGGCTCGCGACGCCTGCGGCGCTATCCGACAACGGACGATCGAACGCGATCTGGTCCATGTCGTAGGTGCTGCTGTGCCACTGACATCCCTGCTGGAAAGCCGCCGCATCACCGGCAACCGACGCAGTGTCTAGATGGGCTGCCATCGCCGTCAGATGCGCTTTGACGTGCGCAGGGAATGCGAACCAGCGATTGTGGAGCACACGATCCCCGTCGGCGACCACGATGAAGCAGCCGTCGGCATCGGCAAGTTGCCGCACGAGCCAATACCCACCAACGCGCAATGCCTGTTCCGAGTGATAGAGCGGAAGGAAGCCCTCTGCTCTGTACGGGTTCGCGGGGTCGTCCTCGACCACTACGTAGTGCGCGAGCACAGCCCCCGTGGGCGTCTGCGACCACACCGGCTCCCACATCGACCGGGTCTGGTTCCCGAGGCCCGGTGCCATCTCAGCGGCTTGCACCGGACGAACGACGGCAATGGCCGCTCTCACACCGGTGCGCACGAGTTGCACCGAGCGCGCCTTCCGAAGATCGTCGATCATCGCCGGCGCAAGCACGGTGGCCGCCTCGGACCACGCCGGCAACGTGAAGGCACTGGTCCACTCGCCCCAATGGTCCTTGCGCGTGCGCGCTTCGAAGTTGGCCGGATCCCGTGCGAGGACCTCGTCGAGGACGTCTTCCGCAGTCTTGAACTGCATCGCGAACGCAAGTGCGTCGGACTTCGCGATCAGAAGATCGGGATCGCCCGGCGACAGCGCCAGCGCGCTGTCGAGTATCTCCACAAGCCGGGCGCCCGACATTGTGTCGGTCTGAACGACGAAACCGTCGGCCGCACGTGACACGTTGACCGTCTCGTCCGCCAGCTTCGATGCCTCGGCAATGAGGTCCGAGAGGCCCTTTACGGGTGCCGCTTGCATCGTCGGGTCGGTGGTCTCGGCGGACACCCCCCCGGCGTCCGGCACATCATAGAGTCGCGAAATGTGCTCCGATCCATGCCCCGACAGACAACCGCCGTCCCCCGAAAGGTACACGTACGCACCACACGCGTCGCACCAGCCAGCCTTTGCCATGGCTAAGCCCCCCTTGCCCCGAATCGCCCCACTATGGCTGGTACCCCGACCGCACGTGGTCGTCACACTCTCGGCTTGACACACGACGTACACGGCGTATGTTAGTGAGCGATAACTACGGAGACGGGAACGGCGTGAGCGATCGGCGCACGACAGCAGCAAACACGGACATCAAGCGGCGACTCACGATAGTCGTTCTGGTGCTCGCGCTTCTCGGCGTGGCAAGCGTCGCAGTCGCGTACTTCCAGCGCCAGAGCGGTGCGGATCGCGGCTACCTCCAGGTCGCCGGCGACGTGCGCGCACAATCGTACGTCGTGCGCGCACCGGCACTCGCCTCGCCCACCATCGACGTGACGGTCGGGTTCGCCACGTCGTCGCAGGCGCCCGCTTCACGCAAGGCGACCGCTCCGTCCTCGCAGCCGACCGTCTCGGGCCGCATCGCCGAGGTGTTCGTGGCCGAGGGGGACCGCGTCGTCGCGGGCCAGATGCTCGCGCGGCTCGACACCACGCTGCTCGACCTTGGCGTACGCCAGGCAGAGACGGCCGCCGCCAAAGCGCGCGCGGACGTCGACGTGCTGGTCGGCGCACTCGACACCATCGACAGCGGCCAGGCCGACCTCGCGAAAGCTAAACGCGACCTCACCGCCGCGCTCGCAAAGGCGAAGGCGCAGCGCGCCGACCTCGCTGCGCAGCTCGCGCAACTCGAGAGCATGCCAACGCCACCGCCCGGCTCGGTGCTCCCCACCGGTACGCCGAACCCGGCAGTGCTCATCCCACAGCTGAAAGCGGGTCTCGCGCAGATCGACGCAGGTATCGCCAAGATGGAGTCCGGGCTTCGCACCATGGCGTCCGGTTCGGCGAAGCTTACCGACGCGAAGACGCAGGCCGAGAACGGCCGGGAGCTTCTTGGCATCGTGGCCGAGACGCGCGACATCGCGACTGCGCTTGCGAAGGCACGGCGTGACTCGGCGATCATCACGGCACCGGTGGACGGACTGGTCACATTCGCTCGGCGCTCGGGCGGCGTGGCGATGGTGAACGCGCCGCTCTTCCGCATCACGCCGGATGCGCCGGCCCTCATTGACACGTACCTCACCGCCGAGCAGCTCGCACACGTCCGTGTAGGCGATCCGGCCGAGGTGACGTACGACTCCGGCGCGGGCGCAGTGCTCAACGGCAGCGTCACCGCCATCGGCGAGGACTCAGCGTTCCCGCCCACGACCTTCCCCACCGACGTGGTGCACATGACACGCACCACGCGCGTCACGATCACCCTCAAGACCGGCGCGCAGCCGCCGGCTGGAACGCCGGTCGACCTCACCATCCGGACGGATTCGCGCAGCTAGCGCGCGCTGGACAGACAGGAGCGCTGAAGAACATGAAACGCATCGTCCCCATCATCCTCGTGCTGGTCGTGGCAGGCGTCGCCGCCTGGTACTTCCTGCTCGGCGGGAATGCGTCGACGTCGAGCGATGTGCTTGGCGGCAGCGGCACGATCGAGACCGACCAGGTCGCGATCTCGGCCCAGACGTCCGGGCGCATCGTGGAGGCTCCTACCGAGGACGGCGTGCCGATCGCGAAGGGCGACGTGCTCTTCAAGCTCGACGCCGCGCTCCTCAAGCTGCAGGTGCAGCAGGCCGAGGCGGGCGTGACCGCCGCCGAGGCCGCGTATAGGCAGGCGAAGGACGACAAGAAGACGGACGCGGAGATCGCCTCGGCAAAGGCGCAGCTCGATCAGGCGAAGGTCGCTGTCGAGATGGCGAAGGTGCAGCTGGGCTACGCGACCATCGGCTCGCCCATCGACGGCGTGCTCACCAACGTGGTGCTCAAGGCCGGCGAGAACGCCGTGCCCGGCTCGACGCTCGCGATCGTCAGCAACCCGGCCAGCCTCACGGTGACGATCTACGTGCCCGAGAACCGCATCGGCGAGGTCACGGTCGGCCAGGCAGGCGACCTCGTGACCGACTCCACCAGCAAGACGTACCACGCGGAGGTCATCTTCATCGGCTCACAGGCCGAGTACACCCCGGCGTCCATCGAGACCAAGGACCAGCGCGTGAAGCTCGTGTACCAGGTGCGCCTGCGCATCACCGACGCCGACAGCGCGCTCAAGCCCGGCATGCCCGCGGACGTGACCCTCAAGTGATCACGCCCGCCCCGATAGACGAGTTCGCGCTCGACGTCCGTGACCTTCGCAAGGAGTTCAAGGGCACCGTCGCGGTCGACGGCGTCACGATGACGGTGCCGAGAGGCGAAGTCTTCGGACTCGTCGGTCCCGACGGCGCGGGCAAGTCGACGCTCATCCGCATGATGGCCACGGTGCTCGCACCCACAAGCGGCGATGCGCTCGTCTTCGGACGCTCGGTGCGCACCGAGGCCGCGAAGGTGAAGCCGCGCATCGGCTACATGTCGCAGGCGTTCTCGCTCTACCGCGACCTCACGGTGAAGGAGAACCTCGAGTTCTTCGCCGAGCTGCGCGGCGTGCCGCGCAAGGAGATGGCGTCCCGCTCGGCAAAGCTGCTGGAGTTCTCGGGACTCACCGAGTTCGCAAAGCGACAGGCGCAGTTCCTCTCGGGCGGCATGAAGCAGAAGCTCGCGCTTGCCGCGACGCTCATCAGCGAGCCTGACCTGCTCTTCCTCGACGAGCCGACGACCGGCGTCGACCCCGTGTCGCGCCGCGAGTTCTGGCGGATCATCTCGGGACTGCACCGCCAGGGCATCACCGTGTTCGTGGCCACGCCGTACATGGACGAGGCCGAGCGCTGCGACGAGATCGCCTTCATGACGCAAGGCCGGATCATCCTGCGCGACACGCCAGCGGGCATGAAGCGCCGGGTGCCGGGCCGCGTCATCGAAGTGGACGTGAGCGACTATCGGGCTGCGATGCCGATCGTGCGCGCGCTGCCGTTCTCGACGAGCGTCGAGGTCTCCGGCGAGCACCTGCGGGTGCTCGTGAGCGGCGAGTGCGAGAATTGCGAGGCCGAAATCCGATCGGCGCTTGAGGGCGCCGGGCTCGCGGTGAGCCGCATCCGGCCCGCCGCGACCGACCTCGAGATGGCGTTCGCCGCGCTCATCCCCACCGCGACGCTCCCCGGGCGGGATGACGCCGAGGTGCTGGCGGTGGCCGAATGAGACGCATCTACGCCATCGCGCGCAAAGAGTTCATCCACATCGTCCGCGACCCTCGCACCATGATCGCGGTGCTCATCATGCCGCTGCTGCAACTGTTCCTGTTCTCGTACGCGGTCTCCTTCGACGTGAAGGATCTGCCCACAGCGCTCCTCGATCAGGACCACACGGCGATCAGCCGTCAGTACGTGGACGCGCTCAAACAGTCGAACTACTTCGTGGTGAACCAGAATCTCGCCTCGGCAAGCGAGATCGACGGCATCTTCGACGCGAACAAGGCGCGCGTCGTCGTCGTGATCGGTCCGGGCTTCGGCGATGCGGTAGCGGCAGGCCGCGCCGGCGCCGTGCAGATTCTGATAGACGGCTCCGAGCCCAACTCGGCACAGCTTGGCCAGGCATATGCGAACGGGCTCTCGCAGATATGGGGCGCAAAGACCGCGATCTCGCGGGCCGAGGCAAGCGGCTTCAACACCGCGCAGGCGGGCGGGCTCTCCGCACGCACGCGGATCTGGTACAACCCCGAGGGCAAGTCGGCGAGCTATCTGGTGCCGGGCCTCATCGTGCTGCTGATCGCGGTTATGACCGTGCAGCAGACCGCGAACACCCTGGTCTCCGAGAAGGAACAGGGCACGTTCGAGCAGCTCGTGGTCTCGCCCATCAAGCGAATCGAGCTCATGATCGGCAAGGTCATGCCGTGGGCGGTGATGGCGGCGCTCAACGTGATCACGGTCTCGGCGATCGGGCTGCTCGTCTTCCAGATCCCGTTCCGCGGCTCGGTGGTGCTCTTCGCGGTCTCGAGCTTCCTGTTCGTGCTGTGCGTGCTTGGCCTGGGCCTCGTCATCTCGGCACGGGCATCCTCCACGGAGGTCGCCAACCAGCTCGCGATGATGATCAGCTTTCTGCCGGCGTTCATGCTCTCGGGGTTCGTCTTCCCACTCGCGAACATCCCGCCGGTGCTGCAGGGGATCTCGTACCTGTTCCCGTCGCGCTACATGACGGTGATCTCGCGCACGGTGTTCCTCAAGGGTGGCGGATGGGACGTGCTCTGGCCGCAAGTCGCCGCACTCGCGGTGTACGCGGTCGTGATCATCACGCTCTCGTCGCTGCTGTATCGAGAGAGGTCGTGACCGCGATGTCCTGGCGCCGAGTACGACTCCTCATCTGGAAGGAATTCCTGCAGCTCAAGCGGGACCGCTCGATGCTGCCCATCATCTTCATCATGCCGGTGCTGCAACTCATCATGTTCGGCTACGTCATCGGCACGGACGTCCGCGACATCCGCACGGCGGTCGTCGACCGCGATGGCAGCCCCGAGTCACACCTCGTGGTCGACGGCTTCGTGAACTCCGGCTACTTCAAGCAGGTCGCCACGCCCACGACCGATGCCGAGATGCAGAAGCTCCTGGACGGCAACAAGGCCCAGGTGGCGATCATCATCCCCGAGGGGTTCTCGGACAGCGTGCACGCGAAGCGCGCGACACAGGTGGGGATCGTCGTCGACGGCTCGGACTCGAAGACCGCGTCGGTCGCCTCTGGCTACGCAGGGCAGGTGGTAGCGTCGCTCAGCCGACAGCTCTACCCGACGCCGATGAGCTCCGGCGCGGGTGGCGTCGACGCGCGGGTGCGGGTGCTCTTCAATCCGACGCTCCGCTCGGTCAACACGATGGTGCCGGCGCTCCTGGCGTTCATCCTCATGATGTCGACGCAGATGACGATGAGCCAGGCGGTGGTGAAGGAGCGGGAGCGCGGCACGCTCGAGCAGCTCTTCGTCACCCCCATCGGACGGGCCGAGTACCTCATCGGCAAGCTGCTCCCCTACGTGCTCATCGCAGCGATCCAGATCACCCTGGTCTTCACAGTCGGCACGATCTGGTTCAAGGTGCCGTTCAACGGCAGCCTGCTCGTGATGGGCTCGGGACTCGCGCTCTTCGCGCTGACGGGCCTCGGCATCGGCCTTATGGTGTCGCTGCTCTCGCGCACGCGGTACCAGGCGCAGCAGGCCATGACGTTCATGATGGTGCCCTCGATGATGCTCTCCGGCTTCGTCTTCCCGCTCGAATCGATGCCGGCGGTACTGTACCCGCTGTCGTACCTGATTCCGCTGCGCTACATCGTCGTGATCGTGCGCTCGAACTTCATGAAGGGCTCGGGATTCGCCGCGCTCTGGCCGCAGTTCGCCGCGATGGCGCTCTTCGCAGCGGTGGTGTTCGGTTTCGGGCTCTCGCGTTTCCGCAAGCAGCTGAACGACTGATGAACGGACTGTGACGATGCGATTCCCCTGGCAGAAGAGTGCCGCCGAGATGTGTCCGGCCATGCCCGCGGCCGATGCCGCGCACGCCATCGAGGTGCACGGCCTGCGAAAGACCTTTGGCGACTTCGTAGCCGTGAACTCGGTGGACTTCAACGTGGGCCACGGCGAGATCTTCGGCTTCCTCGGCCCGAACGGGTCGGGCAAGACGACGACGATCCGCATGCTCTGCGGCGTCATCGCGCCCACGGACGGCGGCGCGCGAGTGATGGGCTACGACGTCTGCAGCGAATCCGAGCGTGTTCGCGAGAACATCGGCTACATGTCGCAGAAGTTCTCGCTCTTCCAGGACCTCACGGTGGATGAGAACCTCAAGTTCTACGCGGGCGTCTACGGTCTCTCGGACGAGAAGTTCGCCGAGCGCCGCGAGTACATCCTCACGATGGCGGACCTCCACGGTCGCGAGAACGAGATGACCGGCGACCTGTCGGTGGGCTGGAAGCAGCGCCTTGCGCTGGGGTGCGCCACCATCCACGAGCCGAAGCTCATCTTCCTCGACGAGCCGACCTCGGGTGTCGACCCCATGGCGCGCCGACAGTTCTGGGAGCTGCTGCACGACTTGGCGGCGAGCGGCGTGACGCTCTTCGTCACCACGCACTACATGGACGAAGCCACGCACTGCAACCGCCTCGCGTTCATCTACCGGGGCGACATCATCGCCGAGGGCACCCCGAATGAGGTCAAAGGCGCGCTCATGCGCGACACGATCCTGCAGGTCGAGGTCGACGACGGCGAGGGCGCACTTGCGGCGCTCGAGGGCTCACCCGGCATCGGCGAAGCGTACATGCAGGGCTCGCTCGTCCACGTGAACATCGGCGAGCGCACCGCCGCCGAGGCGGACCTACCGGGACTCCTCGGCGAACTCGGGTTCGACGTGCACAGCGTGGAGCCGGTGGAGCCGACGCTCGAGGACGCGTTCGTCCACCTCGTGACTCGCCAGAAGGAGGCCTCCTCGTGATCTTGCCACCCGTCGACGCGCCTGTGCGGTACTTCTCGGAGTTCGTCGACGGTCGCCGAGGCGAGATCCTCGACGCCGCGCTCGGTGTGTTTGCCGAGAAGGGATACGAGGCTGGTACGATGCGCGAGATCGCGACCGCGGTCGGCGTGAGCGAGCCAGCGCTCTACCGCCACTACGCTGGCAAAGAGGCGCTCTTCGAGGAGCTCGTCGCGCTCGCTGGCGACCGCATCGTGGGCATGGCGCGCGAGATGGTCGCCAGCGTCCGGCCCGAGAACCTCCGTGAGTCGCTGCGCGGCCTCATCGAGGCGCGTCGCGTGGCGTCCGAAGGGAGCGAGAGCCCGGTCGTCCGGATGCTGCTTGTCTCGGCACCGCACAGCGGGGTCTTCCTGAACACGTTTCGCGCGCACCTGGCGCTGCCGATGGCCGAGATGCTCGGCGAACTCGTTCCGCGAGTCGACGGCTACTTCGGGCTTACATTCACCGCAGAAGAGACTGCCGAGCGTATTCGCGCGTTCATGAGCCAGTTCGTCGGTCACTTCATGACGTCGATGGTCTTCGGCAGCGCGCCGACCGATGAGACGACCGTGGATGCCATGCTCGCGATCATGGGCTGGCACGCATAGGTCTACTTGGTCGTGCGCAGGATCTTGCCCGGGAAGATGCCGACGTTGTCGATGTAGATCTTCACATCCTCGCCAGCGACCTCGATCTTGAATGGCACGGGGCTGTCGCCCTCGACGTTGTTCTTGTCGTACTGGCCCTGGACGTTGGGTGCGACCGCCGACATGTTAAGCGACGCCATCCCCTTTCCGCGCATGATGCCAGAACCCGAAATGATCGGGTCGCCAACGGACTCACCGGTGAGCAGGTCGGCGAGCGGAGCGTCGACGATGTAGAAGGACAGGTCCTCGTCTCGGCCGATGCCGGAGATCTTGCCAAAACCCTGCACGATTCCCATGTTCTCGGTGTACTCGCCCTTGATCGACAGGTAGCCGTGGCCCTTGTAGAGGCCGCCCATGCCCACGTCGCCACCGGAAGCGAACAGGTCGAGCTCGTATTCGAACTTCCAGCCCATGTTGTTCTGCGTCTCGGTACCGCCGGCCTTGATGGTCCAGTCGACCTGCTGGCCCTTCGCCTTCGCGCGATCGACGAACGCCTTGTCGCGGGCGGCGGCGTCCTCCTCGGCCGTAGTGTAGGCGGAGAAGCCGTCGACGTACGCGGTGAGCAGCGTACGCCCGCCGGTCTCGACGCGGGTGGTCGCCATGACCTGCGCGATCGAGCCGTCCTCGGCGAGCTTCACGATGCACGCGTCGGGCGACGCGGTACCGGGGAGCGAGAACCCGACCGCGCACGGGGCGCTCGGCTCAGTACCCGCAGTGTCGACGTAGATGCCGGGGCAGAGGGTCTTCTCGGCAAGCGAGGGTGCCGAGGCGAGCGGGACGACCTTCCAGGTGGCGCCAGCGGCAACGGCGCCGGCCGGAATGCTCACAGCGGCCTTCGCGTCGCCAGTGTCGACCGCAACGCCACCGCCCTCCGCGGTGATCGCGAGGTCGGAGCCGGCACCCGCCGCAGCAAACGCCTTGGGAAGCTTAGGCGTCTCGGCATTCGAGCTCGTTCCGCCCTTGGAGCTGCCTCCGCCGCAACCAGCCAACGCTGTCGCTACGAGCGCACACCCCAGCACCAACACAAGAACCCGAGTCCCTCGCATGATCCCCCCTCTGTTGAGCCACTGCGCCAGATGCTACTCCGGCGCAGAGCGCTGCGCCACCAAGGGATAACGCTCGTCATGCGCACGCCGCCGATGGGCAGAAGAACCGCCCGCAAGGGTTGAGGGCGTCCAGCGTGACACGTAGCATGAAGCCACGTGGGCCACGCTCACACGGGGACGGTAGTGCAACAGGGGGAGGCACACGATGACCACCACGCCGGGGATGGACGCGGGCTGGGTCGTTCGGCGACCGAGTGATACGACAGGGACGCAGGGCGGCCCGTACTCATGGGAGCAGCTATTCGCGCTCGCCCGTGACGGTGTGGTACCGCCGACTGATCTCGTCTGGCATCCCACGATGCCCGAGTGGCTACCGGCCAGCAAGGTACCGGGACTGTTCCCGGCAGCAGCCCCGGTCGCGCCTGCGGCTCCTGCTCCGGCTCCTGCGGGCGCGGTTACACAGACTGCGTATGCGCCGCAGCCCCAACCGCAACCCGCCGCCGCTCGCCCGCAGCCCCCGCGCAAGAAGCGCGGCGCACTCATCGCGATCATCATCGCCCTCGTCGTCGTGCTCATCGGCGGCGGCACTGCAGCGTGGTACTTCCTCGGGAGAGGCGGCAGTCCGCTCGGAGGAGACGGCCCGTCACTCGGCACCGCTGAGTCCAAGGTCCCGGATCGCGCGAAGCTCATCAAGACCGCCGACTGGGGCGAGGTGCCGGCGAACGAGCTGGCGATGGTCATGGTGGAGGGCGCCTCACGCAAAGACGCCGAGAAGGCAGCAGCGGCTGTCGGCGGCACGATCGTCGGCGAAGTCTCGTACGTGAACCTCTACCAGGTGGAATTCGGCGGGGCCACCGAGGCTGATCTCGTTGCCGCGGTAGCAGCTGCAGAGGCTGCCGAGAAGGTCGACTACGCCTACCCGCTCACTCAGGTCTACTCGGATGCTGAGATCTGGGGAGTCCGGCAAAGCCCCTACAACGATCCGGTCTACGGGGAGGGCGCCGGTGACGGATACAAGGCCGTCGGCGTCGACAAGGCTTGGACCTACATCAAGGGCGCCGGCATCGACCTCAACGATGTGAAGGTTGGAGTCGTCGACGACGGAATCTACATGCCCGGCGAGGGTGCGGAGAACGAGTTCGAGGGCAGCGTGAACGTTGAGTTCCCGGACAAAGACGCGGGAGAGCTCTCAAGCTCCGGCAAGCACAAAGACGGCACCACGAACGACGCTGGCAGCCACGGCACCGCCGTGAGCACGATCATCGGTGGCAATCCCGACAATGGCGGACCCTCCGGCGTGGCCGGTCCGCTCGGCAAGAAGCTCACCATCTCCATGATCAACCACTTCGGCGGGAAGTACGGCGATACGACCACAACCCCGGACCCCAACGACCCAACGAAACAGGTCTGGTACGACGGCAAGTCGTATTCGATCGGCTCGCTCGTTGCCATAACAAAGCAGATCGAGAACGGCGCGAAGGTCATCAACTGCTCGTGGGGCAACAGCAACGCCGACCCGAAGGACGTTGAGACGTACAAGCGCTTCTTCACTCAGATGGCTGCTGACCACCCCGACGTCCTGTTCGTCTGCTCCGGCGGCAATGGTGGCGCGGACATGGACGGCTCCAAGCGCTACCCGAGCGGTCTGCCGCTCGACAACATGATCACGGTCGGCGCGCTCGACAAGGACGGAAAGACCGCGAGCTACGCCGACAAGGCGACCGCGAATTACGAGGTCACGCTCGGCGCACCGGGCTCGGGGTCCGTTGTGGGAATCAAGGCCGGCGGCGGCGCGGAGGAACAGGACGGCAGCAGCTTCTCGGCACCACATGTGACTGCAGCGGCCGCAATTCTCAAGTCGCTCAACCCGAAGCTGAACGCCGGAGACATCAAGAGGATCCTCGTGGAGACCGCCCGCACAAGCGTGCCGAACATGAAGGACCCGAACGCACCTGCGCAAGCGATCGCTGCCAACATGGGCGGCAAGATTCTGGCGGTCGATGAGGCCGTCCTGAAGGTCATCAACGACCTCCGCGAGCAGAAGAAACTCCCGCCGCTCAAGGCCGAGGACCTCGAGAAGCTCGGCGTCGTGGATGCCGTGGCTATCACAGGTGAGGCTGGCGAGTACAAGGTCAAGGGAATCGTCGAGGCCGTGGGCCAGAAGGGTGCAGACCTCAAGATCGAGGTCTTCGGCGAGAACAGCGCCATCGGCGGCAAGACACAGCAGTCGCTGAGCGCGGCGGGAGAAGTGGAGTGGGGGGTCACGCTGCCCGAAGACAAGGGCACGATCGTCGTCACGCGCCTGGAGAACGGCGCAAAGAGCATCATCACGATCGAGCAGATCGACATCAACGGCTCGTGGAGCGGAACCTTCACGGTTACCGACGTCACGATCACCGACCAGAAAGCCGCCGAGAACGAAGGCTGCAGCGCCGCGGTCTTCGAGGCTATGAAGGGCCAGCCGTTCCCGATGACACTGGACGCGACGGTGGACGAGTCCGGCCAGGGAACCGGTGCGATGTTCATCGACTTGTCCTCGATGGCAGAGGACGGCGAAGCCAGCAGCGAACCGCAGACGATCGGCATCAGCATGTCAGGCACCAGCATCACGTTCACCACCTCCGGCGGAGGCGTGAGGAGCATGACTGCCACTGTCAGCCGATCAGGCGACACCCTGGTGATGAACGGCAACATGGGCGCCGGCGGAAGCGGCTGGACGATGAAAGCGGTCTTCAAGCTCACAAAACCCGCGCCCGCAGACTGATAGGACCGCGATGAGACCTGTCCTGCTCGCGTTCTCGGTGGGCGGGCATGAGATCGTGCTTGGCTCGTACAGTACGTTCTACACGCTCGCCTGGCTGATCGCGCCGGTTGTCGGTGCGTGGTTCGCCTCGCGTCGCGGGCTTCCCGGCCGCCGCGTCTGGGCACTCTACGCGCTCGCACTCGTGACTGGCATCGTGGGTGCCCGTGTCTTCGACCTCTTCATCGCGTGGCGCTTCTACGCCGAGGACCCATCACGCATCTGGGGACTCTCGTTCCAGGGCTTCTCGCTCTACGGCGGCCTCCTGCTCGCAACGTTCGCGGGCATCGCACTTGCGCGGATATGGCGGCTCCCCGTGTGGCGGCTCGCCGACAGCGCTGTCCCCGCGCTCGCGGTCGGTGTTGTGCTCATGCGCACGGGGTGCTTCCTGCGCGGATGCTGCTCGGGCATCGTCACCGACCTGCCGTGGGGCGTGACATTCCCGATGGGAAGCCCGGCGTGGTCTCAGCAGCTGCTCTCGGGCGCGACCGGCATCTTCGGCTTCATGGGACTCGTGAAACCGGTCCACCCGACGCAGCTGTACGAGATGCTCGCTGCGGTGCTGTTGGCAGCGATCGGACTCTGGCTGATGCACCGGCGTGCCGCCGACGGCGTGGCGTTCCTCACATTCGGCATCGGGTTCACGCTGTTCCGTCTGGGCAACGGGTTCCTGCGAATCCGCCAGGACGTGATCACCGCGCCCGCATGGTTCTACCCGGCGTTCTACCTCACGCTCGCCGCGGTGATGGCGGCGCTCCTCGTGTGGCGGGCGCGAACCGGACGCACCCCCCGCCGAGTAGAGCCCGCGCCCTAGTCCCCCGCGATCGCTCGCAAGAAGACGTCGCCGTACTGCTCGAGTTTCGCCTTCCCAACGCCACTCACCAGCAGGAACTCCTCGGGCGTGGCGGGCTGCCGGCGCGCCATGTCTGCGAGCGCGGCATCCGCGAACACCACGTACGCCGGCACCGAGCGCTCCTCGGCAAGCTGACGGCGCAGCTCCCGCAAGCGCTCGAAGAGCTCGGCCTGCTCGTCGGTCTCGAGCGCAAGCGAACGCGCTCGCTTGGTCGACTTCGACACCTTCTCGGCCCTGGGGCGAGGAGCTGGTGGACGGGCGAGGCGCACCTCCTCTTCACCGCGCAGCACCGCCGCGGCCGTCGCGTTCAGCTTGAGCGTGGAATACTCGGCCACATCCACGCGCAGGTAGCCGCGGTGGATGAGCTGGCGGAAGATGGACGACCACTCGTCTTTGGAGTACTCACCGCCGATGCCGTAGACGCTGAGCGCGTCGTGCCCATTCTCCAGGATCCGCTGCGCCTCCGAGCCGCGGAGCACGTCCACCACGTAGCCCATGCCGAAGCGCTCGTTCAGCCGATAGACCGCCGAGAGGGCCTTCTGCGCATCGAGCGTGGCGTCGTACGTCTCGGGCGGATCCGAGCACACGTCGCAGTTCCCGCAGTCGTCGACGAGCTCCTCGCCGAAGTAGCCGAGCAGCGCCCGACGGCGACACGAGAGCGCCTCGGCGAATGCGATCATCGAGTTGAGCTTGTGCGTTTCGATGCGGCGCTGCTCTTCGTTCGCGACGGCGTCGATGAAGCCCTTGGAGGTCATCACGTCCTGCATGCTCCAGAGCATGAGCGCCTCGGCGGGCAGCCCGTCTCGGCCCGCGCGACCGGTCTCCTGGTAGTAGCCCTCGATCGACTTGGGCATGTCGTAGTGCACGACGAAACGCACGTCGGGCTTGTCGATGCCCATGCCGAACGCGACCGTGGCGACGACGACATCGAGTCGATCGCCCATGAACGCTTCCTGCACGCGAGCGCGAGCGGCCGCGTTCATGCCCGCGTGATACGCGCCGGCGCGCACACCGGCCTCGCGCAGCTTCTCGGCAACCTCCTCCACGCGACGCCGCGAGAGCGCGTACACGATGCCGGACTCGCCATCATGCTGCTTGAGGAACTCGATGAGCTGCACCGCGGGCTTTGTCTTGTACGCGGCGGCGTAGTGAATGTTCGGGCGATCGAAACCGGTGACGAACGTGCGGGCGTCCGGCAAATTGAGCTGCCGGAGCACGTCCGTGCGCGTCTGCTCGTCGGCGGTAGCCGTGAGCGCGACGACCGGCACGTGCCCGAAGCGTTCGCGCAGACAGCCAAGCTGCACGTACTCGGGTCGGAAGTCGTGGCCCCACTGGGAGACGCAGTGCGCCTCATCGATTGCGAAGAGCGACAGCTCGAGGCGGGAGAGCGTCTGCATGAAGCCATCCATGACGAGCCGCTCGGGCGACACGTAGAGCAAGTCGAGCTCCCCTGCCCGCAAGCGCGAAAGCACATCAGAGGACTCCTCGGCGGCAAGTGAGGAGTTGAGAACCGCCGCGGCTACGCCGTTCGCGCAGAGCGCGTCGACTTGGTCCTTCATGAGCGAGATGAGCGGCGAGACGACGATGGCGGTGCCAGCGCGGTGCAGCGCGGGAATCTGGAAGCAGAGCGACTTCCCGCCTCCGGTGGGCATAAGCACGAACGCATCCTGCCCTGCGACGATTGCGTCGATGATCTCCGACTGGTGGGGCCGGAACTCGGCGTAACCGAAGACATCGGCGAGCGTTGCAGACGTGCTTGTGGTGCGAACAGGCATGGTCTCCCTATCGAACGGCGTGACGGCAACGGTACCACACGCCCGTGACACGAGAGCGGGTGTCCCGCGGTCATCGGGAACATACAGGGTGGCGGTCGGTTTCGACACGCCGGGCCGAGATCGGAGGACACGATGCTGCGACACAGGTTGGTGATCGTGATCGCACTCGCAGGGACGATGGCTCTGCTGTTGATAGGCTGCAAGCCGACGAGCACGCCCGTCGTCGTCACGCCGCGGCCGACGACCACCGTCGAGCCCACGGCGCCTGCCGAGCCGCAGCCGACTCCACTCGGCGACATGAGTGTCGACTTCGAACTGGTGACGGACGGGCTATCGCAGCCGCTGCTCGTCACCGGTGCCGGTGACGACTCCGGACGGCTCTTCGTCGTCGAGAAGTCGGGACTCGTGTGGATCATCCGGGACGGCATTCGCTCGACGCAGCCCTTCCTCGATATCAGCGGCGCGGTGAGCACCAACAGCGAACGCGGGCTGCTCGGCTTGGCGTTCTCGCAGTCCTTTGCCGAGGACAACCTGTTCTACGTCGACTACACCGACAAGGACGGCACGACAACGATCTCGCGCATGACCGCATCTGGCGACTCGGCGGTGAGCGGATCCGAGCAGGTGCTGCTCAAGATCAAACAGCCGTACGCGAACCACAACGGCGGCATGCTGGCGTTCGGTCCCGATGGTGACCTCTACGTCGCTACGGGCGACGGCGGTTCCGGCGGCGACCCCAACGGTAACGGTCAGAACACGTCGGTGCTTCTCGGCAAGTTGCTGCGCATCGACGTGGCGCGCGACAACACCGCGGTTCGCGACACCGAGTACGGCATCCCGCCGGACAACCCCTTCGCGAACACACCCGGCGCGTCGCGCGAGATCTGGGCGTACGGACTTCGGAACCCGTGGCGATTCTCGTTCGACCGAATGACAGGCGACCTCTGGATCGGCGACGTCGGGCAGGACGCGTGGGAGGAGATCGACTTTCAGCCAGCCGACTCCGTCGGCGGCGAGAATTATGGCTGGAACGCGTACGAGGGCACCCACACGTACCCACCGGGTGCGAAAGCGCCCAAAGGCGACTTCGCGCTACCGGTCGTCGAGTACGACCACAAAGCGGGCGAGTCCGTCACCGGCGGCTACGTCTACCGGGGCACGACCGAGCCGATGCTGTGGGGCACGTACTTCTACGGCGACTACGTGAGCGGCCGAGTGTGGGGCCTCCAACGCACCGCGCTCGGCTTCGAGACGCGCGAACTGGCGGACACTGCGTACAACGTCGTGAGCTTCGGTGAGGACGACGCCGGCGAACTCTACATGGTGGACTTCGGCGGCGCGATCTACCGCGTGGTCGCGAAATAGCGGAGCGGGACCGACGATTCGCCGGCCCCGCCCGTGTGAGTCATTCGTACCTACTGTAGGAGCGTCGCGATCGCGTTGCGGACCGCCTGCGACACGGCGCTCGTACTCCCGAAGTAGCGCAGCACATTGATGGCTGCCTTGTTGGCCGTGATCGCGGTCTGCGTGGGCACGCTCAGCATATTCGGGTCGGTGAGCAGCATCACCGAGCCGCTCTTGCCCTGCAGCACCCCGCCACCAAGCGCGTCCGGGAAGTTCACACCCGTTGCGATGGCTACGCCGTCCCAGGAGAGCCCGACCTGATCCACGCCGTAGGTCGCTATCGCGGCTGCCGTCTCATATCGCGTCGTTCCGCCAAGGCGCACGACATTCGCCTCACCAAGCTTCGTCTTGAGCGAGTTCTCCACGTTCAGGTTCACGGCATTCGTGCTGCCGAGGATCGCGACTCGTGTTACCGCTGCCGGCAGTGCAGGCACGCCGGTAGCCGTCGCGGGCACGAGATAGAGCGGGCGCTTCTCGGCGACAGCGATCGGCGAGGCCGCAAGCGAGTCGGGGAAGTTCGCGCCGGTCGCGATGAACGCGTCGCCGGCGAAGCCTGGACCCGCGAGCTCGATCACACGCGCCGCCACAGCGTTTGCAGTCTCATAGCGCGTGTTGCCCGCGATGCGCTCCACGTTGCCCGCGCCGAGCTGGGTCTTGAGCGTATTCTCAACCACGGTAGACACTGCGGATGTGCCGCCGACGATGACTGCCTTCGTCGCTCCGAGGCGTGTTATCTCGGCGGCCACGGTGGCCGGCAGCGAGGTTGGTGCTGTAAGGAGAATCGGGCCGTCGAGAGCGCCCGCCAGCGACGCGCCGCCAAGCGCATCCGGCCAGTTTGCGCCGGTCGCGATGACGACCGCGTCGGCGCCGCTCGGGTATGCCGCCTTCGAGGCGAGCACCGTGGTCTCGTAACGGTTGCTGCCCGAGAATGCTTCAACGACCGTGTCGAGCGTGATGGTCTCGCTGTACGTCGAGCTTCCGCCCGAGCCGCGAACCTCCAGCGTCACGGTATGATCGCCCTTCTCGGCAGGCAGCGTAACGGTGATCGATGCTGCCGAGAACCGCGTCCACGCTCCCCATGCGCCCCCGTCGACCTTCGTACGGTACTGCCTCACATTGGACAGCGCAGCGTTCAAGTCCACCTCGGTGCTGCTGGTGTGGTCCTCCCCGTGATTGAACGTCACGGTGCCGCTCGGCGAAGGAGCGACCGTGATGTAACCGGTCGCTTCGTTGCTGCCGACGATGCCGTCAGTCGCCTTGTACGTGAAGGGGACCTCGGCCGGACTGTCTGCCAAGGCGTCGTAGGTGAACTGACCGCTCGGGTACGTCGTCATCGTGCCGCTTGTGGTGCCCGAGGCGACCCACACGTTGAGGATGTCAGCAGCGGTGTCGATGTCGTTAGCAAGCAGCCCGCGTTCAGCCGGAATGCTCAGCGAGCCGCCTTCGGCCACCCGGTAGTAGGCACCGTCGTACACGTAGGAAGCACCCTGAGAGCCACCGACTGCGCCGTCGAAGTTACGGGCACCCACCGCGAACTGGGCGCCGTCGATATCGAGCGCATCGCCGAATTGCGGGAAGGACTCGCCCTCGGCAGGCTGAATCGTCTCAACCCGGTCGAAGAACAGCCCGTTCGATCGCTGATAGGCGAAGACCGCGCCACCCTTGCTCGAGCCGTCGTAGAAGCCGTCACCCGCCAGGATCGTGTCGCCATCGATGGCCACGTGTAGCCCGAAGTTCGAGAGTGTCTGCTTCGTAGGTGGCACGAGCACGTCGGTCAGGTGCCAGCCGTCTTCAACCGTGAAGACGTCGGCTTTGAACTTGATGGGCTCGCCCACCACAGCAGTGTCACCGCTCACAGCGACCGCGCTACCGAGCTTGTCGCCGTCTTGTCCGTCGGGGTCGGTAAGTTCGGTGGTGAGGCTCCAGGTCGAGCCGCTGCGGTCGAACACGTACGCGGCACCGCCGGGGGCACCGGGGTGATCGTGGGACGGCGCCCCGACGATGAGGCGATCGCCATCAATTTGGACCGAGGATCCGAACTCCTGGTTCATGCCGCCATCGGGCGCGTCGATCGCCTGCTGGAGCACCCATCCTCCGTCATATACGTACACGTATACGCGGCCCGCGTACCCGCCATATGCACGACATCCCGCCACAAGCGTGGTACCGGATTGCGCGATCGCACCGCCAAAAGCGATGTTCGACGCTGGCGCGGGAATCGGTGCGCCCAGCGGCGCGAACTGAACGCCGTTGTCCATGTACGCGTAGATCTTCTCTCGGCTATAGGCCCCAACCGAGAGATAGTCGCCATCCATGGTCACCGAGTTGCCGAAGTGCGCGCTGGCGATCTCATCGGATGCGGTGAGCAATTGGTACTGCGTCCAGTAGCCATCGATGCGCTTGTAGATCGCCACGCTGCCGGCGTCGGTGGCACCGGTGTCATCCCACGGGGCACCCGAGGCCATCGTGTCATCGCTGATCGCCACCGACTGCCCGGTCTGATCGCCGGCTGCGATGCCCGTCGGGAAAAGCCTGGTCTCGCTGGCTGCAAGGTGGGCGCCATCGGTCAGTGCGACCGGCGTCTCGTTGAAGCGCACCTGGTCGAGCCAGACCGCGTCGTAACCCATCGACACCGAGGTGTCCTTCGTGTACGTCCAGCGCATCGTATGGGCTCCCGCTGGGACATCAAGCGTCTTCTTCGTCCACGCTACAGACCCCGTCATCGTGTAATCGGAAAGGTCCCCTCCATCGAAGCTCAAGAAGACTGCATCCCAGCCTGGCTCGCAATCTACCGCCTGCCACCACGTGAGCGTCCCGGGGCCCGTGACACTTGTCTCCAGCCACGTGGACGCACCGTTCCCAATCACTCCCGACCTGGCGTAATCAACGCCGTCAACAGCGGTGGCCGAAGGGAGAACCGTGGTCCAGCTGGCGTTGCCCCCCGAGCTCCACGTGAAGTCGTCGTCTAGAACGAGGTCGTACGTGATCGCCCCGGATGCTGGCTGGATAGCAACCGTGCTGAGAACGAGTGCAGCCACGATAGCCACGCTGAAGATCCGCGCGGCGCGGCGCCCCAAACCGCTCATACCGATTCCCCCTAGAAATCGTAGCAGTGCGCGCTCTTCGCGCGCTGTGCTCATCATGGAGCGCAGCCGCCACCCCACGCAAGAAGCGGTTTCGGGGTATACGCGAACAGAGGGGATACCGTGATTTAGTGCTGCTGTGGGAGGCGACGTGAGCAGTGAGCTAGCTGGTCGGCGACAGCATGGCGACTACGCGTACATCGTCATCGGTGCACTCGGTCTGGCTGTCTGCGTGACGGTGCTCTTCCTTGCAACGCGCACGCTCATGGCGGCGGGAGCGGGCTTCGTCGCAAGCGGTGGCCCGTACGAAATCGCGCATCCCGCGCCCGATTGGATCTGGCTGGTGCCGGTATCGATTCTCTCCGGTGTGGCGTTCGTCGGCATCCACTGGAGAGGCGCCGGACGTCTCGGCGGCTTCAACCTGCTTACGCCGATGTGGGTGCTGCTCTTCTTCACGATCGGCGCGAACTTCCTGGAGTTCGGCATCAGGGGCATCCGGAGCGGCGGCGTCGCCTGGCTTGTATGCGGCATCGTCTTCTGGGGACTGGCAGCGATGCCGCTCTTCGCGCCAATCGTGCCCGCGATGAAGGGTAGCTGGATGTCGTTCTCGGCAAGCTCGAGCGGGCGCACGTACATCATCGCGAACGTCGTCGCGGCGGTCGTCGGCGTCGGCGCAGGATGGGCGCTATTCACTCTGCTGTCGTGAAGACCTTCCGCACGTATGGTGAGGTGAAGAGCCGAAGCGTGGCCGAGTAGCTCGGCACGAACGCAATCGGATCCCCCAGCCGAGGCGGGGTCGGCATGGCGTCGACGTCGAGCACCAGATGATCGCTCGATGCACCGAGCACCTCGACGTTCGGATCGACCGGCACGATACCTGCGGGGTCCACATCCTGACGACCAATCGCGCAGATCGCGCGCCTGCGCGTACCCCGGTCCTCGAACTCCGGGAAGCCGCCGAACGCGTCCTGCGCGCTCGTCCCGATTGGCTTGCTCGGCTTCTCAAAGACCTCGATGACAGGCGCTTCCACGACGAACGCATCGGTATGCAGACCGAGGATCCGCTCACGCGTCACCGTGCTCACGCCGAGAAGGATGCTCTCCCCCACCCGCAAGCTGTCGATGCGGTCGGGCAGCACGCCATCGATAAGCGCGTCGAGCGAGCTCGACATGCCGCCACTGATGAGCAGACGGCGGCCCAGACGCTCTTCTGCAGACCGTGTAAGCGCGACCAGTTCCGCGAGGTTCTGCTCATCCGGCACGATCGCGCCGTAGCATGTGAGGCTCAGCCCGATGCCGAGAAGATCGACGTTCGCGAGCGTGCCGACGCGGTCGACGAACGCGGGTAGCTCGGCGGGCAGCATGCCCTCGCGCAGGTCGCCCAGGTCCACCATCGCCACGATCGCATGCCGCTTCCCGAGCGCGCCCGCTGCGACGTCCAGCGCGAGCACCGTCTCGATCTCGCTCTCGAGCGATACATCGGCGTAGCGAACGGTGTCCTCGGCAAGCGAGGGGACTGGCGACCGGATGAGCCACGTGGGCGCGGTGATGCCCGCTGCACGCAGTCCGGCGAGATTCTCCAGCCGAGAATCTCCGAGCGCGCTCACGCCGCCGGCGAGCATGGCGCGCGCCACTTCTGGCGCCCCGCACGTCACCTTCGTGACGCCCACGACCTGGCGGCCGCCAAGCGCGTCGACCACGCGGCGTGCGTTCTCGGTAATCTTGGCCAGGTCGATGGTGATGGTGGCTTGAGAGAGCACGGGCATCTCCTAGAGTCCGGCGCTCGTGCGCATAAGCGCAACGACCGCCTCGGCGGGGAATCGGGTCGAAAGCACGCCGCAGGCGGCGAAGACGTAGTCGCGATCAAGCGCGATGCGTGCGTCGGCTGGCGGCAGCAGCCTGTCGCCGCTGCCAGGATCGAGCGCCGAACGGAGCATGCCCTCGCCATCGGGTAGCCGCGTGAGCGCGCCGCCGGTGCCGATGACGAGCCGACACGCCGTAAGGTCGCGGCCGCGGGCGACGGTCTTGCGGCCGCTCGGCGTATACAGGTGCGCGAGCCCGCCGGCGTGACGGTGCATCGCCGTCACAGTCGCGGTGCGCGCCAAGAGCGACGCGGCGGCGATCTCCTCGGCGGTGGTGGGGACCGCAGGCGGGAGCGGGTCGGGTCGCTCGGCTGCGGGCAGAAGCTCGGCGACGGTCGCCGCGCTCACGAAGGTGCCGAGGTCGCCCTCAACAGAGCGCTTTGCATGCGGCTGCGGGTCGGTGGAGATCGCGGCCATCTCCGGGCTGCCGTCGGTGACCGAGTGGATATCGGTGGTGGCGCCGCCGACATCGATGACGACGAGGTCGCCCTCGTGCTCGGCGAGCAGCTCAGCGGCGATGAGGACCGCGCCCGGCGTGGGCAGGATGCTGCCACTTACGAACGTGCCGATGCGCTCCATGCCCGGAGCGTGCGTGATGTGCTCCTCGAACGCGTCGTGGATGACGTGGCGCGCGGGCACGATGTCGAGCTCGTCGATGTTTGGATACACGTTCCGCGTAACCCGCACGCGGAAATCGGCGGGCTCAAGGAGCTCGCGAGCCTCCTCGGCCACAACGGAGTTGCCCGCATAGACCACGATCGGGCGCGTCGAGAGACCGGTGAGTCGCTCCGCGTTGTGAAGGATGACCTCGGTGTCGCCGCCCTCCACGCCGCCGGCAAGCAGCACGAGGTTGGGCCGCACCGCATCGATCTCGCGCAGGTCGTGGTCGCGTAGCCGCCCGGCGGTCTGGTACTTCACGACTGCTCCAGCGCCAAGCGCCGCCTCGCGCGCGGCCATGGCCGTCATCTTCGCGGTAAGGCCGTGCACGGTCATGCGCAGTCCACCCGCTGCCGAGGAGGTCGCAAGCGTCACCTCCGGCTCAAGCGGCCCGAGCTTCGCCTCGAGCATCGCGCGCGCGGCATCGAGCCCGATGCCGACATCGCCGTCTGCCACGCTCGTGGGCGCGAACCCCTGGCCGAGCAGCACCGGCGTCGTCTCGGGCCAGCCTGCGAGCCCGTCGAACGCGGTCGCGACGGTCGTCGTCGAACCGACCTCGACGACGAGCGCATCGATGCGGCGGCGTTCGGGCATCATGCAAGCTCCTCTCGGCGGATGGCAGCTTCCATTGCACGGCTTTCTGCCGAGCGGGTCAACCGGCCGCGCTCAGCGCGACCGGTTGGAGTGACCCGCCCTCTACCGCTCTACCAGACCGCAGAACCTAGAAGTGGTCGTGGATACCCGCGGCGCAGTCGGTGGTCCCGTCGTCGTAGATGTAGTACGTAGACGATTCATCGGACGGGCAGTACGGCACGTCCTTGATGTAGTCGCCAATCAGGTAGTTCGAGTAATCCAGCGCGCCGCTGATGTCATCGATCGAGTTGTACTCGTCTGTCGCAAGGTACTGCTGGACCGCACCTTCGATGGTGCGCTGGTTGGCCTGGCAAGCGCGCTCGTCACCGCCGCCGGAGGAGGACCCGTCCGAGGACTCCTCGTCCCCGAACATCGATGCAATCGAGGATCCGTTGAACTCGACGACAACCCAACGGCTGCCATCGAGCTCCACAGTCATGAAGAGCGACTGCTCAGACTCCCCGGTGACATCAAGGGTCACCTCGGCGCTCTCTTTGTCGCCATCCGCTTCGATCGCGACCTCGTAGGGGCTGTCCGCATCTCGGACGGAGAGCACGAGAACGTCGCCGTCCCACTTGCGATTGACCTTCGCGCCGTCCTCGGAGCTGCCCTCAACCACTTCGTCGACCCTGTCGGCGTAGTCGCGCGACACTGACTTGGCGACAAGCCGCGTGTCATAGGAGATGAATGCGCCTTCGACGAAGTCCGCTGCGACCTCTGCCTGCGCGCGTGCTCGCTTCTGGGCGGCCTTGTCATCGAGGTAGCCCTTGAGGAACCAGCCGCCGCCTGCGAGCAGCGCGAGCACCAGGACCCCGACCACGATCAACAGCGGCGCCTTGCTCCCCGAACTGGCGGGCGCGGCCACGGGCGATGAAGTGACGGGCACCGAAGCCGCGCCACATGACGCACAGAACGCCGCGTCGTCCGGAATAGTCGTTCCACATTGCGTGCAGTGCGCCATGATGTCCCCTCTTCGCTGGGTTTGTCGGACGGTCGCCCTATCGCGATTCTCTCGCACGCTTATCCTGCATTAAGGCGAGCGAGCGCGCTAGCGCGGGGCGGTCATCTGTTGGGTTCCGTGTCTCGGCCGCGAGTCCGGGGCCCTACATCCCTCGTTCGCGCATCGTCTTCACCACGAAGCTCGCCACGTCGATCCCGTGCGTCTTGCGGCCGAAGCCCGCGTCCATGCCCCAGCTGCAGGCAAGCTCGTCGGTCACCTGCGTGCCGCCTGCGATGAGGATGAGCTTGTCGCGCACGCCCTTCTCGGCAGCAAGATCGGCAAGCTTCTCCATGTTGCGGCGGTGCATGTCACCGTGGGTGATAATCGTCGAGATGAGCACGATGCTTGCCGCGTGCTCGATGGCGGCGTCGAGCAGCTTCTCAACCGGCACGCTCGTGCCGAGATAGGTCACGCCGAAGCCCCACTTCTCGAGCCCGCCATGCTTGATGTCGATGATCTCGCGCATGCCGACCGAATGCTCGTCTTCGCCCACGGTCGCAGCAACCGCCGTCAGGCCGCGTTCGTGCACGAAGTCGCGAATCTCCTCGTCGGTGAGCACCTCGGGCAGATCCGGGATCACCAGCGTCGCCGGGTCGATCGCTATGTCCAGGCGCCCCTTGAGTTCGATGAGCGTGCCCTCGGCAGGGTGCATGACCTGCTTGTTGATGACTTCGCAGTCCGAGAGGTTCATCGAGCGGCCGATCTCGAGCGCTGCAGCCTCCGCGAGGCGGTCCGAGACCGGCAGGAACATCGTAACGGCGACGATGCCGTCGCCCGCCCACTCGACCTCGGGCTTGATGAGGCCGCGCTCGCGCAGTTCTGCTGTCTGTGTAAGCCGTACGTTGACGTTGTCCTCGGGGTCGAGCTCGTCGGTGAACGGAACCAGCGAGTCATCGCAGAGCGTGCATCCGCCGATAAGGTCGCAGGCGTGCTCAAGACCCTCGGGCAGGTGGTTCTCGCCGAAGTGGTGGCAGACCGGGGCCATGTAGTCGTCGGCACGCGGCACGATCGTTCCCTCGGCCACACCGCCCTGTGAATCGCGGGCGATGCCGTCGTCGTGCGTCTCGGGATACTCGCCCGAGTCGACGAAGTACGCGTCCTCCACGCCGGCAAAGTAGCCGCCGTCGTCGATCATCGCTTCCAGGAAGAGCACCGCACGCTCCTTGAGCTCGCGGACGCGATCCTTGAGCTCGGGATTCTCGCGGTCGATCTTCACGACCTCGCGCAGCCCGTCCATCCCCACCAGCGACTGCTTCGCGGTGTTGATCGCCGCGACGTTGTTGTAGTGCCATGGCACGTTGCGACCTTCGTCCGGCGTGATGGTGCTCTGGATATCCGCCGAGGTCAGCCGCGAGATCATGAGGTTGAGCACGTGAGAGACGGTAGCTTCTCGGCCATCCGCCTCCATGTAGCGGGTGTTCTGCTGCGCGCGCATCTTGTACTCGCCGAAGAGGTCGCGAAGGGCGATCGCGTACGGCAGGTCCATGCGCATGCACGGCGCGGGCGGTGCGTCCGGCGGCACCGTGGAAAGCGCGATCTGCTCGGCGGGCATGCCCACCGAGCGGCTGTACGCGCAGTTGATGGCGTGCTGAACGAGCAGCTCGGGCATGACCTTCCACGCGCGCACCGCGGTGGCGTTCGCGTTGTGTGCGCCGTCGATCTGCAGGATGCCCGCACCCGCCATCACGTGCTTGGCCACGGCGGCGTCAACGAAGCTGCGGTACATGTTGATGTTGCGGTAGAGCACGTTGTACTGCGGGTCCTGGTGCGCGCCGTTCACGCCCTCCTCGGCAAACATCACCGCGATCTCGGGACCGGCGACGCCGCTCACGTAGCTGTGGTAGTTGATGGGACGGCCGACCTCGTCCTCGATGAGATCGAGCGCGCGGCGCGTGAGGCGGCACTGCTTGCGGGTGACGGCGATGCCGCCAACACCCTCGGGCGTTCCCTCGAGCAGCCCATCGATGTGGCTCTGGCCGGCCGTGCGAATGACCATGATGTGGTCGGCGCCGTGCCAGGCGGCCATGCGCATACGGCGAATGTCGTCCTCAGGCCTGCCCGAGGCGATCTCGGTCGTGACCACGCAGTCGGGCTGCGGGTCGATGTTGTCGAAGTAGTGCGCGGCCGGCAGCGGGACGCTCTGCTTGAGCGGCTCGGAGGTCTCGTGGTAGGTGAACTCGTACATCTTCTGGCCGGGGACCTGCTTGCGCCACGTCCATCCGTGACGGCGTGGGCGGTACTGCTCCAGCCCATCGAGCAGCGACTGGACGTCGATCTTGGTGCACTGGTCGAGCGGCGGCAGGCGATCGCTCATCGCGCACCCCCGAACTTCGCGGCAGCGATGTCCCAGCCCTCGCCGTTCGCGAGACGCGCGGCGGCGGCGGGAGCGTCGCAGCTCCACGCCTGCATGCAGAGGTAGACGACGTGCCCGGCGCCGTGGCCGAGGAACCCGCGGGTCTCGCACTCGGTCACGACTGCCATGCAGGTTCGTGAGTCGATGCCCATGCGCATGAGGACGCTGCGTTCGATCGAGGGCGACGTGTGCGTACGCGCCAGCTCGACGAGCGGGTCCACGCACTGCTGTGCGAGGTCCCAGAAGCGCGCTTCGAGCGCCTCATCCGAGAGTCCCTCAAGATGCTTTCGCGCCTCTCGGAAGGTGTCTTCGCGTGCCACTACAGGCTCCTCTCGCACTGGGATATGCAGAACTGCACCGTGATGATGCAAGCATACCGCCGAGAAGGGGCAACTGCGAGGGGGCACGGATACAAATCCGCCCCCATCGCGCACATGACGGGGGCGGATTCGAGGAGGTGGCGCGCTATGCGGCAGTACGAGCAGCGCTCCGCTTCTTGAGCACGAAGCCGATGAGACCCGCAACACCGAGCGTGATCGCACCGCCGACGATGCCCGAAGTGCTCGTGCCAGCATTCGCCTGCGACTCAGCCGCATCCTTGAAACCATAGTCCGGCAGGAACGCCGTCTTGCCCTGAAGCGAAGCGGATGCGTCGTGCACCGGAGAACCCGCGCCCTCGAGCTCCTCGGAGCCGGTGACACCGCCGATCGACCATTCCAGACCGTCGGGATTCGACGACGCGAACCACGAGAGCGCTCCACCGGCAACGACCGCCGCGATCAGCAGCCCGACGAGGATCGGCTTCAGATCGAGCCCGCCCAGCGGCTTCCTGGCCGAGACCCGCTCCAGAAGCTCGGGTCGTGCGCCTTTGACGAACAGCACCACACCAGCAGTGACGAGGCCCTCCACGATGCCGATCGCCAGGTGGATCGGGAGCATCGCGCCAACGAACGTCGTGAACGGGAGCGCGCTGATACCCGACGCCGTCGTCTCGAGCACGACACCGAACGCCCCGAGCAGCAGCCCCACGACCGCAGCTGCTATCGCGCCGGCCACGAGCTTGTTGCGTCCGGGATCCTTCCCCACGATGCGACGGTAGATGAGCGGATAGGCGATGAACGCCGGGAAGAAGCCGAGGTTGAAGACGTTCGCACCGAGCGCCAGCAAGCCGCCGTCGGCGAAGAAGAGCGCCTGGACCCCGAGAACCGACGCCATCACGAGAAACGCCGCGTACGGCCCGAGTAGGATCGTGAGTATCATCCCGCCACCCAGGTGTCCGCTGGAACCGGTACCCGGAATCGAGAAGTTGACCATCTGGGCCGCGAAGATGAATGCGCCAAGCACACCCATGAGCGGCACTTTGCTCTGGTCGAGGTCCTCTTTGACCTTCTTCGCGCAGTAGACCGCAACCGCGCCGGTCACCACCGTCATCGTCCCGCCGACAGCCGGCGAGATGAGTGCATCAGCCATGTGCATCGTGCAGACCCCCTGTGTTCTCCGGACGAAGCGCGACCGGTCGTCTTCTGAACGTGTTACGTCCCCCAAATTCGTGCTACTCTCGCAATAGACCGTAGAGCGCACAAAACTGCACGTCAAGCATATCGTCGCAATTCGCACATACTGGTCGGGGGATGTGTCACGCGTGCGATTCCGGCATCATTCCGGTAGCACGAACCGAGCACGAAGGGGTCATCACATGCCAGACGTCGTCAGATTCGGCATCTCCGCCGACGAGCGCTTGCTCGAGAAGTTCGACACTCTCATCGCCGAGAAGGGGTACGTGAACCGCTCGGAGGCGGTCCGCGACCTCATCCGCAACGCACTCGTCGAAGAGCAGTGGAGTATCGGTGACGAAGAGGCCGTCGGCACGGTTACACTCGTCTACGACCACCACTCGAGCGACCTCGGCGACAAGCTTACCGAGCACCAGCACTCGCACCATGAAGTCATCGTCTCCACGCTCCACATCCATATGGATGCGCACCACTGCCTTGAGGTCGTGGTGCTTCGCGGCCCCGGTCGCGAGATCAAGCGCATCGCCGATGAGCTCATCGGCACCAAAGGTGTGAAGCATGGCAAGTTCGTGGCGAGCACCACCGGCGAAGGCCTCGTCTAGGCAATCTTCAGGATGAGCACACTCGAACAGGGACTCTACGAGCTCGGGCGCCTCGACCAGGCGGCCGGTGCCGACACGCCGGTGCATCGCCTGGACCCGCGCGCGAAGGTCGTCACCACGCTCGTCTTCATCGTGTGCGTCGTGTCGTTCGGCAAGTACAGCGTGCTCCCGCTGCTCCCGTTCGCGCTCTTCCCCATCGTGCTCGCATCCGAAGGCGGTCTCACGCTCGAGCTCATCGGCAAGCGACTGCTCATCGCCGCGCCGTTCGCGGTCTTCGTGGGCATCTTCAACCCGCTCATCGACCGCGAGGTCGTCACGCGCGTCGCGGGCCTCGCAATCAGCGGCGGCTGGGTCTCGTACGCGTCGATCCTCGTGCGGTTCGTCCTCACGGTAAGCGCCGCGCTCGTGCTCATCGCCACCACCCGCTTCAACGACATCGTGCTCGCGCTCGAGCGCCTTGGCATGCCCGAGGTGCTCGCCACGCAGCTGCTGCTCCTCTACCGCTACATCTTCGTCCTGGCCGAGGAGGCCATGCGCATGTCGCGTGCGCGCACACTGCGATCGTTCGACGGTCGCGGCATGGGCATGCGCGTGTACGTGCAGATGCTTGGGCAGCTGCTGCTGCGCACGTTCGCCCGTGCCGAGCGGATCTACGCCGCGATGCTTGGTCGCGGCTTCGACGGTCACGTACGCTCGCCTCGGCGGCTGTCGTTCTCGGCGGGCGACGCGGTATTCATCCTCGGCTGGTCAGCGGCGTTTGTCGCGTTCCGGCTGGTCAACGTCCCTCAACTGCTCGGGAGTCTGGTTATGAGGTTGGGATCATGAGCCACCACACGATCGATGTCGATGCGCTGGCCTTCGACTACCCTGACGGGACGTGTGCGCTCGACGGCGTGTCGTTCCATATCGGGCACGGCGAGTCGATCGCGCTTGTGGGCGCGAACGGTGCCGGGAAATCCACGTTGCTGATGCACCTGAACGGGCTGCTCTCGCCCACCTCGGGCACCGTGCAGATCGGCGGCACGCCGGTCACGAAAGGGACGCTGCCCGATATCCGCAAGACCGTGGGGATGGTCTTCCAGGACCCCGACGACCAGCTCTTCATGCCGACCGTTCTTGAAGACGTGGCCTTCGGTCCCGCGAACCTCGGCCTGCCCGAGGCCGACGTGCTCAAGCGCGCGAACGAGGCGCTCGACCGCGTGGGCGCGCTCAAGCTTGCCGACCGGCCGCCGTACCGCCTCTCGGGCGGCGAAAAGCGCGCCGTGTCGATCGCGACGGTGCTGGCGATGTACCCGAGCATCCTCGTGATGGACGAGCCGAGCTCGAACCTGGACCCGCGTGCACGCCGGCGCCTCATCGAGCTGCTCGGCACGTTCGAGCACACGAAGATCATCGCCACGCACGATCTGGATATGGCGCTGGACCTGTGTGAACGCACGATCGTGCTGCACGAAGGCCGCGTGGTCGCCGACGGCCCGACGCGCGAGATCTTCACCGACGACACGCTGCTCGAATCGAGCGCACTCGAGCGCCCGGCGGGTTTGCGACCGTGCCCCGTATGCGGCAGCGCCGCCGGGAACTCCGGCGACGCTGACTGAGAGTCGAGGATGCGGGCGGCGCGACCTACGTCGCCCTGAGACCCGCGATCGTCTCCTCGACGGTGGCGGCGTCGCTGTTGGTGTCCTCGGCCAGGAATGCGATGTCGGCGTCGGTGGGCACGTAGCCCTCCGGCGCGTGCGAAAGCGCGTTGCGCACGTAGCTTCGGCGCATCTTGGCCAGGTCGAAGTCCTTCGCGCGGATCTGCTCAGGACGCTCAGGGATGATGATGCTCTTGCCCGGCACGTTCTCGGCGGGATCGCCCGCGCGAACCTCCACACCGTTCTCGCGTGCGAAGTTGAGCTGCGCCCAGTGGTGCTTGCCGGCGCCGGTGTACTCGGTCTCCTGCACGACGACCGTGGCGTCTGCCGGCAGATCGCGCGCGAGCGACATGGCGGCCGCCATCGCGGTGTTGCCGGACGGACCGCGCTCGAGGCCTTCAAGCTTGGCCATCGCCTCGGTCACGTAGAAGACCTCGCCCTGACTGACGGTGAGGTAGCGGTCCATGTAGCGCAGCGCACGCGCAGCGTTGCGCGGCACGTCGGCGCGGTCGGGCCACGTCGCGAATGGCACGCCGAAGCCCGTGTGACCGGTTGTGAAGCTCTTGCGGTTGAAGTCCGAGTCACTGGCCATATGCAGCCCCGAGAGGTCCACGCTGGCGCTCACGATCTCGGTTGTCGCGCCGGCGCGCTTGAGACCGCGCGCGGTGCCGGTGGTGTTGCCGCCGCCAGCGTGCGTGACGACCACGTGCGTGGGAGGCGCGCCCGTGACGGCCGTCATCTCCTCGGCAAGCTCGTAGCCGAGCGTCTCGATGCCCGACACCCCGAACGCCGAGTAGAGCGACGCCGCGAGGTAGCCGGTGTCGTCGAGGAGCTCGAGCATGTGGCTGAAGAGCTCGGGGCCCACGGTGAGCTGGATGACCTCGGCGCCGAACGCTTCGCAGATGCGCGACTTCTCGATGATCTCGGGTTGGCCCACGTGCCGCGAGTCGAACGCCTCCTGGACGATGATGCAGTTGAGACCGGCCCGCGCTGCCTGGCTTGAGACGGCGGCACCATAGTTGCCGGAGGTTGCGGCGATGACGCCCGCGTACCCCTTCTCTTTCGCGACATGGATGCTCACGCTTGCGCGTCGGTCCTTGAAGGAGCCGGCCATGTTGGCGGCTTCATCCTTCACGAAGATGCGAGCGCCGTAACCGGGCTCGCTGTAGGAGCGCACGAGGTCCGTGAGGTTACGTAGCTCGAGGAGCGGTGTACGCCCTACGCCACCGGCGCGCTGGATGCCGATGATGTCGTCGATGGAGTAGCCGTGCGCGGTCATCATGCCCTCGTAGTCGAAGGCGATGGGGCTCTGCTCGAACTGGGAGTAGTCCATGCCGAGCGCCCGCTTCATGATCTCGCCTTTGCGCGCGAGGATCGCCTCAGTCTTTCCCGCCATGCTACTCACCCGCCTTCGCGCGATAGGCAGCCACGCGGTCGCGCAGGTCTCGGCCAACGTGCGTAAGCTCGGGCGTGGGACGGCCGAACGTGTGCGCGTAGCCGGGGTTCACGTCCGTGAGCGTGCCGGTCACAACGCGACCGGTCATCGTCTCGATGGTGACCTCATCGCCAACAGCCGCAGCCAAGCGGGCGAAACCCTTCACCCACATACGCAGCGGCTGCGCCGCGGTCTCCTCGGGCAGATTCGTCGAGCGGTCGGCGGGCTCGAGCAAGACGCGCTCGATCTCCACCCAGTCGCCCGCGCTGCATGAAACGACGTCGGACATCGGTGCCTCCTAGACGGTCGGTGCCCAGAAGCGCGGAATCGGCAGGTCGACGACGGTCACGATGCCGGCGGGCGCCGCTCCGATGAGCGGGATGTAGTTGCCGGTGCTCGCGTACGTGCCCTTGCCGCCCGGGATCTCGGGACCGTCATGGAAGCTGATGTTCGGCTCCCCGACGATCGTGATGTAGTCGCCGGTCTCGACACCCTCAAGCTCGGGGTGGATCTGCTGCGGGTGCACGAGCTCGATCTTGAGCACACCCTTGCTGTAGGCGCGCGCGATGTGGCGGCAGCCGGCGACGTTGCCGGGAGCGACGTGCACGTGCGGTGTTGAGCGCTCAACGGTGGACACGATCGGCTCGCGGGTCTCAACGACCTCGTCGATCTCCCATCCAAGCGCGTACGCGATGAGGCCGACCGACTCCTGGAAGCCGATATGCCCCACGATCGAGCCGTCCGCGATGCCCGCCTCGAACTGCTCCACGGTGGTGCCAACGCCCTGGCTCTCCATGACGGTGGGCCCGAACGGCAAGAGGTCGTTGATGCGTGCTGCTTCGATGCGCTCGATGCTCAGGCATGCCGAGGAGAGCAGGATCGGCAGCGCGTCGAGCACGAAGCCCGGGTTCACGCCGGTGCCGAGCACGCTCACGCCGTGCTCGCGGGCGAGCGCGTCGATCCGCTCGGCCCATGCGGGATCGGTCGCCCAGGGGTACGCGAGGGTCTCGGCGATGCAGATGACGTCCGCCTCGGCCTTCACGGCTGCCTCGACCTGATCGGTGATCTGGTGCAGGTTGCTCGCCGTGAGGATGCACACAACGTCGGGCTTGAGCGCGAGCACCGCTGCGGAGTCAGCGGTCACGGGAATATCGCACTCCCGACCGGTGACCTCACCGACGGTGCGGCCGTGCTTCTCGGGGTGCCGATCGATCACACCGACGAGTTCGATGTCCTTTGGGCGGTCAAGGATATAGCCGAGCAACCCCTGGCCCATCATGCCCGTGCCCCACACAGCGACCTTGATCATGCCGAACTCCTTCTCAAGACATGGCGATACAGAAGCACTGGATTCCTATGCACTCCAAGATACCGTGAAGCGCCCGTTCCACGCGAGAGCCGATACGCCGAGCGGTGAGCAGCGCACGTCGCCCCGGCGCTACGGTGTGATCCACGTCTCGATTGTGTACCCGTGCTTGGCCGCCCAGGCCTTCGCAGCCGCCTCAAGCTCGGCCGATCCCGTGTTGAGCAGCCGCTGCGCCATCATCGCGTCGCCAACAGAGTTGAGCGAGTCGATTACCAGCTGATCATCCACCACGACATCGCCCGTGATGATTCCCGCGTAGATACGGAACGTCTTCTTGTCCTTGAGCAGCTGGGCCGCGCGGTCCTGCTTGCCCGCAGCCTGGTAGATGTCGCCAAGTGCCTCGGCGGCCGGGACGAAGACCTTGTCGTCGGCGTTTGCCAGTCGCTTCTCAAGCTCGGGCGCAATCGCCTCGCCCTGGGCTGCAAGCGCTGCACTCAGGTTGACGTCATCGATGACCTCACTGTGGCCGGCGTCCAGCTCGGCGAGGAGCGCTTTCTGCACGCGAGGGTCGACAAGGCCGCGAAGGCCGTCGATGACCGCCCACAGCTTGAGCTGATCGCCCGGCTCGATCTCGTACTCGGTCTTGTCGCGGTCGATCGACTCCAAAGCCGCGAGTAGCGGATCCACCGCACGCAGGTCGCCCGTCGCACCGGCAGCACGGTAGACGGCCTCTTCCAGGTCAGGCGGCGCGCCGTTCTCAAGCCAGCTGATCAGCGCATCCTTTGCCTCCTGGGTGCCGAGCTCCCCGAGCGCCTGGACGGCTGGCTCACGCACACGTTCAAGGTTCGCCTCGGTGTCCTCGGCCATTGCAACAAGCCCCGGGACGTCATTCTTCTTCTGCGCGGTGTACGGAGACACCAGGCAGCCGGTGCTCAGGGCAAGCACGCACACGAGCGAGATGCCGAGCACGAAGCAACGACGGATGTCCGCCATTTCCCCACCCCCCAAACGCCTACCATACCGTGTGGGTTCCCACGGTCGAGCGCGCCATCACGCCCACTCGGGAACTAGCCCACGCCACCAGCCAGCACGGCGCGTGCAGCAACGAGTCCGCTCGCGCTCGCCTGAATGAGCCCGCGGGTGACACCGGCGCCGTCGCCGATGGCGTAGAGACCGGCGACCTGGCTCTGCAGACGCTGGTCCAATTCCAGTCGCGAGGAGTAGAACTTCACTTCGACGCCGTAAAGCAGCGTGCCGTCGCCGGCCACGCCAGGAGCGAGTTCGTCGAGCGCCTCGAGGAACTCGAGGATGTCGGCAAGGTGGCGGTAAGGCAGCACGAAGCTGAGGTCACCGGGGGTGGCCTGCGGCATGGTGGGCGCGACGACCGACTCGGCGATTCGCTTTGCGGTGGAGCGGCGCCCGTCGCGTAGATCGCCCAAGCGCTGCACGATGATGCCCTCGCCGAGGAGGTTCGCGAGGCTCGCGATCGAGCGCCCGTACGTGATGGGCTCGTGGAATGGCTGCGTGAAGCTCTGGCTCACCAGCACGGCGAAGTTGGTGTTGGCGGTCCTCTCCTCGGCAAAGGAGTGGCCGTTCACCGTGACGATGTCGCCGTAGCTCTCGGTGGTGACCTCGCCGTATGGGTTCATGCAGAACGTGCGGACCTGGTCGCCGAACTGCTTCGAGTAGTAGATGAGCTTGGCCTCGTAGAGCTCCTTGGTGAGCGGCTCCATCACGGGCGCGGGGACTTCGACCCGCACGCCGATATCGACGGCGTTGTTGACGAGCCCGATGCCGAGCGCCTGCGCCTGCTCCGTGAGCCAGTCGGCACCGTCGCGACCCGGCGCGGCGATGACCGCGTTCGCAAGCACCCGGGTGCCGTCGGAGAACTCGATGCCCTCGACGTGTCCGCTGTCCGCGATGATGCGCGCGACCTCCGAGGAAAGCCGCACGTCCACGCCCTGCTCGGCGAGGTAGTCGTGCATCGCCTGGAGGACGGCCGGCGAGCGGTCGGTCCCGATGTGGCGAATGCGCATCGGGATGAGGCGCATCTCGGCGAGCGTCGCCTCGCGCGACAGGCGCGCGGCGGTCTCGGGGTCGGGCGAGTGCACCTCGGTGGTGGCACCGAACTCCAGCCACAGCTTGTCGGCGTCGTCGATGAGGCGCTCGAGGTTCTCGGTGCCGATGTAGTCGCCGAGCCACCCGCCGACTTCAGTGGTGAGTGTGAGCTTCCCGTCCGAGAAGGCGCCTGCGCCGCCCCACCCGGTCATGATCGCGCACGTCTCGCACCCGATGCAGTGCGTCTGGCGCGCGGGACACTTCCGCTTCGCGATCGGCTTGCCCCGCTCGGCCACGAGGATCTTCTTCACGCGACCGGACCTGACGAGCTCGATCGCTGCGAAGATGCCCGCGGGGCCAGCACCGACGATGACGACGTCGTAGCGCTGCTCGGTCATGGATGTCCCTTCCTCGGAATCACACGACTGGTTCATACCACGATGAGCATTGGCTGTCGCCCCCCTGGCGGGTTAGCGAGGCCCTCAGCTCGGGGACGTACTGTGCGTCCAACGCAACGGAGGTGCCCCATGGCCGAGCAGAAGCGCGTCACGATCTTCACCACCGCCACTTGACCGTACTGCACGTACGCGAAGAGGTACTTCGCGGAAAACGGCGTCAAGTTCACCGATGTGGACGTGGCGAAAGACAAGGCGGGACTGAAGCGCATGGTGACGATGACAGGGCAGTATGGTGTGCCGGTCATCCAGGTGGGCGAGCGCGCGATGGTGGGCTGGAGCCCTGCCGAGTTCGAGAAGCTGCTGAAGGCCTAGCCTCCCGAGAAGTGCCTAGGGCACGTTCTTGGCGAGCGGCGCGAACTTCGTGTACCGGTCAAGGTATGCGACGAAGCAGCTGTCCACTGGACCGTTGCGGTGCTTGGCCACGATGATCTCGGCCTCGCCCTTGCCTGGCATGCCGTCGCGCTTCTCGTCATCGCCGCCGAAGTCGTCGTGACCTCCGCCGCCGCTTCCGATCGTGTCGCGGTGGATGAACATGACGACGTCGGCGTCCTGTTCGATCGCGCCTGATTCGCGAAGGTCGGAGAGCATCGGCCGCTTGCTCGTGCGCTGTTCGACCGCACGCGAGAGCTGCGAGAGCGCGAGGATCGGCACGCCAAGTTCCTTCGAGAGGATCTTGAGTCCACGGCTGATCTCGGCGATCTCCACCTGGCGGTTCTCGGAACGCCGGTTCTGGGGCTGCATGAGCTGCAGGTAGTCGACGATGATGAGTCCCTGCGGCTTGTCTCGGAAGAGCCTGCGAGCCTTCGCGCGAACCTCGAGAATCGAAATCGCGGGTGTGTCGTCGACCCAGAGCGGAGCGGCACCAAGACGACCCATCGCCTGCATGATCGCCGGCCAGTCGCTGTCGTTCAGATAGCCGGTGCGCAGGCGCTGCGAGTCGATGCGCGCCTCGGCGCACAGGATGCGCTGGACGAGCTGCTCGCTTGACATCTCGAGCGAGAAGACGGCGGTGGGATACCCCTCTTTCGCCGCGTTGACCGCGATGTTGAGTGCGAATGCGGTCTTGCCCACCGAGGGACGCGCCGCGAGGATGATCAGGTCGCCGGCGTGAAGGCCAGCGAGGATCTTGTCGAGGTCCGGGAATCCCGTAGGAACACCCGTGATGTGCTCTTTGCGGTCGTAGAGCTTCTCGATCTGCTCGAACCCGGTCTTCATGAGTTCGTCGATGCCGCGGAAGTTGCTCGATACGCGCTTGTTAGTAACGTCGAAGATGCGCTTCTCGGCCTGTTCGATGACGGCGTCGATGTCGTCCGGATTCTCGTAGCCGATGGCGACGATGCCGGTTCCAGCTTCGATGAGCTGGCGAAGAAGCGAGGTGCGCTTCACGATCTCGGCGTAGAACGCGGCGTTCGCGGCGGTGGGGACCATGCCGGTGATGTCCAGCAGGTACGGCTTGCCACCGGCCGCATCAAGATCGCCCGATGCGAGGAGGCGATCGGCGACGGTGATCTGGTCGACCGGCTCGCCCCGGCCGTAGAGGTACTTGATTGCGGCGAAGATCTTCGCATGTGCCGAGCGCGAGAAATCGTCCTCGCTGACCGCATCGAGACAGGTCTCGACGGCCTCTGAAGACAGGAACATCGAACCGAGCAGAGACTGCTCGGCTTCGAGGTTATGCGGCGGTACGCGATCCGCCAGACTCGAGCCGCTCGACGCCATTCGTACCCCCGTCATGCCAGGCGATGCGCGAGGCGCCCCCGCTTGGGGCGCCCGCGCGGTGCCTGTGCAGTATTACTCGGCTTTAGCCTCTTCGGTGACCTCGGCTTCGACCTCGACGGCAGCCTCTTCGGCGTCCGCGACGGCTTCAACCTCGACGACCTCAACGACCTCTTCGACCTCGGGAGTCGCGGCAGTCTCGAGCGCAGCAGCGGTGCCGCCCTCGGGGACTACGCGGACGACGATCCGGGCCACAACGTCCATGTAGAGATGAATCTCCACAGGGAAGTCGCCAACGGTCTTGATGTGGCCGTGCACGCCGATCTTGCGGCGGTCGACGTCCACGCCAAGCTGCGCTGCGAGCGCCTCGGCAACAGCACCGGCCGTGATGGAGCCAAACAACTTGCCGGTATCGCCCGCCTTGGCCTCCATGATGAGCGTCTTGCCATCGATAGATGCGGACAGCCGCGCGGCTTCCTCGTGACGCTCGCCTTCGCGCTTGCGGATGTTGTGCTTGCGCGCCTCGAGCTGCTTGAGGTTACCGGGCGTGGCTTCCACAGCCATCTTCCGGGGCAGCAGGAAGTTGACCGCGAAGCCGTGCGCGACCTCGATCACATCTCCTTCGTTGCCCCGACCCTTAACGTCGGAAAGCAGGATGACCTTCATTGTCTCTCCTCGTTCGTGCCGTCCGCCTCGACCCGAGGTCGGGCGGCGCGGTAACTACCACTCTAGTCTGTGGGACGCACCCGCGCCACACAGTCGAACCGTACATTATTCGGTGAAGCGATCTTCCTCAGGGCCGGCACCAGAAGCGTCCGTAGGCGGTGGCGCGACTTGCGCGACGCCGTCTCTCGGCAGCTTCCGTACGTTCACGAACATGTCCACCAGACCGGTGAGGCTGACGAGCGGCAGGAATGCCTCCGTGATACCAAGAAGCACATACCCGAACGCCTTCGACAGCGGAGAAAACCCGGCCCGCTTGTACAAACCCGCGAACACTGCGACACCTTGCAGGAAGAGCACCCACTGCGTGATTCGGAGCATGTTCTCTCCGACCGCGCCCAGCACACCACCGTGCCATCCGCCGAGGAACGTGTCGGCAGCCAGCAATGCGCCACCTACGATGAGTCCCCACACAACGTGCGGACTCAGGTCCAGACGGTCGAGCTCGGGTGGTGACTTTACAACTGCACCGCTTGCGCGGGCCGATAGCGCAACCGCTAGGACCGTGCCGAGCGCCGTGAAGAAACTCATGATCACGATGACGGCTGGCCACAACCGCGCGACCGCGGTTTCGAGATACGTGATCTGCTCGCGAGAATCACGAGCCGCTGCCGTATCGCCAACGATCGAGTCGCGTGCCGGCTGTGTCACAGTCTTTACGACCGAGTCCAGAAAGCCGTTCACCGACATGTCTTGCGCAGATGCCGCGCCTACCACCATGCCGAACCATACCGATGACATGAGCACCGTACTCACGAACAGCGCGGTTGCCACCGAGCGGTGCTGAACCAGCACCGCAACGAGCGGCCCCACGATGAGCAAGAACGGAATCACGTACAAGGGTCCAGCAGGGTTGAGCAGGAACGTCAGTCCACCAGACACGATCGCGACAGCAAACGTCGCCAACCGCTGACCGCGATACCACAACCAGGCAAGCGCTCCGGCGGCTACCGGCAGGCCGAAGTACGGCATCCCCAGCGACAAGAGTGCGCCGAGAATGCACGCCACAAAGGCGAGCGGCAAGCGAACCGGACGAGCCGGCGCGTTGTTATCCGCGACCGCGCTTGCCATCGACCTTTCCGCTCACTACCGGAACGGCGTACGGCACGAGTGCCATCTCACGAGCACGCTTGATAGCGGTCGAGAGCTGGTGCTGATGCTGTGCGCAGTTGCCCGAAACGCGGCGCGGCTTGATCTTGCCACGGTCGGTCATGTACTTACGCATCGTGTTCACGTCTTTGTAATCGATGTACTCAGCGTGATCCTTGCAAAAAGCGCAATACTTGCGCTTCGGCTTACGGGCGTAATCGCTCACGTTCGTCCAACCTCCTTTCGCGGCCATCTGGCCGGTGTCACAAGCTTCCGGCGGGAGGGTTCCGCCGGAGCTCAGTAGTAGTGCGTTCTAGAACGGGATTTCCTCGCCGTCGAGATCACTGGAAGGAGCCGCGGGGGGCTGGTAGCTACCGCCGCCGCCCGAACCACCTTCGCGTGAGCTCAGAAACTCGATCTCGTCTGCGACGACCTCGAGCTTGGAGCGCTTCTCGCCCTGCGGGTTCTCCCACTGGCTCCAGCGCAGCTTGCCTTCGATCGCCACTTTGGAGCCCTTGCTGAGGAAGCGGCTGAGGGCCTCGGCACGTGCGCCGAAAACCGTGACGTCCACGAAGTTGGGGACGTCTTCCCACTCGCCAGAGGTCGGGTTCTTGCGGCGATCGTTGACCGCAACGCCCATCTTGAGCACGTTCATACCAGAGCTCGTTGAACGGAGCTCCGGGTCACGCGTCAGGTTACCGGTGATGTTGACTCTGTTGATGCCCATGTTCTCCACCTCGCTGTGCGGCGTATGCCGCGAGTAAGTCCGCTTATCCGTGCGCTACCTTAGGAAAGGTCGTCGCGGCGGAGGATCATAAAGCGGATGACCGGGTCAGTGATATGCAGGACGCGGTCGAGCTCGGCGATGGCGGCGGTGGTCGCATGGAACATGACAACGTTGTAGTCGCCGTCAGTCTGCTTGTCGATTTCAAAAGCGAGGCGGCGCTTACCCCAGGCATCCTCGGAATCGACAACACCCCCGTCAGCGGTGATCACAGCCCTGGTTTTAGCCAGGATGGATTCCCGCGCCTCGTCATCGAGGCTGGGGTTGAGAACAAGCATGAGTTCGTAAGCCTTCAATGGTTCACCTCCCTTGGGCTACTGCGGCCCTGGGACAAGAAGGCTTTTGCCCAGAGCAGGAAATGAAGCTTTCGCAGTGTACCAGAGTCGCGCCGCGTCCACAAACGGTGTAACCCCCGGCTCTGACACACCACGCTTTCCTTTACAGTTCACGCAGTCCGGCACGGGCCATGTTCTCTGCAGGACGAAGCCTGCGCACGATAACAGCACCGAGAGCTGCTGCGGCGAGGAGGCCGACTCCTGCGCTCCCGACAGGAACGACCGCGGCTGTCCTCGGTATGGCCGCACGCAGGGTGTCTGCGAGCGTTCTCTCACCGAACCCGGTTGTTCTCATCCGGCCGTGTCCTGAGCGCATCCGCCCGATCTCGGCCGAGAACGCCTGACGGATCGCTTCGACTTGTGCGGGCGTGAGCGTCAGCTCGACGTGCGTCGAACTGCTTGCGGAGAGACCCTGCGACGCGCTCGCTCCGCTGCTCGCTCGAATCGAGGACGACGGTCCTGGTGAGTCCGAACGTCCGTCAGACGGCTCGGAACCGCTCCCTCCGGCCACACTCACCGGTTCCGGCGCCGTGCCGACCGATCTGAGCAGCGGCTCCGGATCGACGTACGTTCCAGCGTCACGAACACTGAGATGTACATGGGAGCCAGCCGAGGAGGAATCCCCATCCCCGGCGACCACTCCCACCCGGGTTCCCGCGGTCACTGAGTCACCGCGACGAACACTCGCACGATCCAGCGGTGTCACGCTAACGAGCAGACCATCTGCTGTTGTGATGGTGACGGCAACCGTACGCCCCCCGCCATCAGCGGGCACCTCGCCCGCAAACGTCACGACACCGTCGGCAGGCGCTGCAACGCCCTCGCCGGCCTCGGCCTGCATATCCAGGCCACGATGTGTGTACTGCTTCCCTGCCGACGAGAACGCAGCGCCGAATCGTAGCGCTATCGCGCCCCCGACAGGACGCTCCAGCCCCGCGCCGGCCAGAACGACTGAAGGCACCATCAGCATCGCAAACGCCAACATCGATGCCCGAGAAACAAAACGCCGCCCCATGACGCACCCCCGATCGCAGATCCGCCGGGGAGTTGAGGGGCAGCGGTATCGAACTGATGTTCGGTATCGTACCCCCACTCGCGAAGCGCGTGAAGTGGTGGGTCGATGAGCGGCAGACGCGCCCGACAGGCGGAAGCACGAAGGCCGCCCGCAGGCGGCCTTCGGTCATTTCATTGGAGCGGACGACGGGTCTCGAACCCGCGACCTAGAGCTTGGGAAGCTCTCGCTCTACCAACTGAGCTACGTCCGCAATCGTGACGCGTATTGTAGGACAGGCCTCGCTCGGGCGGCAAATCGTGGAGCTAGTCGTTCCGACTGTCAGGTCCCCACTCGCCCCACGAGCGGTTGAGCAGGAACAACCCGCCGGCGATCAGTGCCAACACCACAGCCCACACGAGCTTGTCGGTCTTCACCGGGTCCTGGGCATCTCGGCCGCTAGTCAGGATCTCAAGGGAGGTTGCATGGATGTCCATGTCGCCACCGTGCTCGGCGCACGCCGCGTTGAACACGCCGCTCACCTTTGCGACATCACCCTCGTGCTTGTAGTCCCCGAAGAACTGGATCTGCTTGGCAAGTGAGGCATCGATCCACACAGCCATGCCGGCGTTGTAGCCACCGAGCTGCGCGCCCTCCTCGACGTTCTTGAGGTAGTAGGCATCGTCGTTGAGATGGATCCACGCTTTGTCGCCTCGGACCATAGCCTCGCCGATCGCCTCGCCGGTGAAGCTCACGATCTTACCGTCCCACTCCTTCGGCGCATCGACGAGCCCGCCGCTTGATGGTTCGTTCGGGCTGGCCTGGGGATTGTCCGCCTCTCTACATCCGCCCAGCGCGAGGGCGCCAAGCACGAGAGCCAGCAGGAGTGCGGCGATCATGATCCGGCGCTTCACTTGCGGCCCCTCACTATCGAGAACGCGTAGCCGATCAGGGCGAACACCGACATGAACTCGAGACGGCCAAGCCACATGACGAAGATATACAGCGCCTTCATCAGGTCGGGCATTGACGGGTCGGTCAGGCCGCACGAGAGGCCCGTGTTCGAACCTGCCGAGACCGCCTCGAACATCGAAGTCACCAGCGGGTAGCCGTAGAGCGTCCCGACGAAGGCCGTGAGCGCGTACATCGTGAGGTAAGCGACCGTGATCATGAGCGCGCTGCGGACGAGTCCATCCTCCAGGAAGATGTCACGGATGTGGTGGAACTTCGCGCGGACGACGGCCGACTCGGGCGAGATCATCTTCCGGACGTCTTGCAGAAACGCCTTAGTGACGATGCCGATTCGGATTCCCTTGATACCGCCGGCAGTCGAGCATGCCGAGGCGCCGATCGCCATGGCGACCGTGGTCGCGATCATCCCGACGGGACCCCACTGGCTGATGAACGCTTTGGAGTAGATGGTCGAGAAGCCGGTGGTGGTGTGCCCCGATGCGAGCTGGTAGAACACCTTGCGGAAGAGCGACATCGCATCGGGATACACACCTGACTTCGCAAGCCAGAACGTCGCAATCAGGGTGGTCACCATGAGCGTCACTGTGAAGCTCACGGTCTCTACGTTGCGGCGAATCTCCTTGCGATTCCCCGTCCAGAGCGCCCAGTGCAGCGCGAAGTTGAGTGATCCTGCGACGAAGATGATCACACTGAGCACTTCGTAGGTGATCGAGTGGAACCAGAAGGTGTTGAACGACTGCGGCGCGAAACCGCCGGTCGACCACGCCCCCATGAACACCCACAGTCCGTGCAGGAATGCACGAACAGGCTCCTGGCCGAGAAGCAGACCGGTCCCAAAGAGCGCAGTCGTGCCGATGACCAACCAGGTAAGCGACACGAGCCAGATCGCGCGCGCGGTCTGGACAACGTTGGGCAGGAGCCGCTCGTCCTTGCCCTCGCCGACGTACACCTTGTATGCGCCAGCGGTCCCCTTGAAGAGGAACGTGAGTGCGATGACGACGATCCCCTGACCACCTGCGTACGTCAGCAGGTGTCGCCACATATTCAGACCGCGGGAGATGTGGTCGAGGTCCTGAAGCAAATATAGCCCGGTCGTGGTGTAGCCGCTCATGACATCGAACATGGCATCTAGATACGAACCCTCATGACCCGAAAGCCACTGCGGCAACGCGCCGAGGATCGTCGCGACAATCCACGAGCCCGAGGCAACAACGAGGCCGTGGCTCCAGTTGAGGTCTCGCTCGGTGCGACACACCAGCTGCGTGCCCAACCCGAAGATGAGGCACGCCGAGATGCTGATCACGAAGTCGATAGCTGTGTCCCATTCCTGGAACACGATGGACGTGATGAGCGGAATGACCATCAACAGGCCAACACCGGTGACGATCTTTCCGGTGTACTTGCCGATAAGCAGATGATCCTGCTTGCGTGGACGGAGAATCATCGCCAGATCGCCATCGCGATCACGGCCATCAGGAGCGCCGCGCCCGTGAGCCCGAGCACGTAGAGCGTCTCGGTGAGGATGCCGCCAATGTAGAGGGGCCACCGCTCGAGGCGCGTGATTCCGCGCTCGGCGTGCTTATGCTGTGCCATCGACCTATACCCCCGTGAGCGCCCGCTTGAGCTTGGCTTCATGCTCGGTCTTGGTGAAGGCGATGACGACGTCACCTGCGTCGAGCTCGGTGTCGCCATGTACGGTGATGACCTCGTCGTTGCGAATGAGTGCGACCAGAATGCAGTCCACCGGGAGGTTGAGTGCCGCTACCTTCTTGCCGCACACAACGCAGCGGTCGGTCGGCAGTTCGATCTCCACGATCGCCATGTTGCCGCGGCGAAGGCTCGTAAGGGTGCGGATGTCGCCAATCGTCGCTTCTTCCTCGATCATCCGGGAGATGATCGTGGTGGACGAGATGGCTTCTATGCCCAGCGCGTTGAAGATGCGCTCGTTCTTGGGGTTGTTAACGCGGGAGACGGTTCTCGGAACACCGAACGCAACCTTCGCGAGCTGACACGAGACGAGGTTATCGTCGTCGTCACCGGTTGCGGCGACGAAGACGTCTGCCCGAGACACGCCCGCATCCTCCTGATACGCCGCATCGCAACCGTCGCCCTGGATGATCAGCGGGCTTCCCGGCAACTCGGATGAGAGCTTGTGGACGACATCCTCGCGCTTCTCGATCAGCGCCACAGCATGACCGCCTTCAAGCAGCGTGCGAGCCAGGTATGAGGCGACCTTGCCGCCTCCGTTGACCACGACGTACACGGCTACTCCTCCATGTATCGAGCGACTTTGCCGAAGGCCTCGTCCTTGACCGCGGCGATCATGATGTCGCCGGACTTGACGATGGTGTCTTCCTTCGGAATGAACGTCGACGAGCCGCGCAGGACCGCTGCGATCCGGAACCCGTGATCGATCTCGATATCGCGGATGCGCTTGCCCTCTGCGTGCTCCGAGCACTTGAACTCGATGACCTCGACGTCACCGACCGTGCTGAGGTGATGTCCGTGTCCGGACTTGATCTTCTCCATGAGTGTCTCGGCCACGAGCGTGGTGCCGCAGACATAGTCGAGGTTGAGCTGCTGGTAGGTGCGCTCGCGTACGGGGTTGTAGAGGCGCGCGACGACGTGCTTCACGCCGAAGAGTTTACGGGCGACCTCGGCTGCCATCAGGTTGGTGTTATCGAGGTTAGTGACGGCCGCGAACGCATCGGCCTCTCGGAGGCCGGCTTCCTCGAGCACTTCCTCGTCGAAGCCGAGACCCTTGATCGTCACGCCGTTGAAGGTGCTGCCGAGACGACGGAATGCATCCTCGTCCCGGTCGATCACGACGACGTTGTGCCCCTCGACCGAGAGGAGCGTTGCGAGCTGCGACCCAACGCGCCCGCATCCCACGACGACGATATTCACTGCCTGTGACCCCCAGTTCGCGGATCCGCGTTTCGGCTCCGTCTGAATGAAAGCATTTACGCAGACTATTCCTGCCCCATAGTAGCGTCAATAGGCAGTTTCATGCCGCCCGCCGCCTGAACGCGAACGGGCACCGTCCCTGTTGGGAAGCGGTGCCCGAGCGACGTTCTGCAATCGCGAAGTGCTGGTTACTTGCCGATCTTGAAGATCTTGGTCCCGCACGTCGGGCACAGGCCCTGCGTTGCCGGACGGCCGTTCTTCATCGTGATCTCCTGCGCGTCCTTGATCTCGCGCTTCTCCTTGCACTTCACGCAGTAACCTTCTTTGGCAGCCACTAGACCGCTCACCTCCATTGCGCGACGGATGCTACAACCCCAGCCCCCCGACCGGGGGCAAAACACCACTGTGAAAGCCTTCCCCGAAGGAAAGTGTACACGTATTCGACGCTTTGTGAACATTAATTGACAGGCAGGTCCCTTGAGACCCTTTTACCCATAACGCCCGCAAGAACGAGCAAGGCCGAGAGCAGGAGTGCCGCAGCGGCCCACGAGGCGGTCGCAACCGTCCAGAACGGCAGCGGAAACACCCGGATAATCATCGCGTCGGACGGGAACGTCCAGGTCCCCGCCTTGAAGAAGACGCCGTGGAATGCCGAGAAGAAGCTATCGAAATCGGAGACTCCCACGATACCGAGTAACGCGACCAGTCCGGCAGACGTCCACCCTGCGGTCCTGAGCCCGCCCGAGACTCCCTTGAGCTCACCACGCGACAGCGCCTCGGCAGCCACCACGCCGAGAAGGATCGTGGCGAGGAGTGTGATCCAGCGCGCTGTGATGATCACCTTCCGCACGTCAACGAGGTGCGCAACTGTGGATTCATCGAACCCGGGACCGTCGTTGATCGTCGCTGGCAGCGGCGGGGCATCCGCGTGGGTGACGAAGTACCTCACGTGCTCGGCGACCTCTCGCACTTCCACCTCGGATAGCCCGGTGAGCTCCATTGCACCAGAGGGCGGAACCGCCACGTAGGTGAACCACGGCATGAGCAGTATCGAGACGGAAAGCCCGAGGGCGACTATGGTCGCCGCAACCGCAACGAGCGCATGACGCCGATTAGGTGCGGCGTTCACAGCTCGTCGTCCTCGTGGTCCGGGACAAGCTCGGAGGCGCTTACGACACGGTTGCCGCCGGCGGCAGATGCCTCGAAGAGCGCATGATCGGCCGCATCGACGAGCGTGTCGAACGTGTCGCCGTCATCCGGGAACACAGCCACACCGACGCTCACGGTCACGCTTAGGCCGCGAACGCGCATCGCCTCGACGCGCGAGCGGAACGCCTCGGCCATTACGGTCACGCGCTCGCGGGCAGGCGCGACCTCTCCCTCGTAGCGCGAGTACTGCGGCACGATGATGGCCATCTCCTCGCCACCGACGCGGCACGCCACATGCAGCTCGTGCGCCTCATCGAGGCTCTCGTCGTGCGAGACTTCGCGAAGCACGCCGCCCAACGCAGCCAGGATCTCATCGCCGACATCGAGACCGAAGACGCGGTTGAGCTCGGCGAACTTGTGCACGTCGGCGATCATGATCGCAAGATCGCGACCTCCGCGGCGCGCGCGTTCGATCTCGTTCGAGAGCACGCGGTGGAAGTACGGGCGGTTGAACAGCCCGGTAGTCTCATCAACAAACGAGCTTTCGCGCAGTTCCTTCTCGCGGAGGTGGATGCGCTGCATCATCAGAATACCGATCGTGCCGGCGCCACCGTACATCGTGACCTTCCACAGATAGCGAACCATCACGTAGGTAGCGTTCGACTGCAGGTGATTCGTCACGAACGGCATGTCGATGTGCGGAATCCAGCCGAGGTACTCGGAGCCGACGACGAAACCGTAGAGCAGCGCCGAGAACACGACAAGCATCCATACGTGCCATCTCTTCGGCAGGATGAAGGCGCCTTCGAGGATGAAGAGCAGGTACATCGAGGAGAACCACGAGTACACTCCGCCGCTGTAGTACACGAGCATCGACGTGACGATGATGTCGAAGATGAGCTGTGCCTGGTTCAGGAACGCGACGTTACCGACCTTGCGGTACGTCATCTGGTAGAAGGTGTTGTAGCTGAGCACGAAGCACAGCGCGAACGCCGGAATCGTCATGTTCTGCACGAATTGCCGGAACGGCACCTCCTGCGCGTAGACGAACGCAGCGACCACCGAGAAGACCGCCAGCGCGGCGACAATCGCCCAGCGCACGCGGATGACGAGACCAACGCGCTCGATATTGCCGCGCAGGGCCTCGATATCGTACTGAGTGGGGTGTTCACGCCACGAGACGACCGCAGTGCGAGCGAACGCCTTCGCGAGCTTGCTTTGCTTCAAACGACCCTCCGTACAAGTAGCGCCCCCGGCACGGCACACGCGACGACTGAGTGTAGCACGCAGTCGCCCGGGGCTAGAGTTCGCGGATCAGCTTCGCCACGAACGTGGCTGCAAGCTCGAGGTTCTCGGGGTTCACGTTGTCGGTCGTGTCAGTCCGCCAATGCCAGTTCGGAAGACGTCCGTTGATGTCGAATGCCATCACGCTCATCGCCTTGAACCCGCGGGCGAGCGCAGGCGTCGCGTCGGTGGACAAGCCGCGGTACTCGCGACCGCGTACCGGCAGGTCCTCTTCTCGGGCCACGCGCTTCGCCGAGGAGGCAAGCCGTCGGTCGCAATGGTAGCGGCGTGCCATGCCCTCGCTCGTGACCCAGTGCAGCGCGCCCGTACCGATGTTGTCGAGGTTGATGATGAGCGCGTCACGCAGGTCCTCTTCGTACTCCTTGAGGAATGCCTGCATGCCACACGTGCCCACTTCCTCGGCACCGGTTGCGACGAACCAGACTTCCTTCTCCGTAAGAGCACGGTCGATGCCGGTGGTAACGCGGCGCCTGATGCGGGCTGCCTCGCTGGCTGCGAATTCCGGGTCCTCGAATGCTGCGTCGCCGGCGGTTCCGCCTTTGACGCCGAATCCGTCATCGTCATCTTCGTCGCTGAAATTCTCCCAATGGCCGATGCGCTTGCCTTCATGACGCGCGTCGAAGTTGCCTCCCAGGCCAAGCCAATCGCGCAGGCCGTGCTTCTCGGCCCGCTCGGGCTCGGTGGGTGCTGGCGTAGGCGCGGGCGCCGCAGGTCGGGGTTCATCGGCAAGCACGTCCCAGCCGGCAGTGTCGCCAAGGTCGAAACTCGCCTGACCGGACGATGGACGCGCAGGCTCCTCGGCATCCCAATCGACATCGCCGAAGCTGCCGAGCGACGAGCGCCGGATCTCATCGGCGGCTGGCGCGATAGGCGTATACGAGAGCAGCGCGTCGTCGAGGACGACGTCGGCTTCGACCGCGACCTCGGGGGTGCGCCGCACCGGCGGCTCTGGCACGTAGCGCGACGGCTCCGACTCGGGCTCGGGCACCGTGAGCTCCATGACGCCGAGCATCGCCGCGACGCCCGAAGCGTTGTCGTTCGCACCGTCCACCGCGTGCATGAACAGCTCGCGGTGGACGTTGATGAAGAGCGGGATGAGCAGGTAGGCGGCAACCGCGAGGGTTGCGTACCAGCTCCACGGCTTCCACCCCTTCGTCCAGGGCAGCGCCGAGACGAAGATGACGGCTGGCGTGACGAAGGTAAGCCACTTCATGAGCGCGAAGGTGAGACCGAAGTTCTTCACCATGCCGGGGCTGAACGCGAGCGACGACTTGGCCGAATCGTAGTGCGCGACGATCACGACCCGCTTGATGCGCTCGTTGCGTCGAGCCTTCGGGACGTGCCGAGCAATCACATTCTGGCTCGGCCCCTTCGGCATGAGATTGCTGAGTCCCCAACGCGTGTCGAGATCGAACCACATGAGCACCGCCGAGGCGACCGCTATCAGGAACGCTGGCCAGCCGAACCAGCGCGACAGAACGGCCGCGCCCAGCGTAAGGAAGTGATACGCAACGAACGCCCATGCGTACGTGCGGGGGCAGTCGAACTCCTGGTGCTCGACCTCAAGGCCGCGAGCACGGAAGACGTCGTCGATGTAATTGGCGGCTTCTACCTCGGCATCGGTCGTCGCCGGGCGCGGGCCGATCGTCTCGGCAAGGTGCTGCACGTGCTCGATGAGCTGCGGCATCGCTCCTCCAGCGGTAGCGGCGGTATCGGCGCGCCGTGCGGCGGCGCGGGCGTTCTTCCGGTAATGATACCGCAGGGGCGGCCTCGTGACGCGGGGTTCAGGACGCTCATGCTACGGTGCTGGCTCGGGCTCGATCGTCGTGCGCTTGAGCGACGTCTCACGCGTCACACCATTGACCTCGATGCGATCGATGGCGACCAGCCTGTGCGGCAGCGAGTCGGAGAAGTAGAGCACCGCTGCCGAGTAGGCAGTCTGCGAACCGTCGGGGCCACCAAACGCAACTCCCCCTGTCGTCCCGGCGTTCAGCCACCAGGTGTCGTCACGGAAGACGAGCGCTGGCGTGTGCGTGTGGCCGCTCAGGACAATCGGTGCCAGGCCTGCGAACGGTTGCTGCATCGCAGGGTTGTGCACCGCGATGATATCGGGCTTCTTGCCGGCGGATGAGATCGCCGCCCTCAGGGAGGCGGCTGCCTTCTCGGCCAGCAGAGCCATCTGCTGCTTGTCCGGCTCAACGCTGAAGTCTCGGCTGACCGGATCGGGCGCTCCGAACACGCGCAGGTCGGCGACCACGGTCGACGTGTTCTCCAGCACCGTGACGCCTTCAAGCCCGGCGAGAGCGCGCGTGATCTCGGGCGAGTCATGATTGCCGGGCACGAACACGAGCGGCCGAGACGTATCCAGCGCTGCGACCGCGGCCGAAGCCTCAAAAGAGGTTCCGTATACGTTGATGTCGCCAGTGTGGAGCACGAACGCGACGTCGAAGGCGTCCGCGAGCTGGATGGCGAGCTCCCCGCCCACAGGGTCGAGGTGCGTGTCCGAGATGTGCAGCACGCGAATGGTGTTCGGCATCGCCCCGCCCGAAGCGAAGACCTGCGACGTGCCGTAGTAGGAGGCCAGATCTCCCGCGACCGCGCGCACGGTGTCCCGCAGCTCGCCGACGTTCACGAGGCGCGCCTGCACGGTGGATACGAGTCCGGGCGCGTACGTGAGCGCTCCGCGATACGTCGGCTGTGAGAATGCCCGCTCGTCGAACGCGAGCGCTCCCCACACGCCCACCACTATCATCGCCACCGTAAGCGTACCGATCACGAGTGCTGCCCTGCGTGGCTTCATCCGCGCCGCGAGCAGGACAAGGCCGCAGGTGAATGCCGCGGCGATGACTCCCAGCGCGTACGTGAGCCTGAGGCCCGACATGAGTTGTGAGCGCAGGGTGTCGAGGGTGTCTCCGGTGGGCACACCCTCGGCAACCCAGCGCTGGACTTCGGTGATGGCGACGTCCTCGAGGCGCAGCTCAACACGCACCGGTGCGTCGTGCGTGCGTGCGTCGACGGAGCCGAATGGCGGCAGTGCAAGCCTGGTGCGACCGACGCCCGGGTGGAATGTAGCGCCGACGGTCACAGGCCCAACGGCGAACGATGAGTGCGCGGCAAGCGAGAACGCGATCAGCGCGAGACCGACCGCGGAGGCGATCAACAGCAGCTCTCGCACGCGTTTGAGCACTTCACTCCTCGGCCAAGACCGACACGTCGATCAAGCTTACACCGCGATCGGACCCTTCGCGCTAGTGGCAGGTGAAGCAGTCGCGGATATGCCGCGTTGAGTGCTGCGCCTGCAGCACGGGGTCGTCGCTGTGGCACACGCAACCGGGGATCGGAACGACCAGCGTGCGCTCGATGGCCGGCTGCTGCCCGCTCGCCACAAGGTCGCTATACGCAGCGCGCATCTCGGGCGTGCGCACCCACATGCCGCCGAAGAGATACAGCACGATGCCGAGCGCCACGAGCGTCGCGATCGTCCAGCCTATGCCGAGAAGCACGCGAACCAGAATCCGGCGGCCCCGCGAAGGGGCCGCCGTCTCCGGAGTCTCAACGGTCTCGAACTCGCTCACGCCGCACCGAGGATCGTTGCGAGGTCCTCGGCAGCGGTGGCACCGATCGGCTTGATATCGAAGTTGTCGACGAGCACCTGGAGCACCGCGGGCGTGATGAACGCCGGCAGGGTGGGTCCGAGGCGGATGTCGGTGATGCCGAGGTGGAGCAGCGTCAGCAGGATCGCGACAGCCTTCTGCTCGTACCACGACAGGATCATCGAAAGCGGCAACTCGTTCACGCCGACCTCGAACGCCTCGGCAAGCGCGACGGCGATCTTGATGGCGCTGTAGGCGTCGTTGCACTGGCCCACGTCGAGCAGGCGCGGGATGCCGCCGATGTCACCAAGCTGCTTGTCGAAGAAGCGGAACTTCCCGCACGCGAGCGTGAGGACGATCGTGTCGGCAGGAGCCTCCTCCACGAAGTCGGTGTAGTAGCTGCGACCCGGCTTGGCGCCGTCGCATCCACCCACGAGGAAGAAGTGCTTGATTGCGCCGGACTTCACGGCCTCGATGACGGTCGGGGCCACCGAGAGCACCGCGTTGCGGCCGAAGCCGACCATGACGGAGCCGCCGTCAAACTCGTCGGTGAAGCCGGGGAGCTCGAGTGCGCGGTCGATGACGGCCTTGAAGTCGCCGTTGTCGACGTGGATCGCGTTCGGGTGCGCCACTCGGCCTGTCGCGAAGATGTTGTCGGCGTACGTGTCACGCGGGTTCTGGATGCAGTTGGTCGTCATGAGGATGGCGCCCGGGAATGCGTCGAACTCCTTGCGCTGGTTCTGCCACGCCGTGCCGTAGTGCCCGTAGAAGTGCGGGTACTTCTTGAGCTCCGGGTAGCCGTGCGCCGGCAGCATCTCGCCGTGCGTGTAGATGTCGATGCCAAGGCCCTCGGTCTGCTCCAGGAGCTCCTTGATATCCTTGAGGTCATGTCCCGAGACCACGATCGCCTTGTTGGGACGATGGCCGAGCGGGACCGAGGTGGGAACCGGATGCCCGTACGCGCCGGTGTTCGCCGCGTCGAGCAGCTCCATGACCCACAGGTTGACCTCGCCGGTCTTGAGCGTGAGCGCGACCCAGTCGTTCAGGTCGAGGCTCGTGTCGGAGAGCGCTGCCAAGAGCTCGTGCATGAACGCGTAGACGTCCGGGTTTTCGTGACCGAGGACGCGCGCGTGGTCCGCGTACGCCGCGATGCCCTTGAGGCCGTAAACGGCGGTCTGCTGCAGCGCCTGCACGTTCTCGTCACGCCTGCGGTCCGAGAAGAGCCCCACGGCTTCGCCCTGCGCGACAAGCTCCGCGAGGTCGCTTGACGGCCCGAACGCGACCGCCGGGTCGCTTGCATCCACGACGCCACCGGCTGCTTCGACCTTCGCCAGCAGCGCTGCCTTTACGGCCGCGCCCTCGCGGATGACACCCGCCAGATGCTCGGCGTCGAAGTCGACGTTGGTGACCGTGGTGAAGAGCGCCTGCGTGGTGTACACATCGGCGTCGTGATCGACGACGCCGACCTTCGCGCCAGCGACCGCGATCGCCGCGATCCCCTTCACCTGGTGCACCACGAGGTCCTGCAGCGCCGCCACATCAGCGGTCTTGCCGCACACCCCAACGGTCGTGCACCCAACACCTTTGTTGGTCTGTTCACATTGATTGCAGAACATAGGTCTTCACTCCTTTTTCCAACCCGGATGGGCACGTGTTGTCTGCCTCTGTTGCGTGAGGCGCTGTCGCGACGATTTGCGGTGCGGGTCTCCGGCGAGTTCCGCAGCCGGGGAAGGTGGCGAGAACGCGAAGCGTTCGCGCCGCCGAGGGCCCCCGGCGAGGACTGTTTGAGCCGGAGATCTGTACCGCGAAGCGTCGCGCCCCCACCCCTTACCCGTGAATCAGCGAAGGCAAGCACCGCGTGCACACCCAGGTGCTATTCCCTTGGGTGCGCACCGGCAGAAGCGGCGCATGATCCTCGTCCGTACCGCACACGTAGCACGCCTGCGGGATGTACGTCTTGAGCTTCTCGGCCACGATCTCCTCGGCGGCCTCGTGATCGAAGGGCACCGTCTCGCGCGTCTTAATGGTGAGCGCACCGGTGGGGCAGACGCCCAGGCAGAACCCGGCGCCATCGCACAGTTCTTCGCGCACGACCTTCGCCTTGCCGTTCTCGATGACGATGGCGCCCTCGGCGCATGGCGACACACACAGGCCGCAGCCGGTGCAGAGCGCTTCGTCGATGTGGACGATCTGTCGGGTGATGGTGGTGGTCATCAGGATTCCTTCCTCGCGCCGGACGTGCCGGCCTGTTTGCGGTACTTGCGCGCTTCGAGCGCGTGTTTGATGCCTTCGATCGCGTAGCCGTGGAGCGCCGAGCGGGGCCCGCTGAAGCGCATCATCTGCTGCTGCCACGCACGCTCGTCAGACTTGTAGCAGTGCGTGTCGCAATGGGCACAGAATGGCTTTGGGTCCTTAGGGCAGAACGCGCGGCGCTTCTCGGCATAGCGGAGATGCTCGGCACATTCGTCGCACAGCACCGGAGTGCCCGAGTCGTACACGCCAAGGACAGCAGCGTCGCTCACAAGCGGGGTGCGAACACGGTCGCTGTGGTTGCCCTTGCAGTAGATGCCAACGAAATCGCCAAGGGTGCGCGTGTCTTTGCGGACCTGTTTGTCCGCCATACGCGCCTGGAACTTCTCGGCCATGCTGGATTCCCCCACGCACATTCCTTTCCTCGACTGGGCAGACTGTACCCCCACGGTTCGCGGCGAACCTTGACTCATGTCAAAATCGGCAGGTGACTTTGCCGAGGAGGCTCATGGTGCCGAGCGAAACCCCCCGACCCGACGTACTGGCCGCGTTCACCGCATGCCGGTTGTGGCGCGCCGCAAGTGCGGACGCGATTGCGCGACTCGCGCTTGCCGCGCAGGTGCAGCAAGCGACGCGCGGGACGCAACTCGCGGTCGAGGGCGAGCCCGCAGGGCGGCTCGGCGTGATCGTCTCGGGGAAGGCGCGCGTCTTCCACCTGCAGGCGGATGGCCGCAGCATCACGCTCGAGACGGTGGAGTCCGGCGAGCCGTTCGTGGCCGTCGCCGCGCTCGCGGGCGGACGCAACCCCGCGAACGTCGAGGCCGCCACCGACGCGACCGTCGCCTGGCTCGACCGCGAGGCGCTCTTCGCCCTCATGGCCGAGGAACCCGTCGTCGCCCGCAGCCTCATCGCCGACCTCGCATCACGGGTCGTGAACCTCACGGCCGTCGTACAGACGCTCGCGCTCGACGTCCCCGGTCGCCTCGCTCGCTACCTCTTCCAGCGTGCGCTCGCCGTTGGCGAAGCGACCCCCGAGGGGCTGAAGGTCTCACTCGGCATGAGCAAGGCCGAGCTGGCGGCGTCGCTCGGCACGGTTCCCGAAACGCTATCACGCGCGTTCGCCCGCCTACGCGACGATGACGTCGTCGCCGTGAGGGGCGCCGACGTCATCGTGTTCGATGTTGGAGCGCTTGCGCGCCTTGGAAGCGGTTACGAGGAGGGCTGATCGCCCGCCCGACGCGCCTTGATCGCCTCGGCGCCCTTCTGCAGCGTGCCGGCCTTCAGGAAGCCCCAAAGCAACAGCGCGGAGGCAACCATCTCGCCCGGATACAGGCCAACGGTCTGACCCGCCCGCGCCATGGAGCCGGCGCCCGCGATGATGAGGGTTCCCACGAAGATGAGCACGTTCGCCCACGAGCGGTAGCGGTACTCGGGCTTGGGCCAGAACTTCACGACCGACCACGCCGAGCCGCCAAGCAACAGAAGCGAACCCGGGATGTTGAACGCGAAGCTCATCGCGCGCGGAAACGACATGCTCTCACCAAGCGCCGAGCCGCCGACCGTGATGCCGGCGACCAGGTTCTCGGTGATGAGCGTGGTCGTAAAGACGCCGTAGAGGAACACGCCGAGTGCGATCAGGTTGAACACCAGGTAGATGTTGCCGAGCGTCTTCTTCTTGGTGATGAGATAGAGCGTGCCCAGACCGAGAAACCCGACCATCGACGCGGCAAGCACCATGTAGATGCGATACACGGTTGGATCCCACGTCCCGGTCAGCTCAGAGACTGCCTCCATGACGGCCGCGACCGCATAGAACAGGAAGCCGACCGCCCAGGCCAGCTGATGGGGCTTGCGGCGCTCGTACCACTGCTTCACGAGCAAACCGACGTACACGAATCCGAGCGTCGCCGTAAGCGCCGGCCACCACCATGCGGACCAGAAAGCCGTGTCCATGCATCCTCCTCGTTTGTTTACGCGCAGTGTGTCACTGCGCGGCTGCAGCCTTCACCCGGTCGTCCGCCGCCCGCGCGGCGTCTCGCGCCTCGAAGTACCGCGCGATCGCGTCTTTCGTGAGCGTCTCGTATGCGTCGGCAAGAGCGCCTGCCGGCGTCGTGGTGAGCGCCGTCGCCTGGGCCACGATCTTCTTCTCCTCGGCGTTGTACGCGTCTAGGAGCTTGTTGGCGTCCTCAACCTTGCCCGCGAGCCACGTCGAGTCTATCTTCCGGGAGCTGTCGAGAAGCTTCAGGCGCGCATCGATGTAGCTCGTGAACGGCGACATGTCCGCCTCGGGGAATCCCGCGGTCACGGTGTCGAGTAGCGAGCGTGCGGCTCTGAGCTTCGCGGTGGCTTCGTTCGAGGCCTTGGTAGACGCCTCGACGCCGGCCTTGGTGTGCTTGTTGTACTCGGTCGCAGCGTTCACCGTGAGCGTCCCTGCCTCGGCCGCAAGCGTCCACGCTTCGCGCGCTGCATCGAGCACTGCGCCCGCGCGCATATCGACCTTCAGCACGCTGTCCGCCTCGGAGAGCATCGTCTTGCGTGAGAGCACCGCGTCTCGAACCGCGGCGGCCAACACCGCATCGCCGTTCGAGAGCCCTGAGACCGCTTCGTCCAGGTACGCCAGCGCGTCATTGAGGTCGCTACTGGCCTCCGCCGAGACGTCAAGCGCCTCGGTCGAGGCCGGAACAAGCGCCGAGGTGATCTCGCTTCGTACGGCGTTGTCCACCTGCAGCACGCCCGGCTCGGCAGCGGAGAGCTTCTCGATCGCGTTGTCGAGATTGCCGCGCGCGCTGCTTGCGTTGGACAGGCGTCCCACGCCGATGAGGGCGGCAGCGCCCACGACGGTGACGGCGACCAGCACCAGCGCGACACGCAGTGCTTTGCGTGGCTTCGGTGGTGTGGTTGAAGCACCCGGAACGGTCACACCATCGTCGATTTCCATCGCTCCTCCTCAGCAGGGCCGAGCGGCATGTGCGCGGGCAGTTCGAGCGTGAACGAGGAGAACGGAGCCGCAGGCACGACCGTGAGTGTGCCCCCGTGCGCCTCGGCTACCAGCCGGGCCACCTGCAGGCCAAGACCCTGCTCGCCGGTCCGCTCGTGATCGATCAAGTCCTCGAGGCGCTCGGCGAGATCGGCCGCAGCGGCCGCGTCGGGCTCGCGGACGTCAACGTGCACGGTGGCGGTAGTGCCGTTCGTCGAAACTCGGAACTCGACGTTGGCGTCGGCGCTGCACTGCTGCGAAACGCATCGCAGCAGACCGCGCACGGACGCCTCCGCACTCCGGCGATCGGCCCTCGCAAGTCCTTCGCCGAGAACGGCCGTCGCCCGCGCACGAGCATCACGGTTCTCGGCAGCGTTGCGGGTGACGAGCGTCCTGCAAAGCTCGGCCAGGTCGACGACTTCAGGCTCCAGCGTCTTGCCGCCCAGGCGCGAGAGCAACATGAAGTCTTCGAGGAGACGGGCGAGCTCCTCGCACCGGGCGCGCAATCCCCGGGTGACACGCGCGCGCTGCTCGGCGTCCTCCTGGATGGCAGAACGGGAGAGTAGATCGGCGTAGCCGATGACGGCCGTAAGAGGACCCGTTATCTCGCGCACCATCACGTCCGTCAGATCGGTTGCAGCCGTGCGACGACCATCGCTCCCGGCGGGGTGCCCGGTCGGACGTGCGATGGCCACCACCGAGCTGGCGTTTCCGGTCTCATCGAAGAGCGGCAGCAGGGTCATGCGAACAGGCAGCCGCGTGCCGTTCTTGTCACACTGGATCATCTCTCGCTCAGAAGAGCGGCCGTCAAGCGCGGTCTCGCGAATCCGACTCCTCGCGAAGCGGGTCCATCCTGCGTCGAGCGTCGACACCGACTTACCGATGACCTCATCGGCGCGCCACCCGTAGAGCTGTTCGGCGGCGGCGTTCCACCGGCGTATCACGCCATCCAGATCGATCTGCACGACCGCGTCCGATGTGGACGCGAATGCCGCTTCAAGCAGCGTGCTCAGTTGCTCGAGCATGCCGAGACGAAGCAACTCCGAGGCGAAGAACCGCTCGGCGGCGATGCGTGAGCCGACCGAAGCGCCGTGAGCAGCCGCCAGTCTAAGCGCTACCGCATCAGGGATCTGATCGATGACGGCAAGCGCGGCTCCAACGGGGCCTTCCTCGGACCACCAGGGCACGAGAAGCGCTGAACATTCTGGGTAGTCGGGGTCAGACCATGTCTCGAGAACACCGGCGGCACCCTTGCACAGTATCGAGACGGATTCGGGGTGATCCTTAGGGGCGATGTTCGCCGGACGCGGGCGCCCGGCTGGGGACACGGCCACGCCGTGCAATTCCCCGTCACGACCCAACGAGAACCCGTGGACCACGCGCGCCCCAAGCGCCTCGCGGAGCGTGTCAACCGCGGCCTGAAGCATCCGCTCGCTCCGGTCCGGCTCGTTCTCGATGATGCGCTTCACGACGCGACGTCTCACACGCGGTTCCCCTTACGCTTTGTCCCCCTGTCTGTTGTAGCGTGCCGCCGTTCGTACAGCAAGTCTGTGCTTTTCTTAACGAACGGTATGGAAACTCTGGCACCTGTGTTGCTACGATGCGGTACGAGGGTTGTGCGACCTGTCCGCTCCTCCCCCCTCATGGACAGGGAATCGCCGATTCTCACTAACGAGGTGCGCTCCCCCCGCGCACCTCGTCCTCTTTTCTTGGGCAGTTTCCGCACCGGGCTCCGTGGGCGGTAGAATCGGGTAGTCCGCTTCACCGATCACGTGGAGGAACCGTGTCTGATCCCGGCGAGCGCCTCGTCAACCTGGCGCTCTTCCTTGCCAAGACGCCGCGCTTCGTTTCAGCCGAGGAACTTCGGGCCGAAGGTCTCGGCTATCCCGATGACCAGGATGACGCCGCATTCCTTCGCATGTTCGAACGCGACAAAGAGGCGCTGCGCGCGGCAGGCATCGCCATCGAGGTGGACGAGTATGAGGCGTACCGCATCGACCGCGCCGGCACCTTCGCCACAGCCGTGACGCTTTCCGCCGAGGAGACGGCCACCATCCGCACGGCCGTTGCGGCACTTGCGACCGACGAGGCGTTCCCCTTCGCCGAGGACCTCACGATCGCGCTCGCCAAGCTCGGCCAGGGCGCCCCGGCTCCCATCGCCGTCGCGACAGCGCTTGCCGATGAGGACCCGCGCGCGCAAGGCTCCTCGGCGGCCATCGCAGCCGAGGCGATCGCAGCACGCAAGTTCCTCACCTTCGACTACACGAACGCCAGAGGCGAGTCCCGACTGCACGAGGTCGCACCGTACGGCATCTTCTTCCGAGAAGGCCGCTGGTATCTGGTGGGACTCGACACATCGATCGGTGAGATCCGCGTCTACGCGCTCAAGCGCGCCGCGCGCGTCCGGATGAACCCGCTGCAGCCCAAGACGCCGGATTTCGAGCGCCCCGACTGGTTCGCGGTCGCCGAGTACTCACTCCATCCGTTCCAGTACGGCGCCGAGCCGTTCGAGGCAATCGTGCGGTTCTCGGCCGAGGACGCATGGCGAGCGCCGAGACTCTCCGGCGGCACGGGCGAGATCGAGGTGCAACCGGACGGCACCGCGCTCTGGCGTGTTCAGGCCGCGGACGCGCGCGGGCTGGCGGCATGGTGCGTGGAGCACGGACCCGGCGTCGTCCCGCTCGAGCCGCCCGGCGTGGTCAACACGTTCCGTATGGGACTTCAGGAGGTGCTTGCACGCCATGAGCGCTAGGAAGAACACCGCGATGCACACGCGTCGTATGCTGGCGCTGCTGCCGTACCTTAAGCAGGGCTCCACGCTCAAGCTCGCCGATCTCGCCGCCTCCGTGGGCGCCACGGTAGCCGAGGTCGCGGCCGACCTCACCGCGCTTTCATACTGCGGCGTCCCGCCGTTCACGCCCGACGAGATGATCGACCTCGCTATCGACGACGACACCGTCACCGTCTACGTCGCACCACCGGCGCTCGACCGTCCGGTGCGGCTCGCTCCCCGTGAGGCGCGCGCGCTCGTCGCAGCCCTCGAGGCCGCTGGCTACGCCGCCGACGACCCGCTCGTAGGGAAGCTGCTCTCGGCCGCCTCGGCTGAACTCGACCCGGCCGAGCTTGCCGCGACGCTACGGGCCGGCGACGCAAGCGCGCCGGTCGCCGGCATCTACGCGCTTCTCGCCGAGGCGATCGAGTCCGGCACGAAGGTGCGCATCGGGTACTTCTCGGCGGGAAGCGGCGTGCACTCCGAGCGCGTCATCTGCCCGCATGCGCTCGCGAACGAGCGCGGCGCATGGTACGTGAACGCGCACTGCGAGAGCGCGGGCGAGGTGCGCACGTTCCGCCTCGATCGCATCCGCGATGCCGAGACCACCGGAGAACACTTCGAGCGTCCGGCGGCGGTCAGCGCAAGCGTCACGCCCGGGGGCGAAGGACTGCCGGTCGCGGTGCTGCGGCTTTCGCCGGTCGCGCGTCACACCGAAGAGCGCGACTGGCCCGGCGCAACGTTCAACATGAAGGAGAACGGTGCGGTCTTCGCCGAAGTGCCGTACTCCTCGGCAACGTGGGTGGCACGCCGCGTGGCGGCAGGCCTCGGCACGATCGACGCGATCGAGACCGAGAAAGTGCGTGCGGCGGTTCGCGAGGTCGCGCAGGGAGCACTCGGGCAGCTGGGCCCCCAGGAGGGCTAGCGGACCCGAAGCGTGCGGGCGTTCACTGCGACGATCACGGTGGATGCCGACATGAGCAGCCCGCCAACCGCCGGGCTGAGCACGATGCCGAGGCCGACGAGCACCCCTGCGGCAAGCGGGATCGCGATGACGTTGTAGCCGGTCGCCCACGCGAGGTTCTGCTGCATCTTGCCGTACGTCGCACGCGACAGCTCGATGACCGCAGCCACATCAGCCGGATTGCTCCGCACGAGCACCACGTCAGCAGTCGCGACGGCGACATCGGTTCCCGCGCCGATTGCGATGCCCACGTCCGCCGAGGCAAGCGCCGGCGCGTCGTTGACGCCGTCACCTACCATGGCGACGGTCTTTCCTTCAGCACGCACGCGCTCGATAGTGGCGGCCTTCTCGGCGGGAAGCACGCCCGCGAAGTAGCGCTCGATGCCGAGGTCGGCGGCAACGCGAGCGGCCACCGTCTCGTTGTCGCCGGTGAGCATGATCGTCTCGACGCCCAACTCGTGTAGGCGGCTGATGGCGACGCCGGACTCAGGCCGCACCACGTCGGAGAGTGCGATCGCGCCGAGAAGCCCGCCATCGCGAAGCACGAACACGACCGTGCGGCCGCCCGAGAAGAGCTCGCCGGCGGCATTCGGGACGGCGATGCCGTTTTCGGCAAGGTAACCGGGACTCACCACCGCAACGTCGCGCCCGTCCACGCGTGCCTGTGCGCCCTTTCCCGGCAGCGCTTCGAAACCGGTCACCGCGGCACGCGGTCGCACGTCAGCCGCAATGGCACGCGCAATCGGGTGCTCCGAGTACTGCTCCACGGAAGCCGCCAGGGTGCGGAGGTCGTCGGCGGCCATGTCGTTAAGCGGCAGCACCTCAGCGACGCCGAAGCGGCCTTCGGTGAGCGTGCCGGTCTTGTCGAAGATGACGGCGTCGATCAAGCGAGCCCGCTCGAACGCAGCTCGATCGCGCACGAGGAGGCCGCCGCGCGCGCCAAGCGCGGTCGAGACCGCCACAACCAGAGGGATCGCCAGCCCAAGCGCGTGCGGGCATGCGATGACCATCACGGTGACCGCGCGCTCCATCGCGTACGAGAACGGCCGGCCGAGGGCCATCCACGCTGCGAAGGTGATGGTGCCGCCGCCAAGCGCTACGAACGTGAGCCACATCGCGGCACGATCGGCCAGGTCCTGCGTCTTGGACTTGGATGCCTGTGCTTCTCGGACGAGATCGACCACTTGTGCGAGGAACGACTCGGCGCCCGTACGCCGGACGGTGACCACCAGCATGCCCTCGCCGTTGACGGCACCGCCGATCACCTCGTCGCCCGCGTCCTTGGGCACCGGCACCGACTCGCCGGTGAGCATGGACTCATCGACCGAGGAGGCACCCTCCAGCACGTCGCCATCGGCGGGAACCTTCTCGCCCGGTCGCACGACAACGACGTCACCGACGGAGAGCGACTCAAGCGGAACGTCCACCGTCGCGCCATCCTGACCGCGAAGGTGCGCTTCGGAGGGCATGAGCTTGGCGAGCGACTCCAGCGCCTTCGAGGCATCACCCACCGAGCGCATCTCGATCCAATGCCCCAACAGCATGATGTCAACGAGTGTTGCGAGTTCCCAGAAGAAGGGCATGCCCGGAACGCCCAACACTGTGGCGGTGCTGTAGAGGTACGCGACGCTGATCGCGACCGCGACGAGCGTCATCATCCCCGGCGTGCGTTCCCGCAGCTCTCGCACCATGCCGAGAAGGAACGGCTTGCCGCCGAAGACGTACAGGAACGTCGCGAGTGCGAGCAGAACCCAGGAAGACCCGGGCACCGAGATGAGCTGTCCGCCAGGTATGAGCGGTAGGTTCGGCGAGATGAGGATGACGGGAACCGTCACCGCGAGGCTGATCCAGAAGCGGCGCCTGAAGTCAGCTACCGAGTGACCTGTGTGACGACCGCCGTGTTGCTGGTGCGCCGAATGGTCTTCCATAGACTACCCGCCGAGCGCGGTCATGATCTCGTCGTACTGCTCCTTGGTGATCTCACCGGTGGCAAGGCGACGCCTGGCAATCGCGACAGCCTCGTCGTGACCGACGGACGGACCCGCGGTGGCTCCCGATCCCGTCGTCGTCGTGCCCTGACCGTGTGAGCTGCGAACCGCCCAGACTATGAGCACCACGATGCCCGCAACGACCAGCGCGCCGAAGACGAGGAAGAGGATCTCACTGAGGCCGAATCCGCTCGACATGCCGCCGCCGTAGCCGTATCCCTGGTTCATCATTGCTAGCCCAGCTCCTTCAAGTACGCGATGACCGCGTTCAGGTCGTCGTCTGTCATATCCCATCTCGGCATGAATGCATCGAGCGATTCGCCATTGGGCTCCACCCCGTCGCGAATGGCGCGAGCTATGTCGGCATCGGTCCAGGCGGGCATGGGTGGGTCATCCTCGGCGTGGGGCGATGTCAGCGCCGAGTAGCGGATATCGGGCACTTCCACGTTGGACATCATGCCGAAGGAGCCGCCGCGACCGTCGGCACCATGACAGCCCGCGCACGCGCGGCCTCCCATCATGCCACCAGGACCGCCGGAGCGCGGGATCGGACCTGCAGCATCGGCTCCGGTGAAGTAGATCTGCTCGCCGAGCGAGGTGAAGTCACCGCTCGGCGCGCTTGGAGCAGCCGGGACGCCAAGCAGCCATACAGCAGCCATCCCCGCAGCGCCGAGAACAACCAGGACAAGACCGAGCACGAGTATCGTCCGCTGTCTCATGGGGGGATACTTCCCGCAGCACGAGGGCGGGTAACGACAGGAGGTGCAGCGCTCGCGCCTACTGCCTCACGTCCGCCCTCGCGAAGGTCACAAGACCACCGATCAGCGACACGACAAACCCGCCAACGATTACGACCCACAGCGTCATCGGGGCGACGTTGAGCGCCGTGCTGCCCGTCTGATCGCTCGCAAAGGGCGACATCGCCAGGAGCGGCTGCGCCCACGGGTACCAGGGACCGAACTCGTGAGACTGCGCAGCGAAGATTGCTGGGAGCGTGAGGCACACGTTGAGCGCGAGCGCCGCTCCGAAGCTCTTCCAGCGGCTTGAGACCCATAGCTGCACCGCCGCGAGAGGCAGCACGGCAACCCACCCGGCTAGCATCGACATCCCGATCACCGACCACGGAACGCCCGCTCCAAGCCCCGAGACCATCCCGGCGGCGACGAATACTGCGCCAAACGCAAGATTCGTCACCGCGAGAATGCCCGCCAGCGTCACCAGTTTCGCGCCGTAGACCGTCGTGCGCGATACCGGCAGAGCGAGCAGCTGCTTCCAGCCGCCGCCAACGTGCTCGGGTCGGCACACGAGCGCAGCGAAGACGCCTGCGAGCAGCGGGTAGAACAGCCACGAGTACCGCACCGTCGCATATCCGTAGGCGAGCTTCCACGCCTCAGCTCCAGTCTCGGCACCGGGGTTCACTCCCAACAGCACCGCCAAAGCGGGTCCACCTATCGCCAGCAGCCCGACGAGCCACCACTGCATCTTCATGAGTTCGACCTTGAGCATCCTCAACATCACACGAACCTCTCTATCGAATCTCCCGGTGGGCGAGCATCGCCGCACCGAGCGTCACGAGCACCAAGATCGACAGTCCGCTTGCCGAGACGACCTGCGACTGCGAGTACCACGTAAGAGCCTCTCCTGGTCCACCCGCCGCGGCGCCGCCGGCAACCGACGTCATGGCCTCAGTCATGAGACGCCATGGCATCCATGCAGGAATTCGTGACATCCCCATCCCAAACATGGGCGCCACGATCCCCGCTGCCAACGGGACTGCCTGGTTCTTGATCGCAGTGGAAAGCAACAGCTGCAGGGCAAGCAGCGGCAGTGCCGCCACCCAAGGCAGCCACGCGGCCCGCGCAAGGTCGGCCCACGGCAACGGTCCCAGGTCCTGCCACACCATGATCGCCGCATACCCCACCGACATAAGAGCCGAGGAGACCGCCAACAGCACGGCGGCCCACGCGAACTTCACCACATACGTCTTCGCGCGTGAGACCGGCATCCCGAAGAGCTGCTTCCAGATGTCCGAGCGGTGCTCTACGTCTACTATCATCGACGCTATGAGCGCGGCGCCCAGACCGAGCGCGAAGATGTGCACCATCCCGAGCTGGTCGATCGCCACGCGCCAGCCGCTCACCTCCCCCGCCAGGAACGGCTTGAGCATGTACTCGCCGCGCAGCAGGAATAGAATCACACCCAGAAGCGTCACGCCGAGCGGACCGAGCACCGTGAGCGGCAGAATCCACGTGCCGCGCATCCGACGCCAGTCGGCGGCGATCAGGCCGATCGCGGAAGCCCGAGCGGACGCGGATGCGACGGCACGCGGCGCAGATGCCAGCCTGCTCATGCCGCCGCCCCCTCACTTGTGAGCTCGAGGAATATCTCCTCGAGCGTGCGCTGCCGCTCTTCCACGCGATAGACGGACACGCCGCCGCCCACCAGCGCCGAGACGAGCCGCGCCGCGTCCCCGGGCACCACTGATGCGAGCTCGAGTGCACCGTCGGTCGCCGCTCGCACCGGCAATCCGCCAGCAAGCGCTACTGCAACCTCAGGCCGGTCGACTTCGAGACGCACGTGGCCCTGACTCCGCGCACGCAGATCCTCGATCGGTCCCTGAAAGAGCAACCGGCCGCTGTGGATGACTCCAACCGATGTCGCCATCTGGTCGATTTCGGCAAGCAGGTGGCTCGAGACCAGCACCGTGATGCCGTGTTCTCTCGGCATTGCGCGGATGAGGTCACGTATCTCGTGGATGCCGGCGGGATCGAGACCGTTGGTCGGTTCGTCCAGCACCACGATTTCCGGTGAGCCCAGAAGTGCCGACGCGATTCCCAGCCGCTGCTTCATGCCAAGCGAGTAGTCGCCTGCCTTGCGTCCCGCATCCGCCGAGAGCCGCACGATAGAGAGCACCTCGTCGATGCGCTTCTCGGGCACGTCAAGAATGGTCGCGATGATCCGCAGGTTCTCCCGCCCGCTCAGGTGCGCGTAGTAGCTCGGGCTTTCCACGAGCGCGCCCACTCGACGCATCACCTTCATGCGCTCGGCGGGAACGGGCCGGTCGAACAAGCGAACGAAGCCGGATGTCGGGTGGATGAGACCCATGAGCATTCGGATGGTCGTCGTCTTCCCCGCGCCGTTCAGGCCGAGGAACCCGTAGATCTGTCCGCGCTCAACGCGCAGGTCAAGTTCGTCCACGACGTTGCAGTTCCCATAGCGCTTCGTCAGCGCCGTTGTAGCCACGACATGATCTTTCACGTCGCATCACCTCCATGACACAAGGGTGATGCGACGGCTTGAAGTCGCGGGGAACGGGGGTTGAACTCGACCTTAACTCGTGCGTGCAGCGAGAGGCACCCTCACAAGCACACGCGTGCCAGCGTCAGGCTCGCTCGATACCTCGATGGTGCCGCCATGTGCCACCACGATCTGACGCGCTATTGCCATGCCAAGACCGGTGCCTTCGGCGTCATCGCTCGTGGACGTTCCACGGAAGTAGCGGTCGAAAAGTCGTTCGCGCGTCTCGGCGGTCATGCCGATGCCGTCATCGGCGACTTCGATGAGCGCATCGCTCCCCTCACGGCCGAGTGTGACCGTAACGGTCGTGCCAGCCGGGTTGTGCACTGCAGCGTTCACGAGCAGGTTCATCACCGAGCGTCGCAGCATCGATGGGTCGACCTCGGCGCTCAGCGCTCCCCCACCGGCGGGTTCGGCGAAGAGCACCTCTCGGCCGGCGGCACGCGGGTCATTTGCGAGCTCAACCGCCATCTCCCGCACGAGCTCGACGAGATCCACGCGCTCAAACGCGAGGGGCAGGGCGTCGGCGCGCAGCCGGAATGAGAGATTGAGGTCGTCGAGCAGCGCGTCCATGTGGTCGGCCTGCCGTGCGATCACGTCCGCCTGTCGCCGTACCTCGGTGGCATCGAACTCGTACTCGCTCGCCAGCACGTCAGCGTACCCCTGGATAGACGTGAGCGGGGTGCGAAGATCGTGGCTCACGCCGGCGATCCACTCATTGCGCGCGTCCTCTAGCCTCTGACGTTCCTCGGCTGTTGAACGAAGCACGTTCGTGAGGGAGTCAAGCGAGTCGAAGACCTCGCGGTACGTACGGTATTGCCGCCTGCGGGGTCCGCCGGGACCAAGTCGGCTGGCGGGAACGCCCCTGCGATCAAGCGGCTCGGCGAAATCACCCTCGGCCAACGCTGAGAGCCACGTCATCATGTGCACGAGCGGTCGCGCAAGCCCCCGCCCGAAGAGCCAGGCCGAGCCGAGAACCGCCGCGGCGCCTCCGCCAAGCAGCAGCACCATCATCAGCCACAACGTTCGCTGCGAGACCGGTCGGTCGGCGCCCACGTAGATGTCGGGACCGGCAGGCTCAGGACCGATCTCCTGACCGAGAACGAAGGTTATCTCTCGCCCACCTATGGTCTCGACCCACGTAGAGACTTTCGCCTGACCGATCGTGCGCGGGTTCTGCCGCGCAAGCACCAGTCCGCCTGGCGTGAAGTGGGTAGGTACGTCGGCGGGCGCCGCGACCCGGGTGACTTCGTCGCCGCGCTCATCGAGCACCTGTAGCCAGTACCCGCCTTCCGTCACAGCGGCGACCGTCTCGGCATCAAGCGTCACGGTATCGGAGGTCACGCGGGTGACTTCTGCCGCGGTACGCAGAATGTCCGAAGGCGGGGCGGCGGCTTCGCGAGTCTGGAACGCCGAGAAGGCCAACCCGCCCAGCCACAGCAAGAAGACGAATCCGAGACCGCCAACAAGCAGCGCCACGCGCCCAAGGAAATGCCCGCTCAGGCGACCTTCGAGCCTCATCGGCGCTCAACTCCGTTGGGCGGCATGAGCTTGTAGCCAAGACCACGCATCGTCACCAGGTAGAGCGGTTGCCCGGGCAGGGGCTCGATCTTCTCGCGCAAACGGTGGATGTGCACCTGCACGGTGTTGTCATCGGATTCGCCGAGCGACTCCTCGCCCCACACTTGACGGTACAACTGGCGCTTGGAGAACACGCGACCGGGATTGCGACACAGATACGCCAACAACTGGAACTCTCGGGCGGGAATCGCCACCTGTCGGCCATCGACCTCGAGGACGCCCTCAGCCTCGCAAAGACGGAAGCCGCCCCAGTCGAACACCTCGGTAGCGCCTGCATCGGACGCGGAGCACGATGCCGCCGAGCGACGCAACTGCGCCTTGATGCGCGCGACCACCTCAAGCGGGTTGAACGGCTTCGTGACGTAGTCGTCGCCACCCACGCCGAAACCCGTGAGCTTGTCGAGGTCGCCACTGCGGGCAGTGAGGAACAGGATTGGCGCAGAGGTGATCTGCCTGAGACGGGCCGCGAGCGAGAAGCCATCGCCGTCGGGCAGCATGACATCGAGTACGACGAGCGCCGGCGGCTCTGCGCCGGCGGACGCAAGCGCATCCGCGACCGTTTTGGCCTCGGCGACGTCGACAAGACCCTCGCGCTCCAGCACAAGGCGCAGCAGATCGATGATCGGCTGCTCATCTTCGACGATGAGGATGCGCTCGGACACGGACGGCTCCACGGTCGGGGTCGTGTTGATTGTAGCGACCATCACCACGGGCAGTCAGGAATGTTCAAGCCGTGTTCATGTACGAAGCGTGTTGAGCTTCACCTCACATACTACCTTGACAGACATAGTACTCTGCCGCACACTACAGCCATTGGAGGTGACCACATGGGCGACACACCGATCTCAAGCGATCTGATCAGAGGACACATCGACACCATCATCCTCGGCCTGCTCTCCGGCGAAGACCGCTACGGCTACGACCTGTGCAAGCAAGTCGCGCTGCTCTCGGACGGCGAGTATGAGCTCAAAGAGCCCACGCTCTACTCGGCATTTCGGCGGATGGAACCCGCGGGACTCATTCGGTCGTATTGGGGCGAGGGTTCGCAGGGCGCTCGTCGCAAGTACTACGCGATCACCGATGACGGCAAGGCGGCGTACCGCCGCAACCTTGAAGACTGGAAACGTGCGCGAACGCTGATCGACCGACTGGTCTCAGGCGAGGGCGAGAAGGAGTCGTAATGGAAGCGATCAAGTACTACGTGAAGGGCGCCTTCCAAGGCGCGGCCGAGACCCCGGAGATGCTCGAGCAGCAGGAGGAGCTTATCGCCGACCTCACCGCGAAGGTCGCCGACCTGGTGGCCGAGGGCAAATCGCCCGATGAGGCACTCGGAATCGCGATTGCGTCGCTTGGCGATCTCTCGGAGCTGGTGGCCGAGTTCACACCTGCGGGTGGAGCGCCCCTTGTTCTGCCGGTCCCGACCGCACACGTGCAGGCGGCACGCCTCGACTTCCATGTGACGCTCGCAGCGATCGGCCTCGACGCCGCATTCATGCTCTTCTGTACGGTGCTGGGCGCCATAACGCACACGATCGAGCCCGGCGCCGGCCTCGTGCTGTTCGTCATCCTCGGCGCAGCCGCGTACTGGATCCGCACCGCGTACGCCGCGTATGTCGCAGACCCGGACACCACCGAGACGCGCAAGCTCGTCTACCAGCCGCGACTTGTGAAGGCGCTGGGGTTGTGGGCTGGCGCGTGCTTCGTCGCCATGGTGATGAACATCGCAACGGCGACCGACTTCTGGTTCTGGCCCGTCTGGGTCGCCGTGACCGTGCTCCCCATCCGGATCCTGGTCGAGCGCTGGGTGACCCGCCAGGGGATGTTCGCTGCTGCTGCGGTCGCGTCGGAGGGCGCGGCCGCAGCGTAGGCTCGCAACCATGACGCCAGGCGGGCCGATCCCGGTCTCGCGCCTGGTGCTTGACGAGGGGTCGGCAAGCGCTCGGAATACGCCGTACCGCCCCGACGGTTCATGTCGCGCCAGCATGATAGTCTGCACGAAGTGCCATTCGATGCTGGGGGGATACATGTCACGTTCGACCGGGGTCTTCTTCGTCGCGCTCGTTCTGTGTTCAGTCATGCTTGGCGGCTGCGCGAAGTCAGCCACACAAGAGCCCGCGCCCGCCGAGACGGGCGCTTTCGCGGCGGCCGTTGCCGATGCAGATGCCGCAATGGCGGCTGGCGATGCACAAGCGGCGTTCGACCTCTACATCAAAGCGCTCAAGATGCCGGACGCATCGGACCCCGACGGCGCGATCGCGAAGCGCCAGGAACTCGCGAAGCATACGTACATCGCGCGTTCGATTCTCGCGAAGCCCGCCGGTGGGTTCGAAGCCACGCCGTTCATCACTATCGTGACGGATCACTCGGTCGCAGAGACCGAGACAGTCGAGGCGAAGCGACAGATCGTCGAGTTCCTCCGACTGCAGAGCCGGCAGATGCGCGCGGAAATCCCGGGACTGCGCAAGACCATCGAGAGCGAGAGTTCCTACAAGGTTCCCACCTCGGCGTACATGGTGAACGAGATGGGCGAGCTGTGGACGAAGGAGTTCGCGCTGCTGACGGGCGATTTCGGCGCCCAGACGAACGACGCACTCAAGGCACTCCTCGCCGCGGCCGCTGAGGAGAATCGCGTCACCGAGGAAAAGTGGGTCGAGGATGCGGTGAAGCACCTCGATGCCACGCTCAAGCAGCTGGACGCCCTCGACAAGCAGTTGGATGCGATCAAGGTCTAGCGAGCTAGCCTAAACGCGTTGCACGCGCACCCCGAGTTCGGCGATTGTGTCATGCACGCTGATCGCGCCGACGGCATCGCGGCAGTTGAGCGCAATTCGTGCGCATGCGATAGCGTCGGAAGCCGCGTCGTGATGCCGGAGCTCGATGCCGCAATGGTCGCACACGGTCGGCAGCTTGTGGTTGTGCAGGTGCGGGAATGCTCGGCGAGCCATCGCGACCGAGCATGCGTAGTGCGTGTTCGGCAGCGGAATGCGGTAGTGATCATGCACCGCGCGCAGAACCGAGACATCAAAGCTGGCCGAGTGCGCAAGCACATAGCGGCCCGCCAGGAACGGCTCGATCACGCCGTAGAGCTCGGCGTAGCTTGGCGCCAGCAGCGTCTGCGACGGCGTTATGCCGTGGACACCGATGTTGCGAGGATCGTAGCGGTTGCCTGGTGGCCTGATCAGCCATGAGGCGGTGGCTGAGACCACGCCACCTTCGATGACCGCGATGCCAAGAGCACACGCCGAGTCACGCGAAGCCGTCGCTGTCTCGAAGTCGATGGCGACCCACGTGTCCGACGTCATCCGATCGGCCGCCCGAGGAGCTTGCGGATACGACCCGCGAGCGTGAGCTGCGGCTCGCAAGGCCGTGAGTCGGGCGACCGGTTGCTGGCAGGCGAGACGCACATGCCCGTCCCGGGCTGGCGATTCCGCTCCGGGTACTTCACGCAGTACTTGCACCAGACCTTGGACACCTCGGTCCCTTCGCCGTTCATCACCCGAACAACCAGTCTACCGCGACCGAGCGGGGCGCGTGATGCGACCGTCGCAGCGCAAGACACGAGACCGTCGCGACACTTGCACCGTGGAGAAACCGCTTCATGCGGGTAAAGGAAACCCGGGGCAAACGTCCACATACTGTGGACGGTTCTAAGGGGGAACGATGAACCACTTCCGCTCGCGATTCGTCTCGTCCTTCGTCGTGTTCGCGGTGGTGATGTCGCTCACCGGAGTCGCCAGCGGCATCGCCGTGCCGTTCACCACAGCGAGCGTCGCAACCGGCGCCAGCAATCAGGTGCGGCCCCGCATCAACGGCAACCTAATCACATGGACTTCGGGCACTCCGCTGATTCCGGGTTCCACGAGCCGAATCGGCGTCCGGGATCTCAAGACAGGAACGACCTCGTACATCGGCGGAACGGGTGATGACGGGGACCAGGGGGCTGCCGACGTTTCGTCCCAGCGCATCGTGTATCAGTCAGATGCGGCGGGCAACGAGGACGTCTGGCTCTCGGATTTGATGCACGCCTCAAACTACGCACTTGCGTCGACCTCGGCAGATGAAGTCGAGCCCGCGGTGGATGGCAATCTCGTGGTGTGGCGAAACGATTCCGACGACACCCTCTGGTACCGAGACCTTGGCCGAGGAATCACGGCACAGGTGCCCGACGCGAACACGGTTCTCCATCATGACGTGGACAACGGGGTGATCGCCTGGGTTGAGGACAGAACCGTGTACACGTTCCGCCCGGGGCGGGACACGAACGGGCTCACATCGCAGTACGCATCCGAATTCGGCACGACGATCAACTCGATCCAGATGCATGGCGACCGGATCGCGGTGACGGTCTCCGACGACAATGAAGACGCCCGCGTCATCGATGTGCGGATGACGGGTGCAACAGACGTCAACCCCGACTCGGTGTACAACGAGTCGAATCCTGTCGTCTTCCACAAGGGCGTGTCGTGGCAGACAGATCAGGGTGGCGACGAGCACGTCTTCTTCAAAGTGCTCGGCGATTCGGTGACCAACGTCGCTGGAACCACCGACGATGAGATATTCCCGAGTCTCTTCGGCCGTCGCCTTGCCTACCAGCGCGAGTCCGCGGTACTGGATTACGACGTCTGGCTTGGCACCGGCACGAGAGAGGTAGCGCGCACATACGGCGGCAACCGGTACGCGACCGCGGCTGCGGTGAGCGCGGCCTACTTCTCGCGGTCGGAGTACGTTGTGTTGTGCACTGGAGAGAACTTCCCTGACGCGCTGTGTGCGGCAGCATATGCGCGGGCACTCGGCGCGCCCCTTCTGCTGGTGCGAAGGTACTCGATGCCAGTAGAGACGGCGGCCGAGATCAATCGGCTCAATGTGGGCTTGATGATCGTCATAGGCGGCGACGCGGCTGTCTCGTACTCGATGATGAATCAATTCGGCGACGACTCGATGATTCCAGCCGAGCGAATCGCTGGCGCAAACAGGTATGAGACCTCGGCTGCGGTTGCACGCGCGATCAACGTCATGGCCAAGGGCTCATACAAGCCAACGCGTGCCTTCTTCGCGCGCGGCGACAACTTCCCCGACGCGCTAGCGGTCGGGCCGGTAGCTGCAGGCGCGATGGCGCCTGTCCTGCTGGTGCCGTCCACCTCGGTACCGGCAACCATCAGTGCTGTCGTGGATGACCTGAACATCACGTCCGGCGTGATCGTCGGAGGCACCAATGTCGTCAGCAGTGGTGTCCAGGGAACGCTTGAGTCGCTCATGGCTGCAAACGGCGCAGATCCACACCCGATCGAGCGGTGGTACGGGGCCGATCGGTATGCAACGGCTGCGGCGGTCATCGAGGGCGGTCTCGAAGCCCGCTGGATCGACCTCGACACACTTGGCGTGGCGACCGGGCTGAACTTCCCGGATGCCCTTGGCGGCGGTGCGGCAATGGCGTGCTATGGCAGCCCGTTGTTGCTCACCGCACCTACGAGTGTTCCCGGTAGCGTCAACACGTTCCTCACGGCACATGAGTACGAGATCGGCCGCATGGACGTGTTCGGCGGTACGACTGTGGTCAGCGACACGGTAAAGAACGCAATCGCCGCGAAGCTGAAATAGCTATGCGACACGACCGCCTGCGGGGGAGTCTCCCACCGCAGGCGGTCGCCTGACGTCGCAAGAAGTACCGAACCCGCTACAGGCGCTGCGAGCCTCGGCTGATCATGCCCCATACGAACACGAACACCCAAAGCGCCCAAGGTGCGAGCACCCACTTGGCGACCGACGCGTTGAGCTTGCTGTTGCCGTTCGCCAACGCCTGATTGCCCATGATGGCAGCGGCGAGCATGCCGAAGAGCGCCACGAATGCCACGATCGTGTGAAGCAGGTCAGCCAGCGGCGAGAGGTCGAGACCGCCGGCAGCGATCGCCATCATCGCGGTGGCGAGCACGTCGAACGCAAGACCGATGAGCAGGAAGGTCACATTGCGGCGGCTCACGGCTTTCGCGCGGAACGCCGAGATACTACCGATCGAGTACATGACGAGCGCGACCAGAAGTGCGACGAGTCCGATGACGATGTTGATCGGCATAGCTCCCATCAGCGTAGATCCCCCTTCGTATGCGTGCTGACTGCCCCCTGCAAACGGTGCCGAGATGCGCACCTTGTCGAAGCTTAACCCTAGCACTGGCTTCTTGTCTCTTGTGGAGCCATGCGGGCCCTAGCGGTCCTCGAGCACTACCTCTGCGTCGCGCTCGCTCCACTCGGCAGGGGCTTCGCCCTCGTCGTACAGCGAGAGTGTGATGTCTCGGGCGTACTCGGGCTCCACCGGCGCGGGTTCCACCATCTGCACCCGACTGCCAACGTCGTCGGTCTGCAGCCCGCGCAGCACGTCGATCAGCTCCTCGATGTCGGTGTGCGTGAGGAAGAGCTCGATGCTGCCGAGCGTGCGATCGGAGTCGGCGTCGTAGATGCGCATGTGTCGCGCCTTTCGTGGTTGGTAGCAGGTGGCCGAGCAGCGCTGCGCGCCAGCCCCATTCTAGCGCGCAGCCGCCCACCTATCCGCGCAAACCCGCAACCGTCACGTGCATGCCGAGTACCGCCCACAGCAGCAGGACGTCTACGAGCAGCGGCAGGACCGCCCATCCCGAGAGCCACGCGATCTGCAACACGATTGACGCAGCCGCGCCGCCGATGACAAGCCACTGGAACCACGACGCCGGCACCCACCAGCCGAAAACCGCTGCCGCTGCGGCGAGGAAGCAGACCGCCGCGGTGATGCCGAGGATCGGCGTGATCGTGTCGCGAAGTGCGCCGGCGTGCAGCAGCCCGCGCGTATCGGCGAAGAACGGCCACAGGAAGCCGCCACCCGTGAACAGCGGAGGCGGAGCCTGACCGGGCGCCGCAGGAACAAGTGCGCTGAGATTCACCTGCGCACCCACGAGCAGCAGAACGATCGAGAACACCTTGCTCATTCCAAACACTCCTTCGTTGTGACGGAAACTGCGCGTGTTCTGAGTTTCCATAGGGCCTGACAAAGGCCGCGCGCAAACGCGGCCCGGGTTCCTAGCGGATGAAGTTGCCGAGGCGCTCCAGCAGCTCCGTGTCACGGTTGTACGTGGGGTCGGCGTTCACCAGCATGAGGTACTCGACGACGACCGCCGTGGCCATCTTCTCGACCAGCTCCGCGTCCCCACTCCTGAACTCGCCGGCATCCATTCCACCCTGCACCAGCTCGCGCAGCAGGTCACCGGTCGCCTTTCGGAACGCATCCGCGGCGATCTCGTACTCGTGAAGCCACTCATCCGCGCTCGTCTCCTCCACATGCGTGCGGGCCATATCCAACACCGATCGCATCACCGCCTCCACTCGTGCCGAGAAGTCGGGCAGCGGGGCGACCGCGGCGGCAAGACGCTTCTTCTCGGCGAGGGCTTGCCGAGCGACGACGTGTGCGTAGATATCGCGCTTGCCGTCGAAGTGCACGTAGATCGTCTTCTTCGAGATCTTGAGATCGCGTGCGATCTCATCCAGGTTCGCCTTGGCATAACCGACGGCGCGAACCTGCCTTTCGAAGGCGTCTACGATCTGTTGCTGTGCTGCGTTCATGACATCGACCCATTCCCGCTCGGAAACTCACTACGTTCACAGTTTCCTACACGGAAACTCGTATGTCAAGCAGTTTCCTGTCGAAGTTCCCGTTTCGCCCGCAGAATGCCGACGATCGACGCAACCGACCCGATGGCAACAAGCACGAGCAAGGCGGCCGACTCGGCAAGGTAGATGATGCCGGTGTATGCGAACGCGTCGCCGAACCAATCGGGCATCGGGGCTCCGGCGAGAAGCGTTCCCACCAGCACCCAGACGGGCACCCACTCTGCGAGCATCACGAGAGCGAGTACTTTCGCCACCTTGAGCCACTTCGCGGCAACGCCCCGCCATGGAGAGGCGATGAACGCCACGATCACCGCGGCAACGGGCGCCAGGTCGAAGAGCGGTAGAACGAGCGCCGCGGCCACAATCGCGACAAGTTGCAGCACCAGCACAAGCGGCACCGCACCGAACAGCAACAAAAGCACCGCGAGCGGCGCGGGCCGCAGTTCGGCCTGCTCGGCTGGCACCGTTGCGGGAACTTCGTACGCCAGTTCGTCGGACATGGCTCCCCCTCTGCTGTCCACCCTGCAGAGCAAGGACACCACAGCGACGGCAGGCGCGCAGCCTTAGTTGTTGGTGTCGCTGCGACGGCGCCGTGCGATTGTCGCAGCCAGCGCACAACCGGCGATGCTTGCGATGACGTCCGTCTTGATCACGACGCTTGACGCAAGTGCCCCGCCGATGCCGGAGAACTCGATAGCGGGTGCACCGGCGAATGCCGCCCACGCCACAGACGCGCCGATCGATAGGGCGAGGACAGCTGCCGGCACCACCCACAACATGCGCGAGCGCGAGCGCGTGAGCGCGGCGATGGGCGCGAGCAGCAGATACGGCACGAGCACGAAGATCGCCTCGGCAAGTATCCAGGTGAGTGCCATGGCCGGGGAGATTCCGATCCCGAAGATCTCCGTGATGTCATCGACAGTTGAGAACAGGAGCGGCGGGGCGACCACGTAATAGAACACCACAGAGAGCGCGATCGCGAGAACATACGCGATCGCGTCTGCCTTGAGGTTTCGGGGTACGGGGACGGCGCCGTTTGGCGCGTCTGCGTCGGGAGCGATCGTATTCGCCTCGTGATTGAGGAGCTCGTCGAGCGTGATGCCGTAGAGGTTCGCGAGCGCGATGAGGTTGTCGGTGTCGGGTGCGGTCTCGGCGCGCTCCCAGTTGGAGACCGCCTGCCTGCTCACGCCAAGATTGGCGGCGAGCTCTTCCTGCGAAAGTCCGCGCGCCCGTCTGCGTGCCGCCAACCGCTGACCGATCTCGAAGTCCATGAAGCCGCTCCTTATGCCCGCTGAGATATGCGATTCCTCAGTGAGTATCGGCATTGCGGATAATCGCGCTCTACCCAGTCGCGTTGTCACTTCCGCAAGTATCGCTTGCATCGGGCTCCCGGAGAAGGTCACGCGCGCCAGGCACTCCGGTGCTTTACCGCGCCTACCATCGTCGCTACTGTTGAGGCGGAAGGCAGTTCGTCGCCTGGAACGCGCGCAATCACCCCACTTTCGGAAGCGGGCTGCATGCTCAGAGACTACGTGTTCCACGACGCCACCCGGAGCTTCTGCAGCACGTGCCAGGAACTCTGTGACGCCAAGATCATCATCAAGAACGGGAGCGCATACCTCCTGAAGACGTGCCGCACGCACGGCGAGGAACTGGCGCTCTTCGAAGAGGACGCGAGCTACCTCTTCGAGAAGCACCGCTACGACAAGCCCGGGAACCGCGCGAAGGCCGAGACACCCATCCGCGACGGTTGCCCGTACGACTGCGGCCTCTGTCCGGATCACGAGCAGCACACCTGCATCGGCCTCATCGAGGTCACCCACGCGTGCGACCTGGGCTGCCCCGTCTGCTACGCCAGCTCGGGCACCGGCGAGCACCTGCCGCTCGAGCAGATCGAGCGCATGATGGACTTCTACAAGGCACGCGAGGGCGGCAAGCCGGAGATCCTGCAGATCGGCGGCGGCGAGCCGACCACGCACCCCGAGATCGAAGCGATTCTCACCCTCGCAAAGCGCAAGCGCTTCAAGTACGTGATGCTCAACACCAACGGTCTGCGCATTGCCGAGGACCGCGCCTTCGCGACGTTCCTGCGCTCACTCACGCCCGGCTTCGAGGTGTACCTGCAGTTCGACGGCCTGAAGGAGCGCGTCTACCAGAAGCTTCGCGGCCGCAAGCTCCTGGAGACGAAGCTTGCCGCGATCGAGAACCTTCAGACCGCCGAGGTGCCCATCACCCTGGTGGCGACGATCGTCCGAGGTGTGAACGACACGCAGATCGGCGACATCGTTCGCTTCGGCATGGACTCCGACTACGTGCGCGGTGTGAACTTCCAGCCGGTCGCCTTCTTCGGGCGCGGTCCCGCCGAGAACATCGAGAACCGCGTGACCCTCTCGGGCATCCGGCGTGAGATCGAGCGGCAGACCGACGGCCAGTTCAAGCGCGAGGATATCGTGCCGCTGCCCTGCGATGTGGACCGCGTCGCCGTCACGTACGCAGTGCGCAACGGCAGCGGCTTCGTGCCGGTCACGAGCAAGATCAAGCTCGACAACTACGTGGAGCTCATCGACAACACCATGGACTTCCGTGCCGAGGATCTGGTGAAGAACGCCATCACGAAGTCGCTCACCAAAGGCATCGCATGCGACTGCTTCCGGCTCAAAGACGAGATCATGTCGATCCTGCCCGAGGAGTACCTGAAGTGGACGCCACGGCAGCGGGCCGACTTCATCGACAAGAACACCTTCCGGATCACCATCTCGTCGTTCATCGACCGCTACAACTTCGATGCGAAATCCATCAAGAAGGAGTGCGTGCACATCATCACGCCCGACCTGAAGCGCATCCCCTTCTCGGCGTATAACATGCTGCACCGGAGCCAGACGTGAACCTGCTCGACACGCTCAAGGACGCACCGCTGCTGTCGCAGCCGCCGTTAGCGATCGCGGCGAACGTGGTGACGTTCCTCGCGTTCCTACTGGTGGGTGCCGCAGTCGTTGCGGATTTCCGCGCATACCACCACCAGAGCAAGCAGGTGGAGAAGAGCGACCGCAGCTTCGTGGAAACCGGCAGCATGACCGCGTTCTTCGTCCTGTACTACATCGTGCTGAAGCTGCAGCTGGTCGTCTTTGTAGTGACCGGACCCGCGCGCGAGGTGATGGTCATCGTCGGACTCCTGGTGATCGTCATCGGCGCGGCGTTCAACGTGTGGGGCCGAGTGGTTCTCAAGTCGCGGTGGGCCAACCAGATCAAGATCTACGAGGGCCATACGCTTGCCACCACCGGTCCGTACGCCATCGTGCGCCATCCGCTGTATGCTTCGCTCATCTGGATGTGCGTGGGTGGCTCGATGGTCTACTCAAACGTGTTGTCGCTCGTGCTCACGTTCAGCGTGTTCGTCCCGATGATGTACGTCCGGGGCAAGAAGGAAGATGCGCTCTTGCTCGAGGCGTTCGGCGAGCAGTTCGTACGGTACCGGGCCAAGACCGGGATGTTCTTCCCGAGAGTAGGGGTGTAGTCGTGGAGAACGTGACGATCCAGCGCAACGCGTTCCTGTTCTGTCGCTACGGCGTGGCGCTCATGGTGTGGGGGGCGCTCTTCGTTGAAGGCGCCAGGGCGTATCTTCTCGGTGCGGTGTTCGTGATCATGGCGCTGTCGTGGGCGCTCAAAGTCCACCGCGCGCCAATGGTGTGGATCTACACGCAGACGTTCGGACGGTTCATCCCCTCGAAAGACGTCGTGCTCGACGTGAAGGCGATGCGAGTCGCCCACGGCCTTGGCGCACTTCTGGCGCTCATCTGCCTGTCACTCGTGCTGCGCGACAGCCCGCTCGCGATCTACTTCGTGATCGCGTTTGCCGCCCTCAAGACCGCGAGCGCCCTCGGCGCATGCCCGGCATACAAGCTCTACGGGTGCCTCACCAAGGGTGGCGGCTGCTGCGCGATCACGGGGAAGCGGTGATCCCGGACCTCCATTCGCACCCCGACCTCTGGGGTGTGCGACCCGTTCTGTTCACGATCGGTGGACAGCCTGTGGCCACGTACTCGTTCTTCGTGACGCTCGGCCTGGTGGTGGCGGTACTGCTCTACCGCTACAACACCAAGGACAAGGCGGTCGGGAACAACGGCCTCTACATCGCGCTCGCGGCAGTCGTTGGCGGCGTGCTCGGTTCCAAGCTGCCGATGTGGATCGTGAGCTATCGGCAGATACTCGCCGACCCGCTGCAACCGGCGGTCTGGCTCTCGGGACGCACGATCGTGGGCGGCATCATCGGCGGCGTGCTTGCCGTCTGGCTGGTCAAGCGCAAGCTCGGCATCAAGCAGCGCCTCGGAAACTACCTCGTTCCGTCGCTCACCGCCGGCATCTTCTTCGGGCGCATCGGCTGCTTCTTCGCGGGGTGCTGCTACGGCGTCCCGACGTCGCTCCCGTGGGGCACGAATTTCGGCGACGGCGTGCTCCGCAACCCGACGCAGCTGTACGAGGCGGCGTTCGTTCTCGGCCTGTTCGTGTTCGCGCAGCTCATGAAGGATCGCTTCGCGCCGGGCGAGCTCTTCCGCCTCTTCATGATCACGTACTTCGGCTGGCGGTTCCTCATCGAGTTCATCAGAGTCAATCCTGTATGGATGATGGGACTGACGTATTATCAGGTTGTGTCACTCGGAGTCGTGATTGCATACGTGCTCAAGGGTGTATACAGGAAAGCAGCCAGTTCTGCTGGAGGGGGTTCCTAACATGGACGAGACCAATCTTCCCGAGAACGGAAGCACCCCGGAAACACCGGTTCCCGAGCAGCCCATGGCGCCGCCGGCACCGATGACATCGCCAGCGCCGAATCCTGTGCCCAAGCCTAAGACGGATATCGGGTTCCTCATGCTCGGGCTCGTCACGCCGATCATCGCCTACACCGTAACCGGGATGGTGAGCGGCCTGCTCGCAACGGTCATCGGAGACGCGTTCGCGGCGTACTTCAGCATTCTGGGGCTCTTCCAGGTCGTGCTCTTCGTCGTCTTCCCCGTCATGTTCTTCGTGGGCAAGAGCAAGGGCAACGTGCGCATGTGGAGCTTCGGGAAGGGCGGGCTCTTCTTCTACCTGGCCTCGCTCATCATCGGCCTGCTCGCGTTCGGAACCTGCGCAGTTACGGGCGTTTTCGGCGGCTAGCCCGCTACCGAGAGGTACCCGTGCCGTCCGGTGTCGCAACCACGGCACGCTTTCCGTGCGCTAAATGATCGCGTCGAGCGCCTCCAGCACGCGATCGACATCCTCGGCACAGTTGTACGGAGCCAGGCCGAGACGGACGCCGCCGGCATCGCCAAGCCCGAGCGCACGCGATGCCTCAAGCGCGTAGAACGAGCCCGCTGGCGCGTTGATGTTGGACTCAGCGAGTCGCCTCGTGACCTCAAGCGGCTCCATCCCGTCCATCGTGAAGAGCAGCGTCGGCGTGCGCACCTGCGCCCGAGAATAGATGGTGATCCGCGAGTGCGCTGCCAGGCCCGCCTCAAGCGCGTGTCGCAGCGCGTCCTCGTGCGCGGCCAGCGCGGCCATCGCGCCGCGGAGCTGCTCGCGACGCGTCGGTGCCGGCTCGCCGAAGCTCGCAAGGAAGTCGACCGCGGCGGCCGTGCCGGCCATGAGCTCCCACGAAGGCGTCCCGAGCTCGAACCGCTCGGGCACGGTGTTCGTCGAGGGCAGCAGCTTCTCGGGCGACAGCGTCTCAAGGAGCGACGGTGCGGCGACCAGCACGCCGTGGTGCGGGCCGCAGAACTTGTACGGCGAACACACATAGACGTCGGCGCCCATCTCGGGCACATCGACGAACGCATGCGGTGTGTTGTGCACGCCGTCCACATACAGGAGCGCGCCGCGTGCGTGTACGCGCTCTGCAATCTCGCGGATTGCGGGGCGTGTGCCGATAAGGTTGGACGCCGCGGTGATGGCGACCAGACGGGTTCGCTTGCTTAGCTGCCGCTCCACATCGTCAGCGGTGACCTCACCGTTCGCCGGGTCGAACTCGACATAGCGCACGGTCGCGCCGGCGTGCGTAGCGGCATACACCCACGGACGGATGTTCGCGTCGTGATCCAGCCGAGAGACGACGACCTCGTCGCCGGGAGCCCACGTCTGCGCGAGGGTGCGGGCGAAGTCGAAGGTGAGCTGCGTCATGCTGCGTCCGAAAACGACGCCGCCCGCCTCCACGCCGAGCAGGTCCGCGATCGCAGCACGCGCGCCGAGCACGATGGCGTCGGTGCGGCGCTCGGCGGGCGTGATCGTCCCGCGCTGGCAGGTCGCCGACACCATCGTGTCGCGGACGGCCTCGGCTACCACGGTCGGCATGAGCGTGCCGCCGGGTGCGTCAAAGTGAGCTGCGCCTTCGCGGAGCGCCGGAAATGCCGCTCGGACCGCGTCTACCTGGAACGTCATGGGTCGTCCTTCGCTCGGGAGTCGTCAGTGTCCAGTCTAACGTCCCGGCGCCAGGCGCGTGTGGTCTACCGCATCGGCCGCTCGGTCTCGTACACGACGCCCACGGCCGGCCCCACATGCAGACCGACGACCGGATGCAGCGGCACCACCGGCACAACACGTTCGACGATCGGTGCGACGACCTCGGCTACAAAGCGCTCCGCGTCGCCGCCGTTGCCAAAGAACTGCACCGCAGCCTGTCGGAGACCGAACTTCTCGACATCGCGGCGCATCAGCGCGCCGATTCTCTTCCAGGCCATATGGCTGTTCCTCGCCGCGCCGGCCACGCCAGTCGCGCCCTTCTCGGCGGTGAGGATCGGAGCGATTCGCAGCGCCACGCCGAGCAGTCCCGCAGCAGCCGAGATACGCCCGCCCCGGCGCAGGTACTCAAGGCTTCGCGGCGTGAAGAAGAAGCGCGTGCGCCGGGTCATCTCGGTGGCAGCGCGGGCACACTCTGCAAGCGGCTTCCCGCTCGCGGCGGCCTCGGCGGCCGCGAGTACCGCGAAGCCCTCCTCCAGGCTGTTCGAGCGGCTGTCCACGACCTCGATGTGAGCGTCGGGTCGCTCGGAACGGACCATGGCTGCGGCCAACGACGCCGACTGTACCGTGCCGCTCATACCCGCCGAGATGAGGACCGCGAGAACCTCGTCGCCGCCGTCCACGATGCGCCGGAAGGCCTCGGCGAACTCCTCGGGTGACGGCTGCGATGTGCGCGGGAGCGCCGGCATGTCGGCAAGCTTCATGAAGAAGTCCGGCGCGCGCAGCTGCTCCTCGGGAATGGCCCGGCCGTCAACGAACACCAAGAGGGGAATAGTCGTGATGGACAGCCGCTCGATATCGGCGTCACTGATGCTGCTGGCCGAGTCGGTCACGATACGGACTGCCATGCGCCACTCCATTCCGGAACGACAGGACGCTTCATAAGTAGAGATTTCCATCCACCGACCGTCGCTAACCTTGCGCAAGACGGCGCACGACCCAGAAGGAGTACTCATGGCCGACAAGCGAGCAACCGCCATAGCGGGCACGGTAGCAGCCGTCGTGATCGGAGCCGCCATCGCGTGGGCTGGCTCCCAGGGAGGCGCCATGATCGGCGGCGCGCCGGTCTTTGCGGTCGCGGTGGGTATCGCGTTTCTCGTGCAGTGGCTCGTGTTCGTGCCGTCGTTTCTCATGCACACCGAGCGCTACTTCGACATAACCGGAGCGGTGACGTACGTCTCGGTGATGGCGTTCGCCGTGTTCGCGAGCGGAGCTGTGGGGGCACGCTCGTTGCTGCTGCTGGCGCTCGTAGTCGTGTGGGCAGGGCGCCTCGGTACGTTCCTGTTCCGTCGCGTGCGCCGCGCGGGCAAAGACGTGCGCTTCGACTCGATCAAGCAATCGCTCCCCAACTTCCTCATGACGTGGACGCTGCAGGGACTGTGGGTGAGCCTCACGCTGGCGGCCGCTCTCGGCGCCGTTACCGGCGGTGCAGGCGGGCTGGATGCGTTCGCTGTTGTCGGCCTGTGCGTGTGGCTGATCGGCTTCGGGCTTGAGGCGACGGCCGATCGCCAGAAGGGCCAGTTCCGAGCCGACCCCGCGAACAAGGGGCGCTTCATCCGCTCGGGACTGTGGGCGCTTTCCCGCCACCCCAACTACTTCGGCGAGATCGTGCTCTGGACCGGCGTCGCGATCATCGCCTTCCCCGTCCTTGGCGGCTGGCGGTACGCGACCCTCATCTCGCCGGTCTTCGTGTATCTGCTGCTCACGAGAGTCAGCGGCGTGCCTCTGCTGGAGAAGAGCGCCGAGGAGCGCTGGGGCGGCCAGGACGACTACGAGGAGTACAAGCGCACAACGCCGGTGCTGGTGCCGTGGCTCGGCCGCAAGGCGAAGTAGCGAGCGGCCCGTCGGCGCTCAGAAGAGCTTCGGGGCGCCACCTCGGCCGCTGTTGCGCTCCATCCACTCACGGGCTTCCTGCACTACCCGCGCGTCGACTCCCGGACGACGCCGGTCAGCGCTTCCAGCGCGCAGCTCGTGGCGGCGGATGTCGTCGTACTCGTCCTCAAGCGCGAGCAGCGCGCCGATGTCGTGCGACTCGCCGGGCGCCTTGTACGTGCTGTACGCCATCCCGGCCGGCCGGATCACCTCGTCGCCGATGAGGCGCATGCCTTCCTCGGGCGCACGCTTCCCGGATGCGATATCGCCGATGTAGAGCTCCAGCAGCGTCCACGCGGCCTGGCTTCGGCTCGGAAGCGGGATCCCGCGCTCGGCCAGCACCGGGTCGGGCTCGCAGCGCCCAAGGGCAGCGCGGGCGGCCGCAACGTCCAGGTTCGTGTCGTCAGTCACTCGCGGTCGCTCCTTGGGGTGCGCGGATTGAAGCACTGACCATACCGCAAGTTCGCATGCAGCGGTGCTGATGATTCCGCGGATCGCAGGCTGCCCCTACCGCGTTAGCTCGCCCGCGAGGTCCTCCTGCATGAGCCCGGCGACGGTCGCCGTATCGAGCCCTCTGCCGAGCAGCACCGCGAGCTTCGTGAGCGCCGCCTCGGTGGTCATGTCGAAGCCCGGCACCGCTCCCGCGCGCATGAGCGCCGAGCCGGTCGCATAGGCGCCAGGGCGCACGGCTCCGCGCAGGCACTGCGTCACCACGACCACCACGATGCCCTGCGCCACCGCACGCTCGATCGCCGAGAGGAACTCGCGGTCGTCTGCGGGGCCGTTGCCGGCACCGTACGCCTCGATGATGAGTCCCTGCAGTGGCGGCCGGCAGATGTTCGCCAGAATCGATGCCGAGAAGCCCGGGAACAGCCGCACCGCGGCGACCTGCCCGAGTCGCCCGGCGAGCAGCCCGGGCTCACCTGCGGGCGCGCGCACGACCGAGCGGTTCACCGCGATCTCGACGCCGATCTCCGCGAGCGGCGGGAATCTCGGCGAGTCGAATGCGTCGAAGCCGGAAGCGTCGACCTTCATGGCGCGGTTACCGCGCAGCAGTACCTCGCCAAAGAGCAGGCTCACCTCGGCAAGCTCCGGCATCGCTGCCACCTGTAGCGCCGCCACCAGGTTCTGACGCCCATCGCTGCGCGCGCGGGAGATCGGGATCTGCGAGCCGGTCACGACCACCGGCTTGCCGAACGCCGGCAGCAGGAACGAGAGTGCCGAGGCGGTGTACGCCATCGTGTCGGTGCCGTGCAGCACCACGAAACCGGCGTGCTCGTCTCGGCGGTCGTAGAGCATGCTCGCGATCGTGCACCACGTTTCCGGCGTCGCATTCGAGGAATCGATCAGCCGGTCGAGCTCGCAAAATGCGATCGGCGGCAGCTCCCCGCACGATGCCTCCACAATGGCCGAGAGGTGCGGCGCGAGCGCCTCGGCGGCGGGCGCGTCGCCCTCGGGCGTGACGACCATCCCGATCGTCCCGCCCGTATGCAGCACGAGCACGCTGTCGCTCATCAGACGCTCGCTTTCTTGGTGCCCTTGGCCTTCACGCCCATGACAAGCAGCCAGATCGCCAACCCGACCTCGGCAAGGAAGCTGACCGCAAGCCCGGGGTACGTGATTGCTCGCAAGTCTGGCGCAAGTATGCCCTGCAAGAACCAGATCATACAGCCGACTCCGTCGAGCATGAGCAGCACGCCCAGGAACTTCGGCAGGAACTTCGACTTGTACACCAGATACCCAAGCGGGAAGAGCCACGTGCTGAAGAACAGTTGTGCCGTGACGAAGCCCGTCTTGTACGTGTTGATCGACAGGTGCGCCATACCCTCAAGCTGTGCCGCCGAGAAGCCCTGCATGCCGCTGACCGCGTCGCCCTGCAAGAGCGCCGAGATGAGCGGGAACGAGCTCACGCAGTGTATGGCCACGCCCACGGCGTTGAGCAGCAGGAAGAGCAACGCCAGGTTCTTGTCGACCGGACGCAGCAGAACGTAGAGCCCCCACGCGACCAGGAGGAACAGCAACGCCGAGAACAAGTTCACGACAAGCCCGGCCCGGAACGACGCGGGGTTCGTGACGATCGCCTGGTACACCTGCTCCACGGTGCCCCGGCCGATGTGGCCGAGCACATCGGCGAGAATCATCCCCAGGATGTAGGCGATGTAGAGCCCGCCCGTGATCCTGGCTACGGTGCTGCGCGCCAGGCGATCGGTGATCTTCGAAGACATGCCAGTCACTTCCCTCTTCAAGCGGGCCGACAGCCCGCTACCCCATAAACGCTATGACGCCGAGGATTCCCGGAACGACCGCGGCAACGAGCAGTACGAGCGCGGCCGGAGTCCCGACCTTCCAGTAGGCGAGCGCCGACAGAACAAGCAGGAGCACGAACCGAACGACCTGGCCCACGGCCGGTCCTTCAGCCTTGAATCAAGCGTAGGCCGAGAAGGCGATCAGTCCGCCGGCCACGAGGGCAGCACCCGCCGAGACCTGCGCGGGCCAGGCCTTAACCGTCGCGCTGGCCGCGCGAGCGATCAGGTACGCGACCCACGTACCGAGTCCGCCGAGCATGGTCGCGATTGGGACGAAGAATGGGCTGTCCATCACACGGCCCCCAAGCTGCGTCCGCGCATCGCTGTGGCCAGTCTCTTATCCGACATCTCTCATCATCTTCTCTATCGACTCGACCGACGCGCGGATCGCCGCGATGTCGGCCTGCATGGTGGCCTGCGCCTCGCGCGTCTCCTGCGCGAGTTTGTTGTACTCGGCGTTGAGCGCCTCGAACTGCTCGCCGCTGCTAGCCTTGATCTCGGCCATCTTGATCTGGTGCCGACGATGCGACGGCATACCCGCCGAGGCGACGACGAAGAACACTACGATCACGACAGCGAACCCCAGATATCCACTGAACCATTCCATTACTTGCTCCTCCCTTGTGTCTCGCTCTCGGCAGTGAGGGTCTTCGTCGCAGCACTGATGCGCTCTGGCGTCAGATGCTCATCGAATTCCGTCACCGTGAAGAAGCGAAGCGCTTTTCCATCCTCAGAGATCTCGTGGCGTCCGACCACGAGCCCCGCCTTTTCCAGTACTTGCAGATGCATGTGCAGCAGCGGCCGCCCGATGCCAAGTTCCCGCGCCAACTCACTGACGTAGCTCTCGCGGTCTCTCAGTGCAGAGAGGATCCGCAGACGATGAGGGTTCGCGAGGGCGCTCAGCATCTGGAGCAACTGATCGCCTGTTCGGTCGTCCGTCATAATTCCTCCTCACGTGTCAGCACATTCTGACACGTGATGTTCTGGTGTGTCAACAACATTCTTTTCGCGACTTTCTGCACACGCAAAGACGGGCCGAGCAGTTCGCTCGGCCCGTCGAATTGTCGTGCTCCCTGCGTGCTACTCCGCGTAGACACGCACCTTCTCGCCCTTGGAGCCGTCGACGTTGATCTCCATCTCGCGTAGCGCCTCGATGAGCTCGTCGATGTCCTCCGGCTTGAAGTTGTTGAAGTCGATCGACATGCCACTCTCGGCCATCTGCGAGTTCAGCTGCTCCATCGCCTGCGGCGGGATGAGCGACGTCAGCTTCAGCCCCGAGCGCACAAGCGCCAGCGGGATCTTCACGTCGACCTTCTCGCCCTCGTCGCCGTCGACCTTCACGTGCAGGAACTTCGGCAACGCGTTGATCAGCGGAGCGGGATCGCCCTTGATCGCCGAGAGCCCCGGGACTGTCGCCGCCGGTGCCGTGGTGCGCGCATCGAGCGCAGCCGCTCGGCCTCCTCGGCATTGATCTTGCCTTCCGCCAGCATGTTCAGGATGCGGGCACGGTCTTCACTCATGGTTCTCACCTTTCCTTACACGAGTTCCATATCAACGTTGGTCTTGTCCGATGTGATGTGCACGATCATCCCCCGCGTTGCGCCGAGCAGCCCGAAGGCGCGCAGCAGGAGCAGCGTGTAGTAGTGATACTTCTGGCCGAGAACGAAGAGCACGATGTCGGCCACAAGCGCGAGCACCAGCACCAGCACCACAAGCGGGAGCAGGAGCAGCCACACGAGTAAGAGCGGCAGCCATATCCCGCCTCGAGAGCGGTCCGGCGCAGCGATGCGCAGGTAGAGGAGCATCGGCGGGAACATCAGCGCTTCAACCTCTCCGCAGCTTCTGCGGCCGAGATCTCTCCGCGCTCGAGCATGCCGAGCGGATCTTCGTCGGTGGCTGGCACCGGTGCCTGCACGACGACCTGCACCGGGCTCAACTGGCCGGCGATGCGGTTCAGCCGGTTCTTGATGGTTGGGTAGCTGACGCCGAACGCCTTCTCCATGTCCTTGATCGAGCCGTGGCTGCGCACGAACTCGCTCACGAACACCTGGTCTTCGTACGTCAGGCGGGCAAGCGGCGGAACCTCGAACTCGCCTTCGATCGCCACGCCGCTCTTGTCGAGCCGAACCCGCGTGATGACGAAGGGTCGATCTCCCGTGAGGTCCGTCAACTCATGCCATTCATTGCTCATAGCGTTCACCTCCACGTAGTGCTTTCGGAGGTATCGTACGACCATGAATTGAGAAAGTCAAGCGCTGACTTAACTATTTCAATTCTGCGTTGATTCTCGCACGCGAATCAGTTAGGCCCCTTCCCGACCCGAGGGTGTTTCCGAGGGATTCAGCGCCCGAAAGCCGGGGAAAGGAAATGACGTCAGGGGAGCCAGCTTTGCGCGCCGCAAGCGCAGCATCGGGCGGATCGCAGCAACAAGGGGGTGGCATCATGCACCGTGGCATCATCCGGGCGTGTGGCCGAGTCGGACTCAGTCTCGCACTGTCGTTGACGCTGGTGTCGTTCACGCCTATCGGCACCTCGGCCTCACCGATGCGGGACCCGATGACGATCCGCGTGAACGCTGCCACCGGCAGCGACGTGACCGGCACAGGAACGCTCGCGAATCCGTATGCGACCATCGAAAAGGCGATGACCGTCGCGACCGTCTACGGTGACGTCATTCGAATCGCACCAGGCACCTACTACCCGCCGAGTACGATCGACGTGCCGCCGGGAGTGCAGATCATCGGTGCCGGCCTTGGGCGCACCGTCATCTGGGGCGTTGGAGGGCCGAGCGGCCCCGTCTTCTTCATCCAGGGAGCGGACGCCAACACGCGGCTTGAGGGCGTTCAGATACGCGGTGGCGGCGGAATCGAGGGTGGGGCGGTCCAGATCATCGGCGCCCTGGAGTCCGATGCCCCGGTGATCAGCGCCTGCGAGTTCTACGACAACGGCGTATCCCAAAACGGCGGAGCGATCTATATCGATAAAGGCATGTACTCGTTCTGCAGACCGCTCATCTTCAACAGCTCCTTCCACGGGAACGAGGCCGCCCAGAGCGGCGGTGCGATCTATGTGTCGGGCGGAGCCAATCCCTACATCTACCGCTGCTTCTTCATCAACAACGGCGCCTCGGCAGTGAGCACCAACGGTGGCGGGTCGATTGCGATAACGGGAGCGCACGCGCGGATACACCGCTGCGAAATCGTGAACGGGGATGCGCCTAACGGAGACGGGGGCGGGATCGCGGTCATCAACCCGGACGGCATGGTGGAGATCTTGCAGACCCGCCTGGCGGGAAATACCGCAGACCAGGGCGGTGGTGTTTGGCTGTACTCGGCGGGGTACTCAACGACGTTTGAGAACTGCCGGATAGAGGACAACATCAGCACCGGACGCGGCGGCGGCGTGCGGGCCTACAACGCGTCGGCACGCATCGACGGCTGCACCTTCACGGGCAATCGTGGCTCCGGCGGTGCCTCGCCCGGTGCGATCGACATCTACGACCTCAACGCCGATCAGCCCGTCACAGTCGAGTCGTCGATCTTCAACAACAACGGCGGCGACGATGTTCCACCGAACTCGGCCTTCACCGATATCACCATCACGTACTCGTACCTGAACGAGACGTTTACCGGCATGGGCAATCTAACGGGCACGGATCCACACTTCACGCAGGTGAGCCCGTACATATCGCGGCTCGCCCTGGACTCGCCCTGTATCGACGCGGGGAATCCGAACTCGGTGCTCAACAGCGATTTCGAGAGTCTGCTCCGCCCCAAGGACGGCCCCGACTCCGACACGGTGGCGCGGGTAGACATGGGCCACTTCGAGTACGGAACCACGATCGGACGGCTCGCCGGGAGCGACCGCTACTCCACGTCGGTCGCCGCCATCGGTGACCGATACAACGAGTCTCCGGTCGCCATCATCGCGACTGGGCGCAACTTTCCTGACGCCCTGTGTGCATCGGGACTCGCGGGCGCGTTCCATGCGCCTGTGCTTCTCACGGATACTCACGGCATACCGGACTCGGTGAAGAACGCCCTCACGGGCCAAGACATACGCGAGGCGATCATCGTCGGCGGGACAACCGTCGTGGGGCCCGAGGTCGAGACCGCGCTCATCGCCATGGGAATCGACGTGACGCGCATCGCAGGCACGGACCGATACGCGACCTCGCGCGCCGTGGCGGACTACATGGCAGCAGTGGGATCGTCTCTTGGCCATGACCTGACGCGGTTCTGCTGGGTCGCACGCGGAGACGCCTTCCCCGACGCTCTCGCGCTCGCGCCGCTTGCGGCGCTCCGCGATGCACCGGGACCCGTGTTGCTGACGCGGCCAACAAGCCTGCCCGCCACCGTCAAGGGCGCCCTGGTGGCGTACGACTACGAGAACGCCCTGATCGCTGGTAGCACGAGCGCGGTATCGGCGGACGTCTACGACGAAATCGCGCCGGAAGTCACTGACATCGATCGTGCCGAGGGAGCGGATCGCTACGCGACCGCTGCTGCTGTGGCCGAGTGGGCGATGGGCGCCGACTTCACGGCAGGCGAGTTCGTCGGGCTGGCAATCGGCGACAACTTCCCCGACGCGCTTGCCGGAGGCGCAGCGTGCGGGTACGAGCGAGGGGTGCTGCTGCTCACCAAGAAGACCGCGCTGGATACGAACGCCGCCGGCTTCCTGACCCACCACACGGATGCGCTGCGCGAGATCTACATCTTCGGAGGTGCGGTTGTGGTTTCCGATGACGTGATCACGCAGTGCAGGCAGTTGGTGCCCTGAGACAAGAGAACCCGACTCCCTAGCGCGCCCCTACACGAACACGCCGCGTAGCTCCCCCGGACTCAGCGCGACCTCGATGCGCGGCGGCAGCTCGGCGGCCAGTGCCGAGAGGTACTCGCGAGCGCCCGCATCCCCGATCCCGAGCGCGTCGCACGTCGCCTGCACGGCCTCGCGCAGCATGCGCTCCCGCTCGCGCGCACTCGCCCGCCCCAGCAGCCGCACGAGCTCGGCGCGCTCGTCCTCGGCGAACTCGAGCGACGTCGGATCCGCGCCGAGAAGCGCCCGACCGATCGCGTTCGTGGCGACCGGCTCGTAGAGGTTCACGAGCAGGTCGACGAAGTCCGGACTGCTACGCGAAAGCACGCGCACGCACGCCTCGGCGGGGTAGCGGCTTGGGAAGTCGAACTCGGTGAGCAGGCGCCGCAGGTAATCGTTGATGTACTCCACGCCGAGGAGCGTCTCGGGCACCGGATGGCAGAGCGGGTAGTCGAACATCACCGGGATCTCGTGCGCCATGGAGCGGAAGTCGTACGCGCGCGGGAAGTCGCCGATGGCCGCGAGCGTGTCACGCAGCGCGGTGCTCGGAATCGGCGGCGTCGTCGCGACGGCGGCCTGCCAGAGCTCGCCGGCAAGAGCCACCTTGCGCTCGACCTCCGCGAGCCGGCGGCGGAACTCGTCCTCCAGGTTCACGTGCAGCAGCCGCTCCGGCACCTCGGGATCCCCGGGATCGATGCCGAGGACGAAGCAGACCGACAACAGGATGTCGGCCGCGGTGTGCGCGGGCACCGAGGTGCTGTCGCCCATCGTGTAGATCGCGCTCCGCCGCTCGAGCAGCCGGAGGAAGGCGCGCTGGAAGGCGTCGATCTCGGCGGCCGTCGCGAGGTCGTCCGCGCCCGTCGCGCGCGACAGCTGCGACGCTGCGGCCGCGTTCTCATCGGTCATCGGGCGCCTCCTATTCGTCGAGCCAACTCGAGCCCTCCCACGGGGGCGAGTACGTCTCATCCACCCAGTCCGAGACGTTGTAGCGGTGGTACGCCAGCGTCGCCGCGTTCATGGCGGCGGTATCGGCATCCGGGTCTGCGGCGTCCGGATCGCCTAGGCTCTCCTCGCGCACGTGCCGCGCCAGGCCCTCAAGCAGCGCCTCCTCCAGGTAGCCCAGGTCCCCGCTCGCGACGTCATCGAAAAGCGCGCGCATCTTCGCGATGAGCTCGTCGTCGGTGATCTGCTCGAGCGACTCGTTCTTGACCTCGTAGAAGAGCTCCTGCAGGTCGAGCACGGTCTCCACAAACGTCTCCTGCGACACATACGGCGAGCTCGCGAACGACAGCACCAGGTCCTTCACTACGCCGCCGCCGAACTCGATGCGCCCGGCGCTCTTGAGCGCGTCGCGCCGCCCCCTCACGAGCGCCTGCGTATCCTCTGCCGAGAGAACCAGGCCGTGCTTGGCGATCACCGGGTTGCAGGATTCCAGCTCCTGCAACGCCACCGCACGCTGGATCTGCGTGGGGTCTTCTCCGAATGGAATAATCATTCGCATCACCTCGGATACGTTGTTATACACCGCTTCCGAGGCGAATACAGGACTCGAAATCGAGGCCGAATCGTGCTATGGTGTTAGTAGAGGTCAGGGCATCTGACCTCGTCTTTTGTTTCTGGGGACGTTACAACAGCATCAGGCGCGAAGCGCGAAGACCACGTAGACGAGTCCGGCACAGTTCATCGCGACGGTGCCCCAGAAGATGGTTCGGAACGGCTGCTTCCGCGTCTTGTGCCGGAAGAGATGCCGAGCAATGAGCGCACCCGGCCATCCTCCGAGGACAGCGAACAGATGCAGCATGTTCTCGGGAACTCGCTCCCCGCCGCGCTGCGCTTCGGTCTTGTCGATGTAGTAGATCGCGAAGAGAAGCGCGCTGGCGCCAGCGTAGATCCCAAAGACTAGCGAAGGCGCCACGAGAGCCAGCAATACGAGGAAGGCCGCCGCGACAGCGACGGCACCGAGAACGCCTTGCGGTTTGCCACTCTCATGCTTCTGGTAATGCACGTTCCGGGCACTCGTCGGAGTCAGGAAACGCACCCGCGAAGCGCGAAGGCGACCTCGCTCGTCATGCGAGACGTCGTACGTGACGAGGTCCAGCGGTTCTGGTCGGCGCTTGTCCCGCGGGAACTCGCTGACGTGCGCGAAGACGCGAGGGCCACCGCCGAGCGGCTCGATGAACCCGAACCCCCGGTCGTCGTTCCACTCTGTCAGTCGGCCCTGTTGGGTCATCGAGATGTCTCCCCGTCGGCCGCGTCGCGCGTTCAGCGCTGATCGACTCCCACTACGTTGCCTGTGGAATCCAAAGTCAACGTTATGGTCCTGACCAAGACCGCGCCATCAGTCGTCTTCTGAAGTCGCTCCCAGGTATACGAGGTGTTCGCGCCAACTGCTTCGATTATTGGCTCGTCCGGCTTTACGAGCGACGCTTCAATCTCCGGCGAGGCCTCCGCGAGTCGCTCGCGAGCCAGTGCCACATTCCCAGTTGCCGGAGCTGCGCCGTGCGCTAGTGAGCTTAGCATCGCGCCCGACGCCTGTACCCAGCCGGCCAGACCGAGAACCATCACGAGGATCAGCAAGGTCGCCGCGACTCCGCGTCCGAGCACGACACCTGGAACCTCGAACGGCCAGAAGAGTTCGCTCAATCCTGCTGGTGTAGTTGCGTCGGCGACCAGATGACTGACCCAGCCGAGACTGAAGAGGATCCCAACCCAGGCCGGCAGACGGAGCACTGCGCACATGAGCAGCCCGAGTATGATCCCGGCCCCGGCGAGTGTAAGCGAGTGCATTTCTCCACGATGCTTGAACTGCGCACGAACTGCACGGGAAGCAAACAGCATGACGAGCGCCAACAGGATGAATAGTAGCCCCACCGGAACGAGAGGAGCGGCGAATTGCCCCAGGCCGGAGAACACTGCGGACCACACATCATTCCGCGCCGCCATCATCTTCATCAACGGAGCCCCAGCCGCCATACAGACTCCCAGCGCGAATAGGGTCGCCGGGATTCCATTGCTGATCATCGACTGCGGCTGGTCGATGTCTGGCGCAAGCGATCCGACACCCGCCAGCACAACTCCCGCGACGACCGGCCCAGGCTCCAGAGGGAGGCCGACCGCGTGCGCGCCCCACAAGACCGTTCCGGTTGCGACCATACCTATTGCGAGATGCTCTCGACCCTGCACGCGCACTCCCCTCGGTATGAGCTGGATTCTCGTTCGTAGTACATCAGACTGCTGTGACATGCGTGCGACAAGCTCTTGCCGTCACGTGATGCGTTCAACCTCAACATGGAAGCCATGGTGATCCGAGACCTTCCGGTCGAGTTGCCCTGACGGAGGCCATACGCCAAGCCCGCCTGCCCCAACACCTCCGACGCAGATGTGATCAATGCAGGCGAGGCCAACCGCCCCAAGCGGATCGTTCGGTGGCGCTGTGATGCACTCAAGTCCCGCCTCGTGAAGCGTATCCCTGAGAGCGGCGCGCCCTCGGTTCGAGCCGTAGTAGTGCCCCGATTCAAGCAAGTCCTGGTTGAAATCACCCGCAACGCAGATGCAGCCGAACTCAGCCTGAAGCCGACTCCACTCCTGCGCTTGCTCCGCCAATCGCGCGCAGAATGCGTCTGCGCCTCGAAACGAGTCCCTCGAGTCCGCGAGCCAAGGAAGCACCGTGCCGACGATGGGCAACCCAACCACGACAGCGGCCGCGCATCTTTCACGATCGCCAGCTAGCTCGTGGATCTCGGCAGGAAGTCGCGACCAGATGGCGGTCCAGCACTCACCCTGCTCGAAACGTCGATCCGGCGCGTCTGCCGAGCAAGCGACGAGCGAGTAAGCAGGCCCAGGGCTGAGGTCGCGGTAGGTCTCTGTGAGTACCCACACGTCCGGGCCGATGCTCTTCATCCAATCAAGAATCCTCGGTAGCCGAGACCGCGAATGCGGGCTACACCGCTGCAGGTTCCATGTGGCGACCCTCACCCTGTCCCCCGTTCATGACACGGCCCGGAAGTGTCTCTACGCTTCAAGGAAGGCCGGGTCCCCGACAACCCAACACCCGAAGAGCGGGATTGATGACCCATCTCCCAGCTTCTGAACTACTCCGACCTGAGCCTCTACCCCGAACAGCCGAGTGAACGCCCGGTAGTCCTCCCAGCCGGCCATCTCTTGGCTGAATGAGTGCACGAGCATCACTGCGGCGGTCGCCCTGAACTGCTCGCCAGCAAGAATTGCTGACGCCGTCCTGTGTAAGAGTTGATAGCGGATCCCGTCCTCGGGGCGTGCCGATAGCCCAAGTGTCTTCAACAGGAAGCTCAGTCGCCTCTTCTTGCCATCCGAGGGTGTCGCAAACCATTCGCCAAGCCTAGGTCCGAAAGACTCAGCCACCTTCCCTTCGACGACGATCGAGATTGGGCCGGCCAGCGATCGCGCGAGAACGAAGATGTCGTTCTGAGATGCGCGTACGCCTCCCGGGAGCGGCACCTTGAACTCGGGGATTGCGAGGACCGGTTCGATGCCCTCAAGCACCGGGTCGCTCGCGCCAGCAAGCGCTACCGCAACTTCGGGCGGCAAACCGTCCGCCGCTTCCCATGAGTGAGCGAGCGTGCGAGCCGAGTAGCCCTTTCGCCAATGCTTCACAGGATCAGCCAACAGCGCCTGCCAGTCTTCTGGCCCCGACGTAAATGCCAGTATCTTGGTCATTGAATAATCCCAACTCTCGAGGAGCTCAAGACTGCTCAGACAATATGCTGAGCCGGCATCCGCACGAGGAACCCCGTCAGAAGTAGGTCTGCACTTCTCTTCTGACAATCGGCCAAATGTCGACAACTCCGTCTTCATCGAAGAAGACCTTGCCATACGAGTTGCCGGCGTCAGTCTTCATGCTGGCATACTTCCCGTCGAATCCGACGATGCCTAGATCGCCCTGACAGTAGTTCCTGAGTGCCTCAAGCCGAACGGGGCCCTGATTCTCGAGGTGCAGGAAAGCCCTGATGATTTGGTGGTTCGCTTGATTCGGGCGACCCGCCCACAACTCGATTCGACTGAGTCTGGGGAACTCGCCGTCATTCCCGGTCGAACGAGTCCGAGGGACTCGGGTGCCTGCGTCGTAGGCAACGTGACACGGGTGGCAGATGAACTTGAATGTCGCTTCAATAGGCATGTGCGCCTCGACGATGCGGCGCTCGACTTCCCCAAGATCACAGTCGATCCAGCCGTCACGTCTCGTGTAGTCGGCCAGCACTCCCTCAATCAGAACCCGCCTCTCGTGGCCGTGCACATGCGCCGACTGCAGCTCCGCGACTTCCCCACAGTCCTGGCAAACACCCCCCAGGGCCCTTCTGTGCGATGCAGCGGCGGTATTGATCACATTGCGAATCCTGGGACCGATGAAGTGATGAAACTCCTGGACTGAGCCGATGAATTGCGCCAAGACTCCCCCTCGTGTGTATGACCCGCGCCTTCCTGGGTGCTGTCAGATGTCGCCCAACCTAATCCGAATGCCGATTCGACTTGCCCGCATTGCACTCCACACACAGCACCTGCAGGTTATCGAGCACCGTTTCCCCGCCGTTCGCCCACGGAAAGATGTGGTCCACCTGCAACTGGCACCCCGGCTCAGTCGCGGGAGTGCGCCCGCACCTGGCGCATCGGAAGTTGCCGCGCTTCAGTACGTCGTAGCGCATCGAGACCGTAACGGCGCGCCGAGTCGAATGCCCGTCTGTTGGCCTGGGCCCGAGAGTACTTGGCGTTCGCCGAATGAGTACAGGAACCGGATCTCCGGCGAGTGATCGGAGGAGGTCCATAAGATACTCGCCGTCCTCGCTTGGAATCTCCCGCCCATCTGAGCGAAGAGCAGATCCCCAGGTCCGACTGCTCAGTCCGTCAAACAGCCGCATGTCTCCGATGAGATCCCGTGCGATCAGACCGCAGCCGAACTCGAAGCGAGGCGTGGCAGGCTCGACCGGCCAACGATACGGCCACACGCCATCGCGGTAGATCTTCTGGTCGTCGAAGAACATGTCGCCCATGACCTGCTGTCCGGAGGTCCACTGACCCGGCGTTCCGGCCTCTCCGCGCACGTATGTCAGGAGAATGTCGCCAGGGCTGTAGGGCTTCGGTCGTTTCGAGCCCACGGCAGAACGCTCAAGTTCCATAAACATGCGCCATGCGTTCGAGTCGTACGTAGCAAGCCAATACCGAATGCCCACGTTTCCCCCCTGTTCCAGCGAACACTGTCCGCGCCCTACTGACCGTTCTCCCCAGATGATTCGGCCCGGTGAACTCCTGCAGCCTCTGCTATCGCGTCCGAGAGGTCAGCGAATCCAACCGGATCGCCGTGGAGTGCGCGCAGCGACTTCAGCGTTATTGAATGCTGACTGCGTTCGCGTCGGTCCAGGGTCACCGTTGGGACCACGTAGAATTCCCACTGCGAGAGGTCGAATGGATCAAGCGTGCTCTGGTCCTGATGGGCCAGAAGCGCGAACACGTAAACCTCTGCCTGCCGACGCTTGATGTCGCTCTGCTTATTCGTCTCCGGATCCCACGCGAGCGACTTGGGACAGTTGAACGAGATGGTGGAAAGCCGATCCTGGTGCCAGCTCTGGATGTACGCAGCCGACTTGACCTCGATGGATATGCCGCGTGGATCAATCAAGTCGTACGCAGCCCACTCATCGCGGACTCCGCCTGCCGCGCCAATGGCATTGGCGACGATGTACTCAGCCAGGCGCCCGCGAGTGGCGTTGCTCACTACGTCCGAGACGCTCCACTCCCAGAAGCCGAGAAGATCGAAGCCGAGATCATCGCCGCCCGCGTGGAAGCGTTCGGATCCGTCGCGTCGAACCTGAGGGATTCTCCCGAGCTCACCCAAGGTTGCCTCCGACCGACATTGTGGCTAGGGGTTTCACTCGGCGTCCGCACACTTCTCGCTCACTCGCCAACCGGAGCACACGCCGCCGCTTGCTTCCGCGGCGCAGCCTTAGCCGCCTTCTGCACCCGTTTGAGCTGCTTATCGACCGGATCTCCCTGGGCCTCGGGTCGGATGACGCAGTCAACGAGAATCTGGCCGAGCTCATCAAGCGCGACCCGATTGCCCGAATCAGCCTTGATCTCCGCGCGCAGGCGAGTCAGTACAGACTCGCTCAGAAGCAGCTTCGCGATATTGGAGCCTGCAAGAGCTCGCTTGCGCTGATAGAACGTCTCCAGCTCATCTTTTCGCTGCGCGTCGGGAGTCAGCAGGTACATGAGCTCAGCCTTGTCCTTGGGCTTCATTGTCTCGTCGAGCAAGCTCACTTCGAACACCAATTCGTGCTCAACGGGCTTGTTGAAGAGGACGCGGTAGAGCCTCCACTCCGCTCCGTTTGTGAGAATGACCCACTCGACGCCCTGATTCGCCGCATATGAGACTGCTTGGTAGAGGTGCTTGTCGTTCAGGTTGGTCGAGACGGACTTCACCTCGATGATGATGAAGTGCTTGCCATCCTTACGGATGACGAAGTCGGCGTAGTTGCCCTTGATGCGAAACTCGCCGGTCAGATGATCGAACGCGTCCCATCCAAGAGCATCGCTCACTATCGACGACACGATCATTCGCGTGTCGCTCTCTTGGGCCCCATTAGCCCGCGCCTTCTGAGCTACGCTCTTGTATTTGCGAAGGCCTTTCGAGACTCGTTCTAGTGCCTTGTCCTGGTAGACCGCCATCGAATCCCCCAAACATCGACTGCGCATGCTTACCGAGTGTAGTCCAAGGTGCGCACTCCCAGCAGTCTCATTAGTGTGCTGCAGAAACGACCACCCCGACCAGCGCCCCGCCAATCCAAATCGCAAGTGCCACGCCAACCGCACTTCTGATCCCGCGACGTTGGGCCACGTACGCGCGCCCAACCCCCAACCGGGCGAATGGCTGCAGAGCCGCACTCAGTAGAACAGCCCTGGGCCAGTAATCGTTCTGCTGGGGAAGTAGAAAACCGCCATTAGTGCACTCAGGCCGACAAAGAGGGAAGCGATCCTCCAGCCGTCGCCACCACCCGAAGCCTTCCGAACGCGGTCGAGGATGATTTCTGCAGATGCACGGTAGCCAGTAGCGTAGACGTACCACTGATCGAGCCCGTAGTTGATGCATGCGTTGAGCCGTGGGTCATCACCTGGCCCCAGAAGCGGATCCCCCCACACTCGTCCCTCTCTGCAAACGTTCTAGGCATGAGCGGCGGCCCACGCCCTGCATCAGTCTAGCGCTGACGCCGTCCGCTCGATGCCTTTGTTGGGCAGCAGCTCGAAGTTGGTACAATGACTGCGCCGAAACGCTGACTTCAGCGTCTTGCAGGAATAGCCTTCTGCAACTGACGAGTGCAGGCTTCGTGTTTCTCGCTCTTCCCACCGCGGCGTTCTGGCCGCAAGTGTTATTGGGTTTGGCCATCGGAGTAGTACTCGACCTAGTTGTGGAGGTAACGCGTATGACGATTTCACGCGTAACGAACCGTACGACAAGCTACGCAGAAAGGCCTGCGTCGTCGGTTGCAAAGAGGCTATTCCTGGCCTCCGGGGAGAACCCGCTGATGAGCCCGTGAAATCCGGGCGAAAGGTCAAGATCCCAACTGGCGCGCCTTGCTATGCCCAAACACAATCACGGGCGGCGCGGGTTGCGTCCGAACAGCCCCACGATGCTCTTGAACCGACCGCCGGTCTTCTTGGTTCCGACGTAGTTCCCTCCTCGGTCGTACTTGTCCCACAGCCCCGACAACGGGTTGAACTTCTGAAAGCGGTTGCGCAGCAATCCGATTCGTTTGCCGCTGCCGGTGTTCTTGGCCAAGACACCCTCCTAATGCCGTGCGAACGGTACCGGATTCACTGAAGCCAGCTCGGACTCTGTCTGCCTAACGTGTTTGCGGATAACCCGCGAGCGGAGCGAGTCGGGTTGATCCGCGGGTTAGCCCCATCTGGGTCGCCTAACAACTAGCGACGGACCGGGCTAGGAAGAGGTGAAGCAGCCGCAATGTGTCTGCTGCGAGATTTCGCGCGACACGCGCATGATTGCCTGGATGGCATCCGATTCTTCACGAATCGTTAGAATCTCAGCCATGTCAGCATCATCGCGGCCATCCTGTACGGCGACTGCCGTGACCTCACCCATGTGCTGGAAGATGATCTCGAAGCGATTCATCATTCGTCTCCCCTGGGGACGACCGACTTCTTGGTCATGAGCTCAATCTGGCGTCGTACCTCGGTCAAGTCTATATCATTCCCGCACCGGGGGCACTTGAGCAGGTTCGAGGCCGGATAGGCGATACGCCCGTCCTGCAGTGGCAGCCCCGGGCGAAGGTCAATCTGAACAACATGCTTTGAGTGGCACTTCCCACATTCGACGTTGATATCCGCCTTCTCAGCCTGCTCGGGTGCTGGGCTTCCTGGCTGAATCGCGGGATTCGCTGCAGCCCTATACACCTGATGAGTTGCGTCCTCAAGCACCTTGAAGATGTTCGAGTCGAACGTCATCCGCAGCAGGGCGGCGTAGCGATCTATCGCGTCAGCGAGATCCGGCTGCTCGGTGTAGTCCGTGATTCTGACCCGCATCTTCTTCAGATCCTCGATGCGTATGGAGCGCCCGTGCGTCTTCCAACGTCTCTGGTCACACAGTTGGTCCGCGACCTCTCGAGCCCTCCGGTTGCGCTCTTCGTCAGTGACTGGAGCCCCCGTGCTCGCATGGGTATTCCAGTCCTTGAACTTGTACCGAACGAGCCAATCACGGACGAGGTCTTTGGCGAACTGAAGGGCGTCCTCAGCGTGCTGCAGTTCTCCGGGCGAGAGATTCGAAAGCATCGGGATGTAGGCCTTGTTGAGGGTGCCTGTGTCCACGACCTCCCGCTTGATCTTGTCCAGCCCCTCAATGAGTGCGTCCGCGGAGAATACCTTGCCCTGCCAACCGATTTGCGCATCGATCGGCCCGAGCGCGGAGGCGGGGCCCATCAGAATCTCGTCGCCTGCCATGACCATGATGGTGCCAGCGCTCTTCGCCCACCCAGGAACGATGAACGCGACGTCCGCGTACTTGTCGTGCAACATGCGTACAATCTCCTCAGCCACCTCACCCGAGCCACCAGGCGTCTCGAGGATGACGTCTGCGGAGTGACCACTCAAGTCCTTGAGCAGGTCGGCAACGGGAAGTATGTCACCGTACTCAAGGGAGGGATTGATGCCATTGCCGGTGGCCCGCAAGTCGGCCGCGATGACGATCACGTCGCGACCGCCGCGCAGCTCACTGATGCGACGGAGTTGCTCCTTACGCATCGCTGTGAGCTGGTCCATGTTCGGACGCTGATCCAGGTACTCTGTGTACTGCGCCACTCCGAATCCCCCCTACGATCGACTGACCCCTCAATGGGCCGGCCCCATCCCCAGATTGGGGCTGACGCATTTGCGCATCAGCTGCGCGCCGATGCCCTAAACCAAGTCTAGCGCTTGCCGCGTCTGCTGGATGCGCTTGTTGGACCCCAGACCAGCACTCTCAGTCAGCGAGCTCATCCGTTCGACAGTCGAGCAGCCGTGCCCCGCTGTTGTGATCAGATGCCATCCGTGAGGCGGTGTAGTCAGTGAAGCCCAACTCCCGATACTCCTCGACGCCCGCGCGCTGGAGTCGGTGAAACGAGCCTATTCCGCGCATTGCGGCGGGCATTAGCATGAGCACGTTGCGAGCGTCTTGCCCCGGTTGTCGAAACCACCCGTCTCCAGCGGGAAACAGCTTGTCGAAAGCAGTGAGAGCGAGTGGTATCTCGTCGACGGGTACGCCGGTCGAGGCCGACAGCGCGGCGAACTCCTCATCCTGCCTGTCAGTCAGGATGAACCCACCCCAAGCCCACAAGAATGTCTGCCAGAGCGCGGGGAATCTGTGGAAGGCGGATGCTTCGCTGAGCTCCCGCACTCCATGCGCCATCGCTGTGGTGAGAGAGCCGCTAGCGAAGTCAATCGTCCGACCGCCGATTCGCAGGGTTGGCTCAACAATCTCACCCCGATCTCGAGCGAGCTGGTAGTCAACGAGCGCCTTGAGCAAGTAGAGCCGGGCACGATGCGCGAGGTAGAGGCATGCCTGCACGGGGAAGTGCCTCCCTCCAAACAGCGCGGCTGTGAAGGTCTCGCTTGAGGCAGGGCTACTGAAATCAACTACGCCGGAGTCGATTTCGTGAGCCGCGGTCTTCCCCAGCTGCTGGTGATCGAAGTGCGCCTCAACCAATTGGGCAATACTGTCTCTGACATCGGGGAGGAAGAAGACTGCGTCGTTCACAAGCTGGTGATACCGCTTCGCCGCCTTTGCCGTCTCAGGACACACGTCAGCCCCGATAGCCACGCCCAGTGAGCGGAGCAAACGCCTTTGTGCCCAGAATGAGAACCGCCAGACTTCTGGTAGTTGAGCGTCCGATGGCGGGGCAAGACCAAGCGCATCGAAGTGCTGGTCCACTTGGTCTAGGGCCTCAACGTGTATAGGCAGAACCTGTGATCTGTCCGCCACGTGCTTCAAGCTGGCCGGATCCAGCCGCCCGCACGACTGTCGATAGAAGAACTGCCCTGGAGGCAGCCCGAGGTACTGCGTCCAGCCGAAGAACTTGAACAGATCGCCCAGACCCCAGTCGCCTGACTTCACCTCAACCGCATGCCGCCGGTAGGCTTCAACGCCGTAGTCAGTCCAGACGATATCCAACTCGAGCAGTTCGTCGGGGTCTCGCTCCTTGATGCCAGTCTCGACATAGCATCCGCGCGCCGCGAAGTGCGCCGCAACGAAATCCTCAAGCTCGAGGCCAAGCGGATCGTCGGACAGCGTCGCCATGTCGTTGTCTCCCCCCGAGACCGTCCTGTGGGTCTAACGTGTTTGCGCTTCAGCTGCGAACGAACCGCTGCTTCAGCCTAGCGCTGTCGTGAGTCAGCTGGAAGCGCGGGTTAGATGCGCCACAGAATCGCGAACGCCCCCTGGCATCTCGTCCCACGTACGCCCATCAAGCACTCGTCCATTGCGCTTCTTCTGACGCCCACCCCACTGCTTGAAGAAGTAGGGAACATCATTGGCCAAGCACTGATCGCGAATCGACAGGGCCCATTCGGCCTCCATAGGCCTGGCTCGAGGTCCGGATTCTCCCCCGACTATGACCCAGTCAATCCCTTCCAGATTCAAGTGGCGCACAGGCCCAATCAGAGGTTCGCAGGATAGGAACTTCACACGAGCCCCACAGCAGCGCAACGCGTCCACGCGCGACACGGCCGCGTCATCCTCAACGCTCACGCCCATCCAGACGTTGTGTGACCATGGCAACCTGGGTGAGAGCTCGACCAGCCGGTCTGAGCGTTTGGTCAGCACCTGGAATGTGTGCTGCGGCGACTGTCGCATCGTCTCAAACACCTGGAAGATGAATTCGTCCGGCACATCTGGGTGGAAGAGATCGCTCATCGAGTTGACGAATACCGTGCGTGGCTTGCGCCACTTGAGGGGGACATCAAGCAGGTCATCATGCGTCCGGACTGCGAACCCATCAGAATACCGCTTGGTGCCCATGGCACGGAGACGTAGCGCCATTCTCTCCGCGTAGCAGTTCTGGCAGCCAGAACTGATCTTCGAACAGCCCGTCACTGGGTTCCAGGTGTACTCTGTCCACTCGATTTTTGAACTCTGCGACACGTTCTCACCCTTCAGTCCAGCGGGAATAGCCGAGGTTGACTGGTATTCTTGCGAGTCTCACGCCAGAAGCGCAAACCAAGTGCGCTCTTTGAGAAGAAGGCCAGATGGTACAGGGGTAAGTGGTTGTCACTTCCCATGCGAACGAGTTCGAAATCGCCGATGCCATCGTATAGGAAGCCCATAGTCTTCATCTGTAGACCGAGTTCGTCAGCGACGAACAACCCGAAGTCGCTCTTGCGCCGGGTCATGTCATCCCACTTGGCTCTCCACCGATCAGTTCCGAGGTAGTTGTCAAGAGTCGGGCAATCGCGGCGTGCGTAGGTCGGCAGGTTGCGGTGGATGTCCATGTACGTTGGAACCAGAACAAGGAAGTCGACATAGAGACTAGCAGCCAACTGAGACATCGTACTGAAGCTCAACTGGCTCATCTTGTACGGATCAACGAAGCACAGCGTCAACCCGCGATAGTCCTTGCTGAACTGTGGCAGGGTGGCTAGGAGTCGATCGACCGAATCGTTCACGTCTCCGGCAACGTAGGTGACGTCTCGATCAGCGAACTGATGCCCGATGCGGGCCTGCAGCGCCGCCATGTGCTCGGGATTGTGCTCGCAAAAGACGTACTTGTCGTATGGGTCAGTCATTCCGAGTGCTAGGAGCGGGGATCCCGGGATTACTTCATCTGTCTCGCGGATGCGTGACTTGCCAGCACCCGCAAACAGCTCGACGTACACCCGACAGTCCCAGGCGTTCTTCATGCTGGTTGAGAAGAGCGAGCTGTAGTAGGCGACCTTCTGATGCTTCTCTCGCGTCCAGGCACCGACCGGCGGCAGAATCAGCCCGTCATCCTCGAACAGATATGAATCCTCTGCCCCCATGCGCCCCCCTTGGCTGCCTCTAGTGTGTTTGGCATGAGAAGCGGCCCATGCCAAACATCACTCTACCGCTTGCGCCGTCCTCTCGACGCAACCATTAGATGTGCGAGCCTAAGGAGAAGCAGGTTTCAGGTACTTGGCGAATACCCACCCTCGCACCACAGACTGACCGGCGTACCCGTGCTCGACGAGCACCCAGCCCGAGTCAACGCCACCCAGCACCTCGACTTCCTGTCCGGAGAGAAGCACGGTGATCGAATTGTCTGGCCTGCGTTCGGGACTCGACCTGAGATGCACGGCAGCCGTCAGCACATGCGGATTCCCCCGACTCGTCTCCGCCTCGAGCATTCGTTCAATCAGCGTCTGGTGCCGTTGTACTTGCTGGATATCGGAACGTATTCGCGCTTCTGACCTTGCGCTACCCGAGAACTGCATCAAAGTCACCACGATGAGCAGTGTGAGATTCAGCTTGTCAATCTTTGCGAAGGCGCCCCTTAACGCTTCGATACTCCTGGACACAAGCAACGGCGGTGCAAGTTTCTGATCACGGAGCAGTGCATCCGCGAGGCCAGCTGCCGCACGAGGGTCTTGCTGGAGGTGCCCGAAGAAGGCGGGGTTGGCCTCCATGAATGCAATAGCGTCCTTGGGAGTTGGCGCTCCAGGAATCAGGCGGAGTCTAGCCTCAACCATCGAGGCGAAGTCCGGGGCTGCCAGGACTAGCACGTGGAAGCTAGGGTCCACCACGACAGTGGCATCCCGGGTAATTACAACCATTGTTACCTGAGACGAATCGCCAAGCCGATCCAGGGCCTGCTTGACGAGATCCGGATTGTACTCAGCATCATCAATGACCAGCAGAGATGGACCAGTGGCATCGTTGGTCAACTCCAGCTTGGCTGTTGAGGAGGCACTGATCCACGTAACGCCGCCGGGGAACATGTCTGAATTCCGCTGCGCAAACACCTTCACGAGGGCGGTCTTGCCAACGCCGGCAGGCCCGGAGACTAGAATCCGCGCCCGCGGTTCTTTGGCCCACGAGCGAAGCTGCTGGAGCTCGTGCTCCCGACCTACGAAGTAGTCCCCAATGTCGTGAGAGAACAGGACCCCAAAATCCACAGCGTACCCCCCTTGCTGCATCTAACGTGTTTGCGCATCAGCTGCGGCTTTTGCGCCCTCAACGAGTCTAGCGCTCCTGGCCGTCAGCTGGATGCGCGGGTTAGGCACACATCGCTCGATCGTCCGCTCCTGTCGAAGAGACCCGGATCCTGTGGAGCGATGAATTCGCGCGCGCTGGCCTCGTAGACGCGACCGAGGTCGGTCACCGCTCGTGCAGAGAAGTCCACGTCGAACCCGTCCACCATGACGGGAACACCACGAAGCACGACAGCGCCTCTACGTGCGGTGGTCCTGCAGATGCGCAGCGTGGCTTCCTGCAACACGGAGATAGGGAGCCCCACTTTGGACAACTGCTCTTGGAACTTAAAGGTCGCGAGCCGTTGCCATTCGTCGAGAGCGTCTTCAGCGGGCTGAAGGCGGACTGGTCGGGTCAGATCGACGGTCAAGTCACGCATCGAGTCGACCCCGAAGCCGAACAACAGGTAGCCATCGAAATCAGAGTAGCGGCTGACGTAGGTTCCGACGAACCCCCGGACAACACTCTTGAGTAGCTTCCGTGATGGCATGTTGTGCCTAACCCCCAGATGTGCGGTCTGCACATCCCACTGCAGCAGCGTATCACTTCGCTGTAAGTCTCTGACAGCTACGCTTCTCCTCGCAACACGCAGTCCGCGTAAGCCGCCACCGCCACCCGCCCCCCTACCGCCCAAACCGCCTCTCGATCTCCTCCACCACTTCCTCGACCGGCAGGCGCTCGATATCCCTTACCGGCAGCGCCTCGAGGAACCGCCCCGCGTAGCTCTTGCCGCCGGTCAGCCGCGCGTCCGCGAGCACCAGGCACCCCTCATCGGTGCTTGAGCGTATCAGCCGCCCGGCCGCTTGCTTCAGCTCCAGGATCGCCTCGGGCAGGTAGTAGTGCTCCCACCACGCGCGGTCGCGTTCCTTGCGCTCCTCCAGCACCGGGTCGTTGATCTGGCCGAAGGGCAGCCGCGGGATCACCACGCACCTGAGCGTGTCGCCCTTGGCGTCGAAGCCCTCCCAGAACGACTTCGTCGCGAAGAGCGAGACACGCTCATCGGCCAGGAATTCGTCGGCAACGCGCTTGCGCGACGTCCCGGCGGATTGCACCACCAGGCGCAGGCCCTCGGCCTCAAGCGGGCCGGCGATGCGGCGGAAGAGCTCCTCCATCTCGCGGCGGTTGGTGAAGAGCGTCAGCACCGAGCCGCCCATGGAGCGGTGCACGCCAAGGAGCAGCTGCTCCAGGTCGTCCAGGTACCCGCGCGCGCCGGGCTCGGCGATGCCGGTGGGGACGAAGACCGCCATCTGCCGCTCGAAGTCGTAGCTGCTCGCTAGCCGGAGCGTGCGGTGCTCGGCATCCGGCAGCCGGTCCAGACCCACGCTGCGCTGGAAGTGCGAGAAGTCCTCGCCGGTGGCAATCGTCGCCGACGTGAAGACCACCGAGCGCACCCGCGGGTAGAGTTGCTCGGCAAGGGTCTCGCCCACGTCGAGCAGCGCGGCGGCAAGCGTCTCATCGGTGGCGTCCCGGCGGCGGTTGGTGGTCACGCTGTACACCAGGCGGTCGTCCTCGCCATCGAGCACCGTCACGAGTCCCTCGAGCTGTCCCGCAATGCCCGAGAGCTGCCCCGCCAGGTCGGATCGCTGGTCCACGAACTCCTCGCCGGCTTCCTCGAGCAGCGTCACGACTTCGCTGCCCAGCTTCACCGCGCGCTCCAGGCGCTTCGCGAGCGAGCGCCCCACCGCGGCGGCGCGCCCCCACTCGGCACGCTCGCGCACGAGCGGCGTGAGGCGGATCTCGGTGCGGTCGTAGCTGCTGTCGATGTTCGCGCCCAGGTCCTTCAGGAAGTCGAAGAACGAGTCCGCGATCACGGCGGCCTCGGCCACCACCTCGCGCATCTCGTCGATCTTGCCGCGCGCGCTCTCGCTGTCGGTCTTCGCCAGCCGCGAGCGTAGCGCGTCGAGCGTCCCGCCTCGGCCCTTGGTGTGCAGAGCGCCAAGGGCGCCCTTGCACTCGGCCCAGCTGGCGCCCATCGAGAGCTGGTCGCGGGCCTCGGCCTCGGCAGCATGCGCCTCGTCCACGATCCAGTGGCGCACCGGAGGCAGGATGCCGCCGGCCGCGATGAGGTCGCGGAAGAAGAGTGCGTGGTTGGTGACCACGATGTGCGCCTGCACCGCGCGGCGGCGCTGGCCGTGGAGGTAGCAGAGCGTGGGGTAGTAGCGGCAGCGCTTCTTGGTGCAGTCCACGAAGCTCGCGCCCACCTGCCGCTTGAGGCCCTGCGGCCAGTGCAGGTTCACGGCGTCCAGGTCGCCCCAGCTCGAGCGGCTCACCCACGCCAGCAGCATCGCGATCGCTGCGCGGGTCTCCTCCTCGGCAATGTCGGCGCCATCCAGCACGCGCTGGAACTTGCGCAGGCACAGGTAGTGGTCGTACCCCTTGAGCGCCACGTAGCGAAGCTTGCCGCCAAGCGCCTTGGAGAGCGCCGGCAGC
>PHFB01000002.1:0-141581 GCA_002841355.1 Actinobacteria bacterium HGW-Actinobacteria-1 | reverse complement strand
GCGTGAGCACGCGACCCGGGCCCCAGCCGTCACCGCCGATGCGCGCAAGCTCGCCAAGCACCGCGTCCGGCAGCTCGTCGAGCGCCACCAGCAGCACGCGCCAGAGCGCGGCGAGCACCTCGGTGTCGGTGGTGGCGCGGTGCGCCGGCCCCGCGTCGATCCCAAACGCCGCCGAGAGGTCCGCAAGCCGGTGCGAGCGCAGGCGCGGGAGCGCGATGCGCGCCATATCCAGGCTGTCGATCCACGTGCCGCGCAGGCGCGTCGGCCCGCAGCCGCACGCCGCGAGGAAGTCACGGTCGAAGCTCGCGTTGTGCGCCACGATATCGCGCTTGCCGATCGCCTTCGCGATCTCGCTCACCACGGCCTCGATCACGGGCGCCTTGGCGACCATCTCGTTGTCGATGCCGGTGAGCTGCGTGGTCTCGTGCGGGATGGGCTTCTGCGGGCGCACGAGCGTGCTCCAGCGCGACACGATCTCCGGCCCGCGGGCCACCACCACGGCCACTTCGATGATCTCGTCGTTCCACGGGCTGAACCCGGTGGTCTCCACATCCACGAACGCGATCTCGTCCTCGAAGCCGAAGACCGCGTCGCGGGCGCGCTCGGCAAACGTCGCGTACGACGCTGCAATGTCCGGATCGGTTCCGGGCTGGAGAAAGCGCGTGAGCGCATCGGAAATCATGCACGCAAGCGTAGCACGCGGATGTGACGCACAACGCCCCCGGAAACACGAACGCGGCGCCCCGAAGGGCGCCGCGCGCTTAGTGCGAAGCAGGTCGTGATTAGCCGCCCATACCCGGGAGGGTGCGCGACTTCACATACCAGGTGTCGCCGTCCTTCACGAACGTCCAGAGGTACTGGAAGCCGCCGCCGGCCATGGTGGCCGTTGCGGTGATCTCAGCACCGGTGTCCGTCGTCTTGACGTCGTCGATCGTGTACGACTGCACGTCGTAGTCCGCAAGCTGCGAGGAGAACGTGGCCTCGTCCTGAGCGGCCTTCTTGTCGAGCGGGAGGAGCGCGTACGCGGTCTTGTAGTCGTCCTTCACCAGAGCGTCGAAGTACGCCTTCACGTGCTCTTCAGGCGTAACGCCAGCGGCGACCTTCGTTGCGGTGGCCTTGTCGAACGCCACGTCGGTGGCCGGGGTCGACGGCATTGCGCCAGTCGAAGTGCCAGTGCCCGTGGTACCCGTGTTCGTCGCAACCGGGGCGGCGGCGGGCTTCTGCAGGATGATGATCGCAACGATCACCACGAGCAGTACGGCCACAACAGCCAGAAGTGCGACTACGGTCTTGTTCGGGCCGGCCTTGACCACACCGGTCTCATTGTCGGACATAGAGATTCCTTCCTTCTCTCGCTTGCCTGAACAGCGCTTACGCGCCCGGAAAGCATACGCCGGGAAACGCCACTTTCACAACAACAACATACCTACACGCTACAATCGTGCCATGATGCGCCAACGAAGCCTATTCGATATCGTCGGACCGGTCATGATCGGTCCTTCGTCCAGCCACACCGCCGGCGCCGCGCGCCTTGGTGCTCTCGCCCGCGCCGTCGTGGGCGAAACACCTCGCTCGGCACACATCACGCTCCACGGTTCGTTCGCCACCACCGGTCGTGGCCACGGAACCGATCGTGCGTTGGTGGCCGGACTTCTCGGCTACGCTCCCGATGACGAACGCCTTCCGGAGGCGCTCATCATCGCACGCGACCAGGGAATCGCAATCACGTTCGCCGAGGAAGACCTTGGCGAAGTGCATCCGAACACCGCACGCATGGATATGACGGACGCCAACGGACGCGAGTTCGTGGTGCAGGGCTCCTCGCTTGGTGGCGGTGACGTCCTCGTCACGCTTGTCAACGACTTCCCGGTGGAGGTCACCGGAGAGCTTCCGGTACTTGTTGTCGTGCATCAGGATCAACCAGGCGTTGTTGCTGCGGTCACCGCGCGCCTTGCAGCCGACGTCATCAACATCGCATCCATGCAGGTCGCCCGCGAGAAGCGTGGCGCCCGGGCTCTCATGCTCATCGAGACCGACGAGCCATTGCCCGAGGAGATAGCGATGTCGATCGCCGCCATCTCGGGCGTCACCGAGGTCCGGAGCGTCCCGGCCGTCTAGCTAGCCGCACTTCTCCTTGCAGGTCCGGCAGCTCCCCGAGCACGACACCAACTTGACGGTGTTGCAGCGCGGGCAGCGAATCCCCTCGGCGAGCATTCCGCACGTGGGACAGGGCGTCTTGATGTTCGTGACTGTGAGCGCGCCTTTGGTGGTCATCGCAACACCTCCAGCAGACGAGTTAGCAAACCGCCTACCAGGAACGCCCCACTCACCGATGTCACCAGCAGACCGGCGAGATACTTCCACCCGCGCTCCTTCAGGATCACCATCACCGAGGCGATGCAGGGGACGAACAGCGTGATCGTCACCATCGCCACCAGCAGCTGTGCCGAGGAGAGATTCATCGTGAAGAATCCGGCGGCACCGAAGTCCCTGCGGACGAAGCCCATCACGAAGGCGGTTGCTGCTTCCTTCGGCAGGTGGAGCCAGCCCACGGTGAGCGGCTGCGCCACAGTCTGAACCCACGTGAGCGCGCCGGTGATATCCAGCACCGATATAAGTGCAGCGCCCGCGAGGAAGAAGACAGCCACCTCTTTCATGAAGTGATAGACCTTGGTGCTGCTCTTGCGGAGCACGTTGCCGATGCGCGGCACACGCAGCGGCGGCAGGTCGATGAGCAAGTCGGTCGAGACGCCCGGCGTGAGTTTGTTGAGCACCGTACCCACCGCCACGAAGATCGCCAGCAGCGCGGCGAAGTACCCCAGCGCGTACCAGCCGCCAACGCGCGCCATGAGCGCACTGATGACCGCGATCTGCGCCGAGCAAGGCACGGCGATCGCCATGAGCGCCGTCGCGATGAAGCGCTCGCGCTTGCTGCCCAGGATGCGCGTGGTGAGCGTGCCCATCGTCACGCATCCCAGTCCGAGGATGAGCGGAATCACCGCTCGGCCATTGAGCCCGAGCGACGTGAGAGAGCGGTCGGCAAGCGCGGCGATTCTCGGCAGGTACCCCGAGTCCTCGAGGAGCGCCATGAGCAGGTAGAAGCCAGCCACGAGCGGCAGAATCACGCCAAGCAGGTACGTCACGGTCATCGTGACCACACCGAACTCGCCCGCAAGGAACGTGTAGCCGGCCGAGCCGGCCGCGAAGACATGCGACACGAGCCCGCGCATGAACGGCTCGTAGTAGCCGTTCATGATCGTGCCCTCGGTGAAGCCGACAAGATCGCTCGCAACCCACTCGCCGAGGACTTTGTACATGAGCCAGAGCAGCGCGCCCAGCATCGGCAGGCCGGTGAGGGGGTGCATCATCAGGTAGCTCAGGTGCGCGCCAAGGCCAGCGCCCTCGGTGGTGGTCGTGAGCACGTGACCCACGATGTCGTTCACACGCGCACGTCGCGCCGTGTACACGCAATCCGCCGAGGCGTGCGCCTCCACGCCGTTGCGTTCTGCAACGATGGCGTCGCCCTCCAGCACGAGGATCGCCTCGGCACGGGAGCCGATGCGCGCGGCAAGCGGCAGCACATCGGCGTCAAGCGCCGGGTCGGCGTGGCCGGGGCGCGCCTCGGGAAGGCGCTCGAGGAGCTCGTCGATGCCCACGCCGGTTACAGCAACAGTCTCAACAACCGGTACGCCGAGCAGGTCCTCGAGCAGGTCGCGATCGATCGCCACGCCCTGTTTGCGGGCCTCGTCGGCCATGTTGAGTGCAACGATCACGGGCAGGCCCATGTCGATGAGCTGCAGGGTGAGGAACAGGTCGCGCTCGGGGTGCACGGCGTCGACGACGTTCACCACGGTGTCAGCGGTGAGGATGACGTCGCGAGCGACCGCCTCTTCGTCGTTCAGGGAGCCCACGCCGTAAACGCCGGGCGTGTCGATGATCTCAAGGTCGCCCCGGCGCCCGCGGAAGACCTCCACGGTCGTGCCCGGGAAGTTGCTCACATCCACGTACGTGCCGGTGAGCGCGGCGAAGACCACGGACTTCCCCACGTTCGGGTTGCCCGCGAGCACAACGGTGCTCGCGGTCGAGGAAGCGGGCGCGTTGGCGCGCGTGGGTGTGGGTGTATGGCAGGTCGCCATCAGCACGCCGCCTGCGAATCGAGCTGCTCGATGCGGATGCGCCGCGCGAGCTGGCGCCCGATCGCGATCTCTTGCCGACCGGAGCGCATCACAAGCGGCCCGGCTGGCACCTTCGTGATGCAGGAAAGCAGCGCACCTTCGCCCATACCAAATCGAATCGCCTGGCCGCGGGCGCGGTCGTCATCAATGCCGAGGATGCGGCAGTGCTCGCCCCGGCGCATGGTGTCGAGCGTCTGGGTGCCTCCGCGGTGCCTGTTGCGCTGCCTGTTTCGCATCTTCGTACCGCCTTACCTGCGATTGTTAGTCTCGTCTAACTTGCGTGTACGCCGTACTCTAAACGCCATCACTAGCGAAGTCAATGCCATTCGTCGCTCCGGAGCGCGAATGTGTCGGCCCCCGCTGCTACAATCGTGAGCGTCCACACCGGAGGTGCTCATATGGCGTACGGATCGTTCCGAGAACTGCTTGCTGCCGCTGCCGAGACAGGCTCGCTCTCCTCGGCCGCGCTCGCGCGCGAAGCCGAGGACGCCAACGAGACGCCCGAGCAGGTGCTCGCACGCATGGATGACGCGCTTGCGGTCATGGAGAGCGCGATCGAACGCGGGCTCGCTGGCGATGCGCACTCGCTCTCCGGACTCGTGGGCGGCGACGCCAAACTCGTGGCCGAGAACGCCCCGCGCCTCTCGGGCGACGGGCTCTCCACCGCCATCGCCCGCGCGCTTGCCGTCGGCGAAGTGAATGCCAGCATGGGCCGCATCGTGGCGGCTCCCACCGGCGGCGCGTCGGGTGTGCTACCCGCTGTCCTCACCACCATCGCCGAGCGCGTGGGCGCCACGCGCGAAGCAACCGTTCTAGCGCTCGTCACCGCGGCTGGCATCGGCGCGGTCATCGCGGCACGCGCCACGCTCTCCGGTGCGGCCGGCGGCTGTCAGGCCGAGATCGGCTCGGCGGCGGCCATGGCTGCAGCGGCCGCGACCGAGCTCGCCGGCGGCACGCCCGAGCAGTGCGGTCATGCGGCAAGCTTCGCGCTGCAGGGGCTGCTCGGCCTGGCGTGCGACCCCGTCGGCGGTCTCGTGGAGGTCCCGTGCGTGGCCCGCAACGCAACCGGCACCGCGGTCGCACTCACAGGCATCGAAATGGCGCTTGCCGGCGCCACGTTCCCGATACCGCTCGACGAGGTGATCGTGGCGATGGGGCTTGTCGGCAAGAGTATGCCGCCGTCGCTGCGGGAGACCGCCCGCGGTGGCCTCGCGCGCACCCCCACCGGCCAGGCGATCGCGGCCAAGCTGCCATAGACGACTTGTGCGCCGCGCCATCCTCGGCTATTGTTCGGCGTGTTCTTGAAGGGGAGTAGCAGCCTCCACACAGGAGGCGGCAGGCCGACAATCTCGGGCAGCACGTGCCCCGGCCCTGCCATCACAGTGACTTGTGACCGCGAGACCTTCGACGGGTAAAGCCCGCCGGAGGTCTTTTTGTTTTCTAGGAGGATGTATGGACGACAACACCGCCACCACGCAGGAAACGAACTGGCATGTGCTCGCTCCCGCCGAGGCGGTCTCACAGCTTGAGACCGATGCCGCCGCCGGTCTCACGACCGAGCGTGCGACGACGCTGCTTGGCCAGTGGGGACCGAACGAACTCCAGCGCGGTGAGAAGTCACCTGCCTGGAAGATGTTCCTCGGCCAGTTCAACGACTTCATGATCTGGGTGCTCATGGTGGCCGTAGCCATCTCGGCGCTCGAGGGCCAGATGCTTGAGGCGTTCGCGATCACCGCCATCCTCATCCTGAACGGCGTCCTCGGCTTCATCCAGGAGTACCGTGCCGAGCAGTCCCTCGAGGCGCTGCGGCAACTCTCGGCACCCACCGCCACGGTTATCCGTGACGGTGTGGAGCAGGAGATCCCCGCTGGCGAGCTGGTACCCGGCGATATCGTGCTGATCGAGTCGGGTGACAAGATCCCCGCCGACGGCCGACTGGTGGAAGACGCCGCGCTCCGCGTTGAGGAGGCGTCTCTCACCGGTGAGAGCCGGGCTGCATCCAAGCACGCCGGCGCCACCTGCGAGGCCGTCTGTGTCCTCGGCGACCGCACGAACATGGTGTTCGCGGGCACGTCGGTCGCCGTTGGCCGCGGTCGCTATGTGGTGACTGACACCGGTCAGCACACGCAGATGGGTCGCATCGCTGAGCTGCTCGCCGCCCAGGAAGAAGAGAAGACGCCACTCCAGCAGGAGCTCAAGAGCGTAGGCAAGCGCATCGCGGTCCTCGTGCTCGCAATCGCCGCCATCGTCTTCGCGGTCGGGGTGCTGCAGGCATGGCAGGCCACGGGCATGAGCTTTGCCGACGCCCTCGGCCAGGACGCGTTCCGCGCCCGAATCACGGTTGCGCTGCTCGTGGCGATCTCGCTCGCCGTCGCCGCAATCCCGGAGGGGCTGCCGGCGATCGTCACGGTCGCGCTCTCCCTCGGCGTGCGCGAGATGGCGGACCGCAACGCCATCGTCCGCAAGCTTCACGCGGTCGAGACGCTCGGCTCAACCAGCTTCATCTGCTCGGACAAGACCGGCACGCTCACCAAGAACGAGATGACGGTCCGCCGCCTGCTTGTGGGTACGGACCTTACCGAGGTGCTCCCCGACTGGGCGACCTCGCCGGTGGAGCACACGCCGCATGAGGCCGACCAAGCGCTCCTGCTGGAAATCGCCTCGTCCTGCAACGACGCTCACTTCACCGCCGATGGCGCGCTTGTGGGTGACCCCACCGAGACGGCGCTCATCGTCGCCGCAGACGAGCTCGACAGCGGACACCGTCGTCCTCGGCGTATCGCGGAGGTGCCGTTCGACTCGGAGCGCAAGCGCATGACGACCGTGCATGAGGTCGACGGCTCGCGCATCGCGTACCTGAAGGGTGGCGGCGACGTCGTCCTCGGGCTCTGTTCCTCGGCGTTGCTCCGTGGCGAAGTCGTTCCGATGACCGAGGAGCTCCGCTCGGCGCTCACCGAGAGCAATGCGACGCTCGCCTCAAGCGGCTTCCGCACGCTGGCATTCGCGTACCGCGAGATTACGGCGGACACGCCTATCACCGCGGAAGCCCTCGAAGACGACATGGTGTACGTGGGGATCATGGGCCTCGTTGACCCGCCGCGCCCCGAGGTGGCCGACGCCATCGACATCTGTCACAAGGCCGGCATCAACGTTGCAATGGTCACCGGCGATCACGCGCTCACGGCCAGGGCCATCGGCGCCGATATCGGACTGCTAGAGGGCAAGCAGGTTCTCACCGGCATCGAGCTCGCGAGCATGACCGATGATGATCTCTACGAAGCCGTCGAGGACGTTCGGATCTACGCGCGCGTCGATCCGGAGCACAAGCTGCGCATCGTCGACGCCCTCAAGCGCCGAGGCCACATCGTCGCGATGACTGGCGACGGCGTGAACGACGCACCTGCGCTCAAGAAGGCCGATATCGGCGTGGCGATGGGCAAGGTCGGCACCGACGTTTCGCGCGAAGCTGCGGACATGGTGCTCGCCGACGACAACTTCGCAACCATCGTGGAAGCGGTCCGCCTTGGCAGGAGCGTCTACGACAACCTGAAGAAGTTCATCCTCTTCCTGCTCTCGTGCAACGTCTCCGAGGTGCTGATCATCTTCATCACCACATTCTTCGCCTCCACCCCGGCGCTACTGCCGCTGCAGATCCTGTGGATCAACCTCGTGACCGACGGCTTCCCCGCCCTCGCGCTCGGGGTGGATCCCGCATCGCCGCGCGTGATGGAGCGCAAGCCGCGCAACGCCAAGGAGTCGGTGCTGGCACCGCGACGTCAGGCGCAGGTCCTCTGGCAGGGCGCGCTCATCACGCTTGCCGGTCTCATCATGTACGTCTGGGCCGACTTCTTCATGCCGGGTCATAGCGCCGAGCGGGCGCAGACGATGCTCTTCGCGGCGATGGTGTTCACACAGCTCGTGCACGCGTTCAGCTTCCGGTCCGAAACCCGCAGCATCTTCTCCACTTATTCGTTCAAGAACAAGTGGCTCAACATCGCGTTCCTTGGGTCATTCGCGCTGCAGATGCTCGTCATCTACGCCCCGCCGATGCAGAAGGTGTTCTCCACCCATGCGCTTTCGCTCAGCGACTGGGGCGCCGTGGCATGCGCAGTCCTGGTTCCGACGATCCTCATCGACGTCGTGAAGACCCGAATCGGGCGCGCCGCTGCTGCTGCGTAATCGACTCACGTGAAACACGCCCGGGTCCGAGCGTCGGACCCGGGCGCTTTCTTGCGTCCAACTGATGAACGTGGTACTCAGGGGACAGTCGGCTAATGTGCTGGGGATACTAAGCCGATTATCTCTCCGAAGGCACCGCTCATCATAAGGAGACCGCCGTGACGCGGTCCGGCCGCAAGATAGCGCTTCTACCCGCGACGCTGCGCGCGCGCCTCACCGTGACCATCGTGCTCTCGAGCGTGCTCATCTTCATCCTGGTGTACACGGTGACGATGATCGCCGTCTCGGGACAAGAGCGCCTCGCTCCGCAGGCGTGGAACCTCATGCGCTATGCGCTGCCGCTCACGCTCGGCCTGCTCTCGATGCTGCTTGGCCTGAGTGTTGGTATGGCGCTCGGCCGACTCATCCGTCGCCCGATTGAGGGCTTCGTCGAGTACGTCCGCGACCAAGGGCAGCTTGCGGTTGAAGGACTCCCCTTCCAGGAGCACCTCGAAATCGATCCGGAGCTGCCAATCGAATTCCTGGAACTCGGTCGCGTGATCGAGGAGCTACTCGGACAGCTCCGAGAGCGTCAAGCGGAGCTCAACGCCGCAAGCGAACAGATCGTGGCGGCGGAACACGCGTTCCGAACCGTCGTGAACGATGCCTCCGAGGTGAAGCTTCTGGTGCATGCTGGGGTGGTCGACGTTGCGAACCCGGCGGCTGCTGCGTGTCTCGGCAAGCCGCTCGCGCTCGTGCTCGGCCAGCCGGTCGTCAGTCTTCTGGCCGACATGAACATGACAATGGAGAATGGCGACGAGATCGACGTCGACGCTCTCTTCGAGCTCGCACTCGATCGCCCCACGCTCGTCCGCTGCGATTCGCCCGAGCACGGCGAACGGTGGATGAAGATCACCATCTCGGAAAGCGCCTCGCCGAACACCTTCGTGCTGACAGCGCGGAACGTGACCGATGAACACCGGCTCGAGGCTCTGCGTACAGAGATCGTCTCGCTCGTCTCGCACGACCTGCGTGCACCGCTCACGGTCATCTCGGGCTACCTCGAGCTGCTTTCGCGTCCACTTGACGACGATGCTCGCGCCAAGGCGTACGAGGCCGCCCAAACTGCAGCCGGCCGTATGGCCTCGCTGCTCGGCGAGCTGCTCGAGACGACCCGCGCCGAGCAGGTCTTCGCGCCCTCTGTCTTCGAGAAGGTGCGCCTCGGCCTTCTCGCGGAGGATGTTGCGGAAGCGATGCGCCTCGGCAGCAACCACGAGATCGTCATCGTGAAGAGGAAGAAGGCCGAGGTGCTTGGCGATCCGCTTCGCCTGCGCCAAGCGATCGAGAACCTCGTGGGCAACGCGATCAAACACACGCCCGACGGCACCGACGTCACCGTGATCATCGACGCGACGGAGACTCGCGGCGTGCTGATGGTCGAGGACTGTGGCCCGGGTGTTCCCGATGATGCACGTGAAAGCATCTTCGAGCGCTTCACGCAGCTGCGGCGTCGCGCTGGCCGGGAAGGTCTCGGGCTTGGGCTCTACATCGTGCGCGTAATCGCCGAAAGCCACGGCGGATCAGTGCGTGCCGAGAGGGCCGAGAGTGGCGGCGCCCGGTTCGTTCTCGAGATTCCACTCGCCCCCCACGCACGAAGGATCGCGCCAGAGGATGTGGGTCAGGAGCTAGCAGCACCCAGCGCGTAGGAGACGAGCGTCGCGCACAGCTCGGGAAACTCGATTCCCGCAGCGCGGGCGGAATCCGGCAGCAAGCTGGTCGATGTCATCCCGGGAATCGTGTTGACCTCAAGCAGGTACACGGTGCCATCCGCGGTCACGATGGTGTCCGCCCGCGAGAGTCCGCGGCAGCCAAGCACCTTGTGTGCGGCAAGCGCGAGCCGCTGGCACTCCACCCGGGCCGCTTCGCTCACCCGCGCGGGAATGATGTGCCTGCTCATGCCAGGAACGTACTTCGACTCGTAGTCGTAGAACTCGTTCTCGGGCACGATCTCAAGCGTTGGCAACGCGAACGGCTCATCAACGCCGAGCACCCCGACCGTCACTTCGATACCCGCGACGAATCGCTCGACGAGCACCGACGTGTCATGGCCGAACGCCTTCTCGATCGCGGCGGGGAGTTCCTCGGCCGCGTGGACGATCGTCATGCCCACGGAGGAACCCTCGTTGGCGGGCTTCACTACGGTCTTCTCGCCAAGCGCTGCAACGATACCGCCGTAGTCGACCTTCTCGCCAGCCTCAAGCGCGACGTACTCGGGCGAGCGCAGGCCCGATGCCGCGAAGAGGTGCTTCGACATGACCTTGTCGATCGCAAGCGCGCTCGCGAGCACGCCGGATCCGATGTACGGGATGCCGAGAATCTCGAGTAGGCCCTGCATGGTGCCGTCCTCGCCGAAGCGCCCATGCAGACAGATGAACGCAACGTCGAAGCCGCCGTCGCGAAGCGTGTCCAGGAATGACAGGTCGGCCGTGTCGATCGGCTCGGCGATGGCACCACCTGCTCGCAGCGCACCGATCACCTGCTCGCCGGTGTGCAGCGACACTTCTCGCTCGGCGGAGGTCCCGCCAAGCAGAACGGCGACCTTGCGGCCCTCGATGGAGGCGGCCATGATTCCCCTTTCGGTCACAAGCGCCTAGACGTGGAAGCCGGCGCGATAGAGATCGAGTACATAGAGCGCGACGAGCCACAGGACCACGCCGATGAATGTCGCACCCGCCGCACGCAGTAGCGCGGAGGTCAGCAGACCGGTACGGTGCTCCGGCTCAGCCTTGCTCCGCGCGAACAGCCATACGATAAGCGCGAGCACGGGGCCGAGTGCCACGAGTGCCACACCACCGTAGACGCTGAGCGCGTATTCCGGCGCCCAGAGAGCTCCCCCTGCGGCCGCAGGCGTTCGAAGCAGCACGACCGTCGCCACAGCAAGCACGACCCACAACCCGAGATACACCGAGAACGGCACCCAGCTTACCGACGCCGGAACCTCTTCAGGAGCAGCGACGATCTCCTCAACGGCGTCCGGCTCTGCGGGCTCAGGTTCAGTGGATTCGCTGGTGCTGGCGTCCGCCTCGGCCTCGGTATCGTCGACCACTGGGGTTTCGTCGGGCTCGCCGGGCTCAGGCTCGCTTTCGGCGTCCGGCTCGGCCGTCGCCTCGGAAGGGGCTTCCGGCTCGATGTCGTCGGTCGGGCTCTCAAGCTCCCGCGCATCCTCGGCCAACGCAGCTTCTTCGACGACATCCTGCTCGCCGATAGCCAACTGCTCTTCGGCGTCGCTTACCGCCGGCTGCGTTTCGGTATTCTCAAGCTCGTCGCTCACGGATGCTCCCTCGGCTCGCCTTCTGCGTCAGTCTAGTGGAGCGCGCACGGCGCGTAAAACCGATGTGTCGCTCTTGTGCATATTCGATGCGGTTTGGCGACGGGATAGGTCTGGTTGGGTTTGGTGGACATACTATAGACAAGCTGAAACTCGGCAGATTACAACGCCGCATACGGAAGGTACGCCATGGATAACGACACCGCGCTTCCAACACCGGAACCCACGGACACCGAACCTGCTCCTGTTGCAGACACACCGACCGATGCGTTGCCAGACACGGCCGATGAGTCCGAGGCTCCGGCTGCTGCGCCAGAGCCCGAACCCGCCACATATGCCGCATCGGCCCCACAGCCGGCCGCGCTGAAGCCCCGATCCCCGATGGGCGCGGTCATCGCCGTTGCCATCGTGGTGGCGCTGCTCTTCGGGGGCGCCGCCGGACTCGGGGGCGCGTTCCTCGGATCGAAGCTCTTCAAGACGAGCCAGCAGTCCGTCACAGTCGTGAAGGGCGATACCGAGGAGTCCGTCGCTGCTGCTGCAGCGGCTGCACTCCCTAGCGTCGTCAACATCGACATCACGGGCACCGTGAGCGACTCGGAATCACAGCTCCCGACAACACACCCCGACGTACCTGTCACGGGTAACGGCTCAGGCGTCGCATTCCGGGCCACCGACGATGGCGGTACCTACATCCTCACGAATGACCACGTCGCCGCAGGCGCCGACACGCTTGTCGTCACCGACTCGACCGGTGAGCGCCACGACGCCACGCTCGTCGGCACTGACGCCGAAACCGACATCGCCGTGCTCAAGGTCGACGCGAAGCTCCCGGTGATCGCAACGGGCGACTCCGAGCAGCTCGTCGTTGGACAGCTGGTTGTCGCCATCGGTTCGCCGTTCGGTCTCCAGCACTCCGTCACCTCCGGTGTTGTCTCGGCGATCCATCGCTCGCTCCCCGACTCCACCGGGTCGAGCACCAAGTACCCGCTCGTCGACGTCATTCAGACCGACGCCGCGATCAACCCGGGCAACTCTGGCGGCGCGCTCGTCGACCGGACCGGCGCGCTTGTCGGAATCCCCTCGGCGATCTACTCCAGCAGCGGTGCCAATGACGGCATCGGCTTCGCGATTCCGGTGAAAGCCGTGCTGCGAGTCGCCGATGCGCTGATCGAGACGGGTTCCGTCGAGCATCCATTCCTCGGCATCTCGGGGCAGTCGGTCACAGCGGCGTTCGCCAAGACCGAGAAGCTCCCCGTGAACGAGGGCGCTTACGTCGTCGAGATCACGAAGGGCACCGAGGCCGAGAAGGCCGGGCTGCGCAAAGGCGACGTCATCGTGAAGCTTGACTCCACCACGATCCGCTCGATGGATGACCTGATCCTTGCCGTTCGTCGCAAGACGGTGGGCGACACGGTCGTGCTCTCTCTGTATCGTGACGGCAAGCTCATCGAGGTCGACATGAAGGTCGGCGTGAAGCCGGCGAATCTGTAGTCTCTTCTATGGCTCAGCGAACGGGGCGCCACACCGGTGCCCCGTTCTTACATTCCGAGCATGTTCGAATAGCCGACTGGGTAGAATATGCTTCGTCGTTCACGTTGAGCGACGCAATCCACCCCCGAAAGGAGAACCAATGGTTGAGACGTACCGCTGCAAAGGTTGCGGATACTACCACGTCGGTCCTGCGCCCGACGTTTGCCCTGTTTGTGGCGCCCCGCAGTCGTTCTTTCTTCCCTACACCGGTGTCGGCGATCTGACCGGCACCACCACGCTTGAGAACCTCAAGGCCGCCTTCGCCGGCGAGTCGCAGGCCAATCGCCGCTATACCCTCTTCGCGCGGATCGCACGTCTTGAGGGCGACGAGGAGGCCGCAGCCGCATTCGACCACGCAGCCGCCGAGGAGACCGCCCACGCACTTGGGCACCTGGCTTACATGACCGCGTTCGGTTCGACTGCCGACAACCTCAGGGCCGCTGCCGAGGGCGAGAACTACGAGACCGTCGACATGTACCCGTCGTTCGCGGAAGCCGCTGAGGCCGAGGGCTTCCCGGAGATCGCGTTCTACTTCCGCTCGGTCGGCTCCTACGAGCGCAAGCACCGCGACGCGTACAAGAAGGCGCTCGGCGAGGCGTAGGTGATTTCTGCCACACCCGACATCAAGGCCCTGGACCTTCCCGGCATCGAAAGCGCTTTGGCCGCGCTTGGCCAACCGCGGTTTCGTGTCCGGCAAGTCGTTCGTTGGCTCTATGGTCGCGGTGTGACGGGTTTCGATGAGATGACCGACCTGCCGGGGGTGCTTCGCTCGCAACTCGCCGAGCGCTACGCCCTCGGCAGGCTCGTTCTCGCTGCCAAGGAGGTCTCGGCCGACGGCACCCGGAAGTACCTGTGGGAGCTGGCCGACAAGACGACGATCGAAAGCGTCGGCATTCCCGCCGGCGATCGCCTGACGGTGTGCTTCTCCACTCAGGCAGGATGCGCCATGGGTTGCACGTTCTGCGCCACGGGCCAGGACGGACTAACCCGGAGCCTTCTGCCCGGCGAGATGGTTGACCAGGTGCTCGGGGTCGCGGCAGACATGAATTCCCGGGTCTCTAACGCGGTTGCCATGGGGCAAGGCGAACCGTTCGCCAACTACGACGCAACGCTCGCTGCGCTGCGATTCATGAACTCTCCCGACGGGCCCGAGATCGGCGCTCGCCATCTCACGGTCTCCACATGCGGCCTACTCCCCGGAATCCGTCGCTTCTCGGCAGAGCCTGAGCAGTTCACGCTCGCCGTCTCGCTCCACTCGGCTATCCAGAGCACGCGCGACAAGCTGATGCCGGGAGTGGCGCGCTACCCGCTCGACCAGTTGCGTGAAGCACTTGCGGCGTACGGGGTCCGCACGGGTAGGCGTCCAACGCTTGAATTCGCGCTGGTGGCCGGCACAAATGATTCCGACGTAGAACTCAAGGCGCTCATCGCGTTCTGCAGGGGCATGCTCTGTCACGTCAACCTCATTCCAGTGAACCCGGTCGCGGGCTCCGGCGCTCACCGGCCTGACGACGCACGGGTACGTGCTTTCGCCCTCGGGCTCACCTCGGCAGGGATCGAGTGCTCCATTCGAACCGAGCGCGGCGTCGACATCAGTGCTGCATGCGGGCAGCTTAGACAGCGGCACCTCTCCTAGGATTCACCGGGCATGTCCCGCCAAGCGCAGGACAGTCGTAGCATACCCTCGCTGTGTACTCCTGAAGCGGCGCGAACTCTCCCCGCTTGATTGCCGAGACAACCCCTGTCAGCTTCGCGGCGATACGCCCCGCATCAACAGGTCGATACTCAAAACGCGTCTCGCGGCAGCCTCGCTCGACCTCCACGAATCGTACATCTACGCAGCTGGCGCCAGCCTGGAGAACCGCCAGTGCATAGCACTCGGCTTGTGACTGGTACCGCGCGACCGCTTCCTCGCTCGACAGCTCACCGGCACCCGTCTTGTAGTCCACGACTGTGGCGACACTCCCCGTCCAGGCAAGCAGGTCGATGCTTCCCTGCAGGATCGTGTCACCTAATGGAACCGCGAACGGGCACTCGGCGTGCACCCGCTCGGCTGCACGGACCGTGCGTGCTGTCTCGCTGTCGAGATACCCCTGAACTGCAACCTGCAGATGTCCGACATGGTCCTCGGTAAGTCCATGCGCTCGCGCTATGCGCGATAGACGCGCCTGATCGGGCGTCTCACCCGTCGCTGATAACTGGAGCGCAGCGTGCACCGCGCTTCCGAAGCCGAGCGGGCCTGCGGTGGCGTGGGTCGTCGGCGTCTTGAGCCGAGCAATGCGAGTCGCGTAGAACTTGTACGTGCAATCCGCGTACACCGACAGGCCGGTGTATGAGACGGCACTGGGCAGAGACGGTGGTAGCGTTGCCGCCAACATTGGCGCAATCTGCGGCAGCGGACCCGATTCTGTTGATCCGGCGGTCTCACATGCGGGCCCCGCCGGCGCCGGAACACTCACAACATGCACGGCGAAGCTACAGTCGGCCCCGACGGAGACTTCGGTCCCAAGTTCCGCCGCAGGCTGCGCGATTCGAGCGGCGCGGCGCAAGCGGTCGATGTCGCTGCGTCCCTCGGCGCTCTTTGACAGGTCCACGCACGCGCTCAGAATCAGCGCTTCACGGGCTCGGGTGCACGCGACATAGAGGAGTCGATCGGCTTCTGCAAGGTCCTCGGACGACTCCTGCTCCTTGAGATCGGAGAACGCGGCGCTCTCTACCGACTTGCCGTCCGGGAAGAGCGACTTGGGAACCCTGACGGCCAGCAGCGGCTCTTGCGCCCTGCTGACAAGTACGTCGCCACAGCTGGCGTCGCCACCAGAAGCCAGGTCCCCCACCACTACCACAGGGAACTCAAGCCCCTTCGCCGCGTGCACGCTCATGATTCTGACGGCATCGATACCTTCTCCGGTGAGCGTCGCCTGCTTCTCGGGCGAGAGATCCCGGTGTAGGGCAACGTGCCGCAAGAATCCGCCGAGGTCACCGGCTGAACGCTGCTCGTATTCCTCGGCGAGTCGCCCGAGCTTGAGGACGTTCGCCCAGGCACGGGGCCCAGCCGCGCCTGACGCAAACAGGACAAGATCGTAATCGAGCAGCTCGCATGCCTCATGGATCAACTCTGAGATGCCGCGCTTCCCCCTGTTGCGACGAAGCGCCTCGACGGTCGAGACGATCCGACCGATGGCCTCAGTGTCGTGGGAGGGCACGTCTGCCTCATCCAGGTGGGCCAGTGCGTCCCATAGACACTTCGGGCCCGCCATGTTCGCAAGGCGGTAGAGCGTATGTTCCTCGAGCGCCACCATCCGCCCGGCGAGAATCCTCATCAGCGCCGTGTCGTCGCGTGGGTTATCGATGACCGAGAGCAGCGAAACGACTTCGTCGACTTCTGCGCGCTCGAAGTAAGTCCCGCCCGAGGCAACGTAGACGTCGAACCCTTCGGCAACCAGCGCTGACTCAATCCCTTCCGAGCGCCGCGTCATGGCCCGCAGCAGCACGACCATGTCCCCTTGCGGCACGCCCGCTTCCCGGAGCGCCGCAAGCCGCCGTGCTATCGACGCCGCCTCCATGGCGCGCTTCGTCTCGGCATTCGTGGCCTGCGCGTCCGTCAACAGGAACTGGACTCGCCTCTCGGCTTCCGGCCATGCGTACGGCACGCGCTCATCTCTCATCGCCGAGAGACGAACGAAATCGCCGCCGAAGAACGTGGAGGTGTCGAAGAGCTCATTGATGACGCCGATCACGTCTTGATGAGAACGGTAGTTCGACCTGAGCACGCTAACTGACGACGCCTGATCGGCCAGCGACTTGAACACTCCCACATCCGCATGGCGGAACCGGTAGATAGACTGCTTGTCATCGCCGACCGTGAGCAGGTCGTCCGAGGAAAGCGCTCTAGCGATGCGCAGCTGCAGCGCATTGGTGTCTTGAAACTCGTCGATCATCACGAGCTTGAACGCCTCTTGGTACCGAGATGCGATGTCCGGCTGAGTCTCGAGAAGTACTGCGGTCTTGAGCTGGAGGTCCTCGAAATCAAGTACGCCGCGCTCGGCCTTTGCGGCCTCGTATGCCGAATCGAAGGCCTCCAACACGCGCACAAGTGCCTGTTCGTACGGAGCCGCCACGATCTGCGCCACGCTCGCACTCACTGCGGCTACCAGGTCCTGGGCCGCCTCCGCACGTTCCTTGACCTCCTGCGAGCCCTTCTTGTAGAACTTCGCATCGGCAAGGGACTGGAGGGCCTCGCGGGCGGCGGCCGTCTGGTCATTCGCGCGCGGTATCGCATCGAGAGCGCATGCGCACGCTCGAGCGGACGCCGCGCCTGTGGCGACGGTCTGCGTCGACCCGAGGTTCGTGTACTGCTCGGCCAGAAGGCCGAACTCCGCACTCCACTCCCTCAAGCTCCGATCGAACGGTACGTCCGACACGCGCAATTCCGACACGCCTCGCCCCATCGAACGCAGGGCGCCGTGGGCGCGGGACACCATGGACGCGACGCGCGCGGCGCCGAAGTCGATCACCAGCCGCTCGACAGAAACGTCGGTCGCCATCAGCGCCCGCGTCGCTCTCTCGAACGCCTCTTGCTCCAGGATGCCAGCCTCGACCTGCGTTGCCACGGAGAACCGTGGGTCGAGCCCGGCTTCGAACGCGTGCCGACGCAGGATCCGGGAGCACATCTTGTGAATGGTCGACACCCAAGCTTGATCGACCCGCCGAGCCTCGGAATCGCGCCCTTCGGCGAGCAACGCCGCTCGTACCCGCTCTGCGATTTCGCCCGCAGCCTTGTCGGTGAATGTGACCGCCAGGACGTCGGTGGCCGAGCAAGGGCCAAGCTCGATTTCGCCCAAGACGGCGGCCACGAATCGGGCAACGAGAACCCGTGTCTTACCTGAACCCGCCGCGGCCGCGACGAAGAGATCTCCTGCCGGGGCGTGGACGACCGCGTCCTGCTCGGGAGCCAGTTGCATCTTCATCTGAGACAACCCCCACAGACCGCCGCAGCGCCGCAGTAGGCACATGCCGTCTTGTCGCGCGGTTGCACGGCGATGTTTCCGGCGCGCATGCCTTCGATAGCTCGCTCGGCAAGCGAGATCGCCGTCGATATGATCTCGGGCAGTTCATCGGGACCACATACGTCGTTGCCGACAAGACCCGGGGTGCCCGCCATCTCCTCGGCTACGAAGCCCCTGTCACCCCCGTACCCCATGCTGCGGTATAGACCCCCCAGGAGCGGTTTCTCAAGCGCCTCGGCGGCTACAAGGCCATACAGAGGCAGTTGTACAAGCCCTTTGGTTGCCAGGTCCGCTCGTTTGGCTACCGTCGAGCTGCTCTTGTAGTCGATGATGATGATCCCGCCGCCCGAAGCGTCCACACGATCGATGCTTCCTTTGAGGAAGAAGTTCCCAGTGGTCGCTTTGAGCGGCTGTTCCTTGGTGTTGAAGCGCATCTCCTGCGCGATGGGGCTGAAACCCGGCAGGAACGTCGCATCCCGCTCCACGATGCGCCTACTACCGGACTTCGCTGCGTGGAGCATCTCCTCGTCCTGGAGCGAAGTGGGTGATGGCCCCGACGCGAGCACCTCGGTCGCGATCTCGTCGTGAAGCCGAAGTGCGTCGCCGAGATTCGCCGGGGTCACCCTCCCCTGCCCGAGCGCCTCCCGCTTCTCGTAGAACCGCTGCAGGATCTTGTGAGCGAGACTCCCCCTCTGCAGCGCATCTATCTCTTGCTCCAGTGAATCAGGCCGAAGCTTCCGCTCATAGAACCACGCGTACGGACAGGCCAGGTATCTTTCGATGTCGCTGGCCGAGAACGTATCGACGGCGGCGAGCTCTTCTGCGAGCTGCGTGCTCACGCAACCCGCACGGCCTCGCGCCCGATACGCCGCGTAGCGAGCCCGCGGTGTCGACACGTCGCTCCGGGCGACCGCCGCCCGGAGCTGACGGCGCTCTGCAAGCGGAGCGTCTTCGGACTCCGCAAGGTCGCCCAACTCTAGCTGGCGAACAGGAAGTCTGCCGCTGTATGACTCTCCAGTGACCGGATCGCGATACAGGTCGAGGAACTCCTCCCATAAAGACGAAGCGCGAACCGGGTGTCCGTCGTCGTCGCAGACCGTTCTACTGAGCACCAGTCGGTCTCGTGCTCCCGTGACGATCTGGTAGAAGAGCAGGCGTTCGTTCTCGGTATCGATTCTGGGCAGCGCATCGATACCAGCCGCATGCAACTCGGCCGCCATCGCTGGAGAGCTCAGGGCATCGTCAGCCGGCACTGCCGGAAACTCTCCCGAGTTCAGCCCGCCAAGAATCACCACTGGGAATCGTCGCGACCGCGCCCGCTCCGCGCTCATGACCTGCACGTGATTGGTACGTGATTGCGCCGGAGTGACTGTGACACACGCGTTCTTGAGCACCTCCTGGACCTCCCGCGCACCCCAGGAACCACTCCCAAGCGCCGCTATCTCCTCGATCGCCGACATCACGGTCGCTTGTGCGGCAGCGTCTATGAGACCGCGCTCGTCGAAGACCGCTGCACTCCCGTGAGCCGCGCGCAGCATGTCTGCCACCAGCCAGCGCCAACCATCGACCGAGCGTGAATCGATGGGGGCCGCTGCCAGCTTGGCTGCGCGCTCAAGCAGCAGCCGGGTGTTCCCCCCTGTGCCTTTTGCCGCGTCGAAGACCGGTGCACCTACGGAGACGCGTCGACGCCTCAGAACCTCATCGGCCGCGTCGACGGCACGAGGATCGGCCCATGCGTATCCGCTCCGAAGGAAACCCATGAGTCCTGTCCTCTCTTGTCCGCCAGTGAAGGAGGCAAGCAGGAGAAGGAGTGCTCGACCGAGGCCGGTTGAAGCGACGTTTATCCGAACGTCGAATTCCGCTGGCACGCCGGCCTCCCGAAATGCAGCAGCAAGACGAGCATGGTGCCGCTCGATGTCTCGGAAGATCACCGCGATATCGCAGTAGTCTCTTCCAGATATTACCAGTTCCTGTATCTCTCGAGTGATGCGAGCGGCCTCTCCGGCGGTTCCCGCGGCCTCTGACAGGGAGACAGCTCCGGCTGGTTCCGGCCGTTCAACCACGCCGGCTCCTCTGAAGAGCCCATCCCGAATGGCCTGGAGCTCGGCGCTGCCTTCTAGCTCAGCGGCCACGTGCTCGTGACGGGCGCCTTCGATCGCGATCAGTTCCGCGACGTCCGAATTCGATGCGGCGGTGGCCGGGTGGCCCTCGACCCACGTAAGGCCCACGAGGACATCGGTTCCGAGCCGGGCCGCGCGCATGAGAATCCGCTTCTGTGTTGGCGTGAAGTTCGCGAAGCGATTCACCGCCAGAACCCGCGGGAGATCGTGCGCCGTCAAGGCCTCTGCGAGCAGCCTGTGTGCTTCCGTGGGTTCGATGAGGCCGTTTTCCTTGAGAATGAGCGCATAGGAGTCGACAAGTCCGAGAAGCTCGCGGGCGGCTTCACTGGAAGCGCCTTGTGCTCGTGCACCGTCAAGGCTCAGCGACTCCCCCGCCCGCTGTACGAGCGACTCCAGAAGTCGCGCGAAGCCCGGACGCGACGCAGATCTTGCAAGAACCGTGAGGTTGGCATGAGAGAGAGCGCCGCTCACGGCGAGCACGCGCTGTGTCGACTGAACGATAGCTCGGCCGTCGCCAATGAGGTTCCAGAGTCCACTTAGATAGCGATCGAACTGCGCGATGGTGATGCCGAGCGCTGAGCTCTCATGTGCGAACTCCCGCTCGGCGCGGCGAACCTCGGGGTCGGAGGGCAGCAGCAATGCGCAATCGAGGCCGCTGGCCACGGCAGAGCGAATCGCGGCGTACAACACGCCGGTCTTGCCCGCATTGGCCGCACCAGTGACGACTGCAAGTCCCACTTGCTGCTCCCTCCAAACGTCCAGAGGCAGCGTAGCACGGGGCTCTGACGTCAGGGCATCATCACAGTACGGGAGTACTTGCGCACGCCCTCACGAAGTTCGTGGACCTTGCGCCAGGCAACTTCTTCCTCGCGACCGAGATAGTGGTCCATGCGCGATCCCACCAGCTCGGCTGCTCGTTCCGCCCTGTCAGCGACGGCTCGCGCGGTGTCGGCCACGCGGAGGGCCTCATTGGCAAGCCGGCGACGGGTCCTGGCGCCGCTGTCGGGCGCGAACAGCAAGCCGACGACGATTCCGCCAACGGTGCCCGCAATAAGACCAATGACAAAATATTCCATTCTGTGGCTTCTACGCATCAGAATCATCACCTTCTGGCGCTGCGCTCTCCGTGAGTACGCGCATTATGCGCTCCAAGTCGCCTTCGTCGACGAAGTCGATTTCGATCTTGCCCTTCTTAGCGGTCTGCCGCACCCGAACATTCGTTGAGAGCAGCCGCCTCAGTTTTCGGGCGATCACCTTGTACGACTTCGGGGAAATCGGCCTCGGCGTGCGTTCCCCTTGTCCGGCAGCCATGAGTCGCGCAACGTTCTCTGCTTCCCTGACGGACAAACCCTCTTCGATGATCTTCTGAGCAAGACGGACACGCTGTGCCTCGTCAGGAACAGACAGAACTGCGCGTGCGTGACCAGCAGTCAACTTGTTGTCATACATGAGGTCCTGAACCTCTTCAGGCAGATCGAGCAGCCTGAGAGAGTTCGTCACGCCGGACCGTGACTTGGATACCCGATCAGCGAGTTCCGCCTGGGTCATCGAGTACTCTTCGATGAGACGCTTGAAGCCCCGGGCTTCTTCAATTGCGTTGAGGTCCTGCCGCTGGAGGTTCTCGATGAGAGCGAGGGCCAGTGACTCGGTCTCCGTCGAAGCCATAACGCGAACGGGTACCTTCGTCAGGCCGGCCGCCCGGGACGCCCTCCAACGGCGCTCGCCGGCGATGATCTGATAGCCCTCGGCGTGGGGTCGTACGATGATAGGCTGAAGAACGCCGACTTTCGCGATCGAGTCTGCAAGCTCGTCGATTCCATCCTCGTCCATCGCAGTACGCGGCTGGTTCGGGTTCGGGGAGATGAGTTCGATGGGCAGCTCCTGAGGCTCCCCGCCAACGAACTCCTGTCCGGCACCCGGAATGAGCGCTGAGAGTCCCCGACCAAGTCCTCGCTTAGCCACGGCTGATCACTTCCTTCGCTAGGCTCCGGTATGCTTCGGCTCCACGCCCGTGTGGATCAAAGATGGTGATCGGCTGACCGAAGCTTGGCGCCTCCGACAGTCGCACGCTGCGCGGAATAACCGTTTCAAAGACGGTTTCGTCAAAGAAGTCCTTCACTTCTTCGACGACTTGCTGTGAAAGCCGCGTTCGGCCGTCGAACATGGTCATCAGAACACCAAACACTTCGAGAGCAGGGTTCAGATGCGTTTTCACCAACTTGAAGCTTTCAAGAAGCTTCGAGAGACCCTCGAGAGCGTAGTACTCGCACTGCACGGGGATTATCACGCCGTTCGCTGCAGACAGCGCGTTCACGGTGAGGAGTCCTAGGGATGGGGGACAGTCGATGATGACAAAGTCGAAAGCGTCGACAACCGGTGCGAGAACGCCCTTGAGCTTGGTCTCCCGGCTGAACGCGGAGACGAGCTCGATTTCGGCCCCCGCGAGCTGAATGGTCGCAGGGACAACGAAGACGTTCTCGACTTCTACGGGCTCAATGAGCTCTGCAATCGGTGTATCGCCGAGAAGCGCGTTGTAGACGCACTCTTCGCGCTGATTCTTATCTAGGCCATACCCTGAAGTTGCGTTCCCCTGAGGATCCAGGTCCACCAAGAGGACCTTACTGCCGGCGTCGCCAAGCGCTGCGGTCAGGTTGACGGCGGTCGTGCTCTTGCCCACCCCGCCCTTTTGGTTCACGACGGCCAATACGCGCGTCGGACGAGACCCATCACCTCGGCTCGGCAATCCGGACACTGGTGTATCGGGCACGACGCCTCCTCCCAAATGGATACTCGTGGGCAGTATAGGCGAATAGTCCGTCAATAGGAATGGTCACGCTAGGGGATGGCGTTGGGCCATGCCGCTTCTTCGGGGGAGAGGCACACTTGCCCCGCGCACCTTGTCGTAACAGATGATCGTGCGCTTCTCGCCTTCGCTCAACTCGAACTCGTAGAGCGCCGAACGCATCATCCCGCAGATCCTCCCGGCGGCATCGCCTCGACGAAGCTCTTCTGCGTCAAGTGGCCCCTTCATCGCGACGAGGCGCCCGTTCTTCACCAAGAGTGGTGCAGCGAGTTCCACGAGCGACGGGAGGCTCGAGAGAGCGCGCGCAACCACACAAGCGAATGCCGCAGGGCGTTCCCGGCCCACATCTTCTGCGCGCTCGGCCAATACGTCTGCCTGCAGGGCCAATTCCTTGGACACTCTTGCTAGGAACGCCGCCTTCTTCTTCACAGACTCAACCAAGGTCACCGGACGGCCGGTCAGGACGTTGAGCACTACCCCGGGATAGCCTGCACCCGAACCTATGTCCGCGATGGGACCGTCTACCAAACCGCCGAAAGCTTGTGCTGCGGTAGCCGAATCTGCAATGTGCAGCCGCAGAACGTCCGCTGGCTCGGTGACCCGCGTCAGATTCATACGCTGGTTCTCTTCGAGGACGGCATTCGCATGCAGGGCAATCGTGGAGACCGCCTCTGCTGATCCCGAGATCCCTACTGCAGACAACGCGTCTTGGACGTCCCTTGGCCCAATCTGAGGTGAGTTCTGATGTTTCACGTGAAACCTCCCGTCGATCTGGCGTCCATCCAGGTGTGGATGTTTCACGTGAAACATCCCGATGGGCGGGTCACTGTCTCAAAGTCATGACTCGTGGGTTCTTGGCAGAACCAATGTAGAACATGGGGTGATGGTAGCAGAAAGGGCGCCCGTGGGCGCCCTTTGAAGGTGTGGCTAACTCTGCCCCTACTTGGGATGTACAACCACCTGACGGAATGGCTCTTCTCCCTGACTCGCGGTGGTAATGCGGCGGTCGTTGCGAAGAACCATGTGAATCACCTTGCGCTCAAAGCTGGTCATTGGCCGTAGCTCGACCGGACGACCTTGTCGTGCGACCCGATCAGCTGCGCGACGGGCAATCTCCTCAAGCTTCAGGCGACGACGGTAGCGATATCCGGAGACATCCACAACAATCGGGAACCGTCGCTCGATGCGGCGATTGGTGATAGCCGACACGAGAATCTGAAGCGCATCAAGAGTCCTGCCATGCCGGCCGATCAGGATTCCGAGATCCTCCCCGACGATGTCCATGATGATCTCGTTCTCGTCGCCCTCATACTCTTCGATCTCAGACTCGATTCCCAGAGGACCCAGAATGCTGTTGATGACGTTGACCGCTTCGTCAGCAATCGCGTCGAGCTCCTCATCGGTCAGGTCGCTCGGGGAGACCGCGTCGTACCCTGCGTGGTTCACGAGGGTGTCGTCCTCGAGATCATCTTCATCATCAACGTCAGGCTCAACAGCGCCTGGGGCTACATATCCCGCCTTGATCCAGACGCGAACCTTTGCCGCCTTTGAGGCGCCGAACAGACCCTTGCCGCCGCCTTCGAGGACTTCATACTCTACGGCGTCCTGCTGGACACCCATCTCCTCAAGCGCCGCATCAAGAGCCTCGGGGACAGAGGGTCCCTCAACGATAGTTTCCTTGATCATCTATTCTGCTCCCTCTTTACGGGCGTACGCCTTCTGGAGAATCCACTGCTGGCCGATCTGGAGAAGACTCGAGGTAACCCAGTAGACCAGAACCCCGGCGGGGGAGACCCAGCCGAACCAAAGCATCATCAATGACATGTAGACTGCGATATTCCGCTGAGACTTGTCAGTTCCTGGCTGCATCAGCTGCGGGACCAAGATGCTGAGACCGAACATGACCACAAGAATCGCGTAGGGGAGTGCAGCGACGATGCCGCCGGCCTCGAACATCTTCTGCGGAGTGCTGGTAAGGTCTGGAAGAATTATCCAGAAGCGTTTGGCGACAACCGCTTCGGCCGCCGGTAGCGCAGCAATGTGAGCAAGCAGCAATCCCGGTACAAGCGTCTTCTTGCCGTCAATCTTCTTGCTCACGGAGCCCAAGACGCGGAATAGCGCAAAGAAGATGGGCATCTGAAGGATCAGTGGGAGACACCCGCCGAGCGGGTTGACCTTGTTCTCCTGATAGAACTTCAGCGTTTCTTCCTGGAGCTTCTCTTTGTTGTTCTTGTACTTCTCCTGAAGCTCCTTGATCTTCGGTTGAATCCGCTGGAGTTCGTATGTCGATTTCGTCTGCTTCATGGTCAATGGGAGGAGAACCACCCGGATCGCCACGGTGAGCAGCACAATCGCGAATCCGTAGTCGTGCACATACGCATAGAAGAAGCTTAGTACGTCGAATAGGAACTTCTCGATAGGTTCGAGCACGGGGGATTACCTCCTTGGTAAGGCACTGGGCCCAAGAATCCTCGGTTCTTCTCCACTCCGGTGGGTCCGGGGGTCCACGCTGTTTTCACTCTTCTATCTACCACACGCGGGGCAATAAGAGAAACGTGGCTCGCTGTGTGGTAGCACATTCACTCCAGGCGGACGCCTAGGGAACAGGGTCATAGCCCCCGGGGTTCCATGGATGGCATCGGCCAACGCGCTTCATGGCGAGCCAGCCACCACGAAAGACGCCGTGCCTCTCTATTGCGGTCACTGCATACGAGGAGCAGGTCGGGGTGAACCGGCATGTTGGCGGTAGTAAGGGCGATATCAGTCGCTGGTATAACTTGATCGGAACCGTGGCCACTTGTCTGACGAGTTTCATTTCGTACTCCGGACTCGCGACAGCGCCTCACGCAGGTCGCGATCGACCTGTTCTGGAGCGGCAGTGGCTAACCCCGGCCGGGCAACCAGCGCGATGTCGACACCTGGCCAAGGACCACCGACCCGACGGCATGCTGCTCGGAGTACTCGCTTGGATCTGTTTCGCAAGATCGCGTTGCCCAGCTTCTTTCCCGCAACGAAAAGCACGCGCCCCTGGGAGGGGTCGCGTGCTTCTGGTGTTGGAAGACCCAGGACGAGAACGAGCCTGCTGGTGCCTCGCCGGCCTTCTTTGAAGAGACGATCGATGTCGGCCGAGGCCTTGATCGTGTTCATGATGTCCCGTGCCCGTACGGGCCGGAACCGTTACTACGCGGCGCTCGGCGTGAGGACGTGACGTCCCTTGCGACGGCGCGCCGCGATAACAGCACGTCCACCTCTTGTTGCCATGCGCGAGCGGAACCCGTGCGTCTTTGCACGCTTCCGGTTATTCGGCTGGTATGTGCGCTTCATAGGATCCTCCGTTCGGGGCGTCCGAGAACACACCCGGACGATAAGCCTGGTGATTATACTGACACCCTGTTGTGAGTGTCAATCACGATCACACGGGGTGTGCTTGTCTGCGGTTTCCAAGACGGGCTCACGCCTTTCCTCATCTGGGGCGCCAAATTAGTACAGAAATTGTGGATAGTGTGGAAAACCCAGGATTCACGACTGGCCAACCTGTGGATAACCGACTGGAGCTCGTTGTTCCACAAGTACCCCTCTGTTAGAATCGGCGCTGTTTCCACAGGTAGGGAATTGACCTTGTTCACCTTGAAAACAGCCTGGTAGAGGCCCTTTGACGGTCCTTGGTTAATCTTGGTATACGGACGTGTGTTCGGTTTTCCACAACTTCTTTCACTCGCGCATCTTGTGGTGACAACACTGTCCACAGAATCCACCAAACGGAAGCGGTTTGTGTTCCCGCTGGAAGGGCTCTGACACACCAAATAGCCGTCAACCTGGGCTTCTTGTGGATTCGGGTGTGTGATCGGTGCGAGATTCTCCACAGATGTGGAAACTGTTGTGGACAACTCGCAAAACTGCAGGTAGATGGGTTTCACGGCCTGTGGCTATAGTCTCGCTGGAGTGTTGTAGATACGGCTGCTAGCAGGGCGTTAATAATCGAGGCAGCACTGATGGTGTGTTGATAAGTCTGTGGAATGAGAGGGGGGACCATAGTGAAATCGTTCTTTGATGGAGGGGTATCTGCCACAAGCGGCAACCCTTTGGAGACGTCTGGGTTGATGGAACGCAAGCTCTCTGAGACCCCCGCCCTTGCTCCCATGGATCGGGCATCGGCCGCACGGGTAGCAGTCTATGACTCCCTCACCGCATCACCGCGCGTGGAGGATGTAACGGGCCCAGACGCCCGCTCTTTCGTCGAGGCGCTTTCCTCGCGTGCATACCAATTGTCGCACGAGTGTGGTGGTGCGCTTCCGTACATGGTGATACGCGAGGTGGTGGAGAATCTGATCCACGCCCACTTCGCCGAGGTAGTCGTGACCATCTTGGATGGTGGCAATACCATCCGCTTCGCGGACCAGGGACCTGGTATTTCAGACAAGAACAAGGTTTTCGTTCCGGGTTTCTCCACCGCAACACACGAAATGAAGACGGTTATCAAAGGTGTTGGCTCTGGGCTGCCGGTCGCACGGGAATGCCTCACGTTCTCAAGTGGCACCATCACGATCGAAGACAACCTCGGGCGAGGATGTGTTGTGACGATTCACATCGACCCGGAACCTGTTGTTGCAGACGACCCAACCACTCCTCTCAGCAACACAAGAGACACATCCGCGCTGCGTCTGACGTTGCGCCAGAAGCAGGTGCTCTCTCTGGTTCTTGAAATGGGCTCGGTCGGACCATCGGTTGTTTCCAAGGAGCTTGGTGTTGGTCTGTCTACCGCATACCGGGATCTTGCGTCCCTTGAGGATTGTGGGTTGATCGTCTCCGATGAGAACGGCAAGCGAGTCCTTGCTCCCCTTGGGGCCGACTCCCTTGATTCGCTCTTCAACAACTGATCCGGGGGACAAACGTGCAGGACGTGCAGGAACTATGGGATCAAACCCTCGCAGTGGTTCGTAGTGAACTCAACACTCCCACATTCAAGACGTGGTTTGAGAACACATCGCCGCTAGGGATCGTCGATGAGACACTGATCGTCGCTGTCCAGAATGAGTTTGCGAGAGACTGGCTTGATTCGCGCTACTCCGGCCTCTTGTCGTCGGCATTAGCTCAAGTGCTTGGTCATCCGATGAGTGTTTCATTCAAAGTGCCGGCAGATGGACCTACACCCGTGGTGACAGCAAGCTCTGCAGCAGAACCGCTTGGAATGCCCGATCTAGAAGAGGTCGAGCAGAAGCGAGTCAAAGAAGCCACAGACGGGGAGTTCAACCCGAAGTACACCTTCGACTCATTTGTTATGGGCACCTCGAACCAATTCGCGTATCACGCGGCGCTCGCCGTCGCGGAGACTCCGGGTGGAGCCTACAACCCGCTCTTCATCTACGGAGGAGTTGGTCTTGGAAAGACCCATCTTCTGCAGTCTATCGGCCACTATGTGAAGACCAGCTTCCCGCACATGCGCGTGAAGTACGTATCTACCGAGCAGTTCACAAACGACTTCATCAACTCGATCGGTAACAGAGACAAGAGTCGTATCGAGGGATTCCGGCGACAGTATCGTACAAACGACGTCCTCCTTGTGGATGACATCCAGTTTCTCGCCGGTAAAGAAGGAACCCAGGAGGAGTTCTTCCATACATTCAACACACTGCAGCAGGCCGGCAAACAGATAGTGTTGTCCTCGGATCGTCCACCAAAAGACATCGGTAGCATCGAAGACAGGTTGCGTAGCCGGTTTGAGATGGGCCTTATCACAGACATCCAACCACCGGAGCTTGAAACCCGCATTGCTATCCTCCGGCGCAAGGTGGAAGCGGAGAACCTTACGGTTCCGCCAGACGTGCTCACCTTTATTGCGGACCGGATCTCATCGAACATCCGTGAGCTTGAGGGTGCATTGATTCGCATCGTGGCCTTCAGCTCACTCACACGGCATGTGATCGACACCGATCTAGCCCGCAGCGTCTTGAAGGATATCTTCCCTGAGAGATCGATCAAGCCGATTGCTATCAACACGATCCAACAGGAAGTGTGTAAGTTCTATAGCATCAGTAAGAACGACCTTGTTGGAAACAAGCGCTCTCAGGCTATCGTCTATCCTCGACAGGTGGCCATGTACCTCGCGCGCGAACTAACGGATATGTCATTGCCTAGAATCGGTGCTGAATTTGGCGGACGAGATCACACAACCGTAATGCATGCCACCGCGAAGATCACAAAGCTACTCAATGCTCAACGAGAAGTGTTCACGCAGGTACAGACACTCACAAACCTGGTCAAACAACGAAACTAACAACTCTGTGGACAACATGGGGGTAAGGTGGGGAAGACCGGAACGACCTGTTGAGAAGATCAGCAGCCTGTTGAGAGTGTGTATAGATGGAGCAGTTCGTTCACATCACTACCCACAGTAGATACACCGTGAACTACCTCGTGTTTTGAGAGATATCAACACCATCAACAGGCCCTACTACTATTACTACTAGTTGATTATCTAAGAAAGGAATCGGAATGAAGGTCTCTATCACTCGAACAGAGTTGTTGGACGCTCTCTCGATCGCGTCAAAAGGACTCTCATCCAGAACCACACTTCCGATTCTCTCCGGAATACTCTTCTCGGCTCAGAACGACGAACTTCGGTTGAACTCGACCGACCTGGAGATCTCGATCAAGACGAGCTCTAAAGCTCGGGTTGAAGAGCCCGGCAGTGCTGTGGTGCCGGGCAAGTTGATCACCGATATAGTTCGAAATCTTCCTGAGTCGGCTGTGACTATCGAAACAACCCAGAACGGCGCGACGGTCTCATGTGCACAGTCTTCCTTCGTTGTGAGAACGCTTTCTGCCGACGATTTCCCGAAGTTCCCCGATGTGACACCAGGAGAGATGGTCTCACTTCCAACAGGTGTCTTCTCAGAAGTGGTTCATCAGGTGTCGCGCGCTGTCAGTAGGGATGAAACAAGGCCGATCCTGACAGGTGTGTTGGTGGTTGTTGATGAAGGAACGCTCCGGATGGCTGCGACAGACTCATACAGGTTGTGTGTGAGAGAAGTCCCTGTTGAGGGTGTTCTTGGATCGCTTGAAGCAGTGGTTCCCGGACGGGCCATCGAAGATGTGGCTCGACTTGGAGCATCTGCTGAAGCGATCAAGATCGGGGTGTCTGAGAATCAGGTCGTCTTCGCATTCAACGAAACCACATTCGTGAGCCGGAGAATCGAAGGGACATTCCCAAATCACAAACAGCTCATCCCTAAGGAGTACGTGACACGTCTGATCATTGGGAGACAAGACCTTCTCGAGGCCGTGAAGCGAGTCTCGCTCATGGCTCAGCACAGCGCGCCGCTGAGGATGAAAGTAAGCACCTCGGATAGGATTCTCACAATCTCAGCGCAAACGCAGGATGTTGGGGAAGCCACCGAGGATCTCGAGATCGACGCTCAGGGCGAAGATGTTGAAATCGCCTTCAACCACGCCTATTTGACCGACGGAGTGTCGGTGGCTGACGGAGACAAAGTGGCGATTGAGATCGTCAGTCCACTGAAGCCGGGCGTCATGAAGCACCCCGGCGGCGAGGACTTCATCTACCTGCTCATGCCTGTTCGTCTCGGCTGAGCCGACAGGCGTGTACGTCAAATCACTTCGCCTTAGAGCGTTCCGGAACTACAGTGACCGGGAGATTCAACCATCTCCCGGTCTCACCGTCTTTGTGGGGCCGAATGCGACAGGCAAGACGAATGTCATAGAAGCACTGCAAATCACCACATCGGGCCGATCTTTCAGACGGCCGAAATGGAACGAGGTGGTGCAGTGGGGGATGGACCAAGCGATACTCACCGCCAGCCTCTCTGGTGAAGGTTCGGATATCGCAGTTGAGATAACGATGCGGGAAGACGCCACGAGGTTGTTTCGTTTGAACGGCACAACCAAACGACGCGTGTCAGACGTCACCGGTATCCTTCCGTGTGTCGTCTTCACACCAGAGGACCTTAATCTTGCGAAGGGAGCGGCCGAGACGCGTCGTGCCGAGATCGACGACCTTGGTGAGCAGCTGTCGAAGACATACGGCGCCGTGCGTCGGGACTACGCCAAAGTGATACGGCACCGGAATGTGCTCCTGCGTGAATGGCAGGCATCAGACGCAGATCTTGAACCATGGGACGTGCAGGTAGCCTCTCTTGGTAGCCGGCTTCTCATACACCGCCGCCGACTGCTTCGGCGGATCGCCGATCATGCCAGCGTCGCGTATCGGGACCTCTCACAAAGTGAGCGACTCAGTGTTGGATACTCGGACAAGTGCGGCCTGCACACCTCTGTCTTGGATGATGAGATCGATGCCGACGAAGCCGAGAAAGCAATACTCGTCTCCCTTGAATCCCGGAGAGTTGAGGAGCGAACGAGACGAATGACGCTTGTGGGCCCGCATAGAGATGAGATCACGTTCTTCATCGACGGCAACGATGCTCGTGCATACGCCTCACAGGGACAGCAGCGAACAATAGCGCTTGCCTGGAAACTAGCCGAGGTGCAAGTCGTCGACGACGTGGTGAACAAGAAGCCGATCTTGCTCCTTGATGATGTGATGTCCGAGCTCGATGAATCCCGTAGGCGCGCACTGACCGGGTTGGTACAACAGAACATCCAGACGTTCGTGTCCACTACCGATGTTGCACACTTCGACTCAACACTGATGAGTGAAGCGTTGATCATAGAATCCAAGGAGTGCTAGAGGATGAGACGCCGTAAACTCGACAGTATCGGAGACATCACCAATGCGGTCATCAGGCGTGCCGACCCAAAGAAGCGCCGCTACGCCGCGCGCGTGGCACTGGTCTGGGAGCAGATCGCGGGGCCGGAGGTGGCGCGTCATACGGTGGCGGCATCGGTCCGAGAAGGCGAGTTCGTGGTAAGTGTCGACTCCGCAGCGTGGGCTCACCAACTCGATCTGATGAAAGACCGCTACTTGGCAGGCATCCGTTCAGAGATCGGTGAGGGTGTGGTCAAGACCATGCGGTTCACTGTCTCAAAAGGAGTAGCACAGTCACGCAAGATCGAAGCGGAGGCAGCACTTGTCTCGGAGTTCTATGAGGCAGAGACCAGTCCGTCGATTCCATTGAGCGAAAGTGAGCGGTCTCAGGCGGAGTACATCGCCGGCGCGGTCAAAGATGAACGTCTGCGCGAGGCGGCCCTCAGGGTGATGATCAAGGATCTTGAGTGGAAAAAGGGTGTACGTGCCGACAGCGAGCCGCACGCGCCTTCTGACGGCGCGACAGGGGACAATTCGAGCGTCTAACACTACACGTTGTGGTAAAATCGGGGGGTAGCGTCAACATGTCGTGGTTGATGCATTTCCACTCGTCACACCCATAGAAGCAAGAAGGAGCCGTAGTGGCGAACAACGGTGGTTCGTATTCTGGAAAAGACATTCAGGTCCTTGAGGGCCTCGAGGCGGTTCGCAAGCGTCCTGGTATGTACATCGGTACGACTGGCCCCAAAGGTCTTCACCACCTTGTCTACGAGGTCGTAGACAACTCGGTCGACGAAGCGCTTGCGGGCTACTGCACGTCTATCGACATCGTGATCCATGCGGACAACTCGGTCTCAGTCACAGACAACGGCCGAGGCATCCCGGTGGACAATGTCCCGAAGTACCGCAAGTCGGCGGTCGAGGTAGTCCTCACCGTCTTGCACGCTGGTGGCAAGTTCGGCGGGGATGGCTACAAAGTATCCGGTGGCCTACACGGTGTTGGCGTCTCGGTCGTGAATGCCTTGTCCGAGAAGCTCGAGGTCGAGGTCAAGCTCGGTGGAAAGATATGGAAGCAATCCTACGAGCGCGGCAAGCCCACGGGACCACTGAAGGCCGAAGGTACGACGAAGACCACCGGCACGAAGGTCACCTTCTGGGCCGACGCAGAGATCTTCGAGACGACCGAGTACTCATGGGATGTCCTCGCGTCGCGCATGCGTGAGACCGCCTTCCTCAACAAGAACCTGAAGATCACGCTGACCGACGAGCGCGAACTCGAGCCGCGGCGCGAAGAGTTCCGGTACGCCGGAGGCATTCTCGATTTCGTGAAGTACCTGAACGACAAGAAGGAGAGCATCCACTCCAAGGTGGTGTACTTCGAGCAGGACGGTCCCGAGGGTTTTGTCGAGGTCGCCATGCAGTGGAACACAAGCTACACCGAGACGGTCCTCGCGTTCGCCAACAACATCAACACCCACGAAGGTGGAACGCACCTCGAGGGGTTCAAGAATGCACTCACGCGAACCATCAATGACTACGCGCGCAGGCAGGGCATCCTCAAAGAGAAGGACGAGAACCTGACCGGCGAGGATATTCGCGAGGGTCTTACCGCGGTCATCTCGGTGAAACTGCGCGAGCCGCAGTTCGAGGGGCAGACGAAGACCAAACTCGGCAACACGGAGATCCGTTCGTTCGTGCAATCTGCCGTGACGCAGTCGCTTGCCGAGTATCTCGAAGAGCACCCCAAGCCGGCGCGCATCATCGTCATGAAGTCGACGCAGGCCAGCAAGGCTCGCGCGGCAGCTCGCAAGGCGCGTGAACTCACGCGCCGCAAGGGACTTCTTGAAAGCTCTACGCTCCCCGGCAAGCTTGCCGACTGTTCCATCAAAGAAGCCGCACTGACCGAGATCTACCTGGTTGAGGGTGACTCGGCGGGTGGCTCGGCAAAGCAGGCACGCGACCGCTCGTTCCAGGCGATCCTCCCGCTGCGAGGCAAGATCCTGAACGTCGAGAAGGCCGGCATCAACCGGGCGCTGGGCTCGGAGGAGATCCAGGCCATGATCACGGCGCTCGGCACGAGCGTTGCCGAGGAGTTCGATCTCTCGCAGGCCCGCTACCACAAAGCGATCATCATGACCGACGCCGACGTGGACGGCAGCCACATCCGCTGCCTCATCCTCACGTTCTTCTATCGCTACATGCGCGAGATGATCGAGGCTGGCTACATCTACATCGCTCAGCCGCCGCTCTACAAGATCAGCGTCGGCAAGAAGCACGAATATGCGTACAACGACAAGCAGCTCCAGCAGGCGCTTGCGAAGCTCTCGGAAACCACTAAGTACACGCTTCAGCGCTACAAGGGTCTTGGTGAGATGAACCCCGAGCAACTCTGGGAGACCACCATGGACCCTGAGCGCCGAACACTCCTGCAGGTGACGCTTGACGACGCGCTGGCTGCTGAAGAAGCGTTCGTCGATCTCATGGGTGACCAGGTAGAACCACGGCGTGAGTTCATCCAGCGACACGCCAAGAACGTGCGCTTCCTCGACATCTAGGGACTCTGACAGACGAAGGACGGGTCGCGTTGGACGAGCGCGATAGAAGACACAAGCGGGAGTTCGAGCCGCCCCCCTGGGAGCAGGAGGCGTTCGAACGGTTCGAAAAGGACCGGCACGAACGCGAGGAAGAGGCCCGGCTTGAAGCTGCACTGGCGGCGGCAAAGGCAGCATCGCTACAGCCTGAGCGCGAGCCGGAGCCGGCGGAGGCCGAGGTAGAGCAGGAAGCAGCACCAAAGATCGTTGTTGGAGAGATTGCGGCGGAGCAGGAACAAGCGCGGCCGGCGGGCGGTGTGGGCTCAGCAGAACTCGAAGCGATGCTGCTCGGCTTGCGACACGAGGAGCCCCCGGCGGCGAAGAACTACACGACGGTCGCAAACGTCGTGAGCGCTTTGATGGTGGTAGGTGGTCTAGGGTTTGTCATCTGGGCCGCAGTGCTCTTTGCGAAAGTGGGGGCCGATCAAGGACCGACGCCCACGCTCGCATCGTTGTTGTTGATGGTATGGGGCTTCCTGCTCATGGGTGGCGCCGTGCTCTTGTTCCGGAAGTACAACCTGTAGATAGCCCACATACGAGGAGACTGAGACGTGACTGATTCGATCGCGGGCGAGGGCACGATCCTCCCGATCGACATAGAGCAAGAGCTAAGAAGCTCCTTCCTCGAGTACTCGATGAGCGTCATCGTCGCTCGAGCGCTTCCAGATGTGCGAGATGGTCTCAAGCCGGTACACAGGCGCATCTTGTACGCGATGAATGAGTCCGGGCTGACGCCGAACCGCGCATACAAGAAGTCCGCGTGGACCGTCGGTGAAGTCATCGGTAAGTACCACCCTCACGGCGATTCGGCAGTCTACGACACCATGGTTCGTATGGCTCAGGACTTCGCCATGCGGGTTCCGCTTGTCGATGGTCACGGCAACTTCGGCTCCATCGACGGCGACTCCGCCGCCGCCATGCGATACACCGAGTCCCGTCTGCACCGCATGGCCATGGAGCTTCTCCGAGACATCGACAGCGAGACGGTCGACTTCGGTCCCAACTACGACGAGTCACTCCAGGAGCCACTCGTTCTGCCGAGCCGGTACCCGAACCTGCTGGTGAACGGAAGCGCCGGTATCGCTGTTGGTATGGCCACCAACATTCCTCCGCACAACCTCGGCGAAGTCATCGACGCGACGATACTTCTGATCGACAACCCGGACGCAGACGTCGATGAGTTCCTTGAGGTCATGCCCGGGCCGGACTTCCCGACCGGTGGCGTGATCATGGGCCGCGAAGGCATCAAGGATGCGTACATGACCGGCCGCGGGTCCATCAAGATCCGAGGCAAGGCGCACATCGAGCAGACGTCCACCGGCAAGATGCGGATCATCGTGAACGAGATCCCGTACGCCGTGAACAAGAGCAAGCTGGTGTCGAAGATCGCCGAGCTTGTTCGGGAGAAGAAGCTCACCGAGATCTCCGACCTGCGTGATGAATCCGATCGCAAAGGCATGCGCGTCGTCATCGAGCTCAAGGGCAGCGCGATTCCGCAGGTTGTGTTGAACAAGCTCTACAAGCACACGACGCTCGAAAGTGGATTCGGCGTGAACATGCTCGCCCTCGTCGACGGTGTGCCGAAGACGCTGAATCTCAAGCAGATGCTCTTCCACTACGTTGAGCACCAGAAGGAAGTCATCATCCGGCGCACGCAGTACGATCTGCGCAAAGCGCAAGACCGCGCCCACATCCTCGAGGGTCTCATGATCGCCCTCGACAACATCGACGAAGTCATCAAGATCATCCGCGCGAGCCAGGACGATGCCGAAGCGAAGGCCCGCCTGATCGAGCGCTTCGGCCTCTCGGAAGTCCAGACCGACGCGATTCTCGAGATGCGTCTGCGCAGACTGACCGGGCTCGAGCGGCACAAGATCGAAGCGGAACTGGCCGAGCTGCGCGAGAAGATCGCGTGGTATCTCAAAGTGCTCGCCGATATCAACCTCGTACTCCAGATCATCAAAGACGAGATGACGGAGATCAAAGAGAAGTTCGCGAACAAGCGCCGCACCGAGATCATGAACGCGGCCCGTGACTTGGACGTCGAGGATCTCATCGCCGAGGAAGACATGGTCGTCACGATCACGAAGGCCGGCTATGTGAAGCGCCTGCCTGTCGCGACGTACCGCCAGCAGAAGCGTGGCGGCAAGGGCGTTGCCGGCGTGAACCTCAAAGAGAACGACTTCGTGGAGCAGCTGTTCATCTCCTCGACGCACGACTACGTGCTCTTCTTCAGCACGAAGGGCAAGGTCTACCGCCTTAAGGTCCACGAGCTGCCGGTTGGTTCTCGGCATGCACGCGGTACGGCTGTGGTGAACCTGCTTCCCTTCGAGCAGACGGAGCGCATCGCGGCAGTCATCACGACGCGCGAATTCGGTGAAGAGGACTTCCTGTTGTTCGCGACTCGCAACGGCCTCGTGAAGAAGACCGCGCTCAACGCGTACGATCGCTCGCGCCGAGACGGCATCATCGCGATCAACCTGCGCGACAACGACGAGCTGATCGCTGTGCGTCGCGTCCACTCCGGCGAACACGCGGTGATGGTCTCGGCAGACGGTAAGGCGATCGTATTCGACGAGAGCGACGCGCGACCCATGGGTCGCGATACCACGGGCGTTCGCGGCATGAACGTACGTGGCGACGACCATGTCCTTGGGATGGAGATCGCACCCGACGGTAGCGAGCTCTTCGTCGTGACCGAACGCGGCTACGGCAAGCGCACGCCGATCGGCGAGTACCCGGTCCAGAATCGCGGCGGTATGGGCGTGAAGACGATCCAGGTCACCGGGAAGAAGGGCCGCCTCGCCGGCATGAAGGTCGTCATGCCAGGTCACGAACTCATGCTCATCTCGGAAGAGGGCGTTGTGATCCGCGTGAACGCCGAGGACATCAGCAAGCTTGGACGCTCGACTCAAGGCGTGAAGGTGATGAACGTCGCCGAGACGGATCGCGTCTCCGCGATTGCACGGGTGGTGGCCAAGAAGAAGAAGCGTGCGGTACCCGAAGGCCAGGGGGTGCTTGTCGAGGACGAGACGCTTGCGGCAACACGCATGCCGGGCATGACGGACCGCGACGCGGAGGCCGAAGAACTCGTCGGCGAGGACTTCGACGAGGACGAGTAGCCGCACTTAGCACGTATTCACAAAACGAGCCGATGACGCGCTCCGCATATGCGGAGCGCGTCACGCTATGATGGCGACGTTCCAACTTTGATGCCGCGAGTCTTCTTCCGCTGAAAGTCACAGCATGTCGCTGGATCTGCTCAAACGCCTGGTACGCCCCTTCCTTCCGCGCGATTACCGTGCGGCAGCACGTTCGTTCACGCCTGATGCGTGGCGGTACCTAGCTGTCGCCGCTATGCAAAACATCGGTTTCGGGGTACTCGGCACGGTGTTCGCGATCTACCTCAAGGACGCAGGGCTGTCCGAGGCGGTCGTGGGGGATGTCGAGGGGGCGCTGGCGATCGGAAGCGCCATCACGTGCCTTGCGCTGCCGCCGCTCGTCGCGCGCGTCGGGTACCGCAGGCTCATCGTGATTGCAGCACTGGCGCTGGGTGTCTCTCGGCTCGGCCAGGCATTCGTGCCGGGTGCTGTGGGGATCGTTGCGCTCGGGCTGCTCTACGGGGTAGGCGAGGGTTCGATGCAGACCATAGGGACCGCCTTTCTCGCGGAGCATGCCCCTGCACGCGCTCGCACGTACCTGTTCACCGTTGACTTCACGCTTCGCGTCGGCGCGATGTTCGTCGGCGCGCTTATCGGCGGGTTCCTTCCTGACGTGCTGGGCGCGGCCGGTATGGTGGACCTTAGCGCGTTGCGGACGACGATCGCCGTCGGTGCTCTGCTGATGGCTGGATCGTTGCTGCCGGCGCGCTTGATCGAGCATTCGCGCCCCGCCGGCAAGCCGGTCTCATATCGCGAGTCCATCCGGGCGTTCACGTCGTGGGGGCGTCTCGGCAGGCTGCTTGTACCGGAAACGCTCATCAGCTTCGGCGCGGGGCTGTCGATGCCGTTCGTGGCGCTCTTCCTCAAGCACAGGCTTGGCGCGAGCGTCGATCAGGTCGGGATGATACAGGCGGCAAGTTCGATAGGCATGGCGTTCGCCGCTTTCGGGTCGCCGCTGTTTGCCCGACGCCTAGGCCTTGTCGGCACGGTGGTGACAACCGAGTTGTTGTCGCTGCCGTTCCTGGTGATGGTGCCACTCTCTACCGGACTCCCGACCGCCGCCGCCTTGCTGCTCGTGCGTGGCGTCCTCATGAACATGTCCTGGCCTGTATACAACCAGCTTGCAACGGAAGGCGTCCCTGCGGCGGATCGACCGCTCGTGGTAGGGTGGGTGCGCTTCGGGTGGAGTATCGCCTGGTTCGGCGGTAGCGTGCTGGGCGGTCGACTGATGACGCTCTCGTACACGCTGCCCTGGTATCTCACCGCCGGGTTCTACGCAGCGGGCGCATTCTCCACCCTCATCTTGCTCCGAGGCGTCCGCGCCGAGGCAGCTTCACCCGCGGTGGTAGAATCACGGCCATGACGATGAAGGAAAGCATGGAACCTACAGACAGAGTGAGATCGCTCGAAGCCGTACTCTTCGACTTTGACGGCACCATCGCGAACACCATTCCGCATATCCTTGCGTCGTTTCAGCACGCTACAGCTGAGGTGCTTGGCGAGGCGCTTTCGGATGCAATCCTGATGCACAACGTCGGCATCCCCTTGGCGCAGCAGATGCTGGAACTCTCCGAGGGCGATCAGGAAGTAGCCGATCGGCTCCTTGTGTCGTACCGGACATTCAATCATGCGACACACGATCAGATGGCCACGCTCTATCCGGGCTCGCTCGAGGTGCTCTCGGCGCTGAAGGCGCACGGGATGCCGATGGGTGTGGTGACATCGAAGGGCACGCCGATGGCGAGCCGGGGACTTGACCTCTTCGAACTGCGAGGTTTCTTCGACGTGGTTGTGACAGCCGACGACGTGCCCGTCCACAAGCCGGATCCGTACCCTGTAGTGCATGCAGCAGGACTGCTCGGAATCCCGGCTGGGGCGACCGCGTATGTTGGTGACAGCCCGCACGACATGGAGTCAGCGTCCCGGGCCGGCGCGGTCGCGATAGGCGCTTCATGGGGCGTGTCCGATAGAGACCGGCTCGTGGCTGCAGGCGCGGCGTACGTGCTGGATGATATCCGGGAGCTCCCGAAGTTGATCTTCGGCTGAGCCTTCCGGCGTTTTTCGACGTTGCGTGAACCCCGATGGGGTAAAGTTTGAAGGATAAGTCAGCACGTCTTCTGCCGAGGAGGAGTCACGTGTCTAAAGGCAAAGTCATAGCGGCCGTTGTTGGGCTGCTGGTGATAGGTGGAATCGTCGCAGCGGTCGTTCTGGGGCGCGGCGCGAACGCTCCCGAGGTCACGGTTGAGCAGGCCACACAGTCTTCTCTTGCTGTGACGGTGAGCGCCTCGGGCAAGACCGAGGCCGACAGCAAGGGCGACATCTACCCGCCAACCGCCGGGACGCTTGCAAGCATCGAAGTGACCGACGGACAGGCGGTCAAAGAGGGCGACATCATCGCGGTGATGGACATGGCACCGCTCGAGTTGCAGGTCGCGCAGGCGCAAGCCGCGTATGAAGGCGCGCTCGCTCAGTCGGCCAGCATCTCGCAGTCAACGCCATCTTCGGCCGACAAGGCAGCAGCTTCGGCGTCCGTCTCGGCGGCATATGGCGCGTACAAGGCGGCGAATGACCAGTACAACGCACTCCTGAAAGTGACGCCGGATGCAACAGCGATCGCGCAGGCCGAGGCCGCCGTCGCAACAGCGCAGGCGACGTACATGACAGCGCAGGCCGCATACGACAGCTACAAGACGACCGTGTACGATCCGGCGCCGCTCCCACGCGATGCTTCGATGGAGACCGCACTCGCCGTGCTCTCGCTTGCGCGCGACCAGGCCTATGCGAACTACGTGTCGGCCCAGCAGGCGCTCGCAGCGCTGCTATCCGGCCAGGATTTGACCTCTGCGATCGCCGCCGCGAAGTCGGCCCGTGACCAGGCGTGGGCGGCGTATCAAGGCGCGCTCGCGCAGCAGGCGAAGCTTTCCTCGGCGAACACGAGCGCGGCGAAGTCGTCGGCCGACGCCGCCGTCAGAGCGGCGCGGGATGCGCTTGACTACGCAACCTCGAATCTCGAGAAGGCGACTATGCGCGCGCCGCACGACGGCACCGTGGTGTTCAACGGGGCCGGCGCATCGCTGGCTGGTCTCGGCTCCAGTGGAGCGGGGAAGCCCGTCGTCGGCTCGGCGGTCTCACCGGCAGCTGCGCCGTTCAGCATCGTCTACTTCGACCAGCTCGTCTTCAACGCCCAGGTCGATGAAGCCGATATCGCGACCGTGAAGCCTGGTCTCAAAGCGATGGTCACCCTCGATGCTCTCACCGCGGACACCTTTGAGTCGACCGTCGAGCGAATCGACAAGACTTCGGTCGTCACGCCCACCGGCGGCACTGCCTTCTCGGTGATCATCCGGCTTGTCGACGCAGGCGACCGGGTGTTGCTTGGTATGAACGGGAGCGCGGATATCGAGATCGAGTCGATCGCCGGCGCGCTGACCGTACCGGTCGAAGCGGTGCTCGACGAGTCCGGCAAGAGCTACGTGTTCGTGGCCGAGAACGGTAAGGCCAAGCGAGTCGAAGTAACCACCGGTCGCCTGACGGACACACGTGCCGAGATACTCTCGGGCATCTCCGAGGGAGCGAACGTGATCGTGAGCGGGATTGGCGATCTCAAAGACGGCGCTGCGATAAGGGTGAAGTAACACGTGCCCGAGGTCCCCGGAGCTGAGCCGCGAATCGTCCTTGAAACGCGTGACGTCGGAAAGCAGTACAAGCTCGACGGTGTGGAGGTCAACGCTCTCCGCGGCGTGAGCATTGCGATTCACTCGGGTGAGATGGTCTCGATCATGGGACCATCCGGCTCGGGCAAGTCGACGCTGATGCACATAGTCGGCCTGCTTGACCGACCGACGACCGGCCAGGTCATCCTCGAGGGCGACGACATCTCGAACCTCTCGCCGAACCAGCTGGCCGAGTTGCGCAACAAGTACATCGGCTTCGTCTTCCAGTCGTTCAACCTGCTCGCACGCACGTCCGCGCAGGCGAACGTCGAGCTACCGCTCGTCTATGCGGGCGTCAGCGGCACGGACCGGGCCCGCCGGGCGACCGACGCGCTTGAGCGGGTCGGGCTCGGCAATCGAATGGGACACTTCAGCAGTCAGCTCTCAGGCGGTCAGCAACAGCGCGTGGCGATAGCCCGCGCGCTCGTGAACAACCCCAGCATCGTGCTTGCCGATGAGCCGACCGGCAACCTCGACTCTCGTTCCGGCATCGAGGTCATGGCGATGCTACAGGACCTGAACGCACAGGGCATCACCGTGGTGCTCGTGACTCACGACGACCGAATCGCTCGGCACGCGGAGCGCGTCATCCGCGTCTTCGACGGTCGCGTTCAGGCCGAGGAGATCGTGCAGAACCGCGTGCTTGCGGCCCAAGAACTCGCCGCTCTTCCTGCCGAGGAGGTGGCAGGGTGAACTTCGCAGAGAGCTTCCGTATCGCACTTCGCGCGCTCAACGCGAACAAGGCCCGAAGCATCCTCACCATGCTCGGCGTGGTCATCGGCGTTGCGGCCGTCATCCTGCTGGTTGGAATCGGCACAGGTGTGCAGGATGAGATCACCGGGCAGGTCGAAGGTCTGGGAAGCAACTTGCTCTTCATCGTGCCTGGTCAGTACGGCGGCGGTATGGGCGGGGACCAGGCGCCACCATCGCGGCGATTCACCCTCGAGGACTCGGACCTCCTTGCCCGGCGTGTGCCCGGCGTGGACGCGGTCGTGCCGGTACTGCAGGCGGGATCGACGGTCAAGCGAGGAAACAGGTCGGTCCGCGTCGTTGTCGCAGCAGCGAATGAGCAGGGCGGCGAGGTGTTCAGCGGAACGCTTGCCGGCGGGCGCGGGTATCGCAAAAGCGAAGTCCAGGCAGCAGCCAGGGTCGTCGCCATCGGCTCGACCGTGCGCGATACACTGTTTCCGGGACAGGACCCGGTCGGCAAGACCGTCACGCTTGAAGGTCAGCGTTTCATGGTGGTCGGCTACTACGAATCCATGGGTGGCGGCCTCGCAGGCGACCAGGACAGCCAGGTGTACATTCCGGTAACGACCGCCCAGCGGGTGTTCAACCTCAACTACATCAACACCATCGTCGTGAAGGCGAACGACCCCGCCCGCATAGAGGTTGTGAAGGCCGATCTGCGTCGTGTGCTCACACCGCGCTATGGCGAGGAATTCACCGTCTTCACCCAGGAGCAAACGCTCGGTCTGCTCTCGGATCTGCTCGGCACACTGACGTACATGCTTGCCGGCATCGCCGGCATCTCGCTGTTGGTGGGCGGCATCGGCATCATGAACATCATGCTCGTGAGCGTTTCCGAGCGAACCCGCGAGATCGGCATCCGCAAGGCCGTCGGAGCACGCACGTACGACATCCTGTCGCAGTTCGTTATCGAAGCGGTGGGCCTGTCGGTGCTAGGCGGCATTATCGGCATCTCGATCGGCTGGGGCGGCGCAGCGCTCATGGCGAAGTTCACGCCGGTCCCCACGAACGTGACACCATGGGCGGTCGCGACGGCGTTCTTCTTCGCGGCGGGAGTGGGCGTGTTCTTCGGCGTCTATCCGGCCTGGAAGGCGAGCCAGCTCGATCCGATCGTGGCGCTCAGGTACGAGTAGCCGCGACTTCTAGCTCGTGAAGTCGCTGGGATCGACGTGGTCGAGGAACTCCCGGAATCGCTCGAGTTCCTCCTCGGCGTCGTCGACGGCTCGAACGGTGACGGCCGCTGCTTCCCAGACGTCTTCGGCAACGAAGATGGCGCACGGGATGCGGACGGCGAGCGCCACGGCATCTGAGGGACGTGCGTCGATGGCGAGGACCCGCTCCTCACCGCGCACGATGATTGCCGCGAAGTAGGTGCCGCCTTCCAGCCGGGTGACTTCGACGCGCAAGACGACGTAGCCGAGCTGGTCGATCAGCCCGCGGAGCAGGTCGTGCGTCATCGGGCGGGGAAGGTCGATGCCCTGCAATCCGAGCATGATCGCCGAGGCCTCCGGCTGGCCGATCCAGATCGGCAGCAGCCGCGCGTCCTGTCCGTCGACTTCGTGCTCAAGCGGCTTGAGCAGCAGCACCGGCTGACCCGATGTAGCATCGGCATTCACGCTCGCTATGCGGACCTCGATCATCAACCCTCCGATCACTCACAGTCATTACCCTACCATGAGCGCCGCCCCACCCAGAGATGGAACCGAGCGAGCGGTAGGGTCCCAAGAGGGAACCTCGGCGATTCGCTTGACGCTCTCGCGCGGCCTGGGCTATGGTATCGAAGCTGTTTCCTGGCGCGGGCCCGTAGCTCAGTTGGTTAGAGCGCACGGCTGATAACCGTGAGGTCGATGGTTCGAATCCATCCGGGCCCACCACACGAAGACTGAATCGGACGGGATATCCCGTCCGATTTTGCATTCCCGGACCGGCATTACTCTCGCCAAGACGTAAAGGGTACGATACTCACATGACCCTCCCGGCGCGCTGATTCCGCCGCCAAGGGGTCGGCTTCTCGGCATGTGCAGCTGCGCAACGGGAGCGGGCGCAAATGAGAATCGACCAGGTCGTCAACGCCGATACCCTCGACCGGCTTCTCGGCATACTCCTGCTCGTCGGTCTCGATGGCACGATACTCGACGCGAACGAGGCCGCGCTTACATTCTACGGCTACACGCGGGAAGAGATGCTGTCCCTGAACATCCGCGACATTCGTTCGCCGAGAGACCAAGATGCGATTCCGCGTCAGATTAAAGAAGCGAAGACGCGAGGGATTCGCTTCAGAGCGGAGCATATCCGCAAGGACGGTACATACGTCCCCGTCGAGGTCCGCTCGTCGTTGGTTCACGGCCCAAGCGGGGATGCACTTCTCAGCGCGATTCAGGACATGACGGAGGTCGACAAGGCAGAGACTGCACTTCGCGAGAGCGAACGGCGCCACAAGCTCCTTTTCGAGGGAATGGCCGAGGGGTTCGCGGTGCATGAGATCATCCTCGATGACGAGGGTCGACCGTGCGACTACCGGTTCCTGCAGGCGAATCCGGCGTTCGAGAGACTAACCGGGCTCAAGGTGAAGGACATTCTTGGGAAGACCGTGCGGGAGGTGCTTCCGGGAACGGAACCGATTTGGATCGAGCGCTATGGCAAGGTCGCGCTCAGCGGAGAGCCAGCCAACTTCGAAGACTACTTCACGTTGCTCGACCAGTACTTCGACGTTCGAGCATATTCACCTGAGCCAATGCACTTTGCGGTCGTCTTTTCGGATATCACCAAACGGCGTCGTGCAGAGCGGGCCCTCCGCGAAAGCGAAGAAGAGCTCATCAAAGCCCAGCACTTCTCACACACCGGTAGTTGGACATGGGACATTCAGGCGAATCGACTTGAGTGGTCCGAGGAGATGTTCCATCTCTTCGGACTTGAGAAGAAGACGTTCACCGGGGTGCTTGATGAGGTCGTCGACGGGGCTATCCATCCGGATGACCGCGCCGCAGTGGAGGCATCGAACGCCTCCGTAATCAACGACGGGGTGCCCATCCCACTTGAGTATCGAGTCATATGGCCGGACGGATCGGTCCACGTTCTCTGGGCCGAGGCTGGCGAGCTCGAACGTGATGAGTTCGGCGCACCCCGCTACCTCCGCGGCACCGTACAGGACATCACCAGAAGCAAAGCGGCAGAACAGGCGCTTCGGGCCAGTGAAGACAAGTTCAAGTACCTCTTCGAACACTCGATCGTCGCCAAGTCACTGACGGAGCCCAGCGGCGAAGTCCACGTGAACCAAGCCTTCTGTGACCTGCTCGGCTATACGTTCGAGGAGATGAGCGATCGCAGCACGTGGCAGCAGCTCACCCACCCTGATGACATCGCGGAGACAGAGAGGACCATCGCCGCGCTCCTGGCTGGCGAGAGGCCCTCCGCCCGATTCACCAAGCGGTACGTGCACAAGGACGGGCACATCGTCTGGGCCGATGTGAGTACCTCGCTCCGGCGAGATGCTGCGGGTCAGCCGGAGCACTTCATGACCACGATCCTCGACATCACCGAACGCAAGAACGCGGAGGACGAGCTCCGCGCCAGCGAGCGGTGGCTGAACGAGTCGCAACGGGTAGCGCATCTCGGGCACTACATCTTCGATATCCAGGCGGATCACTGGAGCGGGTCGGCGGCGCTCTACGAGGTGCTCGGCGCCACGAATAAAGGACGCGAGACGTATCAAGGGTGGCTCGACCTCGTTCACCCCGATGATCGGGACGCGCTGCGCCAGCACTTCGAAGACGAGGTGCTTGGCCAAGGCAGACCATTCGATCTTGAGTACCGGCTCATCCGGTCCAAGGATGGCGCCGAGCGCTGGGTTCATGGACTCGGGTCGCTGGAGCGCGATGCCGACGGCAAGCCGCACGCCCTTTTCGGCATCATCCAGGACGTCACCGAGCGGCGTCTCGCCGAGAACGAGGTCCTGGCGCTGAATGTCGAGCTTGAGCAACGGGTGCAGGAGCGTACCGAGGAACTCGCGATGGCGAACGAGGAGCTCATCTCCACGAACACGAGCCTCTACGAGACCAACGCGATTCTCGAAGACGCGACTCGGGCTAAGAGCGACTTCCTCGCCTCGATGAGCCACGAGTTGCGTACCCCACTCAACTCGATCATCGGATTCTCGGACATTCTGGCGAAAGGAATGGCGGGAGAGCTCAACGAGGAACAAAGCAGACAGGTCGGGATGATCAACAACTCGGGCCGACATCTCCTAGGTCTCGTGAATGAGGTTCTCGACCTTGCGAAAGTCGAGTCCGGACGCCACAAGCCGGTGATGGAGCGCGTCGACCTCTCCGGCGCCGTTCGGAGGATGTTCGACTCCGTTAAGCCGATGGCAGATGAAAAGGGCCTCGAAATGGTGTGCGATTGCCCCGAGGAGCTGCCAGCGATAGTGACGGACGAATCCCAGGTGGGTCAGATCGTGCTGAACCTGATCAGCAACGCTGTGAAGTTCACGAGCGAGGGCCAGGTGCGGGTCAGCGTCGCCGAGGAGGCTACCGGTCTGGCGATTGCCGTCACGGATTCGGGCCGAGGCATCCCGGAAACAGAGTTCACCCGGGTGTTCGATGACTTCTACCAGGTAGTGCCCGAGGGTGGCCTGAGGAGCGACGGCACGGGTCTTGGCCTGGCGGTTTCCAGGCGGCTGGCCGACGCACTCGGTGCAACCATCGAGGTCCAGAGCGAACTGGGAGTCGGTTCGACATTCACGTTGCACCTGCCGGCTTAGACCGACGCGCTTACTGCATCGGTACCTGTTGCCAGCTGAACGTACCGGTTCGCTTCAGCCATATCTGCTTCGTGAGGTCGACGATCACGAAGGCCGTGGCCTTGGGTTGCTTCATGTCGTACTGCTGTATCTTCACCACGTGCCAGCCCGCGGCCTGCTGCACCACGCCGGCCCCGAAGGTGTGCTCGATGACGACGCGTCCGTCGGCGGGAACGGGGAATGCGCTCTCGTTCGCCTCGGTCAGAACCAACGTGGATCCTGAGACAAGCCACTCCCTGCTGCCCTCGGCGGCGGTCCACGACAATCCAGGCGCATAGCCCTCTATGTAGACGGTCGCCGGGTCCTTCAGCGCGACCCGCGATGGAACGAGCCAGTCGCCCTCCACGAAGAAGACGTCGATGAGCGGGAAGCCTGAGCCGGTCGTTCCAACCGCGGCGCGCATTCCGATGAACGCCAGCACGACCAGAACCGTGAGGACGGCGAGCGTCTTGAGCAGGTTGACGAGCCATTTGAGACGCATTTCGGGACTCCTGACATCACCCGGCGGGTTCTCTGACGATAGAGCCTGTACGGGAAACGCGTCAATCGCATTAGTGCGAAGGCCCGCCGTTCCCGGCGGGCCTTCGGTCATTCAGGCGCTCCAGTGCTACTCGTCCTCGAGCGCCCGCTCCGCTTCCTTCTTCGCTTTCATCGAAGCCTGGATCTTGCCCCAGACCTTGAGCTTCAAGTAGCCGATACCCACAACGCCTACTGCGATCAGGACCCACCAGTACCACTCCACTGCGATCCCTCCTCCGAACTACTCGGCAACGAGCACGCGCTGCATGCGGCGCGATAGAACGCCAATGACCGGAACCAGAGCAAGGGCGATTCCCAGCGAGACAACGAGGTCGACCCACACCGCGTCGAGCCCCTTGCCCAGGACCGCCACCTGCCAGATAGGATCGATAGCCCAAAACGTCGGGAAGAGCTTCGCGATCCACTGCGGCCACTCCGGGAAGAGGTAGAACGCCACAGGTGCGAACAGGAAGATCCCACTGCCCTTCACGAGCGTGAACATCGAAGCGCTGTCTTTCGCCGCCGTTCCGATCACGATGCCGAGCACCGCGGAGAACGCCGATGCCCACACGATGACCAGAACGAGCACGAGCGGCTGTCCGCCAAGCGCGTTGTTCAGGACCAGCGTCATGAACGCCATCACGAATGCGAGGATGGTGCCGAGCAGTGCCTTGGCGACGAGCACCTCGCTCGCCTTGACTGGCGAGACCAGCAACGCCGAGAGGGTCCCATTCTCCTTCTCCTCGACGAGGCTTGATGACGGAACGAACGCTCCTGCGATGAAGAGCGCGTACATCATGATGACCGGCACCAGTCTCACCGACACCGGGAGGCCTTCATTGCCGAAGTTCTCGATGCGCACATCGACCGGCGGAGCGGTTCCCTCGACCTCGCGCACGAGATCGAGTGTGGTGACACTCAGGATGAGGCGATTCGAGGAGAGGCTCTCCCCGCCGATATACAGCTCGAGGAGCGGCTTCTCGCCCGAGCGCACGGCGTCGTCGAAGCCCCTCGGCAGGACCAGACCAGCGTCGACGTCGTTCGCCTTGACCTGCTTCTTGAGCTCCTCCGGGGTGTCGAGCACCGTGAGCTCGATACCGTCCATCTTCCGAAGCGATGCTGTGATCTCGGAGGCGCCTTCGTCGACGACGGCCATACGCGGTTTCGCGGCAAAGAGCGACCCGAACGCGACCTGAAGGATCAGCGTGAGCGCGAAGGGGAGGATGATCGCCCACAGGAAGATGGGGGAGCGCGGCCCGAGAGCCAAATCCTTCCGAAGAATCTTGAACATTCGCGTGAGACTCATAGCGACTCCACCTTCCGCTTGAGCGTGAACAAGCCGGCCAGGTAGATGACGACCACCCAGGCCGTCGCGGCGAGCAAGTTCTGCCAGACATCTGCCCAACCGAGGCCATATGCCGTGACGCCGGTCAGCACCTGCGTCATTCCATAGGTGGGCAGGAAGCGAATCCACGCACTGGCCGTGCCGGGCAGTAGGATCGCGAAGGCGGGAATCATGAGCGGCACAAGGAAGAGCACCCCGTAGAAGAGCGTCCCAAGGAAGTCCTTGCCGGCCGCGCCAACGATCATCGCCACACCCGTGAACATGACCGATCCGACCAACATCGTAAGGAGCAGCAACCACCAGTTGGTCGTCGTGAAGGCGCCGATCGCGATGAGCACGATCATGGCCTGTGACATCGCCAGCATCGTGCCGTAGATCGTCTTGGCCATGAGGAAGTCGCCAGCCCGGGCCGGCGATACCAGGACGGCCGTGACCGTCCGGTTCATGACCTCGCTCGAGACGAGCGATGCCATCGACAGCACCTCGACCATAAGTACGAAGAGCGCGAGCATCGGGCGCATCTTCTCTCGGATCGATATCTGATCACCAGCACGGTCGGTGCCGAGGATGATGTTCTCCTGTGCCGGTTCGGTCACAGGTATCGCATCTCCCGCGATGGTGTACGCGATCTCGCGTACGAAGCTTGTCATGGCGCCTTGTATCTCGGATGGGACGCCCGCGTCAGAGTACACCGTGACGGTCGTCCTCTCTTTGGCCGCCGTCTTCTCAAGGAAGCCTGCCGGGAATCCGATGCCGATGGCGACATCGACCTTCTTGGCATCCTTCGGCTTCTCGTCACCTGCTGCCTTGTCGCGCAGGAACGTCTGCGCGCCGTCCTTCGACTCCCAGTACTCAAGATCGCCAGCGACGACCTTCTTAAGCTCTTCTTCCGAGGCGAACTGGACGAGCTTCAGGCCCTCCGAGGCGTCAGCGCCCTCCTGGAATTGGTCGAACAGCGCATTCATCCCGGTCTGGTGAACACCGAGAGTCAGCGTCTCGTTCACGGTGCTTGGGGCAATCCAGAAGAAGGTGATGAACAGTACCAGCCCCAAGATAGACAGGAACAGATAGAGCGTGTCGCGAGAGAACTCCACGAGGTCCTTTTTGACGATCGCGGAGACTATCGCCGCACGAGAGACGGTCCGGCTCATCCCACCAGCCCCCTGCCCGTCATCTGGATGAAGATGTCCTCGAGCGTGGCCTCCTCGGTGTGGATCGTGAGGACCTCGCCCGAGCCGACGACCTCCTTGAGCAGCTCACCGGATTGCGGCGTGTCGAGCGCGACGGTCTCTTCACGAACACCGGACCCGTTGCGCAGGCGTATCTTCACCGAACGCTTGCCGTACTTGAGCTTAAGGTTTTCCGGCGTATCGATTGCCACGATGACACCGTCGTTGATGAATGCGACGCGATCCGAGAGTTCGTCCGCTTCGAACATGTCGTGGGTGGTGAGAAGCACCGCGGCTCCCCGTGCCGCCTCCTCCTTGATGGTGGCGCGAATCGAGGCGGAGGTCACCGGGTCGAGGCCGTCGGTGGGCTCGTCGAGGAACAGGACGTCCGGCTTGTTGATGAAGGCGCGGGAGATCATCATGCGCTGGCGCATGCCCTTGGAATAGGTCTTCACGCGGTCCTTGGCGCGGTCGGCGAGGCCGACGCGTCGCAGGATCTCCAGCGAATCAGGATCCTTGATGCCGTAGAGCGATGCGAAGAAGTCGAGGTTCTCCTTGGCGGACATCGCGAGGTAGAGGTTCTTCTCCTCGAAGCAGACACCGATTCGCGCTTGGATGTCCGGGTCGTCGAGCGTGATGTCCGCCCCCAGGATCTGGGCACGACCGCCCTTCGGCGCAACTTGGCCGGTAAGCATCTTGATGGTCGTGGATTTTCCAGCGCCATTCGGACCGAGGAAGCCGAGAATCTCACCTGGTTGCACCTCGAAAGAGATGCCCTTCACGGCCAACAGGTCACCGTATGCGTACGTGATGTCCTCGACTTTGATGGCGGCTTCGGTCATGACAGACCCCTCTCTCTCCAGTGCTTCATCACCGTCTGGTACTCCTCTTCGAAGAACGAGTACACGTCGTACATCTCCTGGAGGCGTTCTTTCGCCTTGTCGGTCTCCGCCATTGCGAGTGCTTCGCGGGCAGTGTTGGTGATTGCGGTCATAGCCTCGAACTTCTTTGCGAGAATCGGTCCCCACACGCCCTTGAGCAGCCGGAAGTGCGCTTCTCGCGAGTTGCGGACCCGGTACCGCTCCACGAGCCCCATCGCGAGCAGCAGCTGCGTTGACGTGCTTACGGATGCCTTGCTGATTCCAAGCTCCTCCACGAGCTGTCCGGTGGAGAGCCCCTCTCCCTCTGCAAGCATCAGTGCTGCGTAGATATGGGCGGTCAAGTGGGGGAAGCCGAGGGTCTCCATCATGACCGTCATGCGATCGAAGAGTCTTGCGCGGTTGCCAGTGCTTTCGGCGTCAGGCATCTGTCCTCCTTCCGGGAACATTCATTGCTTTCCCAACGTTCAGTACATTCTAAACGTTATGTATGTCGAATTTCTATCGGCCGCCCTTTGACAGACGGCGGGTCTTGGTACTATACATAGCTAGGTACTGTGCAACGTACAGTATGACGAACGAGATGAGGCTGCGATGGGCGGGGACTTCGAGAGCTACTCGGCGCAACTGAGGAAGGGCGTCGTGCAGCTACTGGTACTGCAGGTGCTCAGCTCGGAGTCGCTGTACGGATATGCGCTCGTGAAGCGCCTGGAGGAGCTCGGAGAGTTCGTGGCGGGCGAGGGCACGGTGTACCCGGTGCTTCGGCGGCTGGAGGCGGACGGGCTTCTCTCGGCGGATTGGGTGAACGACACACCTGGCAACCCGCGGAAGTACTACTCGGTGACCGAGGCGGGTGCGGCGTTCCTTGCGCGAACGCTGGAAGAGTGGGATCGGATCGTGACGGCGGTGCACGGGCTGAGGGGAGCCGAGCGGTGATGGCGAATCAGGGCGGGGGAACGATGGCCAGGCAAGGCATCGACACGTATCTTGCCGCGTTGCGCCGGGGGCTACGGGGGCTTCCTCGGCCCGATGTCGACGCAATCGTGGCGGAGACACAGTCGCACCTGCGCGACACCCTCGCGGACGGGCGCTCGCTGGAAGATGCTGTCGAGGAATTCGGATCAGCAGAAGCGGTCGCCGCCGAGATCGTCGAGGGCCGCATCCGGCCCGAGGGAGGGGAGCCGTTCCGGCGACCGAGCGCCAGCCGGCGGTTTGCCGCGTGGCTCGCTGATGTCGCTATCGGATGGGGTCCGCTCGCGATCAACCCGGTGTGGATGTCGCTCATCGGGTGGATTCAGCTCTTCGTGATGATGAACGCCGAGGAGCGCGCTGCGATGGAGGCCGCTGTGGGCAGCGAGATATACTCGGCGCTCTTCTCGCCGCTCGTGCTAGCGACGGCGCTCCTCTCGCTTATGTGGGGCCTCTTCTACTGGCTGTGGGCGCGCCGTGGAAGGAGCTCGAGCGTCGGCATGCGGATGGCGGGGATCTCGCGGGTGACGGGAATGTCGGGCGTTGAGGTCGTGAACACTTCGGCGATCGCGGTGACCGAACCGGCCACGATCGTTTCACGACCGAAGTGGTACCTTGCAGCGCCGACAGCCGTGTTCGGGGTCATCGTCATGCTGGCGGTCGCCTACTACGGTGCAATGGCTGTGGGCTCGTTCTTCCAGCCATTCAACCGGCTACTCGGCGAGCAGGCCACCGTTGCCGAGCTTGAGGGCGCGCGCGACACATATACGGCGTTCTACGATGCCGTCATCGCGGGCGACGCTGCAACCGCCAGAAGCTACACAACCGACGCGGCTGCCTCTGAGGTGGAGGCGTTCGTGGCCGATCGCGTGGCGGATGGTGTGACCGCATGGACGTTCGGACCCGCATTGCCGCCCGATGAGTGGGTCATCGTTGAGACACTCGGTTCGGGCGCCGCCGCGAAGACGCGGGATGTCTTCGTGTCGGTGAGACGCACCGAGGACACCAGCGACCCTGCGAACACGATCGTTCGCTACCGGATCAGCCGCTTCACCGAAGATGGCCTGAGTGAGGAGCGTCCTGGTAATCAGTAGGGCTCAGTACCTAAGGAGCGCTACTGCTGCGGCGTCTCTCGGCATCTGCGATGGAGGTACCGAGAAGACGCTTCCGCCGGCAAGGATCGTGCGCAGCGCTGCCACGTCGAGCAGGTCCTCGTCGGTGGGCCGACGAAGCGGGTGCACCTCCACACTGTCCGCTGTCTCATCGACCGTGCCCCACAGACCGGCTTCAGTGCTGACGAAGAGCGTCTCGACGCGTCCGTGAATCGCCGCCGACACGAACGTCTCGGGATCCGAGGTCGCGCGTGGCGTTGCCCAGAGGTCGTCGATGCGCTCGGCGGCCTGGCGTTGCCCCGCCGAGAACGCCTCGGTGGCGATGGCGATGGACCTGTCATGCAGCGTCTCGCTGCCGAGCGAATCGGGGTTGCCGATAACCGCCTGCGCGCACAGTGCGGGGTAAGAGTTGATCTCGCGGTACAGCGGCAGCAGGTAGTCGACGCCTGCCAGAACGAGCGGCGCACCATCCTTCACGTGCTCCACGAGCGCGCGGTCGATTTCCCGGAAGTAGCGCAGGATCTCGTCCTTCGGGTCAGGCTCGCCCGATCCGTGGAATACCGGTGAACGGCGCCCACCCGACGTGCCGTTCGTCGCGCTGTGGTACTGCAAGGACTGCTTCTCGAAGTCGTCCCACTTGAGAGCCTCGGCAAGGCTTGAAGGGGCGTCTCCCAGATCGACCTCCTCGAGACCCGTTGCAGAGCCGCGCAGCAGCCCGGCCCGCTTCTGCGACAGCGTGAGCAGGTAGTAGTGACGGTCGCTGCCGAGGAGTGCGAGCAGCGGGCGCAGATGATAGTGCGCGCCGACCACGACCGTCTCGGGGGGCGCTTCGGGAAGCCGGAAGACGCGCACGCCACCGTCGGCGAAGATCGCGAGGCCCGCCTCGGCACGGAGCCAGAACGGGCGATCATCCGAGAGCTGGCGGACCGGGTCGAGCACCGCGTCGATCTCGGTGGGGCGGAAGCCCATCTCGGCCAGTTTCGCCGAGGCAGACTTGAGCAGGTTCTTCAGCCGCGCGACGTTCTCAAGCTGGCTGTCGGGCCCGAAGCGCTGGGTCTGCAGGTAGATCGATACAAGCGGGCCACCAGTGTGCCCGGAGAGTTCCTTGAGGTCGGGAAGCGATAGTACGTCCATGGGAGGTCCTTTCTGCCGGAGAACCGAGTGTCAGCGTCCGAAGACGCCGGTGATGCTGCCTGACGCGAGGGTATGACCGGAGACCGCCCGTGCGATCTCGGCTGCGTCGGGTTCCATGGAGTGGGGGAGTTCGGCGACATCGAGGGCGTAGACCGTCACCACGTAATCGTGGTCTCCCGATCCGACTGGCGGTTTCGGTCCGCCATAGCCGGTGCGGCCCGCGGTGTTCTTGAGTTCGATGGCCGGCGTAGCCAGGGACCCCGAGGCTCCCTCGGCGATCTCGGTCACGGATGGCGGGATGCCGATGACGACCCAGTGCACCCACATCCGGGCGACGGGGTGGTGATCGACGATGGCGATGACGATCGAGCGGGTTCCCTCGGGGGGTGTGCTCCATGCGATCTGCGGGGAGATGTTCGAGGCACCTTCGACGCCTATGGCGCAGAACTTCGCCGGTATCGTGCCGCCGTCGGCGAATGCCGTCGAAGTCACCGTGAGCATCCCGGGCGCGCCTCCATCTGGAGCGGTTACGTCCGTCGGGGCGCCGGGGGCGGCCGATCTCGAACAACCGGAGGGAGCAGTAACAACGAGCGCGAGCAAACAGGTCAGACACATGAGCCATTTGCGGTGACCTGTCAAACCCCGCCCCCTTATGTGGCGCCGCGACAATGGAGTACATACCCACTCGGCAAGAAGTTGGGTGTGCGATCTTCGGGCAGCGACAGTCGCACTTGGCGCGGAGTGTGCAACGTGGCACTCTAGGTAGACCCCGACCGCACTCGATCGCCGAGGAGACTTGATGCGCCGCGCCCTGAACAGCACGATCGCTACGCTCGTGACGACCGTGTTGCTGGTCGGGCTGATCACTCCGGCGTTCGGCCGCCCCGAGGCACAGGTCTCGGCGCACTCGACCGCCTCGGGTGTGATCGTGCGATGGGCGGATGGATCCGCGGCCTCGGTGCGGGCGACGCTCGCGAAGAGAGGCCTCCATATTCAGCGCACCATGTACGGTAACCGCGGGGTGGTCGTGGCGATTCCCGAGGGCACCGATGCCGAGACGCTACGCGCGTCGCTTGCCGGGGTGTCGGGTGTGCGGATCGCCGCCGAGGACAACCAGGTCCTCCGTCCGCTGTGGACACCGGACGATCCGCGATACGCCGCCCAATGGGCGTACTCACGCATTCAGGCGGAAGCTGCCTGGGACATTGAACGCGGCGAGGCGTTCGTCACCGTCGGCGTGATCGACACAGGCGCAGATCTCACGCACCCGGAGTTGGCCCCGGCGCTCGATCTCACGCGCGACTACGATTTCGTGACTGACGACGAGGATGCGAACGACCTCAACGGTCACGGCACGCACGTCGCGGGAATCATCGCTGCTGCGAGCAACAACGCAACGGGCGTGGCGGGCACGGCGCCTGGCGTGAAGATCGTTCCGATCAAAGTCATCGGCAAATACACGGGTTCGAACTCGGACTTCATCGACGGCCTCTACTACGCCGCCGACCTTGGCGTGGACGTGGTCAACATGAGCCTGGGCGCGACAGCGGCTGACATCGGCGCAAGCGGGCGCGTGCTCATGCAGGAGGCCGTGGACTACGCGCACGCACGAGGCGTCGTGCTCGTAGGGGCGGCTGGCAACGAGGGTCGCAACGACATCTACTACCCAGCCGCCTGCGACCACGTCATATGCGTGGGTGCCTCGGACTCGACCGATACGCTGGCGAACTACTCGAACTACGGAAGCCAGATGGACATCACGGCGCCCGGTGGTGTCGCGGGCACGTCCGGAATCCTCTCCACGTACACGTACTCCGGCCTTCATACCTACACATACCTGTATGGCACCTCGATGGCGGCGCCGTTCGTGAGCGGAGCGGTGGCGTTGCTGCGCTCCCACGCGCCGGGAGCCACCTCGGCGGAGATCGAGAACGCACTGCTTTCCTCGGCCAAAGACCTCGGCGCTCCGGGGTGGGACCTCATGTACGGGAACGGGCTGCTGCAGCTGCGCGATGCACTTGACGCCATCGTGCCGCCTCCCGCGCCGAGCGTGACGCGCATCCAGGGCGCCGACCGGTATACGACTGCGATAGCGCAGTCGGTCGCCGGCTTCGCAAGCGGGACGGTAACGACGACGGTAGTCGCGAGCGGCGAGGATTTCCCGGATGCGCTCACCGGCGCGTCGCTGGCTGGCGCGTACGGGAGCCCGTTGCTGCTCACGCGACGCACGTCGCTTCCGACCGGCCTGCTGTCGGAGATCGCACGTTTGGGCGCAACGAAGGTGGTGCTCATCGGCGGGACGTCTGCCGTCGACCAGGCGGTCGCCCAGCAACTCTCCTCGGCCGGGCTTGCGGTGCAGCGTGTCGCTGGTGCCGACCGGTATGAGACCGCCGCAGCAGTGGCGTCCGCGCTGACGACCGTAACGGGTCAGCCGACGATAGCGCGTGCGTTCCTCGTGCGTGGCGACCTGTACGCCGATGCGTTGGCGGTGTCGCCGCTTGCTGCCGAGAACAGCATCCCGGTGCTGCTCACGCGGCCACTGCAGTTGCCGGCGTCGACCGCCGACGCGCTTTCGAGCCTTGGCACGACGGAGGTTGTCGTCGCCGGAAGTGACGCGGCGGTATCCGTATCGGTTGCCTCGGCGGTTGCCGCGATGCCCGGCGTCTCGGCTATCCGATGGGCTGGCGTCGACCGATACGAGACTGCCGCACAGGTGGCCCGGGAGGGCATCGCGCGGAGCTGGGCGACAAGCGACTACTTCGGCTTGGCCACGGGCCTGAACTTCCCCGATGCGCTTGGGGGTGGCGTGCTGGCCGCGCGCCAGGGCGGCGTAGTGCTGCTCACGAACCCGACGAGCCTGTCGCCGAGCGCGCGGTCGGTGATCGCGGACCTTGGCTACGACACCGTTCCGGTAGCGATCTATGGGAGCACGAGCGTCGTGTCCAGCACGGTCGAGGGCGAACTTCGGCGCATCAGGTACTGAGGCGCTACCCCCGGATCGCTGCCTCCACGGCGAACGCGAGCTCCACGGCCCTGAGGCCGTCTCGGCCAGTGACCGTTGGCGTGCCCGAGTTCCTGATCGCGTCGATGACGTCGCGGAGTTCGGCCGCGAGCGGCTCACCGCTCCTGTCGACGTAGGGGATCTCCACGACGCTTGCCTGCCGGTAGATCGGCGGCTCCGTCTTCTCGAACTCGACGGTCGTCTGGCGGCGCATGCTCAGGTCCTGGCGGATCGAGTCGGCGACGAGGTAGCGGTCCGGCTCCGAGACAGCGATGCGGCGCACCTTGTCCTGGGTGGCGCGCGACGTCTCAAGCGAAGCGATGCGGCCGTTGGCGAACTCGAGCACGGCGGCCGCTACGTCGACACTGTCCGAGAATACCTTCGCGCCGGAGGCCTGCACACGCACGGGGGTGCCGCCGCAGATCCAGCAGGCGAGGTCGAGGTCGTGCACCATGAGGTCGAAGACGACGCTGTCGCGGATGCGCGGCGTGTACGGCGAGAGGCGCTCGAACTGCACGAGCCGGGGGTCGGTCGCCATCTGCGCGAGCATGCGGACGGCAGGGTTGAAGCGCTCGACGTGACCGACCGCGAGCAGCACGCCTGCCTTCTCGGCGGCCTCTACGATGCGGGTCGCATCCGCAGGCGTCTCGGCAAGCGGCTTCTCGATGAGGAGGTTCGCGCCACGCTCGATGAGCGTACAGGCGAGATCCGCGTGCATCTGCGTGGGGGTGGCGATCACCGCGAAGTCGATCTCGGGCAGTTCGTCGATGGAGGAGAAGTGGCGGGCCGCGTCGATCGGGAGCGACGAAGTCGCCGGGTCGATGCCCGGATCCACGACGCCAATGAGATCGACGTCTTCGAACCGCTCGAGGATGCGCACGTGATGGCGTCCCATATTGCCCGCGCCGATGACCGCCGCCCGAATCTGTGCCACTGCGACTCCTCTCATGTACGTCTCGCCTACCAGGGTATCATCACTGACCGAGCGCGGGCGTTACCCGCCGAGCAGGTCGACGTGCACCGCGTGCGCACCCGCCGCGCCGTCGAGCGGCACGCGCAGGTCGTCGCGAGCGACGCCATCAACCGTGACGCTCTCGACGCCCCGTTTCACGCCGCGCGGGTTGTCGAAGGCGATCTCGTACGTCGCGTCACCGTCTCGGAACGTGACCGTCCAGGAGGTCCACGTCTTCGGGACGCACGGATCGAGGCGCAGGTAGCGCTGCCCGTTCTCGGCCTCGAGATACAGGCCGAGGATGTTCTGAACCGCCACGCGGTAGTACCAGCTTGCCGAGCCCGTGTACCACGTCCAACCGCCTCGGCCGACATGCGGCTCAACGGCGTAGACGTCGGCAGCGATCACGTACGGTTCCACGCGATACCGGTTGGCCGAAGCACGGTCGAGCGCGTGGTTCACGGGGTTGATGAGGTCGAGCAGCGCGACTGCTTCGTCGCCGTCGCCCATGAGCGCGTAGGCGAGGGCGACCCAGATGGCGGCATGCGTGTACTGACCGCCGTTCTCACGGACGCCGGGGACGTATCCCTTGATATAGCCGGGGTCGTGCTGCATGTGGTCGAACGGTGGCGTGAGCAGCGCGACGAGGCCATCATCCCAGCGTACGAGCTTCTCCTCCACGCTCTGGAGCGCGCGCTGAGCCCGCTGAGCGTTGCCTCTGCCCGAGACCATCGCCCACGCTTGCGCGATCGCGTCGATACGGCACTCGTCGGCTGCGCTCGTTCCCAGTGGTGTGCCATCGTCAAAGAAGGCGCGGCGGTACCAGGCGCCGTCCCATGCCTCGCGCTCGATCGCCGCTATGAGCGCGGCCGCGTGCGACAGCATCGTCACTGCCGCATCGGAATCGCCGCGCGTCTCGGCGAGTGGTGCGAACGCGCGCAGCACGACGTCGAGGAACCACGCCATCCACACGCTTTCGCCGGCGCCGCCGATACCGACGCGGTTCATGCCGTCGTTCCAGTCACCGCCGCCCATGAGCGGTAGGTCGTGCGCACCGGTCGCCATGCTCACGTCAATCGCTGCTCGGCAGTGCTCGTACACGCTTCCGAGCTGGAGGGACGGCTGCGCCTGCAGGTAGAGGTCCTCGCGGTCATCCGGTACCGGGGGTCCCTCGAGGTAGGGCACCTCCACGTCCAACACGGAGGTGTCGCCCGTCGCTTTGATGTACTCGGCTGTCACGAACGGCAACCACAACCGATCGTCGGCGAAACGCGTGCGAACGCCGCGACCCGAAACCGGTTGCCACCAGTGCAGCACGTCACCTTCGGGGAACTGGTGCCGCGCGGCTTCGATGATGTGGTCGCGGACGAGGTCCGGGCGGGCATACATGAGCGCGAGACAGTCCTGCAGCTGGTCTCGGAAGCCGAACGCGCCGCTCGACTGGTACGTGGCGGTGCGACCCCAGAAGCGGCAGGCGAGCGCCTCGTAGAGCGCGGCACCGTTCACCATACGGTCGAGCTCCGCGTCAGGGGTTTCCGCTTCCACCGCGCCAAGCGTGCGGCTCCAGCGCTCGCGAACCTCGGCGAGCTCGGCGTCGACGGCGCCCGGCTGGCGGAGCCGGTCGATGAGCGCGTGCGCCTCCTCCACCGTCTCGGTCTGGCCGAGGAAGAACGTGATCTCCATGTCTTCGCCCGGCTGCAGCACCAGTTTGCGCATGAGCGCGCCGCAGTTGTCGAGGAAGCGCCCGGTCGCGCCGCCAAGCTCGAGGCGATGCATGGCGGCGGGGTCTCGTGGATCCCCGTTGCGGCCGAGGAACTCGGTGCGGCTTGCGGTGAACGAGTCTGCCTCGCAGTCGCAGGCAAGGAACGCCGGCCTGCCGGGGAAGTCGAAGTTGAAGTAGTTGTGTGCCATGAGCACGCGCTTCGCATCGTCCCACCAGGTCACGACCTGTTGTTGCGCCTTGCTGCGCGAATCGCCGATCGCCCACTCAACGAAGTGCGTCACCGAGAGGTGCCGCCGACGCCTGGACACGTTCGTCAGCCGCACGCGAACAAGGCGCACCGGATCATCCGCAGCGACGAACCAATCGATCTCGTGACGTACGCCATGGCAGGTGTGCTCGAAGCGGGTGTAGCCCCTCCCGTGTCGGATAACATGCGGCGCCTCGTCGCGGATCGGCAGGAGCGTGGGGCTCCAGAACTCGCCGCTCTCCTCGTCCCGGATGTAGAACGCTTCGCCGGTGCCATCGCCAACGGGGTCGTTGTTCCAGGTGGTGATGCGGTTCTCGTGGCTGTTCTCGGCCCAGGTGCAACCGATTCCTGCCTCCGAGACGAGCGCACCGAAGGTGGGATTCGCCATGACATTCACCCACGGCGCAGGTGTAGCGTCGGCGTCCCGGAGGATGATGACGTACTCGCCGGTCTCGGGGTCGAACCCACCGTAGCCGTTGTCGTGCACCAGCACGGGACGCACGAAGGGCGGGTCGGGCTCTGCAAGCACAGGAGCGATGGGCACGAGCGGGTCGGGCTCGTCAGCCGGGGTGGCACGTAGGTTGAGGTGCAGGCCGATGGGGCCGCCGTCACCCGTGAGCACAGCGCGCGCGACGCTGTCGAGCAGGTTGCGCACGTCGGCGGGCACCTGGTCGGCGACACGGAGGTGTACGCCGCCGGGCTTGTCGTGCAACTGCAGCGCGTGACCGGTGCGAAGCAGCATGCGTAGGCGGCCATCAAGCTCCGAGGCGTACGCGCTTGGCTTCGTGTTGAGGATGATGAGGTCGCACTCGAAGCCTTTCGAGCGCCAGTACTGGTGGGCGAGCATCGCCTGTCGCACAAGCGGCGTCTCTTCGAGACGTTCGATCTTCACGAGCAGGATCGGGTAATCGCCGGAGATGCCGATCGACCAGAGGCCGGCGATCGGCAGCCGGTTCTCGACCTTCGTGAGCACCTTGAGCCGCGAGCGCGGGTCGGTGAGCAGCAGCCGCGATGCGAGCCGCTGGAAGACGACGGCCTCCTCGGGTGTGATGCCCAGGTCGCGCAGCTCGATCTGGCTCGTGGACCACGCGAGGTCGAGCGCGCGCTGGGCCGCCCGGATGTCGCGGTACCGCTCGGCAAGCGCGACGGCGCCCTCACGCGTCTCGGCGACACCGGTGGTGAACGCAAGGTGCGCGGTCTCGCCCGGGCCGAGCTCGAGCGTCTGCCGGATCGAGCAGATCGGGTCGAGCACCGCGCCGACCGTGCCGGTCAGGCGCCCATCGCCCCAGATGGCGCGTGCGTCGCCCGGCGTGTGCAGCCTGCCGAGGAACGCCTCTCGGCCGGTCTCATAGCTCCAGTTGCACCGCTCGCCCAGATCGCAAGCGAGGACGTGCATGCCCCACGGGCGATCCTCGTGCGCTGAGCGTGGCCTGCGCGAAAAGAGCAGCGTATCCAGCTCCTCGATCGCTTCTGTCTCGACGAACAGGTTGCTGAACGCCTTGTGCGCGTGGTCGGACTCGCCTTGCGCGAGCGTCACCTCAAAGTACGACGTGACCTCCAGGTAGAGCGGCGTCCGACGCCGGTTGGTGACGGTGATCCGCCGGACCTCGACGTCGTCCTCCGGCGAGACAACGACCTCGGTGTGCGTCTCAACGCCGTTGTCCACGCGCTGGTACTCGGCCTTGTCCGCCGAGAACGTCACGTGGTACTCGTCAGGTTCGGCAAGTGACGGCTGGTACGCCGCCGACCACACCTCGCCGCTCTCGACGTCCTTCAGGTAGAAGAACTGGCCCCAGCAGTCGCGCGTGACGTCCTCGCGATAGCGAGTGACCGTGTGGTCGCGCCAGCGGCTGTAGCCACCACCGCCATTGGTGACCATCACGGAGTACGACCCGTTCGAGAGGAAGTGGGTCGCGGGAACGGGCGTGCCTGCAAGCGGGTAGGAGCGATGCACGGGCGGTGCGATCTCGCGCACCGAGCGCACGAAGCGCACCTCCTCGACATGCGGCTGCGCCAGCTGCGTGCGTCTCGGCACGCGTTCTTGCAGCAGCAACTCAGACGAGCGGATTACGGGGTCGGCGTGGAAGCGTTCCTGCATCCGGTCGTGCGTGAGCATATTGCCGAGTGCGACCAGGCTCATGCCCTGGTGGTGCGCCATGTACGCCTTCACGATCGCGCGCTCTCTACCGGCCGGCACGCGTCCCGGCGTGTAGTCGACGGCTTCGAAATAGCCGTAGCGTCCCTCGGCGCCCTGCTTTGAGAGCACCTCAAGGTTGTCGAGCGCGAGACGTGGCGCGATCTGCAGCGCGAGCACCGTCGCGTACGGCGCCACGACGACGTCGTCGGAGAGCCCGCGCTTCAAGCCAAGGCCCGGCACGCCGAACGCCTGATACTGGTAGGTCAGGTCCACATCCTTGGCGTTGAACGCGCTTTCCGAGACGCCCCAGGGCACGCCACGTTGTTTGCCGTACTGGATCTGGCGCTTCACGACGTTCTTGTACGTTTGGTCGAGCAGCGTTCCCGGCCAGTCTCGCATCACGAGCAGCGGCATGAGGTACTCGAACATGCTCGCGCTCCAGGAGACGAGCGCCCGGCCGCCCTCGGTCTTCGTAAGCGACCTGCCGAGCCGGAACCAGTGTTCCTGCGGCACGTCGCCCTTCGCGATCGCGAGGTAGCTCGCCAGACGACACTCGCTTGCCAGCATGTCGTAGAAGGAGTTGTCGAGGCGCCCCTCGGCGGTATTGAAGCCGATGGAGAACACCATGCGGCTCTCGTCGAAGAGCATCGCAAAGTCCGTGCGCTCCCACATCTCGCGCGCTATCTCGGTCGAAAGACGCAGCTCCGAGAGGAGCGCCGACGCGGTTGCGCGGCGGTCCCGGATCCCATCGGCAAGCCTCGTCGCCCACGCCGCGGCGACATCGTCGAGCCCCTGCGTGTCGCGGAGGCATGCCAGCACGCCCTCGAGCCCTTCGGCAAGACCGACGAGGCTTGGCGTGTGGCGCGTGACCGGTGCGAGCGCATCCGCGCGGTCGCCCGACTCGAAGGCTTCCGGAACCGCGCCGAGCATGTGCGCCCACGGGGCGTACGTGTCGATGTCCGAGAGGTGTTCGTGCAGGCAGTTGCGCACTGCGTCGACGGCAGCCAGGACGAGGTCGAGCGTCAGAGGTGCGCCACGCAGCGCGGCGGCCCGCGTGGGCAGGCTTTCCGTGACAACAGCCAACCCCGCCAGGAGCTGCCGCCACTCGCTGAGGTCGGCGGGTGCCGTCTCGAGGCGGATGCGCCGCAGCAATTCCTCAAGCGAGGTCCGAAGCTCGGCGACCATCGCTGCCGGACCGACCGCATCGCGCTGGCTAAGGAGCTCCTCCAGTGCCAGCAGCACCGTGTCGGCGAGGCCGTTAAGCACCTGGGCGTCCACGAGGGGTCTCTCGGCGACCTCCGTGAGCCCGACACGCAGCACCACGAGATGCCCGGCTAGGTTGCCGCTGTCTACCGTAGAGACGTAGTTCGGGCGCAGCGGCTGCAGCGTAGTGGTGTCGTACCAGTTGTAGAAGTGTCCGCGGTAGCGCTCCATGCCCGCCATCGTCGTAAGCGTCTGCATCGAGCGGTTCGCCAGCCCACGCACGCTTACGTATCCCAGGTCGTACGCCGAGAGCGCCGAGATGAGCTGCAGACCGATGTTCGTGGGGGAGGTGCGGTGCGCCACGACGCCCCTCGGATCCTCCTGGAAGTTGTCGGGTGCGAGCCAGTGGTCCTCGGCCGTCACGAACGTCTCGAAGAATCGCCACGTCTTGCGGGCCACCCGCCGCATCGCAACGACATCTGCCGGTGTGAGTGCCGGCGGTTCGTGCGGCGTGGGGGCGCTGACGCGCCACGCGATGAGCGGCGCGGCCGCCCACAGCAGCACGAGCGGCGATGCCGAGACGAGCGAGACCGGGTCGAGCACCGCTGCAGGGAGCACGATGGCGCCAAGCGCGGCCTCTCCGGTCCACATCCTGCGCAGGAAGCCGGCCGAAGTCGAGCCGAGACGACGCTCCGTCTCCGCTGCGGTCTCCCACTCGAGCATGTTCTTGTGCGAGATCGTCATCCGCCACAGCGCGCGGACGATCGCGTCGAGCATGACGACCGCCTGGTGCGGCAGCACGGCGAGGTTGAGCAGCGCACGTGCCGAGTCCCGCCAGAAGTCGCTCACGATCGAGTGCGTGTCGCCGCGCACGTCGGCGCCGCGCGGGCGGAAGAGCAGCGAGTCGGCGATGCTGAAGTACACCGGGAAGAAGACAATCGCGAGCACCGCCGCCAGCCACACCCAGTCGCGGCCCGGGAGCGCGATCCAGCCAGCGCCCGCGAAGAGCATCATCGTCGGTGCAAGCAGGCTTCGCCGCAGGTTGTCGATGATCTTCCACCGGTGTAGTGCCGAGAGGGGATTGCGCTCCCGCCCCGTCGCGGTGGGCACCGTCAGTCCGAGCCACGGCAGCGTCTGCCAGTCGCCGCGCACCCAACGGTGCAGGCGTGCCACGTGGCTGACGTAGCTGGCAGGCTGGTCGTCGAGCACCTCGATGTCGCTCGCAAGCGCCGTGCGAAGGAAACTGCCTTCGAGCAGGTCGTGGCTGAGCAGCGTGTTCTCGGGGAAGCGGTCTTCGAGCACGGCGTTCATGACGTCGACCTCGAAGATGCCCTTGCCGGTGAACGAACCCTCGCCGAACACATCCTGGTACGTGTCCGAGACGGCCCCAGCGTATGGGTCGATGCCCGTCACGCCCGAGTACAGCCATGCGAACGGCGAGCGTTCGGCTCCTTCTAGCGACATGCCGACCCGTGGTTGTACGAGCCCGTAGCCGCGCACGACCTTGCGGCGCGCATCGTCGAGTTGCGCTCGGTTGAGCGGGTGGGCGATCGTCGAGACCAGCTTGCGCGCGCCGTCTCGTGGCAAGACGGTGTCGGAGTCGAGCGTTATCACGAACGTGATCGTCGGCAGCACCGCTTCGTCGCCATCGACCACCGAGAAGCTCGTGTCGGGTGCACCGCGCAGCAGCTGCGAGAACTCGTGCAGCGCCCCGCGTTTGCGCTCCCATCCCATCCAGACACCATCGGCCTCGTTGAACCGGCGACCACGGATGAAGAGGTGGAACGGACCCGTCCCATCCTCGCCATACGTCTCGTTCAGCGTCGCGATGCCGTGACGTGCTGCATCGATCACGGCCGCATCGCCCGGCATGCGCTCCTCGGCTCCGCCCTTCAGGTCGCCGAGCAGTCCGAAGCGGACGTTGTCATCCTTGTTCGCGAGATAGGCGAGCTCGAGGTTGTCGATGATCGCCTGCGTCCCGCCCGGCGAGGTGAGAAGCGCAGGGATCACGATCATCGTGCGGTGCGCGACGGCCACCGGCCTCAGGAAGTCGAGTTTCGGGAGCGTGCGCGCGGGCCACACCGTCGATGCGATGCGGTTGACGACGTTCACCGACAGGTCCGAAAGCGGGACGATCGAAAGCAGGATGAGCGCGATCGTCCATGCCGTGCCGACGCCGCGTCTCATGACGTATGCGGCCATGCCGATCACTAGCAGCCAGGTGAATGCCCCCAACAGCCCCCAGAAGATCACGCCCTTGCTGGCGAGTGGTCCCCGGTATGCGAGCTCGCGCAGGCGAGGTCGGTAATCAAGGCTGCGCTCGAGGGCGTAGCGTCCACGACTGATGAGGTAGTGACCGACGTGTCCGCCCACCGGGTCGGCCGCGTCTCGCCGGAGCGCCTCAAGTGCATGGCATAGAACCGCTTCGGCCACTTCGATCTCGGTGTGTGGGCAGCGAGATGCGATCTGCTCGACGGCGTGACGGTAGCGGTCGCGCGACGTGAAGTCCATGCGCGGGTACACGCCCGATGGGTCTTCTCGGAGGATATGTTCGGTAAGAGAGCAGTCCTCGAAGAACTCGCGCCACTCAAGGGCGCCGAGGAAGCGGATGCTTGTGATCGCGTTAGCCACGGAGACCTGGTCTGCGGCCTGGGCCTGATGCTCGGCGAACGTGAGCATTTCGAAGGACTCGGTGCTCCGGGCGATCGCTGCCTCAAGCCAGGCGACAGCCGGCTCCACCGAGGGATCCTGGTCCTGCAGCCGTCCGGCGAGCCTGATGAGGAACGTGGGGCTAGCGTTCGAGTTCGTGCGCGCCATGGCCTCCACAACGACACGGACATCACCGTCGACCTTCTGTGCGGCCTCCAGGATGCGGTTCGCCCAGGTGTCTGCAGCGACGCTGGCATCGTGGGCGGACAGCACACGCAGCGCCAGCCGGCGTAGGTTCTCGACGAGGCAGATCCTGAGCATGATCGGCACGGCCCAGACTTCGCCGATCGTCAGCGGCGAGACATCCTGAAATGCCATGACGTACCGCTCAAGATGCTCGCGGTCGAGCCGGGCATCAGTGGCCGTTACGAGCAACGCGACCGCTTCGAGGATCCGGGGGTAGTCCCGGTATTCGCCTTCGAGCAGCCGGGGCAGTTCGGCGCCGTAGTCGTCGGGGAGATCGTCTCGGACGGTGTGGATCTGTTCTTCGACAAGATAGAAGTTGTCGAGCAGCCACTCGGCGGACACGGATACGGGAGTCTGGTCGCGCACTGCGAGTGCGAGGCTGGTGTACACCCGGTTGAGCGATTCCTCGGCGCGTTCGACAAGGGAAAGGAGCGGGGTTGCGCGCAGCATCTCCGCGGCGGTCCACGGTTGGTGCCCTGCCAGTTCTCGGGCAGCCTCGGAGAGCCGCTCGGCGCTCAGAAGCTCTCCGCGAAGAGGATCGTCGCCGGAGGGAATCATCCAGCGTTGAGGAGAGTCAGCTTGTGCCATGTCCACGCTCTCGGTCCGACGCTCAGCCGCCCTGCGCAGTTGAACGCAGCAGAAGGGCCCCAAAGAATCATTGTGCCACGAAACCGTCCTGGTCAAAGCTCTCTTATCACGGCACGAACCTTGCTGCATAATACCTGGCAGGGTATATCTGCACCTTTGAGGAGGTACTTGTGCATCTTTTGAAGCGTGACCAGCTCCGCGGTCTGCGCATCGTAGGCATCGCGGCAGCACTCTTCGCCGTCGTGGCCATGCTCGGTCTGGCGGGCTGCAGCAGCAGCCTTCCGGCTGCGGGAAACGTGCAGAACAAAGCAGCGAAGACGCTGGAAGACAAGGGCGTGCGGATCATCGACGTGCGCACCACATCTGAGTTCGAAGCCGGGCATATCCCTGAGGCCGAGAACGTTCCGCTCGATCAGTTGAGCGCAGCGATGGGCTCGTGGGACAAGACCGAGCCGATCCTCGTGTACTGTGCCACGGGTTCGCGGTCGGTCGAAGCGATGCAGATCCTGGTCTCGGCGGGTTTCACTACTGTGTACAACCTGCAGAACGGTATCGTCGCCTGGGATGGCGATGTCACATCGGGTCCGGGTGGTACCGTCGTGGGATCGCTCGCGCCGTCTGCCAGCGGCCTACCGGTGCTGTACGAGTTCTACACCGATTGGTGACCCTCGTGCCAGAAGATGAAGCCCGTGGTCGACGGGCTCAAGAAGGAGTATGAGGGCAAGGTCGAGTTCAAGCTCTACAACGTCGAGAAGGACGCCGAGGGCGCGAATCTCGCGAACCAGCTTGGTGCGCAGTTCGTTCCGACGTTCGAGTTCGTGAACGCCGACGGTTCCATCAACAAGGAGATCGTGGGTGAGGTCAGCGAGGCGCAGTTGCGCCAGCAGCTGGACGCGCTCAAGTAGCACGCAGCAACGATGATCACGTCGTCGGCGAGAGCACATTCTCGCCGGCGACGTTGTTTTTGTGAGCGTCACGCCACGTGCGGGTATACCAACTGTGACGGAGGTGGATTGAGCCTCCGGAGGCCGATGCAGGTATCGGAGGTGACGCCGGTCTGAGAGCGATAGAATCCCAGTTTCAGCCGGGGTGGCAGAGGAAGATTCCCGCTTAGCTGTTGTGTAGGTTCAGTTCGTGATCGTGTCAGGTCGTCGGAAGACGGCAACCTCGTAAGTAAGTGTACGTACTCGAAGGGGCACGGCCGAACGGGACATCGGGCATAAGCCTCTGGAATTTCCGGGAGTGCGGCCGAGAGGGACCACTCACTTGGCCAAGTATCTCCCTAGGATGGCCCTGTGGAGGGGCGACTCGGGCGGTGCGAAGGCCGCCCCGGCTACTGAGAACCACAAGGGTGGATGCAGAAGCATCCACCCTTGTTCCGTATCGCGGGAAGACGAAGGGCCCGCCGGGGGGGAGGCGGGCCCTTCTGTGGAACACGCGAGTGCAGTGCTACACCGCTTCGGTACCCGTCTCCCCGGTACGGATGCGGACGATATCTTCCACCGGGCTCACGAAGATCTTGCCGTCGCCGATCATGCCGGTGCGGGCTGCTTCGCTGATGACCCGAAGCGCATCGCTGACCTCGTGATCATGCACGACTGCCATGACCATGACCTTCGGGAGCAGGTCGATCGAGTACTCCTGACCACGCCACTGCTGCGTGATGCCCTTCTGGATACCGTGACCTTTGACCTCGGTGACGGTCAGTCCAGCGTGACCCAGGCCGATGAGTGCTTCCTTGACTGCTTCCAGCCGTTCTGGGCGGACGATTGCCTCTATCTTCTTCATTTATGCCTCACTCCCAACGGGAACCTCGGGGAATGCACCCGCGCTCATCGCACCGCTTCCAGCGAAGTCGGGGTAGGCGAGCACGCCCATTTCGGTGGCGTCGAGACCTGCGATCTCGTCCGCCTCGCTCGAGCGAAGGCCCGTGGTCTTCGCCTGGATCTTGAAGAAGACGTACATGGTGCCGAATGCCCAGGCGGCAACGACTACGCATGCGATGAGCTGAGCGATGAGCTGGCCGCCGTCACCATAAAACAGACCGGTGACCGCACCGTCGACGCCGTTCCAGCCAGCGCCATAGGTGCCGTCGGCGAACAGGCCGAGGGCGATCATGCCCCAGAGGCCGTTGACGCCGTGCACGGAGACCGCGCCGACCGGGTCATCGATCTTGGTAACGCGCTCCCAGAAGATGACCGAGCCGACCACGAGCAGACCGGCGATGATGCCGATGATGACCGCTGCCCACGGCGTCACGAACGCGCACGGAGCGGTGATGGCCACGAGGCCGGCGAGCATGCCGTTCGCGCTCATCGAGGGGTCGGGATGACCCCAGAGCTTCCACACCAGGAACATCGCTGCGAGGCAGCCCGCAGAGCCAGCAAGGATCGTGTTCGCGATGATGACGGTGAAGCGAAGGTCGCCGGCGGAAAGCGTGCTCATGCCGTTGAAGCCCATCCAGCCGAACACGAGGATGATCGTGCCGAGGATCGCCATCGGGATGTGGTGACCCGGGATGGCGACCGGCGTGCCGTCGGCCTTGAACTTGCCGATGCGCGGCCCGATCACCAGTGCGCCGGCCAGTGCCGAGAAGCCACCGACCGCGTGGACGACGCTTGAGCCGGCGAAGTCGACGACGCCGTGGCCGAAGCCCGCGTTCACGCCGAGCTGCGCGAGCCAGCCACCGCCCCAGACCCACATGCCGAAGAGCGGGTAGGTGAAGACCGCCATGTACACGCCGAACGGAACGAATGCCGAGAACTTCCAACGCTCGGCCATACCACCCGTGACGATCGTTGCAGCCGTGTCCATGAACACCATCTGGAACAGGAAGAACGCGAAGGCGCCCACGTCGAGCGTCCCGTCACCAAGCGAGCCGAGGAAGAAGCCCTTGGTGCCAGCGACGGCCTGTCCGAAGAGGTGGAAGGCGTTGCCGTCGAGCACACCCTGCGCACCACCGAGGAGACCGATCGGTCCGAAGGAGCCGAACTGGAGCGCGAAGCCGACCGCCCAGTAGGCGAGCGCGCCGATCGCGAAGATGACGAAGTTCGTCATCGCTACGTGCGCGGCGTTTTTCCCTCGGCAGAAGCCGGTCTCAACGAGCATGAAACCCGCCTGCATGAAGAAGATGAGCGCCACACCGATGATCACGAAGAACACGTTCATCGAGATGGAGAGGTGGCCGACGTCCCCGGCGACCTCCTGCAACGTGGGTGCGCCGGCCGTTGCGGCCGTCACGTTGTCGATGCCGCCGGTCGCAGCGCCCGTTGGGTCGCCCGCCGCATACGCGATGCCGGTCATAAGAACGACTGCAAGTACCGTGAGGATAACGGTGCGCACACCGGCGCGCAGCGCTATATCCCGCCATGTGAGCTGCTTGCAAGCAGCTTTCGTGCGTGACTTCATGAGTCACACCTCCTGTTGTCCGACAACCTCACCTTGGAGAGGGCGCTACCGCAGATCGCTGATCGCTCGTCGCCGAACCGGCCGTTGTGCATCACGCAGACCGATTCGGCAGACGCCGTTGTCTGCCGGTTGTGCGGACGAGAGCGTCGCCTGAAACGGCGAGCGGATCTCTCGGGAATAGCGTACGAGCGCAGGATTGCTTGCATGTTTCGGTGCGGAGAAACACCCGTGAACAGTAGTGGACCACGGCGTGACGTGGCGCTTTGCAGCTTCGTGGGGAATACTGAAGGAGCCGCGCAACCGGGAGGTGCCTACGCACGTGCCGCAGCATGACGAGATCAGGCGAACGCGAGGACTGCTGCTGACACTCTACGCGGCACTCTCGATAGCCATCGTCGCGGTTAGTCTCGTCTCGTACAGAACGTATGAGAAATCCGTGCATGAACAGGTCGGCGACCAGTTGCAGGCTATCGTCGACCTGAAGACGACCGAGATATCCGCTTGGCGCGCCGAGCGGATTGGCGACGGTGACGTTCTCATGCGCACCCCTGGGTTCGGCCCGCTTGTGGAGCGTGCTCTGAACGGGCCGGACCGCGAGTCGGCGCGTGCGGAACTCCTGCTCTGGCTCGAAGAGGTCCAGGCCGCCGACGACTACTCGATGGCTTCGTTGATCGATGCGTCCGGCACACGAGTGCTCTCGTACCCGTCGGCAACGAGTACCGTCGACCCGGGTCTGGCTTCGGAAGCGGCACACGTGATGGAGACCGGCGATGTATCGATCGCGGACTTCCATCGCGATGGGCCAGGCGCAGGTCAAGTCCACCTCTCCGTGGTTGTGCCCATAGCGGACGCTCGCGGTGGCCGACCAATCGCCGTTGTCGCACTCAAGGTGAATCCCTACATGTTCCTCTATCCGTACATCCAACAATGGCCGGGCGACTCAGCGAGTGCAGAAACGCTGCTGGTTGAGCGCGATGGCACGGATGTCCTGTTCCTAAACGACCTGAGGTTCCGCGATAACGCCGCACTCAATACGCGAATCCCGCTCACCGCCACCAATGTTCCGGCAGTACAGGCCGTACTCGGCAATGAGACGGTCATGGACGGCGTGGACTACCGGGGAGTCCCGGTAGTTGCGGCCACCAAGCTCGTGCCGGAATCGCCGTGGGCCGTCGTCGCTCGGATTGATGCGTCCGAGGTATATGCACCGCTTCGAACGAGACTGTTCACCACGGTGGCAGCAGGCGTGCTCGTGCTGATACTCGGGCTGCTCGGCATCGTGCTTGCGTTGCGCATCCAGAGCTCGCGGCTCCTGCGGCAGGAGCTGGAGGCGGAGGCGGAGCGCGCCTGGCTGGCCGCGGCAATCGACCGAAGCCTCAACGAGGTCTACGTGTTCGATGCCGGTACGATGCGCTTCACCTACTGCAACCAGGGCGCTATCGAGAACACGAAGTACCCAGCCGAGGAGCTGCTTTCGATGACGCCGCTCGACCTGCTGACCGAGTTCACGCAGGGATCGTTCGACGCGCTTGTCGCGCCGCTCATTGGCGGGAAGCGTGGGATGCTCACGTTCGAGAGCGTCCATCGTCGCAAGGACGGTTCTCACTACCCCATGGTCTCACGGCTTCAGATCACCGAGCGAACTGGTAAGCGGTACTTCATCGCGTTCACACACGATATCTCCGAGCGCCGTGCCGCCGAGGAGGAGGTCAAGCGCTACCAAGAGAGCCTCGAGCTTCTGGTGGCAGAGCGCACAGGGCAGCTCCAGGACGTGAACGAGGAGCTCGCTGCGACGAACGAGGAGCTCCAGGCTGCCAACGAAGAAACGGCTGCCACCAACGAGGAGCTGGCTGCAACGAACGAGGAACTTGAGGTTGCCAACGAAGAGCTGCAGGCGCTCTATGATCAGACCGCCGAGGCGGGACGCGAGCTGGAGCGACTGAACGAAGCACTCGCCCTGGCGGACAACGCGAAGAGCGACTTCCTGGCGAGCATGAGCCATGAGCTGCGCACGCCGCTCAACTCGGTCATCGGATTCTCGGACATCATGTTGCAGGGACTGGCGGGTGTCCTGAACGCCGAGCAGCGCCGTCAGATGGAGATGATCAACTCCTCGGGCAAGCACCTACTGTCGCTCATCAACGACGTACTCGACCTCACGAAGGTCGAAGCGGGTCGCATGGAGTCTGAGCAAGCGGCATTCGACCTGTCTGCCGAGGTGCGTGAGATCGTCGAAAGCGTTCGTCCGCAGGCAGATGCAATCGGGCTGGCACTCTCGGTCACGGGAGCAGACGAGTCGGACGAGATCGTGTCGGACGCGCGTTTGGTGCGGCAGATCCTGTTCAACTTGCTCAGCAATGCGATCAAGTTCACCGACCAGGGCTCCGTTGAGGTGAGCATTGCGCGACGAGACGGCGTATTCGACATCACGGTGACGGATACGGGTCCCGGAATCGCACGGGCGGACCTCGAGCGCATCTTCGAGGCGTTCACGCAGGTCCGCGTGCGCGATGGCCGACCCGAGGGTACCGGGCTTGGGCTTGCGGTTTCGTCGCGACTGGCTGCGCTGCTCGGCGGCGAGTTGACGGTGCAGAGCGAGTTCGGCACGGGCTCGGCCTTCACGCTCACCCTGCCCGCTTTGCCGCAGTCCCCGGAGCGTGACTAGCCGATCGCGTCGCGCCCGGACTCGCCTGTCCGGATTCGGACGGCGTCGTCCACTGCCGTCACGAAGATCTTACCGTCCCCGAGGTCACCCGTTCTCGCAGCGGCCACGACGCTCTCGACGACTTCGGTGACATCGTCTTCGGCGACTACGCAGAATACGTGGATCTTCGGTAGCAGCGACACGGTGTAGTCGTGGCCGCGCCACTTCTGCGTGACGCCGCCCTGCGAGCCGTGCCCGGTGACGGTCACGACGGTGATGCCGGAAGCGCCCGCAGAGACCATGGCTTCACGTACCGCGCTGAGGCGATCCGGTCGCACTATGGCTTCGACCTTCTTCATACTCACCGACCGTCACGAGGTGACTACAACCGCACGATACTCCCCGTGCGTTTCGGCTCTGTTTCGGCGGTTCGAGGAGTGTATGAAACAACGGGTGGGTGCGCGTTTGCACAAGGGTGCTATACTCTTGCGCTGCGGGGACGTAGCTCAGCTGGGAGAGCGCGGGCTTTGCAAGCCTGAGGTCGAGGGTTCGAGCCCCTTCGTCTCCACCAACCGCAACAGTGCACGGGACCGGATCATCCGGTCCCGTGTTGCGTTGCAGGGGGCCGCCGCGGTGGTACAGTGAACGTTAAGTTCGTTCATCAACTACCGAGGAGGCTGCGCCCCGTGTCCAAGGCCATCGGATTCATCGTTACAAACGCCGAGAACGACCCAGAAATGGCGACATTGCCGTTCATGATCGCCGTCGGCGGGATGACGATGGATGTGGAGCCCGCGATCATCCTGCAGGGTGAGGGCGTGCGTCTCGCCACGAAGGGCTATGCCGAGACCATCAAAGCGGAAGGACTCTCTCCGCTCGAAGACCTTCTCTCAGGTATCCTGGGAGCCGGATACAGGATCATGGTCTGTTCGCCGTGTCTTGCGACGCGCGGAATCAGCGAGGATGACCTGCGAGATGGGTGCTTCGTCGGTGGTGCCGCGAAGGTCGTCGAGACGATGCTTCGTTGCGAGAGCTTCGTCCGCTACTGAGCCACGGCGTCCGGATCATGCGGGGGATTCCCGCGTGCGAAGGAAGGTAGCCGATGCCCGGTCAGTGGAAGACGCTTCTGCTTGGCGACCCGCTCGACAACTCGGAGTCTCAGCACCAGCGGCTGAGTAACCCGGTCGCGCTTGCGGTGTTCTCGAGCGATGCACTCTCCTCGGTAGCGTATGCCACCGAGGAGATCCTGCTCATGCTGGTGCTTGCAGGCAGTGCGGCACTCACGCTTGCGATGCCGATCGCGATCGCAATCGGCGTACTGCTGCTCATCGTGGCGACGTCGTATCGCCAGACCATCAAGGCGTACCCGGGCGGCGGCGGCGCGTACATCGTCGCGAAGGAGAACCTGGGCGAGAACGTCGGGCTTGTCGCCGGCGCCTCGCTATTGATCGACTACATCCTCACCGTGGCCGTGTCCATCTCGGCGGGGACCGCGGCTGTGACCTCGGCATTCCCGTCGCTCGCGCACTACCGTGTGGAGATCGCGGTCGGCTTCACCATCCTGCTTGCTGTCGCGAACCTGCGCGGCGTCAAGGAGTCGGGAACGGCATTCGCGGGTCCGACGTACTTCTTCGTGGCGATGCTCGGGTTGCTCATCGTCGTTGGGCTCGTGAAGACCGCACTCGGTCATCCGATCGTGGTGACACCTCACGAGATCGAGACCACGAGCGCACTCTCACTCTTCATCATCCTGAAGGCGTTCGCGTCCGGGTGCACGGCTATGACGGGTGTCGAGGCCATCGCGAACGGCGTGCAGGCGTTCAAGGAGCCCGAGGCCAAGAATGCGAGCAAGACGCTCGCGTGGATGGCCGGCATCCTGCTCTTCATGTTCATCGGCATCACGGCGCTTGCCACGATTTCGGGCGTTCGTCCGACCGAGGGCGGCGAGACCGTCGTGAGCCAGCTGGCACGCGGGGTGTTCGGCACGAATGCGCTCTACTACATGCTCCAGGCCGCGACGGCTGCGATTCTCGTGCTTGCCGCGAACACGAGCTACGCGGACTTCCCGCGACTCGGTTCGTTCATCGCCGCGGATGGATTTCTGCCCAAGCAGCTGAAGCAGCGCGGCTACCGGCTCGTGTACAGCAACGGCATCATGCTGCTGACAGCGGTCGCGGTCATGCTGCTCATCGTCTTCGGCGGCAACACGAACAAGCTCATCCCGCTTTATGCGCTTGGCGTCTTCGCCTCGTTCACGATGTCGCAGACGGGTATGGTCATCCACTGGCTCAAGAACCGCGAGGCGAACTGGCACTGGAGCATCGCGGTGAACGGACTTGGCGCCGCGACCACGTGCGTGGTCTTCTTCGTGATCGCCGCGGCGAAGTTCTCCCAGGGTGCGTGGATCGTGCTCCTGCTCGCCCCGATCCTCGTCATGTACTTCAAGTGGATCAAGGCACACTACGACGATGCGGATCGCCGCCTCGCGCTCATGGAGACCGAGCGCGACGAGACCGCCGACTGGCTGCCGGAGAAGCACATGCGCAACCAAGTCGTGCTGCTTGTCTCGGGCATCGACCGCCGCATCGTGCGCGCGGTGCGGTATGCGCACACCATCAAAGCCGAGTCGATTCAGGCGGTCTTCGTCGACGTCACCGGCGACAAGGCGGACTTCATGCGCGAGGAGTGGAAGAAAGCGCACATCGACATCCCGCTTACCATCATCGACTCGCCGTATCGCGAGATCATCGGACCCATCGTGGAGTACATCCGCGCCATCCCGCGCACCCCGCTCGATGACATCATCACCGTCATCGTGCCGGAGTTCGTGCCGGAGGGCTGGGTCGACAACATGCTGCACGACCAAACGTCGTTCTGGCTCAAGCGCACGCTCTTCGCCGAGGAAGGCGTCGTCGTGACCGACATCCCGTACCGGATGCGGCCGCATCTGGTGCCAAGCGACGAGCAGCCGACAGCATGATGCGCGTCGCCATCTTCGAGCACGCCCCATATGAGGGCCCGGGTGCGATAGCGACATGGGCCGAGGCGCGCGGTCATGCCGTGATGCGCATCGACGCGACACTCGGTGCGTTCCCGGAGCCGGCCGAGTACGACTTCCTCGTCGTCATGGGCGGACCGATGAGCGCGAACGACGACGCAACGCTCGACTGGCTCGCTGCCGAGAAGCGCGCCGTGCGCGCGGGCATCGACGCCGGCAAGTGCGTGCTGGGCGTGTGTCTCGGCGGGCAGATCGTGGCGAGTGTTCTCGGGGCGGCGATAACACGCAACCCGGAACTCGAGATCGGGTGGTTCCCGGTCACGTTGAGCCGCGCGGCGCGCGAATCCCGCGTGTTCCAGGCGCTGCCAGAGTCGTTCATCTCCGGCCACTGGCACGGCGATACGTTCGCGGTCCCGGAGGGCGCCACCGCGATGGCATCGAGCGCGGCGTGCGCGAACCAGGCATTCGAGTACGACAACGGTCGCGTTGTGGGTGTGCAGTTCCACCTTGAGTGGTTCTCGGCTGATGTTGAAGCACTCGCCGAGGCCTGCGGTGCCGATGTCGTTCCGGCTCAGCACGTGGTGGATATCGACACGTTCGTGGCCGGTGAGCGGCAGCACGGCGCAGTGTGTCGTGCACATATGCACGCGCTTCTCGACGCGCTCGCGTGATTCGGGTAGAACAGGAAGCATCAGCACTGCACATCTCGGCTTAAGGATATCGAGGGAACCATGGGGAGCATCGTTCAGGTCACGGACCTGGTTAAACGCTTCGGCGACTTCACCGCGGTCGATGGCGTGTCGTTTTCGATCGAGGAGGGTGAGGTCTTCGGCCTGCTCGGCCCGAACGGTGCCGGCAAGACGACGACGATCTCGACGATCTCGTGCCTTCTGAGCCCCGACGGTGGCGACGTGGTGGTCAGCGGCCACTCGGTGCACGGCGCGACGATGGCCGTGAAGCGCGAGCTGGGCGTCGTCCCGCAGGAGATCGCGCTCTACCCCACGCTTTCCGCTGGCGAGAACCTCGCGTTCTGGGGCCGCATGTACGGGCTCTCCGGTGCGGCCCTCAAGTCGGCCGTGAACGAGGCGCTCGTGCTTGCCGGTCTCGAGGACCGCTCGAAGGAGCGCGTCGAGAAGTACTCCGGTGGTATGAAGCGGCGCATCAACATCGCGGCCGGCGTGCTGCACCATCCCAAAGTGCTGCTGATGGACGAGCCAACCGTGGGAATCGACCCGCAGTCCCGCAACCACATCCTACAAACGGTCAAGGATCTCAACGCGAGCGGCATGACCGTGCTTTACACGAGCCACTACATGGAAGAGGTCGAGTTCCTGTGCGACCGGATCGCCATCATGGATCACGGCAAGATCATCGCGATGGGGACGCTCAACGAGCTTCGTGAAGTCGTTGGCGGCATGGATGTCGTCGACGTGAAGGTCGAGAGCGTGAGCGACTCCGTGCTTGAGTGCGTTCGTGCGATTCCGGGTGTGAAGCAGGTCGACCGTACCGACTCCGCGCTGCAGGTGCTCACGCCGGGCAGCGGTGCCGTTCTCGGCAAGCTTGTTGCGACGCTCGAGTCCGAGGGGTCGCACGTCACCTCGATCACAGTGACCGAGCCGAACCTTGAGAGCGTCTTCCTACACCTGACCGGCAAGAGCCTGAGAGACTGACGTGCGAACGCTCTTCACCATCGCAGGCAAGGACGCGAGGATCCTCGTGCGTGACCGCACGGCGCTCCTCGTCATGCTCGCGATGCCGCTTGCGCTCATCTTCATCCTCGGCTCGGCACTCGGGAGCATCGGACAGGGCGACTCGCTCGACATCGATGTGGCGATCGTGAACCAGGATGCAGGGGACACGGGCCAGCGCTTCGTCGACGGTCTTACCGGCTCCAAGGAGATCGACGCGCTCTTCAACATCGAGGTGAGCGACGACGCCGATGCTGTACGAACAGCCGTGGAGAAGGGCGACCTCACGGCTGCGCTCATCATCCCCTCGGACCTGACTGAAAAGATCACAGCCGGCGAGCCGGTCGGCCTCGAAGTGCTGCAGGACCCCGGCTCGAAGATAGCGGGCGGAATCTGGGCGGGCGTGGTCCGCGCAGGTGTGTCGAGCGCCTCGGCGCAGATCATCGCGGTGCAGACGCTGCAAGAGGAACTCGCGGCAGCGGGAGCCGGCGCGCAGCCGTCAGCGCCGCAGGGTGCGGCGCCCGAGATGCCCCCGATGACGTTCGATGCGGTGGCCGTCCGGGAGATCGAGGCCCAGGTCGACAAGCGGATCTCGATGATCTCGTACTACTCGGCGGGCATGACCGGGATGTTCCTGCTCTTCGGCAGCATGTTCGGAGCGTTCTCGTTCGTGAAGGAGCGCCGCGAGCAGACGCTTGCGCGCATGCTCTCCACGCCCGCGAGCAAGCTCGCCATCGTCGGCGGCAAGGCCATCGGCGTGCTCATGATCGGTGCTGGTCAGTTCGCCGTGCTGCTCATCGGCACACAGATGCTGTTCGGCGTGGATTGGGGCCAGAACATCGGCGCGACCATCCTTGTCGGTGCTGCCGAGGCGATCGCCGCCGCCGGGCTCGCCATGACGCTTGCAGCGCTCGGCAAGTCCGAGCGCGCTATCGGCGGCATCGCTCCTGCGGCGATCATGCTCTTCGCGGCGACCGGCGGCTCTATGGTCCCCACCGAGCAGCTCCCGAAGTTCCTCCTGCCCGTACAGGTCGTGTCGCCGGTGTACTGGACCGTGAACGGGTTCCTGGATGTCATGCGCGGCGCGTCGGTTGCTGACGTACTTCCCGGGGCGGGAGCCGTCCTGGCGATCGGCGCCGTGCTCTTTGCCTTCGGCGTCTGGCGGCTGAGGTTCGAATGATACGCAAGATACTCGCCCTCGCGTGGCTCAACGCGCTGCAGCTCTTGCGCAATCCCGGCGAAGTGGTCGGGGTGCTCGTGCTGCCGCTCGCGCTTACGATGCTGTTCGGCTCGGCGTACTCCGGTGCCGGCGAGAAGCCGATGAGCGTGTTGCTCGTCGATGAGGACTCCACCGTGTATTCGGCGCAGGTCGGCAGGCTTCTCGATGCCGAGGAGTCCTTCGAGACGAGCGCCGTCACGCGCGCGCAGGCCGAGGACCTCATCGCGAAAGGCGAGGCGTCGGTAGCGGTGCTGGTGCCTGAGGGCTTCCAGGATGCTCTCAAGGGAACCGGCGCCGAGATCGAGGTGCTGCGCGACCCGGCCTCGGAGAGCTCGTTCGCGGTGATCTCTGTGGTGCAGGGTGTCGCGATGCGCATGTCCGGTGACGTGCAGGCGGCCAAGGTCGTCGTCGGCGCGATGCCGCCCGGTTCGGTGAGCTTCGATACCATCTACAACACCGCCGATGCGAAGTGGGAGCCGAAACCTCCCGTGTACGCGCAGGGGGAGACGGTCATCGCCTCCGAGGTCCGGGGGGACTCCGTCTTGGCCGAGGGCGCGACACTGAGCTCCATCGGATTCACGGTGTGGTTCATCCTGTTCATGACGTTCGGTAGCGCGGGCGGCATCCTGGAGGAGCGCGAGCAAGGCACGCTTCGCCGCATGCTGGTCGCGCCCATCTCGCGCGGGACGATCGTGAGCGGCAAGATCGTCGGCATCGTGCTCGCGGCGTCGGTTCAGGCGCTCGTGCTTGTCGGCGTCGGTGCGCTTGCGTTCGGCGTCCCCTGGGGCCGCGACCCGCTCGCCGTCTTCGTGGTGCTCGGCTCGTATGTGCTTGCAGGTACGGGACTGGCCGTGCTGGTCTCGGCACTGGTTCGCACCCGCGATCAACTGAGTGGCCTGAGCCCGCTCATCTCGACCGGACTCGCCATGCTTGGTGGCTGCCTGTGGCCGCTCGAGGTCATCGCACCGTTCATGCAGACGGTCGCCAAGTTCACGCCGACGGGTTGGGCGGTCATGGGGCTTACCGATGTGGTCGCGCGCAACCAGGGCATGCAGGCGGCGCTCGTGCCGTCGCTCGTGCTGCTCGCCTTCGCAGTCGCGTCGCTCGTTCTCGGCGCGCGTCTGTTGAGGTTCGAGTAGCGTGCCGAAGAAGCTCGACGCCGCTACAGGCATCTCGGTCGCCGTCGCGCTCCTGCTGTGGGCCTCGGCATTCGCCGGCATCAAGGCCGGCCTCAAAGGCTTCGGCCCCGGGCAGCTCGCGCTGCTCCGCTTCGGCACGGCCTCGGTCGTGCTCATGGTCTACGCTGCCCTGACGCGCATGCGTTTGCCTGATCTTGCCGACGTGCCCAGAATCGGACTCGCGGGTGCACTCGGCATTACCGTGTACCACGTGTGCCTCAACTTCGGCGAAATGAGCGTCACGGCCGGTGCCGCGAGCCTGATCATCGCGTCCGGACCGATCTTCACCGCGCTGCTGGCCATGGTGTTCCTGCGCGAGCGGCTCACGCTGTGGGGCTGGGGCGGCATCATCGTCGCGTTCTCAGGAGTCGCGCTCATCACGCTCGGCGAGGGATCGGGCGGCCTCACGTTCGAGCCGGCCGCGATGCTCGTGCTGGTGGCGGCGATCGCGACCGCGGGGTACTTCGTGGTCTCGAAGCCGCTGCTCGACAAGTACACGCCGCTCGAGTTCACGTCGTACTCGATCTGGCTTGGGACGCTGCCGATGCTCGTCTTCTTGCCGGGGCTGCTCGCTCAGCTGCCGGAGGCGCCGGTGTCGGCCACGATCGCGGTCGTTTACCTGGGCGTGTTCCCGGGCGCGATAGCGTACGCGCTCTACTCGCATGTGCTCTCGAAGCTGCCGGCATCGATCGCCTCGAGCTTCCTGTACGTGCAGCCGGTCTCGGCCACGATCATCGCATGGTTCTGGATCCGAGAGGTGCCCTCGCTCATCACGCTCGCCGGTGGCGCGGTCGCCCTGGTCGGCGTGGCGCTCGTGTCCACGCGGGGGCGCGTCAGAGGGCGCTAGAGGATGCGGAATCCGTGCTCGGCGCGTGGTTCCTCGAACTGGATCTCGGCTGACTCCACAACAGCGCGGGGTGGACCCGTGCGAACCCAGGCGATTGCCTGTGTGACTGCTCCCGCTGGTCCCTCGAAGGTTGCTTCGACGCGTCCGTCTGGCAGGTTGCGGACCCACCCGTCCAGCTTCAGGCTCATCGCCATCTTCGCGGTCGAGGCCCTGAAATACACACCCTGTACGACGCCATCGATCATCACATGCGCCCGGACCCGTTCGGTCATGACGCTCCTCTCGTTGCGCAAGGCCGTTTCACACGTCATCATCAAGGATACGCCTGTTTCGAACGCACCCCGAAGGGTGGCCGAGTGATCGAGCCCGACCAGCAGTCCGGCGGTTCACGCCCGAGCGCCGCAGCGCTCGGCCCTTATGCATTCATGACCGCCCTTGCGGAGATGGTGCCGGTTCCCGTCATCGTCTTCGATTCGCATGGCGCTATCATCATCTCTAATCGACTTGCCGGGCAGCTTCTGGTGGTATCGCCCGAGCAGATCGATCGTCGCGTGCTCACGTTCGATGGTACGGATCTGTGGGACGTGATCGCAGCCAAGCGGCGCTCCGGCGAACTCATGATCACCGAGGTGCCCGCGAGGATCCGCACGTCGGCGAACCGCTCGGTCGACGTAACATTCGTCGTCTCAACGCTCGGCGGTCACGAGGGCAGTGATGGCGGCGTCTTCGCTATGGCGTATGACGCTCCCGATGAGCGTGATCTCGTTGGACAGCACCCCCATCCGCTTGACGGGACCCTGTTCCCGGAGCGGCAGCAGTTCGCTCCGATTGTCAGGTTGCTTGCCGAGGACCTTGGCGCCGACGCTGCCGTCTTCGCCGAGGTGGACCCGGATCGCCCGCTCTCGGCGAGGACCATCGCCGCGGTGCAGGACGGTCAATCGCTTGAAGGATTCGAGTGGTCGTTGCCCGGGACCCCCGTGATGTCGACCGCAGGCAAGCGGGCGATCACCGTACGACACGGGCTTCGGCAGGCGTTTCCCGACGACACATGGGCGGCGGCCGAGGGATTCGACTCCTTCGCTGCGGTGTTCCTCACCGACGTGGCAGGACGCCGAGCGGGGATTCTGGCTGTGTACTCTCGCGATCCGATCGAAGCCCCGGAGGCCATGGCCGGGATGCTCAGGCTGTTCGCGGCTCGGCTGCTTCCGGCGCTCCGCCACCTTATCGGCGATCGCTCTTTGCGCGAGAGCGAAGAGCGCTACTCGGCGCTCTTTGAGCACAGCCACCTGCCGATGCTCCTGATCGACCCGGCATCGACACAGATCGTCGACGCGAACGATGCTGCGTGCAACTTCTACGGCTTCGGCTACGATGACCTTACCGCGATGAGTGCGCTGCAGATCAACACGCTTGCGCCGGACGATACCCGAGAAGAACTTGCGCGGGCTGCGAACCGCACGCGCAACTACTTCCAGTTCCACCACCGGCTTGCCGATGGATCGGTTCGGGACGTCGAGGTGTACTCCAACCCCATCTCGGTCCACTCGCGCGAGCTGCTCTTCGACATCGTGCACGACGTCACCGACCGGCACCGTACCGAGTCGGAGCTTGAGCGGTACAAGCAACAGCTCGAGAGCCTCCTGCAGCGTCGAACCGATGACCTCATGCGTACGAACGTGGAGTTGCAGCAGACGACCGCTGCGAGCGACGCGTTCTACGAGAACGTGGGTGCCGAGTTCCGCACGCCGCTGCACACGATCATCGGCTTCAGCGACCTCCTCGCTCGCGGGATGGTCGGCGAGCTCAACGAGGAGCAGGTCCGGCAGGTCGACATGATCCGCGATGCCGGGCGCCAGCTCGCGGCGCTCGTCGACGACGTGCTCGAGCTGTCGCGCCTGCAGACGGGCGTCGAGGCCTGTGAGCCCGAGGAGTTCGATCTTGCCGAGCTGGTGCGCTCCATCGCCGTCGGCGTGCGTCAGACCGCCGAGGCGAGCCACCTTGCGTTCGAGGTGTCCTGTCCCGAGCAAGCGGTAGAGCTCTTCACCGACCGCAACAAGGTCGAGCAGATTCTGCTGCAACTCATATCCAATGCGCTCAAGTACACCTCAGAAGGCACCGTTCGCATGGTGGTCGAGGTCGATGAGAGCACGGCGGTCGTGCGAGTCGTTGACACCGGCGTCGGCATCGAAGCCTCAGAGATCCCGCATATCTTCGACGAGTTCCGACAGGTCGCACGGCGCGTTTCGGGAACACATGAAGGTACAGGGCTCGGGCTCGCCGTGTGTCTGCGCCTCGCGCACATCCTCGGTGGGACCATCGAGGTCGAAAGTGAGCTGGGCGCGGGGTCGACATTCACGCTGACGTTCCCGCGTCGCTGCGCCTAGACAGGCGCGCCAGCAAGAGGAGGCGGCATGACTAGTGACGGTAATCGCAACGCACCGATGGTGATGCTCGGTGTCTTCCTGGTGGTGCTCGGAATCATCCTGTTCGGGTTCCAGTTCTGGGACGTCGACCTCATCGGACTCGGGTGGCCGCTGTTCGTGATCGTCCCGGGCCTGCTCTTCTTTGCTGGAATGGCCGTCGGCGGGCACCGAAATGGGCTGAGCTACCTCGCTGTCCCAGGTAGCGTGATCACCTCGGTCGGCCTGTTGCTGGCATACCAGAACTTCACCGGCGACTGGCAGAGCTGGTCGTACGCGTGGGGACTTGTCGCGCCAGGCGCCGTTGGACTCGGACTGCTCATCGCGGGAACGCGCGAGGGGGAGCCGACCGTGCGCCGGACCGGTGGCTGGCTCCTCGGACTTGGTCTGCTCTTCACGCTGGTGGGCGAGTGGGTCTTCGTGCGTCTGATCGGCATCGGCGGTAACGGGTTCGGCCCTGTCGTCGAGTCGGTGGTGCCGGCCGGGCTCATCGTCGCCGGACTCTTCGTGATCTTCAGCCGAGGCAAGCGCGCCGAGTAGCACTACCAGTCGGTCGCGACCGCCGGAGTGAGCGCCCGCTCGGCCAAGCTGATCGAACCCTTCTTGCAGGCGGAGCGACAGGTGCCGCAGCCGTAGCACGCGTGCTGGTCGACGACCGCGCGACGTGACGCATCGGGAGCAATGGCCGAGAACGGACACCGCTCGAAGCACGCTCCGCAGGCGACACATGTATCAGCATCGACGCTGGCTACGTACTCGCCCTTCCACATGACCTGCAGGCCGTACTCCACGGTCGTCTTCATCGCCATACAGCCTGAGCCCAGGTCGCAGTTGCAGATAGCCGAGATGAACGGCGTCTTGAACGTCCAAATCGAGTGCATGAGCCCCTCGGACTCACACCGGCGGAGCACCGCGAGTGCTTCTTCTTTGGTGAGGCGCTGGAATGCGGAGGTGTCGGGTCCGTCGTCGTAGTCACGGAACGCCTCGGCAAGCGCACCGTCGGCAGGGTTGACTGTGATGGCCAGGCAGTAGCCGCGCTCGGGTTGCTTCGCGAAGTGCCGGCACACACAGGGGAGCTGCACGATGCTCGTGGCGATGTCGAGAATCTGCTCGCAGTCCTCGAGTGGAACGGGCTGGCCGAAGTGGTCGCGCTTCTGGCTTCGCGCCGTCACGGAACGAACGGCCTTGCGAATCGGCTTCGGCGAGGCCTTCACGATGTCGAGCAGTCTGATGTTGCGACTCATCCTCCGGTCGAACTCCGTGACGAAGTCGACCATGTAGCCCCGTCGCTCGAGGTCGGTCTCAAGATCGCTCGCGTAGTTCGAGGCCTCCAGGTACCACTTCTTGCCGTCGCCGTGCTGCGTGCAGAATTCGCACATGCCACCCTCGTTTCCGTGCGGGTTCGCGTGATCATGTATGACTTGAGACACGGTCGTGATGGTACAGTGCTCAGTGTACGTCACGTTCAGGAGGATGCCGATGTCCGAGAACCTCGCCGCCGCCCCTGCGCGCCCGCTGGCGCTGCGCATCGCGTTGTGGCTTGCTGCAGCCGTCGCCGTCGCCCTGCTCGTTCTGCTCGCGGTCCACGTGATGATCAGCCCGATCACGCCCGATCAACCGGCACCCACAGGTCACTTCGGTGGACCCTGCTGGTCCTGCCACTTCATAGCGGAGGGTGTCGATGTCATCTCTGTCGACTGACAACGAAGAAGTCCTGGCAACGGCGGATCCGAAGCGGCGCTACTCGCTCGGCGAGGAGATCGCGAACGCCGTGACACACGGCGTCGGCGTCGGGCTAAGCATCGCGGCGCTCACGTTGCTCGTAGCGTTCGCTGCTATCTGGGGGAACGGATGGCACCTCGCAAGCGCCATCGTGTACGGCGTGACGATGCTGCTGCTCTACGTGTCCTCGACGCTCTACCACAGCGTTCCCGGCGAGAAGGCGCGCCACATCTTCAAGATCATCGACCACTCAAGCATCTACCTGCTGATAGCCGGTACGTACACGCCGTTCACGCTGGTGACGCTTCGCGAATCAGGTGGATGGTGGCTCTTCGGGATCGTGTGGACCCTTGCCGTAGCGGGCGTCGCACTTGAGGCGTTCTGGGTGTATCGCCCGAAGTGGGTCTCGGCGGTGGTCTACCTCGCGATGGGCTGGCTCGTCATCGTCGCAATCAACCCGCTTGTGGCGAACTTGCCCTCGGCGGGTGTGTGGCTGCTTGTCGCTGGCGGTCTGGCGTACACGCTCGGCACGGTGTTCTACGTGCTCAAGAAGGTTCCGTACACCCATGCCGTGTGGCACCTGTTTGTGCTCGCAGGGAGCGTCTGCCACTTCCTCGCAGTGATGCTCTTCGTGCTGCCCACGCCGTAGTTCCCTAGCGGCGGCAGCCGGGCGGAATCAGCAGCACCGGCGTGTGCGTTGACTGGATGACCGCGTGTGTCACGCCGCCAAGCGGGTGACCGGGGTCCTCGTCGCATCGCGGCGCCATGACGATCATCGAGTGTCCGTCCATCGCGCAGCGACGCGCCGTCTCTCGCTCGGGCGAGCCGACGAGCACTTCGGTGGTCACAGCGGCGGCACCGGCCGCCAGCAGGTCGCCCTCGAGTACGGCAAGTCGCTCCTGCGCATCGCATCGCCGGAACTCGATCCCATTCCCAACGGTGTTGTCGACCACGTGCACGATGTCGACGGTTCCGAGGCCGTGCGGCGCCAGCCGCACGAGGTAGTTCGCGGCCATCGCCGAGACCGCGGTGAGATCGGTAGGGAAGAGCACGCGGGAGAGCAGCCGTCCGCAAACGGCCGAGCTCTCATCGTTCGAGCCCAGCGCCGAGAGAACCGCCAGCAGCACCGGCCGCGCGCTGATGCGCACCAGGTCGGAGGACACGCTTCCCGAAAAGGCGCTCACGAACAGACCCTTGCCGTGCGAGCCGATGACGATGAGCGAGGCGTCGTGCTGCTCGGCGATCTGTTCGATCGCGTACGGCGGGTAGCCCACCGTCGTATCCACGTGGACACGAATTCCCGCGCGCTCGATTGCTTCGGCTTGCCTGGCGAATGCCGCGTCCGTGCTTCCATCGATCATGCCGGCGCCTGGCGCTCCGATGTCGATGACGTAGGCCAGCACCGCCTCCTGGACGCCGATGGCGCCAAGCGCACCAGCGCAGGCTATGAGACTCTCCGATGATGGAGAAAGATCGGTACAGATGACTGCTCGCTTGAACAAACGTACCCCCGAGAACCTCCGCCCCCCAGCAGGCGGTATTGGGCGAGAGTATAGGGTGCGTTCGCATGTTTCGGAAGTGCCATCAGACCGACGGCGACACCGCAGGGCAGACGGTTCCTATGCGCTGATGACCGGACATTGATGCAGTGCGGCTATTGGCCGAGCGAGGGTTTGTCCCGATCGCCCGAGTTCGTGTAGCCGCGACTCTCCCAATATCCTTCGTACGCGGTGTCGCTTGAGAGCTCGATCTCGGTTACCCACTTGATCCACTTGTAGCCCCACTTGTCCTGGGCGACGAGCTGGAAGGGGAACCCTCGCTCGGCAGGGAGCGTCACCCCGTTCATCTTGTACGCGAGAAGGATGTCGTTCTCCTCGATGTACGCGAGCGGCAGTGACGTCGAGTAGCCGTCCGCCGCTCTGAAGATGACTGTGTTCGCCGCATCTTTGGCCCCGGCGTCCTTGATGAGGTCGCTTACGAGCACGCCTGCCCACAGCACCTTGACGCTCCAGCCCTCGACGCAGTCGAGCTGCACGACCTTCTCGTAGGCCGCGTGGTCGCTCGTCACCTGCGAGTACGTGTACTCCTGCGGCGTGTCGACGAGTCCGTTAATGGTGAGCCGGTATGAGGCCTGATCGACGGTCTGCGGTCCCTTGATCGAGTTCTCGCGGAATTCGTTGACCGAGCCGAGTTTCTCACCCTTGTACTCGCGAACCTCGACGCCGTCGAGACGGACCCCTCCGCTCGGCGAGACGCCACCTCCGCTGTTGGCTGCGCACCCCGAGAGCAGAAGAACGAGTACCACCATGATTGCGAGCGCCTGCTTGGTCATCGCACACCTCCGGGTAGTCTTTACCCAGTGCGCCTGCGCGCTGCCTGCGCGGGTACAATCGTTGTGCGCGTCCTCAGACTCACTTGGAGCGAATGATGGCAGGTTCTCCGACGGATGGTATGCAGGACCTGTTCTACAGCAACCCTCTGCCGATGCTCGTCGTCGAGCGCGAGGGGCTGCGCGTGCTTGCGGTCAACAAGAGCGCCGAGCGCATGTATGGCGTGCCCGGCGGGCTCATCGGATGGTCTGCTGCCCAGCTGTGGCGGGAGTCCGAGCGGCCCGACCTTGAGGGTCTTCTCGCTGAGGCGGCAGCGGTGCGACATCGCTCGGGACCGTGGACCCACATAGACGAAACGGGAAACACCCACGACGTCGGGGTCTACTGCAGTGAGCTCGTGTACGAGGGTGTCGACGCGCTCCTGCTGGTGGTCGCTGACCTTACCGACGACCTTGCCCGAGAGCGCGCGCTCGTCGAGGGCGCTTCGAAGGACACGCTCACCGGCGTCGCGAACAGCGCGTACTTCCTCGATCGGCTCCGGCAGATGGTCGGTCGTGCCACGCACGAGCCCGACTACCGGTTCACGGTTCTCTACCTCGACCTCGACCGCTTCCGGGAAGCCAACGAGCGCCTCGGTCACATCGCTGCCGATAAAGTCCTTGCCGAGGTCGGCGCAAGGCTGACGGCGGCGGCGCGCCCCGGCGAGCTCGTCGCGCGCGTGGGCGGCGACGAATTCGGCGTGCTGTCCGACATCGATGCAGCGGGCAGCGGCTCGCTGAGACTTGCGGAGCGCATGCTGCAGGCACTCGGTGAGCCGTTCGTTGCCGGCAAGTCCTCGATCTCGCTGTCGGCGAGCATCGGGGTAGTCGTCGGTGGCGGCGAGCCCGTTCTTCAGACCGATGCGATCATCCGAAACGCTGACGCTGCTATGCACCGCGCGAAGCAGCAGGGTCGCGGGCGCTACGAGCTGTTCGACGAAAGCCTTCACCAGCGTGCTGTCGAATACGCGCGCACCGAGGCGGAGTTGCGCCTCGGCCTGAAACAGAACGAATTCGCGCTGTACTACCAGCCGATCGTGACGGTCGCCGGCGGCGGGATGCATGGTGCCGAGGCGCTGCTACGCTGGATCAAGCCGGAGGAGGGCGTTCTCGCGCCCGGGGCGTTCATATCCGTTGCCGAGGACAGCGGGCTGATAGTTCCGCTCGGCGAGTGGGTCATCCACGATGCATGTCGGCAGATGCGCGAATGGCGCGACGAGGGTTTGCCCGACCTGTCCGTCTCCGTGAATGTGAGCGCCCGGCAATTCCGCGACGGTGACGTCGTTTCCACCCTGAAGGATGCCCTCAAGGACTCCGGTATGGATGCTCGTTTCCTCACGGCAGAACTTACAGAGAGCATCGTCATGGAGGACCCGGCAGCATCGATCGAGATCATGACCGAGATCAGCGCGCTTGGCGTCGGATTGGCGATGGACGATTTCGGCACGGGGTACTCGTCGCTGAGCTACCTGAAGCGGTTCAACTTCGACTCGCTGAAGATCGACCGGTCGTTCATCGATGGTATCGACCGGAGCGCCGGCGATGCCTCTATCGTCGCTGCCGTCATCGCGCTTGCCCACAGCTTCAAGTCACGCGCTGTCGGTGAGGGCGTCGAGACACCGGAGCAGCTCCAGTACCTGCGACTATTGAGGTGTGATATGGCCCAAGGGTTCTACTTCAGCAAACCCATTCCCGCAGATGACTTCGCCGGCATCATGCGCCGGGGCACGCCTTGGTCAGGTCTGTCATGAGCGCCGCCGAGTACGAAGTCGTCTATCTGGGAACCCGTCCGTGCGCCGAGGGGGTCGCGTCGTTCCGCTTTTCGCGGCCGGAGGGCTATTCGTTTACCCCGGGGCAGTTCTTCGCCCTGACGCTGGTCACGAATGATGGCGCCGAGTCCAAGTTCTTCTCGCACGCCGATGCGCCCGCAGATGCAGCCATCGAGTTGACGACCCGCCTGAGCGACTCGCTCTTCAAGAGGGCGCTCGTCGAGCTGCAGCCGGGAGCGACGGTCACAGTGAGCGGACCCAAGGGCCGTCTCGGCGTCCCCGAAGGAGCCGACAGCGTCGGGTTCCTCACGGGTGGGGTGGGGATCACGCCGGCGCACAGCATCATCAGGGACGCCATGCAGCGATCGACCGGACTGGACATCGTGCTCATCTATGGCAACCGGGATGAGCAGTGCATCCCGTACGGTGACGAGTTCCGCAGTTATGCCGAGGCCGGCGCACTGCTCTACGTGGAGACACTCGACCATCCAGAGGCCGGATGGCGGGGTGAATCCGGCTTCATAACGGCGGATCTGGTGCGCAGGCATGTCGCGCAACCGGAGAACCGCCACTGGATAGTCGCGGGTCCGCCGCCGATGGTGGATGCGATGAAGCGCGTCGTGGCGGACCTCGGACTGCCGTCCGAGTCCGTTTTCTACGAGCTGTTCGCGGGATATGGGCCAAACGGGTAGATACCGCGTAGGTTCAGGCCATCGATCAACAAGGAGTATCACATGGAGCTCATGTCCAAGGTGTGTAAGTCCGAGGAAATGAACTTCGAAAGACTGGCGGCGCGGATCTTCGTTGCCGCCGGCGGGTTGTTCTGGGTCGCCGCAGTACTGGGCATGGATCTGGGCTACCGTGACAAGGGCATCTTCGGTGCGGCGCAGAGTGCGCTCATCCCGCTCGCGATCGCCGCAATCGCTCTCGGCATCGGGTGGTTCTACGAGAACCTTGCGGCTGTCCTTCTGCTCGCCGGCGTTGCCGGGGCGGTCGTGTGGGGCGTGGTGACCGGATGGGAAGCGGGTGTCTGGTGGGTGATGGCGGGAGTGCTTATCGGCCCGATGGCCATCTCGGCTCTCTTGTTCTTCCTGGCAGCGCGCATGCAGCGAATCTGTGAATTGAAAGACTAGGCGCACCACCGCTCGTCTGTCCGTTTGTCAGAACAAGCATCCGTTCGTATGGCTAGTGAGCCCGCTCATACTGCTCCTCTGGCGAATTCTGCAACATGCGGTACACTTGCACCGGGCGTCTGCCCGCACTCGGCAGCACGCGATATGCGGGAAACACGGGCACTTGCCGCATCCGTACGCGAATGGTGCGCTGACTCACGGACTGGTTCTGTTCCACTTCGAGGAAGGCGACGGGTGTACGACCTGGAAGGGGTTCTCGGGCCCTCCGTCATGTCCTTCGTAGATAAACACGTTCGCTCGCTGCTGACGTGGGACATCCTGGTTTTCTTCCATCGCAATCCCGATGCCGTTCTCGACATCGAGGGTCTCGCTTCACGTTTGGGCAGGCGGGTCGAGGAGCTTGAGCCCGAGATCGACGCCCTCGCAGATGGTCGCATCCTCGCGCTCGCGGGAGGACTCATCCGCTACAAGCCTTCCCCGGAGATGCGCGAGATCGTTAGTGCGTTCGTCGATAGCTGCCAGGACCGGGGCCGCAGGCTGGCGCTCATCGCGCTCGTGCTGCACAAGATCAATCCGCACGTCGGAGCGTAGCCTCGATCAGAGGTGATCCGAAACGGTCACCGCGAGGCTCTCCGGATCAACGATCTCAACGATGCCGATCTCGGCCTCCGCCGTCTCGATCTCTCTCTCGGACTCCAGGAGCAACCCATCCGCGTCGTACATCAGGCGTACTCTCGGGTGGAGAGAGTCTGCTCCGCGGGCGCAGACGACCCCAACCGAGTGGTCGGTGAGCCGAACAACGCAACCGACGGGGAAGACGCCAAGCGACTTCACGAATAGGCGCGTCAACGTCTGGTCGAGCAAGCTCGCCGTGTCTCTGAGCAGCTGGATCACGGCCTGGTCCGGCGTCATGGCGAACCCTTCCGGCTTCACCGTGGTGAGTCGGTCGTAGCGATCAGCGATGGCTACCATCCGGCTATACGGATGCGTGACGTAGCCGGCTTCGCGCTCGGGGTATCCGGAGCCGTCCGCTGCCATGTGGTGCTCGTATGCCACGAGCATCGGCGTCCGGTCCTGCTCGGGCAAACGCGACAGGATGTCCGCGCCAATCTTGGGATGCAAGTAGCGCGCCTGCTCGACCTGCGCCGGGTCGGTGGTGTCGAAGGCGACCTTGCCGATGTCGTGCAGTAGCGCTGCGACGCCGAGGGAGGTAAGGCCCTCCTCGGGAATGCCAAGCTCATTGCCCACGATCAGCGCGTAGATCATCGTGTTGATCGAGTGGAAGAGGTTCGTCTCACTCTGCCCGTTCATGGTCGCGAGTCCCAGAACCGCGGCGCTGTCGTCCATCAGCCGGGCAAGGATGCCCTCCACGACCATCCCGGCCTCGCCGACGTTCGGGTCGCCGGTCTGCTGAATGCGCGCGGTCAGCGTGCGCAGCACGCCGAGCAGCCGCTTGTAGAGTGCGCGGTCTTGCTCGCGGATGCGATCGCGCTCCTCGGCCTCTTCGGCTTCCTCATCCACGATCGCGGCGACCACGATGGCGGTTGCGCCCCGGCGCTCGAGCTCCTCCGCGACATCGAGGCTGGGCGTGGGTCGCATCGCGAGCACCTCGACGAGGGTGATGGCGTCATGCTCGGAGACATCGGGTTCGAACGTGATGCTCTCAACGCGGTGCGCTTCGAGCGCTTCGGCGATCGCGTGGGATCCGGAGACCTCCGAGGAAAGCACGCGACTGTCCTGATACAGCCTGCCCAGATGCACGTTGAGCGTGAAGGGGCCCTCGAGCACGCACTCGTGCACGGCCGCGGTGAGTTCGGCGACGGCCTGCTGGTACTTCGGGTGTGCCGGCGGGTAGAGGTGCGTCGCCTTCCGGGCGGCGGAGAGCGCGGTGATCATCTCAAGTGCGACTCGCTCTTCCATCACCGCTCACCTCCAGCGTTGCGTGTCGTCAGCGCCTGACGCGCAAGATCGGTGATCTCGGCGAAGTGGCCGCGCTTGATGAGCGCCTTGCGCGCGGCGATGCGCGACAGCACCGCGGTCGCGTCGGGGTCGACCGAGCGCGTGAGCGCGTTGATGATCTCCCGGCACGCTGTGAAGTCCTTGCCATCGCAGTCGAGCTCATCGAAGCGGGTACCCAGCATGTTCGCCGAACCCGGCGCGACCGAGCGTCCCGCTGCACGAATCGCTACGAGCGCGACTTCGGGGCTTGGGTCGCGGGTGAGGGAGGCAAGCTGCCGAACCGCCATGGACGTGCCAACGCCTGCGAGCCCCTTTGCTGCCTCTTGGCGAGATTGTTCGTCGGGCCTCCGGAGTATGGCGTCGACCGTCTGGCTTGAGCGCGGGTCGCCCTCGGTAGCGAGACGTTGGACGATGGGAGCGATGTTGAACCACTGCGCGTTCGGGGCCTCGGCCACGAGCAGATCGAGCAGGCGGCGACCGAGTGCATCTCCGGCGATAGCCAGACCATCGGAGTCCCTGACGTTGAGGGCTTCGTGCAGGAACGCGGTCTGGGCGGGGGCGCCGGTCCGGCGAAGGATGTCGCGCGCCGCCGGCATGAGCGATGGATCGTCACCGACCGCATGCAGCAGCGCCGACATCGACCTCGGGCCTGTCGCTTTGCTGATCGCTTCGCGTAGCTTCTCGGTCAGCTCTGGCCACGGTTGGTCGGTCCGCGCCTCTCGGCCTGCCAGTTCCGACAGGACCTGCTCGGCCAGCCGAAAATCGCGCATCTCGAACAGAGCCGGCACCGTGGAGGCGAGTCCGTCGAGCGTCTTGCAGTAGAGCGCGAAATCCTCCTGCTGATCGAGGAGCTGCAGCATCGTGGTGACGCTGCGCGCGTTCATCTTGGCCATTGAGGACTGGACCTCGCCCCGGACCTTCTCGACTTCCTCGGGGCGGACGTCGGCGATCTTCGCGACTTTGGTGTAATCCGGGCGCTGATTCACCAGGGGAGCCTCGGGTTCTTCTTTCCCCCGCAGCTCCAGCATGTGCTCGAGGAAGGCCATCTCCCGATTGGTGTGCCCGGCCGACGCCAGCAGCGGCTTGACCTCGGCCAGTATCTCCGAGACGCGCTCGCCAAGCGGCAGTCCGGCAAGCATGTTCGACATCGAGAGAACGTTCTTGCCGAACAGTCCGCCAGCGAGCGACTGTGCGATATCCGGCGTGCCGATAGACCCGAGAACAGCGCCCATGAGCGAGCGGACGTCGGTGTTCTTGACCGAGAGACCCAGCAGCGCGTCTCGGCCATCGGGTTGCTGTTGCAGGAACGCCGATGAGAGCGAGGCGACGAGGCGGTCCAGGCCGCCTGGGCCAACGACATCGGCTAGCTCCGTGAGTCCTTCGGCGAGGGCCGCCGGATCTCCGGAAGTGGCGCTTGCAAGCCACAGCGCGAGCTTGTCGGGATTGTTGGCGAGTTCGCGGAGGAACTCGTCGACGTCATCGCCCTGATCGAGCGTCTCGATCTCGGCGACGGTCAGTGAGACATCGGAGACGCGAACGCACTCGACGCCTTCGGCGGCGAGCACAGCGCCCATTCCGCCGACCCCGCGCACTTCGAGCGGATCCTTCAGCACCGCGCCGACGAACGAGATCAGCTCGTCAACGTTGGCGCCGGGCAGCACGCTCATCTCGGCGACACCGTGGCGAGTCAGCATATCGGCGAGTTCACTGGAGCCTGGGGCGTTCACCGCCGAGTTCCGGAACGAGAAGCCCTCGCGGGCCACAGTGAGCGTGAGCACAGGCTCGTCTACCAGGAACTGGCTGAGGGCTTCGAGCGCTGCGTCCGCGGTCTGCCTCGGAATCGGGCTTGAGGGAGGGTAGAGACGGAGTGTCTTCGCCGAGGTGGCAAGCGAGCGGACAACGGTGTCGACCGCGCGTTTCACCTGCTCGTCTGACACCGTGCTCTCACCCCCAGGTATTCACCGCGGCCTCGGAGAATTCTCCGCTAACCGCCCGCCCGCGTAAACCCACATCCCCGCTTCGCCATGCTCAAGAACATGACGTCGTTTTGGTCCGCCCACTTACGGTAACCTTATCGGCATGGATGCATATATTGGAGAGATATTCCTCGTGGCAGTGCTGGTCGTCCTGAACGGCTACTTTGCCGCGGCCGAGATCGCGCTTGTGAGCGCACGCCGCGCCGCGCTTCAGGCAGAGGCCGAGGAGGGCTCGTCGAAAGCACGTGCGGTGCTTGCGCTGACAAGCGACCCGTCACGGTTCCTCGCGGCGACGCAGGTCGGCATAACGCTCGTCGGTTTTGGTGCATCGGCTACTGCCGCGGTCACCCTGGCTACGCCGCTCGCGGCGTGGCTGCGCGGGCTCGGTCTTGGCTGGATGACGAACATAGCCAGTGGGCTGTCGATCTTCCTCGTCACCGTCGTTATCTCGTATCTCACGCTCGTATTTGGCGAACTTGCCCCAAAGCGGCTTGGGCTGCAGCGCGCGGAGAGCGTCGCGAAGGCCGTCGCCGGACCGATCACGCTCCTTCAGCGCCTGACAGCACCGCTCATCTGGCTGCTCTCGCGCTCCACTGATGGCGTTGCACGCCTCCTTGGCGTGAAGCCCGGCTCGATACGCCCGGGTGTGACCGAGGAGGAGATCAAGCTTCTGGTGACCGAGCAGGGAACGCTGCTCGAAGAAGAGAAGCGGATGATCCACGAGATCTTCGAGCTTGGCGACACGGTCGCCAAGGAAGTGATGGTTCCCCGTGTGGACGCCGCGATGCTCGAGGACACAACCACCGTGCGCGAGGCTATCGTGATGTTCCAAAGCTCCGGGTACTCGCGACTGCCTGTCTACCACGACGATCCCGACTCGGTGATCGGCATCGTGCTGCTGAAGGACCTGGTAGGTCCGGCGTCATCCGGCAAGATCGATAGCCTCGTGACGCCGTACATGCGACCGGCGGTGTTCGTGCCCGAGACCAAGCCTATTCTGGCGATGCTCAGTGACATGCAGCGAGCGCACAACCACCTTGCTGTGGTCGTCGATGAGTACGGCGGCACCGCAGGACTGGTCACCATCGAGGACATCGTCGAGGAAATCATCGGCGAGGTTGCCGACGAGTTCGACAAGGAGCGGCGCTACATCACCACGCTTGGACCTGACGAGTGGGTGGTCGACGGTCAGCTGTCGGTCGAAGAAGCTCGCGATATGCTCGGTCTGGATCTGCCGGTATCCGACGAGTACGAGACGATCGCCGGTTGGATTCTGGTGAAACTAGGACATATTCCCGTGCCGGGCGAAGTCGTGGTGCACGGGTCGTTGAACGTGAAGGTGGAAGCGGTGCGTCGGCGGAGGATCGCGCGATTGCGCGTCGTCCGGACGCACGCGGAGGAGACGAAGCACGGAGGATCTCATGGAGCGGACGCTGTACAGGAGCCGTAGCGATCGAATGGTCGCGGGGGTCTGCGGTGGCATTGCCGAGTACTTCTCGGTGGATCCGACGCTGGTACGCGTAGGCGTCGTGCTGTTGGGCATACTCACCCAGGGCGCGGTCGGGGTTGCCTACCTCGTGATGGCGATCGTCGTCCCCGAGGAACCTGTTGGAGCTGCTGTTTCGACGGGCGTGAGCGAACAAGGAGGGGTCTTTGTGAGCGATACCAACGAACCGATTGACAGTGGGATACCGAAGGCTCCGGATGTCGTTCCGGCGCCAGAGACGGTAGCCGAGCCAGCCAACGCGCCCACTGCCATGCCGGCGGCACCCAGTTGGACGCCGCCCGCACCGGTCGAGCATGACCGCCATGGCGGGGTCGGGTTCGGCGTCGCACTCATCGTCATCGGCGGGCTGCTGCTGGCAAATCAGTTCCTGCCCGGGATCGACCTGTGGCGCTTCTGGCCGCTCATCATCATCGCGGTCGGCATCAGCGCGCTCTTCAAGGGGGCGCGTCGCTGATGGAGCTGAAGCGAATCGCGGAAGGGCTCACGGTCATCGCGATCGGTCTGATCTTCCTGGGCAATACGTTCGGGGTGATCCCGTGGGGTGTGTGGTGGAACGTGTTCACGCTCTGGCCGTTGCTGCTCATCGCGGCCGGCATCGACGTTATCGGGAGGGGCACCGACAACACGTGGCTGCGCGTGCTCTCTAGCCTGCTCGTGATTGCCGGGCTTGCGTGGGGCGTCTTCGCAATGCCGGTGAACGGCGGGAACTGGAGCCCGTTCGGACCGTTCGTGGTCACGCCGATGTCCCGCTCGGCTAACGCTGAGCCGTTCGACAACACGACGCAGCACGACTCGGCCGTGCTCACGGGCACGGCGCAGATCAACGGCGGCGTGGGGACACTGACCGTCACCGACGGCTCGGATCTGGTCCGCGCATCGGGCGAGAGCCCGTTCGAGCCGATCTTCGATGTGCGCTCCTCGGCGCGAGGTGCTGACGTCTCGGTCGGGATGGGGAACGGCAACTGGGTCGCCCCGCGCGACAACGCACGTCTCGACGTGAAGCTCGATCGCACGGTGACCTGGGACGTCACGATCGATGGCGGCGTGAGCCAGATCGATGCGGATCTCAGCAATCTCTCGCTTTCGGGCGTCACGCTCAAAGCGGGCGTCTCGAAGGGGACGCTCACGCTTGGGGCCGTCGACTCGATGGTCGCCCACGGTGGTGTGCCGGTCCTGATCGATAGCGGCGTCTCCACGTTCACGCTCCGCATCAAGGAGGGCGAGAACGTCCGCCTTCGCGTCGACAAGGGACTCAGCTCGGTCAACAGGCCGTCAGGACTTTCGTTGGTCGATGGCAGCGAGGACGTGTACGAGACGGATGGGTTCTCCGAGAACCGGGAGTTCTGGGACATCACGCTTGATGCGGGCATCAGCAGCGTTCGCGTCGAGTTCTACTAGGAGGCAGAATGTCTGACGAACGTAACGACCAGAATGGGCCGCTGCTGATCATCGGCGGGCTGTTGATCGTCGTGGGCGGTTGGCTGATGGCGAGGCAGTTCGGTCTCATCCCCGAGCCGATCTACGCTGTGTGGGATACGGTCCGGGCGTCTCGAGGGGCCATCGCACTCGTGCTCATCGGCATCGTCGTGATCGTGCTCGCGGGTCGCGGCGGCAAGATGAATATGCCAGCGAAGGGGACTCGGCTGTACCGCTCGCGTGACGACAAGTGGGTCTCGGGCGTACTTGGTGGCTTGGCGCGGTATCTCGGCATCGATGCGGTGCTGTTGCGCATCGCCTTCCTCGCCCTGGTGTTCCTCGGCAACTTCGGTTCCGGGATCGTCGCGTACATCATCCTCGCGATCGTGATTCCCGAGGAACCCAAAGTCCCGCAGGCAGGATAGTGGGCGGCGTGAGAGCTCCCGAAGAGAAGCTCGCACCTGCGACACGCGCGGGCGATGTGGTCGACGCGCACGTCCATATGTTCGCGCTGCCGCTCTTCCGCGAGTTCGTCGAGCGGGATCCCGACGCGAACCCGCGCTGGAAGAAGGCGCTCGAAGAGGGCAAGTTCGGTCGCAGGCAAGAGACGCTACCGGACCTCGACGCCGCCGAGATGGCCGCGTGGTATGCGGAGCGCCTGGACGACGCCGGCGTTGCGAAGGCCGTCGTGATGTCGGTGCTTCCCGACTTGCAGTATTCGCGCGACTTCATCGCAGCCTCGGGCGGGCGGGTGGCTGCGCTCTGCAACATCGACCCGCGCACGCCGGATGCCCCCGCGCTGCTCGAGCGTGAGATGGCGGCGGGGTTCAAGGGCGTGAAGCTGCTGCCGGTGAACCGCTGCTTCCACCTGTCGGACCCGGCGTGTCGGCCGTTCTTCGAGAAGGCGGCCGAGCTTGGCGCGTCCATCTGCATCCACTACGGCGTGACCGTGGATCCGACGGGCGACCTGCGCTACGCGGACCCGACGGACCTCTCGCCTGTGGCGCGCGACTACCCGGACATGCCGTTCGTGATCGCACATTTCGGGGCCGGGTACCTGCACGAGGCGCTCCGTCTGGGCTATCAGTGCAAAAACGTGTCGTTCGACTCCTCGGGGACGAACAACTGGATGGATTACGACCCGCACGGCTATACGCTTCCGCAGGTGTTCGACCGTGCGCTCACCGCGTTCGGGCCCGAGCGCGTGCTCTTCGGCACGGACTCGGGCACGACTGCGCAGTACCGGAAGTGGATCAAATTCCAGCAAGTTCGCACGCTTGAGGAGCTCGGGCTCTCGGATCGCGACCGGGACCTGATCCTGCGCGGCAACGCGGTGCGCATCTACCACCTGGACGACTAGCGTGTTCGACGCGAAGCACAACGAGGAGCGCGAGTACGACGAGCTCGTCGACTGGGACCGTCGGCTGACCCGCGAAGGACCGTTCTTCCGCGAGCTGTTCTCGGCGCACGGGGTTCGCTCGGTGGCTGATGTGGGCGCTGGCAGTGCGCGGCACGCGATCATGTTCCGCTCCTGGGGCCTCGACGTCACCGCCATCGACCCAAGCGAGGACATGCTCGCGCTCGCCCGCGAGAACGTCGAGGCGGCCGGAAGCGACCTCCGGATCGTCGAGGGTGGCTTCGGACAGGTCGCGGGGATGCTCGGCGGGCAGGTCGACGCGCTCACGTGCACGGGCAACGCGCTCCCGCACGTGCGCTCGCTTGCGGGTCTGCGCGAGGCGCTCGAGGACTTCTCGGCAGCGCTTCGGTCGGGTGGCGTCCTTGTGCTGCACTACCTCAACCACGAGCGGCTCATCACGCAGCACGTGCGCACGATGAGCCCCGTCTTCCGAGAGACTCCCGGCGGCGACAAGTTCTTCTTGCGGCTGCTCGACTACACGCCGGAGGGCGACGGCGTGCTCTTCGACTTCGTGACGCTCGTGCGCGACCCGTCGGTGCGCGAGGCGCCGCACACGATCGAGGACTGGCCGAAGACGCTCGAGGCCGATCCGACTGGCGGCTGGAGACTGCGCACCCGCCGCTCGCTGCATTTCGCGATGCCGCCCGCGCTCATTCGCGCCGAGCTTGAGCATGCGGGCTTCGGTGACGTGCGCTTCCTCGGCGATCACACCGGCCGCGAGCTTGATGCCGAGAAGGACGAGTCGATGATCGTGACGGCAGTCCGCGCCTAGCGAACGAGCGTGGGCCCGAGCGCGCAGCGCCTCCCGAGCGCCGCGTCGCACGCGGCGACCGGCGACGCCAGACCCTCCGGCACACCTACGATCCCGCCCGACGCGAGGGCGGCGTGCAGGTGACAGAGTGGCATCCCCGCGACGTTCTGGTAGCACTCGTCGAGGCCCACGGACGCCAGGTGGTGCTCGATGTTGTACGCGCCAGCGCACCCCATGAGCTCGCCCTTCTCGGCCCACTCGGCGATATCGGCGTCGGTGAGCTCGCGCATCTGCACGCGGGTCGTCACCGCGAAGGTGCGTGGCGCCTCGGCACCAGGCTCCAAGAGTGCGATGCCGGTCACGACGTGGTGCGTGCGTCCCGAGAGCGTGCGCAGCATGCGGTACGCGTCGTCCAGGTCTGCAGGCTTGCCGAGAACCTCGCCGTCGGCCACGACGATCGTGTCGAGGCCGAATACGAGCCGGCCACGCTCGCCCGCTTCGCGGGCGGCCAGGGCCTTCTCGGCGGCGATCGAAGCGGCGAGCTGTCCCGGGACGGCCGCCAGCGGCGAATCGAGTTCCTCGGGGGTGTCGACCGAGGTGACATCGACCGCGAGACCGAGCCAGCCGATGAGGCGTCGCCGACGGGGAGATGCGGATGCGAGAAGTATGCGTGCTGATGAGGATTCCATGGGCGCGATAATAGCACCGGCGGGCGCTAGGGGGCATAATCGAAGCTGAGGGCGGGTTTCGGGTCATGGACGTGGGAGGATCTCAGGCGTGGCGGAAGCCAAGACATCCGGCGAGCGCGCACCTGCTGCTATCGAAAGTCTCGTGAAGCAGCTGCTCGTCACCTACAAAGCGGTGAAGTTGTACCCGCCGACAAGCACGATTCCTCGCGAGAACGCCCGCGAGGTAGTGAGCGCGCTTCGGCTCCAGCTGCGAGAGCGATCGGGAGTGCGACTTGTGGTCACGCGCGACGGGTTGTTCTTCGAATCGCTCCCCATCCTCCCCGGACAGCCGGCCTTCGCGTCGTTTGCACGTGAGTTCTACGGTCGTCGGCTCTCAGACGTCCGCTTCCATGCAGGCGTGAGTGAAGAAGAAGTGACGGCATTCCTCGGCGTGCTCCTCGAGAGCCCGGAGGATATCGAGTCCGCAGGTGGCTTCGAGGCTCGACTCTGGGAGCGACAGGTCGACGGCATCACGGTCAGCGCCGTATCGACGAAGATCGTGGATGCCGAGATTCCCGAGGCGCTGGAGGAACTCCCGGTCTCCGCCGAGCCCTGGCCGCCCGACACCGGGCGCATCGATGAGCTTCTCGGCGATCGCTTCGGCATCAAGCCGCGCGAGCAGCGACTGCTCGTTCGATTCGTCGCCAACCCCAAACTCCTCAACCGATACCTGACTGACGTTGCGCTCGCCCGTGCGGCGTCAGGCCCCGCATCTGCGCTTGCCGAGCGGATCGCCACGATGTCGCGTCTCGCAAACGGAGAGCTTGCCGAGGACCGCCACGCGCTCTTCCGGTCGATCGCCGAGGCGGTCATGGGCCTCGACCCGGAGACCCGTCACCAACTTCTCGTCGATCGGCTGCTTGCCGACGCGCGCATCGACGATGCGATCGCTGAGGTCATCCGCCAGCTTGACCTCAACGAGGTGTGCAGCGCGTTGGCCGAGGGTCTCGGCCCCGATCCGGTGAGCCGCGACGGCATCTCGCGAGCGCTTCGCAACCTTGCGCTGATCTCGATGGCGGCAAAAGACGAGGTGTCTGTGGCTGCACAGCAGGCCCTAACTGCTGCCGGCCTCGCCGCACCTGAAGTCGATCAGATCATCGAGCAGGCGCTGCCGACTCACATTCACGTGATGCGCAAGAACGAAGAGCCGAGAGACACCGAGATCGACAGCGTGCTCAAGCTGATCGACCTGGCACCATCGCGCGACCTCGTGAGCGATGAGAGCGATCCTGAGCTGCGGGAGCTTCGCGAGGAAGCGCTCGCCAACGTCTCTGACGGCGAGGTCATCGCCAGTCTCGTGACGCTGGCAACGCTCGAGCGCAGGCCCGACGTCTTCGGCTCGATTCTCGCGAACGTTGAAGACAACCTGAGCATGCTTATCGAGTGGGGCGATTTCGAGATCGCCGCCGACGCTGCCACCGCGCTCTATGCGCTCTCCAACGAGGATGGCCTTGCCCAACCGCAACGAGAGCGCGTGTTGCAGGTGCTCAATGGTCTGGCCGAGCCGAAGCAGATCCGCCTGATTGCACGGGCGATGCGCGTGTTCTCGGCGGACTCCCCCGAGCATGCGACGTGCCGTAGGCTGCTCAACGTGCTGGGCGGGCAGACGATCGACTCGCTCCTGGAAGTGCTGGCCGATGAGCCGGACATGTCCGCAAGGAAGGCGCTTGTCGATCTGGTTACCGACTTGGCGCCCGGTCACGTGCAGCGGCTCGGCGAGCGCGTCAGCGATTCCCGCTGGTACTTCGTGCGAAACGTGGTCAGCATCCTCGGCTCCACGCATGGGGCGGACACGCTGCCGTATCTCGGGCGCACGCTACGCCACAACGACGCACGCGTGCGGCGCGAGACGATCCGCGCACTTTCCAATATCCGCGACCGTATGGCCGATGAGATGCTCGCGGCGTCGCTTGGCGATTCGGATGCCCAGAACGTGCAGCTCGCTGCCCGGTACCTCGGCATCGTCGGCGCGCGTGGTGCCGCGCAGGCGCTGATGGCCGTTGCCCGCGGTGACGGCCGAGGCAACCGCGATGTGCCGCCTCGCGTCGAGGCGATCGAGGCGCTTGGACGTATGGGCGCCACCGAGGCGATCCCGCTGCTTAACGACCTTGCTGGCCGACGGGCGATCATCCGCTCGGGCCGCGTGAAAGAGATCCGTGCGGCTGCGGAATCCGCACTGGCCGCCATCTCCGCCGCATCGAACGGAGGTGTGTGATGGACGACGACACCTCCTCGGACATCATCCGAGAAGCAGCCGGGGCGCTTGGCGCCGAAGGTCTGCGCGACGTGATCGAGGACGACGGCGCGAGGCCAGCCGGGCCCACGACAGCGTTCTCGGCCAAGCAGGTCCGACGCGCACGGGACGTTCTCGCAAGGCTGTATGCGCTTCGGCGAGCCGAGCGATTCTACCCGCCGGAACACCCGGCAGTCGGTCAGGCGATCGACGAGCTCGCGAGCGTTCTCGGGCAGTTCCACGACGAGGGCGTCGATGTGCCGCTCACTTTCTACGAAGATGAGCTGCTTCTTGGCGAGCAGCTTCTTGCCGAGGACAGCGTGTTGTTCGACCAGCTCATTCGCGATATGACAGCGATTGGCGCGGGCAACGTGGTCTTCCACCAGGGCGTCACCCGCAGTGAGATCGAACGTTTCGCAAAGATCATCAGCAGCGATCCCGAGGCCGTTGCGGCTCAAGGCGGGGTCGCGGCGATGGTTGCCGCGGCCAGGCTCGAGCGCATCGCCGTGAGCGACGTGGCGGTCTACCGCGAGCCGGCGGAGATCAAGCAGGAGGACAGCGGCAAGCTTGCGCGCGCTGCGTACTCGAACGCCCTGGAGCTCATGCGCGAGCTCGAGCGGCTCATCCGCTCAAGCCAGGTGATCAACGTTCCTCGCGTGAAAGGGACCGTTCGAAGCCTCATCGAGAACGTGCTCAACAACCGGTACGCCACGCTCGAGCTGACCGGCCTCAAGAGCTTCGATGAGTACACGTTCTACCACTCGGTCAACGTGGCGATCCTCTCGCTGGCGCTCGGTTCGATGATCACGCACGACTACCGGTTTCTCTCAACGCTTGGCACTGGCGCGCTTCTGCACGACGTCGGCAAGATGACGGTGGACCTGAAGGTACTGAACAAGCCAGGTCCGCTCACCTCCGATGAGTGGGCGCAGATTCGCCAGCATCCCATCTTCGGTGCCGAGAACACCGCGCTCACGCCGGGCCTCGACAAGGCCGCCACGGTGATCGTGCTCGAACACCACATGCGCTACGACCTCACCGGCTATCCGCAGCGGGTGCCGCCGCGCAAGCAGCATCTGGCGAGCAGGATCGTTGCCGTTGCCGACGCGTACGATGCGATGACATCGCAGCGCACGTACAGCGCACCCCGACCGCAGGACGACGCCATCCTGACGCTCATCAAGAACGCGGACACGGCGCTCGATCCCACGCTTGTCCGCCTCTTCGTGGGACTCATGGGGCTCTACCCGCCTCGCTCGGTCGTGTTACTCAGCTCCGGTGAGACGGGTATCGTCGTTTCACCGAACCCGCGCGACGTCTCGCTCCCGCGGGTCCGGATCATTGCCGCGGCAAGCGGCGATTTGATGACGCCGATCGACATCGACCTCTCGGAGGATAATGAGGGGCGCACCATCGAACGCTGTATCGACCCGGCAGGCCTGAACGTGGAGGTCTCGGACTTTCTGTGACGTCGCATATGCGGCGCGATCTGACCGGAGGAATCCATGCCTGACATGACTGCAACGAGTCCTCGGCGCGCCCGCCCGGTGGTGCCGATTCTCATCGGTGTCATTGTGCTGTTGTTCGCCATCTCTGGGGGTGTGGCGACGTTTTACACCGACGCGCTCTGGTACAACGACCTGGGGCAATCCGGCGTCTTCTGGACCCGGATCACCGCGGGTTGGGTGACGGGCATCGTCTTTTTCGCACTCTTCTTCGTGATCCTGTACGTGAACGTGCTCATCGCACGCCGTATGGCACCGAAGGTGGTCTTGCGCGCGACCGATGAGGTCGGCTTCCGATTCGAGATGGCGCTGCAGCAGGTCCGGGAGGTGCTCGAGAAGATCTCGGGGGTCGCGCTCGTGGCGATCAGCGCGGTTGCCGCGCTCATATCCGGCGCAGCGATGTCCTCGCAGTGGACGGTGTTCCGTCTTGCGATGGTCGCGGTTCCGTTCGGCGAGAAGGATCCACAGTTCGGGCGTGACCTGTCGTTCTACTTCTTCACCATGCCGGCGCTGCGCACGGCGGCCGATTGGCTGATGGGAGCGCTCGCGTTCACACTCGTTGTCACGGCCGTCGTTCATGTGCTCACCGGGGCGATTCGTCCGTGGGCGCGTCTGAAGGGCTTCGACCCGCATGTGAAAGCGCACCTGTCGGTGCTCGCGGGATTGATGATCGTGGTGCAAGGCTTCAAGTACTGGCTCGACATCTTCGAGCTCAGCTTCTCGCCGCGCGGTCAGGTTCTGGGAGCGTCGTACACCGACGTGCACGCGCAGATTCCCGCGTATCAGATCCTCATCGTGATCGCGGTCCTCTCGGGCATCGCGCTCATGATCAACATCCGCTTCAAGGGGTGGAGGCTCCCCGCTGTCGCCCTCGGCGTCTGGGTGAGCGCCTCGATCCTGGTGGGCGGCATCTACCCCGCGCTCATCCAGCAGTTCCGCGTCTCGCCGAACGAAGTCGCCGCCGAGGCGCCGTACATCGAGCGCAACATCGCAATGACACGCAAGGCGTTCAAGATCGAGGACGTCACCGTGCGGGCGTTCCCCGCCGAGGAAAGCCTCACCGCCTCGGCGGTCGCCGGCGATACCGACACCATCAAGAACGTGCGCCTGTGGGACCCAAGCATCGTGTCGCAGTCGTACCAGCAGCTCCAGGGCATTCGGCCGTACTACGACTTCGTGGATGTGGATGTCGACCGCTACACCATCGACGGCGAACGGCGCCAGGTGCTCGTTTCACTTCGTGAGATGAACGTCGACCAGCTTGCCGAGCAGGCCAAGACGTGGGTGAACCAGCACCTCGTGTACACGCACGGCTACGGTGCCGTCGTGAGCCCGGTGAACGAGTCGAGCGGTCAGGGGCTACCGAAGTTCATGGTTCGCGACATCCCGCCAACCGGCTCGACCGACCTCAAGGTCGACCGTCCCGCCGTGTACTACGGTGAGCTCACGAACAACTACGTGGTGGCCGCCACGCAGATCAAGGAGTTCGATTACCCGGTCGGCGACCAGAACGCCACGACGTCGTACGAGGGTAAGACCGGCATAGCGGTTGGCAACATAGTCCGGAGAGCCGCGTTCGCGCTACGCTTCTCGGCACCGCAGATGCTCTTCAGCAGCTACATCACGCCTGACAGCAAGGTGCTCTTCCGCCGCTCGCTCAATGAGCGCATCGGCGCGCTGGCGCCGTTCCTCACGCTCGACCGTGACCCGTACGCTGCGATCATCGACGGGAAGCTCGTTTGGATCGTGGACGCTTACACGACGTCTGACCGCTACCCGTACTCGGAGCGGATCGGTGGCGTGAACTACATGCGTAACTCGGTGAAGATCACCGTGGATGCGTACGACGGCACGGTCACGATGTACGCGTTCGACGAGACCGATCCGCTGCTTGCCACATGGCGAGCGGTGTTCCCGGATCTCATTGTCGACGGCTCCGAGATGCCCGACGGTGTTCGGGCGCACCTGCGCTATCCGGAGGACCTCTTCCGCGTGCAGGCCGAGGTCTACAAGACGTACCACATGCTCGATCCGCTCGTGTTCTACAACAAAGAAGACCAGTGGGCACTGCCGGGCGAGGCGGACAGCGCGCCTATGGATCCGTTCTACGTGCTCATGAAGCTTCCGCAGGAGCCCGTTGAGGACTTCATGCTCATGTTGCCGTTCACGCCTCGGAACAAGGACAACATGATCGGCTGGATGTCCGCTTCCTCGGACCCGGCCAACTACGGGCGCCGCATCGTCTACACATTCCCGAAGCAGAAGCTCGTTCTCGGCCCGCAGCAGGTGAGCGCGCGGGTGAACCAGGACCCGATCATCAGCCAGCAGCTCACGCTTTGGAATCAGCGGGGGAGCGGCGTGCTCTTTGGCAACATGCTCGTCATCCCCATCGAGAACTCAATCGTGTACATCCAGCCGCTCTACCTCCAAGCCGAGCAGACCGCTATGCCGCAGCTTACGCGCGTGCTGGTCGCGTACGGCGACTCGGTTGCGATGCAGCCAGACCTGACGAGTGCGCTGGCGGCCGTCTTCGGCGCTGCACCGACGCAGCCGACGGAGGGGGGCACCGCGGTCACCGTGGGCGCGGCGCGCGAGCTGTACCTGAAGGCGATCGAGGCGCAGAAGGCGGGCGATTGGGCGGCGTACGGCAGCGCTATCGATGAGCTCGGCAAAGCGCTCGAGCAGCTCTCGGGCAGCGCCGAGACGACCGTCACGCCATAGCGCAACCATCACCCCGGAGGGTCACCGACACACCGTCGGATGCCCTCCGGGGTGGCGTTTCTGGCACGACCTGTGCTAATGTTCGTCCCTGTTGTGCTTGAAGGACGCCACTTAGCGTTTGTCATCTGCCCCCATGCGGATGACATCGGACCGGCGCTAAGGGTGTCGACGCCCTGAAAAGAGAGGACTCCGTGCGCGGGCATCAAGGCCTGCCGGGAGTCGGATCACGGTCCAAACACCAACAGCATAGCTTGTGCTTGTTAGGTCGTTAGGCGGCGTAGTGCCGATCCGCGCGACCGGGCCGAGACAGCTAGCTCTTCTTCTCCAACTCCCTGTCTACACGTGACGTATGTCCTCGCCCCGGGGTGCCGCCTGTCCTGTAACCGGACCCGGAGGTCATGTGTGAAGGTTCGAAGTCTGTTCTTGAAGCCCACTACGGTGGTCGCGACTGTGCTCGCGATTGCAGTAACCGCAGCATTGGGCACCGGTTTTCTCCCCACGCAGCGCGCAAGCGCGGCAACCGCAGCTACAACCGGAACGGGCGCACGCGTCCGCCTTGCAACAACAAGTGCGGCGCAAGTCGTCCGAGACAAGGTCAGCTCGATCGAGAGTACTCCCGACGTCGTCGCATCAGCGGGCATTCGGCTCGCCGCGAAGACGCCAACGACTGTTCAAGACAAGGCCCAGCGCCTAGCGGCGTTCAAGGCCATCGAAGCCGCAAAGAAGGCGGCTGCTGCAAAGAGAACCGCGATCGTGGCGCTGACGAGCTGGAAGTCCGCGAAGGTCTCGTGGTACGGCCCGGGTTTCTACGGCCACACGATGGCTGGCGGCGGCACCCTGACTCCCACGAGCATGGTCGTCGCTCACCGGACAATGGCGTTCGGCACCAAGGTTCAGATCAGCTATGGCGGCAAGACGGTCGTGGCGGTCGTACGTGACCGCGGACCGTACGTGGCGGGTCGCACGTTCGACCTCGGCCCTGGCACCGCCAAGGCGCTCGGCTTCTCGGGCGTAGGCACTGTCCAGTGGCGTGTCGTGAAGTAGCGATCGCTCAATCGCACGAGATCCGACGGCGTCGGGAGCATCTGCTTCCGGCGCCGTTCGTCTTTTCATGGCGGGGTGCCGCACAAGCCCGCTTCGGTTAGGGTATGTAGGAACCGTTGCACCTGCCCGAGGAGGTCGTCGCGCATGCCGGATCCCGGCAAGAAGAAGGCCGAGCCCAAGAAGAAGGCCGCGCCCAAGCAGGCCGAACCGAAGAAGGACGCCGTCGGCGAGATCATCGACTCGATCGCCGACCTGCTGCAGACCGCCACCGACTGGGTTCGCCAGGAGGCGGAGGCTGTCGTTCGCGAGAAGATCGTCCTTCCCATCCAGAAGCTTGGACTCACCCTAGCATCCGCCTCGGCGGCCGGCTGTCTGGCCGTTGTCGGCCTCATCTTCATCGCTGTGGCGCTCTTCCTGCTGCTTGCCGAATGGCTCACGTACCCCGGCGCGCTGCTCGCCATCGGTGGCGTGTACCTGCTCGGCGCCCTAGTGTTCATCGTCATCAAAGTGAGGATGATGCAGAAATGACCGAAGCCGAGCGGCCGATAACCGTTGAGGACCTGCGCCGCAAAGCCGTGCGCATCAAAGACATGGCCGGGGCCGAGGTCCGTCACCTGCAGGGGGAGCAGGCGACGAAGGTCATCGTCGTGGGCGTTGCCGCTGTGTGCGCTGCGGTCGCGCTCGCGTACTACCTGGGACGCCGCAGCCGCGGCTAGCAGAGCTGAGTAGGGGGTACTCATGCGGGTGCACAGCGTGACGGTGTGCGCCGACCGCATCGACGTGATCGTCGATGTGGGCGACGCCGAAGCCTTGAGGACCACGTCCGACGCTGCAATCGCCGAGCGCGCCATCGCGCTTCTGCCGGGTCTTGAGGAGCACGCCTGCAAGAATGGTGACGAGCGCACCTTCGCCGAGGAGATCGGCGATACGGAGGTGCCGCATCTGTTCGAGCACGTAGTGATGGAGCTCATGGCGAAGGCGGGGTCGCCGCGCTCGCTGCGGGGCGAAACGTCGTGGGACTTCCGCCGAGACGGACACGGCATCTTCCGGGTCTCGTTCGAGTACGACGACGACCTCGTCTGCCTCGGCGCGATCAAGGCAGCGAGCAAGGTGATGAGCTACATCACCGGGACAGGCCCGGCTCCCGACACAGAAGCCGAGACCGTACGCCTGCGGACCCTGCGGCAGGTTCCGGCAAGCGCGTAGCGCGCCTTGACGAACGTGCTTATGTCGGCTGCTCGCACTCGTCTGATGGCGCAACCCACGCGGTCGCGTACGTGTATGTCTTCTTGAAGAAGTCGACGAGCTTCTGCGCCCAGGGTGTCAACGTTCTGTTCCTTGGGACGACCAGGCCGATGTCGGTGTAAAGAGGGGTCTGCAGCGGAATGCACGTGAGCTCGGACTCGTTGCGCCCGTGTGTGAGCCCTCTTGGCAGCGCGGTAATCCCGATGCCCCGTCCGACGGCGGCAAGCAGCGGTTCGTGGCGTGCATGCGTGAAGGTGATGTTCGGGAAGAATCCGACCTCGCGGCATCGTTCCACGAACGCAGTGTAGATAGCCGATTGGGGCTCGAGCATCACGAACCGCTCGTCTTTCAGATCGACCGTCGCGACACGGCGTGTCCGGCAGAGCGGGTGCTGGTTGGAGCACACCACGACGATTTCATCTCGAATCAGGGGAATCCAGTCGTAGTCCTCCGCCGACAAGAGATCCGTGCGCAGGATGGCGACATCGAGACGGTTGAGTTCGAGTCGCTTGAGTATCTCGGACTGGTTGCGTTCGTAGAGATCGAGCTGAATCGTCATGTTATCGACCTGGAAATCAGCAAGGTCAGTGTGAAGGTCGTACGAGCTGAGGAGGGGCAGCGCACCTACGCGGACCCTGAACTGCGCCTGCGCGTTGTAGCGCTCCAACCGCAGAATGATGCTTTCGTAGTCCCGGAAGGTCTTGCTCGCGAATTCTAGGAACATCTCGCCCGCCGGGGTGAGCCTCACTCCGCATGATGCGCGCACGAATAGCTCAACGCCGAGTTCTTCTTCAAGCGCCTTGATCTGCTTGGACAGAGACGACTGAGAGACGTACGCGTGCTCGGCCGCACTACTGAACTTGCCATGCCGAGCAATCTCCAAGAAGTACTGCACTTGGGCGATGTTCATCGGCACCACTCCTTCTCCGGATCGCCGATTCGGGTCGGTGTCCGAAGTGCTAGTCCGACTTGTCTGCGCTGAGCATGTTCCAGCCGAACACACCATGCTCCTGATTCAGCATACCTTGCAGCTGATGTGTCTGCTGCGCTCGCGCCATTCCATTGCGGCATCCTCCGATGCCGCCTGTGAATCGCGGACGTGCCGTTCCTGCCCTTATTCCGCGTAGGAATCGCGGCATGCTCACTCGGAATTGCGCCCCCGCTTGACGACCCACATGGTCGTACGAGTGGGGGCATGTCGCGTTTATTCCATCGCTCGCGATCCGCCTCAGAGCCCGCAAAGACGGGCATTCGCAAGCACGGAGAAAGGAGTTCAGATGGCGAAAGTCTACAAGGACCTCCGGGAGTTCCTCCAGACTCTGGAAGAGGAGGGGCAGCTGGTCCGAGTCAAAGAAGAGGTGAACCCGGAGCCGGACATCGGTGCCGCAGGGCGCGCTGCTTCGAGCATGCCGAACGGCCCGGCCGTGCTCTTCGAGAACATCAAGGGCTACAAGGGCTCGGTTGTCACGAATGTTCACGGATCGTGGCAGAACCACGCGCTGATGATGGGTATGCCGAAGGACACTCCCACCAAGGAACAGTTTGAGGAACTCAACGCCCGGTGGGATAAGTTCCCGGTTCCGCCGAATGTCGTCTCGCGTGAAGAGGCGCCCTGCAAGGAGAACGTCATCACCGAGGACATCAACCTGTTCGAGGTTCTGCCGCTCTATCGCATCAATGAGCAGGACGGCGGGTTCTTCATCTCCAAGGCGTCGGTCATCTCGGGCGACCCGGATGCGCTTGACGACTTCGGTCGCCAGAACGTCGGCACCTATCGCATCCAGGTCAAGGACAAGGACCGTATCGGGATCCAGGCGCTTCCGATGCACGACATCGCAGTCCAGCTCGCGAAAGCCGAGCGCAAGAACGAGCCGCTGCCTGTCGCGATCGCACTTGGCAACAACCCGCTCGTGACGTTCATGGCCTCGACGCCGGTCGGCTACAGCCAGAACGAGTACGAGTTCGTCGGCGCACTGCAGGACGGCGTTCCAACTGACATCGTCAGGGCGGACACCGCAGAGCACCTGTTCGTACCTGCGGGCGCAGAAGTCGTGCTCGAGGGCTACATCATCCCGCGCGTTCGCGTGGTCGAAGGTCCCTTCGGCGAGTTCCCGGGCTCGTACTCGGGCTCCCGTCTGCAGTGCGAGATCCAGGTCACGAGGATCACACATCGGACCGATCCGATCTTCGAGAACCTGTATCTCGGAATGCCTTGGACCGAGATCGACTACCTGATGGCACTGAATACGAGCGTGCCGCTGTACAAGCAGATCAAGGAAAGCTTCCCGGAGGTCGTCGCCGTCAATGCCATGTACACCCACGGCATCGGCGTCATCATCTCCACGAAGTGCCGCTACGGTGGCTACGGCAAGGGCGTGGCGATGCGCCTGCTGTCCACTCCTCACGGAATGCCCTACTCGAAGATCGTGATCGTCGTCGACGAGTTCGTCGACCCGTTCAACCTGGAGCAGGTCATGTGGGCGCTCACCACGCGCGTACTTCCGCACAAGGACGTCACGATGATCGAGAACGCCCCGGGTATGCCGCTCGATCCCTCGAGCAACCCCGCCGGCATGACGACCAAGCTCATCATCGACGCTACTACTCCGGTTGCTCCGGAGCCGAATCCGCGCGCAGTCGAGTTGCTCAAGGACCCGGTTGGCACGGCCGAGTGGACAACGATCATCAAGGGTCTTCAGGCCGCGATGGATGAGAAGTAGTCCGCTCGATCGGATGTGTGACTCACCTGGTTCTTTCAGGGTGAACCCGGAACTCATTAAGGAGGTACTAGATGAAATGCCCGCGCTGCGATAGCGAGAACACCCGGACGATGGTCAAGTCCCCGGTTGGAGATGTGTGGGAAGTGTACGTGTGCGAAGTGTGCTGGTACTCGTGGCGTTCGACCGAGAACCCGGTCGTTCTCCCCAAGTTCAAGCTCACCGAAGAGTCGATCGCTGCTCTCGGCGTGATTCCGCCGATTCCGCCGCTCGACGTCTAGATCGCCGAATCGCCCGGGGCGAGTCCCCTCTCTTCGCCCCGGGCGGGTGCGGATGTTCGTGCTAGCGACAACCGGAAGACGGGCGGCACGGAATGCCCTCGTTCTTCCTTCGAGTCAAGCAAGGAGGGAACGTGTCAGAAGCAAAGCGTGCATTCGGCAAGCGTGAAATCGGCTTCGTGCTCGGAATCCTCGTGGGTCTCGCGATCTGGATGGTACCGATTCCCGTTGCCGACCTGAGCACTGGCGGTCACATCACGCTGGCGCTCACTCTGATGACGGTTGTGTGGTGGGCGTTCCAGATCTCCCAGCCCGCGTACACGTCCGGCATCTTCCTGGCGTTGCTCGTTATCTTCCAGGTCGTGCCCGGCACCGCAGCCACTGAGACGACCAAGGCCGTCTCTGCTGCCGCGGCCACGGCGGCCGTTGCGTTCAAGTCTTGGACCGGGACCACGATGTGGCTCGTCATCGGGGCCTATCTGATCGCGACGGCCGTTAAGACCTCGGGTCTTGGCGAGCGCATCGCGTACAACTACATGCTCCGGTTCGTGAGCTCGTTCAAGAGCATCATCATCGGGATATTCGTCCTCACGTTCGTGCTGAGTCTCCTGATCCCGCACCCATGGCCTCGCGCGTTCCTGATCATGTCGGTCATGGCAGTCATCATCAAGTCTTCCGGGATACCGAAAGAGGACGGTCTGAAGATCGGCCTTGCGGTGTTCGCAGCATCCGTGCCGGTCTCGCTGATCTTCCTCACGGGCGACGCCGTCATCAACCCGCTCGCAGTCGCTGCGTCGGGTCAGACGATGGGATTCGCCAGCTGGTTCATCAACATGGGTCCGCCCGCGATGGTCGCGGCGGTTCTAACCTGCCTGCTGATCCTGGCGCTGTTCAGGCCCACGCAGGAGGTCACAATCAACAAGGACGAGATTCGGTCCAAGCTGGGCTCGATGGGCAAACTGACCGCGGTTGAGACGCGCACCATCATCTGGCTCGTGATCGCCATCGTCCTGTGGATGACGGACACCGTGCATGGCATCAACATCGGATGGATCACCATGATCATCGCCATGCTGATGTCCATGCCGATCATCGGCGGAGTGCTCACTCCCAAGGATTGGTCGGCCGTTCCCATGCAGACGCTCATGTTCCTAACCGCCGCGATCGCCATCGGCGTCGTCGGCGGCGTCACGGGCATGAACTCCTGGATCGCGGCGACCCTCTTGCCGTCCACGGCTCCGTCGAACCTGTTCTTGCTCGCAGCACTGATCACGCTGATCGCAGTCGCGCTTCACATGCTCCTCGGCAGTGTCATCGCCGTTATGGGCGTAGCGGTACCCGCGATCATCGCGTTCACGGCTCCCATGGGTATCAGCCCGATCGTCCCGACCTTGCTCGCGTACATGGCGATCGCGGGGCACTTCGTTCTGCCGTTCCAGCACCTGAACATGCTGGTCGGTGCGGCTGAGGACACCGGCGGCTACACCCAGAAGGAGACCATTCGTCTCGGCCTGCCGCTGACCATCGTCATGTTCATCGTGACCGTGGGGGTCATGGTTCCTTGGTGGAACCTGACCGGCCTCATCAAGTAACCCTGCATATCCGACCCGCACGAAGAGTAGGAGATCCGATCATGCGCATCATCGTTGGGATATCAGGAGCCAGTGGCGTCGTGCTTGGCTACTACCTGGTATCGGCGCTCAAGCAGCACGAGGATGTCGAGGTACACCTGATCGTCACCGAAGGTGCCCAGAAGACATGGGAGCTGGAGTGCGACGTCCCGCTGATAGAGCTTGTCGCGATGGCCGATGTCTACCACAGCGACAAGAACCTTGCCGCGTCGATTTCCAGCGGATCCTTCACGACCGATGGCATGATCGTGATCCCCTGCTCGATGAAGACGCTCGCCGCCATCACGGCCGGCTACGCAGCCAACCTGCTGGTGAGAGCAGTCGACGTCTGTCTGAAGGAAGACCGAAAGGTAGTGCTCGTACCGAGAGAGATGCCGTTCGGCAAACTCCACCTGCGCAACCTCAAGGAGGCAGCTGAACTCGGCTGCAGTATCGTGCCGCCGATGCTCACGTTCTATAACGGCCCGCAGACCATGGAGGATCAGATCAATCACGTGATCGGGAAGGTCCTTCGTCAGTTCGGGCTAGAGCATTCGCGATTCGTGTCGTGGAAGGGTGTTGAGGTGGCGTGAGAATCGACGCTGTCGGCCACGGCGAGATCCCGCACCGCGTTGAAGCCTCGATAGTCATCTGCGGTCCAGATATCTCGGTGTGCTTCGTTGGCGGGGAGGGGCCTCACATCGGAGCTATAGCCTTAGGGATACCGCGGCCAAGTCTGGCTGACAGCTCGGTCGCCTCCGCCTCGGCCAGCGTCCTGTGCGTAACTGGCCACAAGGAAGACCTGCTCGCACGTTCGGCCGCGCTGGAGCTCGCTACCGACTTTGGTTGCCGCATCAACGTGACCGTAGGGCTTCACGTCGATCTTGCTTCCGATGCAGATATTCGTCTGCTCGATGCGAATTACCGCGAGGTTCTCACTGAGGTGAAACAGCGCATCTCGCTGATGCGCGATTCAACACGTGAAGGAGACCTGGATGTCTGAAGACAAAGGCATGCCCACGGACATGCGCTCAATGCTAGAACTGCTAAAGTCGCACCCGGGTCAGCTGATCGAGACTGATGTCCCGGTCGATCCGCACGCCGAGCTCTCGGGTGTGTACCGCCACGTTGGCGCCTGGGGCACGGTGCAGCGCCCGACGAGGATAGGGCCGGCCATGATCTTCAACAAGGTCAACGGTCACGAAGGCGCGCGGGTCGTTACCGGCCTGCTCGCAAGCCGCGAGCGCGTCGGAATCATGCTCGGGACGGATCCGAAGCGCCTTGGATTCCTGCTCAAAGACTCGGTCGCGAACCCGATCGAACCGGTGACCATCCCCCAAGATGAGGCCGTGTGCCAGGAGGTCGTGCACCTCGCGACCGACCCGGGCTTCGACATTCGCAAGTTGCTGCCCGCGCCCACGAATACCACCGAAGACGCTGGTCCGTATGTGACGATGGGCATGTGCTATGCGACCGATCCGGAGAACGGCGATTCCGACGTCACGATCCACCGCCTCTGTCTGCAGAGTGCCGATGAGATTTCCATGTACTTCGTGCCCGGGGCGCGCCACCTGACGGTCTTCCGCGAGAAGGCCGAGGCTGCTGGCAAGCCGCTGCCGATATCCGTCAGCATCGGGGTGGATCCCGCAATCGAGATCGCGGCGTGTTTCGAGCCGCCGACGACGCCGCTGGGCTTCAATGAGTTGAGCATCGCCGGCGCGATCCGGAACAAGCCGGTTGAGCTGGTCCAGTGCGTGACGATCGCCGAGAAGGCCATCGCTAACGCCGAGTACGTCATCGAGGGAGAGCTTCTCCCGAACGTGCGCGTTCGCGAGGACCAGAACACCAACACTGGCAAGGCAATGCCGGAATTCCCCGGCTACACAGGGGGCGCCAATCCGGAGCTGCCGGTCATCAAGGTCAAGGCCATCACGCACCGCGTGAACCCGATCATGCAGACCGTGATCGGCCCCAGCGAGGAGCACGTCAGCATGGCCGGTATCCCCACCGAGGCCAGCATCCTGGCGATGGTGGAGCGCGCGATGCCCGGTCGTCTTGTGAACGTGTATTCGCACTCCGCTGGCGGCGGCAAGTATATGGCCGTCATGCAGTTCAAGAAGAGCATCCCGAGCGACGAGGGACGCCAGCGCCAGGCCGCGCTCTTGGCCTTCTCGGCATTCTCCGAGCTCAAGCACGTGATCCTCGTTGATGAGGATGTGGATCCGTTCGACAGCAACGATGTGCTGTGGTCGATGAACACGCGCTACCAAGGTGACATCGACACCATCATGATTCCGGGCGTGCGCTGCCATCCGCTCGATCCGTCGCAGACCGTCGAGTACAACCCTGCGCTTCGCGACAAGGGTATCTCGTGCAAGGTCATCTTCGACTGCACGGTGCCGTTCAATCTGAAGGACAAGTTCAAACGCTGCTCGTTCATGGAAGTCGATCCCGCAAAGTGGGCGCCCTCGCTCTTCCAGAAGTAAGTCACGGAACCAGCCAGCCATACCTATGCTCTCGGTGGTTGCCGGGCCCCGGGAGCCCCTCTGGATGGACCCCGCCGGCGGTGTCCCGGCGGGGTCCATCACCCTCAACGGAAGGAAGCGCCATGATCCAGAATTCGCCGTTCGCCACGATCGATGAGGGCATCGCCGAAATCGCCGCCGGCCGCATGCTTGTCGTCGTCGATGATGAGGATCGCGAGAACGAGGGCGACCTAGTGATGGCTGCTGCCAAGGTCACGCCGGACTCGATCAACTTCATGATCACGTACGGTCGCGGACTGGTGTGCCTCCCGCTTTCCGGGGAGCGGCTCGATGCCCTGAGCATCCCGCCGATGGTCGCCGTGAACACATCCGAGCAGGGCACCGCGTTCCACGTATCCATCGGTGCCAAAGGCAAGATAACCACGGGCATCTCCGCTGCCGACCGCTGTGCGACCATCCTGGCATCCGTCGATCCCGACGTAGGACCCGAGGGAATCTCGATGCCCGGCCACGTGTTTCCGCTGCGGGCGCGTCCGGGTGGCGTGCTCGAGCGAGCGGGGCACACCGAGGCCGCAGTCGATCTGGCGCGCCTGGCCGGGCTGGAACCGGCGGGCACCATTTGCGAGATCATCAACCCCGACGGCACTATGGCGCGACGCCCGCAATTGGAGAAGTTCGTCGCGGAACATAGCCTCAAGATGGTCACGGTCGCGGATCTTATTCGCTATAGACGACGCCAGGACACATTGGTGACCCGGACATCGACCGTCCGCTTCCCAACTCGCTACGGTGAGTTCACGGCGCACGGGTACACCAGTAGCATCGATGGGCGCACGCACCTGGCACTTGTCTCCGGGGATGTGCGGGATGCCGAGGACGTACTTGTGCGGGTGCACTCCGAGTGTCTGACGGGCGATGTCTTCCACTCACTGCGCTGCGATTGCGGCACGCAGCTTGAGCAGGCCATGCAGATCGTCTCGGATGCGGGGCAGGGCGTGGTGCTCTACATGTCCGGTCACGAGGGGCGCGGCATCGGCCTTGAGAACAAACTCAGGGCGTACGAGCTACAGGAGCTTGGTCAGGACACCGTTGAAGCCAACGAGTCGTTGGGATTTGCCGCCGACCTGAGGGACTACGGGATTGGAGCTCAGATCCTCAGTGACCTGGGATTGAAGTCCATCCGACTCCTCACGAACAATCCGCGCAAGATAGCCGGGCTCAAGGGGCACGGGCTCGAGATCTCTGAGCAGGTTCCGCTTGAAACGGTGGCGTGCGCGTCGAACTACGCCTATCTGCGCACCAAGAAGGATAGAATGGCGCATACGCTGACCTTGTCGGACACGCCGCCGGCAGAAGGAATGGACGTGGGCTACGACCATGCTGGATAGCGCAACGACCGCCCGAGCTGCTTGGGTCGATGACGAGCGAGTGATCGCAGTCGACGCTCATGACAATGTGCTTGGCTGTCTGTCGCGGGCCGAGGCGCATTCGCGGCGTGGTTTGTTGCATCGAGCGTTCATGGTCCTGCTCGTCGACGACGCTGACCGCATAGTGCTGGCGCGAAGGAGTGCACACAAACGGCTGTGGCCATTGTTCTGGGCAGATAGTTGCGCCGGACATCCGGAGCCGGGTGAGGATATTGTGGAGGCGGCATCGCGACGTATCACGGAGGAGCTGCGCTGCACCGCCGACGCCCTTCGTCCGGTGGGGAGAATCATCTACCAGGCCGGCTTCAAAGGACTTGGCGCCGAGCACGAGCTGTGTCACATCCTGGTCGGACGCGTGCGCGATCTTCACAATCCGGATCCGGCCGAGGTCGCCGAGGTGCGCGCTTTCGACGCGGAGATGCTCGATACGCTCGCGGCGTCAGCGCCAGAGACGTTCGCGCCCTGGCTGTTGGAAGCTCTGAGCGTCTATCCCCCGCACGCACTGGTCGCCGCGTGCTGAGCGTCTACCAGTAGCAGCCCGACTCCACCGAGTCGGCGCCCGTGGGCGTCTCGGCAGGAGAGGGCCGCGTCCAGTGCTCGTTCACGAGCGGCACGATCGTGTCGGCGTACTCGACCTCCCAGCGGCGTCCGATGATGCCGAAGAGGAGCTGGGTCGCACCGCCCATGTGCACCGCCTGTTTGCCGAGACCTTTCACGAACGCGCCGATGGGCAGACCGTAGGCGCCTGCGCCGATGATCGCGATGTCGAAATCGTGCTTGGCGATGCGCTCGCAGGTGTCCTCAAGTGCAGCGAACCAGTCGGAGAAGCCGCATCGTGCACCGGCGATGGACTGCGGCGGCATGAGCGTCTTGAGCTCGAACTCAGGCAGTACCAGCGGGTCGTCGAACAGCTCGCGCCGGTGGTCGCGGTACTGCGATGAGATCGTCTCGGCAAATGGGTGGACGACGAGCACTCGCCTGCCCGCCAGCTCCGCCGACCATGGCTGCTCGAAGCACATGGAATCAAGCGAGGGCAGGTCGACGAGTCGCGCGTGCGGGCAACGTTCGCGCACCACAGCGTCCTCGCCTCGGTTGAGCCACACCGCCATCACGTCGGCTGCTTCGGCTGCCTTCAGGAACTGCGCCGAGAAGCGATCCAGCGTCCCGTCGTCATCGGGGAAGACGCCGGCGTTCACGTGGATGAGCTCGCGCACGTACGGCGGGTAGGCGGCGTTCAGGAGCGCCGGTCGGCGCCAACGGCGATAGTGGCTCACGCAGCTCACTTCCGAGAGCCCCAGCCGCGTGACGAGGCAGGGCTTGCCAGCGCGGAGCGTCTCGGCGATGACGGCGTTGCCTGCGGCGCCAGTCGCGATCGGGGAGGGGTAGTCGCGGGCGGTCGGGACGCGACCGAAGCGGAGGGTGTCTGGCAGTGACCCTGCGAGGGAGCGCACGAGCGATCGGGTGCGGGTCATGTCGCCTCCTCCGGTGCAGCGGTGCTGATTGCCCGAAGTATGCGGCACGCGCGCGGTGTGCTCAACCGGGGTGTTGCCTCGGCTCCTTCCCTTGACCCTCACCCCCCGCGCGCGCTAAGGTGTCCCCCAACACTCGGCGGCTTTCGCCGATCACATCTCGTGAACGTGAGGGAAGAGGGCACCATCGGCCCGGCCACCCCTCCACAGGTTCTCCGCCAGGGCGACTCCCGGGAGTCGAAGGAAGCGGACGGTGCACCAGGAGCCGTTACCTCCGGATTCGAGACCAGGCGCGCTATCGGCGTCCGGTAGAAGACAGGTGGTACCGCGAGCGGCCCTCGCCCTGTTCCCAGGGGAGGCCGTTTCTTCGTTTCCGGGGCACGTTGCCCGGGTGAGGGTGATCGCGATGGGTACCGCGAGAGTGGTCTTCGACAGGTGGGACGGCCGTTACGCCGAGCGCATGGGCGCCATTCGCTCCTCGGCAGTGCGCGACCTGTTCGCCGCAGCATCGCGTCCCGACATCATCTCGCTCTCGGGCGGCATGCCCGAAGTCTCCCGCGTCCCCACCGAGGCCGTCGCGCGCGCCGCGGCCGCCGCCATCCGCGAGCACGGCGCCGAGGCGCTCCAGTATGGCTCTTCCGAGGGCCGCGGCCAGCTGCGCTCCATCATCGTCGAGCTCATGGCCGAGAACGGCGTACGCCTCAAGGCCGAGGACCTCATCGTGACCGCGGGCGCGCAGCAGGCGCTCGATCTCATCGCGAAGATCTTCATCGACCCCGGCGATACGATCATCACCGAGGGGCCTACGTACCTCGGCGCGCTGCAGGCGTTCTCGGCGTATCAGCCGAATGTCGTGTGCATCCCGATGGACGAGGACGGCATGCGCGTGGACCTGCTCGAGGAGAAGCTCCGCGAGCTTGGACCGCGCGGCGCGAAGTTCATCTACACGATCCCCAACTTCCAGAACCCCGCGGGCGTGACGCTCACGCCGGAGCGCCGCCGCAGGCTCGTCGAGCTCTCGCGCGAGTACGACATCCCGCTCGTAGAGGACGACCCGTACGGGCGCCTGCGCTTCGAGGGTGGGCACGCCAAGCCCCTGCGCGCGCTCGACGACGACGTCATCTACCTGGGCACGATGAGCAAGATCTTCGCGCCGGGCCTGCGCCTCGGGTGGGTGGCGGCGCCAGCGCCGATCCTCGGCAAGCTGCTCCTCGCGAAGCAGGCCGCCGATCTCTGCGGCAGCGCATACGCGCAGGTCACTGCCGAGAAGTACTTCTCGGGCACCCGCTGGCGCCGCGTGCTCCAAGACCTCACGCGCACGTACGCCGAGCGCCGCGACGCCATGCTCGAAGCGCTTGCCGAGCACCTGCCACTGGAAGTGCGCTACACGCGCCCCGAGGGCGGCTTCTTCGTGTGGGTCGAGCTGCCCGAGTTCCTCGATGTGAAGCCGCTTCTTGCTGAGGCGGTCGAGGCGGGCGTCACGTACGTGCCCGGCGACGCGTTCTTCCCCGACGGCCGCGGTCGGAACTGCATGCGGCTGGCGTTCTGCTTCGCGGAGCCCGACGATATCCGGGAAGGCGTACGTCGCCTTGCCGAAGTGCTGGAAGACCGACTGGAGCTCTACCGCGCCTTCCAGGCCGCGGGTGTGCTTGAAGGGGAGGCCAAGTCCGCATGAAAGAGAAGATAGCGGTCCTCATGGGCGGGCGTTCGCTGGAGCGCGAGGTGTCGCTCAGGAGCGGCCGTCGCGTGTGCGAGGCGCTCACCGAGCGCGGCTACCGCGTGGTGCCGCTCGACGTCACCGCCGACCTCGTGCCGGCGCTTCGCTCGGAGCGCCCGGATGCGGCGTACATCGCGCTGCACGGCAAGTACGGCGAGGACGGCACCATCCAGGAGGTGCTCGAGTTCCTCGGCATCCCGTATACCGGACCGGGCGTGGTCGCATCGACGCTCGCGTGGGACAAGGCGGTCTCCAAGCGCCTCTTCGCCGAGAACGGCATCCCCACGCCCGCGTGGGTGACGTTCAGCACAGCGGCTTTCAAGGAGATGGGCGCGGCGACCGCGCTCGATCTCGTCCCGGACGCCGTGGGTGGCTTCCCGCTTGTCGTGAAGCCCGCCGAGCAGGGCTCGGCGCTGGGGCTTACGCGCGTCACCGAGGCCGCCGAGCTCCCCAACGCGCTCATGAACGCGCTCAGCTACGGCGACAAGGCGATCGTGGAGCGCTGGATCGATGGCGCCGAGCTGGCGGTCTCCGTGCTCGACGGGCCCGACGGGCTGCGCGTGTTGCCGCCGGTCGAGATGGTCGCCCTCTCGGGGCTCTTCGACTTCTCGGCTATGTATACGCCGGGTGAGACCGAGTACTACGTTCCAGCCCGCCTCGACGATGCCGTGATGGCCGAAGTCGTGCGGCTGGCGGCCGAAGTGCACCGGCTCCTCGGCTGTCGGCATGTCAGTCGCGTGGATATGGTGGTGGGTGCGGATGGCGTTCCGCAGGTGCTGGAAGTGAACACGTCGCCGGGCATGACCGAGACGTCGCTTCTCCCGATGGCCGCCGCAGCGGTGGGCATCAACTTCCAAGAGTTGGTAGAGCTTCTCGCCCGTGCAGCGCTCGATGGGATAGAGTGATGGGTATAGGAGTAGGTACGGAAGCCACTAGCTTCCGTGAGACGTTGCCCGACGACGGAGGTGTGTGATGTACGACTATCGCAGAGGTGAAAGCATCCTCGGCGCGTTCCTGCTCGGCGGCATCGTCGGTGCCGTTCTCGGGCTGCTGTTCGCGCCGCGCTCCGGCAAGGAGAACCGCGAGTTCATCGCCGAGAAGGCGAAGGACTACTGGGGCGAAGGCATGGAGTTCTACGAGACCGGCCGCGAGAAGGTAGCGGAAGTCTACGAGACCGGCCGCGAGAAGGTCTCCGGTGTCTACGAGACCGGCAAGGAGAAGGCCACGGAGACCGCCGAGGAGCTTCGGGTGAAGATCGACGCCGCGCGCGACCGTCTGCGCGAGCAAGTCGAGACCGTGTCGCTCCAGGCGAAGGACAAGGTCGTTGAGTATGCGCCGGTCGCCAAGGAGACCGTGCACAAGGTCGGCGAGGCCGTGAAGAGCGGTGTCGAGACCGCCGAGACGAAGGCCGAGGATCTGCTCGACAAGGTGGCCGAGAAGGTCGCCGTGAAGAATCCCGAGCCCGAACTGGACCTTCCCGAGTAAACTCTCTCTATGACGTGCTGTCCGAGACCGGCCGCCATGCGGTCGGTCTCGTCGTTAACAGGGAGTGTTGCCGTGCCACGTGTCTCCGCCGTTGAGGGCGCAACCATAGTCAGCAGTCGCGGGAAGCTCCTCGGCACGGTGTCCGAGGTGCTCTTCCATCCCTCCGAGCCGCGCGCGATCGGCGTTTCGGTCACGCGCCCGCGCATGGCCAACGTGATCGCGCGAGCGCCGATGTACGTGCCGCTCACGCAACTGACGCCGAACGACGACGGCTTCGCGCTCGATGCCAAGTCCCTTCCGTCCGAGTCGGACGGCGCGCGGGTACTCGGCTACAGCTGGGACGTGACGGTGCAATGGAGCGGCATGCCGGTTCGCTCGGCGGACGGAGGTGCCGTTGGCGCGGTCGATGACGTCACGTTCGCACTCAAGGACGGCTCGCTGTCTATGATGCGGGTTTCCACGGGTATCCTCGGAGACGTGGCTGTCGGGCGTCTCGAGGTGCCTGGTGAGCTTGTAGAGGGGTTCGACGGCGGCGCGGTGATCATCTCGGCCCGCTACGCCGACCTGCAGTCGTCGGGCGGCGCCGCGAAAGCTGCCGCGAAAGGCGCTGCGGTTGCCAAGGACGCTGGCGCGAAGGTCGCGAAGCAGGCGTACGACGCGGGCATGTCGGCGGCGATCGCCGTCGGCAAGTCGTTCAAGAGTGGAACCGGGCGGCGTATGCTCGATAAGTTCAAGGAAATGACGCGCGACGACGACGAATGAAGGTGCAACGGTGGCGCGAAAGTTCCGACCTCTGGTCGGCGGCCTGATCGAGCAGCTTCCTCCGGGCTGCCCGGGCTGCGTGTTCTGGGAGACCGCCGAGCCGCTTGCGCCACGATGTGGAGAGCGGTGCGACGGCGAGCTTGCGCGTGCGTGGATCGATCGCGTGAACGACGAGTGGGGCGACTGCGGGCGCATCGCGGTCGTCGACGGCGAGGTGCTCGGCTTCATCAAGTACGCGCCGGCTTCGCTCGTGCCGCAGGCCCAGGTCATGCCGGCTGGTCCGCCGAATCAGCGCGCCGTGCTCATCATGTGCATGCACATCACGCCGGAGGCCCGGCAACGCGGTCTGGGGAAGCTGCTCATGCAGGCAGCCCTACGCGATCTGGTGACGCGGGGCGAGCGCACCGTCCAGGCGTACGCCACGACTTCGCGCACCGACTACGCGCTCTCGCCGGTCGTTGGCGTGGAGTTCTTGCTGCGTATGGGGTTCACCGTTGCGAAACCGCACCCGACGATGCCGCTCATGCAGCTTGACTTGCGCTCGCTGGCGGCCTGGACGGAGAATCTCGAAGTCGTGCTGGAATCACTCCGGCTTCCGCTGCGGGTTCCACAGCGGACACCGGTGCCGAACATCAGGCAGAAAGGGAGCGCATGAGCGAGGGCAACGGTACCGTTGAGCCAAAACGCACGGGTTCGGCCGGGCGTGTCCTGGCCTTTCTCGAGAGCCACGGGCTTGCGGATGGGCTCGTTCATTTCGAGCAGTCGACCAAGACCGCCCAGATGGCCGCTGACGCCATGGGCTGTGAGCTTGGCCAGATCGTGAAGTCGCTCGTCTTCGTCGCCGACGGGCGGCCGCTCCTCGCGCTCGTCGCAGGCGATCGCCGCGGAGATTCGGCGGCAATCGCGGCGCTCATGGAGGCCGGGTCAGCTGCGTTCGCGGATGCCGAGACGGTTCGCTCGGCCACGGGTTTCGCCATCGGCGGCGTGTCCCCGTTCGCCCTTCCGGCGGACCTCCCGGTGTTCATCGACGAGTCGCTGACCCGCTTCGAAGTCATCTACCCTGCCGGCGGCACGCCAAGCTCGATGGTACGTATGACGCTTCCGAAACTCATCGAGATCACCGGTGGACAGCTCTGCGAAATCGCGCGATAGTCACACGGCTATGGCAACGTACATCCACTCGCACACCGCACGCACCGCGCTGAAGGCCGCAGGAATCCTTGCGGCATTCGGCCTGTTCGCGTTCCTGGCGCAAGGTGTGTTCGGACGCGTTCCGGTGCAGATCGACGGACGCGAGTATCTGGTCGGTGTGGGCGACAGCGTGGCGGAGATCATCGCCGAGCAGCCCATCGCAGCGCACCCGGGCGACCTTCTCTCGGCGACCGACCGACGCGTGATCGTCGCCGGTGGCGGCGAGCAGGTGGAGGTGCGTGTCAACGGCACCGAAGCGCGGCTGGACGAGCGCGTTCGACCCGGCGACACGCTCGAGCTGATCCCCGGCGTCGACAAGGTCGAGCCCACCGCCGAGGAGACGCGTGCGATCCCCGTGCCCACGACGATCGTCGGTAAGGGTGCTGTGCTCACCATGGCCGCTCCGGGTTCGGCCGGCATCGAGCGCGTGGTCGTGGGTGCAGTCTCCGGCGATGTGGTTGCGAGCGAAACCGTGCTGCCTGCCACGCCCATGGTGCTTCGGCGGGTGAACGGCGGCGGCAAAAAGGTCGTTGCACTTACCTTCGACGATGGGCCCTGGCCCACCCAGACGGCGAAGATCCTCGATATTCTCAAGACCGAACGCGTACCTGCGACGTTCTTCACCGTCGGCCTGCGCGTGAAGCGCGAGCCGAAGCTCGCGAAGCGCATCGTGGACGAGGGTCACGCCATCGGGAACCACACCTACCATCACATCGACCTCACGGGGGCGACGCCGGAGGTTCTGAAGCGCGAACTCGACGGCGAGAGCGACATGGTGCGTTGGATGACCGGTGCGACGCCCAAGTGGTTCCGGCCGCCGATGGGCAAGATCGACGGCCCGGCGTACAAGGCGATCAAGGCGGCAGGCCTCCGGCCGGTCTTATGGACCGTCGATCCGCAGGACTGGCGGAAGGGTGCCGAGGCGGGCGCCATAGCGAAGTCGGTGATCGCGGCTGCCAAACCCGGTTCTGTGATCTTGCTCCACGACGGTGGAGGTGATCGCGCGCAGACCATCAAGGCGCTGCCGTGGATCATCCACGAGCTCAAGAAGAAGGGGTACGAGTTCGTGCTCCTCGATGACTTACCGAGTGCGCCGAAGTCGAGCTGGTAGCCCTACCGCCGGACCACCCGCGTTGGGGTGACGAGCACGTCGACGCGCTCATCATGCGCGCCGCACGGCACCTCGCGTGCGAGCTGTTCATCGAAGGCGACTCCCACCGTGACCGCCGTGCCACGCATCTCCGCCAGCAGGGTGTCGTAGTATCCGGCGCCCAGTCCGAGGCGACGGCACTCGAGGTCGTATGCAACGCCGGGCACGACGACGAGATCGATCTCCGAGGGCAGCGCTTCGGGTGCCTTGGGGCACGGCTCCTTGAGTCCATATGCGCCAATGCAGAGCTCCCGGTCCCGCTCGTGCCAGTGCAGTTGCAGATCTCGGCGTCCGCGCACGCGGGGGAGCGCAACGCGAACACCGCGACTCCAGAGTGACTCTATCAGCTCGGCGGTGTCGACCTCCTCGGGCATGGAGCCGTAGACGAGGACGGCGCGAGCCGCAACCATCTCGGGAAGGGCGAGGAGCGCCTCGGTGACCGCGTGGGATGCGGCTTCGCGCTGCTCGGGCATGACTGCACGGCGAGCGGCGCGCGCACGCAAACGCATTTCGGATTTCAAGTACGCGACATTCTCGCTGTCGGCCATGTCGGTGACCTCCCCCCTTCGACCTCGGAAGTATAGCGCAGGCAGCTGACATTCATAGAACTTTCCAGCCGTTAAGATTTCGCGTTAGCCAATCCCAAGGAGCGTCATACCGAGCAACAGCACGGTGAGCGTTATCACGACCACGATGGTGGTCCACGCGAAGACGTTGTTGACGGGCCCGTTCACGTGTCGACCCATGATCTTGCGGTCGTTGATGATGATCATCATGAAGATGAGCAAAAACGGCAGGAGCATGCCGTTGACCACCTGCGACACGAGCATGATCGCGATCAGGCTCAAACCCGGCAGCAGGATGACCGCGGCGCCGGCAAGGATGACGAAGGTGTAGAGGCCGTTGAAGAGCGGCGCTTCGCTCCACGAGCGGTCGAGGCCCGACTCCCAGCCGAACGCCTCGCAAATCGCGTAGCTTGCGGTCAGTGGCAGCACTGCCGCCGCCAGCACCGATGCCGAGAGGAGCCCGATGGCGAAGAGCGCCTCGGCATAGTGGCCTGCAAGCGGCGCGAGTGCGCGTGCCGCTTCGCCGGCGCCGGTGACCTCGATGCCGGCCGGGTGCAGTACGGTCGCGGTGGTGATGATGATGAAGCACGCGATCACGTTGGCTGCGATCGCGCCCACGATGACGTCCCAGCGTGCGAGCGCCCATTCCTTCACCGTCGTGCCCTTGTCCACGATGTTGCTCTGCACCAGGAACTGCATCCATGGTGCGATCGTCGTGCCGGTAAGACCGATGGCGAGCGCGATGAACGCCTGGGTGGGGACGATCCTCGGCACGACGAACGCCGTCGCCACGGTGCCGAGGTCGGGCTTCGCGAGGAAGGCCGCAATGACGTACGCGATGAACACCGAGGAGAGCGCCAGCAGCACCTTCTCGACGTTGCGGTAGCTGCCGCGCACGACGAGCAGCCACACCACAACGGCCGCGATCGGCACGGAGATGTACTTCGACACGCCGAAGAGCTGCATAGCGGCCGCGATACCGGCGAACTCGGCGATCGTGGTGGCGGCGTTGCTTGCCAGCAGCATGAGCATCGCAAAGAACGTGGGTCGCACCCCGAAGCGCTCCCTGATCAGCGCCGAGAACCCCTTGCCGGTGACGGCGCCCATGCGGCCCGCCATCTCCTGTACGATCGCGAAGGAGGGCGTCATGGCGAGCATCATCCACAGCATGGTGTAGCCGTACTTCGCGCCAGCAACCGAGTACGTGGAGATGCCGCCGGAGTCGTTCCCGGCCGAGGCCGCGATGATGCCCGGGCCAATGACGGCGAGCAGCGCGAAGAGGCCGGTGCGCTTGCGGGTCCTGGTCTTCGCCTCGGTCATATCCAGCTACATTCCGGCGAGGCCCTGGGACGCGAGCACGTACCACGCGACGAGTGCGAGTCCAGCGAACACGAGCATGCCCGCAAGCATGAGCACGACTGTGATGGCGGTGCCCGAGACACGCCGTCCGCGCCGGGCGACGCCCTCGGCAACACGCGCAACGAGTGTCCCGATAAGCGACACCGTGAGCACGGCGAGCGCGTACACGAGGCCTACGAGGATCGCCAGCTCGATGCGAGGGCCCTGGTCGAGCACGCCGGACGGCTCCTCCACGAGCCACGTCACAGCGCCGGCTACGAGGCCCACGAGCACACCGAGCGCCGTTCCGGCGAGCGCGTCGCTTGCGAAGCGGCGCCACAGCGGCGTGCGCTCCTCTTCATCTTCGGTTTCGATCACGCGCGAGAGCGCGTGGGAGGCAACGTCCTCGGCGATGCGCAGGATGATCGTTGCGAACAGGACGAGCATGGCGATTCCCGGAAACGGTATCATCGCGGCCACCAGGAAGAGCGCGCCCCACACCACGAGCCAGCCGTTGCGCGACACCCAGCGCCAGATACCGGTGATGCCGGTCTTGGCACGCTGGCCGGTCGCCAGTTCGAGGTCCTCGGCGGATTCCTCTTCGAGGACGTCGAGGGCGTCGTCGACGGTGACGATGCCGAGAAGCTTGTTCGTCTCGTCCACGACCGGCATGGCGAGCAGGTCGTACTTGCTCATCGTCTCGGCGACGTCTTCCTGGTCATCCTCCACATACGCGGTGATGACCTCTTTGGTGACGATATCGGCGACGAGCGTCTCCGGGTCGCTTACCACGAGGTCGCGAAGGGAGATCACGCCCTCCAGGTGGTCGGTCTCGTCGGTGACGTAGATGTAGTAGATGCTCTCGTTCTCGGCGGCCTCACCGCGCAGGTGGTCGATGACCTGCTGCACGGTCATCTCCTCGGTCACGGTCGTGACCTCCGGCGTCATGATGCCGCCGGCCGTCTTCTCTCGATAGCCGAGCAGCCCGCGGACCGCGCCCGACTCCTCAACGCCCATGAGCCGAAGGAGCGCCTCGGCCTTGTCGTATGGGAGGTCGCCGATGATGTCGGCGGCATCGTCCGGGTCCATGATCTCGAGGATGTCCGAGGCACGCTGGCTGCCGAGGTCGTCGATGACGTCGGCCTGGAACGCGTCTTCGAGCTCGGAGATCGTGTCGGCCGCCTGCGAGTTGTCGAGGTGCTCGAAGACCTTCGCCCGCTGGGCGGGGGAGAGCTGCTCGAGAACGTCGGCGATGTCGGCCGGGTGCAGTTCGTGCAGGCGCTTGTGCGTGACCGAGAGCTGCACGTGCGACAGGTCGCGATCGAGCAGGTCCATGTAGTTCCACGCGATGATGTCCTCGGCAAGGGAGCCACCGAAGAGCTTCACGATGCGCTCGACGGTCCGTTCGAGCGCTGGATGCAGGCCGCGCAGGATACCGCGGACGCCCACTTCCGCGCCGAGAAGGCGCAGCTGGTGGCGCGACTCGGAGAGCTTGAGGTCGTTTACGCGCACGACCTTCATGCCCTGCGTGTCGACGATCTGCTGGTTGAGTAGGTCGCGGGCAAGCAGGATCTCGTCCGGCTGCAGATAGCTGAAGCGAAGCGCGTCGCGGGTGACGTTCAGGACGATCTGGTCGTCGTCAATCGCCTCCACGTACTTGCGCCACGACAGCATGAACGGCGTCTTCTCGGGGCCGAGGAAGGCGAGTGAGGTCACGCGAGGGAATACCTCGCGCGTGGCGATGGCGACGTCGCTGATTGCACCGATGGTCTCACCGGCGGCATCGACCACCGGCCTGCCCAACATGCGGGTCAAGTAGAACACGCTAGCTCCCTCCCTTCGGACAGCGTCCGAAAGGTGCTCTCGGGGGTCCCGCGCCCCCCGGAAGTTCGGGAGCCGGGACCTACGGACTGAATGGAGTCACGAGGGTCCTGTTCTCACGGCTATAGGTCTGACGACAATGAAAAACCCCTGCGTCCGCATGGACGAGGGGCCGGAAGCGCGAAGGAACCGCGCGTATCGCCCGGACGCCGTGATGCGCGTCCGGAGCGTCCCTTCCCTCGTCATAGTTTGAGCACTGTCCGACGTAGGGCGAATGATGCCCAGCCACCTTATCCTTCGCCTTAAGCCGGCGAGGGCTGTTCTACCCATTGGCGTCTCTCGACATTTCCGGGCAGTGGCCTATGTTCGAACAGGAGCCGCACCTAACGGAACGGAGCCTTACACGTTGTCAACGCCCCTGAGGGCACCGACGATTGTATGCCTTGAGCAGCGGTTATGCAATCCCGGGGAATCGCGCTAGCGGCCTCTGGCAGCCAGCCATGCATGGGCGAATTCCGCCCAGCCGTCGCCCCGCTCGGCACGCGTCGCCACGATCGTGTCGAAGCCCTCGGTAGCCGCCAGCACCTTTGGATCCTTGAGCGCGTTGTTCACGAGGATGCCAAGCGCCGCCGCGTTCATCATCTCGACGTCGGTCGCCGAGTCACCGATCGCGACGGCTTCGTCGGGTGTAAGCCCCCGGCGCTCGAGCAGCACGCGTATCGCAGCCTCCTTCGAAGTCCCCTTGGGCACGAGGTGGTAGACGTGCACTTCCTCGACGTCCACAAGCGTGTGTCGCGGCGGGTGCACGATCCCGTTGTCGATGATCGCGATCGGAACCTCGAGAGTATCGAGCGCTTCCTGCGCCGCCGCACGATCGATGTTGCCGCGCAGCACGTGCGTGACCTCTCGGTCGGTATGCCACGGGTCGTGCTCCTCGATCTTGCCCGGGAACGCCTCGGTGAGCACACGCAGCGCACCGTAGCGTGTCATCGCCTGGTGCGGCGTCTCGTCTTCAAGCAGCATCCCTTCCGGCCAATCGCCGAGGAGATACTCGGCGGGTTCGCGGCGGTCGTACATGATTATGCAGCCAAGCTCGGCGATGAATGAGCTCCAGCCGAGGATGCGGCTGACCTCGCCCGCCTGGATGCGGTTGCGCCCTGTGCACACCACAACCTCGAAGCCTGCCTTGTTCACCTCGGTGATGGCGGTGACTGTCGTGAGTGCAGGTGCGCCAGCCGCGTCGATGAGCACGGACCCGCCAAGGCCGAGCAGTGTGCCGTCAAGGTCCGTGAGCGCGATCTGCGCCCGGGAAAGCACGTCGGCGGCCAGCGGTGACTCATCGAGATAGGGCAGGATGCGGGACATGGCGCTCCTCGGCAGGTAGAGTGCATCGAATGCTTCGCGACTATTCTATAATGTGACGCGTGCGCCCGCCGGGCGCTTTTCGTGACGGAGGACCCACGGTGACACCCGACCGGGCAGACGAATCACTTGAGATGCCGTATCCGCAGTACCGCTGCGCCGTGTGCGGCAAAGACCTGCCACTGACCGAGGCGCGCCTCACGGTCACCTGCCAGGAGCATCGGCCCGGACGCGACCACGCCGACTACACGGTGCGGCCGGCGACGCCTGGCGACCGACACGACATCGAGGAGATCTGCGACCGCGCCTGGGGCGAGACCGATGTCGACGCCTTCGGACGCACGTTCGACGTCCTCTCCGCCGAGAACCTCGTCGCCGAGCGCGACGGGGAGTTTGCCGGCCTCGTGTCGCTCGCGCTCGACCGCGGCGAGCTCGCGCTCGTGCTGCTCTCGGTGTACCCGGGCTTCCAGGGCTCGGGTGTGGGCTCCGCGCTTATCGAGGCCGCTGTGGCCGCCGCACGCGATAAGGGTGTGAACGCCCTCAAGACGGCCACCACCAACGATGACATTCCCGCGCTGCACTTCTACCAGCGGCACGGCTTCGCGATCTACGAGATCGAGACCGGCATCCTGATCGACCATCATGGCGAGGCCATCCCCGGCTTCGCCGGAATCCCGGTGCGCGACGAGATCCGCCTGCGCCGCCCCGTGTGTCCGTAAGCTCCATCGACGTCGTACGTACCTACCGAGGAGGACCTGTGAGAACCACCCGTATCCGCTTGTTTGCCCTGCTCCTTGTCATCGCGCTTGCAGCGGGTGCACTGGTGGGCTGCGCCAAGAAGGACGAGCCGGCCGTCTCGGACGGTACGTCGATCACCACCGAGACCGTCCCGATCAAGATCGGAACGCTTCCCACCGAGGATTCGCTGCCGCTGTGGGTCGCCGAGCAGCAGGGGCTGTTCGAGAAGGCCGGTCTCTCGGTAGAGATCCTGATCTTCCAGGCCGCACAGGAGCGCGACGCTGCGTTCGCATCCGGCGCCATCGATGCGTACATGGGCGACATCATCGCGTCAGCTGCTCTTGAGGCTGGCGGGTCACCGGTCTCGATGGCCACCGTCATGCTCGGCGCCACCGCCAAGGAAGGCCGCTTCGGCATCGTCGCGAAGCCGGGCTCCAAGGCCAAGACGCTTGCGGATCTTGCCGGCGTGCCGGTCGCTACGTCGTCGGCGACCATCCAGGAGTACGTGCTCGACGGCCTCATGTCCGCTGCGAACGTCCCGGCCGACAACGTGAAGAAGGAAGTCGTCGCCAAGGTGCCGGTTCGCTTCGAGCTGCTCATGAATGGCAAACTCGAGGCCGCGGCGCTGCCCGAGCCGTTCCTCACGCTTGCGGTCTCGCAGGGCGCCGTGCTCATTGCCGATGACACTACCGGCGCGAATCTCACGCAGACCGTGCTGGGTGTATCGGACAAGTTCATGGCAACCCCCGGCGGGATGCTCACTGTGAAGGAGCTGCTCGGCGTGTGGGATCAGTCAGTGGACGTCATCAACGCCGACCCGAACGCTTTCCGCGCACTGCTCGTCGACAAGGCGCGCCTGCCTGAGCCGCTCAAGGACACCTACCCGGTCAACGCGTACCCGAAGGCCGCGCCTCCCACACAGGCCGAGGTCGACGCGGTGCTCACCTGGATGAAGTCCAAGGAGCTGCTCAAGGCCGACGTCACGTACGCCGATCTCGTGCAGGCTCTGCCCGAGTAAGGACACCCCGTGGCAGCCGTATCGGTCCGAGACCTCGCCGTCACGTATGCTGGCGTGGGTCGCGACGTCCCGGCTCTGTCGGGAATGAGTCTTGAGGTCGGTGACGGCGAGCCTATCGCCATCATCGGCCCCTCGGGCTGCGGCAAGTCCACACTGCTTCTGGCGCTTGCGGGGCTGCTGCCCGCCGACGCCGGCGAGGTGCTGGTGGGCGGCGAGGCGATCGCGCGTCCCCGCAGACGCACGGCACTGATCCTGCAGGACTTCGGCCTGCTGCCATGGAAGTCCGTCGCGCATAACGCCGCGCTCGGACTCGAGGTTCGCGGCGTCGATGCCAGTACGCGTCGCACGGTCGTCGCCGAGGCGCTCGAGCGTCTCGGCCTGGCAGAGTTCGCCGAGGCGTACCCGGGCGAGCTCTCTGGCGGCATGCGCCAGCGGCTCGCACTCGCGCGTGCGCTTGCGCTCGACGCGGACCTGCTGCTCATGGACGAGCCGCTCTCGGCACTTGATGCGCTGACGCGCGAAGACCTGCAGAACCTGCTCCTGGGCATCTGGCAGCAGCGCCGGCACACCTCGGTGCTTGTGACGCACTCCATCGAAGAGGCGGTGTTCCTCGGCAGGCGAGTCGTTGTGATGTCGCCGCGTCCGGGTCGCGTCGCTTCCATCGTCGATAACCCCGGAATGGGCGAAGAGGGTTACCGAGAAACGGCGGCGTTCCTTGAGCGCTGCGTCGAGTTGCGGCGCCTGCTCGCTGCCGAGGGCGCGTTCCGTGACGCGACGCTTGCGGGAGGCGTCCGATGAACGCATGGCTGCGACGGATCGGGGGCTATGCTATCGCCAGCGCTGTCTTGCTGGCGGGCTGGCAGCTGCTCTCCATGGCGATCGGCTCGCAGGCGCTCCCGGGTCCGATTCCGGCGCTCTCCGACTTCGGGCGGCTCTTCTTCTCGGACCTGCTGCCACACGCGGGGATCAGCGCGTGGCGCGTCGTGGCTTCGATGACGATCGGCGCGGCGATCGCGACCCCGCTCGGGCTCTCGATCGGACGCAGCCCGCGCGTCGATGCCATCGCGGCACCGCTCGTGTTCCTCACCTATCCGGTGCCGAAGGTCGTGTTCCTGCCGGTGCTGCTCGTGCTTCTCGGCATCGGCAATCTGCCGAAGATCGCGCTCATCACGCTCATCGTCTTCTTCCAGATACTCGTGACCGCACGCGATGCGGCACGCGGCATTCCTGCCTCGGCGGTGCTCTCTGTTCGCTCGCTCGGCGCCACGCGCTGGCAGGTCTTCCGTCACGTGGTGGTGCCGGCCGCGCTGCCCGACATCTTCACGGCGCTTCGAATCAGCACCGGCACCGCGATCGCCGTGCTCTTCTTCTCGGAGACCGTGGCGGGAAGCGAGGGGCTTGGCTACTACATCATCGACGCCTGGAGCCGCATCGCGTACAGCGAGATGTTCGCCGGAATCATCAGCATGGCGATGCTCGGCGTGGTGCTCTACGAGCTTCTCGAAGTTGCCGAGGCACGCGTGTGCCGCTGGACGCGCGTCGAGCGGTAGCCGCTACGGCAGCTGCTGAACCGGGTGGCAGTTCAGGCACAGGTCGTCGTAGTAGGCGGTAGCCGTGGCCTCCACGAGCATTCGGTATGACGTCGTCTCGTGCGGGAAGTTCTGGAACCGCGGATTGTCGGAGGCGACGCGCCCGTCTGCGCTCGTCACCAAATACGGCGAGACCGTCCCGGCGTTCCCGGTCGCGCTGAGCGAACCCACGTTTCGGGCATCCTCGTGGCACTGCTGGCAGATCGGCGCGTGTCCGGCCTGCTGCGGTGTGCGCGGGAACGGCATCAGGTAGCCGCCGTTGTTCGCACCGAGCGGACCGAGGGTCGTGGTGGTTGCGTTCGCGCCCGTCACGAGGCGGGCGACATTGTTGTACGTGAACGGCGTGGTTGTAGTAGCCAGGGACTCGGCGGGGTGGTTGTGCGTCGCGCTTAGCGTCGAAGCTCGACCCTGGTGACACGTCAGGCACCAGTCTGAGCCGTAGGTTGGCGTAGCCGTCGTCGCATTGCCCGGTCGCTGCTTGAGCAGGCGGTTCTGGGTCTGGAGCGTCATGATCCCCCAGCGGTACGAGCGCTGACGTTCGCCGTAGAAAGGAGCGACGCAATTGTTGCCGTGCGGTGAGTGGCAGTCGCTGCAGGTGAGCTTGCCGCCCGGTCCGGCGAACGTCCCCACCGAGCTGCCGCCCGTGGACGCACTCCCTCCGGGGATGACGGTTGTCGTCTCGATGCCGTGCCTCGAGGCGACGTTCAGGCCGCGCCCGGCGATTGCGCCGTACACGCCTTCGCCGATTGTGGACGTGCCGTCATGGCAGGTCATGCACGTGGCGTAGATCGTCTCGCCAGGGAGGAGGTTGAAGTCGGTGGGTGCGTCGTGCAGCGTGTGACACGCTTCGCATGCGTGCGTGGTAGCGGTGTAGCCACCGTGCGGTCCCCATCGCGTGCCAGTGCCGGCCATGGCACCGGGGAGGTGGCATTCGCCACACGTGGCCCAGTCACCTGCGGTGCTGGTGGTCTCATCGAAGGCGTACGCCGGGCTCGCAAAAGCCAAGATAGCCACCGCAATAAGGAAGAAGACCGTGCGCAAAGACCGAGCCCCCATGGATACGCCCCTCCCGCTCTCCATGATTTCGTTGTGCGTAGTTTCGCATAACGGGCACGGAAGTAAAGCAGAATGAAGAAATATGGGGGTTGCGTGATAGCAGGTGCGGCGTAGCGACCGAACCCTCAGGCTACGGCAGCTGCTGAACCGGGTGGCAGTTCAGGCACAGGTCGTCGTAGTAGGCGGTCGAAGTCGCCTCGACGAGCATGCGGTAGTTCTGCGTCTCATGCGGGAAGTTCTGGAACCGCGGGTTGTCCGTTGCGGTCCAGCCGTCCGGCGTTGTGATCGTGTATGCAGCAGCGTCGCCCTGCGTGCCATCCGCCGACAGCGTGCCGACCATACGCGAGTCCTCGTGGCACTGCTGGCAGATCGGCGCGTGTCCGGTCTGCTGGGCGGTGCGGGGGAACGGCATCAGATAGCCGCGGTTCGTGCCTGCGAGTGTCCCCAACTCCGTTACGCCGGTCAGGGTGTCGCTGTTGAGCTTCGCGACGTTGGTGTAGATGAACGGCGTCGTGGTGGTGGCCTTCGAGTCTGCCGGATGGTTGTGTGCTGCGGACAGTCCCGAACTCCGACCCTTATGACAGCCGAGGCACCAATCCGAGCCGTAGTCTGCCGTGGGCGTCGTCGAGTTGCCGGGAGACTGCTTCAGCAGCTTGCTTGAGTTGGTGGTGCCGATGACGCCCCACGTGTACGAGCGCTCACGTTCTCCGACATAGGCGTTCACGACATCTGCGCCGTGCGGGCTGTGGCATGAGGTGCAGGTGAGCGTCCCGCCGGGACCGCTAAACGCCACCGAGATCGCGCCGCCTGTGTTCTCGTCGCCGCCGGGAACCACAGTCGTGTCCTCGATGCTGTGAGACGAACCGACGGTGAGACCACGAGCGGCGATGGTGCCGTAGACGCCTCTGCCGGCAGTGCCGTCGTGGCAGGTGAGGCAGGTAGCCTTGGTGGTCGCGCCGGGAAGCAGCATTACGCCGGAGGCAGGTGCCTGGTGCACGGAGTGGCATTCTGAGCACTTGGATGTTGTGATCGTGTAACCGCCATGCACTCCGGAATTCGGATCGACGAAGATCGCATCCGGCCACGGATCGTGGCAGCCGCCGCAGGTCGCTTCGTCCATGTCGGGCGGGAGCGTCGAGGTGGTCTCATCGAACGCCAAAGCCGCGCTCGGAGCCATGATGATCAAGGCCGCGAACGCCGCGATGAATGCGATGCGTTTGAGAGTCGAGCGCATGCTCACCTCAGAGAGGAGTCTTGTCCAAACCAAATAGTACCCCGCGCACGCGTTGTATGCTAGCGCCGTGCCACATCGCGCGATGTGTCTCTAACCAGCCAAAACGCGCTCGACGACTTCCCGAAGCACCTTCGGTTCGAAGGGCTTCGTGATGTAGTCGTCGCAGCCAAGATCGGCGCCATGCTTGAGGTCGGTCTTCTGTGCCGCGGTGGTCAGCATGATGACCTTGACGCTCTCGGTCTCTGGGCGCTTGCGGAGGAAGGAGAGCACTTCAAAGCCATCCAGCTTGGGCATCGTGACGTCGAGGAGCACGAGGTCGGGATGCTCGGCAATCGCGGTCTCGAGGGCGGTCTCACCATCGACCGCCTGGAGTATCTCGTGTCCGAGTGAGCGTAGCGCAGCGCTTACCAGCAGCCGTATCTGCTGGTTGTCGTCTGCAACCAGTATCTTGCATGTCGCCACGGGCGCCCCTCCTCGTGACGGTGCGGACAGAACCTAGTCGCGATCCCGATGCATGATGTTCACGATCGTGTGCAGCTTGGCCTCTCGCTTCGCGCGCTCGCGTGCGACCTGCTCGCGCTTCGAGGGATCGAGCATAGCCTCGATGTGGTCGGCTACTTCAGACGGCTTGAACGGCTTCGGGATGTAGTCCACGAAGTCGTCCTTCATCTGCTCGACCTGCTCTTCGAACGTGCCTGCAGCCGAGAGGAAGAGAATCGGGATCTCCTTGAAGGCCGGGCGGCGGCGAAGTTCCTCGCGCACCTGGTGTCCGGTCATCTTCGGCATCATGACGTCGAGCACGATGAGCGACGGCCTCTCGGTCTCGGCCATCGCGAGTGCCTCGATGCCGTTATCCGCGGTCACGATGGTATAGCCGCGATTCGTGAGCGCTACCGTGAGAAGCTTCTGGATCGACGGCTCATCGTCGACTACGAGGATCTTCTTCATGTGCTCTACCTCTCCCTACTCGCCCAGGATCTCCGACACCCGCTGGACCAGGTCCTTGGGCGTGAACGGCTTACAGATGTATTCGCTTGCACCACACGTCAAACCTTCCGCAATCTCCCGCTGCTGCGATTTTGCCGACAACATCACGATCGGGATGTGTGATGTCTTCGGGTTCTCACTGATCTTCTTCGCAGCATCGTACCCGTTCATGATCGGCATCATCACGTCGAGCAGTATGAGGTCGGGCTGCTCGGACTCGGCCAGGTCGGCCGCTGACGCGCCGTCGCCTGCCGTCACGATATCCCAACCGTGGTTGCCAAGCGTGAACGACACAAGCTTGAGAATATGCGGTTCGTCATCCGCGACCAGAATCTTGCTCACGATTCCTCCAGCATGTTCTCAAGCAGGGACTCCACGCGTCGTGCCAGTTCTTCTGCCGAGAAGGGCTTGTCGACCTTCTGCTGCGCGAGTCCAAGGATATCGATCCGAGAGCGGTCGATCTGGTGCGCGGTCATCACGACGATCGGGATGTCCTTCGTCGCAGGGTCCGTTTTCACTTTCTCAATGACCTGATACCCGTCCATGACCGGCATCTGCAGGTCGAGCAAGATCAAGTCAGGGTGCTTCTTCCTGAGTGCGGCCATTGCCTCGGCGCCATTGTAGGCCGCTGCAACCGAGTAGCCCTTCGCCTTCAGGTTGCGGCACAGGAGATCCACGATGTTGCGGTCATCATCGACTACAAGAACGACGGGCGACGCAACGCTGCCGACGAGGTCATCGATGATGGTCGTGAGGCGTGCCTTGTCGATCGGCTTCTCAAGGTAGTCTGCCGCGCCGAGTCGACACGAGCGACCCTCGTCGCAGACGATCGACAGGACGAGAACGGGTATCTCGCTCGTCTCCGGTGTGTCCTTGAGCTTCTGGAGCAGATCGAAGCCATCGCCATCATCCAGCATCACGTCCAGCGTGATGACGCGCGGACGCACCTCGATCGCCTTCTCAAGCGCCTCGGTGGCGTTGTGCGCCTTCACGACGTCGTAGCCCTGTTTGACCAGGTAGGTCTCGACGAGGTTGGCGATCTCGGGGTCGCGGTCTACGACGAGGACCGTGCCGCCTGCCGCCGCGGGACCCTCAACGTCCGGAGTACGCACCAGATCCTTCGATGCGACCGGCAGCGAGAACCAGAACGTAGAGCCCTTGCCGGCGCTGCTCTTCACGCCGACTTTCCCGCCGAGCAACTCGATGATGCTCTTGCAGATGGAAAGGCCAAGGCCGGTGCCGCCGATCTCGCGGGTCAGCGACGAATCGACGCGGTAGAACTTCGTGAACAGCTTGGCCTGGTCTTCCTTCGCGATACCGATGCCCTGGTCGGTGATCGCCACCACGACCATGTCGCCTTCCTGCTTCGCTTTGACCGTAACGCTGCCGCCTTCGGGTGAGTATTTGATCGCGTTGCTGATGAAGTTCATCAGCACCTGACCGACCCGGTCGCGGTCGCCAGCGGCCTTCGGCAAGTCGTGCGGCGCCTTCGGCAGCAGCTTGTGTCCACTCTGGTCAGACACCGCCTGGAACGTATCGACGGCGCCGGCGATAAGATCGCACATGTCGAGCGGCTGGATCTTGAGATGGATTCGGCCGGATTCGATGCGCGAGATATCGAGCATGTCGTTGATGAGCTCGACCAGGCGGTCGGAGTTCTGCTTCACGATGGAGAGGAACTCGCGCTGAATCTCATTGATCTCGCCAGCCTCTCCGTCCAGGATCAGGTCGATGTATCCCTTGATCGAGGTGAGCGGCGTTCGTAGCTCGTGCGAGACCGTCGAGACGAACTCGTTCTTCATCTGTCCGACTTCACGCTCCGCGGTCACGTCGTGCAGCGTGGCCACATAGCCGAGATATCCGCCCTTATCGTCAAGAACCGGGTCGGTGCGCACGTCCATGATGCGGTGCTCGGGCTCCTCGATGCGCACTTCGCGGACTTGCGATCCGTCGATGGCGGGGGAGAAGCTGTCCTCGGGCATCATCGAAAGCATCTCCCACAGGGGAGTTCGCTTGCCGAGCAACTTCGAGGGCTTCAGACCTGCCAGCATCGTGGCGGCCGGGTTGATGTAGGTGATGGCCTCTTCGGGGTCGAAGACGATGAGCCCGTCGCCTGTGCTCGCCAGAATCGCCTCCGCGCGCTTCCGGTACGCCTCAAGTGCGGTATCGTCCCGGAGTGTGACGACTGCAGCCCGGCGGCCAGAGCAGTCGTACGGCGCTACTGTTGCCGCGATCACGCGGTCACCCAGGGTGAGCCGGACGGCGATCGGTTCCTTACGTGCTTTCGGCCGGAGCAGACGCTCTACCGCCGCCTCGACCTTGGGCTGTTTGAGCGAGGTGTAGAGCTTACCGTGAACCCTCGACCGAGGGACGCCGAGCAGCTCCTCGGCGGTCTCATTGAAGACGCGGACGTCGCCGTCTGGTCCGACCGCGATCAAGCCTTCGCTCGTCGTGGCCATGAGCGCGCGGATGTGCAGGAAGGAACGACGATCGTCAGCTTTCTGCGGCAAGTCGAGCCACCCCCTTCAGGGCATACCTCTACACCCGGACGTATTCGCTTGTCGAAGGTTAATCCCTGCTCGCGCATGAGGGTTTCCTCGCCAAATGGCCGAGGGAGGCGATTTGTGGATTATGTCGTGACCCGTGAGTCCTTCGGGCGTACTCTGGAAAAGGTTTCTTGTCCTTGGGGGTGCAGGGGCACTTCCGGTCATGATGAAGGGGGTCGGCTATGAGCCATGTTCTAGTTGGAGCACGACGTCGATCGTGGTCGCGCGTGTGCAGTGTGGCGATTGCGATTGCGATGTGCGCATCGTTCGTTGGCACGCCGATTGTCGCGATGGCCGCTCCGGGCACGCCCACGTATGAGGTGGAGCCGAACGACAACTCGGCACAGGCCAACGTGCTTGCCGTAGACGGTACCATCATGAACGGAACCTACAGTAGCGGCGCCGATGACGACTGGTATGCCGTGAACCTGCTCGCCGGCCATACGTACGGCTTCCAAATGGGTCCCAACACCGACCAGCCGACCATCATGAGCGATGTGTGGCTCGAGCTCTGGGACCCCACGGTGTCGTCGCAGCTTGGGGCGAATGACGACTGGTACGGGCTATTCTCCTTCATCGAGTACACCCCGTCGTCCGACGGCACGTACTACCTGAAGACCAACTACCTCAGTCACTATACGTCTGGCCCTTACGGCATTCGTGCGTACGACACCGCTGACTTCAGCGTGGGCGAGGCAACGATCTCGGGCACCGTGACGGATGCAAACGACGATCCGGTCGAGGGAGCAGAGGTCATCGACTGGGGCGTAGACCCCTGGTATTCGGAGTTCCCGAGCCTGACCACTGAGATCGGATCAACGACGACCGCGGCTGACGGTACGTACACGATCACCGCCGCTGCCGGCGATAACTTCCTTGGCTTCTTTGCAGACGGCTACTACGACCTCTACTACAACCAGCAGCCGTACTTCGACTCTGCCGACGCTGTTGCGGCAGTGGCCGACGATGCGATCACCGGCATAGATGCACAACTTGAGGAGCTTCCACCGCTTGATACGTTCGTCACCGAGACCGTCCGTGTGAGCACGGACGCCGATGGCGAGCAGGGCATGGACGACTACGAAAGCAATCGAGGCAGCCGCTCTGCCGCAATTAGCGCCGACGGCCAGTTCGTCGCGTTCTACACAGGCAACGTTCTCGTTGAGGAAGACACCAACGACTACCGCGACTGGTATCTCAAGGACCTCGCAACCGGCGACGTGACGCTTGTGAGCGTTGCCGATGATGAGTCGCCCGCAAACGACGATTACAGCGAAGGTGACGGCCGTGCCTCGGTCAGCGGCGACGGACGGTACGTCGCATTCGATTCCTACGCATCGAATCTGATCGGCGAGGAAGCGGACAACAACGGTTCCGAGGACATCTTCGTTCGCGATGTCGTGGACGGGACCACTGTACGGGTGAGCATCGCGAGCGACGGCACCGAGGCCGACTACGGCAGCTGGGACCCGTCGATCAGCGATGACGGCCGCTATGTGTCGTTCACCTCGGATGCAACCAACCTTGTTGAGGGCGACGACAACGGATACAACGACGTCTTCGTCCATGACCTGCAGACGGGCACCACGACCCGGGTGTCTGTCGATGCAGAAGGTGGCCAGGCCAATGAATCCTGTGGTACCTCCGAGATCAGTGGCGACGGCAGCACGATAGCGTTCCTCTCGGCCGCTTCGTTGGTTGAGGACGACTCAAACGGCTACACCGACGTGTACGTGAAGACGCTCGCGGACGGTTCGATCGCTCGCGCAAGCGTTGCCTCGGATGGCACCGAGGCGAACGACAGCTCAAGCGACTACGACTTCCCGGCGCTCAGTGAAGACGGTCAGCTTGTTGTGTTCATTTCCAGCGCGAGCAACCTTGTCGATGACGACGCCAACGACGAGCGGGACGTCTTCATGCACGACTTCGGGACGGGCGAGACCGTTCTCGTGAGCCTCAACTCCGCGGGCGAGCAGACCTACGACTACCCAGAGGATCCTTCGATGAGCGCCGACGGCCGCTTCGTCACGTTCGAGGACGAAGCTGGCGAGATGAAGCCGGTCTCTGTGAGCGACTTGAGTCTTGTCAACGGGGACGTGAACAACGAAGACGACATCGTTCTCAAGGATATGCAGACGGGCACCGTCAGCATGGTCACTGTCTCGAGCGAGGGCAATCCTGCCGATGACGCCAGCTACGGTCCCGTGATCAGTGGTGACGGTATGGTGATCGCGTATACATCCGACGCCACAAATCTCGTGGCCGATGACACCAACGACTGCTCCGACGTCTTTGCGGGCTACATCAGCCTAGAGCCCTCCGACGTCACCGAGACCCCCCTCGAGGGCGAGGACCGCTACGGCACCTCCATCGAGGTCTCGATGGACACCTTCCCCGAGGGCGCTGACGCG
>PHFB01000012.1 GCA_002841355.1 Actinobacteria bacterium HGW-Actinobacteria-1 | reverse complement strand
GGTAACGGGGGCTTCCGTCCGGCATTACTCCGCTTGCGCGTTTCCTCCGGATGCCTCAGGGGCCATGTTCTGCGGGTTCTCGGTCGCCGGTTCTCAGCTGATGCCGGCTCTCTGGAAGACCTGTCCTCCGCGTACTCATCCCCATCAAGGGCTGTGCTATAGGTTTCGTCGCAGTCTAGTGAGCGAAAACCGAACTGTCAATCTCACCTGAGCAGAGCGTCCAACCCTGAGGACACTGCCGTGGAGACGGCTTTCGTGCTTCCGAAGACCCGCACCCAGCGAAGCGAGGGCTTGTTGGCGGTCATCAGTCCCGCCGTCGGGGTAGAGAGCACGTCCGGTCGCGTTAGCAGAAGCACGCCACCCTCGGCACCGGTCGCAATACCGCCGCCGAGCGCATCGGGGAAGTTCGAGCCGGTCGCGATACCAACGTACCGATAGCTCCCGAAGCCGCTACTCACACCCCACTTCGCGACCTCGACCGCGGTCGCATACCGGTCACCACCCGAGACCCGCTGCGCGGCACCGACGAGCGCAGCGACCTGAAGTCGCACCGGCTCGCTCACCGCGGTCTCGCTGCCCAACACCACCGCACCCGTCGCTTCGATCTCCGCAAGCGCCGAGGAGGTCACGGACGGCAGCGCGGTCGGCCGCGTGAGGAGAACCGGGCGTCGGGCGCGCCATGCGAGCGGAGCCGCCGCGAGCGCATCCGGGAACAAGTCCCCTCGCGCAACGAACACACCGCCGTCGTAATCGGGGCCGAGACGATCCACCACGCGGCGAGCCACCTCGGCGGCAGTCGCATAGCGGTCGGCACCCGCAACGCGCACCGGCGTGATGCCCGCGCCCTCGATGACCGCGTTCGCAACGCCAGCCGAGACGGCCGCCTCACCGCCGACGATGAAGCACCGCGTAGCGCCGAGACGCGAGATCTCTCCCCACACGCTGGCCGGTAGTGCATTCGGCTGAACGAGCAGCAGCGGCGCGTCGTACGCGCCCGCAAGCCCGGCAGCCGAGAGCGCGTCGGGGAAGTCGGCTCCGCTGGCGAGCACGACTACATCGGCGCCGTCCGGGAATGCTGAACGCGACGCCTGAACGGCCGTCGCATACCGATCGGAGCCCTGAACACGCGCGCTCGCACGATCGATCGACCAATCGAGGCGACATCCCCCGGCTACCCAGGGGGTCAGTTCGAGATGGTAGTAGCCTTCCTCGGCGGCAGGCGTGACATACGAGAAAGGCTTGGGGTCGGCAAGGCCGGTGTTTTCCCACACAACAGAACCGTCAGGTGCATAGAGCCGCCCACCGATCTCGGCACCGGGAGATGCATCGATGCTGCCTGTGAACGTGTCGCCCGCGCGGAGCCGCGTCTCATAGACAGTCGTGGTTGCAAGTTCGCTGACGACCGGACTCGGCGGCAACGGAGCGCCCGGGGCGAGCCCGGGAAGAACCTCCCACTCGAGCGTGTATCCGACCGCCACATCCGGCGCGTACACGTCAAGGTAGTAGTCGCCGGCGATGTCCTCACCCTCGTCAACGTAGACGTAGTGCGTCACCCGGCTGCCCTGTCCGAACGTCGCGTCACCACAGAACCAGATGTCCGTCGTGGGCTCCCAGATTCCAGCGTTGTCCCATCGCGGCGGCAACACGCCCAGGCCGATGGACTCGCCCCACGGATCGACCGTGACCGTCACGGTCAGCGTTTGCCCAACTTCAAGCGGGATGCGGTACACGTCGTCCGGATCGTCGACCGGGTCGACGGTGCCCGTCACCAACTGCGTCTCCAGTCTCGTGCCCGGGACATTGCCATCCGAGCGGCCCGAGAGTCGCCACGTGAGTGCGTATTCGCCCTCGGCGTCGTCAGTCGTGACGACCACGTAGTAGGTACCGGCACCGAACAGATCGGCGGCCGTGTAGCAGATGTGCTCCGTCGAGCCCGGCGCCTCCCCGATCTGCACGTAACGCGGCGCATTGACCGAGACGGTACCCGGCGCCAGAAGCAGCAGGTCGAAGTTGCCAGCCGGACCGGTCAGGTCGAGCGTGATCTGCTCGCCCGGCGCGAGGTACACCGAGTAGACATCGCACTTGTCCACCGGAGGGAGCGATATCGGGTACGCGTCAAGCGTGCCGGTCACGGTTCTGGATATGATCGGATACGAATCCAGCGGAACACCGGGAACATCGTCATCGACACCGGTGGGCGTGACAAGGCCAAGCGGACGCACGCGTCCGAGAGGACTGCCGGGCTTGCCCGCGCCGGTGGTCGCGGTCGCGCGAATCGGCACGCCGACCATCACGGCACACAGCGCCAGCGTGACGACAACAGATGTGATGTGCCGGACTTCACGGTTCATCAGTGCCCCCTCTCAGCCGAGCAGGACAAGCGCATCCGCCACGATCGCCGCGTGATCGAACGCCAGGTCCGGCAGGGCATCCACCCGGAACCAGCGCGCCTCCTCCGCGTCATCTCCGCCACTCACCGGCGGCGTGTCGCCATCGACTCGCACCACGTAGGCCGCCGAGACGGTCCACCCGCGCGGGTCGCGTCCACGCTCGCCGTACACGCCCACGAGCGCGAAGAGCTGCGTGAGAACCAGGCCCGTTTCCTCGGCAAGTTCGCGACGCGCTGCATCCTCCGGACGCTCGAACGGCTCGATGAAGCCCCCGGGAAGCGCCCAAGCGCCCGCAAACGGCTCGCGCCCGCGACGGATGAGCAGCACCTCGGGACCCGAAACGGCGTCTCGGATCACGACAGTATCGCCGCTCATGGCCGGCTTTGGATATCCTTCGTCTCCCATGCGCTCAATCTACCCGAGTTGGTGATATTCGCCCACCTGGCGCAGGTGTATCCTGTTCCGACACACCTGCCGAGGGGGGACGTTGGGACTCAATCCGTTGCGCTGGTCGCACAAGGTCAAGCTCATCGTCGCCTTCGCCGTCCTGTACGTGGTGTGGGGCTCGACGTACCTCGGCATCCGCATCGGCCTACAGGCCGCTCTGCCGCCAGCGCTGTTCGCCGGAACACGCCTTGCCTCGGCAGCCGTTATCTTGCTCGCATTCGCCCGCTGGCGCGGCTCAAGCATCCGCATCCCGTGGAACGAGTTCCGCGTCGTGAGCATCGTGGGGCTCTTCCTGCTCGTGGGCGGCATGTACTTCACATTCCTCTCCGAAAGAAGCATCCCCTCGGGTCTCGCCGCGCTGATCGTTGCGTTGCTCCCCTTGTGGACCGCCCTTGCCGAGTACCTGCTCCCCGGCATGGAGCGTCCTTCATGGCGCGGCATCCTCGGTCTCGTCGTGGGATTCTCAGGGCTCGGCATCCTGATGGCGCCCAGGCTCGTGGGCCTGCACGGCACGCGTGAGGAGTTCATCGGCATCGGGATCCAGATCCTTGGAACGTGGCTGTGGACTGCGGGATCGATGTACTCCAAGCGGCACCCGGTCAAGACCGACGCGCTCGTCGCCACAGGCTACGAGATGGGTGTGGCAGGCGTGGTGCTGCTCGGCATCGGGACCGTCGTCGGCGAGTGGCCGCAGTTCATCCTCACGCCGGGCGGAATCGGCGCGATCATCTACCTGAGCGTCATGGGCTCGTGCGTCGCGTTCACCGCCTTCGTGTGGCTGCTGCGCAACGCGCCTGCCTCGAAGGTGATGACGTACGCGTACGTGAACCCGGTGATCGCGGTGTTCCTGGGGTGGCTCGTGCTTCGCGAGCCGGTGGACGGCTGGGTGCTTGCCGGTATGGCGGTGATCGTGGCAGGTGTGGCGCTCACCACAAGCGCCCCCACGCATCCGCCGCGGCTATCACACGCGGAGCCAGACCCCGAGAGCGTTCCGATCGAGGCCTAGGCAACCTTTCGCTGCGCATTTGCATGCGCATCTGTTCTTCACATCACGCTCATTTGTGCTGCACACCTGCAGGAGATACTCCTTTCAGCACACAAAGACACACGTCTTGATAAGGAGTCCTCGAAATGATGGGTTACGGACGAATCGGGTACGGAGTCGGCCACATGGTCGGCGGTTTTGGATACGGCGGTCTGATCTTCGGCTTCTTCCTCCTCGCGCTTGTCGCGGTGCTGGTCATCTGGCTCGTCGTTGGGCGCAAGCACGGCACGCATCACACGGCGATGTACAACCAGCCGCAGGCGACCTACCCCGTGGGTGGCGCTCAGGACAACGCTCTTGCAATCGCTCGCGAGCGACTTGCCAAGGGTGAGATCGATGCGGACCAGTACAACGTCATCGCGTCAGCGCTGAAAGGCTAACAACCACACACACTCCCTCCCTTCCCTCCTTGTTTAGGGAGGCGGCCACCCCCCTCAGGCCTCCTCCCACCCCCTCCCTCGCGACAGCCCGGGGCACCGTCCCCGGGCTGTCGTACGTCACGGGTCAGACGCGTGAGTTATCCTGACGGTAGCCACATGCCGAGGAGCCCCGTGAACACCGACCTCTTGCGATCGCTCCGTTTCATGCGCCGCTACCGCCTTGTAGCGGCCGCCGCAGTGCTGGCTGTGCTCGGCTCATCGGTGGCGGACCTCATCGCGCCACAGATCCTGCGTCGCATCATCGACCAAGGCATCACGGCGGGACGCAGGGAGGTCATCACGAGCGGAGCGCTGCTGCTGATCGGCGTCGCTGCCGCAGGCGGGGTCGCGCAGTTCCTGCAGGGATTCCTCTCGGCGAAAGCGAGCCACGGCGCCGCATACGACATGCGCGAAGCGATCTTCGAGCGCCTGCAGACGCTCTCGTTCTCGTACCACGACCGCATCCAGACCGGGCAGCTCATCACCCGACTCACCTCGGATGTCGACCTCGTACGGGACTTCGTGGGCGGCGGGCTCGTCCAGGCGATCGCCGCCGCGATCATGCTCGTGGGCGCGGTCGTCTTACTTCTCGCGATGAACTGGCAGCTCGCCCTTGTCGCGCTTGTCGCCATCCCGCTCACGATCCTGGTGCTCGTGCGGTTCGTCTCCAAGCTGGGACCGATGTTCCGCGGCTTCCAGCAGCGGCTCTCGGCACTGAACTCGATCCTCCAGGAGAACGTGGCCGGCATCCGCGTCGTGAAGGCGTTCGCCCGCGAGCCGTTCGAGGCCGCACGCTACCGGGCCGCCAACGAATCGCTGCTGCAACAAGGCCTCACCGTGCGCCGAACCGTCGCGAACGCGTTCCCGCTGCTCTTCAGCGTGGGCAACCTGGGCGTGGCGCTCGTCGTGTGGGCTGGAGCGGTGCAGGTCGCTCACGGAAGGCTCACAGTGGGCGAGCTCGTCGCGTTCACGAGCTACCTCATGCTGCTGCTGCAGCCGCTGTTCGTGCTCGGCTTCGGCGCGCAGACCATCGCCCGCGCGGGGGCCTCGGCAAGCAGGCTCTTCGAGGTGCTCGACGCCGAAACCGACGTTCCCGAGCGACCCGGCGCGATCGAGCTCACGAACGCGCGCGGGCGCGTGGAGTTCCGCGACGTACATCTGCGCTACCCGGGTTCCGATGCCGAGACGCTCAACGGCGTGTCGTTCGTCGTCGAACCCGGCGCCACGATCGCGCTCGTCGGATCGACCGGCTCGGGCAAGACGTCGGTCGTGAACCTGGTCCCTCGCTTCTACGACGTCACCGGTGGTGCCGTGCTGCTCGACGACCATGACGTCCGCGATCTCACACTCGCCTCACTGCGGGGCCGCATCGGCGTCGTCATGCAAGACAGCGTGCTGTTCTCGGGCACCATCGCGGAGAACATCGCTTACGGCAAGCCGGACGCGACCCCCGACGCCATCGCCGCGGCCGCGCAGGCGGCACAGGCCGACACCTTCATCGAGCAGCTCTCCGACGGCTACGACACCCGCGTCGGCGAGCGAGGCATCAAGCTCTCCGGCGGACAGCGACAGCGCATCGCGATCGCCCGCGCGCTGCTGATCGATCCGCGGGTGCTCATCATGGATGACTCGACTTCCTCGGTGGACGCCGAGACCGAATCGGCGCTGCGCGCGAGCCTCGACCGCCTCATCGGCGGCAGGACGACGTTCATCGTCGCCCAGCGTCTCTCGACCGTGAAGCGCGCGGACGAGATCCTCGTCATCGAGGATGGTGCTGTCGTTGCGCGCGGAACACACGAGGCGCTCCTTGCCGAGAGTTGCGTGTACGCGGAAATCGCGGCGAGCCAGCTCGTCGGCGGCGAAGAGCTCGACCTGCCCGAGTCCTGCATGCTGGAGGGTGAGTAGCTGTGGCGCGCGGTACAGGATCGCTCACCTCGCTTGCGAAGCGCGACCGCGCCCGCAACGCCCGGGCCTCCGCGCTCAGGCTGCTCGGCTATCTCAGGCCGCACAAGCGACGCGTCATCGTGGCGTTCGCCTGGCTCGTGATCTCATCGCTCAACACGGCGGCATCTCCCGCCATCACCGGCTGGATCGTGGATACCGCGATCGCAGGTGCGAAGGCCGGAGGCCGGACTGCCGCACTCGCGCTCCCCATCGTGGCGCTCTTCGTATCGACGTTCGCAGGCTGGTACTCCCAGCGCATGCAGATCCTCGTGCTCGGTACCGTTGGCCAAGAAGCGCTCTTCGAGCTTCGCGGTGAGGTCTTCGACAAGGTGCAGGATCTCTCGGTGGCGTTTTTCGAGACCGCCGAGTCGGGCGACATCATGAGCCGGCTCATCAACGACATCGAGCAGGTCAACTCGTTCCTCGCGCAAGGATTCCGACGCGTGCTGGGCGCACTCCTCGGCTTCACCGCCACGCTCGTCGGCATGGCACTCGTCAGCTGGCGGCTCGCGCTCGTGACGCTGCTCGTCGTGCCGGTGATGTATGTGGCGAGCTGGCTCTTCGGCTCGCTCGCCCGTCGCGTGTTCCGCCGTCGCCAGGAGACGATCGGCGACGTCTCGGCGAGCCTTGCCGAGGACCTCGCGGGCATCCGGGTGGCGCAGGCATTCGTTCGCACCGAGCGCAACCGTGGCGAGTTCGCCGAGCGCAACGCCACGAACCGCGACGCCAACATCGCAGCCTCGGCCGTCTCGGCAGCGTTCCCGCCGGTGCTGGCGGTCATCTCGGCCGCATCGACCGCGCTGGTTGCGGGATACGGCGGGTTCCTGGCTGCGGGCGGCATGGTGACCGTGGGCGTGGTCGTCGCGTTCTTCGGCTACTCGCGCTCCTTCTTCAACGCCGTGAGTCAGCTCTCAAGCCTCTGGGCCGAGACGCAATCGGCGCTCGCGGGTGGTGAGCGCGTCTTCGATCTGCTGGACACACCGCCGGAGGTCACCGACGCACCCGACGCGATCGATCTCGGCGCGGTGCGCGGCGAGGTTTGCTTCGAGCACGTGCGCTTCTCGTACGGGACAGGCGGCGTGGTGCTCGACGACATCGATCTGCACGTCGAGGCGGGGACGACGCTCGCCATCGTCGGTCCGACCGGTGCCGGCAAGAGCACCATGATCAATCTGCTGGCCCGCTTCTACGATCCCACCGGCGGTCGCGTGCTCGTAGACGGCACCGACCTCCGCGCGATTACCTTGTCGTCGCTGCGCTCGAACCTGGGCGTCGTGCTGCAAGACCCGTTCCTCTTCTCGGGCACGATCGCCGAGAACATCCGCTACGGCCGCCTGGACGCCTCGGATGATGACGTTCGCGCCGCTGCGGAAGCATCGCGGGCGAGCACGTTCATCGATCGTCTGGCTGACGGCTACGACACACCCGTCGGCGAGCGCGGCGTGCTGCTATCGACCGGACAGCGACAGCTCATCGCGTTCGCCCGTGCGGTCCTTTCGAATCCGGCGATCCTCGTACTCGACGAGGCGACCTCGTCAGTCGACACCCGTACCGAGATCCTCATCCAGGAGGCGCTCGCCGATATCCTGCATGGTCGGACCGCGTTCGTGATCGCGCATCGGCTCTCCACCATCCGCGATGCCGACCGCATCGTCGTGGTCGACCACGGAGCCATCGTCGAGGACGGCACCTACGCCGAACTCCTCGTACGGGACGGCCTCTTCGCACGCCTTCATGCCGCGCAATTCTCTGTGGACTAGGCACACGGTACGAGATTCGCTCAAGAGCAGACGCCCGCAACACTCAGGACCGCGGAGAACCCTACATGCCACGAGCACGCACAGGAATCGCGCTTGTCACGATCATCGCGCTGACACTCGTTCTCGCGCTGCCCGTGTGCTCCTTCGCTCAGGACAACCTGACGCAGAAGAGCGTACCGCCCGTGACTGACAAGACCCGCTCACCGTTCGCAACCACCGAGCAGCGTGATGGCACGATCGCCGATGAGCTGGCGCTCGCCGTGATCGCTACGGCCGTCGGGTGTGCATTCGTGGTTTTCGTGTTCTCGAAGAACCGGGACGTGTCTTAGGGTCACATGAGCCCGAGAGCGTTGCGGACGCTGGTGTCGAGCGGCCGTCGCGCATCCTCGTAATTCGCCCACGGATCCTCGCGTAGTGCCGCCACTCTCCTCGGCACGCTTCTGATGGTGTAGGCGTCGGACCGCACACCTGCCTCGATCTCGTCCCACCGAACGGGTACCGAGACTGTGGCTCCGGGTCGGGCGCGCGACGAATACGCTGCAACTGCCGTAGCGCCGCGCGAGTTGCGGACGTAGTCGATGAAGACGCGACCGACCCGCTCTGCCTTGCGAGGGTTCGTCGTGAACCGGGTCGGATCGGCAAGTGCAACCGCCTCGCAGAACGTGCGGGCCACCTCCTTCACCGCACCCCAGTCGCCCTCCCGCGTGATCGGCGTGACGATATGCAGCCCCTTGCTGCCGGTCGTCTTCGCGAACGCGCCGAGTCCGATGCCCACAAGGCCGTCTCTGATGAGCAGTGCGGCGTCGCTCACGGCGCTCCACGGCACACCGGGACCCGGGTCGAGGTCGATCACGATGCGGTCGGGACGCTCGACATCGTCGGCGAGCGAGCCCCACGTGTGGATCTCGAGCACGCCGAGCTGCACGAGGCCGATCACGTCTTCGATATCATCGGCAAGCGCGTAGTTCACGATGCCGTCCTCGTGCTGGACCGGCACGGTTCGCATGCCCTCCGGAAAGCCGACCGAGGCCTCCTTCTGGTAGAAGCACGCCTGCTCGGTGCCGTGCGGACAACGAACGAGCACGAGCGGCCGGTTGCGGAGCTCCGGGAGCAGGTGTTCCGCTACGCGCTCGTAGTACGTGGCGAGCTCCCGCTTCGTGACGCCCACCTCGTGGAAGAGCACTTTGTCGGGGTGCGTGAGGTTCACGCCGAGCACCGCGAGCTTCGAGTCAACGGGACGCTCCCTGTGCACTTCGGTCGCAGGTTTGTCTTCGCGTACGCCTACAAACGATGCCTGGCGAAGCAACCCGCCCTCGGTCCACTCGGCGAACTCGACTTCCACGACCACCTCGGGGCGCGCCCACCGAACGCCCGTGGCCTCCTTGGTCGGGATGTCGGTCACCGGCGGTTCATCGGTAGCGAGCCGGTCGAGACGGCGGCGCAACAACCCCGCCTCCTTGGCCGAGAACCCCGTCCCGGCCCTGCCGGAGTACGCAAGCGCCCCGCTCGGCCCCTTCGCCGCAAGCACGAGCGCGCCGATGCCGGCACCGCCGGACGCGGGCAGCGTGTAGCCCACCACCACGAACTCCTGGCGAAGTCTGCACTTGTGCTTTCGCCAATCACGTCCACGACCCGAACGGTACGGTGCCGGGGCACGCTTGCTCACCGCGCCCTCGAGCGCGAATGCGCATGTCTGCCGATGGAACTCGGCTCCCCCACCCCACACATGATCGAGATACCGCACGCGCCCGGCAGCCGTCCCCACAAGCGTGCCGAGCAGCGCCTTGCGGTCTTCAAGCGCCACCGCGCGCAGATCGAAACCGCGCAGGTACGGCAGGTCGAAGGCGAAGTACGTGAGATCCGCAGCGTCGCCGCGCTTGAGCTCGGCCTGCAGCGCTCCGAATCCCGAGCGGCCGTCCGGCAGAAGCGCGACCACCTCGCCGTCGAGCCAGGCGTCGCCAAGAGCGAGCTCGCGCACCGCCGGCACCAGGGCCGAGAAACGCGCGGTCCAGTCCGCACCGCTACGGGTGAAGAACCGCACGTCCTCGCCACGGACACGGCAGAGCGCGCGGTAGCCATCCAGCTTGATCTCGTGCAGCCAGTCCGCGCCGTCCGGCGGCGTCTCGACGGCGGTAGCCAGCATCGGCTCGATACGCTCGGGCGAGGGGGCGGCAACCGCCCCCGATAACGCTGCCGGGTCGTCACCGCCACCAGAGACGCGTGCCGCAGGCGCGCCGGCTGCGATCTCGTCCATCGTGCGTCCGGTCGCCACGGAGCGATCAAGATCGAGCACGTCGCCTTCGGCGAGCGGCCGCATGTACCCGTCGCGCTCCTTGATGAGCAGCCAGCTCACCTGCTTCTCTCCGGCGCGCGGCTTCAGGCGCACGAGCACGAAGCCGCCTTTGAGTTTCTCTCCCGAGAGCCGCACCTTGAAGTCGCCGCGCGCGTACCCTTCGACAGGGTCGTTGATGGGCTCCCACGTGCCGTGGTCCCACACCATCACGGTACCGCCGCCGTATTCGCCCGCCGGTATCGTTCCCTCGAAATCGCCGTATTCGAGCGGGTGATCCTCGACCTGCACTGCAAGACGCTTCTGCGAGGTATCCAGGCTCGGCCCTTTCGGAATCGCCCACGAGCGCAGAACGCCGTCCATCTCAAGCCGGAAGTCGTAGTGCAGCCGCGATGCCGCATGCTTCTGCACGACGAAGCGCGGCAGCGGCGCGTCCGGCTCGGCTCCGCCCGCAGGCTCCGGCGTTCGGTCGAAGTGCCGCTTCGCTCGATACTCCTCAAGCGGCATCGGCTACGCTCCCCCGGCCGCGCGACGCTCGTCCAGGCTCCGCTTCAGGAGCGACATGATGTCGATGACTTCCCCGGCCGCGGGTCGTTCCTCGGCAACTGGCGGGGCAAGCACCTCGCCGGTCTCGACTTTGCGCTTGATGAGCGCGAGCAGCGACTCCCGGTAGGTGTCGCGATATGCAGAGGGATTCCACGGTCCGACCATCGCCTCCACGAGCTGCGAGGCCAGGTTCATCTCGGCATCGGACACGCCAAGTTCGGCCGGGTCGCTTCCCGGAAGCTCCAGATCCTCCGCCGAGCGGATCTCGTAGGGATAGCGCAGGATGTCGAGCACGAGCGCATCACCGAGCGGCATGAGCGCCGCAAGGTGCTGCCGCGTACGGATGACGATGCTCGCCACGCCCACATACCCGGTCTTCGCGAGCGTGTCGCGAAGAATCGCGTACGGCTTTCGCGCTGCTTTGCTCGCAGGCGCGAGGTAGTAGGGGTGATCGTAGTAGAGCGTCGATATCTCCTCGGCGCGGACCATGGCAAGCACGTCGACGGTGCGCGTGGCCTCGACGTCGGCGGCGCGGAAGTCCTCGTCGGTCACGACGACGTAGCGCCCGGCCTCGTACTCGTACCCCTTGACGATGTCCTCCCACGGCACCGTCTCGCCCGTGACGCTGTTCACGCGCTCCTGCTTGATGGGGGCCATGTCACGACCGTCGAGCAAGTGGAATGCGAGCTCGTTGCGCTCCTCGGCGGGATGAAGCGAGACGGGTATGGTGACCAGCCCGAAGCTGATGTCGCCCTTCCAGATGCTGCGTGACATGCGCGCTCCTTGCGTCGGTTGCCTTTCGCAAAAGGAGATACCCGACCGCTGCTGCCGACAAGCGCGGATGCCGGCGTGAGATTGCGGGCGGCTGCGGGTACGCATTGCTACAGAGAATCCCGAGAAGGAGTCGGCTCTTGCCGTGTGCAAGGGCTGCGGGAGACGAGGGGGACGCCATGAAGAGACGCTCTGCGCTGCAGACGCTTGCAGTCGCGACGACTATTGTGGTGCTGCTTGGAAGCACCCCCGGCGCGGCGCTCACGCCATCCCTGCCGGCGGTCGTCTTCTCGACCTCCGACGTGGCCGCGAGCGCCACCGACTGGGACTGGAATGCGAAGCTGGACGGCAAGCTGCTGGTTTGGGAGCGCTGGATCGGACCAGGCCATACGGACTACGCCATCTACGTGAAGAATCTCGATACCGGCGTCACCCGCTCGATCGGCGCAGGGGACGGATTCCAACAGTCCAACCCCGACGTTTCCGGCGACCTCGTGGTCTACCAGGACAACTCGACCGGTAATTGGAACGTCAAGGTGTACAACTGGGCCACCGATAACTCGATGAACGTCTCGGCCACCATCAACGATGAGATCGATCCACGTGTCGACGGCAACATCATCATGTGGAAGGACTCCACAACCGGCTACCTGTGGTACCGCGACTACAACCAGCCGATGGTGGCATCCACGCTCATCAACTCGGCCCTCGACAACTCCCACGGGCACGATGTCGACAACGGTCGCATCATCTGGACGAACCCGGACTTCAGGGATCTCAGGGTCGCCATGGTATATCCGCCGCTCATCACCGGTCAGATGGCGTCCTTCGGCCCGCAACCCAACGACATAGAAGTACACGGCGATCGCATCGTCTCTTCGTTTTTCGTCACGACAAACGACAACGTCATGCTCTTCGATTTCAGATCACGAGCGCTCTCAACGTTGGCGAACACTACCGGAAATGAGTACTACCCCAGCGTGTTCCACAACACGTTCGCGTATGTCGCACCCGGGACTGTCGGTGAGGACATCACGTACATCAGACCAGGGCACCTGAACAGCACGCTCGGCAACACCGAGCAGGACCAACGCCCATCCGTCTACGGTCACCGGATCGCGTGGGACCGCAATACCGGCGCCGACTGGGACGTCGTGCTCGGCACCGGAGCGAGCACGCTGCAAGCCCGGACGTACGGCGCCAACCGGTACGCAACGGCGGCGGCCGCGAGTGTGGCGTACTTCGGAGCAGGGAGTTCGGTGTTCGCGCAACTCGACAACGTGGTCTTGTGCACGGGCGAGAACTTCCCGGACGCGCTCTCCGCAGCACCGTTCGCGCGCGCGGTGCAGTCGCCGCTCCTGCTAACGCGCCGGGATTCGATTCCGGCCGAGACCCTCGCCGAGATCACCCGGCTCGCGCCGACGAAGATCTACATCATCGGGGGGACGGCCGCCATCTCCACAGCGGTCGAGAACCAGCTCAAAGCAACGTACACGACCGAGCGAATCGCGGGCGTTGACCGCTACGACACATCCGCGAAGATCGCGCTGCGCATGGAGGAGATCGTCGGCGAGGACGGCGTCTACCGCGGGTTCTTTGCCAGAGGCGATACCTTCCCCGACGCGCTCGCACTGGGACCCGTCGCCGCGGCGGCACAGGGCCCGATCCTGCTCGTGAAGACCGATTCCGTGCCCGCACCGATTGCGAGCGCCGTGAACACCCTCGACATCACGTACGGGTACATCGCGGGCGACACCACGGCCGTGAGCGCGAGCACCGCATCCGCTCTGAATACACTCATCGCGACGAACGGTGCGCTCGGACCGTGTCTGCGAGTGGCAGGCGCCAACCGCTACGAGACAGCCGCGGCCGTGGTCAACGTCGGACTGTCGAGTCGCTGGGTCGACCTTGATACCCTCGGCATAGCCACCGGCGCGTCCTTCCCGGACGCACTCGCCGGGGGCGCCGCGCTCGGGTACTACGGGAGTCCTCTCCTGCTGACGAGCGGAACGTCGCTCTCCGCCGCAACGAACAACTTCCTCGTCGCGCACGAATACGAAATCGGTCGCGTGGAGGTATTCGGCGGATCAAACGTTGTGTCGAGCGCCGTCAACGACGCCATCGCGGCGAAGATCAAGTAGCGAGCCCGCTAGCCGAGAAGCAACCGCATCACGCCGTAGCCCGGGTCGACCCGCAGCCCTGTGGCTGCTGCTGCCTGCTCGTCGAAGCCGGTCGCACCCGAGCGCTCGATGCCCGGGCCCATGAGGACGAAGGGGACGGGCTCGCCCACGTGCGTCTTGATGGCGATGGGCGTGGGGTGATCCGGCATGCAGAGGATACGGAGCTGGCCGGGGTAATCGCGAACACGGGATATGACCATGCGGTCGATATCTTCGATCGCCGCGATCTTCCCCTCGATGCTTCCGGCGTGTCCCTCTTCATCGGGCGATTCCACATGGATGACTACAAGATCGTGATCCTCGAGCGCGGCGAGTCCGCCCTCGGCTTGGGCGACGTAGTCGTTGTCGGCGCCGTCGGACACGCCCGGGATGTCCAACCGGTCGATGCCGAGCAGCACCGAGAGTCCGTTGAGCAGGTCCACGCCCGACGTCATGGCAGCGCTCACGCCGTAGACCTCCGAGAACGAACGCAGGCCCGCCGGTGCAACGCCCGGCCAGAACGGCCAGATATCGGTTGCGGGCAACCCGCCAGCGGCTGCGCGCGCCAGGTTCGCCGGTGATGTTGTCAGCACCTCGCGGGCGCGCGCCATGAGGTCGAGCAGCAGCTCGCTACCGGTGCCTCTCGGCAGTTGGCCCTCGATGGACTTGTCCGAGATGTCGTGTGGCGGCGTGAAGCCAAGGTCCACAAGTTCGTTGTGGCCCTTGACGACCAGGATGTGGCGGTATGCCACGCCCGGGTAGAAGCGGAACGTCTCGTCGCCAAGCGCTTCGCCTAGTTCCGTGACGATCGCGCGCGATTCGGGCGTCGTGATGTGCCCGCATGCGTATGAGGCCATGCAGCCGTCGGCGACGTTCACCAGGTTCATCCGCAAAGCGACTTCGTCGGGCGCAAGGGTGATGCCCATGCTGGCAGCTTCGATGGCGCCTCGGCCAACGTAGTTCGCGACCGGGTCATAGCCGAGGATCGCCGTGCATGCCGCCGAGGAGGACGGCTCCGCGCCCGCCGGTACCGTCTGCGCGAGCCCGATGCGACCCCCGTACGCAAGCGCGTCCAGATTCGGAGTGTTCGCGGCGGCAAGCGTCGTGCGCCCGCCAAGCTCGGGAAGCGGCCAGCCGGCAGCACCATCGAGGATCACAACCACGTGCTTCATCCAGAACCTCCCTGACCCGCGTCTCCGTAGCACGAAGGGTAGCAGACGCAGGGGCTCTGCGGCGCACTCACCAACTTCTGGTGGTGCACTCGCCTGCTCGACGTGTAAAGATTCCCACAGGTCGTACGTTCTTCGAGGGGGAACCATGCCGAGCATCGCTCCGGTACGAGTGCTGATCGTCGACGATGACTACTACGCCCGGGAAGCACTCCGCGCGCTCGTCGCGCGCGATGTGCGTACGCGCGTACTCGAAGCCGTCGGCAGTGCCGACGAGGCGAGTGCCTTCCTCGAAGCCGCCGCGAAGCAGCACGAGCCGCTGCCCGAGGTGATCCTCCTCGACGTTCGCCTCGGCAAGGACGCCACCGGCGGCATCGAGGCTATCCCCGCCCTCAAGCTCGCGTGCCCCGCCTGCCGCATCCTGATGACCTCGGTGTCCGACGAGCCGGCCACCGTCATCGCCGCCGTGAGAGCGGGCGCGGACGGCTACGTTTGGAAGAATGAGTCTACCGCGGGCATCGCCGACGCTATCGCGCGAGCTGCCGACGGTCGTTTCGTCCTCACCCGCTCGATCGCCGACGAGCTGCTCGGCACGCTCACGGACCTGGGCGACTACGTCACAGAAGTGCTTCCCGCGGAACCTGAGTTCAGGGACCTCACCGAGTCGATCCGCAAGACGCTCTACCTCTACTGCTTCTGCGGCATGTCGGCCAAGGAGATAGCCGACGAGCTGATGCTCAGCGTCAACACCGTGAACTCGCGCATAAAGACCGCATATCAGGTGCTTGGCGCCGGCACGCGGCAGGAAGCGTACAAGCGTCTCGTGGCCCGGACGAGGAGCGCCCGATGAAGGTCGCGGTCAAGACCCGCTGGTATATCCGCGTGCTCCAATTCTCACCGCTCGTTGCCGGCCTGCTGCTCTCGTTCGTCTGGCTGGCGGTGCCGACCGGACTTCGCGCACAGATCGATACCGTCCGTGAATACCGCGCAATCGCACAGGCCAGCGGAGAGGCGCCCATCGAAGCGTACGACGAGAGGACGGCAGCCGAGCAGTGGCTTGCAGCCGACCGCGCGTATGCGAAGTACGGCCAGACGGAGGCGTCTCTGAGCGACAGCTTCCAGACGATGTCGCAGGAGCTCCTAGAGGCAGCCGGCTCCAAAGCGTCCGAGCTCTTCTCGGCAAGCGGCGAGCCGGTCGATCCGGGCTGGACGACAGATGACCCGGTCTTCGTAGCGGCGAAGGAGTTCGAGAAGCGCTTTGATGCGCGGGTGTACGTCTACTTCGTTCCCGACCCGCCCGTGCCGTCGCTCGTCGCCAGCAGCGTCCCGCGACCCGACCTTCTCCCTACGCCGAGCGAAATCCGCTCGCAGTATCCGCCGATCGAAGGCAGTCTGCAGTTCGACGTGGAGCACCTGGTCGTCGATCCGTGGCTGATTCCGTGGATGCAGAATCGTCAGTCATACGCGGTGCATGCGCCGTTCCCGGGCAACTTCGACCAGACGACCGGAACCGGTGGCGAGTCACGCGCGATCTTCGAGGGCGTCCGCACGCCGGCTCGAATCCCCTACTTCTACGTGTGGGTCACGACACCCGACATCATGGCCGATGCGGCGCCAATGCCGGGCACCGACATCGACACGGACCGCACGTTCTTCACGATCGATCCGCAGTCTCCGACGTACCAGGAGCGCCTGAACGAAGTCGCGCGCAAGTACAACTGCAACGTCTTCGTGGCGGGTCCGCTGGAGATGCGTCTGATCCCACTTCGCATCCCGACCGGATCCACTGCCGAGAAGACCCTCGGCCTGGGGAACGCGGTCTGGCCACCGCCTGCGACCCGCGGGAGCACGTATTACGGTTCGCCCGAGAAGCTTCCGGCCGACGCGTGGCAGTACGAAGACGGCGCGAATTGGATGATGACGTCGCTCATGAGCGGCAACGGTGCTCATGCCGCGATGGGTGCCGTCGACTTCATGAACTCCCCGGTGACGCCGCCCCAGAGCATCGTGGTCCTTGCAACGATGCACGACTCCCCGACCGCGTATAGCGAAGAGGATCTCACGCCCACGGGCCGGTTCTGGCAACAGGTCCAGGTCTTCCTCGCGCTCCGGCAGGCGCAGTTCCTCGGCGGTGCGGCAGTGCTGCTCGCGATGGCGCTCGTAGCATCTCCGGCAGCGTTCCTCATGGAGCGCCGACGCATCACGCAGCTGCTCGTGCTGGAGGAGATGGAGCGCGTGCAACAAGACGCGCACGACAAGGTGTACAACCGCCTCTCGGCGCTCTCCAAGCGCGTGGAGATCACGGGCGAAGCGCTCTCCTCGGAGGTGGGCAGATCGCTCGAGCAAGTCGCCGATGACATACGCGACACCGTGACCGACCTGCAGGAGATCCTCGGTGACGCGCGCCAGCGGACGGCCTCGCTCACGGGCACCGATCCGCTGCGGTCACAGCTTGAGTCCGTAGCCCGCGAGCAAGCAGCGCGTCTGGGCGTGACGGTCGACCTCGTGGTAGCCGACTCGATGCCGGTTCTCTCGGCACAAACGGGATGGGACCTGCAGTGCGTGCTCGAGGAAGCAATCAACAACTCGGTCGAGCACGGCGGTGCCACGCGCGTGACCGCCTCGGTCACCGTCGAGGCCGATGCGCTCGTGATGCGCGTCGAGGACGACGGGACCGGCATGACCGAGACCGACGTGGACTCGCTTTCGGAGGAGCATCTCGGCCTGCGTGGCATGCGCAACCGCGCGGAGCGGCACGGCGGGTCGTTCACGGTGGAGCCCGCCGAGCAGGGCGCGGCGCTGCTCATCCGCATTCCGGTGAAGGGCAATCAGGGCGAGGGGTAGCTCCTACAGCGTCGCCATCTGGATGTTGCTGAAGTTGCGGCGGTAGTGCACCGCGTACTCGACCTTGCGCTCAAGCGCATCCAGAACGCCGTTCGCGAAGTTGACCTTCTCGAACTTCTGCGCGCTACCCAGTCCGCCCGGCGAGAAGACGTTGATCTCCATGAGCTTGTCGCCGACGATATCGAGTCCCACGAGGAACATGCCGTCAGCGACGATCTTCGGCCGCACGATCTCCGCGATTCGCAGATGCGCGTCCGAGATGTGCGCCTGCGCGATCGTGCCGCCAGCGTGCACGTTACTGCGGATGTCGTCGCCCTGGCGCACGCGCCGGAACGCCGCGTACTTCCCTTTGTAGCGCAGCGGCTGCCCGTTCATCATGAACAGGCGGGTATCGCCTTCCTCGGCGGCTTCGAGGTACTCCTGGCAGATGACGTAGCCATCACGCGTGAGCGCCTCCACCATCTGGTTGAGGTTCTTGTTGGACGCGTGATCGACCATGAACACGCCGCTGCCGCCGGAGCCCTGGAGAGGCTTGAGCACCGCTCGGCCGTCCTGCTCCTTCACGAACGACTTAATCTCGTCGCGGTCGCGCGTGATAAGCGTGCGGGGGCGGACCTCTTCCGGGAAGAGCTGGAAGTACATCTTGTTCATGGCCTTGGCGAGGCCGTTCGGATCGTTCAGCACGATGACGCCGTTGCGCATCGCGATGCGTCCGAACTCGATACCGGCGCTCTGCGCCCACGGACGGGCGCCGACCTCCTCGGCGGGATTGCTGCGGAGCATCAAGACATCGAGGTCGTCGACGGTGATGCGCTCCACTCGCGCCTTCGGGCCACGCAGGCCGGTGAGGTACGCGGCGCCCGAGGTGTACTTCTTGCCGGGCGCGTGACGGGCGCGCGCCTTGATCTTCTCGTCCGGATCGTACGCGAAGTCGCCGGCGGACATGACCCACGCCTCGTGACCGCGATTGATAGCAGCGACGGCCAGGCGGGTCGTCGTGTACCCGACCTCTTCCGTCGCGATGTCGTTGACCATGAAGCCGATGCGCACGGGCATCCTCACGTTTCTACAGTGGATTTGCAGCCGCTCAAGACTAGCCACCGAAACCGGCGCTGACAAGGCATTTCACGGCAAGGACACAAAGTACCGACCGCGCCCGCGTTCGCAGGGTCAGAGCGTGCCGAGGAACCGTGCTTCGAGCTGCGGGACGACACGCTCAAGCGCGCCGCCGATGCGCTCGCACGCCGTCGGATCGAGCGCCCCGGACCATTCGTCCATGTACGTCTTCTTGAACTCGACGGCCAGGATGCAGACGGCGCCCCCGAACGTGAGAGAGCACCAGTGCGCGAGATGGCCGCCTCGGAACTTCACGTTCTCCCGCACGTCGACATCCGGCATCGCGTCGGTGATCCCGGCGACGAATGTATCGGCCACGCTCCCCCATCGTGTGCGGTCGAGGTGTCCCGTGCCCAGATTGATGTCCGGGTTCTCCGTCTGCGATGCAGGCGGCGCATCCGCGCCATCGCGGCGATGGTTGTACGAGTGAAGGTCGAGAACGAGCGCGGCGCCGTGTTCGGCGATGATGCCCGAGAGAAGCTCCCGCATGCGCGCGTAGAACGCGTCGTACTCGGCGAGTGACTCATCGACCGCTGCCTCGGTGAGCGGCTCACGCCAAAGCGGTAGGTCCCAGGCATCCTCGGGAACCCTGTAGACCGCGCGCTCCCGCGGTCGGTTGCAGTCCACCTCGAAGCGCGAGCGGTTCACGACCACACGCGTGGGCGCGCACGTGGTCCACTCGGCAGTATGCGGATCCTCCTCGCGAAGGCGATCGAGATCGGTCAGCGACGAGCGTGCGGCAAGCTCTGGGCGAAGGTCGTGCCCGCCGTGCAGCGCGACGGCGACAAGTGGGCCATCGCCGGTCGTGAACGTCGCGAACTGCCGCATCGGGATCCTCTCGTTTCAGGTGCCTCAGATTCTCCCATATCGCCGCTCCTCTGCTACCATGCACGCATGGAAACCAGACGCTATCGGGACACCAGAAGGCTCGACACCACGCGACCAGCGTTCACCGACGCGGTCGTGAAGGGGATCGCGCTCGGCGGCGGCCTGTACGTGCCCGAGGACCTGCCGACCTTCACGATCGACGAGATCCTTTCGCTTGCGGACATGCCGTACTGGAAACGCGCGACGGCCATCTTCGAGCGCTTCGGCGTCGATCTTCCCGCCGAGCGGATCGCCGAGCTTATGCGGACCGCGTATGGTGAGAACTTCGACGACCCGCGCGTCGCGCCCATCGAAGAAGTCGTTGCGGGAATGCACGTGCTTGAACTCTGGCACGGGCCCACCTCGGCGTTCAAAGACATGGCGCGCTTGAGGGCTTCGCCGACCGCGACCACACGCGCATCGTCGTCTTCTACCCCGCCGAGGGGGTCTCGGACATCCAGCGCAAGCAGATGGTGACGCAGCGCGGCGACAACGTGGGCGTTTTCGGCGTGCGTGGCAACTTCGACGACTGTCAGAACGCGGTGAAGGCCGCCTTCAACGACGAGGCGTTCAACGCCGAGCTGCACGAGAAGCACGGCCTCAAGCTCTCCTCGGCGAACTCCATCAACTGGGGACGGCTGCTGCCGCAGATCGCGTACTACGTAAGCGCGTACGCGGACATGGTCGCAAGCGGCGGCGTGACCGCCGGCGACGAGATCGACGTGTGCGTGCCTACCGGCAACTTCGGCAACATCCTCGGCGCGTACTACGCGAAGCGCATGGGCGTGCCGCTCGGCAAGCTCCTGTGTGCGAGCAACGAGAACAACGTGCTCGCTGACTTCATCGCGACGGGAACCTACGACATCTCGGCCCGGCAGTTCGTGACCACACCGAGCCCGAGCATGGACATCCTCATAAGCTCTAACCTGGAGCGCCTGCTCTTCGAACTCGCCGGTGCCGAGCGCGTTCGCGAGTGGATGGCGTCGCTTTCCGCCGAGGGTCGCTTCCAGGTGGACCGCGAGACGTTCCGTCTCATGCGCGAGCACTTCATCGGCGACTGGGTGAGCAACGACGAGTCGCTCGGCGTCATCGCTCGCGTCTATGACGAGACCGGCTACCTCATGGACCCGCACACCGCGGTCGCGTGGGAAGTGGCCGAGCGCCTGCGCGACGCGAACCCCGTGCTCGTTGTCTCCACCGCGCACTGGGCGAAGTTCGGCGGCGATGTCTACAAGGCGCTCACCGGACTGCTCTACGACGACCCGCTACCCGAAGACGCCGCCACGCTTTCCGGCGTGGAGCTTCTCGGCAAAGTGCAGGAGCTCGCCGAGAACGCACGCGTGCCTCACGCACTCGCAGAGCTCGGTTCCGCCGAGGAGCGCTTCACCGGTGTGGTCGATGCGGGTAGAGACGGCGTCGAAAACGCAGTCCGCGGGTGGCTCGGCTAGCAGCCATCGACGGTCGTTGGGTATAGTTCACACATGTTCTGCGCGGGTGCGAGTCACCCGGCCGAGCCGCCCAACGAAGCGCTCCAACACACGCACGATGGCCCGACTTCTTTCTCGCACACGCATCGCAACCCCGGGGGACGGGTGTGCGCCGCGAGGGAAGGGGCCTGGCATGAGCGCGTTTCGGGGACGTTCGATCATCGCACTGGCAGTTGTCGCAACGATGCTTGTATCCGGGGTGGCGTTCGCCTACCCCACCTCGTTCACAGGGGTCGGCTTGGCGACAGGATCGGCCTCGCAATACAACGCCGAGATCGATGGTGACTGGGTCGTCTACCAGGTGAGCACACCGCTCGTCCCGGGATCCCACACCTCGCTCAGCCTGAAGAACCTCCACAACAACACGTCCGTCACGATCGGTACGGGCGACGACTACAACCAACTCAACCCGGACGTGTCCGGAGGTGTCGTCGTCTACGAGGACTACCCGACCGGCGACAGCGACATCATCAAGTACGACGCGGTGGCGAGCCGGAGCACGACCATCGCAGCGACGACCGCCGAGGAGACCATGCCGAGGATATCCGGCAACCTCATCGCCTGGTACAACGCGACCGACGGTCGGGTCCACTACACCGACTCGCACACCTCCGGAACCGTGCCGGACTCCTCCAACGTCACCTATCTGGATGTGGATCGCGGCCGAATCTTCTGGAGTGATGCGCTCATCACCCAGAACGTGTATGTCTTCGAGCCGGGCATCGACACCTCCTCTCGCACGGTCTATACGGCACCGAGCGGCGACGACATCGAGTCGCTCAAAGCCTACGGCGACTACGGGGCAATAACCCGCGATCATACCGGCACGTTGTATGCGGAGCGATTTGGAACCGAGAGCGCCAGCTCCTGGGCGCAATCGAACGCGAGCGCGCCGTCGCTGTTCCATGAGTCCCGCGCCTATCAGACTGCCACGTACGACGTGAGGTGGGGTGCGACGGACTATATGGGCAGCATGGGTGTCGGAACGTCCACGGATGATGAGATGGCACCATCCATCTTCGGCAACTCGGTGGTATACACGCGTACCGTCTCGATACTGAACAACGACATCTACATCGCCACGAGCACCCCGAACGTCGACCGGACGTACGGCACGGACCGCTACAAGACCGCGGTCGAGGTCAGCAAGGCGTACTTCGATTCCGCTAACGATGTGGTGCTGTGCACGGGCGAGAACTTCCCTGACGCGCTCGCAGCGGTGCCCTTTGCGCGCGTCCTCGGTGGACCCCTGCTACTCTGCCGTCGAACGTCCATCTCGGCTGAGACGCTGGCAGAGATCGAGCGCCTCGGAGCTCACAACGTGCACATCGTAGGCGGACCGGCCGCCGTCGACTGGGCGGTATCGCAGCAGCTGTCGACCGCGGGTTACTCGGTCTACCGAGACTGGGGCGATGACAGGTACGAGACGTCGGCGGCAATCGCACGGGCAATGAACGACTACCTGCAGCCAGGCCACAAGATCACCGGAGCCTTCTTCGCCAACGGCGGCAACTTCCCCGACGCGCTCGCGCTCGGGCCGGTCGCCGCAGGTGCCATGTGGCCGATCCTGCTGGTCCGACAGGACTCGATCCCCGCGTCGGTCAGCCAAGTCATAGACGACTTCAACATGGACGACGGCGGAGCGGTAGCCGGCGGCACGAACGTGGTCTCCGAGTATGTCCGCAATCGCATCATCACCGAGATGCTGCAGGCACCGAACGTCGAGCGGTGGGACGGCATCGATCGCTACAGCACGGCCGTCGAAGTCGTGCAGGGCGGATTGGACCACCACTGGATCGACCTCGATACGCTGGGCATTGCAACCGGCACGAACTTCCCGGATGCGCTCGGCGGTGGCGCCGCGATGGGCCACTACGGAAGCCCGATCTTGCTCGTGAAGCCGACCGCGGTTCCCGCCGGAGTGAGCGGCTACATGACGGGGATCAAGCACAAAGTGGGACGCATCGACATCTTCGGTAGCACGAGCGTCGTGAGCGAGGGCGTCAAGAGCGCCCTTACCTCTGCTCTACCGTAGCCGAAGCGATCGTAGTAGCACGGAAGCGCGGCTCGGCGTCGGGTCGCGCTTCCGCTATGATGTCGCGCATGCATTCCACCGAAGACCACGCCGCACTTCAGAGACTCATCGACACGCTCTTCGCCGAACGGCGTCGCGTGCCGCGGCTCGAGTTCATCGTGCGCGCGGAGCTTGCCGATATCGCGGGCGACGTCCTGGATGTGGTGACGCTTCTGCCGCCCGGGACGTATTCCCGAGATCGGCTGTGCGACCAACTAAATTCGGCCATCACCGCACACGGCTGGGGCCGCAGCCTTGGAACCGTCCACTAGCACGCAGATTTCGCCCCTGAAGTGGTATGAAATGGAAAGCACACCCGTCGACCTGGGGGCATGATGTCCGAGAAGCCGCGTAGAACCCTGTCCGCACGTTTGATGATCTGGCTGGTCGTAGGACTCATCGGCATCGGGCTCGTGGCAGGTACGTTCGTCTACACCGAGCGACCGGCGTTCTGCAAGGTATGCCATGAGATGCAGCCGTACTACGATGCATGGGCCACCGGCACCCACACGGACGTATCATGTGTCGACTGCCACGTCGACCCGGGCCTGACCGCCCAGTTCCTGCACAAGTTCGTCGCGCTCAAAGAGGTGTGGGACCACTTCACGACGAAGCCGACCTTCCCCTCGCTGTCGGTCGAGGTTCCCGATGCCAGGTGCATAACCTGCCACGAGACAGTCGAAGCAGACATCGGCAACGGACTCACGCACGCGGAACACGCCAAGAAGCTCGCCTGTCAGCAGTGCCATGCCAGTGCCGGTCATACCATCACGTTTGCGGCGCTGGACGCGGCAGGCATACTCAGGTCAGGATCCCAGCAGGGCGGAGCACTTGTGGTCGGTGAGTCGCTCTCCGTCAAGGGCGCACACTCCGCGCTGGCCGGGCACAAGATCGTCACGTGTTCGAACTGTCACGATATGGCGCAGGCGCCATGCTCAACCTGCCATAAGCCCCCCGCGAACCACTTCGGCGCGGACTGCAAGTCCTGCCACAAGCCGTCGGTGGCGTTCAAGGATGCCGTCTTCGATCATCCTCGGCTGGAGGAACACAGCTACCGCAGTTTCCCGTGCGGGGACTGCCACCCGAACGGGTTCGCCAGCGCGTCGTGCGAGAAATGTCATAAAGGCGGCGCTCCGCAAGACGATTAACGCGCGTTCTGTAGACGATTCCCTCCCGTTACGCTACGGTCGCATGAGCGCCACCGACTGTCGCGTCGCTTGAGAGGAACCCTCGCGTGTCAGCCCTCCAAGAATGGTTCAGCAAGCTGCTTGCAAGTGACGCGCCTCGCGATGCCGACCGACAGAGTCCCGAACACGTGCTTACCAAACACGCTAGCCGCCTACTGCGGGTGCGCGGCGTCATGTCCATGGGCATTGGCAAAGACTCCGCAGGTCGTCCCGCGATCATAGTCGGACTCGCGTCAGACTCGTCAGATGCGGACGCACTGATCCCGGATGTGATCGAGGGCATCCCTGTCGTGAAGCAATCATCGTAGCGATTCACTCGCTCAAGACCGCGCGGACGACACAATGCGGCCCCGCGCCGGCTGCTTAGCGCGGGGCCGAGGTACTCGTCCGCCGTGCGGACCAAGGAGTCAGTTGGCGGCCACGAGTTCGCGCGCGGCCTGCGACTCGTTCGGAAGCAGTCCCGCCGGCACGCCTGCCCGTCCGACTGCTTCAGCGACGGCGAATCGCGCACATTCATCCCACCCGCCGCGACAGTACGCCTTGCGATATCGCAGACCGATGTGCGGAAGGGGCCCTAGCGCGGCGGTGAAGACCGGACAGTTCGCAGCGTATTTGCACAAGCTCGGCATCGGAGACCCTCCATTTGCACCGCCTAGTACCATATTGCTACCGTTTGTCTCGGCATTGGCTACCAGCGACTGGATATTCAGCTGACGAACGGTCGCTTCTCCTTCACTGTGCAGGTGACCGAATACAGGAGCCGAGGCAACAGAAGCGAATACCGCGGTATCTGACATCGTGCGCACACCGTTGTGAAGCCGCACACACGGACAGTCTGGGGCAACCGTGAAACGTCTACCGCTCGTTCTACGGATCACGTTCATCGCCACACTCATGGCCGCAATCGCAGTCTTCGGCTCTGCAGGATCTGCATTTGCGCTCTCGAGCATCAGTGGACGCGTGGAGTTGTGGGGCTCCCCCGGAACCGCACTTCCTGGGGTGCGCGTCGAAGTGTTCGACGCCGAGGACCTCTGGGCAGACACTCCCGTCAGAACCGTGCTTGGCAGCGCGATCGTCGACGCCAGCGGCAACTACACTGTAACGGACCTGCCGAATGCAACCCCGGTCATCATCGCATTCGAGGACCTGACCGGCGTCTACCGGGACCAGGTCTACTGGTTCAGCGGCCTGCCCCTCGAGGAGTCGCATGCCTATCTGACGCCGGTTGATGATGCGCTGACTGGCGTGGACGTATGGCTCCGCCCCATCGCGGACCTCATCGCCAACCGGGTCTATCGGGTCGCAGGGCCAGACCGGTACGGCACCTCCGCCGCGATATCGAAGTCATACTTCGCGTCCGCGGACACCGTCGTCATCGCGAGCGGGCTTGGCTTTGCCGACGCGCTCTCGGCGGCACCGCTCGCTGGTGTCAATGACGCACCGATCCTGCTCACGAAGCCCACCGCACTGCCTGACGTCATCGGTGACGAGATCGAGCGGCTGGGCGCGACTCACGCATACATCATCGGCAGCACCGTCGCCGTGTCAGATGTCGTGAAGGCTCAACTGACCGCACGCGGCATCACGAGCATAACGCGCCTTGGCGGCGCGAATCGCTACGCAACCGCCGAGCAGGTCATCTACGCGCTTCCGGCGGAGTACTTCGAAGGCGGCACGATCCCGTTCGTGTGCCGTGGCGACAGCTTCGCTGATGCTCTCGCGGCGTCACCCATCTCGGCTCATTACGGTCTGCCGATCCTGCTCACCACGACGACCAAGGTGCCGGTAGAGACAGCTCGCGCCTGGAAGTACATGGTCGATCGAGGCTCCGATCTTGTCTTCGTCGTCGGTAGCGAGCAGGCCGTGAGCGACAACATACTCGGAGTGCTCGACAGCTACGTACCGAGCGGCCTCTACTTCGCGCGATTCGCCGGGCCGGACCGCTACGCGACCGCCTACTCCCTCGCGACCTCGTTCGGTCCCTGGGACATCATGGGCCTCGCGAGCGGCGCCGACTTCCCCGACGCACTCTCCGGTGGTGCGGCTCTGGGGCATTGGGGCGGATGTCTCGCGCTCTCGATGCCCGACTACCTCACCTACTCGGAGAACACGCTCGAACACAACGGCCCCTACGTGAACGACCTTGAGGTATACGGCAGCACCAAGGCGCTCACTGCGGCTACGTTTGACAATGCAGTCCGAATGCTCAATATCTCCGAGCGCGTCTACGACATCGACAACCCGACCGGCTGGGTAATGCTCTCGAGCACCTCTCCGCTTTCCCTGTTCCTCAACCAATCCATCGGGGTCGCGCCAACTGGCGCACGGCCCACAAGCGAGGAGCGTTCGTCCGAGAGGATCGACCTCCGCTCACTTGCAACCGAGAAGTGGAGCGCAGAGTAGACTCTCGCCCTGCGCCACGATGAAGAAGGGCCGCCGGGTCATCCCGGCGGCCCTTCTTCATACACTGCCAGACCGCTCCCTTAGAGCAGCGGCAGATACTCATCCAGCTCGAACGGCGTAACCCGTGTGCGGTAGCTGTTCCACTCGGCCTTCTTGTTGCGTAGGAACCACTCGAAGACCTGGTCGCCAAGCGCCTGGCGCACCAGATCGCTCTTCTCCATCTCCCTGATCGCCTCGTAGAGGTCCTCCGGCAGCTGACCGATGCCAAGCTCGGCTCGGCGCTCCTCGGACATCTCGTATACGTCGTCGACAACATCGGCGGGCAGCGTAAGCCCCTTCTCGATGCCGTCGAGGCCCGCGGCCAGCATGACCGAGAATGCGAGATACGGATTGCAGGCCGGATCCGGCGAGCGGAGTTCGATACGCGTCGCGTTCTCTTTGCCCGGCTTGTACATCGGCACCCGCACCAAAGCGGAGCGGTTGCGGTGCGCCCAGCAGATGTACACCGGTGCCTCGTAGCCCGAGACAAGCCGCTTGTATGAGTTCACCCACTGGTTCGTCACCGCGCAGATCTCGCGGGCGTGCGCGAGGATGCCGGCGATGTAGGACTTGGCGGTTGCCGAGAGGTGATGCGGATCGTCAGCGTCGTGGAATGCGTTTCGGCCGTCCTTGAACAGCGACTGGTGCACATGCATGCCACTGCCGGCCTCGCCGTAAAGCGGCTTCGGCATGAACGTCGCGTAGACGCCGTTCTCCTGCGCGATCTCCTTCACGACGACGCGATACGTCATCACGTTGTCGGCCATCTTGAGAGCCTCGCAGTAGCGCAGGTCGATCTCGTGCTGGCTGGGACCGACCTCATGGTGGCTGTACTCGACCTGGATGCCGAAGCGCTTCAGCGCGCGCACGGTGTCCTTGCGAAGGTCCACGGCAAGGTCGCGAGTCGTCTGATCGAAGTACGTGGCGTGGTCGAGCACCTCCGGCTCGGTATCGCTCTTGAGGTAGTAGTACTCAAGCTCCGGTCCGATGAAGAAGTCAAAGCCCAAGGCCCTGGCCCGTTCGAGGTTCCGACGAAGGACGTAGCGCGGGTCGGCGTCGTAGTAGCCGCCTTCAGGACGCACGATGTCGCAGAACATCGTCGCCACAAGCGCGCCCTTCTGCCGCCACGGAAGGATCTGCAGCGTCGTCGGGTCCGGCAGTGCGATCATGTCGGACTCCTGGATGCGCGCGAACCCCTGGATCGAGCTCCCGTCGAACCCCATCCCCTCGGTCATCGCGAGTTCGAGTTCCTCCACATCGATCGTGAAGCTCTTCAGGAACCCGAGTACGTCGGTGAACCACAGATGGATGAACTCGATCTTCTGGTCCTTGATCGTCTTGATCACGTCGTGCTTCAGCTGATCGGGCACGCTCCCCCTCCTCGGATTCGTAGCAGATTTCCGCGCGTTTTCTGCTGTGTTTCCATCACGTTACGCTACGATAGCCGAAAGCAGCCGGGCATGGGGGTCCGGAGCGCTAAATTGGGGAAGGGGAAGGCATGACTCTGCAACGCCCGAACGCGAACGAGGCGACCCAGACGTCGAACCGATCACGCGACGTCTCACCGGCTTCTGGGATCTGCACGAGGTGCGTCGACGGCTGCCGCGGCAACTGCGAGGTTTTCAAGGCGTCCTTCCGCGGCCGAGAGGTGATCTACCCCGGTCCGTTCGGTGAGGTCACGGCTGGCGGCGACAAGGATTACCCGATCGATTACTCGCACCTCAACATCATGGGCTACGCGATGGGCGCAGACGGCCTGCCCGGAGGAGTGGTCGGTAACCCGGATAACACGCTCTTCCCGAACGCGAATACCGAGACCGTCTTCGGCGATGTAAACAAGGTCAAGATGCGCGTACCGATCTTCACGGGCGCGCTCGGCTCCACCGAGATCGCCCGCAAGAACTGGGAGCACTTCGCGGTGGGCGCCGCCATCAGCGGCATCTCGCTCGTGTGCGGCGAGAATGTCTGCGGCATTGACCCGCTACTCGAGCGCGATGCCAACGGCAAGGTCACCAAGGCGCCCGACATGGAGCGCCGCGTGGAGAACTACCGCCGCTACCACGAGGGGTACGGCGACATCCTCGTGCAGATGAATGTCGAGGACACGCGCCTCGGCGTTGCCGAGTACGTCGTCGAGAAGCTCGGCGTCGAGACGATGGAGCTCAAGTGGGGCCAGGGCGCAAAGTGCATCGGCGGCGAGATCAAGGTGAACTCGCTCGAGCGCGCGCTGGAGCTTCAGAGCCGCGGCTACCTCGTCACCCCCGATCCGAGCGACCCGGCAATCCAGGCCGCGTTCAAGGAGGGCGCCATCCGTCAGTTCGAGCGCCACTCTCGCCTCGGCTTCATCGATGAGGAAGGCTTCTATGCCGAGGTCGCACGACTGCGCGCGCTCGGCGCGAAGCGCGTCACGCTCAAGACGGGCGCCTACGGCATGCGCGAACTCGCGATGGCCATCAAGTGGTCGAGCAACGCCCGCATCGACCTGCTCACGATCGACGGTGCGCCCGGCGGCACCGGCATGAGCCCGTGGCGCATGATGGAAGAGTGGGGCATCCCGACCTTCTACCTGCAGTGCATGACGAACGACCTCATCAACAAACTGCGCGAATGCTGCCCGACAGCGTACGTTCCCGACATTGCCATCGCCGGAGGGTTCTCAAGCGAGGATCACATCTACAAAGTCCTCGCCATGGGCTCGCCGCACACGAAGGCCGTGTGCATGGGCCGTGCGCTCATGATCCCGGGCTTCGTCGGCAAGAACATCGACCTGTGGATGAAGGAGGAGAACCTCCCCAAGGCCGTCTCCGAGTTCGGCGGCAGCAAAGAGGAGATCTTCGTGAGCTACGAGACGCTCAAGGCCAAGTACGGCGCTGAGGTCGACGCGCTCCCGCTGGGTGCGATCGCGCTCTATACCTTCAGCGACAAGATCAAGGTGGGACTGCAGCAGTTCATGAGCGGCAGCCGCAAGTTCGACATCCCCTCGATCTCGCGCGGCGACGTCTTCGCGCTTACCGAGGAGGCCGCGCGCGTATCGGGACTCACATACGTGATGGACGTGCAGCGCGACGAGGCCATGCGAATCGTCAGCGAGTAGGTGTAGACTGACATACCGGCGCACACCAGCGCCGCCCCCGGGACTTCCGGGGGCGGCGCTTTGAGTTACAGGAGAGCCAGACACATGACGCACCACCCACTCACCAAGATGGACGAACCACAGGCGCCGTTGCCCGAGGACACCCCGACGTACCAGGCCGATGCCTCGGTACCGCCCCGGCGGATCCTGCGCGGCCTCTCCACGTTCGAGTCGTTCCGCCACCGTGACTACACGTACTTCTTCTTCGGGGCGCTGCTCTCGAATGTGGGCACGTGGACACAGACCGTGGCGCTTTCATGGGTCATCTACGCCCTCACGAACTCCTCCTCATCGCTCGGCATCGTGAACTTCCTCTCGGGAATCCCGATTCTGTTCCTCACGCTCTTCGCCGGGTCGCTCGTGGACTACGTGGATCGCCGCAAGCTGCTCATCTGGGCGCAGGTCATCCTGATGGGCCAGGCAGGCGCGTTCGCGTACCTCAACTACACCGGACACATCACCATGCACTGGATCTACGGCCTCACGCTTGCCGGCGGTGTCGTTTCCGCATTCATGTTCCCCGCATGGCAGACGATGGTGCCCGACCTTGTGCCGCGATCCTCGCTCCTGAACGCGATCGCACTGAGCTCTGCTCAGTTCAATGCGGCCCGTCTGCTCGGGCCGGTGGTGACCGCGTCGATCATGCTCGGCTTCGCGAAGAACGAGAACCTCGGCATCACCATGGTGTTCCTGGTGAACGCAGTGAGTTTCCTCTTCGTCATCTGGGCGCTCGCAGTCATCAAGCCCGCGCAAGAGGTCCAGAAGCGTGACGGCCAGTCGACCGCCAGAACGCTCGGCGCGGGTGTACTGTACGCGCGCCAGCACCGGCACGTCGCGATGCACCTGCTCACAGTCGCTATGCTGACGATCTTCGGGATGCCGTTCATGACGCTGCTACCGGCGTTCGCGAAGAGCATCCTCGGTCTCGGAAGCACCGGTTACTCGACGCTGATGGTCTTCAACGGCGCGGGCGCGCTCATCGGTGCGCTCACGGTGGCCTCGCTGCCGCGCAGCGTTCGGCGCGAGCGCATCATCCGCTACGCGCTCACCGTCATGGCGCTTGGCGCGATAGCGCTCTCGTTCTCACGCTCGTTCGTGCTCTCCTGCGCGCTGCTGCTGGTCCTCGGCGCGGCGTTCCTGGCGTGCGTGTCGAGCATCAACTCGAACCTGCAGACGGCGGCACCCAACAACCTCCGGGGCCGCATCATGGCGCTCTTCGTCATCGCGTTCATGGGCATGATGCCGTTCGGGTCGCTCGCGTTCGGCGCCCTGGGCGACCTGATCACAGTGCCGTGGTCGATCTTCGCTGGAGCGACCGTCTTGCTCGCCTACGCCGCACTCCTCCTGATGCGTCCTGCACTGCTGTGCGAGAAGGGTGCGCACTGCTGAGTCAGGCGCCGAGCTCCTCGGCAAGGATCCGGTCGATCTCGACCATCGCGGACGCATCGAGCGTGAACCCGTCAACTCCCTCGGCGGCGTCGATCTGCTCCGGCTTTCGCGCGCCCCAAAGCGCGATGGTGAGCCCGGGCTGATCGAGCAGCCAGCGAATCGCCAGGTGGACGACGCGTCGCCCGTACTGCTCCTGCGCGAACGCATCGAGCCGCTTCACTGCCGAGAGATGCCGCGCGTACGCTTCGCCGTGGAACATGTCGCCCCGTCGCGCCTGATCGGTCGCTTCGTGGCTTCGCGTCATCTTCCCCGAGAGGAGACCGCGCGCGAGCGGGCTATAGGCGAGCGTTATGAGCCCGCGAGCGCGGCAGAACGGCAGAACGTCCTCCTCAACCACACGCTCGAATAGGTTGTAGCGGAACTGCGATGCGTCGAGACGGCCGCCTGCGCAGAACTCCTGCATCTGGTCGGCCGAGTAGTTGCAGACGCCGACCGCACGGACGAGACCCTCCTCCACTAGCATGCGAAGTTCGGCCGCCGTCTGGTCAAGCTCCACCTTCGGGTCGGGCCAATGCACCTGATACAGGTCGATGTAGTCGGTGCGCAGCCGCGAGAGCGACGCCACGACCTCCTCCCGGATGCGCCCCGGCGAGGAGTCGCGCCACGGTTCGTGACGGGAGTCCCAGGAGAGTCCAAGCTTCGTCGCGATAACGACCTCGCCCCTGGTACCGCGCTTGTCGAGCACCTCGCCAAGCAACTCCTCCGAGAGCCCGAAGCCGTACGCTGGAGCCGTGTCGATGATGTCGATGCCTGCGTCAAGCGCGCGCTCGATCGTGGCGCGCGCGGCGTCTTTGTCGGCGCCGCCCCACATCCAACCGCCCATCGACCAGGTGCCGAGTGCAACGCGCGACACGTCTCTGCTCAGGGCAGGCAACCAGACTCGTTCCACGAAGATTTCCTCTCATCCGGATGCCTAGAATTCTACCCACTTTGGCACGCTCGTTGCTTTCTGCTTTCCCGAGTAGTGCGACCTGGTCCATCCCTCCCCCCTCGGATCGGGGACGCCGCTCGACAGAACGGGGCGCGTCCCCCCACGCGCCTCGTTTGCTTTCCGGGACTATCCTGGAAAATCAGAACGGCCCGCCTCCCCCCAGGCGGGCCGTTCACTTTTCGGGAAACGCGATGCGCCTAGCCGAAACGGCCCGTGATGTACGACTCGGTACGCTTGTCGTCGGGGTTGGTGAACAGCCGCTTCGTCTCGCCAACTTCAACAAGATGCGCGGGCTGATCCATCGATTCGCGCAGCATGAACGCGGTCTGGTCCGAGATACGCGCTGCCTGCTGCATGTTGTGCGTGACGATCACGATGGTGACCATATCTTTGAGCTCCGCGATGGTGTCCTCGATCTGCTGCGTGGAGATCGGATCGAGCGCCGAGGCGGGCTCGTCCATCAGCAGCACCTCCGGCTTGGTCGCGAGCGCGCGAGCGATGCACAGGCGCTGCTGCTGGCCGCCGGAGAGCTCGAACGCGTGCTTCTTGAGGTGGTTCTTCACCTCGTCCCAGAGCGCAGCGTCCCGAAGCGCGGCTTCGATGATCGCGTCGAGCTCCTCGCGCTTGCGCACGCCTTGCGTCCGCGGTCCGAACGCGACGTTGTCGTAGATCGACATCGGGAATGGGTTGGGCCGCTGGAACACCTGGCCCACGCGCATCCGCAGATCGACCGGGTCAACGCTCTTCTGGTAGATGTCGAGACCGTCCAGTGTCACCGCGCCACCGACGCGGACGTTGCCGATCTCATCGTTCATGCGGTTGAGGCACCGCAGAAGCGTCGATTTGCCGCAGCCTGATGGGCCGATAAGCGCCGTCACTGCGCGTGACGGGACGAGCATGTTCACGCCTGCGATCACGGTCTCGTTGCCGTACGCCACCGAGACATCTTTGAGCGCGAAGCTGCCCGAGACCTTCTCGGCGGAAGCGGCGCCGATGCGCACCGGCTCCACAAGCCTGAGCGGCGCTTCCATCGTGACTTCTTCGAGAGCGGCTGACATCACCACTTGACCTTCCTCCTTTGGACCGAGCGCCATGCTCCGGCGATCATGCTCACGATGCTCACGCCGGCGACGAGTACGAATGCCGTGCCCCAGGTGATCTCGGGCGGCACGTTCGGGACTTGCGTTGCGAGCACGTACAGGTGGTACGGGAGCGACATGTACTGCGAGAACACCGAGTCAGGCAGTCGCGGCAGGAAGAACGCGGCACCGGTAACCAGGATCGGTGCGGTCTCTCCCGCAGCGCGCGACAGGCCGAGGATCGAGCCGGTCACGATGCCCGGCGCTGCAGCCGGCAAGATCACCTTGTAGATCGCGCGCCAGCGGGTCGCGCCGAGCGCGAGCGCCGCCTGACGCAGGTCCGACGGAATCTGCCGGAGCGCCTCCTCGGTGGAGGTGATGATGACCGGCAGCGTGAGACACGTGAGCGTGAGCGCCGAGGCAAGCAGCGACTTGCCGAACTGCATGAGCAACACGAAGACCGCGAGGCCGAACAGGCCATAGACGATCGACGGCACGCCGGCCATGTTCGCGATCGAGAGACGCACGATGCGCGTCACGATGTTCTTGGGGGCGTACTCGGCCAGGTAGATACCGGCCATGATGCCAAGCGGCAGCACGAGCACTGCCGTGAGCGTCACGAGCATGAGGGTTCCGACGATGATCGGGAAGATGCCGCCCGCGCGCATGCCCATGCCCGGCTTCGAGAACAGGAACTCCAGGCTGATGCCGGGTATGCCCGAGATGACGATCTTCCCGAGGATGAGCACTGCTGCACCGACGACGAGCGCCACGCAGGCGCCGGTCACGACCTTCATGACGGCCTCGACGGTGCGCGCGTTGCGGGCGCGGCGGTTGCGATCGCTCATCGGCGCCACCGCTTCCGCTGTCGCTCGAGCACGAGGTCCGCGGCCAGGTTGATGGTGAAGGTGATGCCGAAGAGCACGAGCCCGACGCTGAAGAGCACCGAGTAGTGGAGGCCACCGAAGACGACCTCGCCCATCTCGGCAGCGATCGTGCCGGTCATCGTGCGGACCGACTCGAAGACGTTCGTCGGGATGACCGCAGCGTTGCCGGTAAGCATGAGCACGGCCATCGTCTCGCCGATCGCGCGCCCGAGGCCGAGCATGACGCCGGCGAAGATACCCGAGCTCGCGGAGGGCACGACCACCTTGTAGATGGTCTGCCAGCGCGTGTTTCCAAGCGCGAGCGAGCCCTGTCGCAGCGCGTCGGGAACCGCGTGCAGCGCGTCCTCGGAGATGGAGATCACCGTGGGAAGGCTCATCACGCCAAGCACAAGCCCGCCGGTGAGCGCGGTCATGCCCGACGTCAGTCCGAACGTGGCCTTCACCCAGGGAATGAGCACGGCGACGCCCAGGAAGCCGTACACCACCGAGGGAACGGCCGCCATGAACTCGATGACCGACTTCATGACCTCCTTGAACCATCCCGCTGAGAACTCCGAGATGAACACCGCGGCACCGATGCCGACCGGAACGAAGACCACGAGCGCGACGCCCGTGACCATGAGAGAGCCGATGATGAGCGGGAGGAATCCGAAGATCCTGGGCGTGCCGGTCGGGAACCACTGCGTGCCCGAGAGCATCGTGCCGAGGCCCACCTCGGCGATAGACTTGCGCGCTTCAACGAACAGGAAAACCGCGATCGCAAGCAGGATCACGATCGACAGCAGACCTGCTGTGTATATGAGGGTCCGGATAACGGCCTCGGCCGCACGACGTCGCGTCGTGCGGCCCGTAAGCCGTCCCGCCTTCTCGGTGGGAGTCACCGTCATCGTATGCAGGCCCGCCTACTGGACCGGGACAAAGCCCTCGTCCTGCACGATCTTCTGACCCTCTGCCGAGAGGATCCAGTCGAGGTACGCCTTCATCACACCGGTCGCCTCGCCGTCGCTGTACATGTACAGGCCGCGGCTGATCTTGTAGGTGTCGTCGAGAACCGTCTCGACGGATGCTGCCACGCCTTCGACCTTGAGCACCTTCACCTTGGCATCGACGTAGCCCACGCCCACGTAGCCGATGGCGGCATCGTTGGCGGCGGTCTCATCGACGATCGCCTGGTTCGAAGGGAGGAGCTTGGCCGAGGACGCGTAGTTCTTGTCCTTGCCTACCACGGCCTCTTTGAAGTACTCGTACGTACCCGAGGAGGAGTCGCGGGAGAGGATGACGATCGCCTTGTCGGCACCGCCGACCTCTTTCCAGTTCGTGATCTCGCCACGGTAGATCTTGCCGATCTGCTCCACGGTGAGGTCCTCTACGCCGTTGGCAGGGTTCACGACGACCGCGATACCGTCACGGGCGACCGTGTACTCGACCGGGTTCACGCCGTTCGCCTTAGCCTGGTCGATCTCTTCGGCCTTCATCTCACGCGAGGCATCGGCGAAATCGATCGTCTTGTTGATGAGCGAGGCGATACCCGTGCCCGAGCCGCCGCCTTTGACCGAGATCATCACGCCGGGGTTCGTCGTCATGAACGCCTGCGACCACGCGGTCGCGACATTCACGAGCGTGTCGGAGCCTTCGACGTTGATGACGCCGGTGAGCTCTCCACCTGCATCGGTTCCGGTGGTACCGGAGCCGTTGTCCGCTGTCCTGCCGCAACCCGAAAGGCCGAGCGCACCCAGTGCAAGAGCCGCAATCAGACCGAACGCAACAAGCTTCTTCACGTTGGTGATCCCTCTCCTCGTTGTAGACACGTTGTTCCGGCATGGGTTGCCGGACACGATCATCGTACGGAGGAGGGCGCGCTCAGTGGTTGCACGCGTGTAAAACAACAGGCAGTTCTGTAAAGCTCTTGTTAAATCCATTTGAATTCGGGCATCACCACGTCATGCTGTGCACGTCGGCAACGCAGGTGACCGGAGGAACCGTGGCCAAAGTCCTCGTCGTGGAAGACGACCCCATCATCCGTCAGACGGTCGATTACGCCCTACGCAGGGCCGGATTCGAGACGCTCACCGCCGCCGACGGCGTAGAAGGCCTCACCATCGCCATCGAGCAGCTTCCGGACCTCATCCTGCTCGACCTCATGCTGCCGGGCATCGACGGCTACGCCTTCGCCGAGCAACTGCGCCGCAGAGACAAAGACGTGGCCATCATCATGGTCACCGCGCTCGACCAGGAACGCGACAAGGTCCGCGGTCTCGACTCCGGCGCCGACGACTACATCACCAAACCATTCTCGATGGAAGAACTCCTCGCCCGCGTTCGAGCGAACCTTCGACGGGTCCGCGAGCGCAAGGTCCTGGCCGAGGAGAAGGTCATCGAGACCGGTGACCTCGTGATCGAGCCCGCTCAGGTGCGCGTGAGCGTGGCGGGCGAGCCTGCGCGGCTGCGCCTCAAGGAGTTCCAGCTCCTCGTCGCCCTCGCGTCCCACCCCGGGCTCCTTATGTCGCGCCAGCGGCTCGCGAGCGAAGTGTGGGGGTATGACTTCCTCCCCTCCTCGCGCACGATCGACGTCCACATCCGCCGCCTGCGCCAGGCGGTGGAGGAACCCTCGGCATTCGAGTACATCCATACCGTGCACGGCGTGGGATATCGCTTCGAGCCGACGCCGAAGGCACGCCCATGACGCCACGCACTCCATGGGCGGACTCCTATCGCCTCCGTTTGATCCTGGGCTATGTGCTTGTCGTGAGCGTGCTCGCCGGCGCATGGGCGTGGAGCCTGTACGGACCGCTCACTACCGCGGTCGTCGAGCAGCAGCAAGCGCACCTGCAGAGCGTTGCGCAGGCCGGCGCGCTTGTGGTGGCCCGCACGTCCGAGGCGCCCGAGCAGACCATCCGCGAGCTTGTCGCCAGCACCGATCTGCGCATGACGCTTGTGGCCGCCGACGGGACCGTGCTTGCCGACAGCGCGGAGGACCCCTCCTCGATGGGGAATCACGGCGATCGTCCGGAGATCATCGCGGCGCTCACAGGAGACGTGGGCCGCGATGTTCGTCGCTCGGCGACGCAAGGCGTCGAGCAGATGTACGTCGCGGTGCCGGCGACGTACGAGGGACAGCGTGCGGCACTCAGAGTCTCCGAATCCCTTGCGAGGATCGGTGAGATCTCGGCCGGTGCGAGGCGAACGGGGCTCATCCTGCTCGCCCTGTCGGTATTGCTCGCACTGATCCTCGGCGCACGAACGGCCACCAGCACCGCGCGACCGGTCGAGCGCCTCGCCGACGCCGCATGCGCGATGGCCGCTGGCGACCTCAGCTCGGGCGTACCCGCCGAGACCGGCGCGCTCGAACCGCTCTCGGCGGCGCTTACAGAACTGCGGACCCAGATGCGCGCGCGCATCGGCGACCTGGAAGCGGAGCAACACAATCTTCGCGCAGTCATCGACGGGCTCTCCGACGCCGTCTTCCTGCTCGACGGTCGTCAGGTGCGACTCGTGAACCGCGCGGCCACAACGATGTTCCGCTCGCCGGTAGCCGAGATGCGCGGTCGCGACATCACCGAGACAGGCCTCCCCGCCTCGCTCACCTCCGCAATCACCGACGCGCTCGCTACGGGCGTCGTGACCGTGAGGGAGGCTGGCCCCGACCCCTTGCAGCGGTACATGCGTGTGACCGTCGTGCCGCTTGCCCCCGCCGATGATGCCGCGCAGCACCTCATCGTCGTCGCTGACATCACCGACCGCATGCGGCTCGAGAGCGTGCGACGTGACTTCGTCGCGAACGCCTCGCACGAGCTCAAGACGCCGACCTCCGCGATCCTGCTGCTCTCGGAAGGCGCCGCAAATGCGGCCTCTGACGGCGACACCGACCAGGCCCTCGCATTCCTCGGGCAGATCGAAGCTGAGGCCGCACGCCTGCGCCAGCTGGTGCTCGACTTGCTCGACCTCTCGCGCCTCGAGCGCGCTCCCGACCCCTCAAGCGTCACCGACCTGCGGCACGCCATCGACCTCTCACTTGCCGCGCATCGCCGGGCGGCAAGCGCGAAGAACCTCGAACTCACGGCCGACTTCTCGGCAGTGGAGGGCGTTGATGTGTACGCCAGGGCCGATGCCACCGACTTGGCCGTGGCGCTCGACAACCTGCTCGCCAACGCAATCGCATACACCGAGACCGGCTCCGTGAGCGTGTCGCTTGCTGCGGACGACACGACCGTGACGTTCTCGGTGAGCGACACCGGCATCGGCATACCCGCCGAGGATCTCCCGCGGGTCTTCGAGCGCTTCTACCGCGTCGACCGCTCTCGCACGCGCGACAGCGGCGGCACCGGCTTGGGGCTTGCACTCGTGCGACATGTGGTGGAACGCGCGGACGGCACCGTGGAGATCACATCGCCATCAGGTTCCGGCACGACGGTCACCGTCACGCTCCCGCGCGCGACCTAGCGCCCGGACGTCCGACCGCTCGTCACGCTCACGTACAGACCCACCGTGAACGTCATGACCGCGCCACCAAGCAGCCACCCGCCGACCACGTCGGCCAGGTAGTGGACGCCCAGGTATACCCGGGACATCGAGATGGCGACCGCGATGAGCACACAGACGGCCGAAACAAAGGCCTTCTTGCGCAGCGAGAGCGTCTCATCGACGGTGAAGAGCAGGAACACCAGCGTCCCGAAGAACAGGAACGCCGCCAGCGCGTGGCCGGAGGGGAAGCTCAGGTTCGTCGGCGGCACGATACGCGCGAATTCGATGGGCGGACGTTCGCGACCAGCAAGCGCCTTCACGAGCTCGCCGAGCGCCGGACCGAGCGTCATCGTCCCCGCGAAGAGCGCGGCCTCGGGACGCAGCCCGCGCCACAGCAACCAGGCACACACGCCTACCGTGAGACTCGCCATGATCGCGAAGCCTCCGAACGTCGTGAACGCGACAGCGATGGAGTCGAGCGTCGGCTGAGCGAGCGAACGGATTGCGGACGAGAGCGTGTGGTCGAGCGAGATAAGCGACGGCAGCAGCAAGATCATCGCCCACAGCGCCCCGAAGCCGACGACCGCGAGTCCGAACATGATCACGAGCACACCGGGACGCGTGTCGCGACGCCACGAAGCGCCTGTTCCCCACGCCATCGTTCGCTCCTTATCCGCCGGCGGCATCAAGCATACCCGCCGCGACCTGCTTCTTGCGAGAGAGAACTCCGTCCATCCACGCGGAACCTGACGAGAGGTCTATCCCAAGCGCTCGCTCGGCAAGCCGTGTGCGTCCCACGGCAAGGATCTCGCTGCCCTCGCGAACGACGTCCGTGACCATCAGCATCGCCAGGTCGTAGCCACGCGCCTCGCGCAGCGTCTGCATGACCGAGATGATCTCGTCGCGGTGCTCCAGCACCTCGGTTACGTCCACGGTCTCGAGCTGCCCGATCGCGATGACGGCGTCACCGGAGCGGTACTCCTTGAGGTCGGTGCGGACCGCCTCCTCGGCCGAGAAGACCCGGCCGTGCGAGCGGGCGCGGAACATCTCCATCCCGAATTCGACCGCATCCACGCCGACGCGCACCGCCAGCCGGGCCGCGACCTCGCGGTCGGTGGCCGTCGCGGTCGGCGACTTGAGCAGCACGGTGTCGGTCAGTAGTGCCGAGAGCAGCAGCGCGGCCATCGCCGCCGGCGGCTCCACGCCAAGCTCGCGGTACCGCTCGGCCACGATCGTCGCGGTGGAACCGACCGGCATGTTGAGGAACATGATCGGCGCGGCTGTCTGCACGTCGCCGACACGGTGATGGTCGATGATCTCGAGCACGGAGGCCTCGGCAACGCCAGGCGCGGACTGCGCGAGCTCGTTGTGGTCGACGAGGATCACGCGCCGTCTGAGGTTGCGAGCAAGGTTCGTGCGGGTAACCATGCCCGCCAGCGAGCCGTCGGCGCCCACAACGACCGCTTCACGGTGCGACGACTCCACGAGGTCCTCGGCAAGTTCCGAGAGCAGCATGTCCGGGCCCGTGATGAGCATGCCCGAATCCATCAATCCGCCCACAGGGTGCGAAAGGTTCACCAACCGGGCCGCGGCATACGTGTCGTGACGCGTTGAGATGACCGCTGCGCCCCGCTCGGCAGCGAGGGTGAGGACTTCTTGGTCGGGCGTGGAGCCGCCCGTTACAACGAGGCAGGCGACGCCGGCCTCCAGGGCGAGCGGCTGCGTGCGACGCCTGTCGCCGAGGATGAGCGTGTCGCCGGGTTTGATGTAGGCGCGCATCGATTCGGGCTCCATCGCGCCGATGAGCACGCCGCCCGAAAGGACCTGACCTGGATCGCCCACAAGCACCGTAGCGCTCAATGCCGAGACGAGATGCGCCACCGTGACCGGATGCGCCTCGAAGCCGCGGACGTCGGTCTCTTCGATGTAGAGCTCGGCGAGCGTCGTCACGTTGATGAGGCCGCGAACGCCGCCGTCTTCGACGACCGGCAGTGCGCGCACCGCGTGCTCGCGCATGAGCCTGCCAGCGTCAAGCATCGTGGCGTCGGGTCCGATGGAGACGGCGCCCTCGGTCATGACGTCGCGAACGCGCGTGAAGACGTGCGACACCTCTTCGGGAAGGTCTACGCCGAAGCGCTCGAAGACCCAGCGGGTCTCGGCGGGAACAGGCCCGAGGCGCGCCGGAAGGAACACGTCGCCGGGCTCGGTGAGGTTCTTGAGGTGTGCGTATGCAACGGCCGAGCAGATCGAGTCGTTGTCCGGGTTCTTGTGCCCGAAGACGAGGACGGGTCCCATCCCTCTCCCCTCTGGAGTGTCGGAACGTCAGCCTTCGACTTTTCGTATCGGAGCGTACCCCATCAGCAGGCTTTTCGTCCCAAGTCCCTTGAATGCGATCGTTACCTTTTCGCCCGAGATCTCGCGCACGATACCGCGACCGAATGTCTTGTGCTCCACGACGTCGCCGGGCGAAAGCTCCAGGCGCTCCTGCTGCGGCTTCTTGGCGGCCGGCGCGCCCGAGCCGAACACGCGACCCTCGGCCGCAGGCACGCGGTCGGCACCCCAGCGCATCGAGCCGCCGCGGTCGCCTCGGCCACGGCCGGGCGCGGAGGTCCCGAAGCCGGAGGAACCGACGCCCTCGGTGCGCAGATGCTCGTCGGGGATCTCGGAGATGAATGTGCTGGGGGCATTGCACTGCGTCTCGCCGTAGAGCTGGCGCGAGTTGGCGTGCGTGATGTAGAGGCGCTCGCGTGCGCGGGTGATGCCCACGTAGCACAGCCGCCGCTCCTCCTCCAGCTTCTGCGGCTCGTACATGCTGTTCGCGTGCGGGAAGATGCCGTCCTCCATACCCACCAGGAAGACGACCGGGAACTCGAGACCCTTGGCGGTGTGAAGCGTCATGAGCGTGACGGCGCGGTCGTCCTCATCGATCTGGTCGAGGTCCGTGCGCAGCGCGATCCACTCCAGGAACGCCTCGAGCGTCCGCTCTGCGGGATCCTCGTGCGTCTGGTCGTACTCGCCCACCACGCCGAAGAACTCGTGCATGTTCTCGCCTCGGCCACGCGCCTCATCGGTGCCCTCAGCCGCAAGCAGCGACAGCAAACCGGAACGGCCGATGATGCCTTCCACGCGCTCGCGCAACGTGGGCGCTTCAAGCGTACGAGCGGCCTCGAGCGCCGCCGCGAGGTCCGCGACTTTCTTGCGCGCCGCAGCGCCGAGCCACTCCTCGGCTTCGGCACGTGCGATCGCCTCGGAAAGCGTGATCGCTTCCTCGTAGGCGTGCGCAGTCAACGTCTCGATCGTGGTCTTGCCGATGCCCGGCCGCTTCTCCATCACGCGGCGCAGCGACTGGACGTCGGCAGGGTTCACGGTCGCGCGCAGCCACGCCATCGCGTCGCGGATCTCGGCGCGCTCGAAGAATCGCGTCCCGCCAACGAGACGGTACGGCACGCCGGTACGCAGGAAGATGTCCTCAACGACGCGCGATTGCGCGTTGGTGCGGTAGAAGATCGCGAAATCCGAGTACGAGCGATGCTCCGAGCGAAGCAGCCGCTCCACTTCCTCGGCGGCAAAACGCGCCTCATCGCGCTCGTCGGAAGCGAAGTAGCGCGTGATCGCCTCGCCGCCGGCGTTCGCGGTGAAGAGCGTCTTGGGCTTGCGGCCGCTGTTGTTCGCCACGACCGCGTTGGCGGCGGCCAGGATCGTCTTGGTGGAGCGGTAGTTCTCCTCGAGCTTGATGACGGTCGCCTCGGGATAGTCCTGCTCGAACTCGAGGATGTTGCGGATGTCGGCGCCACGCCACGAGTAGATCGACTGGTCGTCGTCGCCGACGACCATGAGGTTGCGGTTCTTGGCGGCGAGCATGTTCACGATCTCGTACTGCGCGTGGTTCGTGTCCTGGTACTCGTCCACGTGGATGTAGCGGAACCGGTCCTGATAGAAGCCGAGCACCTCGGGGTGCGCGCTCAGCACGCGCCATGCGTTTACAAGCAGGTCGTCGAAGTCCATCGCGTTCGCGTCGCGCAGGCGCTGCTGGTAAAGCGGGTACACCTTCGCGGCAGCCTTGTCGGGCGGGATCACCGCAAGCTCCGCGAACCGCTCCGGCAGCACGAGGTCGTTCTTCGCCGCCGAGATACGCCCGCTGATCATCTTCGGCGGATATCGCTTCGGGTCGAGGTCGAGCTCCACCATCACGGCAGCAAGCGTGCGCCGGGAGTCGTCCTCATCGTAGATGGTGAAGTTGCTGGTGTAGCCCAGGTGGTGGCCCTCGGCACGCAGGACGCGCACGCAGAAGGCGTGGAACGTGAGCACCCACATCGAGCGCGCTGACGGGCCGATGATGTTCTCGAGCCGGCCACGCATCTCCTGAGCCGCCTTGTTGGTGAAGGTGATCGCCAGGATGTGCGCGGGCGAGATGCGTCGCTCATCGATGATGTGCGCGATGCGGTAGGTGAGTACGCGCGTCTTGCCCGAACCCGCTCCGGCGAGCACGAGGAGTGGTCCCTCGGTCGTGGTAACGGCGTCGCGCTGCGCGGGATTGAGGTCGTCGAGGAAGGTCGTCATAGGGTGACAAGTCTAACGTACGAGACGGACGCAGGATAGGCGGAGTGAGCCTCTACTTCACGAACTTGATCATCGAGAAGTTGCTGCTCTCGCCGTGCTTGAGACAGATGTCGTGCATGACCTTGTGCTCGCCTTTGACGTGCTGAGTGTTCCCGCACTTGGCGCACACAGGTCCCCCACACTCCGCGCAGAAACCGAGACGCGGTTCACCCTGCGCACCGCAGTGGGCGCAGTACCGATGCAGAACGGGCTCGGCCACGAGTGTCTCCTCCGAGAGAAGCGATCACTGGCGGTAGTGTTTGCAGCAATTTCCTAGCCGAGTGTCCGCCCAACCGATTGTGCCACGGGCGCAAGGTCCTTCACAAGGAGCCGCAGCTGGTCCAGGTCGAGCGACTGGGGCCCGTCGCAAAGCGCTTCGCGCGGGTTCGGGTGCACCTCGACCATGATGCCGTCGGCGCCCACCGCGACCGCCGCCCGCGAGACGGCAGGAACCAGATCCGAGGAGCCCGTCGGGTGCGAAACGTCGATGATGATCGGCAGAAGCGACAGCTTCTTGACCACCGGCACGGCCGAGATATCGAGCGTGAAGCGCGTGGCCGTCTCGAAGGTCCGGATGCCGCGCTCGCACAGGATAACGTTGTCGTTGCCAAGCATCGTGATGTAGTTGCTCGCCTGCAGCCACTCTTCGATGGTGGCGGCCATGCCGCGTTTGAAGACGACCGGCTTGCGTGACTCGGCGGTCACCTCACCGATCTTCTTGAGCAGGCTGTAGTTCGCCATGTTGCGCGTGCCCACCTGGAGGATGTCGGTATACGCGTCCACCTTCTCCACGTGCGCCGAGTCGGTCACCTCGGTCACCACGAGCAAGCCGAACTCGTCGGCCGCCTCGCGAAGCATGATGAGGCCCTCTTCCTCCAGGCCCTGGAACGAGAACGGCGAGGTCCTCGGCTTGTAGGCACCGCCGCGCATGACCTTGATGCCGAGCTCCTTGAGCGTGCCCGCGACCTCACGCATCTGCTCGCGGCTTTCTACCGAGCAGGGCCCGGCAATGATCGTGCATGCGCCGTCGCGCTCGACAGCACCGATAGCGCGGGCTTCGCCGGCGGCCATCAGCCCCTCAGCTCCTTCATCACGTGCAGGATCGCCTCGTAGATCTCCTTGAGGTTCTCGCCGAAGAGCGGACCTTTGTTGCAGCGGGTGAGGTTCGCGAAGATCTCCTCCTCGCGCTTGGGATCGTACAGGCCCCAGTGCACCTGCGGCTTGAGTCCACGGATCGCGAGCGACTCCACGGCGCGCTCGTTGAGCAACTGCACAAGCTGGCAGTCGATCTCATCGATGCGCGTGCGGTGCGCGGCGATCTGCTCGGCGGCATCTCTGTTCATGTCGTCCATGTGCCTCAGCTCCTCGTTAGCCCCGTCTGACGACAAACGCCGGGCTGCAATGAGCGCCGGCGCCTGTGGGTCACGCGGTCATTCCCATTCGATGGTACCCGGCGGCTTGCTCGTTATGTCGTAGGCCACGCGGTTCACACCGTCGACCTCGTTGATGATGCGGTTGCTCATCTTGGCCAGGAGCTCGTGCGGCAGGCGCGCCCAGTCGGCTGTCATCGCGTCTGCCGAGGAGACCGCGCGGATGATGATCGGTCGCGCGTAGGTGCGCTCGTCCCCCATCACACCCACCGAGCGGATATCCGGCAGCACCGCGAAGTACTGCCAAACCTCGCGATCGGTGTCCCAGCGGCTAATCTCCTCGCGAACGATCGCGTCTGCGTTGCGCAGGATCTCGAGCTTCTCGCGGTTGATGTCGCCGATGATGCGCACCGCAAGCCCTGGACCCGGGAACGGCTGGCGCTGGACGATCTCATCAGGCAGGCCAAGCTCGGAACCGACGGCACGGACCTCGTCCTTGAAGAGCGCCTTGAGCGGCTCGATGAGGTCGAAGTGCACGCCCTCCGGGAACGGGATGAGGTTGTGGTGGCTCTTGATCTTGGCGGCGGTCTTGTTGCCGCTCTCGATGACGTCGGGGTAAAGCGTGCCCTGCGCCAGGAATTTCACACCCTCGAGCTTGGTAGCCTCCTCGAAGAAGACCTGCCAGAACTCCTCGCCGATGATGTGGCGCTTGCGCTCGGGATCGCTCACGCCCGCCAGCAGACCGAGATAGCGCTCCTCGGCATCCACATGGATGAGGTCGATGTGGAACTGGTCGCGGAACGTGGCCACGACTTGCTCGGCCTCATCGAGGCGCAGCATGCCATGATCGACGAACACGCACGTGAGCTGGTCGCCGATGGCACGGTGCAGAAGCGCCGCCACCACGCTTGAGTCCACGCCGCCGGAGAGCGCGCAGATGACGCGGGCGTCGCCCACTTGCTCGCGGACACGCGCGACGGTCTCGTCGATGATGTTCACCATCGTCCAGACCGGCGGGATCTTCGCGATATCGTGCAGGAACGTCCGGATGATCTGCTGACCGAACTCGGTGTGCGCCACCTCGGGGTGAAACTGCGTCGCGAAGAGCTTGCGTGACGGGTCCTCCATCGCGGCGACCGCGGTGGTCGCCGTGCGCGCCGTGACCGAGAAGCCCGCAGGCGCGGTGCCCACTGAGTCGCGGTGGCTCATCCAGCACTGCGAGGTCGCCGGCACGCCGGCAAGCAGCACGCTTGCGGCGTCGGTGACCTCAAGCTCGGCGAACCCGTACTCGCCGATGTCGGTCTTGGGGATCTCGCCGCCAAGATGGAGCGCCATCTCCTGGATGCCGTAGCAGAAGCCCAGGATCGGGATGCCCATCTCAAGGACGGCCGGATCCATGTGCGGAGCGCCCTCGGCGTAGACGCTCGCCGGGCCGCCGGAGAGGATGATCGCGGCCGGTTTGCGGCGCGCGACCTCCTCGGCGGAGATGGAGTACGGCACGATTTCCGAGTACACACGCGCCTCACGCACGCGGCGCGCGATCAGCTGCGCGTACTGCGCGCCGAAGTCGAGAACGAAGACGGTCGGCTGCTGATCGTGGAAGTCGGTCACTAGCGACCCATTCCTACGCCCTGCGACTGCTGGAGGGTCTTGCCCTCGGTCTGCAGCGCGGGGGCGACCATGACTTCGGCCTTCTGGAAGGTCTTGAGATTCTCGTAGCCGCAGGTGGCCATGGAGGTGCGGACGCCACCGAGCAGATTGAGCGTACCGTCGTTCTGGTGCGCCGGGCCAAGCAGGATCTCCTCGAGCGTGCCGCGGATGCCGGCCTGGACACGCGTGCCGCGAGGCAGGTCCGCATGGAAGGTCGCCATGCCCCAGTGGTAGCCGCGGCCGGGGGCCTCGGCGGCGGATGCAAGCGGCGAGCCGATCATGACGGAGTCGGCACCGCAGGCGATGGCCTTGGCCAGGTCGCCGCCGGTGCGCATGCCGCCGTCAGCGATGACGTGGCAGTAGGTGCCGGTCTCATCGATGTGGCGCAGGCGGGCAGCCGCGGCGTCAGCGATGGCCGTGGCCTGCGGGACGCCGATGCCGAGCACGCGCCGGGAGGTGCAGGCGTGGCCGGGGCCCACGCCCACAAGCACGCCGACAGCGCCGGCGCGCATGAGGTGGAGCGCACCCTGGTAGCTGCAGCAGCCGCCGATGATGGTCGGGATCGGCAGGTCGCGGACGAACGCGTTGAGATCGAGCGGCTTGTCGTAGCTCGACACGTGCTCTGCCGAGACGACCGTGCCCTGGATGACGAGGATGTCGAGCCCACCGGCCATGGCGGCATCGATGTAGCGCTCAACGTTCTGGGGGGTGAGTGACGCGGCAGCGAGAACGCCCTGGTCCTTGATCTCCTTCACGCGCTGCGTGATGAGCTCGGGCTTCACGTCCTCGGCAGCGTAGATCTGCTGCATCTTGGCGGTCGCCTCTTCCTTGGAGAAGCTGGCGATAAGATCAAGCTGCGGCGCGGGATCCTCGTAGCGGGTCTGGATGCCTTCGAGGTTGAGGACTGCGAGTCCACCGAGCTTGCCCATGACACCGGCGAACGACGGATCGACGACACCGTCCATTGCCGAGGCAAGCACCGGGAGCGGGAAGCTGTATGTCTTGCCCTTGTACGCGAACTCCCAGTGGATATCCACGTCCCGCGGGTCGCGGGTCCTTCTCGAGGGGACGATCGCGATGTCGTCGAAGCCGTACGCCTGCCGTGCCGTCTTGCCGCGCCCGATTTCGATCTCCATGCTGTGATGCGCCTCCTGGATGCCCCGATGCGGATGTGAAAAACCTGCCTGAGCGAAGCAGCTGATATGCAAAGGACCAGGGGTCGCCCGCTTCCGGGCGGCGCGTCCTGGTCCAACGGTGCTGCGACGAAAGATGCTGCTCCGCGACGCTGGTAAGGTGCATATATGCTAGCCCCCAAGGTATGGAGTGTCAATCTGAATCGAAGAGCACCCATAGTGTGTCCGCGCTCACGAGGCGGTTTGGGCCCCTGTGCTTAAATAGGAGCGTACCGACGCTCCGGAAGGAGCCCGAGATGCACCCGCAGCACCTAGTCGCAGCCGCCCGCAGGGGCGCATCACGAACCGCGCTCACGATCGCCATCGCGATCGCCGTGGCGCTCTCCCCTGCGACCGCCTTCGGTGGCACCGTCTTCCTCGACCCCGGCCACGGCGGCCGCTATCCCGGCGCCGTCTATGCAGGCGTTGAGGAGCAGTACGTCAACCTGCTCATCGCGCTCGAGGCGCGCAAGGTACTCCAGTCGCGAGGTCACACCGTTGCGATGAGCCGTACCGGTGACTACACCATCCAGAACTCGGACATCGCAACGTGGAATTACTCGGAGATCACGGACACGTACCGCTACTTCGCCGACGGCAAGACCGGCGCGTATCCGGTGCCCTACGACGACCTTCAGGCGCGGTGTGACAAAGCGAACCGCTCGGGCGCCGACATCTTCATCTCGATCCACAACAATGCCGGTGGCACGGCAACCGGCACCGAGACCTTCTACAACAGCTGGAACACACCGGCGGACACCGTGCTCTCCAAGAACCTCGCTGGGCTGCTGCAGAGCGAGGTCACAGCACACGGCGGTATGACCAACCGGGGTGTCGACGACGTCGGCTACTACGTGATCCGTTGGTCCAACATGCCGGCGGCGCTCGTGGAAGTGGCGTTCCTCTCGAACTCCACGGATCGCGCCAAGCTCCTCTCGGCAACGTTCCGGCACAGCGTGGCTGTGGGCATCGCCGATGCGGTCGACCGCTTCTACGCCTCTGATCCGTTCAAGCCGATCAACCCGCGCGTGCAGGGCGCGGACCGCTACGCGACCTCCGCCGACGCCGCGCTCTCGGGATGGCCGAGCGGTGCAAGCGCCGTGATCCTCGCATCCGGCGAGGACTGGGCAGATGCGCTCGCGGCCTCACCGCTTTCGACGCGCCTCGACGCGCCGGTGCTGCTCACCCCGAAGTCATCGCTCACAGCAGCGACCGCAAGCGCCATCCAAACACTCGCGCCCGAGCAGATCGTGGTGCTCGGGAGCACCTCGGCTGTTGAGACCTCCGTCGTGGACGCAGCGTGTACGGCCGCGGGGCTCACGACCGATGCGGTCGAACGGCTTGCGGGCGTCGACCGCTACGAGACCGCGGTGCTCATCGCCGAGCGCATGGGCGTCACGCCCGGTGCCGGAGTATCGCTCGTCGCGGGAACTGCGTTCCCGGATGCGGCGTCCGCCTCGGCGTTCTCGGGAATGCGTGGCATGCCGATCCTGCTCACGCGCACGGACGTGCTCTCCCCAGTCACCGCGGCGTATTTGGCCAGCCATTCCGCCGAGGTGACAAGCGCGATCGTGGTAGGTGGCCCGGCGGTCGTGTCGCAGCCGGTCGTCGACACGCTCAAGCGCACGCTTGCAGTGACGTGGCTGTGGGGACCGAACCGCTACGACACCAACCTCGCAACGCTGCAGCAGTTCTGGCCCTCGGGCACGATCTCTCCGTATGTGGCTACATCCGAGAACTTCCCGGACGCCCTCACCGCCGGCGCGCTCGCCGGGCACAGCGGTCAGCCGCTCCTCATGTGCGGACGCACGTATCTACCGGCAGCCACGCGCCGCTGGGTGATGGACAACACCGCGCGCGTGCCGCAGTTCACGATGGTCGGCAGCACGAACGTGCTTTCGAACCTGCTCGAATGGGAGCTTGCCAAGGCGCGCAGAGTGCCCGCGCCGGTCGCACCTTAGACGTTGAACCTGAAGTGCATCACGTCGCCGTCGGCGAGGACGTACTCCTTGCCCTCGATCCGCAGCTTGCCCGCGGCCTTCGCGGCGGCTTCAGTCTCAAACGCGTCATAGTCGGCGTATGAGATAACCTCGGCTTTGATGAAGCCACGCTCGAAGTCCGAGTGGATGACCCCGGCGGCCTCGGGCGCCTTCGCGCCCACGCGCACGGTCCACGCGCGAACCTCCTGCACGCCTGCCGTGAAGTAGCTCTGCAGTCCGAGCAGGCGGTACGCCTCGCGGATGAGCGTGTTGAGGCCGGGCTCCTCGAGGCCTTCCATCTCCAGGTACTCGGCAAGCTCAGCAGCGTCCAGATCGGCCATCTCGGACTCGATCTTCGCGCAGATCGGGATCGGCTTCACGCCGTCGATCTCGGGCAGCTCGGCACCGATCGCGCTCTCGTCGATGTTCGCCACGTAGAGCATCGGCTTCATCGTGAGCAGGTGGAGATCGCGCAGGAGCACGCGCTCCTCGGGAGTCATCGGCATCTTGGCCGCGCGGTGACCCTCCTCCATCCACGCTTGCACGCGCTTCGCGATCGCCACCTTGGCTTCGACCGCCTTGTCGCGCTTCGCTTCCTTCTCAAGCCGCGGCAGCGCGCGCTCCATCGTGTCGAGGTCCGCCAGCACCAGCTCGGTGCAGATAGTCTCCACGTCCGAAAGCGGGTCGACCTTCCCGTCAACATGCACCACGTTCGGGTCCGAGAAGAACCGCACGACTTCGGCGATGGCGTCGGTCTCGCGGATGTTCGCAAGGAACTGGTTGCCCAGGCCCTCGCCTTCGTTCGCGCCCTTCACGAGGCCTGCGATGTCCACGAACTCGACCGTGGCGGGCACGACCTTGTTCGGCTTCACAAGCTCGGCGAGCCGGTCGATGCGCGCGTCGGGAACCGGCACGACGCCAACGTTCGGCTCGATGGTGGCGAACGGGTAGTTGGACGCATCAACCTGCTTGCGGGTGAGTGCGTTGAAGAGCGTGGACTTACCCACGTTCGGCAGGCCGACGATTCCGATTGAAAGTGCCACGAGAGGTGCTCCTTCCGAGCAGTCAGAGCCGTCTTCCGGCTCCAGGCTTGCAGTATAGTACCACCACACGGCACGAGAAGGAGACGATGTGAGCACAGCGGTCCTCGGCGCACTGGCGCTCGGCGCGAATGCGTTCCTCGTGGGCCTTTCGGGCGCGATGGCGCCGGGCCCGTACCTCACGGTCACCATCGAGCGTACGCTGCGGCAAGGGCGGCTCTCGGCACTGCTGATGCTTGTGGGGCACGCTGCACTCGAAGGTGCACTGCTCATCGGCTTTGCGTTCGGACTGCAGCGCTTCCTCGTGCGCGACGACGTGGCCGTGGTCCTTGCCATCGCAGGCGGCGCCGTGCTCCTCTGGATGGGCCAGGGCCTCCTTCGCGGCGCCATCAGCGGCACGATCAAGCTGGATACAACCCTATCCGAGACACCCCGCGAACAGCGCTTCGGCCCGATCATGCATGGCGCTGTCGTGAGCGCCTCCAACCCGTACTGGACGCTGTGGTGGGCGACCATCGGCGTGAAGCTTGCCGCCGACGGGCTCGCGATCGGACCGCTGGGGGTGGCGGCGTTCTTCATCGGCCACCAGTTGGCGGACGTGGTGTGGTACAGCGCAGTCGTCACAGCCGTCTCGGCCGGGAAGCGGCTGCTCTCCGATGTGGTCTACCGCTCGGTCATCGGCGCATGCGCGTTGTTCTTGCTCTATCTCGGCGCGCAGTTCGTACTCGGCGTCATTCTGTAATACACACGAAGGCCCCGATCCGCGAGGACCGGGGCCTTCCGTTGCGAGCTGCTCTTGCGTGAGCGCTTAGTACATACCGCCCATGCCGCCGCCCATGCCGGCCATTGCCGCACCAGCGCCGCCATCCTTCTCGGGAACATCCGAGACGGTGGTTTCGGTGATGAGGATGAGCGCAGCGATGGATGCAGCGTTCTGAAGTGCCGAGCGGGTGACCTTGACCGGGTCGATGACGCCCATCTTGAGCAGGTCGCCATATTCGCCGGTCGCGGCGTTGAGGCCCTGGCCGACACCCATGCCGCGGACCTTCTCGACCACAACGGAGCCTTCGAAGCCAGCGTTGTCGGCGATGGTCTTGAGCGGCGCGTCGAGCGCCTTACGGATGATCCGAACGCCGATCATCTGGTCCTCGGGAAGCTCGAGTGCGTCGAGTGCAGGGGTCGCGTTGACGAGCGCAACGCCACCGCCGGCGACGATGCCCTCTTCAACGGCCGCGCGAGTCGCCTGAAGGGCGTCCTCGATGCGGTGCTTCTTCTCCTTGAGCTCGACCTCGGTTGCAGCGCCGACCTTGATGACGGCCACGCCGCCGGAGAGCTTCGCCAGGCGCTCCTGGAGCTTCTCACGGTCGAAGTCGGAATCGGAGTTGTCGATCTCGTTCTTGAGCTGGCCGATGCGGGCCTTGATCGCATCCTCGGCACCCTTGCCGCCGATGATGGTGGTGTCTTCCTTGGTGACCTTGATCTTCTCGGCACGGCCGAGCATCTCAAGACCGACGTTCTCGAGCTTGTGGCCAAGCTCCTCGCTCACGACGGTACCGCCGGTGACGATGGCGATGTCCTCTAGCATGCGCTTGCGGCGGTCACCGAAGCCCGGCGCCTTGACGGCGATGGAGGTGAACGTACCGCGGAGCTTGTTGAGGATGAGCGTCGGCAGAGCCTCGCCCTCCACGTCCTCGGCGATGATCATGAGCTGCTTGCCGGCCTGCATGACCTTCTCGAGCACCGGCAGGATGTCCTGGATGTTCGTGATCTTCTGGTTCGCGAGCAGGATGTACGGGTCGTCGAGGACGGCCTCCATACGATCCGGGTCGGTGATCATGTACGGGGAGACGTAACCCTTGTCGAACTGCATGCCTTCCACGGTCTCGATGTCGATACCGAAGGTCTGGCTCTCCTCGACGGTGATGACGCCGTCTTTGCCCACGACTTCCATTGCCTCAGCGATCTTGGCGCCGATAACCTCATCGGCGGCCGAGATGGCGCCAACATGCGCGATCTCGTCCTTGTCCTCGATCTCCTTGGCGTGCGACTTGATCGTCTCGACGACGGTCTCGACGGCCTTCTCGATGCCGCGCTTGATGGCAAGCGGGTTGGCACCGGCGGCCACGTTGCGCAGACCCTCGCGCACGATGACCTGAGCCAGCAGCGTGGCCGTGGTGGTACCGTCACCGGCGACGTCGTTGGTCTTGGTCGCGACTTCCTTCACGAGCTGAGCGCCCATGTTCTCGATCGGATCGGCGAGCTCGATCTCCTTGGCGATGGTCACACCGTCGTTGGTGATCGTGGGGGCGCCGAACTTCTTCTCAAGCACCACGTAACGGCCCTTGGGGCCGAGGGTGACCTTGACCGCGTCGGCGAGCTTGTTGACGCCGGCCTCTAGGCCACGGCGAGCCTCTTCATCGAACTTGATGTCTTTGGCCATTCGGTACTGTCCCTCCTTCTGTCAGTTAGAAGCGAGCGGCCGATGCCGCCCGGATGGATTCTGTTACTCGGCCACGATCGCGAGGACGTCGCCCTGCGACATGAGGTAATACTCCACACCGTCGATCTTGATGGGGGTCTTGCCCCACTCCTTGTAGATGACGATGTCGCCGACTTTGACGTCCATCGGCAGGCGCTTCTCGCCCTTCTTGTCCCAGTTGCCATCGCCGACGGCGACGATCTCGCCCTTCTTCGGCTTCTCCTGAGCAGAATCCGGGATAAACAGGCCGGACTTGGTCTGCTCCTCGGCCTTTGCAGGCTTGACAACGATGTTGTCGAACAGCGGCTTCATGTTCATGCTCTACCCTCCTACGACTCGATCCTCATGGCACTCGCACATGGTTCTCTAGAGCGAGCGCCATGTGGGTTGTACCCATTCTCCGGTGGTGTTTGGCACTCTCGCCCTCCGAGTGCCAACAGCATCGAATTCTAGTGCTGCGACCGCCCAGACGCAAGAGTACCTGGATGAAATCTGATATGAGCAGACTCATATCACAGAAGCAGGACCCGGCAGCGATGCCGGGTCCTGCTCGTCAACGCGTACGTCAGGCTAGCGATCCATATTCCAGGGTGTGCCGAAAGCATTCCAATCCTCGAACACGGAATCGCCGACCGCGGACGTTCCACCGATGAGGTAGGAGATCTTGCTGAACGGACCATACTCATCCATGTAGTCCTCGACCTCAAACGCAAGCGAATCCGATTTCGTAAGCAGGAGCGGATAGCCGGTCCACCACGAGATCGGACCTGCCGACATGCCGTCTGGGAAGTTCTGACCCGAAACGAGCGTCATTCCTGTCGGCGACATACCCGCATTCATGACGCCCCACTCGGCAAGGGCGTACGCGGTCTGGTAGCGGTTGTCTCCTGCAACACGCTCAACATTGCCCGCGCCCACGATCGCCTCAAGCTCAGCATACGCGGCCGCATCTACGACTGCCTCGCTGCCGACGACCACGATATTGGTGATGCCAAGGTCTGTAAGCGCTGCAGTGGTCGATGCCGGCACCGATGACTTGGCGGTGAGAAGCAATGCCGATTCGTTCCATGCTGCCACCGGCCCCGCCGCGAGCGTGTCGGCCCATGAGAGACCGTTCACGATGAAGGCGGTCTCATTCAGGCCGTAGCATAGGTCGGAATGCGACATAGCCATCGCTGCGGTGGCGTAGCGATTCGGTCCGCCTACACGGATGACGCGTCCTACGAACGGGTTCGCCTCGATCTGCTTGATGACGTCATCGCTTACCACGTTCGAACCGCCGATGACGAACACGGTGCCGCCAGCTGAAGACGGAGCCGCCGTGGGCGCCATGTCAGTGATGCGCAGGCCTCGGTAGAAGTACCCGCGGAAGAGTCTGGTCAGTTCATCGTATGTGTCGATTGGTAGGGCGTTCGGTTCGGTCAGAAGCAACGGTGCATTGCAGAAGGAAGCGGTGGTGCCACCGACAAGCCCGTCAGCGAACGACTGTCCGCTTGCAATCACTGCATACGTCGGATTCGGCGGGCCGTTGGAATCCAGGTTCGCGTTGTCGGCACTGCTGAAGAGCAGCCTCGACACCTCTACCGCCGTCTCATACCGATTCGCTCCACCAATGCGACGAGCGATGCCGGTTCCCCAATACAACCAGTAGGATCCTGTGCTGTACCAGTCATCGGGCTGGACCTGTACGTAGTACGTGCCTGCGTCCACGACCGTCTGGATTCCAGCGTCGTTGGACCAGAAATCCTTATCGTCGTTGTAGGCAATGACACTGCCTTCTGAGTCGTAGAGGTAGATCGCGGGATCATGGTTCTGACCGAGCGCAAGATCGTTCATCGTCTCGATGTACAGAGGCGTGCCCGACGTCTCGATGGTTATCTTGAACCAGTCCTGGTCCGGTTCCTCGGTCGGCACATGCCAGGTGTGATAGCTGGCCGCCGGAAGCACCGGTGCCGTGGCTGTGGTGTCATCGGGCTCGTACTCGTCCGGCTGCCACACAGTGGTCGGTACGATCGGCTCCACGACCCCCTCGCTCTTCACGGTTGTGGGAAGCACTCTGCCCATCGCCACCACTGGCGTGACCGCAAGGAGCACGGCGAGCACCAGGACGAACGATATCCTTGCGCGAACACTACGATTCATAACGAATTCCCCCGTTCATGTGGCACGTGGCGGCGATGTACGCCGCATTCCCCAACACACAGCATATTCCCAAACACTGACATGGCGCCGGGCGCGGGCCTGCTATCTCAGCGGGAGGCTTGCCGTGGCCTCGGCTTCCAGGCCGAGGAAAGCGCCCTTGCGCAACCGGAAGTGTGCCGCCGAGGCGATCATCGCGGCGTTGTCGGTGCAGAGCGCAAACGGCGGCACCGAGAGGCGCACGCCCCGTGCCGCGAGCGCGACACGCAGCGCCTCGCGCAGCGCGGTGTTGGCCGCAACGCCCCCACCCAGGCAGAAGTCGCGCACACCGTACTCCTCGGCAGCACGGACCGCTTTGGCGACCTGCACGTCGATGACGGCGGCCTGGAACGACGCGGCAAGGTTGGGGATGTGGATCTCGCGACCGGCCGCCTGCTCGTGACGCACGTATGTGAGCACCGCGGTCTTGAGGCCCGAGAGCGAGAAGTCGTAGTCGCCGGAGTGCAGCATCGCGCGCGGGAACGGAATCGCCGCGGGGTCGCCCTGCTCGGCAAGGCGCGAGATGGCGGGGCCGCCGGGATACCCCAGGCCGAGGAGCTTCGCCACTTTGTCGAACGCCTCCCCCGCCGCATCATCGAGTGTGGAGCCGAGCGTGTGGTACTCACCCCAATCGGGCACGTGGATGAGCGAGGTGTGACCGCCCGAGACCACAAGTGCGATGAGCGGCGTTGTGAGCTCCGGGTCCGCCAGGCGGTTCGCGAAGATGTGGCCCTCCAGGTGGTTCACCCCTACAAGCGGCAGACCGGTCGCAAGCGAGAGCCCCTTCGCGTATGCCACGCCCACGACGAGCGCGCCGATGAGCCCGGGTCCATACGTGACCGCCACGGCATCCAGGTCGCCGAACCCGAGACCCGCCTGCTCGAGCGCCTCGTCCACGACGCCCACGATTGCCTCGGTGTGCTTGCGGGATGCGATCTCGGGCACCACGCCGCCGAAGCGCGCGTGGAAGTCCACCTGCGTGGCGACCACGCTCGAAAGCGTCTCGGAACCGCCGCGCATCACCGATGCCGCGGTCTCGTCGCACGAGGTCTCGATGGCCAGGATGATGTCGCTACCTTCGCGGGCGGCAGCAATCGCGGTGAGTCGCGCGATGTCTGCCCACATGATCACGGCGTCTTCACCGGTGTCGTCGTAGTAGCCCGGCCGCACGCCGAGCGAATCGAACCCGAGTCCCGAGTAGAGTGCCAGCGCCGCCGCGTTCGTCGCGCGGACCTCGAGCGTCATTCGCCGTGCGCCTCGGGCAGCCGCCTCGCGAGCGAGCGCCAGCATGAGCGCACGCGCCACGCCCTCACCCCTCGCGCTCGCGGCGACCGCGATGTTCATCACGTGCACGGCGTCCGGCGCGAGCATGATGCCGCCATAGCCGAGAAGCTCCTCGGCCTCAATCGCGACAAGCCAGACGCGGTCGTCCTGCGCGAGCTCGTCGGCGAACATGCCCGGCGTCCAGGGCGTGGTGAACGAGGCGTTCTCGATCTCGAGCGCGGCAGCCATGTGCGCGAGCTCCATCGGCCGAAGCTCCATCACACACCCCCGTCCGGCCCGGCAACGCCGGTGGGCGGAACGGCACCCGCGCGCTTCGCTTCGTCTTCCTCGGCATCGGATAGGCGCGTGTACACCGGCAGCAATAGGCCCGGATCGGCGCTTGCGGGATCGGCCAGCGCATGCGCAAGCGACGGCTCCTGGTGTCCGGCGAACGCGGCATCGAGGACGGATTCACCACTCGGCGTCCACAGCTCTTCGGGAGCGATGCTCGCGCGGGCACCCAGCGTGCCCTCGAACACCTCGGCGTACTTGGCAAGGCCGTTGCCGGCAAGCAGCACCGGCTCCGTGAGCGTCGCCGCCCATGCCTCGGCGGCGACGATCGGCTTGGCCACGTGGTACTCATCCAGCCGCTCGCACCGACCATCGGCGCAGCGGAAGAGGCACGGGTACACCTCGCCGCGCATCGCATCACCGACCACGCCGACAAGACCGGTCACATCCCGGAATCGCCACGCCACAGCGTCGAGCGTGCCGAGACCCGCCAGCGGCACCCCGAGCCCATGCGCGAGCCCCTTCGCGGTCGCGACCGCGATGCGCACACCTGTGAACGAGCCCGGTCCGCGACCGACCGCAACGACCGAGATATCGCGAGGCGCCAGCCCGGCGTCTTCGAGGAGTACGCGGGTTGCGGGCAGCAGGCGCCCGAGCGCCGCCCGGGGCGCACTGAAGTCGGTCGCGGCTATCGTCGTGCGCGTCTCGCCGTCGATTCGCGCGATGCCGATGGCAACGTGCTCGGTGGCCGCGTCGAACGCCAGAACATACGTCACGGCTCTACCGTCCCCGCCTCGACGGCGGAAAGCCACGCGTTCGCAAGCCGCTCGCCGCGAGGCCCGTACGCCACGAGCGTGAAGTGACGCGTGTCGTCCTCGGCGATCGAGATCTCGACGGCGAGATAATCCTCGGGCATCGCTGCCGGGAATCGCTCTCCCCACTCGATGATGCATGCGCCGCCCGCTTCGAGCGTCGCGAAGAAGTCGATGTCCTCAAGCTGGTCGGCGCGCTCCAGCCGGTAGAGGTCGAAGTGATAGAGCTCGAGCCGTCCATGATGCTCCAGCATGATGTTGAACGTGGGACTCGTGACGTGCTCCGCCACGCCGAGACCCGCCGCGACGCCCTTGGTGAGGCACGTCTTGCCCGCGCCGAGGTCGCCCGAAAGCGCGACTACGTCGTCGGGCTCAAGCAGCGGGGCGAGCATCGTGCCGAGTGCGATCGTTTCGGCTTCCGTGCGCGATGTGATGGCGTCAGGCAGCGTGACCGGCATCAGCGCGACACCTGCTCGCCCGGCGCCTCGAGCGCGGCGCTCCTGTCGAGCACGGTGCGCAGCCGCGCGAAGTCGTCGAAGAGGTACTGCTTCTTGTCGGGCGAGTAGAGCGCCGCCGCGGGATGGAAGATCGGCACAACCTGGCGGCCATCTACGTGGTAGAGCTTGCCGCGCAACTGGGTGATGCCTGCATCCGTCGCGAGGATGTAGCGCGTGGCGAAGTTGCCGAGCGTCGCGATCACATCCGGGTTGATGAGGCGCACCTGCTCGGCCAGGAACGGCGTGCAGGTCGCGATCTCCTCGGCCAGCGGGTCGCGGTTTCCCGGAGGACGGCACTTGAGCACGTTCGCGATGTACACCTGCGACCGTTCGAGACCGATGCTCGCGAGCAGCTCGTCCAGCAGCTTGCCGGCGGCGCCAACGAACGGCTCGCCCTTGAGGTCTTCGTTCTTGCCAGGCGCCTCGCCTATGAAGAGCAGCTTCGCGTGCGGGTTCCCCACACCGAAGACAAGGCAGTTCCGTGTGGCGCCGAGCGAACACCGCTGGCAGTCGCCGATATGCTCCTTGAGCGCGCCGAGGTCGGCGGAAGCGAGACCGCCTGTATCCTCCGGCCCGAGCACGCCGTGCCGGTCGCTCCCTGCCATGGCATCCACCTCTAGAGCCAGGTCGTCACTTCCTCGAGCGGCCGTCGCGCGGGCTTGCCCGCGGACTCCGCCGAGTGTCCTACGGGCAGCACGGCAACGGGGGTGATGGGCGACGTGACGCCGATCGCCTCGGCAACGGCACGCTCATCAAATGCGCCGATCCAGCAGGACGCAAGCCCGCGATCGACGGCGGCATGCAAGATGTTCGTTGCGGCTGCTGCGGTGTCCTGGATGGCGTAGAGCATCTCGCCACGATCGCCGTAGCGAGCGGCACACGGGCGCGGATCGACACACACCACGATCACGACCGGAGCGGCGGCGGCCCAGCGCTGGTGCAACGCGGCAGCCAGGCGCTCGCGTGCTTCGGCGCTGCGAACGACCACGAAGCGCCACGGCTGGATGTTGCCCGCTGTCGGAGCCGAGATGGCGACCTCGAGGAGCGCGTTCACGTCCGCATCGGAGACCGCGAGCTTGTTGTTGAAATGCCGGACACTCCGCCGCTTTGCGATAACGTCGCTGAACTCCATGGTTGCCTCTCGGAACGGGTGTTGCGAATCGGACCCGTCGGGCCCTCGTTCATTCTAGAGAGGGCACTCGCGCTGCACAACTCGGCAAAGTGCATGCAGGCTTGCAGGAAACCGAACACCTGCGGCGAAATTCGAACTGAGGAGGTGGGCTACCTGATGAATGGCAATCGACCCGACACCACCGACGAGGACATCGGCCGTAGGGCCTTCCAACTCCGCAAGGAGAAGGCCACCGAACGCGCACTCGACCGGCTCCGCCAGGGACTCAAAGCCAATTGGGCGGTGCTGACGCAGCATGATCTCGCAGATCTTGCGTGGATCATCGGCGAGCTGTGGGCATTCGAGAAGCGGCTTGACTGGGAAGAACTCCACTTCAGCAAGCTCACGACCGAGGATGTCCAGGCGATCATCGAACTCGCCAGAGGACTTCAAGAGAACAGCCAGCACAGCGTGGAAACGCTCGAGCGCGTGGGCGACATCATCCGCGCCCGCAGCATCTGACAGGACCCCCCGAGCCAATCGTGCTCTACCGACCGCCCGCGTCTCCTCCGGGATGCGGGCGGTCGCATGTCCGGATGAGTCTGGACGCAACCGGCCCGAGACAGTATTGTAGGGCGGTGCCAGACACCCCCCGGTAGGCGGCACCGCCCCACACTGTTGCGAGATGAGGTAGTCGCCCGTTTCCGACGACCGCCGTGCGCCCTACTGCTGCGCCTCGGCCTTCCTCTTCTCGATCTTACGCTTGACCTTCTTGAGCCTGAACAGGTCCTCGCGGGCACGCTCATCGAGCGCCTGGCGAATGTAGGCGACCTGCTCACGAAGCGCCGGTACCGTGATCTGCTCAAGAGCGTTCACGCGACGGTTCGTCTTCTGGATCTCCTCGCCAAGCCGCTTGAGTCGAGTCTCGATGTCCGCATACTCGATGATGACGTCGAGGATCCGCTCGAACTTGTCGGCCGTTTCATCGATTCGTGAGGAAACGCTGGTAATGGCGTATCCACGCGAGAACGACGAGCGGACCGGGCTCTCACCTTTGGTCACAACAGGTACCGAGACACCCATGATCTTGGTACCGGTCATGTCGATCGTGATCTCACCTTTGGTCGCCATGGCGGCCGAACGTACCGAGACGACACCGTCGACCGACTTCGCTATGGCGAGGCTGTATTGCGCCTCCGCCGTGGTGCGCTGTAAGTCGCTCGAAAGCCGGAGCGTCTCATCCATGACCGACATGAACTCGATGAGAAGTGCGTCGCGCTTCTGCTTGAGCAGGTCCATGCCCTGCGAGGCAAGCGTGATCTGCTGCTTGCGCTCAAGCAGTTCCGATCGAGTCGGGCGTACTTCTTCCACGCGTCACCTCCTCCGATTCGCGGCCGACACGGCCCTACGCTTTCGCCGTGGCGTTCTCGCCGGCAGTCGGATGGTACTTGTCGATGAAGTCACGCACGCGCTTCAGCTCGCCCATCGGCAGCTCGGACATGAGCTCCCATGCGACACGCAGGGTGTCCTCGATAGAGCGACCGGCGTTGCCCTGACCGATGATGTGCTTCTCGAAGTCATCAGCGAAGTGCAGGTAACGGCGGTCGGTATCCGAGAGGGCCTCTTCGCCGACGATGGCGACGAGCCTGCGGAGGTCACGGCCCTGAGCGTACGCGGCGTAGAGCTGGTTGGCGACCGCGCGATGGTCCTCGCGAGTCTTGCCCTCGCCGATACCGAGGTTCATGAGTCGCGACAGGCACGGCAGCACGTCGATGGGCGGGTAAACGCCACGGCGGTGCAGGTGCCGTGAGAGCACGATCTGGCCTTCGGTGATGTACCCGGTCAGGTCCGGGATGGGGTGCGTGATATCGTCGTCAGGCATGGTGAGGATCGGGAGCTGCGTGACGGAGCCCTTGCGGCCCTTGATGCGGCCCGCGCGCTCGTAGATGGTCGAGAGGTCGGTGTACATGTAGCCAGGATAGCCACGGCGACCAGGGACTTCTTCACGAGCGGTGGAGACTTCGCGCAGCGCCTCGCAGTAGTTCGTCATGTCCGAGAGGACGACGAGAACCTGCATGTCCTTCTCGAACGCGAGGTACTCTGCGACCGTCAGGGCGACCTTCGGCGTCAGCAGACGCTCGACCGTCGGGTCGTCGGCGAGGTTCATGAAGAACACGACTCGCTCCAGAGCACCGGTGGATTCGAACTGCTGCATGAAGTAGGCAGCCTCGCGGTGGGTGATTCCCATCGCGCCGAAGACGATGGCGAACTCTTCGCCGGAGTTGACGCGTGCCTGCCGGATGATCTGGGCGGCAAGGTCGTTCGCCGGCAGACCCGAGCCGGAGAAGATCGGCAGCTTCTGTCCACGGACGAGCGTGTTCAGGCCGTCGATAGCGCTGATGCCCGTCTCGATGAAGTCGGCCGGTTGTTCGCGGCAATATGGGTTGATCGGCGAGCCGGTGATGTCGAGGCGCTTCTCGGGAATGATCGGCGCTCCACCATCGATCGGCTTACCGGTGCCGGCCAGAATTCGGCCGAGCAGATCAGGCGAGACGTCGACTTTCGCAACCTCTTCAAGGAAGCGGATGCGCGTGGTGTCGATGTCGATGCCCTGCGTGCCTTCGAACACCTGGATGACTGCCATGTCACCGGAGACTTCAAGCACCTGACCGCTGCGCTCGCCGCCGTCCGGCATGATGATGGCAACCATCTCGTTGTACGAGACGTCATGCACGTTCTCTACGAAGACGAGCGGACCCGTGACGTATGAGACCGTCTGGTACTCGACTGAAAGCAGCGACTGGCCGAGTGTGGCTTCCGGGGTCATCTACATCACCTCGATTCCGGCGATCTCGTCCGAGATCTGCGCGACCATCTCCTGCATGCGGGTAATGGCGCGTTCGTGGTCGGTCGTCTTGAGCGTCGCGATCTCTTCCCGCATCGGCAACTGCATGATCTGCCGGAGGGAGACACCGCGCGACATCGCCTGCGTGGCGGCATCGTAGAACGCGAGGATGGAGCGGAGCAGCCAGTACGCCTTCTTCGGCGGGCAGTAAGCATCGACAGCGTCGAACGCGAACTGCTGCAGGAAGTCCTCACGGAGCATGCGCGCGACCTCGAGGATGATCTTCTCGGTCTCAGGCAGTGCGTCCGGTCCGACCAGCTGCACGATCTCCTGGAGCTCGGTCTCTTTCTGGAGCAGGAACATCGCGCGCTCGCGGACATCTGCCCAGTCCTGCGCGACCTCTTCCTCGAACCACGGACGTACTTGACCCAGGAACAGGGTGTACGACTTGGTCCAGGAGATAGCCGGGAAGTGACGGCGATGCGCAAGTGACGTGTCGAGTGCCCAGAACGCACCGGTAACGCGCAGGGAGTTCTGCGTCATCGGCTCTGACATGTCGCCGCCAGGAGGTGAAACGGCGCCGACCATCGTAACCGATCCAACACGCTCCTCGGCGCCAAGCGATGCACAGCGACCCGAGCGCTCGTAGAACGCTGCAAGGCGGGTTGCGAGGTACGCGGGGTACCCCTCCTCGCCAGGCATCTCTTCGAGTCGACCGGAAACCTCGCGGAGCGCCTCACCCCAGCGGGACGTGGAGTCGGCCATCATCGCGACGTTGTACCCCATGTCACGGTAGAACTCTGCCAGCGTGACGCCCGTGTAGATGGAGGCTTCACGCGCGGCGACCGGCATGTTCGAGGTGTTCGCCACGAGAACGGTACGGTCCATGAGCTTGGACCCCGTGCGGGGATCCTCCAGCTCCGGGAACTCCTTGAGAACCTCGGTCATCTCATTACCGCGCTCACCGCAACCAACGTAGACGATGATGTCGACGTCGGCCCACTTGGCAAGCGACTGCTGGGTGACCGTCTTACCCGTTCCGAATCCGCCCGGGATGATGGCGTTGCCACCAAGGGCGATCGGGAAGAACGTGTCGAGAATACGCATACCCGTCAGGAACGGGGTAGTCGGGTCGAGCTTGCGAGCGTAGGGGCGGCCCTGACGTACCGGCCACCACTGGCTCATGCGGATCTCCTTGTCGCCATCAAGTACGGCGACAACGGCGTCCACTGTGTACGACCCGGGAGCGATGACGTTCGTCACTTTGCCCTTGATGCCCGGAGGCACCATGACCTTGTGCAGAACCGTCGGGCTCTCGGGGACCGTGCCGACGACGTCGCCCTCGACAAGCTCCTGGCCCACCTCGATGACCGGGGTGTACTCCCAGAGCTTCTCATGGTCGAGTGCCGAGACGGTCGTACCGCGTGCGATGAAGTCACTGCCCGTTTGGGACGCGATCACCGGCAGCGGTCTTTGGATGCCGTCATAGATAGAAGACAGCAGGCCAGGACCCAGCTCAAGTTTGAGCGGACCCTCCGTCGACTCGACAGGCTCGCCGACCTTCAGACCCGAGGTGTCCTCGTATACCTGAATCGTCGCATGCGTACCTTCGAGTCGAATGACCTCGCCCATCAGGCCGGCTGCGCCGACCCGGACAACGTCATACATCTTGATGCCGATCATGCCGTCAGCGACGACGACCGGACCGGTGATCTTGGACAGCGTTCCGAGAATCATCAGCCTCGCCTCAGTGTGATGTCGAATCCGATTGCCCGTCGGATCAGGCGTGACAAATACGCCCTGTGATCCTCATCCGTATGCAGCTTCTCGCGTATCGGAAGAGAGATTACGATCGGCCGGTACGTCGAGTTGATCTTCTGCTGCGTTCTTTCGTCAATGTCGGCCATGAAAGCCTCATTGACGGCGACGATTCCACTGGAGTCGTCGTCGATCAGTTCGTTCAGGCGCTTCCGTGCTTCTTCGGGGGATTCGACGGTGATGACGTCGACGCCCGCGAGCCGGAAACCGTCGCCCGTATCGGTATCGGTGAGTACGACGAGCTTATACAACGATGAGCTCCTCCCTCATCCGCTCCGTGGGCATTCCTACCGAGACACCCTTGACGATGATGCGCAGGTTGGTGACTTCGTTCGCCTTCATCCACAGGTAGGCGATGATGATGCCAACGCCGAGCGGATCACCCTGGCCGGCAGCGAATGCCCGGCGCATAAGGTAGTCCTCCAACGCACGCTCAAAGACAGAGACCGATCCCGATTCGATGTACTTCACTGCGACTTCCTCAACCGGACGACCGTACGGCGTCCGCTTGAGTCGGTCATACACTTCGTCGACATCGGACATGCTCGCCAGGTCGCGGAACAGTGCCTCAGTCACGAACGTGCCTCCCGGCAAGAAGAACCGGAGGGCATCCTGGTCACCCAAATCCGCGTTGAGCAGCCGGAAGCAGGTGAGCAGGTTGATCGTGTCGATCTGCGTGCCGAGGAAACGACGCGAAAGCCGTTGGTTCACACCGCGGCCCTTGAGACGCTTCGCGGCCCATTCCGTGTAGTACTTGTCGAGCGCGAGTTCGAGAACCGCGAGGTTCCCGCTCTCAACGTACTCCGGCATCGCCGCACGGAGCGGCACCGCGAACGGCAGCTTCCACGTGGAGAGCGTGTCGACCACGCCCTTGACGCTCTGCTGACGCGAGAGCTCATCGAGGTCGATCTGCGAGAGCTGAGCGACCGCGACCATGCTTTCGGTGATCTCCTCGGAAGACAGGCTCATGTGGCGGCCACGGATGACCGTCTTGATGTTGAACAAATCCCATCTGCCAAGGAGCGCGCCGAGAACCTCGAGCGACTCGTCGTTCACGAGCGAGAGTACCTTTCGGAACGTGCGGACCATGTTGTCCTTGAGTGCGAGGTCGATCTGCCCGGTCGAGCGACCGTGCAGCAACCGTTCCTCAAGCTCGGGAGCGTACTCGGTCTCCATGAGACTCGTGATGATCCCGCCAAGGTCCTTGGCCTGCATGAGGCCATCCATGAACGCTTGCTTGAGCAGTCGTGAACGCATGCCGCGAACCCGGGCATTACAGTACCCGTAGTCCCGCTTGGACGGGCTCACGCGCTTCATGGTCGTAGTGCTACTCATTGGCCCAGGATCTCCGCCACGCGAGCCTGCGCGAGCGTCCGTACCTTCGCAAGTCTCGACTCGAACGTGTTGCGGCGAGTGATCCTACCGCCGTGCATGGTCGCCACAAGACCGCCAGCAAGCGGCGCTCCCGCTTTCACCGTGCAGCCTACGCTCAGGGATGAAACGACCTTCTCGGCCAGCGCGACATCTGCGGGGTCCACAAGGACCTCGCACTCGCCGGACAAGCCGGTCAGGGCCTCAGCCGCAAGCGCCGCGAAGACCTTCTCGTACTCCCCAGTGCCCCGGAGCTTGCCGAGCTTGACCAGTGCATCGTCGAAGACACCGTCGACAGCACGGTCGCGAACGGCGGCAAGCGCCTTCTTGTTCTCAAGCCTCGCGGCGTTGAGCGTCTTGCCCGCTTTCGCCCTCACGATTTCCTCGACGGCGGCGAGCTTCTGTGCTTTGATGCGGTCCGCCTCGCGGCGGGCCTCCTCCTTGACGGAGGCAGCCTGTGCCTCCGCAACCCTGAGGATCTCGCTGCACTCCGCGTCAGCTTGCTCTTCCAAAGCTCGGAAGATGTCCTCTATCGCCATGACCGATCCTTCCCCGCGTGTGTTGCGCGTCGGACGTGCTTCCGTCGTCAGAACTACGCGGTACCGATCATGAATGCGATAACGAAGCCGAGAAGGGCGATGATCTCAGGAAGTGCCTGCAGAACGATGATGTTCGTCGCGACTTCAGGGCGCTCTGCGAGCGTGCCTGCACCGGCCGAACCGATCTTTGCCTGGGCATAACCAGCAGCCAGAGCAGAAACGCTCATGGACGCGCCAGCCGCGATTGCCTTCGCAACGCCCACGCGGTAATCCACCGTTGCAGCGGCACCCTCTGCCTCTGCGGCCTGTGCGAATGCCATGGCCGGGACGACCATGGTAGCTACGAAAGCGCTACCGAATACCTTCCTTGCGAGCTTGTTGTCGATCATTAGCTCTCTTCACCTCCGGTTTTGTGGAACGGCTCATACTCTGACTTGCTCGTCTCGTAGTACTTCTGACCGAGTTCGTAGAAGTTGAGACGTAGTGCATGAATGGTGGGCGTGAACGCTGCCAGCGCTAGGTGCAACGCGTGGAACAGCACCGCCACGATGATGCCGACGATCATCGGCATGCTCTCGGCCATCTTGTTGATGGCGCTTGCGAAGATGGCGTCTGAGAGACCGACGGCCATGATACGAATGTAGCTCGCGGTGTTGGATACGAGCTCGAGCGTCTCGATGACACCCATGAAACCGCCGTAGCGGAGCACTGCGTATACCGAGACGACCAGGATGATCGCGCCAAGGATCTGCGCAACCGGCTGCACCGCGCCGCTCAGCAGGTACGCCGCGACCGCGAACACGATGCCGCCGAGGAACAGGCCGGCCAGACCGCCCTTCACCCACGCGTGCTTCAGATGCTTGGTCCTGACGGCGTTCACGACACCGAGGATCAGACCGAACATCATCTGGATCACGCCGAGACCGAGGGCCATCGCCATGAGCGGCAGGACGCTCGCTTCTCTGTTGTACGGGAGAGCAAATCCACCGAAGAGCGGGATCTTCTGGATGACGCCGGCCTCCCACAGGATGCCGCCGAAGAACTCACCGTAGAAGAAACCGAAGATGATGGCTGCAGTAGCGGCCGGTCCCATGAGGCCGGTGGCCATCTGAACGCCCTTGTTGTCCTTGAACTTGAAGCGCATCCACAGGATGATCCCGAGCATGATGGCGCCGTAGCCGATATCGCCGACGATCATACCGAAGATGAGCGGGAAGCTGAGCGCCCACACGAGCGACGGGTCGACGGTGCCGTACTGCGGCTTGCCACCCATCAGGAAGCCCATGACCCACTCGGACGGCTGAACCCACTTGGGGTTGTTGAGCGCCACCGGCGTCTCTTCAAACTCGTGCTCATCGATCTCAAGCTGGTTGATGATGACGTCGGTGCCGAAGCGCTCGACGACAGCTCTGCGAAGCGGCTTCACGTGCTCCACAGGGAGCCAGCCGGTGATGACGAACGCATACTCGGTCTGACCGAACTTCGGAATCGCGCTGATCTCCTCGACCTTGTCCGAGAGGACGTCACGAATCGTGGAGAGCTTCACGTACCACTTGACTGACATGTCGTGCAGTTCGGTCCGGACTTCCTCAAGGCGCTTCGGCAGGCTCGCGCGGCGCTCCTTGATATGGTCATATGCCACGTCGAACGGCATATCCTGGAATTCGGAGGGAAGGCGGATCTGGTTCACGTTCTCCATGGCGAGGAACTTGTGAACGCCATCGGAGTACTTGCGTGCGAAGACCACGATAACGGCGGTCGTCTCTTCATCAACGTCTGTGGAGACGATCTCGCACTGGCTCTTCGTGATCTCGTCGAGCTCCTTCTTGAGCTCCTCGAGCGCGCCCTTGTAGCGGCGCTCGACGAGCAATGCGACCGAGTCGTACGTCCCGGTCGTGACGATCTGCTTAGCAAGCGGCTGGATCTTGTGGAGGATCGGCTCGTAGCGAGCCAGAAGCGCGAGTTCCGCTTCCATGGTGGACTGCGCCTGCGCCAGGCTCGAGGTGCGATCCTCGACCTGCTCGATGACCTCGGTCACCTCTTGCGCGAGCTCGCGGGCGTCCATGCTCCACAGCTGAAGGTACTGCTTCTCGCGTTCGACCTCATCGATGGTCTCAGCAGGAAGGCTCAGTGCCTTCACGATCGAGCGGAGACGCAGGAGAAGATCCTCCATACGCTCCTTCTCGGCTGCCTGGCCCTCAACGACTGACATCTGGTCGAGTGGGATCTCGCCTTTGTTGATCTTCTTCGAGAGGTCTTCGATGTGCAGCGTCCCGATATCGTGAAGCAAGCTCACGACATCATAGAAGCGGTTCTTCGGCCCGATCAGTTCGACCTTGGCCATTGGGACCAACATGCCTGAACCCTCCCCCCCTGGTACGGGTAACGGTACGTACGTACAGGAAGAGCGTCAGACCGAGGTGACCATGGATACGACGGCATCCACGGCTTCGGAGTGGCGCTTATCCAACTGACTCTTAAGAGCGTCGGCGTCGACCGTGATCTGCTCGCGCAGCGTGGTCGCCTCGCTCTCCGCACTGGTGATCGCGACCTCGGCGTGCTTCTTGGCGGCCTTGTCCGCGTCCGCCTCGGCGGTACGCAGGATGTCGGTCGCCGCTTTGCGGGCGTCGCTGACGATCTTCTCGGACTGGGTCTTAGCAGCAAGGACACGCCCGGAGATCTCCATCTCCTTCTCGCGAATCTGATACAGAGGCGAGTTGGCGTCCTTGTTGACGACGTCCTGATGGAATCGAATCTCCTCCAGAACCTTCTCGTCCATGGATCACTCCTTCATCCGGTGCTCTTGCAGGTCCGATCCGGACGCAGTTCCGGACTGGATACAGAACCGCTGCCGACCGACACCTGCGTGCCGATCCGGTCCGTTTGCGCGAACCAACGACGCTCGGCTACTTCATGCCGGTGTCAGTGGGAGTTTTCGCCGTGGGCGAAGGTGTTTCCTGCAAGGAAACCTGAATTTTGTGGAAGGAGTGTGCGGCGGCGCTCAGGCGGCGTGATGGCCTACACCTGGAAGCGGCCCATCCGCAGCGCGAACCCGCACGCGAGTTCGTAGTTGATGGTCCCGGCGCGCTCCGCGAGCTCATCCATCACGATGCGCTCGGTACCCTGTTCGCCCACGAGGACAACCTCGTCGCTAACGGTCACGCCAAGCCGGTCAGGGACCTCGATCATCATCTGGTCCATGCACACGCGCCCGACTTGACGGCACCGGACACCGCGGATGAGGACCTCCATGTTGTTCGACAAGACACGGTGGACGCCGTCGGCGTACCCCATAGGCACGGTAGCGATGGTCGTGGGTCCGCCGGCATGGTACGTGAACCCGTACGACACGCCGTCGCCAAACCCGATGCGCTTCACGAGGCTGACGCGGGCTTTCACCGACATCGCTGGCGCAAGCTCGATCTTCCCGTACGTGGATGCTGCAGGATGGAGTCCGTAGATAGCGATGCCGCAGCGCACCATGTCGTAGTGCGTCTCGGGGTGAAGGATCGTCGCGGCGCTGTTGGCCGCGTGAACGATCGAGGGCAGCACCTTCTCGGAGCGCATCCGGTCGATCGCGCGACGGAACCGGTCGACCTGACCGTCGAACTCCCAGTCACCCGGCGCATCAGCGGTGGCGAAGTGCGTGAAGACGCCCTCCATCTCGATGCCTGGCAGGCCCTTCAGCCACGCGACCATGTCGTGGGCCTCCTCGGCGCGAACGCCGATGCGGTTCATGCCCGAGTCGACCTTGAGGTGGTAACGCACCGTGACGTCGGCAAGCGCGGCCGCCCGGCTGAGCGCGACGGCGAACTCGCGGGAGTAGAGCGCGGGGATGACGCCGAGCTCGATGACGAGCCCAACGCCCGAGACCGGCGGCTCGCTCAGGATATGGAGCGGCGCCGAGATGCCGCCCTCGCGCAACGCGGCGGCTTCTTCGAGCGTGGCAACTCCGAGACGATCCGCGCCGCCGGTGAGCGCGGCCTGCGCCGCCACGAGCGAGCCGTGGCCGTAGCCGTCGGCCTTCACGACCGCCATGAACCGGGTACCCGGCCGCGTCAGCGCCTTGAGCGCGCGGACGTTGCGTGTGATCGCGGCGGCGTCGATCTCCACCCACGCGGAGCGCCGATACGTCATGTGCTACTCTCCCGCGACCAGCGAGCGAACGATGTCCGACTTGCTCACGATGCCCACGAGCTTCTCGCCCTCAAGCACCGGAACGCGGCTCACTTCGCGCTCGACCATGAGCGTCGCAAGATCCTCGACGGTCGCGTCGGCCTGTACGGTCACTGGCTCGACGGTCATGACATCCTCGACCGTCGCCCCGACCGCCTTCTTGAGCTCACTTTCGAAGCGCTCCGTCGACGGCGGATACATGATGAAACCGTCAAGCAGGTGGATGTAGGTGGGATACTCGATGCGGACGTCCTGCATGATGAGATCGCCCTCGGTGACGAGCCCAACAAGCTTCTCGCCATCGAGCACGGGCAGTGCGCCCACGCGATGCTCGACCATGAGCTTCGCAGCGTCGGTCACCGTGAGGTCGCGGGCGACCGTGAGCGGATTCGGGGTCATGATGTCGCGAGCGGTGCGTCCCATGGTTCCTCCAAAGCATCGACCGGCACGGGGCCGGAGTTTCTTCATATGAGGATTCTACCCGAGGAAGCCGCGACCTGCGCTAGCCGAGAATCTCCCGGACCGCTGCAGGCACATACGCGGGCAGATCCTTCGCGGTGAGACAGACTTGCGTGAGATCGTCTGCGGCAAGGTCGCCCGCCCGCGCGTGCACGAACGCGCCGAGCGCGCCCGCCTCGAGCGGGTCGAGTCCCTGCGCGAGAAGCGTCCCGGTCATCCCGGAGAGCACATCGCCGCTGCCGGCAGTCGCCATGCCGGCGTTGCCCGCAAGCGTCACCACCGAGCGACCC
>PHFB01000027.1 GCA_002841355.1 Actinobacteria bacterium HGW-Actinobacteria-1 | reverse complement strand
ACGTACTCGGCGTCACCAAAGGTCAGCTGCGTCATCGATGCGTCTCGCGTTGGCCGTTGCGCTACTCTACCAAGAACGACTTGTTCAGAGCATCCCTAATGGGGAGCTTATTTTCTCGTGACGAATATAAATTTCACCTTCACGCCGCGTGCGGCCACGATTTCTGTGGGCACGTCCCTAACGGTTGAGGGGAAACTACACGTCTGTTTGATGCAGCTCGGCGCGGCGAATGACGCGATCGCGACGGACCAAGGGCGGCCGGCAGCGGTTGCCGCTGTTCGGCATCTTCTTGTCGGCGGCGACGGTCACTCAGCGGCTGTGCTAAGTGAGATGCTGCCCGGGGCGCAGCCGGTGTTGATAGTGCTACCGGAGTTTGCTTTTGGCTCGAGTGACTGGGAGATGCTCGACACGCTTATCAGGCAGGCTAACCGGCCAGTGGTGCTCGTCGCAGGCTTTGGCGCAACGAACGGCCAGATACTGCTCGACTGGAGAGCGGCCCGCGTAGCTGAGGGCGAGACAAGACGCCACTTCGCGTGGGATCAGACTGCTTGCGCGATTGGAGGCGTACGCCCGGTGAACGGAGGCTGGTGTTGGATCCACGTACCGCGCGAGGGGACGCACTGTCTCATCTATCTCAAAAACATTGCGGAGCAGAATGTCGAGGCCGTCGCACTCGCCGATCTTCAATTTGGTCACGCGATCACGCACCTAAGCTTCAACGATGTCGATCTCTTTCCGCTCGTGTGCGCTGACATGCTGCAGCCGATGGCGCAGCATCCCGATTCAGCACAGGCAAGGATCCACGATATTTTGAATGGGCTCGGCGACGCGACGCGCCCGGCCCTTGTGATCGGATCGCTGCTTCAGCACGGATACAACGTCAACTGGGAGCGGGCAATCGATTCGGTCCTGAATCAAGTGATGGCGAATCGGCCCGGGTTGGTTGTCTTGTGCAACATTTCGCACGATAGGCCGGTCGCCTCCGAGACGGAGGATCGCTGGCGCAGCCTAACCGGCGTCTACGGAAAATGGGACGAACTGACGAAGGGTCAAAAGAATCTACCGTGTGGCCGACGGCTAAACGCGCCAGGCATCGTGGGTGCCGTCCTCCGACGATCCGAGCCGACCATCGCGAGCGGGACGGTCGATTGGGGTCCGTATGGGCCAGTGGACGGCAAGTTCGTCTGGCATGCCAACATGCTGTGCCCGGCAGGTGCTGCGGGCTTGCAAGCCCCCATCTCGCGTCCCCCTGAGCAACATGGCTACGAGATGGCGCGCTTCCTGCGTCGCCACCGCCCTCCCGAGGAAGGCTGGTCGCCCCGCGTCGTCCAGGGCGCAGATCGACTCACCTCACATATCGCATCTGCCGCCAAGCCAAGCGCCGCCAAGATACTCGATGCGCTCATTGGCGGCGTCCGGCCTGCGTTGTCCAATCCAGATGCGCTCCATGACGACCCGATCCAGCCCGCAGCGATCACAGGCCTCCATGCCTTGGCCACACTGGTCACTGCCGCCGGGATCGGGTGGCAGTCTGACGAAGGTCAGGTCGGCCAGCTTCGCTTATCGGCGAACGATCGAAACATTCTCATATGGCGAGATCCAATTAGAACTTCCCGCCAGATGCGAAGCGAGCTTGGCGCTTGGCGGTTGGAGGCAACGCCGCATCCTGACCTCATCGTCCTTGCTGCTTCCAGGTTCGGCGATGTGGAGGAAGGTAGCGTCGAGGAACAACGGCGTGACGATGTAAGCAGCGCCCCACCGCCGTCAGCCGACCTAGGGGCGGCTGGTACGCTAGCAGCCGCAGAAACTGACATCACCCTTCCGCAGGCGCGTCGCAATGTCGCGTCACTCGGACTTTCAAGGATTGCCTCAGTTTACTTGGACTACGACGCTGCCGCTGGGGACGGCAGGAGGATCGATGAGCTGCTGGCGCTCATCAACGCCTTCTTCCCAAACGAGGAGGCAGCGTGAGCGACAAAATCGCCTCGATGGACATTGCATTGGCAACCTCGCAGCTAAACACGCTCTGCCTTAAGGTGGGCCTACGACTTGCTGAGGCGCTTCCGGCGACAAAAAGCGGGCTGGCGCCACCTGCGAGCGCTGCACTCTGGTCGAGCAGCTATGCCCACCTGTTGCTTTGGCCGCTTCAGAGTATCGAACCGGTAGCAATCGAGCGAGGTGCGAGCGAGGCCGAGGGATGGCTGGATGAAGTGCTGTCGTCGCTCGAGGCCGGCCATTCCGGACGTCCGATCGACGGCTATCTGGTGCTGGCGTTGCCCCGGCCGCCGCAAGACGATGCCAAGGATGATATTCGCCGGCTTGAGCTGTCGGCGCGCCTCTGCCGGAAGCATCTGATCTGGCCTGCAGAAGCGACGAACAGCGAGCCCCCCTCGGAGCCTTGGTGCCGGGTCGCTGACATCACCGTTCTTGGGTTACCCGACGCGGTGACAGCGGCAGTCGATGAGCATCAGTGGCCAACGCTCGACCGCGAGGCTGAGGCAGTCTGGGCTGATCTGGAGAGCTTCGGAGTGCCGGCGACGGCTCAGAAGGATGAAGCGACATGATGCCTGGCGTGCGTTTGTCCTCAATGCGGATCGATGCTTTCCGTGGCCTCAGAGATCCGATCACGTTTGACCTCAGCTCGCCGATCACGCTCATCTATGCCCCTAACGGCGCGGGAAAGACTACCTTGTGCGAGGCCGCCGAATGGCTGTTGACCGGACGGGTCGAACGGCTGCGCGACGGGAAGGATTTTGATCAAACCGTTCTCAAATCGAAGTTCATCGACGACGACCGTAACCCAATGGTCGACGCGCGGATCATCGTGGCTGGCAAGACGAGCCAGCTTGTGCGCTCCGCGGTAGGGTCCAATCAGGAAACCAAAATTACCGAGCTAGGTGGCGTGGGGCACACCATCCGTCCTCACGACCTTCTTTCCATCCTTGCACCAGCGGCGGCGGCACAGGAGGCGCATCACCTCACGGCGATAAAGCTTCGCCAGCAGTGGCTTCACGGCACACGCTTCCTTTCGGCCGAAGCGCTCGCCGCGCTCGTCGATTCAGACGACGAGACAATCGAGCGACGCACTCAGATCTTTGCTGATCTTTTAGGGATTCGGCACTTGCTTGATGCGGAGAAGTTGTGCGAGCGGTTCATCAACGATCTGGGCGGCCGCGAACGCAGTCTGGCACGGGAGGTCGAGGGACAGGCAGCGAAGATTGCGAGTCTGACCGCCATGCTTAGTGAGCAGACGCACCACGGATCACCTACGACGTCCGCAGCTGCCGAAGTTGAAACCGCCGAGACCAAGCTTCGATTTAAGCTCGATGAGCGTGATGAAGAGCCAAGCGCCCTCGCTAACCGGATCGAGGCGGTGAACGTCGCACATGCCCGACGGCAACATGTCCTCAGCGCGCGCATATCGGCTATCGAGGCGGTGGCGGCGGAGTGGAACACCCGAGAGGACATCGAGCGCGACCTCACTGAGCTGACCGCACGCGAGGCGCAGCTGGCACTGCACCTCGCCGAGATTGAGAATGACGGTCGAGTTGCGGCGCGCGCGGTCACGGAGGCCACAAATCGACAAGAGCGCGACTCGGAGCACGCCCGCGTACTCACGACAACCAAGGAAACCATAGACCGTCTGATCGTGACGCTGACGGGTGCGCTCGCATGTTTGCCCAATGACGCTGCGCCACCGCAGGGCGTCAGGTTTGGCGAGCTATCACGTTTCTTCCCAGAAGCAGGCTGGACAGCGGAAGCGCTCGAGCAACGTCAGGCCGATCTTCACGCTGCGCTGGAATCGCAACGTGACGGTGCCGCTGAGGCCCGTCGCCTTGACCTGCTGAAGGCAGAGTTGGAGCCACTGGCACGGCAATTACTGTCCGAGGACGCTTTTGCGGAGTTACGCGCCGAGGCTGCTCGGCTAGGGGCTGCTGCAGTTGCCGCACGGCAGTTCCTGGAAGCCACCTCGGATCCGATCGCACGTCTTCAGGCCGCAGCGCGCGACCTTCTGGAACACAGTCATGTGACTGGAACGGATCAATGCCCACTTTGTAGCCATCGCTGGGGATCCCACGAGCAGTTGCACCAAGCCATTGCTGCGACCTTGGGTGCCGTTCCTGAGCTCACACAGCTAGCCCATGCCGCTGCTACGTCGGCAGGCGAAGCAGCGCTCCTGGCGAAGGTACGGCTCGACGAAGCCACTCAGCGATCAGCTGACGTCGCGCGGTTGCGCCGGGACGTTCAAAACCTCGAATCCACGATCACGAGCAGACGTAATGAGCTTGATCGGCTTGGGGGCTCCGCAGCCGATCCACCCGGGTCATTGGCGATGGTGCATAAGCGCCTTGCCACCGCGACCGCGCTTTCGATGTTGCTACGAGAGCGGGAGCGCGTAGCACACCTGCTCTCAGGAGCATCCGCTCCTATCTTGTCGGATGAAACGCCCGTCGAAGCCATGCTCGATCAGTTCGGTGGCGCAATAGCGGCGCGTGAGCAAGTGGTGCAGTTTCAGCTCGCGACGACAGCCAAGGAGCTTGAGGCGCGGGTAGCTGTGCGCGATCAGCTTCGATCCGAGCACGCCGTGACTCAGCAAGGGTTGCATGACTGCCGGCAGGATCTTACTCGCCTGCGCCCCGAGCTGGCGCGGCTGCAAGCGTTGTGGGAGCGTGCAGCCCCGGGCCTTCCTTGGTCCAACGACGCGCTCGTTGAAACCCGCAGGGAAACATCCACCGAGATGCGATTGCTTGCCGAGGTTGCAGCGCACGCTGCGGCGGCGCAGGCCGCCTGGAGCGTCGAACTGCGGCGCGTGAGGCTGGAGGAGCTGAATGAAGCGATTCGGCCGCAACAATCAAGGCTGCAGCACCTGCGCGACCGCGTTGATGCCGCAAGGCGGGCAAAAGCAACCTTTCACGACACCTACAACAAAGTAAGCAGACAGCAGATCGAGGATATGAGTCGAGTAGTTAATCCGCTGTTCGCGCGGATGCATGCCAATCGAGTCTTTGACAAGATCAGGCTTGGGCAGGTGAGTGATCCGCTCCGTTGGCTTGCCGACGCGGGTACTCAAGAGCTCGATCCGGGCAAGGACTTTAGTCAGGGCCAGCGGCAGGACCTTGCGCTGGCCCTGTTTCTTGCGAGAGCCAGAAGCCTCGGTGGCACCTTCTTCCTCGACGAGCCCGTCACCCATCTTGATGACCTGAATCGTGTGGGCTTGCTTGATATCTTCCGGGCGACAGTCATGCAGAGCAGTTCCGTGGTGAATCTGGTCATCACAACTGCAAGCAAGGCGTTCGCTCGGCACATGATCGAGAAATTCTCCAGAGTCGACGAGGTGGAGACGCCCGAAGGAAAGACCAGTCCACTTCGCGTTATCGAGCTCGATGGCAATGGCCGCACCGGCGTCACCAAACGCAACGTGTACCCGCAGCCAGTAAATTGAATGCCGGAAAATTGTGACGAAGTGACCCACCAATGCGACCGTCACTCTACAGGCAATGGCGGTTCGTCGATGGCCTACTTTTCTGCTTGCGACGGGTCCTTGAACGCGTTCGAGAGTCGCAACGACCTATCCCTTCGAGTTGCTTAAAATTCCGGCCAGCTGCACCGCCACATTGAGGTACATTTTTCCGCCCTTTCCGAAGATCGTTTCCTTAGTAAGGCGCGTCCCAGACGGACTGAACCGCCCCGGGAATCGTGGAGGCTCCAACTCTTGAGAGAATGGAGCCATGAACAAGTCGAAGAAGTTTTCCCCTGAGGTCCGTGAGCGGGCGATCCGGATGGTTCTGGAACACCGCGGCGAGTACCCATCGCTGTGGATGGCGGTGGAGTCGATCGCGCCGAAGATGCACCTGCCGCCCGCTGAGTGCGTGCCAGAAAACGTTGCCCCACGGTGACGATGGCATGGCGGGCTGCACGTTGTGAACGGGCGACGACGCTTGGCGATGCGGCGTCTTCGGTTCCGGCCGGTTTCGGATCTGGCGATTGCTTCTACGGTTGGCGTTCCGGGGAGGGGGTGCGTGCGCCCACGATCAGCAGCCAGAGAATGATCAATATCTCGCCGATCGCCAGTACGGTGAACTGACGGGCGATGTGTGCGTAACCCGGGAACAGCAGCGATGTCATGCTGATGCCCAGCCAACCGAAACAGCCGATGATCAGCAAGACGCCCAGAATTCTGGGGATGAATCCGGATCGATAGACGAGAATCCCGAGCGGCAGCAGCCACAGCCCCCACAGCGCCATGACCGCAGTGGTGCCGTAGCGCTGCAAGCTCAGGAAGCCCATCGCCATGGCATCGCGCTGAGGTTTGTCGAATGCCGACCAGTAATCGGCCCCATTCGACAACACCAGTGGCGCCAGCCCGCACAGCGTGTTGGCGAACGCCATCGGCACTTGCACGAGCACCAGGGCCACCATCAGCGAAGCGTGTCTGCGGCTCACTCCCTTGAGTAGTTGATACAGCGCCAGCACCAGGAAGACAAAAAGGATCTGCGATACCAGGCCACTGACGAGGTAGAGCCGGTAAAGCGGCTCGGACGACGCGATCCGGCCAACGGTGGCGGCGGCATCGCCCGCTACGATGAATGTCGATGGGATGCTCATTTCAAGCGCGGAGGTCGCGCCCAGCAGCAGATACAACACGCCTGCGATCCTGGCTTGATGCTTGCGAGAGTGCATGTCATCACTCCTGTGTTGTGCCATTCATGGGCCCGGCCTTGCCGGCGTCAGCGCGCCGGCTCCACCGCTCGGCCGCCGATATACGTCCGCCACACATACCGCCACGGAACCACCAACACCAGCAGCGGCAGTGCGAGGAAGGACTGCGCGATCTCCCCGGTCGGGGTGCCGGCAAGCGTACCGGCCGCCCACATCGGGTACGCGACAAACCCTAGCCAGATTGCTTTGTAGCCGATGGCGAAGAGCAGGATCGGCAACCAGCGCAGCGGCCGGAACAGGCCAAACAGCGCGAGGCTGGGATAGGTCGCCCAGACCGAAAACGCCACCGCGCGCAGCGGGTCCCACGGGCCCTGGTGCGTCAGCAGCACCTGCCAGGCGCTCGGCGCGACCAACAGCAGCATCAGCAGATAGAACAGGCGCAGGCCCCAGAGATGGATCGGGCGGACGCCTTCGTGGCGCTGCGGATCGGATGCGAAAAGTTCGGCGATGCGCATGTTCATTCCTCGCTGGGAAGGGAGGGGTCGCAGGCGAGCAAATCGCCCGGTTGGCAGTCGAGCGCGATGCAGATCGCTTCGAGCGTGGAAAAGCGGATTGCCTTGGCCTTGCCGGTCTTGAGGATCGACAGGTTGGCGACGGTTATGTCGACGCGCGCGGCCAGTTCGGTCAGGGTCATGCGGCGCTCGTGCAGGAGGTCGTCGAGACGAACGGCGATCGCCATGTCAGACCGTGCCTTCGAGGTCGGCACGCATCCGCGCGCCGTGCGCGAACACGCCGGCAAGCACGAACAACAGCAGCACCGCCAGCCACGGCGCGAACGAGAACGCGTCGAACCGCCCCGGTTCCCAAACCGCTGCCGCGATCGCCGCGACGATCAGCCGCAGCCCTTCCAGCGCCAGCACGCTCCAAGCGATCGCCTCCAGGCGCCGGGCGTTGTCGAGGATGAAAGGATCGCCGGCGCGAACGGTGTCGACGATCGCCAGCAGCCGGCGCAGGATCGTGTGTACGATCGCCGCACCGACCACGCCGACGACGATGATCGCACGCAGCCCGTTGCCCACCCACGGATGCGCGTTCACCATCTCGAAGCCGAGCGGCCGCTGCGGCCAGCCGTCGATGAAGAAGCTCCAGGCGAGCAGCCCCGAAATGATCAGGCCA
>PHFB01000026.1 GCA_002841355.1 Actinobacteria bacterium HGW-Actinobacteria-1 | reverse complement strand
GGTGATCGCAGCAGTGAGCGTCGTCTTACCATGGTCGACGTGACCGATGGTACCGATGTTCATGTGCGGCTTAGTGCGCTCGAACTTCTTCTTTGCCATTGGTTCTCTGTCCTGCTTCTCTTCCGGGTACCGCGATTAGCCGCGGACCTTGCTCACGATCTCTTCTGCAATGCTCTTCGGAACCGGTTCGTACGCCTTGAACTGCATGGTGTACGCCGCGCGGCCCTGCGTGCGCGAGCGGAGATCCGTTGCGTAGCCGAACATGTTCGCCAGCGGCACCTTGGCGCGGATGACCTGCGCGTTGCCGCGAGGCTCCATGCCCTCGATGTGACCGCGGCGGCTGGACAGGTCGCCCATGACGTCGCCCATGAACTCCTCGGGGGTGACGACCTCAACGGCCATCATCGGCTCAAGGAGCGTGGGGTTGGACTTGCGCAGACCTTCCTTGATCGCCATGGAGCCGGCGATCTTGAATGCCATTTCCGAGGAGTCAACCTCGTGGTAGCTACCGTCGACGAGCTCGATCTTCACGTCGACGACCGGGTAGCCTGCGAGCACACCAGAGGTGATCGCCTCCTGAATACCCTTGTCGACCGCGGGGATGTACTCCTTGGGAATTGCTCCACCAACGATCTTGCTCTCGAAGACGTAGCCGTCTCCCGGCTGCTGCGGCACGACGTTGATGACGACGTGACCGAACTGGCCGCGTCCACCCGTCTGACGGGCGAATCGCATGTCGACGTCATCGACGCGCTTGCCGGCAGTCTCGCGATATGCGACCTGCGGCTTGCCGACGTTCGCCTCGACCTTGAACTCGCGCATCAGGCGGTCGACGATGACCTCGAGGTGCAGCTCGCCCATACCGGCGATGATCGTCTGGCCGGTCTCCTCATCCGTGCGGACACGGAACGTGGGGTCTTCCTCAGCGAGCTTGGCGAGACCCGTGCCGAGCTTCTCCTGCTCGGCCTTGGTCTTCGGCTCGATGGCGATGTCGATGACAGGATCCGGGAACACCATCGACTCGAGGAGCACTGGTGCGTCCTCGGAGCTCAGCGTGTCACCGGTCGTGGTGTTCTTCAGGCCAACAGCGGCGACGATGTCGCCGGCGAAGACCTCGTCGGTATCCTCGCGGTGGTTCGCGTGCATCTCCAGCAGGCGACCCACGCGCTCCTTGTGGCCCTTCGTCGAGTTGAGGACGTAGGAACCAGAGGTCATCTTGCCCGAGTAGACGCGGAAGTACGTGAGCTTGCCCACATACGGGTCGGTCATGACCTTGAACGCAAGCGCGGCGAACGGCGCGTCGTCCGACGGCGGACGCTCGACTTCGAGGTCGGTCTTCAGATCGATACCCTTGACCGCAGCGATATCAAGCGGCGACGGCAGGTAGTCGAGGATCGCATCGAGCAGCGGCTGAACGCCCTTGTTCTTGAACGAAGCGCCGCAGGTGATCGGCGTGATCGCACAGGCGATGGTGGCCTTGCGGAGCGCAGCGACGAGTTCGTCGACAGCGATCTCTTCATCACCAAGGAACTTCTCGAGCAGCGCGTCGTCGTACTCGGCCGCAGCTTCGATGAGTTCGTGACGGTAGAGCTCAGCTTCATCGGCGTACTCGGCCGGGATGGCCTCGATCGTCGGGTTGATGCCGTTGTCATCCTCGTTGAAGTGAATCGCGTTCATCGCAACGACGTCGATGATGCCGGTGAACTTGTCCTCGGCACCGATCGGCAGCTGGAGGAGCACAGGGCGCGTGCCCAGGCGGTCCTTCATCATGCCGACGACGTTCATGAAGTCCGCACCGGTGCGGTCCATCTTGTTGATGTATGCGATGCGCGGAACGCCGTACGTGTCGGCCTGGCGCCAGACGGTCTCCGACTGGGGCTCGACGCCACCGACGGCGCAGAAGACGGCTACCGTGCCATCAAGGACGCGCAGCGAGCGCTCGACCTCGACGGTGAAGTCCACGTGGCCGGGCGTATCGATGATCTGAATGCGATGGTCCTTCCAGAAGCACGTCGTCGCGGCGGACGTGATCGTGATACCGCGCTCCTGCTCCTGAACCATCCAGTCCATGGTTGCAGCACCGTCATGAACCTCGCCGATCTTGTGCGACTTTCCCGTGTAGAACAGGATGCGCTCAGTCGTCGTGGTCTTGCCGGCGTCGATATGAGCCATGATCCCGATGTTTCGGGTCTTGGCGAGAGGGAATCGCTTTGAAGCCATTGAGTCTCTTCGTCCTTAATCCAGCGTCGGGTTCTGTTACCAGCGGTAGTGGCTGAACGCGCGGTTCGACTCGGCCATCTTGAACAGGTCCTCGCGCTTCTTCACCGATGCGCCGGTGTTGTTTGCGGCATCCATGATCTCGCCAGCGAGGCGCTCGGCCATCGTCTTCTCACGGCGCTTGCGCGAGAACCCGACGATCCAGCGAATGGCGAGCGTGGTGGACCGACGCGAGTTGACCTCGATCGGCACCTGATACGTGGCGCCACCGACACGCTTCGGCTTGACCTCAAGGGTCGGGCGCACGTTGTCCATGGCCTTCTTGAAGGTGGCCAACGGATCGCCGCCGGTCTTCTTCTCGGTGATGTCGAACGCGCCGTACACGATGCGCTCGGCGACGGACTTCTTGCCGTCGAGAAGGACCTTGTTGATCAGCTGGGTCACGAGCCGGTTGTTATAGACCGCATCCGGCATTACCTCGCGACGCTGCGCTGCTGCACGCCTGGGCATACTGTCACTCCTCCGCTCACAGTGCCGGTTCGCTCACCTGAGCGAACCGGTCACGGGTGCTCTTATTACTTCTTGGGCTTCTTGGCGCCGTAACGCGAACGCGCCTGGGCGCGTCCGTTGACGGCCGAGGTGTCGAGCGCTCCACGGATGATCTTGTAGCGCACACCCGGAAGGTCCTTAACACGACCGCCTCGCACGAGCACGATCGAGTGCTCCTGAAGGTTGTGGCCGATACCCGGGATGTAGGCAGTGACCTCCATCTGGTTCACCAGACGGACACGGGCGACTTTACGAAGGGCCGAGTTAGGCTTCTTCGGGGTCGTCGTGTACACACGGGTGCAAACGCCGCGCTTCTGCGGGTTTGCCTTGAGCGCCGGCGTCTTGGTCTTGTCGGCGGCCTGCTTGCGGCCCTTGCGGACCAGCTGATTGATGGTGGGCAACGCACCCTCCTTGGTTCGGGTCATCCTCGAACAATGTTCTTCTCTCGGCGAGATACACCGAGCATAAAGTCACAAGGTCGGACTCTAGCAAATCTACCAGGCACATGTCAAACCACGCACCCGGGCGTATCTAGTCTTTCCCGCACCGCTCCCCCCTCATGGGGTTCGCGCTGCCCTATTCATGCGGGGTGCCCGCCGGTCAAACCGGCGGGCACCCGAAGTTCTATCCTCGTGCTCTACGACTTCGCCTCAAGCTTCGCGTGGACGCCGCAGTAGTCGCTGTCCTCGCGCGCCTTGTTCGCGCACATGTGACCGTTGGACTGCACCGCCTTGCACATGCCGTCAGTCGCAGCCAGCTTCGCGTGGACGCCACAGTAGCGCGTCCCCTCAATCGCATGGTTGGTGCAACGATCGCCATCGCCCTTGATAGCAGCGCACTGGCCTTCGAACTCTTCTGTCGCGATCTCGTCCTCGTCGGGCTCGACAGCGGGAAGAAGGTCCTCGGTCGGGTCGAACACGTGACCGACAAAGTCGCTCACATCCGCGATGGCTTCCTCGGCAAGGCTGTTGTCCAGATCGGCGAAGAACGCCGCCGCCTCTTCCTCGGTCAGGCCGCCGTCCTCGATCGCGGACGGTCCAGGCAGCATCGCTTCGATCTCGCGAAGCTCCTCGGGAGCGAACTCGGGAAGCGGACCTGCACCCTTGTCACTGCTCCACTCGGCGCTGCGACCCTTGTAGGTGAGCGAGACCGAACGGTAGCGCTTCATGCCGGTCGCTGCCGGGATGAGCTTACCGATGATGACGTTCTCCTTGAGGCCGAGCAGCTCGTCTTCCTTGCCGGCGATGGCGGCGTCGGTGAGGACGCGCGTCGTCTCCTGGAAAGACGCAGCCGAGAGGAAGCTGTCCGTTGCAAGCGATGCCTTCGTGATACCGAGCAGGACCGCGTGACCCATAGCCGGCTCGCCACCATCGGCGATAACGGTCTCGTTCTCCTCGGCGAACACGAAGCGGTCGGCAAGCTGTCCGGGCAGGAACGAGGTGTCCCCTGCCTCGGTCACCGAGATCTTGCGCATCATCTGGCGCGCGATGACCTCGATGTGCTTGTCGTTGATGTCAACGCCCTGGCTCGCGTAGACCTCCTGGACCTCACGGACGATGTAAGCGTGAACCGCCTTCGGACCGCGGAGTGCAAGCAGGTCGTGCGGGTTGACCGAACCTTCGGTGAGCTGCGTGCCTGCCTCGACGGTCATGCCATCCACGATACCCGGACGCAGGCGGGCCCTGCGAGAAGCTGTGTACGTCTTCTCGTGGTCCTTGTCGTCCGTCACGGTGAACTTGCGGGTCTTGTCTTCGTCCTCGATCTTGAGCACACCGGTGATCTCCGCGAGGAGCGCCTGGCCCTTAGGCTTGCGAGCCTCGAAGAGCTCCGTGACACGCGGCAGACCGTGAGTGATGTCCTCGCCCGCGACACCACCGGTGTGGAAGGTACGCATGGTGAGCTGCGTTCCAGGCTCACCGATGGACTGGGCGGCGATGATACCGACCGCCGTACCGATGTCCACCGAGCGACCGGCGGCAAGATCCCAGCCATAGCACTTCTGGCAGATACCGTGCTTCGCATGGCACGTCATGACGGTGCGGGCTTCGACGGTCTCGATGCCAGCGTCCATGAGGCGCTTGATGTCGTTGTCGGAGAGCAGGTACTCGCCTGCCTCCTTGAGGATCTCGCCAGTCTTCGGATCGACGGCGGGCGTGAGCAGGCAGCGACCAACCAGATCGTGGTCAGGTCCTCCGGTCCGCTCATCCGCGAGCACGAACATCATGCCTTCATCGGTGCCGCAGTCGCCCTCGCGGACGATAACGTCCTGAGCGACGTCAACCAGACGACGGGTGAGGTACCCGGAGTCAGCGGTACGCAGCGCGGTGTCGGCGAGACCCTTGCGGGCGCCGTGCGTGGAGATGAAGTACTCGAGAACCGAAAGGCCCTCACGGAAGTTCGCCTTGATCGGGCGGTCGAGGATCTCACCCTTCGGGTTCGCCATGAGGCCTCGCATACCGGCCAGCTGGCGGACCTGCTTGATGTTACCTCGGGCTCCCGAGTTCGCCATCATGTAGATGGGGTTGAACTTCTCGAAGTTGAGGGCCATGGCGTCGCCGACCTCGTCTGTGACGTGCGTCCAGACATCGACGATCTGACGATGGCGCTCTTCCTTGGTCACCAGACCGCGGTCGTACTGGCGCTCGATCTCGGCGACCTTGACTTCGCCTCGGCCGATGATCTCCGGCTTCGACGGCGGAATCTCGGCATCGAAGACGCCGACGGTGACACCTGCGCGGGTCGCGTAGTGGAAACCGAGGCGCTTGAGTTCGTCGAGCGTAGCGGCCATCTGCGTGGTCGAGTAGACGTTGGAGCACTCCTCGACGATGCGCGAGACCTGCTTCTTGTCTACGTCATGGTTCACGAACGGGTGATCGTCCGGCATCGACCGGTTGAAGGTGATGCGCCCAACGGTGGTCTCCATGCGCTCGCCAGCGGTGCGCTCGCGAAGCATCGGCTTGCCGCCGTCCATGTACTCCTCGACAAGGTCGTGCTCGAGGCGGACGTGCACCACAGCCTGGAGGTCGAGATCGGCACGGTTGTCGTACGCCAACAGCGCATCGCTCGCGTTGCGGAATGCACGACCTTCGCCCGGTGCACCCTCACGAACCGTCGTGAGGTAGTACAGACCGATGACCATGTCCTGCGAAGGAACCGTCAGCGGACGACCGTGTGCCGGCGACTTGATGTTGTTCGTGGAGAGCATGAGCACGCGCGCTTCCGCCTGCGCCTCCGTGGAGAGCGGCAGGTGGACGGCCATCTGGTCGCCGTCGAAGTCGGCGTTGAACGCGGTACACACCAGCGGGTGCAGGCGGATGGCCTTGCCCTCTACGAGGATCGGCTCGAACGCCTGGATACCGAGGCGGTGCAGGGTAGGTGCGCGGTTCAGCATGACAGGGTGGTCGCGGATGACCTCCTCGAGGACGTCCCACACGACGCTCTTGCCACGGTCGACCATGCGCTTCGCGCTCTTGATGTTCTGCGCGTGGTCGAGGTCAACCAGACGCTTCATGACGAACGGCTTGAACAGCTCGAGGGCCATGACCTTCGGCAGACCGCACTGGTGGAGCTTGAGCTCCGGTCCGACGACGATGACCGAACGGCCAGAGTAGTCGACGCGCTTGCCGAGCAGGTTCTGGCGGAAACGACCCTGCTTGCCCTTGAGCATATCCGAGATGGACTTGAGCGGCCGGTTGCCCGGGCCGGTCACAGGGCGACCACGCCGACCGTTGTCGAACAGCGCGTCGACGGCCTCCTGCAGCATCCGCTTCTCGTTGTTCACGATGATCTCAGGCGCGCCCAGATCGAGCAGGCGCTTGAGACGGTTGTTGCGGTTGATCACGCGGCGGTACAGATCGTTAAGATCCGAGGTCGCGAATCGGCCACCGTCGAGCTGCACCATCGGGCGCAGATCCGGCGGAATGACGGGAATCGCGTCGAGGATCATCCACTCAGGACGGTTGTTCGAGGCCCGGAACGCGGCAACGACCTTCAGGCGCTTGACCGCCTTCTGGCGCTTCTGACCCTTGCCATCGCGGATGATCTCGCGAAGCTCACCTTCGAGCACCTCAAGATCGATGCGCGAGAGCAGGTCCTTGACCGCCTCGGCACCCATGCCACCACGGAAGTAGTCGCCATAGCGGAGCTTCATCTCGCGGTACAGGGTCTCATCGTTGATCAGGTCTTTGACCGAGAGCTTCTGGAAGCGCTCGAACGCTTCCTTCAGGATCTCCTTGCGCTCGGCGTACTCCTCGTCAAGGTCCTTGAGGTCACGCTTTGCCTCGGCCTCAAGCTTCTTGATGCGGTCGGCAGGGTCGACATCCTCGTCGAGCTCTTCGCCCTCTTCGGGAGTGACCTCGCCCTTGGCGATACCCACGAGACGGTCGCGCTCAGCCTCGATGGCCGCGCGCTCCTCGATCGCCTCGGCGTGCTCGGCACACCCTTGAAGTACCAGATGTGCGAGACCGGCGCAGCCAGCTCGATGTGACCCATGCGCTCACGACGCACCTTGGCGCGAGTTACCTCGACGCCGCAGCGCTCGCAGATGATGCCCTTGAAGCGCACGCGCTTGTACTTGCCGCAGTAGCACTCCCAGTCCTTCGTCGGACCGAAGATCTTCTCGCAGAAGAGTCCGTCCTTCTCAGGCTTGAGCGTGCGGTAGTTGATAGTCTCAGGCTTCTTGACTTCGCCACGGGACCACTGCCTGATCTGCTCCGAGGAGGCCAGGCCTATCCGCAGTCTGTCGAAGTTGTTGACGTCGACGTCGAGCAACGTTCACTCCTCCATCCGGCTGACGCTACCTGCGCCAGCGAGTTGTCGCGGTGGCCTTACTCCTCGGCCCCAGAATCATCGAGCTCGAGGTCAATGTCGAAATCCGACGTGTCGAGGTCCTCAAGCGAAACCTCTCCTTCGATCGCACCGGACGCGCTCGGCTTCGAGCCGCCGTCCATGCCCGTGAGATCGAGACCCAGCTCTTCAGCGGTCTTGAAGATATCCTCGTCCTGCTCCTTGAGTTCGATCTCCTCGCCGCTTTCCGAGATGATCTCCACGTCCAGGCACAGCGACTGCATCTCCTTGACGAGAACCTTGAAGCTCTCAGGGATGCCCGGCTCGGGGATGTTCTCACCCTTGACGATGGCTTCGTACGCCTTCACGCGGCCCACGACGTCGTCGGACTTGATGGTGAGGATCTCCTGGAGCACGTACGCAGCGCCGTAGGCATAAAGCGCCCAGACTTCCATCTCTCCGAAGCGCTGACCACCGAACTGCGCCTTACCACCGAGCGGCTGCTGGGTGATGAGCGAGTACGGACCGGTCGAACGAGCGTGGATCTTGTCGTCGACCAGGTGGAGCAGCTTCAGGATGTAGATCTGCCCGATAGTGACCGGCGACCGGAACGGCTCACCGGTACGACCGTCGAAGAGCTGCGTCTTGCCGTAGGAGTCGATCGTAGGAACGACCTCCTCCAGCGACTTGTTGCCGTAGCGCTCCGCGGCCTTGAGACGCAGGTTCGCGTCCGCCTTGTTGAGGGTCTCGGAGATCTCGTACTCGCGGGCGCCGTCGAACACCGGCGTTGCGACGTGGATCGGACCTTGAACAGCCTTCTTCGGGTTTGCCTCGTCACTCCAGCCCACGTGAGCCGCCCAGCCGAGGTGCGTCTCGAGCAGCTGTCCGATGTTCATTCGGCTCGGAACACCCAGCGGGTTGAGGATGATGTCGACCGGCGTACCGTCGGCAAGGAACGGCATGTCCTCGATCGGAAGGATCTTGGAGATGACACCCTTGTTGCCGTGGCGGCCGGCGAGCTTGTCGCCCTCGTTGATCTTGCGCTTCTGCGCGACGTACACGCGAACGAGCTCGTTCACGCCAGGCGACAGGTCGTCGCCCGCGTCACGCGAGAACTTGTGCACCGAGATGACACGACCGGTCTCACCGTGCGGGACCTTGAGCGAGGTGTCGCGGACTTCGCGAGCCTTCTCACCGAAGATGGCGCGCAGGAGGCGCTCCTCGGCGGTCAGCTCGGTCTCGCCCTTGGGAGTGACCTTGCCGACGAGCACGTCGCCGGGGAAGACCTCGGCGCCGACGCGGATGATGCCGTCCTCGTCGAGGTTCGCGAGGACGTCTTCACCGACGTTCGGAATCTCGCGGGTGATCTCTTCCGGGCCAAGCTTGGTGTCGCGCGCCTCGACCTCGTACTCCTCGATGTGGATCGAGGTCAGCAGGTCGTCTTTGACGACGCGCTCCGAGAGGATGATGGCGTCTTCGTAGTTGTAACCCTCCCACGGCATGAAGGCGACGAGGAGGTTCTGGCCCAGGGCGAGTTCGCCGGCCTCGGTGGAGGGACCATCGGCGAGAACAGTGCCTACGGTGACGTCCTGACCGGGAGCGACGATCGGGTGGTGATTGATGCAGGTGCCCTGGTTCGAGCGCTGGAACTTCGGAAGGACGTAGGTGTCGGTATCACCGTCGGTGGTACGGACAACGACCTTGCGAGAGTCCACGAACTCGATGACGCCGTCACGCTTGGCGACGACGATCTCGCCCGTGTCGACGGCTGCGCGGCGCTCCATGCCGGTACCGATGAGCGGGGCCGACGGCCTCAGAAGCGGCACCGCCTGACGCTGCATGTTCGATCCCATAAGGGCGCGGTTCGCGTCGTCGTGCTCGAGGAACGGGATGAGCGCGGTTGCGACCGACACCATCTGGCGCGGCGAGACATCCATGTAGTCGACCTCGACCGGAACACGCTCTTCCGGGTCTCCGCCCTTGACACGGCACAGCACCGTCTCGCGGTCGAAGACGCCCGTCTTCGCGTTGAACGTCTCGTTCGCCTGTGCGATGACGTGACGCTCTTCGACGTCGGCGGTGAGATAGTCGATGTCGTCGGTGACCTTGCCCTTCACAACCTTGCGGTACGGCGTCTCGATGAAGCCGTACGGGTTGATCCGAGCGAACGTAGCGAGCGAGCCGATGAGGCCGATGTTCGGGCCTTCAGGGGTCTCGATCGGGCACATGCGGCCGTAGTGCGACGGATGCACGTCTCGGACTTCAAAGCCTGCGCGCTCACGCGACAGGCCGCCAGGGCCGAGGGCGGACACGCGGCGCTTGTGCGTAAGACCGCCAAGCGGGTTCGTCTGGTCCATGAACTGCGAGAGCTGCGAGGAACCGAAGAACTCCTTGATGGCGGCAACGATCGGCCGGATGTTGATGAGCGACTGCGGCGTGATCTGCTCAACGTCCTGCGTCGTCATGCGCTCACGGACAACACGCTCCATGCGCGCAAGACCGATACGGAACTGGTTCTGGATCAGCTCGCCGACCGAGCGCACGCGGCGGTTGCCGAAGTGGTCGATGTCGTCCACATCGTAGCCGTCGACGTCTTCCCAGAGCTTGACCAGGTACTTCACGCACGCGAGAACGTCCTCGTTGGTGAGCGTGGACTGAGCATCCGGGAGGTCGAGTTCGAGCTTCTTGTTCAGCTTGTAGCGGCCAACCTTCGCAAGGTCGTAGCGCTGTTCGTTGAAGAACAGGCCGTCGAGCAGCGAGCGGGCCGAGTCCACCGTGGGCGGCTCGCCCGGGCGAAGGCGCTTGTAGATCTCGATGAGCGCTTCTTCGCGCGTCTCGGTGAAGTCCTTGTCGAGGGTGCGCTTGATGCACTCAGCATCGCCGAAGAGGTCCAGGATCTCTTCCCGGGTCTCGGCGATTCCGAGCGCCTTGAGCAGCACGGTGACCGGCTGCTTGCGCTTCCGGTCGATACGCACTGAAACGATATCGCGCTTGTCGGTCTCAAGTTCGAGCCACGCACCTCGCGCGGGGATGACCTTGGTCGTGTAAATCGCTTTGTCAGTGGTCTTGTCGCGCTCTTCCGAGTAGTACACACCCGGAGAACGAACGAGCTGCGAGACAACGACGCGCTCGGTGCCGTTGATGATGAAGGTGCCTCGATCGGTCATGAGCGGGAAATCGCCCATGAAGACCGACTGCTCTTTCATCTCGCCGGTTTCCTTGTTGATGAAGCGAACGTCAACAAAGAGGGGTGCCTGGAAGGACATGTCCTTCTCTTTGCACTCCTCTACCGAGTACTTGGCATCTCCGAACTCATGACCACCGAACTCAACGGCGAGATTGCCGGTGAAGTCCTCGATCGGGGAGATGTCCTGAAACGTCTCGCGCAGACCTTCATCAAGAAACCACTTGAAAGAGTCGGTCTGAATTGCGATAAGATTCGGTACGTCGAGTATTTCTGGGATCTTGGCGAACGTGCGGCGCTGGCGCAGACCAGCGGGAGCGGGGGAACCTGCTTCACGGCGCACCAGGTGATTCCTCCTTATGACACGGCGGTAGCGTACGAGAGTCGCAAACTATCAGTCTATACAAGCGTATCTGCCGGGTCAATAACTTCTGCCCAACATATGTGACGCTGCGATGGCCGACGGTCTTCATGACCGTCGGCCATCGCTTTTACGACCCGAGAACGGATCGTTACAAGCAACTGAACTACTTGAGTTCGATCGAGGCGCCAGCCTCTTCGAGCTTGGTCTTGGCCTCCTCGGCCTTCTCCTTGTTGACACCCTCGAGAACGGCCTTCGGGGCACCGTCAACGACGTCCTTGGCTTCCTTGAGGCCCAGGCTGGTCAGCTCACGCACGACCTTGATGACCTGGATCTTCTTGTCGCCGGCGCTCGTGATAACGACGTCGAACGAGTCCTTCTCTTCCTCGACAGCAGCCTCGCCGCCGCCAGCGGCCACGGCCGCGACAGCTACGGGAGCAGCGGCCGACACGCCGAAGATGTCCTCAAGCTCCTTGACGAGCTCGGACAGCTGCAGCGCAGGCATCTCTTTGATTGCTTCGATGATCTCATCCTTGCTGATAGCCATATCTCTTTACTCCTTGGTTATCCGCGACTCGGACATCTTCCGGTCGCACGGTGGTTTCCTGCACAAACGACCTCTATGCCGCGGAAGCGGCCTTCTGGTCGGCAATCGCCTGGAGCGCCCGCGCGAACGCGGAAGCCGGGCCGTTGAGCACGCGCACGAAGTTGCTGGCCGGTGCCTGGAGCGTACCCAGGAGCTTGGCAACGAGCACCTCGCGCGGCGGCAGCGCCGCAATAGCCTTGACGCTCTCAGCATCCACGACAGCGTGCTCGATGAAGCCGCCCTTGACCTCGAGCAGCTTGTTCTCCTTGGCAAAATCCATGACGACCTTCGCAGGTGCCACCGGATCGCCTTCCAGGAACACGATCGCGGTCGGCCCCGTCAGAAGCGTGTCCATCGACGGCAGCGCCAGCTCGCGAATCGCGAGCTCCGTGAGGGTGTTCTTGTAGATCTTGACCTCGCCGCCCACCGCACGCACCTTGGTCCGAAGCGTGCGCATCTGCTTCACGCTCAGGCCGCGGTAGTCCGTCATGATGACGCCGGCGGAAGCGGTGAACCGCTCCTTGATCTCGGCGACGATCGCTTTCTTATCGACTGTTGGCATCCTATCCCCTCCTTTCCTACGCTCACTCACCGCCTGAATCGCCGGACGGATGTCCGGCATGGCGGGCCGTGTCCAGCGCGGATACGTTCATCCGGCCGAGAAACGACATGGCCCCCGCCGGTTTCGGCGGAGGCCACGAGTGTTCGCAGGAAGCGACAGTCGTTCCATCCACCTCGGCGGGCGAGACCGCACTTGGTCTCCTTAGGCCCGGAGCACTCCGGGCACCGGCTGTCTTCGGCAGCAGGTCGTGAAGCGTGTTTTCAATAGTGCAACGGCGGCTATTATGCGCGCCGGAGCTCAGTGACGCAAGAGCGTCTACTCGTCGAGCAGAGCGCGGGTCTTGAGCGTGTCCACCGGAATGCCAGGACCCATGGTGGTGGTGACGGTGATCGACTTGACGTACTTGCCCTTGGATCCGGCCGGCTTCGCACGGAGAATCTCGTCAAGGACGGCGGCGTAGTTCTCAACCAGTGCCGTGTCCGAGAAGGACTTCTTGCCGATGCCCACGTGGGCGATACCGAACTTGTCGGCACGGTACTCGACCTTACCGGCCTTGAGCTCCTTGACGACGCGTGCGACGTCCATCGTGACCGTACCCAGCTTCGGGTTCGGCATGAGACCGCGGGTACCGAGGATCTTGCCGAGGCGTCCGACCTTGCCCATCATGTCGGGCGTCGCGACGGTGGCGTCGAAGTCGAGGAAGCCAGCGGAGATCTTCTCGATGAGGTCGTCGTCGCCGATGACATCGGCGCCGGCCTCTTCTGCCTCACGAGCCTTGTCGCCCTGTGCGAAAACGGCGACGCGAACCTTCTTGCCGGTACCGTGCGGGAGCACGACAGAGCCGCGCACCTGCTGGTCAGCCTGGCGGGTGTCGATGCCGAGGCGGAAGTGCGCCTCAACGGTCTCGTCGAACTTGGCAGGAGCAACCTCCTGCGCCAAGCGAATCGCCTGGAGCGGCGTATAGAGCTTGTCCGCCTCGATCTTGGCGTCCGCCGCGATCAGTTTCTTGCCTCGCTTCATTTCTGCCTCCTCGTGGTCAACGGGTCGCGAGGGACCCTCCCACATCGACGCACCGTTGCCGGCACGCACCTACCGCCGGGACATCTAGTCCTCGACGACAAAGCCCATCGAACGCGCGGTACCCTCGATGATCTTCATGCCAGCTTCAACGTCGTTGGCATTCAGGTCGGGCATCTTGAGCTCGGCGATCTCGCGAACCTGCGCGCGGGTGACCGTCGCGACCTTGGTACGGTTCGGGGTGCCCGAGCCCTTGTCGACACCGGCTGCCTGCTTCAGAAGCACGGCTGCCGGCGGGGTCTTGAGGATGAACGTGAACGAACGGTCCTCATAGACCGAGATCTCAACCGGGATGATGGTACCCATCTTGTCCTGCGTCTCGGCATTGAATGCCTGGCAAAACTGCATGATGTTCACCTGGTGCTGGCCGAGCGCGGGACCAACCGGGGGGGCCGGATTGGCCTGGCCGCCCGGAATCTGCAGCTTGATGAAGCCGACAATCTTCTTGGCCATCTTCGTTCCGTCCTCACTTGCGGCGAATTCGCCGCGTCCGTTTCTCTATCTGCGACAGCCACCTAGTGCCGAGAAGCTCCGGGGGTCCACTCCCCGGCGGCGCATTGAGCTGATCGTTTCCGTTCCTAGAGCTTCGCTACCTGATCGAAGCCGAGCTCGACCGGAGTCTCGCGGCCGAAGATCGAGACCATGACCTTGAGCTTGCCCTGATCCGCGTTCACCTCGGAGATGACGCCGTCGAACTCCGCAAGCGGACCGGCCGTGACCTTGACCGGCATGCCGTCCGCGAAATCGGTAAGCGTCTTGGGCTTCGCTGCTGCCGAGACACGACCCTGGATCCGGTCGAACTCCTTGCGGGACAGCGGAACCGGCTTACCCTGGGACCCGACGAAACCCGTGACACCTGGCGTATTGCGAACCACGTACCAGGAATCGTCGTCGAGCTCCATCTGCACGAGGATGTACCCCGGGAAGACCTTCTTCTCGGTGGTGACTTTGCGCCCACCGGTCTTGAGGTCGGTGACGGTCTCCTTCGGAATGAACACGTCAAAGATCTTGTCCTGCATTCCCATCGACTCGATGCGATGGAACAGGTTCGCTTTGACCTTGTTCTCGTAGCCGGAGTAGGTGTGGATGACGTACCACTTCTTCGCCATTCGACTACCGGCCGATCTTGCCGAGGAGGTCGATGAACAGCCAGGACGAGAGGTTGTCCACGATGAACGTGAACGCCACGAAGAAGAGCAGCGTCACGATGACCACAACGCTCGAGTTAACGACCTCAGAGCGGTTCGGCCACACAACGCGCTTCATCTCGATGCGAACGTCGCTCAAGCCCTTGGAGATGCGAGCGAAGATGTTGGGCTTCGCCGCCTTAGCTGTTTGAGCCATCCTTCACCTGTCCTCTTCTGCCGGAACGATCTCCGGCACGTATATCGCAGCCGCCGAAGCGGCGGTCGTTCATGGCAGGGCAGGAGGGATTCGAACCCCCAGCATCCGGTTTTGGAGACCGGCGCTCTACCGTTAGAGCTACTGCCCTACATCGTAATGGAGCCGAGCGACTAGCGCGTCTCCTTGTGTACCGTATGAGTGCGGCACCACTTGCAGTACTTCTTGAGCTCGATGCGCTCAGGATTGCTCTGCTTGTTCTTCTTGGTCGTGTAGTTGCGGCGTTTGCACTCTGTGCACGCCAGCGTTACGAGCGTCCTCATTCGTCCTCCTCGGCGGCCTGAAACCTACGGTCCGGTGCCCTGGAATCGGTCGACCGCACGGTAGCGTAATCTAACACCCCGCTCTCGGGGGTGTCAAACAGCGACAACCTTCACAAGCGGGCAAAACGGGGCCCGGCCGCAAGCCGGGCCCCGCCTTTTTCTGGAGCGGGTGAGCGGTATTACTTCAGGATCTTCGTGACACGACCCGAGCCAACGGTGCGGCCGCCTTCGCGGATAGCGAAGCGCAGGCCCTCCTCCATGGCGATCGGGGCAATAAG
>PHFB01000011.1 GCA_002841355.1 Actinobacteria bacterium HGW-Actinobacteria-1 | reverse complement strand
AGAGCCGTCGGATGTGTTCAGTGGTTTTGGCGGAGGGGGTACACCCGATCCCATTCCGAACTCGGAAGTTAAGCCCTCCAGCGCCGATGGTACTGCCCTGTAGAGGGTGGGAGAGTAGGACGCCGCTGAACACATCCGACGGCTCTTTGCGTTACGGGCCTCGGGCGGCATGGTACGTGCTAGAATCATGCCCTGAGCAATGCCCGGTACGGTATGTCTCGCGAGGCGTTTTGTTGCGCCCGCGCGTTTTGAGAGGAGTCACATTGAAGGAACTCGTACAGGAGGTACTCGATCGTATCCGCCCGGCTCTCCAGGCTGACGGTGGAGATGTCGAGTTGGTAGACGTCGAGGGTGGCGTCGTGAAGGTCCGGCTTGTCGGCGCTTGTGCCGGCTGTCCGATGTCGCAGCTGACGCTTGCGAACGGTGTTGAGCGTGTCCTGAAGGAGCAGATTCCTGAGGTCGAGCGCGTCGAGGCCGTCTAGTCACCACCGTGTAGGATTCCAACGAGCGCCGTCCGCCTTGCGGACGGCGCTCGTCTGCGTCTTCCTGGCGCTTGTACAGTCGTTCAACGCCGGTCACGGGGGATTCGTGACCGCTCGTCCAATGTCGATTGACGCACTATATGTTGCCTCTATAGACTGTGAGAACGCTACATCTTGTGGCAGCGGGGGGAATGCTCCACGGCTGCTGCTGGCACCACAAACACCTGCGATCACGCACCGTACTTGAGGAGGACTGCCGTCATGGCTGACGCGAAAGAGACCGCCGCTTACCCCAGGACTATCGACGAGGTTCTGTCCCCCAACAGCCTCAAGGTCCTTGAGAAGCGCTATCTCTGCAAGGATGACGATGGTAACCCCATCGAATCCCCGTCGGACATGTTCCACCGGGTTGCCGAGAACATCGCCTCTGCCGAGGCCCGGTACGGCGCGACGCCTGAGCAGATCGAAGCCGTCGCGGCGGACTACTACGAGCTGATGACCTCGCTGGAGTTCCTTCCGAACTCACCCACGCTCATGAATGCCGGGCGGGAGATTCAGCAGCTGTCGGCGTGCTTCGTACTGCCGATCGAAGACTCGATGGAGTCGATCTTCGAGGCTGTTCGCGACACCGCCCTCATTCACAAGTCCGGGGGCGGTACGGGCTTCTCGTTCTCGCGTCTCCGCCCGGCTGGCGACACGGTGAAGAGCACGCAGGGGGTTTCTTCCGGGCCGGTCTCATTCATGCGTGTCTTTAACCAGGCTACTGAGGCGGTCAAGCAGGGTGGGACGCGGCGCGGCGCCAACATGGGTGTCCTCCGTATCGACCATCCCGATATTCTCAGCTTCATCAAGTGCAAGAGTGACGGTGACTTCGCGAACTTCAACATCTCTGTGGGCCTCACCGAGGCATTCATGGATGCAGTCGCCGAGGGTCGTGAATATGACCTCGTTAATCCCCATAACAAGGAGAAGAACGGCTCACTTGACGCCCGCGAGGTCTACGACCTCATCGTCGAGATGGCGTGGGCCACCGGTGACCCGGGCATCATATTCATCGACCGGATGAACCGCGACAACCCGACGCCGCTGCTCGGTGAGATCGAGTCCACCAACCCGTGCGGCGAGCAGCCGTTGCTTCCGTACGAGGCATGCAACCTCGGCTCAGTGAATCTCTCCAAGTTCGTCCGGTACGGAGAGAGCGGACCCGACCTTGATTGGGACCACCTGGCGGATGTGGTCCACCGCGGCGTGCGGTTCCTGGACGATGTCATCGACGTGAACAACTACCCGCTCGACCGCATCGGCGAGCTGGCCCGCGGGAACCGCAAGATCGGCCTTGGCGTTATGGGCTGGGCGGACCTGCTCATCATGATGGGGATCGGCTACGACAGCGATGAGGCCATCGCGCTTGGCGAGAAGGTTATGGGCTTCATCCAGGCCGAGGCCCGTCAGGCATCCGCGCGCCTTGCCGATGAGCGCGGTGTTTTCCCGAACTTCGAGGGTTCTGTCTTCGACGTTCCCGGCGGCATGCGTGTTCGCAATGCGACCGTCACCACCATTGCGCCGACGGGGACGCTCTCCATCATCGCGAACTGCTCTTCGGGCATCGAGCCGCTCTTCGCGGTCAGCTACGTCCGCACCGTTATGGACAACGACAGGCTGATCGAGGTCAATCCGCTCTTCGAGGACCTCGCCTTGAAGCAGGGCTTTTACAGCCGCGATCTGATGGCACTTATCGCCGAGCACGGCACGGTTCACGGTATCGACGCTGTTCCAGAGCCGGTCCAGCGCGTGTTCGTCACCGCCCACGATATCGAGCCCGTGTGGCACGTTCGCATGCAGGCGGCATTCCAGCGATTCACGGACAATGCTGTCTCCAAGACCGTCAACTTCTCCAGTGAGGCCACCATCGACGATGTTCGCACCGTCTACGACCTCGCTCACGAGCTTGGCGTGAAGGGTGTCACCATCTACCGTGACGGATCCAAGGCCAACCAGGTGCTCTCTACCGGCAAGACCGGTGGCGCTGCCGCTCAACCCGAGGGCCGTCACGGCGAGATCGAGCCGCGCCCGCGTCCGGGCGTCACGATCGGTCGTACCGAGAAGATCCAGACAGGCTGCGGCAATCTCTACGTGACCATCAACTCGGATGAAGAGGGTCTGTGCGAGGTCTTCACCCAGATGGGCAAGTCGGGCGGTTGCGCCGCGTCTCAGTCCGAAGCGCTCTCGCGTATGATCTCGGTGTCGCTGCGTGCGGGAGTCGATCCCCAGGCCATCCTGAAGCACCTGCGCGGTATCCGCTGCCCCAGCCCCGCATGGGCGCAGGGCGGCAAGGTCCTGTCGTGTGCCGATGCCGTGGGCATCGCCATGGAGCACTACCTGGAGTGGGTTGAAACCGGGACCGCCTCGACGACCGTTTCGAAGAACACCGACAGTCTCGATGCTCTAGCTGGTGCGTGCCCCGAGTGCGGCAGCTCACTTGAGCACGAGTCGGGCTGCGCCGTGTGCCGGTCTTGCGGCTTCAGCAAGTGCGCGTAGAGGGAGACTAACCCGTGGTTCTCTCGGATCGCTCCATAAAGGAGCAGATGATGACCGGACGCATCCGGATTGAGCCTTTCGATCCGGAGGATATCCAGCCGTCCAGCGTCGATCTGCACCTCAGTCCGAGGTTCCAGGTGTTCCGGAACTCCCGGTATCCGTACATCGACCCATCGCGTGAGCAAGCGGGCCTCATGGAGCTTGTGGAGGCGACAGCCGGCGAGCCGTTCGTGTTGCACCCGGGGGAGTTCGTTCTCGGCGCGACGCTCGAGCGGGTCGTGCTTCCCGACGACATCGTTGCGAGGCTTGAGGGCAAGTCCTCGCTTGGCAGGCTCGGGCTGCTGATCCACTCGACCGCAGGCTACGTCGATCCGGGCTGGGATGGGACGCTCACGCTCGAACTCAGCAACGTGGCGAATCTGCCCATCGTGTTGACTCCAGGCATGCCGATCGGGCAGATTTCGTTCACGCAGATGACGACGCCGGTGGACCGTCCGTACGGTACGCCGGGTCTTGGGTCGCGCTATCAGGGTCAAGTCGACCCGACGCCAAGCAGGAGCTACAAGCTACGCTAGAGCCCCTGCGTCACCTTGCTCACGATGGGTGTCGGAACGAATCCCGCCACGACCTTGCCGACCGCGGACTCCATGACCGGCAGCCACCGCATCTTCCTGAACAGGTTCGCGCGGATATCGGCTGTGAGTGATGTGTAGGCGGCAAGCGCATCGGCTGCGTCGCCTTGCGCCACCGCAAGGCCGGCGAGTCGCCCGCTGTTCACCGCGTAGGAGATGCCCTCGCCGGAGCTGGGGGACATGAAGCCGCCAGCCTCGCCGGTGAGAAGGACCCGTCCCTTACCCGGCACCACATCAGCGCGCGAGCGCAGGTAAAGGGCAGCTGCGGCTTCGCGCGAGACCGATTCGCCCAACTCGGGCAGTGCCGAGCGCAGGATATCGAGCGTGAGGTCCTGCTTCTCCCACGGCCGTTTGGTCCGCGGGTAGTACACGGATCCTACGATGGCGACATCGCCCTTGGGTACGACGTACGAGTACGCGTACTCGTCGCCGATGTCACGCATGTAGATGCAGTCGAAGTATGGCTCGATCGGGCCTTCGAGCTTCACGAAGTCCTGAAGGGTGACGTACGTCGCAGTGCTGGCCACACCGAGCGACCGGCGAACCTGCGAGCGGCCGCCGTCGGCGCCGATGAGGTTGTCGCACGTCACGTCGATGTCGGCGCCATCAACTCTGAGGGATGCGCGGACGCTGTCGCCGTCCTGGGTCACGTCGCGCAGCGTGCAGTTGCCTACGAGTTCGACGTTGCTCGGCAGAAGCGTGGTGAGCCATTCATCGAACCGCGCGCGGTCCACGTTGAGGAACTCCAGGTCCGTCGGCTTGAGAACCCGACGATCCCAATCGTGATAGCGGAAGCGCACGGTTCGGGGCGACAGAACGATGTCCTCAGGTATCTCGCCGTACTGAGACAAGGTCCTGAGCGTGTGGTGGTGGAGCATGCCGCCGCAGCTCTTGTACCGCGGAAGCGACATGGATTCTGCGAGAAGCACCGGTCCTTTGGCTGCCGCGTGATAGGCGGCGAGCACGCCGGCGGGGCCAGCCCCGGCGACGATAGTGGTGTAGCGCTCTGAGATCGGCATGGCGTGCGTCATGGTCCCCGTTCCCGGCCAAGCGGCCGCTCGTGTCGTCCATAAGAGATTCGCCACTGCCGGGTGGATTCCCTTTGCGCACGTCGGGTTCATGCGTGCGACTGTTGCAGCATGGTACCCTAGAGCGCGCGCAGATGCACCGGTGGAGGGCGAACAAGGAGGGGCTTCGTGTCGGGATGTTGGTCGAAGCGGGGTTGTGTTGATGAGATGCAGGCACGATGCCCGCATGCGATCGATCCTGAAGAGAAGTGTCCTGTGGAGTGCTACTACGCGAAGTGCGGCAACGTGACGCACAAGCCCACATCGGATCCGGCACTGATTTTCTCGCCTGATGTCGATCGAGATGCAGCTCGCAAGCAGCAGTGCGTGTACTGTGAGCATTTCCTCGCCAAGGGGCCGAGGAAGGCCTAGCATGCGCACCTCGCGGACGCAGCGGGCCGCTGTGGGCGCCGAGCTCGTTCGCTATGGCGAGGAGCTTGCCGCCGCCGGAGCGGTCCAGGTCGGCGATGCGTTCACCGATGATCCTGCGGCAGATGCCTTCGTCAAAGCATCGGCCGAGGTGTTCCTCATCGGCATCCTGTTCACGCAGGGCGTTCCGGCCGAGCGGGCGTGGGCTGGTCCCTATCAGCTGAGCGTTCGACTCGGCCACTTCGATCTGACACGACTCTCGGCGGAGCGCGACAGCGTGGCCGCGGCGATCGTCGGCCCGCCGGCGCTTCATCGCTTCGTCAAGACGATTCCCGCTTGGATATCCTCGGCAGCCGGTCGACTGCTTGCCGAGTACGATGGCGACGCGTCGCGTATCTGGCCCGAAGGAGCGCATGTCACCGAAGTGACGGAGCGCCTGCTGGCGTTCGACGGCATCGGTCCGAAGAAGGCGACCATGGCCGTCGAGCTGCTGGTTCGCAATCGCGGCGCGGGGCTTGTCGGCATGGAATGCGGCAGCGTTGCGTATGACGTGCACATTCGGCGCGTCTTCCTGAGAGCCGGCCTCGTCGATGTCGACACGCCCGCCGAGGTGCGGCGTGCGGCCGCGCTCGCGTGCCCGAACGAACCGGGGCTGATCGATCTTCCGGCGTGGCTGATAGGCAGGGAGAGCTGTCACCCGAGGGTGCCTGCGTGCGAGTCGTGTCGACTCAGCGGTTGCTGCCCGCGGCTCACCGGACGCTCGGTTGCGGGCGTCGGGGTGCGACGACCGACGCGCTAGTCCATCGAGCGGAAGATCAGTCCAGAGAGCAGCTTGGGGTAGAAGTACGTCGACTTCTGCGGCATCGTCTCGCCGCCAAGCGCGATCTCGCGGAGCTGATCCATGCGCGTGGCGTTCAGGATGAAGGCCACATCGGCGTTCTCGACGTTGAGCGCGTCGTGCGCGTCCTTCACGAACGTCAGGCGCTCGAGCGTGCTCATGTCTCCAGGGATGATGCCGAAGAGCGGGCCGAGCACCAGTTCCTGCAGCACCGTAACGTCCAGGCTCTTCCATGCGACGGATGCGTCGACGGGAATCGCAGTGGCCGCGTCGATATCCTCGCGAAGCGTGGCCAGGCGCGTAGTGCCATCAGCGGTCTTCACGAGGAACGTCGTGCGGGCTGCCGCAGCGAGCGCGGCCGCCGGGTGGCCCGAGGGAGGCTCTGCGATATCGAAGTTGCGTGCGAGCTCGTCCCAGAACGTCGATGCATCGAAGCTGCCTGCCGAGCGCACCTGGCGATGCGTCGGGAGGACGATCAGGTCGGGGTCGTCCATGTTCACGAGCGCCATCATCGTGAAGTCGTAGTCGGGTCGCCCGACGCGCTCGAGGCCGGCCTCGGCGTCTGCTGCGCGCCGCTCGTCGCGGTAGGCGAGTGCGGTGGTATAGCGGTGGTGGCCGTCCGCGATGAAGAGCTGCTTGTCCGCCATGATCTCCTGGAGCGCCGTGATCGTCTCGGCATCGTGTATGGCCCACACACGGCTGACGACGCCGTCAGCGTCGGTAGCTGACAGCACGACATCGCCGCGAACGGCGGCGTCGAAGATGCCATCGGTCTCGCCAGCCGGATCCGAGAAGAGGCTGAAGACCTGACTCAGGTTCGCCGAGCACGTCCGTGTAAGGTCGAGTCGATCTGCGACGTGCTTCGGAAGCGTGCGCTCGTGGGGGAGCACGACACCTTCGGAGAAGGCGTGGAGTTCAACGGCCGCGACGAAGGCGCGACGGCGAACGTGGCGTCCCGCGTGCTCCCAGGTCTGCTCGAGCACGTAGAAGGCATCGGCGGCGTCGTCGACAAGCACGCCCGACGAGCGCCATTCGCGCCAGATCGCGGCGGCGTTCTCGTAGCGGTTGCCCGGTAGCGAGGCGTCAGAGGATCCGTGGGGGAGGTCGATCGCAACAACGTTGTGGGGATCGCCCTCGATCAGGTGCTGCCGGAGTTCGGGTCCGATCACATCGTACGGCGGGGCTACCAGGGTAGTGATGTCCGGATCGGAGACGTGCCGGTACATAGTCGCTGCGAAGGGCTTGATGAAGGCCACGGGACGATCCTCTCGGCGTTGCGTGCGGGTGGGTGCGCCGACAGTCTAGCCGAGGATCGTCCGGAAGACCAGAAAGAACGCGATGCCTGCGACCGTGGTGCCAAGGAAGCTGCGCCACTTGCGATAGACGAGCGCCGTTGGTATCGCGGCGAACAGATACGGGTTCTGAAGCGGCGGGAGCCATGCACCATCCGGGCGAAGCACCTCGCCGACAAGAAGGGCAGCCATCACCGAGACGGGGATGAACGAGAGCCAGCGTTCCACGGGGCGTGGCAGCTTGAGGCGGGAGAGCATTGCGATCGGTATGAACCGCAGCGTGTAGTTCGCGACGGCCATCCCGGCGAGGACGATCCAGACGTATGACGCCTTCATTCGTACACCGCCGCCCCCACAGCTGCCGCGACGACCGATGCCGCGACGATGTACCACTTGCCCGGGAGAACGAGGGCGAAGAAGACCGCGAGAACCGCAGCCACGGCGGCGATCACGACGTGCTTGCGGTCCTCGGCCTGTGCCACCAGTAGGGCGGTGAACATTGCGGGCATCGCGAACGCGACGCCAAATCGGTACGGATCCCCGATGAGACCCGACGCGGTCGCGCCGAGCGCCGTCCCGGTCACCCAGCCGATCCACGCGATGAAGCCGACGCCGGCCATCGAGAGTCCGCTCGCCATTCCCCGGCGGTTGTCATCGATGTTGACCGCGAACGTCTCGTCGGTGAGCGAGAACGCAAGGGCGGCCTGCCCGAGAAGCGGCGTGCGGTCCAGGTGCGTTGACAGCGTCGCGCCGAACAGGACGTAGCGCAGGTTCACGATCGACGTTGCGGCGAGGACGGTCAGGGCGCTTGCTCCGGCGTGCATCAGCGACAATCCGATGAACTGCCCGGCGCCCGCCAGTGCGGTTGCGGAGTTGAGCACCGCCTGCAGAGCAGTGAACCCCTGGGTGGTCGCGAGGATGCCGAATGCTGCCCCGACCGGTACATAGCCGAGGAAGATCGGAAGCCCAAGTCGCACGCCCCGGAAGAAGCGGGAGCGCGCAGACGGGCACGGAGATTGCTCTAGGTCAGGTGTCGGCATGCCGCACATCGTAGCATAGGGTTCACGCCGCGATAGACGCGGTACAATGAACGTAGCGGATGTAGCGAGGAGGTGGATCTGCGATGGAGTTCTCGCTCATATGCCCCAACGACGGGCAGGTTGATCTCAGCCTCGAAGACATCACAGCGGTCGCGTTCCGCGATCCCGAGACCGTGGAAGTCTCTTTCCTGTGTCCGCAGTGCGGGCAGATCCTCCGGGCCTCGCTCAGGGTTCCGAACATGCTTATGGCCGCTATGGAACTCGCGCACTTTGCCGAGAACGACGAGTACGAATCTCAGGAGCTGGTGGACTCCCAGTGGGGACTTGACCCGCGCGCGGGTGAGGAACGCGTGGAAAGGGAGCGTGTCGAGGAGTCGTACTGTGAGTACTTCCGCAGGCAGCTCTCGCACGTCGAGTGCGTCGAAGACCTCCTCGCCGAGATCGACTCCTAACGCCAGCCCGCGTCGCTGAATCGCTTCCGGGTGCCCTCAAACACCCTCAGCGCGAGCGCCATCACCAGCCCGGCCGCGAATCCTCCCAGATGCGCGAACCATGCGACACCACCCGCCTGTGCCACTGCTGGCGCCAGCGAGGCGATTCCATTGCCGAGCTGCAGGATGAACCAGAAGCCGATCACGAAGATCGCCGGGATCCTCGCTACTTCGATGAAGAAGAATATCGGGATGATCGTGATCACCGCGGCGCCAGGGAAGAGCACGGCATACGCGGCGAGTACGCCGGCGATCGCACCGCTCGCACCCAGGGATGGGATGTCGAGCGCGCCACCCAGAGCGATCTGCGCGGCCGTCGCGACGATCCCCGAGACCAGGTAGAACCCGATGAACCCGAGCCTGCCGAACCGGTCTTCAACGTTGTTGCCGAATATCCACAGGTACAGCATGTTGCCGCCGACGTGCAGCCATCCGGCGTGCATGAACATCGACGTGAACACGGTGGCCAGTTCGCGCGGTGAGAACGGGGCCGCAAGCAGCCGAGAAGGGACGACGCTCCACTCGGTGATGAACCGAGAGAATGCAGCATCGCCGAGTGAGGTCTCATACAGAAACACCGCGATATTCGCGAGAATCAGGAGCACGGTGACGATCGGGAAGTGCCGCGTCGGGTTGTCGTCCTTGATCGGAATCACGTGCAGGCCTCCGGGGCGGATCGCAGATGTACTCACGGAAGTGTAGCGCACGGGTACCCCCACTGCCGCGTGAGGGGTAGACTCTCTAGGATGGGAATCGTCCGGGATCCTGATGATCCCGGAAAGAGAAGGAGGCCCACATGCTCTTGCCATGTCTCGGTGTCGCGGGGTTGGTGCTCCTGGTCGCCGTCTTCGCGGTGATCGGCATCTACAACCGGCTCGTTACGCTCAGGAACCGCGTCGACAACGCCTGGTCGCAGATCGACGTTCAACTGCGCCGCAGGTATGACCTCATCCCGAACCTCGTTGAGACGGTCAAGGGATACGCGGCTCACGAGAAGGAGACGCTGGAGAAGGTCATCCAGGCGCGCAACTCGGCTATGAGCGCGCAGGGCGTTGCAGCGCAGGGAGAGGCGGAGAATCTGCTCTCCGGCACGCTCAAGAGCCTGTTTGCCCTTGCCGAGAACTACCCGGATCTCAAGGCCAACCAGAACTTCCTCATGCTGCAGGAGGAGCTGTCCGGAACCGAATCCAAGATCGCGTACGCGCGCCAGTTCTACAACGACTCGGTCATGTCCTACAACACCTCGACGCAGACCTTCCCGTCGAATGTTCTCGCAGGCATGTTCGGATTCACGCTGCGCGAGTACTTCGAGATCGAACAAGCCGCAAAGGAGCCCGTCAAGGTGCAGTTCTAGGCGCCGCGACGACACATCGTGTACGACCAGATCGCAACCAACAAGTTCCGCAGCGCGGCGCTCATGGGCGTTTTCGTCCTACTCGTCGCCCTCATCGGCTATGTGTTCGGCCAGGCCATGCATTGGAGCTACTGGGGCCTGGTCGTAGCACTGGTCGTCTCATTCGGTATGGCGTGGGGTTCCTACTGGTACTCCGACAAGATCGTGCTGTCGATGAGCCACGCGCGACCGGTCGATCGCGACCGCGAGCCGTACATCGTGAACACCATCGAGGGCTTGGCTATCGCGGCCGGTCTTCCGGTGCCGAAGGCGTACGTGATCGACGATCCCGCTCCGAACGCGTTTGCGACCGGAAGGAATCCCGAGAACGCCGCTATCGCCGTCACCACCGGTCTTGTCGCGAAGATGGACCGGCTGGAGCTTGAGGGTGTGATCGCGCACGAGCTGTCGCACGTGAAGAACTACGACACGCTCGTGCAGACGCTTGCTGCGGTACTGGCGGGCACCGTCGTGTTGCTCTCGGACTGGATGCTGCATTCGTTCTGGTGGGGTGGCGGACGCCGGCGAGGCGATGGCGAGGGTGGTGCTCAGCTGCAGCTCATCTTCATGCTGATCGGGCTCGTGCTAGCGCTTCTGGCCCCGATGTTCGCCGTGCTCATACAGATGGCGATCTCTCGCAAGCGGGAGTTCCTCGCGGACGCCAACGGCGCTTTGCTGACGCGGTATCCGGCGGGTCTTGCGAGCGCGCTCAAGAAGATCGCCGGCGACAACAACAAGCTTCGTGTGGCCAACAAGGCCACGGCATCGCTCTACATCTACAACCCGCTCAAGGATTATCGCGCGGGGATGAACTCCCTGTTCAACACGCATCCGCCGATCGAAGAGCGCGTGCGCCGACTCGAGGCGATGTGACGTGGCGCTTGCTGTCTTGACGTACCCTTCGATCAACCCGATCGCGTTCCACCTCGGCCCGCTGGTCGTGCGGTGGTACGGCTTGGCGTACGTGGCCGGGTTCATCGGTGCGGCGCTCATCCTGCGTCGGCTCAACCGCGTGTGGGAAATCGGTATCTCGGATGACCACCAGATCGACATCGTGCTTGCCGCGATCATCGGCGTGATCGTCGGGGGGCGCCTGGGCTACGTGCTGTTCTACGGCGGCTCCGAGTACATCACCCATCCTCTGAGGGTCTTCGCGACGTGGGATGGCGGAATGTCGTTCCACGGCGGACTCGCGGGCATCCTGCTCGCGGGGTGGTTCGTATCGAGGCGTATCGGCGTTCCGTATCTGCAGCTCGTCGACCTCGGCGCGGTGGGTGCGCCGATCGGGTTCCTGCTCGGCCGCATCACGAACTTCGTGAACGGCGAGCTGTGGGGGCGTGTCACCACGGTGCCGTGGGGGATGGTCTTTCCTACCGGCGGTCCACTGCCGAGGCACCCGTCACAGCTGTATGAGGCGTTCCTCGAGGGTCTGGTGCTCTTCGTTGTCCTGCTCTGGCTTGCGCGACGCAAGCGCGCGGACGGCATGATCTTCGGCACGCTCCTGGCGGGCTACGCGGCGTTCAGGATACTCGTGGAGTTCGTGCGTGAGCCGGATCTGCAACTCGGGTTCATCGCCGGCCCATTCACCATGGGTCAGCTGCTAAGTCTCCCGATGCTGCTCGTCGGCGTATGGGTGGTCGTGCGAGCCGTGAAGGCCGAGCGCGCATCACGCGCTGCGTCCACGCCGGACGAGGTCGGGGAGTAGTGCGCTAGTCGCAGATCTTGTCAGTGGGCTTCCAGCACGGAGCGTCGCGCTGCAGGCACTTGAACCCCGCCGAGGCAGGCAGACGCTTGATGGGGTCGCAGTACGTGCAGTAGAACTGCGGCAATCTGCCCACCACGTCTTTGACGTTCGGGTCGGCGTACGGCTCCTCGTCGGGCTGCTCGAGAATATGGAGCAGGTAGCAGGGCACTGGCCGACCTTTCGTTCGGGTTCGATACGATTGTAGCGACTTTCGGGTCATCCGTGCGCTGGTATCGGTCGCATGTCGAGTTCCGTGCGTCGATTGACCCTGCCCGTGCGCTGTCCGTAGACTGGTCGGGACCAAGGAGGTTCCTCATGCATCATCGGCTCGGTCGGATTCTACTCGCCATGCTCGTGGTCGCTGCGCTCGGCTCGACGGTCGTCTTGGGCGGCTGCAAGAGCGGCGAGAAGTCGCTGGTGTCGTTCTGGCCGAAGGCCGACAAGGAGCGCGTCGTCCCCAAGCCTGCCGAGCCGCCGCGTTGGCCGCTCACCGGGCTTGATGCACCGAGCGAGGAGGCGACGCACCTCCGGGTCGTCTCGGTGAAGATCGAGAACTCGCCGGAAGCGCGTCCGCAGACGAACCTTCAGATGGCAGACGTCGTCTACGAGAGCGTCACCGAAGGCGGCATCACGCGGTTCAACTGCATCTTCCAGTCGCAGAGCCCGGACATCATCGGGCCGGTGCGCAGCGCCCGGCTCTCCGATCTCTACATCGTGCCCGAGTACAACGCGCTCTTCGTCTTCTCCGGTGCGAGCAGCAGCGTGAACAGTCGCGTGAACCAGAGCGGTATCGACAATCTCAGCGAGGACGCGGGGATCTCGTATCCGTTCTCACGCTCATCGAGCAGGCCACGCCCGCACAACCTCTACCTGACGCTCTCCAAGCTGCGTGAGGAGTCGGTCAAGCGCAAGATGGACCAGACGCAGAATCTGACGGGCTTTGCGTTCGACCGCACCGCTGTCGAAGCGACCGCGTCTCCCGTCGCCGGCATTTCCATACCGTTCTCCACCGCCAACAAGGTGGACTGGACGTATGACGCCGCCAGCAACACGTACCTGCGGGTGAACAACGGCAAGAAGTTCATGGACGCGGCCACGAACAAGCAGGTCTCCGCACGCAACGTCGTGGTGCTCTGGGCGCAGCACAAGACCGCCAGCCGTGACAAGGTCGGGTCGGTCACCTACGAGATCATCCTCAAGGGATCGGGCCAGTGCGCGGTATTCCGCAACGGGCAGCGTTTCGACGGCACGTGGGAGACGGACGGCACGAAACCGCCGTCGTTCCGCGCCCAAGACGGCACGCTCATCAAGCTGAGCCCCGGGAACACCTGGTTCCAGGTCGTGCAGCCGAGCGTGAACATCGCCATGAAGTAGTCCGCAGCACGGCAGTTCTGGTTGTTCGCATGCTGCCGTGCGGGTAGAATCTGTAGGTCACACCGCCAGCCGGTCGCGTCAGCGCGACCGAACCCCCGATTCAAGGAGCGACGACCATCGTGACAGAGAGCGGCAGCACGACCACGGGCACCCTGAGGGTCAAGACAGGACTCGCCGAGATGCTCAAGGGCGGCGTCATCATGGACGTCGTCAATGCCGAGCAGGCCAAGATCGCCGAGGATGCAGGCGCGGTCGCCGTTATGGCGCTTGAGCGCGTCCCCGCGGACATCCGCGCGGCGGGTGGCGTTGCGCGCATGGCCGATCCCACGATCGTCGACGAAGTCGTCAAGTCCGTGTCCATCCCGGTCATGGCCAAGTGCCGTATCGGGCATTTCGTCGAGGCGCAGGTACTGCAGTCGCTCGGCGTCGACTACATCGACGAATCCGAAGTGCTGACGCCAGTCGATGAAGAGCATCACGTCAACAAGTGGGACTTCGCGGTTCCCTTCGTCTGCGGCTGCCGCAACCTGGGTGAGGCGCTGCGCCGCATCACCGAAGGTGCAGCCATGGTCCGCACCAAAGGCGAGCCCGGAACCGGCAACGTCGTCGAGGCCGTGCGTCACATTCGCACCGTGCACGACGAGATCGCATGGCTCAAGGGCCTTCGTCCCGAGCAGCTTTTCACGGCGGCCAAAGACCTTCAGGCTCCGTACGACCTCGTGAAGTGGGTCGCCGAGAACGGCAAGCTCCCCGTCGTGAACTTCTCGGCTGGTGGTATCGCAACGCCGGCCGACGCGGCACTCATGATGCAGCTTGGCTGCGACGGCGTGTTCGTCGGCTCGGGCATCTTCAAGAGCGGCGACCCGTCCAAGCGTGCGAAGGCCATCGTGGAGGCCACCACGCATTTCGAGGACGCCGAGATCATCGCACGCGTCTCGCGCAACCTCGGCGAGGCCATGGTCGGCATCAACATCTCCGACATTCCTGACGCCGAGCGCATGCAGGAGCGGGGCTGGTAGGGTGAAGGTCGGAGTACTCGCCCTTCAGGGGGCGTTCAGAGAGCACATCGTGACACTCGAGGCGCTTGGTGCCTCGGCTGTGGCCGTCAGGCTCCCTGAGCAGCTCGGAGACGTTTCCGGACTCATCATTCCCGGGGGCGAGTCCACGGCTATCGGCAAGTTGATGCGGACATACGGCTTCTATGACGCAATACGCCAGCAGCACGGCGCGGGTATGGCCGTGTGGGGCACGTGCGCCGGAGCGATCCTCATGGCCAAGGAGGTGCTCGACGCGCTTCCCGACCAGGAAGCCCTGGGCCTCATGGATATCGCCATCCGTCGCAACGCCTACGGGCGTCAGGTCGATTCGTTCGAAGCGGACCTGGACGTGCGAGGCGTGGACGACGGGCCGTTCCGGGGTGTGTTCATCCGGGCGCCATGGATCGAGTCCGTTGGCGATGGCACCGAGGTTCTGGCGCGTCACGACGGTCACATCGTGGCGGCCCGGCAAGGCGATCTCATGGCGACGACGTTTCATCCCGAGCTGACCGGCGACCCGCGGGTGCACCGGTACTTCCTCGACTCCGTCATCGGAGCATAAGCGCGAAAGGAAGCATCATGTCCGGACATTCAAAGTGGGCGACCACGAAGCACCGTAAGGCCGCACAGGACAAGAAGCGCAGCGCGCTGTTCTCCAAGCTCTCGCGCATCGTCTACGTTGCCGCGAAGACCGGCGGGCCCGATCCGGCGAACAACGCGTCGCTCACAGCCGCGATCGAGAAGGCCCGTTCGTACAGCCTTCCCAAGGACAAGATCGACGCCGCCATCAAGAAGGCGGCCGGTGCCGGCGAAGGCGAGCAGTACGAAGAGATCGTCTACGAGGGCTACGGCTCCAGCGGCGTGGCGATCTACGTGGAAGCTCTGACTGACAACCGCAACCGCACGGCAGCGGATGTCCGCTCGGCATTCACACGTGCGGGTGGCAACCTCGCCGCGACCGGCGCGGTCGCCTTCCAGTTCGCCCGAACCGGCGAGATCCTGGTCGACAAGGCCGGTGCGCCTGACGAAGAAGACATGCTCATGCTGGTGGCCGACGCCGGCGGCGAGGATATCGAGGATACCGAGGATGAGTTCATCGTCGTGACAGCGCCGTCCGAGGTCATGAAGGTCAAAGACGCGCTCGTCGCGGCCGGCGTGGTCGTCAAGGGCGCCGAGCTGACGATGCGCCCGCTTACTCCCGTCGCAGTGACGTTGGAGACCGCCAAGAAAGTCATGCGTCTCGTCGATGTCCTCGAGGACAACGACGACGTGCAGGAGGTCTACCACAACATGGAGCTGACCGAGGAGATCGCGGCCGCGCTCGACGAGTAGTTCCTTCACGCTGTCAGTACGTGGTGCTATCCTGAACATATGTTCGATTCGCCACGTGGGGAGAGGGAGCGCGCGTTGATCATCCTCGGCATCGACCCCGGTCTCGCGAACACGGGATGGGGCGTCATCGAGACGTCCGGTTCGCGCTTCAGGTGCGTGGCGTACGGGTGTGTCACAACAGAGGGCACGATGCCGCTCCCGGCTCGGCTTACCCGAATTCACGAGTCGTTGTGCGCCGTCGCAGCGAAGTACCGCCCGGACGAAGCGGCGATCGAGAGCGTCTACTTCTCCAACAACGCCAAGTCGGCGTTCGCCACCGGACAGGCGAGAGGCGTCGCTATCCTGGCGGCGCACGGCATGCCGCTCGGCGAATACGGCCCCGGTGAGATCAAGCTGGCCGTCGTCGGCGCCGGCGATGCGGACAAGCACCAGGTGCAGTACATGGTGCGCGTGGTGCTCGGCCTGAAGGACGAACCCAAACCAGACCATGCAGCCGATGCTCTCGCCGCTGCGATCTGCCATGCCAACAGCCGTGCGCGTGCTGCTCTCACCGGGACAGCGCTGTGATCGCCTTCCTCACCGGCCGAATCGCCGAGAAGGGCGCCGGACACGTCGTGCTCGACGTAGGCGGAGTCGGCTTCCACATCGCGATGTCGACCGGTTCGCTTGCCGCGCTGCCCGCCGAGGGCGATTCGGTCACGGTGCGCACGCATCTGCAGGTGCGCGAGGACGAACTCTCGCTCTACGGCTTCGAGAACGCGGATGAGAAGGCGCTCTTCGAGAAACTCATCACCGTGAGCGGTGTCGGACCCCGAGTCGCGCTGTCCGCGCTGTCGTCGTTCCGGCCCTCCGCACTCATCGAGGCAGTCGCACGCGAGGACGTGACGCTCCTGAGTTCGATCTCAGGCGTTGGCAAGAAGACGGCGCAGCGCATCATCATCGAGCTGAAGGACAAGCTCGGCGTGCCGGATCTTGCGGGCGCGGCGACGGGCGCGGCGGCGAGCATGCACGCCGAGGCCCGCGATGCACTCCTCAGCATGGGATTCTCAGCGGCGGAGGTCGCGACCGCGCTCGACAAGTACGATGGTGCTCCCGATGACAGCCAGGCGCTGCTCAAGCACGCGCTCCGCCGGCTCGGAGGAGGTGTCTCGTGAGCACCGTTTGGGAAGACGACTCGTGGACGCCGCCCGAGAGCGAGCGTCTCGTCTCGGCCGAGCACACCGAGGACGACCTTGAGATCGACCGGAACCTTCGCCCGAAGCGGCTGCAGGAGTATCTGGGCCAGGCACGGGTGAAGGAGAACCTCGGCGTGCTCATCGACGCCGCCAGGGCTCGCGACGAGGCGCTGGATCACATCCTGCTCTCGGGACCTCCGGGACTCGGCAAGACGACGCTCGCGGGCGTTGTCGCAGCCGAGCTTGGCGTGCAGCTCAAGACGACGAGCGGGCCGGCTATCGAGCGCGCGGGCGATCTGGCCGCGATCCTTACGAACCTCGAAGAGCGCGATGTGCTCTTCATCGACGAGATCCACCGGCTCAATCGGGCTGTAGAGGAGGTCCTCTATCCGGCGATGGAGGACTTTGCGCTCGATATCATCATCGGGAAGGGTCCGGCGGCGCGGTCGCTGCGCCTCGACCTGCCCCGCTTCACGCTCATCGGCGCCACGACGCGAACCGGCCTGCTCACCGGACCGCTCCGCGACAGATTCGGGATGGCGTTTCGCCTCGACTACTACACACCTGCCGAGCTCTCGGAGATCGTGAGACGGTCGGCAGCGATTCTGGGTGTGCCGGTGACCGATGACGGAGCGAACGAGATCTCGCGCCGCTCGCGGGGTACCCCTCGACTTGCGAACCGGTTGCTCAAGCGCGTGCGTGACTACGCGCAGGTGCGCCACGATGGCCAGATCACGGAGGATATCGCCGCAGAAGCGCTGGCGTTCTTCGAGGTGGACCACGTCGGGCTCGACCGTATGGACCTGGCGATCCTGGAGACGCTGACGACGAAGTTCGGTGGGCGAGCGGTCGGACTCAACACGCTTGCCGCGGCCGTGAGCGAGGAGACCGACACGCTCGAGGACGTCTACGAGCCGTACTTGCTGCAGTTGGGTTTCATCATGCGGACCCCGAAGGGCCGTCAGGCTACCGCAAGGGCGTACGCGCACCTCGGCCTCCGCGCGCCTGCCGACGAGCCTGCGCAGGACGGTCTGTTCTAGGTTATGGACGCCGCCAAGCAGCCACGCGCCATCACGTCGCAGCCGCTGTGGGTACGCGTCGACCAGAACCGCGTGAAGCTTGCCGTGTTCGTTGCGCTGTTCGTGGCTGGCTCGGCGCTCCTACTCGCGGTGGCGTTCGTTTGCGTTCCCGGTGGGCTCATCGGGCTTGCGCTCTGGTTCGCCGAGGCGGCGGACATGGCTGTCTACTGGACGGGGCTGCTCAAGGTCTTCTTGATAGCGCTTGCGCTGTTGTTGTCGGCAGGTGCGCTTGCCTCGGCGGTACAGCTGGCCAATGCCGAGGACTGGGTCCGGAATCGCTTCGGTGGAAGCGACCTCGAGCCCACAGACGCTGACTCGCTCTCGAGCGCTCTCAGCGACATGACCATCGCGGCAGGTCTGCCGGCGCCGCCTCGCCTCATGCTGCTCGACTCGGACAGCGTGAACGCCTGCGCAATCGGCATCAGCCGCTCTCGGCCGGTTATCGGCGTCACGCGAGGTCTGCTGAACGCGCTTGATACCGACCAGCAGCGTGCCGTGCTCGCAACACTCGTGGCTCGTATCCGAGGTGGAGACATCCTCATCGGAACCGCGATGGCGGCGCTCATGGGACCACTGAAGGCGGTGCGTGAATCGAGGCACGCTGCCGGGGGTGCCGCACTCGGGTGCGCTGATGCCGGATGCTCGAATCCCGGCTGCATGGACGATGGCTGCGGGTGCCTGTTCGATGGCCTTGGCGATTCCGATGCAGCCGGTGGGTGTCTTGCCGCCATCGGGATCGCCGTCTTCGCCGCGATCGTTGTGGCGCTCACGTATGCGGCGGTCGTCTCCGCGGGGTGGATCGTCACGATATGGGGCCGGGCGATTCACAGAACCGGACACGAGAAGGCCGATGCGGAGGGGATGCTGCTGCTCAAGGATCCGTCGCCGATGCTCTCGGCACTGCGAGTAGCAATCACGTCGTCGAATGAGATCGCCGACGGCGACGCGTCGTACGACGGGATCTTCTACGCGTCCACGAGCGGCAAACCTGCCGTGGACCGAGCGGAGCGACGACGGTTCGACCGGCTTCGCCAGGTGCTTGGTACCGAGGGGCTCGCCGTCGGTCCGGTATAGCGTCGCCGTTCGGCTGAGATGTGCATCCGTTCAGGGAATCCGAGAAACGAGTGTCGCGCCTGCTGCCCCGCGAAGCGCATACTGGTTCTCAGGTAATGAGCGCCGCGTCGCGCGCATGTCATGGTCGCGTTCCGGGTGACCAGGTCTGAAGGGGGAAGGTCCGATGTCGAGTCGTCCGCGTCCGTCCCGTCGCTGGTGGAGCATGTTGCTCTGCGTCGCGCTTGTCGCGAGCTTGAGCGGGTTCACGACAGCTACCGGTGCCCCCTCGGCACCCGCTGCCGTGCCGAAAGCGGCGAACACGAAGGTGATGTCGGGTTCCATGGACATCGCCGGCTCGAAGATGGATTCGCGGTTGAGCGACATCGTCGCGGCAGCCAAAGACTCGGCATCCAAGGCGAAGTACGTGGACGTCGCCGTTCTCGTGGCAAAAGGTTCGAGCGCCCCGAAGGGACTCGAGCAAGGCGTCAAGATCAAACTGAGGGCTGACACCGCCAACGACCTCTGGGCAGGCCGTGCCAAGGCCGGCAATCTCGTGAAGATGGCGTCCGAGAAGCAGGTCACGCAGGTGTTCGAGAACGGTCGCCGCGAGGCGCCTCCCATTCCCGATGAGCCGACAGTGAGCGCTTCAAGCCGACGCACCTCCGCGCTTGAGGCCAAGGAGCGGCTTGAAGAGGCCCGATCGGCTGGCGTGCTCGACGCGTTTGCGGCGCAATTCGATGGCTCTACGGCTATCACGCTCCCCGGGCTCGATGACGGTGCGGCCACCGGCTGGTGGGACGTCGGCGCATCCGGACATGATTCCGCCGGTGCTTGGGCGCAGGGGTATGACGGCACCGGTGTTCGCGTGGCCGTCGCCGACGACAGCGTGGATTTCGCGCATCCTGACCTCATGGGAACGCAGGCGGTCGTCTCTGACCCGTCATCCCCGTACTACGGTTGGCCGGAAGCGCTCGACCCCTTCTCCACGCTGCTGTACGCGTACGACGCCATCTACGGGACGACGTACGTAGAGGATGGTCAGTCATGGTTCACCGATAGCTCGGCTACCGTGACCGAGGCCTCACCCGCCTTCGGCGGCTCGTCTGACTGGGCGTTGACCGGTACGAGCGTATCCGGCACGTATCACATGGGCTATCTCTGGGACGAGAACCTCGACGCGTGGTGGTGGGGGTACCCGGCAGTGCTCGTCGTCGATGAGAACACCGCCGGTGTCTACGACACCGTGTACGTCGACCTCGATATGGACCACGACTTCAACAACGACAAGCCATGCACCAAGGCCGATCCGATCTCGTATCTCGACTTCTGGAACAGCGAAGCTGGCACCGTCGGTCAGGATGGCTACGCCGATCTCTCGGGTGGCATGGTCTACTGGATTGCCGATGGCACCAATCAACCTCCGGGCTACGACTTCATGATTGGCGCGCCCGTGGACGCACCGCAGTCCGGCTGCATGGTGAGCTTCATGGGTGCGCTCGACTACGACTCCACCCATGGCACGCTGTGTGCGTCGAACGTGGTCGGCCAGGGAGTGATCGATGGCCCGTCGGACGCGATCGTCGACGGTGGGTCATACCCGCCCTTCAAGACTCCTGTTGGCGGCGGCGCCGGAATCGTCCAGGGTGCGGCGCGTGACGCCGACTTGGTCGCGATGTCGGACATCTACTGGAACCACTTCACTTCGACTTTGGTGGCGTACGACTACGCTGCCTTCGGCTTGGACGAGACCCCGGGCACGGCGGACGACATCCAGTGTGTCTCGAACAGCTACGGCGAGTCCGATGAGGACGCTGACGAGTGGGACTATCGGTCCCGCTACATCACCTTCCTCAATACCGAGGTGAACCCCGAAGTCACGTATCTCTTCTCGACCGGCAACGGTGCTCCTGGGTATGGCACGAGCGCGCCGCCCACACCGGCGACCGGCATCGGAATCGGCGCGTCCACCCAGATGGGTGCGTGCGGTGGCTGGGACTCGATACTCGACGCCGACCAGGTCAATGTCGGTGATGTGATCCCGTGGTCGAACCGCGGTCCGTCCGCCGCCGGACACCTGGGGCCGGCAGTGGTTGCCGACGGTGCGTACTCTTCAGGTGCACTCGCACTTAACCAGGGCGCCGGCGATGGATGGCGGTCGTGGGAGATCTGGGGCGGGACGAGTCGTTCATGCCCTGTGGCCACAGGGAACCTGGCGTTGGTCTTCGAGGCGTACAAGGACGCGAACGGGTCATGGCCGGCGTGGGACACGGCGCGTGACCTGCTCATGAACGGCGCCACCGACCTGAACTACGACACGCTCACGCAGGGATCGGGCATGGTCGACGCATCGCGCTCGGTCTCGCTGGCAGCCGGCAACGGTGGACTCGCGGTTTCTCCTGCTGTGTGGTACCCGGGCGACTACCGGGGCGACCGTCTGGTTTCGTACGTCAACCTTATGCAGCCGGGGGAGACCTACAACGATCACATCACAGTCACGAACACGGGGGCCGTCTCGGCGAACGTCACGATAAGCGACTCGTGGCTGCAGTTGGACAGCGTGGAGACGACGACCATAACGCTGACCGGCGCGAGCGAGTCCTCGTACAACTTCAATCGACCGGACGTCCTGCGTGACATCACCGCGCTTGTGAATGCAGCGGACGCTGATCTTATGGTGATCAAGGCCGACGAGCCATTCGCGCAGTTCGCGCCGACCGGGTCGTTCAGCACGCACACCTCCACGCATAACGTGCCACGACTCCTCGTGTACAACTGGAAGGATCAGAACTCGAACGGTCGTCTATGGACCGACTCGAACACGAACGGATTCGTGAACGCCGGTGAGATCGAGACCGGCGAGTACATGCGCTTCACCTACGCGAACAACTTCGCTGACAGCCAGCAGGTCCGCGTGCAGCGTCCGCAGGACCGCAAGCTCGACGGTGTGTTCCTCGGCCTGCAGCACAGCAGTCGGGCCACCGCTTCGCCGACCGTCGTCGTCCAGATCAGCATCGAGTTCTGGTCACGCACCGACCAGCCCTGGCTCTCTGCCGGCACCACCGACTTCGCGCTCGGGGCAGGAGCGTCGCAGGACGTTCCGTTGAGCGTTTCCGTACCGAGTGACGCACCGGTCGGCATCTACGAGGGCGAGTACCGGGTCGACAACGGCTCGACCGTCACTGTGGTGCCGGTGCACATCAACGTGGCTGCCTCGGGAACCAACTTCGAATTCGGTGACGTCGCCGGTGCGCCGGAGAGCCTCATGCCGAACGGCAAGATGTTCGGCTACCAGGACTGGAACTGGCGCGCCGAGTCGGGCGATTGGCGCTTCTTCATGACCGACGTGGAGGAAACGCTCCCGGAGGGCGCGGTGTGGCTCGTGCACACCGATTGGCCGGATGTCGGAGCTCCGACCGCCATGCAGGCCGACAATGACACGCTGCTGTTCAGCACGACGCCGGATGAGTTCTCCGACTTCCTGCCGGAGACGTTCGGTCCGGGGACGCTTGCCGCTTCAGGCGGTTCGGCGAACATGAACATCTCGGGCGGCGTATGGCTTCCGCAGACCAACACGGGTGCCACATCGGAATGGGTGGCGGCGCCGATCGGCATGGGGCTCAGCCAGATCATGATTCACAACGTGGTCTGGCCTGGCTCGGTGAGCGAACTATCCTTCACTGGTGAGGCCGGCATGGCGACCGTCGCTCCGTCGCAGCTCGACATCGTCGATGCGGCTGACTCGGGTGCGGCGACGATCGACTTCACGACATCGCTCGCGCTCAGTGGCGCTTCCGCCGAGGCGTACGGGCTTTCTAAGACGTTCGAGGGCACGTATCCGATCAGCCAAAGCACCGTATGGGTGCACGACGTGACGCTAACGCACGCCGCGTACCTTGAGGCGACGACGTCAGGAACCGACTCTGACGTCGACCTGTACGTGTTCGACGGTGCCGACAATCTGATCGGCGCCTCGGAGTCGAGTTCCGGTGACGAATACGTGCGCATCGATCTGCCTGCTGACGATACGTACAGCATCCAGGTGTACGGCTACAGCGTGGTTGGTGGTACCGACAACTTCGATGTGCGAATCGCCTCCCCGATGGGCAACGATCTCAGCCTGTCCGGTCTGCCCGACGGTGCGATTGCCGCCGACAGCGGCTTCACGCTTGATGTGGACTGGACGAAGGTTCGCTCAGGCGCGCTGACCGATCGCGAGGGCACGTTCGAAGGGCTCGTCGTGCTTGGCCCGACCGAGGCACCGTCCGCGATACAGGTTCCCGTGTCGCTGCGCTATCCGTTCGAGGTCGAGTACGCGACGCCGACCGGTGCAGACACGGTCGACACGCCTGATCCTCCGATTGTCATCAGGTTCTCCAAGCGTGTCGATCCCGCCACCTTGTCCGATGCGACCGTCTACGTTACCGACGGGACTGACGTGCTGGGCGCCGAGTTGGCGTACACGGATTCGACAGCGACGCTTGAGCTCACGCTTGACCAGCCGTTGGCTTCGAGCACGGAGTACACAGTGATGATCGACGGCGTCGATTCCGTGGACGGTGACACGCTGAGCACCGAGTGGACGTTCTCCACGATCGACTCGGTGATGCGTCTTGCCGGCACCGATCGGTACAAGACTGCGATCGCGGTAAGCACGGAGAACTGGGACACATCCGACGTCGTGATTCTCGCTACGGGCGCTCAGTTCCCAGACGCGCTCGCGGCCTCGAGTCTTGCGGGAAGCTACGACGCTCCGCTGTTGCTCACTCGGCCCGACTCGCTCCTCACGTCGGTCAGGGATGAGATCGTCAGGCTCGGCGCTTCAAGCGTGATCATCGTTGGAGGTACGTCGGCGGTCTCCACGCCTGTTGCGACCGCTGTCGCCGCCATCCCCGGCGTGTCGATCTCGAGGATCGCAGGTGTCGATCGCTACGATACCGCCGCGCGTGTTGCGGCGCAGGTCCAGTCACGTGAGGGCGATCCCGCGATCATGTACGTCGCCAGGGGAGACGACTTCGCCGATGCGCTCGCATGCTCGCCATACGCCTACTCGAACAAGGTACCGGTCCTACTGACCAGGACCGGGTCGCTGCCCGGCTACACGAAGTCGGCGATCGAGGACCTGGGCGCTTCGAGCGTTCTGCTCGCAGGTGGGACCGCTGCCGTCTCGGCATCGGTCGCTGACGCAATCGATGCGCTGCCGGGCGTGAGCGTGACGCGCCTGGCGGGCGGGAATCGTTATGCGACAGCCGGCGTCATCGCGGAGGACGCCGTTGCCAGAAGCTGGGCGTCGTGGACGAACGTGGGTATCGCCACGGGTCTCGACTTCCCCGACTCGCTGGTGGGCGGGGCGGCCACAGGACGCCGCGGCGGCGTGTTGCTCATGACCGATCCGATGAATCTCAGCGGCGCCACGCGCGCCGAGCTCCTGCTCCATGGGAGTGAGATACTGCGAATCGACATCTACGGTGGAACATCCGTTGTGTCGTCGAGTGTGGCAGCGGATCTTGGATCGCTGCTCTGGTAGCAAGCGCGCGTATGAGGGGCGCCAGGACGGGCCTCCGTGGTGCGGCCTGGTGGTCGTCAGAGAAGAAGGAGAGTGCATGTTCACAGCAGAGACGCTGCCGGGAGTACTGCTGGGGCTGCTGATCATCGCCGGCGGGACATTCCTCGGTGTGCGCGCTTCGCGGCGCAGGCAGGACGACGAGTAGCGCCTCGGCTATGCCGTAGTGAGAACGCGAACGGGCCCCGCACATGCGGGGCCCGTTGTCGTCGTGCACGTCGAAGGGCTACAGCGTGAGCTCTGCTGCCCACAGCCCGTGGAGATTGCAGTGCGCGACCCCCCGGACGACTGTTCCCGGATCGAGATCGACCACGACCGATACGCTTGGTGCCGTGACCACGGGCGAGAGGTCGAATCTCGCGATAGACGCCTCTCCCGCGAACAGCTCGATCCATCCGATGAAGTGATCCGGCAGATTCGGGTGCGGGACGCCCCAGCCGACGGTAACCGAGACGGTGGTCACTCCATCGACAACGGCAATCTCAAGATGTGGCGTGTGCTTCTTCTCGAAATCGCTTGCAGCTGAAAGGTCCGCGACCGCGTTGATCGGGCCGAGAATCGGGGCTTCTGGCATGTTCGTCCTCCTCGGATGGGTGAAGGTGTGTGGCACCGGGGTGCGCTTGATGTTACATACCCGAATACATCCACGCGCGACCTCTCCGAGGGTACAATCGATGACGAAGCCTGATGAGGAGGTACCATGTCGTCTCTGAGCCCGTGGCTCGCCGCTCGCGTGGATGCCGTGCTGGTGATCGTCGACGTGCAGGAGCGACTTGCGGCAGCGATGCCGGAGCGGGATGGCGTCGTCGCGAGGATCGTCACGCTGGCGAAGGCCGCGAAGGTCCTGGGAATGCCGATTCTCGTGACGCGGCAGAATCCCGCGGGGCTGGGCGACACGCTCCCCGAGGTTGCCGCCGCCGTTGGCGAACACACGCCTATCGACAAGATGGCATTCTGCTGCCGTGAGGACGCTGGTTTCTCGGACGAGCTGGCACTCACGTGGCGCGGGCAGGTCGTGCTTGTCGGCATGGAGGCGCACATCTGCATCACGCAGACCGCGCTTGCGCTCGTAGAGGACGGCTATCGCGTGCACGTCGTGGCGGATGCAACGTGCTCCCGACGGGACTCCGACGCGCAGGTCGCCTACGAGCGTCTTCGTCAGGCCGGAGTGGCCGTTACGACCACCGAGGCGTTCTTGTACGAGGCCGTCGGTGTCGCCGGCACAACAGAGTTCCGCGCAGTCCTCGACCTTGTGAAGGCGCTTGACGTCGTCTCCTAGGTTGTTCCGGGGCTGAGTCTCCCTGGCGCCAACCGGCGCGTGTCTCCGAATGGAGCGAACCGTGCTCTCAGATATCGAAATCGCACAACGGGCTACGCCACGTCCGATTTCGGATGTGGCCGCCGAGATCGGACTTGAGCCGGCCGAAGTCGAGCTGTTCGGATCGACCAAGGCGAAGGTCGCGCTCTCGGCGATAATCAGGCGCTCGGACCGCCCATCCGGCCGCTACGTCGTGGTCTCGGCGATAACACCGACTCCGCTCGGCGAGGGGAAGACGCTCACGACGGTCGGGCTCGGGCAGGCGTTCCGGAAGCTCGGGCGCACCGCGATCACCACCATCCGGCAACCGTCGCTCGGTCCGGTCTTCGGCATCAAAGGCGGTGCGGCAGGCGGCGGCTACTCGCAGGTGCTGCCGATGGAGGACTTCAACCTGCATCTCACCGGCGACGCGCATGCCATCGCCGCCGCACACAACCTGTGCGCGGCTTTTCTCGACAACCACTTGCACCACGGCAACACCCTCGGCATCGACCCTCACTCAGTCACCTGGCGTCGCGTGGTCGATGTCTCCGACCGGGCGCTCCGCGGCATCGTCGTGGGCCTTGGCGGCCGCATGAACGGTCTGCCGCGCGAGAGCGGGTTCGACATCGTCGCCGCAAGCGAGCTGATGGCGATCCTGGCGCTTGCCGAGGACCTTCACGACCTGCGAGCGCGCATCGGGCGCATCGTCGTTGCGTCCACGCGCGACGGCCGACCCGTGACCACAGAGGACCTACAGGTCGCCGGTGCGATGACGGTGCTCATGCGTGACGCGGTCAAGCCGAACCTGCTGCAGAACCTTGAAGGGGGAGCGGTGCTCGTGCATGCGGGGCCGTTCGCGAACATCGCCCACGGCAATAGCTCGATCATCGCCGACCGCCTCGGCCTGAAGCTTGCCGACTACGTGATCACCGAGAGCGGCTTCGGTGCGGACATGGGCTTCGAGAAGTTCGCGAACGTGAAGTGCAGGACCTCGGGACTCGAACCTGACTGTGCGGTGCTCGTGTGCACGGTGCGCGCGCTCAAGATGCACTCGGGCAAGTTCATCATCAAGCCCGGCCGTCCGCTCGATCCCGCGCTCGGCGACGAAGACATGGACGCGCTTCGCCAGGGATCGTGCAACCTGGTCAAGCAGATCGCGAACGTGCGTGCCTTCGGAGTCCCGGTCGTCGTTGCGATCAACCATTTTCCCACCGACACGGAGGCGGAGCACGAGCTCATTCGCGCGGTCGCGATGGATGCGGGTGCGTGCGCGGCAGTGAGTCACACGCTGCACAGCGACGGCGGTGCGGGCGGCACCGAGCTCGCCTCGGCCATCGAGGAAGCGTGCGAGTGCGAGCACGACTTCACGCTCACGTACGAGACGAGCGCGCCGATCGCCGAGAAGATCACCGCTATCGCCACAAAGGTCTACGGCGCGGATGGGGTGGACTTCTCGCCGGCCTCGGAGCGTGCGATGCAGGTGTTCACGGGCATGGGATTCGATCGGCTGCCGGTCTGCATGGCCAAGACGCCGCTCTCGCTGTCGCACGACCCGGCGCTCACGGGCTGCCCGAGCGGCTGGCGACTTCCGGTTCGCGATATACGCCTCGCGGCTGGCGCCGGGTTCCTGTACGCTTTGTGCGGCGACATCGTCACCATGCCCGGCCTGCCAAGCAGGCCCGCGGGCGAGAAGATCGATATCGATTCCGACGGCAACGTAGTGGGGTTGTTCTGACATGGCTGAAATCATCATCGACGGCAAGGCAGTTGCGGCGCGCGTGCGCTCAGAGGTCGCAGGCGAGGTCGCGCTCCTGCGTGAGCGCGGCATCGAGCCGGGACTCGCCGTGATCCTCGTGGGCCTGGATCCGGCGTCACAATCGTATGTTGGCATGAAGGAGCGCGACTGCGCCGAGGTGGGCATCCGTTCGTTCGACACGCGCCTTCCCGAGGACACATCGCAAGAGGCGCTTGAGGCGATCATCGACGGGTTCAACGCCGACCCGGCAGTACACGGGATCCTGCTTCAGCTGCCGCTTCCGGGCCACCTCGATGCCGAGGCCGCGATCGCGCGTATCGCTCCCGAGAAGGACGTGGACGGGTTCACGCCGATCAGCATCGGCCGTCTCGTGCGGGGACTTCCCTCGGCGCACGCATGTACGCCTGAAGGCGTGATGGAGCTGCTCCGAGCGTACGACATCGACCCGAGCGGCAAGCGCGCGGTCGTGGTGGGTCGCTCGGTTCTTGTGGGCAAGCCGATGGCGCTGCTGCTCATGGAGGCCAACGCCACCGTCACGGTGTGCCATTCGCGAACACAGGATCTGCCTGGCGTCTGCCGTGAGGCCGACATCCTGGTGGCGGCGATCGGCCGTCCCGGCATGATCGACGCGTCGTATGTGAAGCCGGGGGCTGTCGTCATCGATGTTGGCATCAACCGCGTGGGTGACAAGCTCGTGGGTGATGTTGACTACACGCAGGTCGAGCCGATCGCATCGGCTATCACGCCGGTACCCGGCGGCGTCGGCCCGATGACTCGTGCGATTCTGTTGAAGAACACGTTAGCTGCAGCCGAAAGAGCGGGCCGGTAGGCTACAATACCGCCCGAGACGTCTCCGAGCCCCGGCAGGTGAATTGAATGTCCCGGTTCCGCATGCGAGCCACCTCGATCGTTCTGATAGCGGTCGTGACGCTGTTGTGCGTCCCATCCATAGCCTTTGCGGGCGTGAGCGAGTATCAGGTGCAATTCGCACCCGTCGGGCTCTCCGGTCGCATGGATCTGATCGTGAACGTCATCCTGTCGCCTGACACGAAGCTGCCCGCCACGGTGCGTGTTCCGCTGCCCGCGGGGGCGACGGTGCTGTGGTCGGGAGAAATCCTCGGCGGCGATCCTGCTGATGACCCGAGCCGTGAAGCCACCCTTACCGCCATCGGCGGCGCTCAGTACGCCGAGTTCACGCTCGAGAAGGTTCGTGTCGCGCAGGTCGAGGCGGAGCTGAATCCAGCTGTCGTGAATGGCACCAAGGTGGAGGGTGCGCTGGACTGGGTCAATGTGACTGACGCTGGAACGTACACCTTCTCGGTGCGCATCGAACCGGGTATCCGCGACCTTGAGATCTCGCCAGCCGCCGAGGGGTCGCCTCAGACGAACGCGGATGGGGAGACGCTCTACACGCTTGCGCCGGTGCGGCTTGAGAAGGACGGGAAGTTCTCGATCGATGTCAGCTATCGCCGTGGTGCTGCTACGACCAGCAGTATCTCGCCGTTGCTGTACGTCGCACTCGGCCTGCTCGCCGTCACGCTTGTCGCCCTGGTGATCGTCTTGTTGAAGCAGCGGCAGGTTCCTGCGGCAGCTGTCTCCGGCACGCCGCGCTCCGACCGTTCTGCGGGAAGCGCATCGGCGGTCGCAGAGCCAGCTCCCGAAGAGGCGGCCGACAGTGAGGATGACGACGCGTTCACCTGGGAGTAGTCGTCAGAACTGCGGATGCTTGCACGTTCTGACAGTGTGCTACCATTGTCTGCAGTCGGGGGCATAAGCACCTGATAGGCGGCGAAACGGTTTGTCGGTACCACAAGCGCCATCGGTCCACCCCGCAAGGACGTGTGGCAAGAGACGCAAGCGCACGGACAAGCACGTCGCACGAGTGTGAACCCGCGAGAGTGCGCGGGGAGGGAAGGACGGATCGGCATGGCACAGGGTACCGTCAAGTGGTTCAACCCGGACAAGGGCTACGGCTTCGTTTCTCGCGAGGATGGCGACGATCTGTTCGTCCACTTCTCCGAGATCCAGGGCGAGGGCTTCAAGACCCTCGACGAGGGTCAGGCCGTGGAGTTCGACGTCACGACCGGGCAGAACGGCAAGCTCCAGGCGAGCAACGTTCGCAAGATCTAGTTCGAATCTGAGAGTGATAGAAGGGCGGCCTCCGGGTCGCCCTTCTTGTATGATGCGACGGACGCATATCGCCAGGAGGCGCGGTGCTCTACACATTCATCATCTCGTTCATCCTGATCATGGTCGGGGAGCTCGCCGACAAGTCGCAGCTCCTGGCGCTCGTCCTTGCCACGAGATATAGGGCGACCCATGTCCTCATCGGCATCTTCCTTGCAACCTTCACAGTCCACTTCGTGTCGACCGGCTTCGGCATGCTCGCCGGCGGACTCATCCCCGAGGGCGTATTGCCCTGGGTGAGCGGGCTGCTCTTCTTGTTCTTCGGTATCTGGACCCTTCGTGGTGACACCGTAGAGGACGAAGAGGCCGAGGCCGGCAAGGGCGCGAAGTTCGGGCCGATCGTGGCCGTGGCGATCGCGTTCTTCCTCGCCGAGCTTGGCGACAAGACGCAGATCATGACGATCACCATCGCCGCCGATCCGGGCGGCGCACTCCTCGAGATCCTCAAGGGCTCCGGCGCGACCGTGCAAAACGCCCTGTCCGCGATCGGCATCAGCGGCGCAGGAACGCTGTCGCAAAGCGCGCGATTCTGGGGCGTTACCCTCGGCTCCACGTTCGGCATGGTGCTCGCGGATGCGCTGGCGATCGGCGTCGGGGCGCTTCTGGGCAAGCGGCTGCCCGAGCGGCTGCTCACACGCATCTCCGGCATCGCGTTCATCGGCTTCGGCATCCTCACGATAGTGGCGCCGTATCTGGCGCGCTGAGGAGTAGAATCGCGGTAGCTCCCGGAGGTGTGCGGTGAAGGTCCTGCTCCACGCGTGTTGCGGTCCCTGTCTGCTTGAGCCCTTTGATGCGCTTGTGGCCGAGCATGACGTGACCGTGCTCTACGCCAATCCCAACATCCATCCCGCAGAGGAGTATCGGAAGCGCCGGGATACGCTCTTGGCCTACGCCGCCGAGCACGACATCGCGGTCATCGAGGAACCGTACGACCCGACACTCTGGGCGCAAGCGGTCGCCGGACTTGAGGGCAATCCCGCCGAGCGCTGCCGCGCGTGCTTCCGCCTGCGTCTCGGCATTGCTGCGCGCACGGCGGCGTCACTCGGCATGGATGCTATCGCGACCACGCTCACTGTGAGCCCGTACCAGGATCAGGCCGCCGTGGCCGAGGCGGGGGCGACTGCTGCCGATGAGGCGGGCATCGCGTATCTCGACGCCGATTTCCGCGAGCGGTATCCGGAAGCCACGCGACGTTCCCGGGAGCTTGGCATGTACCGCCAGAACTACTGCGGGTGCGCGCTCTCCGATAGCGAGGCGCAGGCAGAGCGAGAGGCGAGACGCGAGGAACGCAAGGCCAAACGGGCGCAGCAGGAAGCTGGCTAGCCCTTCGCGGGTCCTCGCTCGGGGTCGCGGCGCAAGATGCCCGGCAGGTTCCTGGCGTACCTGAGGTTACGTGCTAGCCAGAAGCTCCCGACATCCGCCTTCGTTGTGCGGTCCTCTATAGCCTGCCGCAGGTCGGCAGCGGTCGTTCCCGGAAACAGCGTGCGGCTGGCCCCGATCGCCGGAAGGATGTGCGCGTCGCTGCCGCCCGTGACCGCGAAGCGGTGGCCGTGGTTGCGCATGTAGCGGCGCGCAAGCCAGTTCGCGTGGAAGATGAGTGGCGTCGAGTTCGAGATCTCGAAGGCGTCGAAGTCCACGCAGTCATAGATGGTGGCATCTCCCCGGCACAGCCCGTGCTTCGCCCACCAGCGGGGAGCGAATGGGTGTGCAACCACGGCGATTCCGCCTTGTGCGTGGATCTCATCCACGGTTGCCTGTGCCGAGCCGCCTGGCTCGATGCGCTCGGTCGTCCACAGGCCGATGACGTGACCGCTCAGCGTGTCGACCTCCTGGCCGACGATGACCTCGACCGGATACCCGGCAGCAAGTCGCGCCGCCTCAAGTGCACCGTCGATGGCGTTGTGATCGGTGATGGCGATGACCGAGAGGTCGGTGTTCTCGGAAACCCAGTCCAGAACGGCTGCCGGAGTGGCAAGACCGTCCGAGACGGACGTGTGTATGTGTATGTCTGCGGGTGACCACGTTTCGGGCATGGCGTGATGGTACCCGATGGCGGGCTTCGCGGTACACTCTGCTTGACCGATTTCGCCGAAACGACGAGAGGGCACGCCGGTGCGCACGGACGATTTCGACTACGAACTCCCGACAGGTCTCATCTCGCAGCATCCGGCCGAGCCGCGTGACGCATGTCGTCTGCTGGTCCTCGAGCGTGCAAGCGGGATGATCGAGCACCGGAGCTTCCGCGACCTACCGGAGTACCTGCGAGCGGGCGATGTTCTGGTCGTGAACGAGACACGTGTGCTGCCGGCGCGGCTGCTGGGCGCCAAGGACGAGACCGGTGGCGCCGCCGAGGTGCTGCTTCTGCGTCCGCGCTACGAAGACACCTGGGAGTGCCTGGTCAAGCCTGGCAGGCGCCTGAAGCCCGGCGCGCGGATCGTATTCGGTGACGGGCTGCTCTCGGGCCTCGTCGTCGACGTCCTCGAGGAATCCGGCGGCCGGCTGGTTCGTTTCACCACGCAGAGCGGCACCTTCATGGAAGCAGTCCACGCGCTCGGGGAGGTCCCGCTGCCGCCGTACATCACGGCGCGGCTCGACGATCCCGAGCTCTACCAGACAGTTTTCGCCGCCGAGGAGCATAGCGTTGCGGCGCCGACTGCCGGTCTGCACTTCACGACCGAGATGCTCGACGCTCTCCAGAAGGCCGGCGTGCATCTCGCCAAGGTTGAACTCGACGTGGGACTCGACACGTTCCGGCCGGTGAGCGTCGACGATCCAGCCGAACACCACATCCATACCGAGCACTACCGCGTGCCGTCGTACACTGCCGAGGCCGTGAATGCGGCGCGTGAGCGAGGCAGCAGGGTGATCGCGGTCGGAACGACCTCGGTCCGCGCGCTTGAGAGCGCGTTCAACGAGGCAACCGGTCGCGTCGAGGCCTCAGAGGGCCTGACCGACCTGTTCATTCTGCCGGGCTTCAGCTTCGGCGCGGTCGACGCCATGGTCACGAACTTCCACGTTCCCCGCAGCACGCTGCTCATGATGGTGAGCGCGTTCGCCGGGCGCGACCAGATCATGCATGCCTACCGCACTGCAGTCGCCGAGAAGTACCGCTTCTTGAGCTTCGGCGACGCGATGCTGATCGTCTAGGCGCTTAGAGCGGCTGCCACCACGTCCAGTTCGGGTTGCCGGCGGCGGGGTCTTCCGGTCCTGTCCCGGGCGCTATAGCGAAACCGTCGGTCGGTCGACCGCCCGCGGGCACGTACATGAGCGTGCCGATATCGTCCTTCCCGAAGAACGAGAACGTTGGCGACCCGTCGGACGCTGTCGGCGGCTGGAAGCGCGCCGGCAGAATCGGCCATTGTCCGTACGCCGTGAGGAGCGATCCGCTCGCCAGCACGAACGTCCGGCCGCCGAACGTTCGGGTCACAGCCGAGAAGCCCAGGTAAGTGCCGTCGCCAAGTCGCAGCACCGCAACGCCATTGGCCGTGGTCACCCTGTAGGCGGGCAGCAAGACCGGCTCCGATGTCGCGCCCAGCGAGGTCAACACGGGAGTTGCGGTCACCAGGGTGGCCTCATCGACTGCCTGGGGACCTGTGGGTGTGTAGACGAGCCCGTCGATGACGACGTAGGGCGGCGCGACCGTCCCGTAGCCTACATCCTTCGTCGCCTCCTGGGTGCTGTCCGGCGTAGGTGCTGCGGAGAGCGCGGCTCCGCCGTCGGTCTGCAGCCGCGTGTCCTCCGCGGTACCTACGGTCGCTTCCTTCGGCGAAAGCACGCCTCCAAGACCGATACCAGTGGCCACAAGAGCGACCAGCAGCACGGCAGCCACCGCCGCGTACGCGCTCAGTCTCGGCGCCCACCACGAGGGCAGGAAACGCACCGGGGCGGCGGTATGTTCGCCGACGAGAGCATCGTCGACCGGTGACTCGGCGGGGATGGCGCGAAGCACGGCCGCCTCCTCCGTGCCGAGGGCGACCAGGCGCGTCACGAGATCGGTTGACGCCGTGGGGGCGGGGAGGGATGCGATGCGCTCGAGCGAGTGCACGAAGCGGGCGCACTCGTCGCAGCCGGCGCAGTGCGCGCGGGCCTGGGCGAGCTCATCATCGGATATTGCGACATCGATCGCTTCAGACAGCAGCTGCTGTGCTCTCAGGCACTCCATCACGCACCTCCTTCCGCCGGCTCAAGTAGTCGTGCGAGGGTTCTGCGGGCGCGGAACACCCGCGACTTTACGGTGCCGACCGGCACGTCGAACGACTCGGCGGCCTGCTCGTAGCTCATGCCGAAGAGCGTCACGGCGCCGAGGGCGTCGCGCTCTTCGGGCGGAAGCGCGCGGATTGCGGTTTCCACCACCCGCGACATCACCACGTCATCAGCGAAGTCGCGGACGGTTGGGGGCTCGAGCTCCATAAGATCGGTCGGCACCGGGCGGTGCTTCCCCGCGCGAGCAAGGTCGAGGCAGACGTTGCGGGTCACACGGAAGAGCCACGTCGAGAAGGCCGACCTGCCGTCGAAGCTGGCAAGCGACCGGAACACCTTGATGAACACCTCCTGGGTCGCATCCTCCGCCGTGGCCTGGTCGCCGAAGAAGCGGAGAGCGTGTCCGTATACCGCGTCTGCGTGGGTGCGAACGAGCGTCTCGAACGCCCTCTCATCTCCCGAGAGGGCCGCGCGGACGAGTTCAAGCTCTGAAAGCGCGTTCGCACTCACCGTCTGCCCCTTATGACGCCGCGGACTGCGCGGAGGTTCACGGTGCAAGCATACCCTTCCTCGGTACCTGATAGAATCTGCCGCATGACACTCCATGACTTCGATCTCATAGCGACCGACCCGGCCACCGCTGCGCGCAGCGGCGTCTTCCATACCGCGCACGGGCCGATCAAGACGCCGGTGTTCATGCCGGTGGGCACCCGTGCCACCGTGAAGGGCGTGCTGCCCGACCAGCTCCATGCAATCGGTGCACAGGTTGTGCTCGCCAACACGTATCACCTCTTCTTGCGGCCGGGGAGCGACCTTGTCGCCGAGGCTGGAGGTCTGCACACGTTCATGAACTGGGATCGCGCGATCCTGACGGATTCGGGCGGCTTCCAGATCTTCTCGCTCGCCGACACGCTCAAGCTCGATGACGACGGCGTGACATTCCGGAGCATCGTGGATGGCGCGTGGCACCGCTGGACTCCCGAGGACAACATGCGCGTGCAGGAGGACCTCGGCGCCGACATCATCATGCAGCTCGACCAGTGCCCGCCGTATCCTGCCGAGAAGGATGCTGTCGCCTCGGCGGTACGTCGCTCGGCAGCATGGGCGAAGCGCTGCAAGGACGCGCACGTTCGGGAGAGCCAGGCGCTTTTCGGCATCGTCCAGGGCGGCGTGTTCGGCGATCTTCGTGCCGAGAGCATCGAGCGTCTCGGCGAGATCGGGTTCCCGGGCTACGGTATCGGCGGATACTCGGTCGGTGAGCCGCACGATCTGATGCTCGAGTCGCTGGTGCCGGTATGCGACCAGCTGCCAGCAGACCGTCCGCGCTACCTCATGGGCGTGGGCAATCCGACCACGCTCGTCCAGGCCATCGGGCTTGGCGTCGACATGTTCGACTGCGTGCTGCCGACGCGCACGGCGCGCATGGGCACGGCGTTCTCTTCCGAGGGCCGCATGAACTTGCGCAACGCGAAGTACGCTCGTGACTTCACGCCGCTTGATCCCACGTGCACCTGTCCGACGTGCACGGGGTACACCCGCGCGTACCTGAGACATCTCGTGAACGTGAAGGAGATGCTCGGGTCGATGCTGCTGTCGATTCACAACCTGCACTTCCTGATCGACCTCACGACGCGCGCGCGCCTCGCGATTGAGGCGGGGGAGTACGCGACCTTCGTCCGCGACTGGATGAACGGTCCCGGTGCCGAGGACTACTAGGCCGATGCCTGGCGAGCGATTTGTGGGGTCCGACACGCGGTTTGTGGTGCTATGATTAGTGGCCGTGTATGCTCCCGGTGGCATCCGTGCCGGGCCCGGACTCCTTGGAGGTCCCAGTGAATAGCCAGTATGGTTCGCTCATTTCGTTCGTGGTGCTCATCGCCGCGTTCTACCTGCTGATCATTCGCCCGCAGATGAAGCGGCAGAAGGATCAGGCAGCACTCATGGCATCGCTCGCTCTTGGTGATCGTGTCGTGACCATCGGTGGCATCTTCGGCACCATCCGCACCCTCGAAGATGATGAGGTGCAGCTCGAGATAGCGTCGGACGTGGTCATCACGATGGCCCGCTCGGCGATTGCGCGAAAGATCGACGCGTAGGTTCCCGCTCGGCATCGACGACCGGAAGGCAGGACGAGAGACAGACATGGATCCAAAGACACGCAATGTCGTGGCACTGGTCACGATCATCGCCCTTGTGGCAGTGTCGTGGTGGCTGTTCTGGCCGCTTAACACGAAGGTCACGCAGGGTCTCGACATCAAGGGTGGCGTTCAGGTCATCCTCACCGCCAAGGCGATCGGGAACACGGCGCTCACCGAGGATGCTATGAGCCGCACGGAGGCGATCCTCACCGAGCGCGTCAACGGTCTCGGTGTGAGCGAGGCCAGCGTGCAGCGCCAGGGCAACGACTCGCTCATCGTGCAGCTCCCCGGCATCAAGAACTCCGAGGAAGCGCTCAAGGCGCTCGGTTCGACCGGTCGTCTCGACTTCGTCGACCTTCGTAGCATCGCAACGAGTGAGAACCTTGTGTACGGCGTGAAAGTTCCGGCGGAGAGCTACGACACGTCGGCCGTCGTTGTCGCCGGTTCGAGCGTCAAGAGCGCCGGTGCGACGATCGACGCGCAGAATCAGCCCGCCGTCTCCGTGGACTTCGACAAAGAAGGCGCGGATAAGTGGGGCACGTACACTACGCAGAACGTCGGTCAGTACATCGTCATCCTGCTCGACAATGTCGTGCAGTCGGTCGCGCAGATCCGCGAGCCCATCACCGACGGGTCCACGCAGATCTCGGGCAGCTTCACCGCCGAGGAGGCCAAGCGTCTCTCGGCAGTGCTCCAGGCTGGCGCGCTGCCGGTCGAGCTGACGCCGTCCTCCACGCTCATCGTCGGTCCGACGCTTGGCGGTGAGTCCCTCAAGCAGGGCCTGCTCGCCGGTCTGCTCGGCCTTGGCCTTGTGGCGCTGTTCATGCTCGTCTACTACCGCGGCTTCGGCGTGCTGTCGTGGCTGTCGCTTTCGATGTACCTGTCGCTGCTCTTCGGTGTGGTCGCCCTGCTCTCCAGGCTTGGCATGTACGCGCTGACGCTGCCGGGTATCGCCGGCCTCGTCCTCACGGTCGGTCTGGCTGCGGACTCATCCATCCTCATCTTCGAACGCTTCAAAGAAGAGGTCCGGATGGGCAAGACGTACCGAACCGCCGCTAAGTCCGGCACCCGTCACGCCATCGGCACCAGCGTCGACGCCGACCTCGTCACCTTCGTGAGCGCGCTCGTGCTCTTCCTGGTTGCGATCGGTCCGGTCAAGGGCTTCGCGCTCACGCTGATGCTCGGCATCATGTGCGACCTCACGGTCGCGATTCTGTTCACGCGCACGCTTGTCGTGCTCCTCGCCGAGAATGTGATCCCGAAGGCACCCTGGCTCTTCGGCCTGAAGGGTGGTGATACCAATGCGTAGAGCTGCCATCGATTTCATGGGCAAGCGCAACTGGTTCTTTATCGCATCGGCGATCATCATCGTCGTGGGCCTTGTCTCGCTCTTCACCAAGGGACTCGTGTTCGGTATCGAGTTCCAGGGTGGCACCGTCATGACGTTCCAGGCTCCGAGCACGGTCACCGCCGAGAACATTCGCGGCTCGCTCGACAAGGCAGGCGTCACCGATGCCCGCAACGCGACCATCCAGTCGACGCAGGACGGCACCTTCCTGGTGCGCACCACCGAGTCCGATCCGACCAAGGCCGCCGAGGCGTTCAAGGCTGTCGTCGCTGACTTGAAGCTGCCGGCACAGGATGTCACCGTCACCACGATCGGCCCGGGCTGGGGTCGCAGCGTGACGAACTCCGCGCTGCTGGCGCTCGCGATCTCGATCCTCGCGATCCTCATCTACATCTCGATCCGCTTCGAGTACAAGATGTCGGTCACCGCGGTCATCGCGCTCGTCCACGACACGCTCATCGTGCTCGGCGTGTATTCGCTCTTCGGTCGTGAGGTGACGCCGAACACCATGGCGGCGCTGCTCACGATCCTCGGCTACTCGCTCTACGACACGATCGTGGTGTTCCACCGCATCCGTGAGAACTCGCGCAACCTGCAGAAGCAAACGTTCATGCAGATGGCGAACGAGTCGATCAACCAGGTTCTCATGCGCTGGGTGAACACGAGCCTTACCTCGGTCGTTCCGGTCACCTGCCTGCTCCTCTTCGGAGGCGACACGCTGAAGGACTTCGCATTCGCGCTGGTCGTGGGCATGCTCTCCGGCGCGTACTCCTCCGTTGGCGTCGCGAGCACCGTGTACGCGCTGTGGAAAGAGCGCGAGCCGAAGTTCCAGGCGCTGAAGAAGAAGTACGAGGCCGCCAAGGCGTCGTAGCGCCGCTACACTCGCAAACGAAACGGGGCCGATACGCGACATGCGTGTCGGCCCCGGCGTATAGAATGGTCACATGACAGACTACGAACGCACCGAATGGTCCGTGATACGGACCGATGAGCCCGAGGTCCGTGCACTTTCGGCGGAACTTGGACTTTCCGTCGTCACCGCTAGCATCCTCGCCGGACGCGGGCTGACGTCCGCCGAGCGGGCGCGCGAGTTCCTGTCGCCGTCGCTCGACCGCGATTGGCCGTCGACGGCCTCGATTCCGGGCATGTCCGAGGCCGCGGAGCGTGTCGCCCGTGCAGTGCGTGACAGCGAGCGCATCGTGGTCTTCGGCGACTTCGACCTGGACGGGATCTCCTCGGCGGCGCTTGCGCTTCTGGGGCTGCGCCAGCTCGGTGCTCATGTGGACGCGACCGTCCCACACCGCTTCCGCGAGGGATACGGGCTGACGCCGCCGGCCATCGAGCGGCTGCTTGGAATGAAGCCGCAGCTGGTCGTCACGGTCGATACCGGCGTCTCGGCTGCAGCGGAGGTTGCAGCGCTCAAGGAGCACGGCGTCGATGTCGTCGTCACCGATCATCACGAACCCGGCGATCTGGTGCCGATGGGCATTCCTGTGGCGAACCCGAAGCTTGCTGGTGCCGATGCGCTTGAACTTGCCGGAGCGGGCGTCGCGCTTGCCCTCGTGCGGGCCGTCGGCGAGTTGCTCGGCGAGCCGGACGCATGGAAGGACCTCACCGATCTTGCCACGCTGGGAACCGTCGCCGATATCGTGCCGCTGACCGGCCCCAATCGTGCGCTCGTGTTCGACGGGCTTGCGCGGATGCGCTCGGCGGCGCGTACCGGCGTGTCGGCGCTGGCGAACGTGTCCGGTGTTGAAGTCGCCGAGATGGCCGCCGAGAAGATAGCATTCTCGCTTGCCCCACGTCTCAATGCCGCCGGTCGAATGGCTGATCCGGGGTTGGCGCTCGACCTGCTCGTCGAGACGGATTCCACCCGGGCTGCCGAGCTCGCCGTCTCGCTCGACGAACACAACCGCCTGCGGCAGGCCGCCGAGGGCGACTTGATGGATCTCGCGCTTGCGGAAGCCGAGCGCGTGCACCGCGAAGGCGCGCGTGTGCTGGTGCTCGCGGGCGAAGGCTGGCACGAGGGCGTGCGCGGCATCGTAGCGTCGCGGATCGTCTCGCGCTACGGGATCCCCGCGCTGCTCTTCTGCGTGGAGGATGGCGAGGCGCAGGGCTCCGGTCGCTCGGTCGCCGGCGTCGACCTCTTCTCGGCGGTGAGTTCCGCCGCACCGATGCTCACGCGATTCGGCGGACATGCGGCGGCGGTGGGCGTCACGCTGCCTGCCGAGGACCTCGGCCGCTTCACTGCTGAGCTCGAAGCGTGGATGAGTGCCGTTCCCGCTGATGCGTTCGTGCGCAGCGTGCGCATCGACGCCGAGGTGCCACTCGACGGGCTCAGCAAGTCGCTCGCCGCGGAACTCTCGCGCCTCGAGCCGTTCGGTTTTGGCAATCCGCGGCCGCTGCTTGGCACGCGCGGAGTCTTCCTTAATGCCCGACGCGCGGTAGGCAAGCGCAACGAACATCTCAAGTTCACCGCCTACGACGGTGTCGCATCAGTACCTGGGATCATGTTCCGCTGTCCCGATATCGAGAGCGTTCTCGTGACCGAGTCCGCAGTCGACATCGCGTATGAACTCGAAGTCGACACGTGGCAGGGCACCGAGCGCATGCAGCTCCTGGCGCGCGACATCCGTCCGCAGCGCACGCCAGACGATGCTCCTGCAGCTGCGCTTGTCGAAGACCTCTTCACCCACGCCGAGGAGATTCTTGCGCGCGGGGACTACGCGGGCATCGCCGAGGCGGACTCGTTTCACACGAAGCTCGCCGGTGTCACCTTCGAGGGTCGGCAGGACATCATCGCGCGGCTCACGGAAGGCACGCCGCTTCGGCTCGAGCGTCAGCCCGAGAACCCGTACGACCCCAACGCATGCGCGCTGTTCGATCCGTTCGGCGATCAGGTGGGGTTCTTCAACCGGATGCTGGCCGGTGCGCTTGCACCGTACATCGACGCGGGCGTCGAATACGATGTCTCCGTCACCGAGGTGACCGGAGGCGCTGAAGGCGAGAGTCGCGGCGTTAACGTCCTGGTCGCTCGGCACGACGCGGTCGTCGACGACGAAGAGGCGGCACAGGCGGCGCGCGCACGGCGCGAGGAGCTCGCGGCCCTCGGCGCGTCCGAGCTTGACGAGCACCTTGTGCGGCATCTCATCGGCGACAGACAGCTCCACGCGGCGCAGGCTCAAGCGCTTGATCACCTTGCGGCGGGGGAGAACACGCTTGTCGTGATGGCCACCGGCCGAGGCAAGTCGCTCATCTTCCACCTGCATGCGGCGCGCTTGGCGATTGCTCGCGGCGAGGCGAGCGTGTTCGTGTACCCGTTGCGTGCGCTCGTCGCCGACCAGGCGTTCCATCTTCGGGACACGTTCGCCGAGCTTGGGCTCACGGTGCGGACTGTGACCGGAGAGACCGCGCCCGGTGCGCGCGACGATGCGTTCGAGGCGCTCGGACAGGGCCTTACCGACGTCGTTCTGACGACCCCGGAGTTCCTTGTCCATCATGCGGAGCGATTCGCGGCATCGGGTCGCGTGCGCTTCGTCGTCGTCGACGAGGCGCACCATGTCGGGCTTGCCCGAGCGGGTCATCGCCCTGCATACGCGCGGCTGGACCGCGCGCTCGAGACGCTCGGCGCGCCGCTCGTGGTGGCGGTCACCGCTACCGCCGACACTGCCACGGCGGAAAGCATCCGAGCGGTGCTCGGCACGACCGCGTTGGTGCTCGATCCCACCGTTCGGGAGAATCTGGTGCTGGAGGACCGGCGAGGGTCGGCCGACAAGACCGCGCTCGTCTCGGCCATCGCGGCATCCGGCGACAAGGTCATCGTGTACGTGAACTCACGTGAGACGACGGTGCAACTTGCCCGGCAGCTGCGGGCCCGTGTGCCGCATCTGCTACACGCTGTCGCGTTCTACAACGGCGGGATGACGCGCGAATCGCGACACGCGGTCGAAGGCGCATTCCGTGACGGTTCCGTGCGCGTGGTCGTCGCTACCAGCGCGTTCGGTGAAGGCGTGAACATCCCGGATGTGCGACACGTCGTGCTGTACCATCTGCCGTTCAACGCCGTCGAGTTCAATCAGATGTGCGGTCGTGTTGGTCGCGACGGTCAAAGTGCGCGCATCCATCTCGTCTTCGGTGAGAAGGACGCGCGCATCAACACGATGATCCTCGAGTCGCTCGCTCCCGGCCGAGACGACCTCGCCGCGCTCTACCTCGCGCTCAAAGACTGCGCCGGCGAAGGTGACGGGTCCATCGAAGTGACCAACGCCGATCTGGCCGTGCGGGTGAAGCAGCGCCGACCAAAGACGGCGATGAACGACAAGGGCGTCTCGGCGGCAATCGGCGTGTTCCGCGAACTCGGCTTGGTCACGAGCGAGGGGACCGGCGCGTATCGGCGCCTGCAGTTGATGCCGGCCCCGGAGGGCAAGCTCGATCTCGCGTCCTCGGTCAGATACGCCGAGGGGCTTGAGGAGATGGCCGAGTTCACCGATTTCAGAGCCTGGGCGCTCGAGGCGCAGCCGGATACGCTGCTCGCTAGAATCAATCGTCCGATCCTGCCCGTCGTCGAAGACGATCCGGTCGACAGCTCCATGCTCTAGTTCCGCTCTGGCACGGCAGGGCACGTATACTACGAATGTCACGTATCTCGTCGCCCCGAAGGACCTTGATGTCTGCAACGCTCGAAGGTATCGAAGCGCAACTGAAGACGTACAACCCCCTGGCAGACACGAGCGGTCTGGAAGAGGCGTACAAGTTCGCGCTGGAGAAGCACGCTGGCGTGATGCGCAAGTCGGGTGAGCCGTACATCCAGCACCCGCTTGAGGTCGCGATGATCCTAGCCGGCCTCAATCTGGACACCGCCACGCTGCAGGCCGCGCTGCTGCACGACGTCGTCGAGGACAGCGGCGTCTCGCTCAAAGAGATGCGTGACCGATTCGGGCTCGAAGTAGCCGCACTCGTCGATGGTGTCACCAAGCTCGGCCGAATCAAGTTCAGCTCGCTTGCCGAGGCGCAGAGCCAGAACCTGCGCAAGATGCTCATCGCGATGGCGAAGGATATCCGCGTCATCCTCATCAAGCTTGCCGACCGTCTCCACAACATGCGCACGCTTGCGGCACTCGACCCGGAGAAGCAACGCGAGAAGGCCATCGAGACGATGGAGATCTACGCGCCGCTCGCGAACCGGCTCGGCATATCGCAGATCAAGTGGGAACTCGAGGATCTGGCGTTCTTCTATCTGGAGCCGAAGAAGTTCAACCAGATTCAGCGTATGGTCGCCGAGAGCAGGGCAGCGCGCGAAAGCTATCTGCACCAGGTCATCGAGCAGCTGACCACCGAGCTTGAGGCGATCGGCATCCACTCCGAGATATCGGGTCGACCGAAGCACCTCTACAGCATCTATCAGAAGATGACCCAGCGCGGCAAAGACTTCTCGGAGATCTACGACCTCATCGCCTTGCGGCTCATCGTCGATTCCGTGAAGGACGTCTATGGTGCACTCGGCACCGTGCACAGCATCTGGAAACCGATGCCCGGGCGCTTCAAAGACTACGTCGCCATGCCGAAGTTCAACATGTACCAGTCGCTGCACACGACCGTCATCGGACCTGCGGGCCGACCGCTGGAGATTCAGATCCGCACCGAGGAGATGCACCGCACTGCCGAGTACGGCATCGCGGCTCACTGGCGCTACAAGGAGGGCGGTCGTACCGACGAGGCGTTCGACGAGCGCCTCGCCTGGCTCCGGCAGATGCTCGAATGGCAGACCGAGCTCAAGGATCCCCGCGAGTTCATGGAAGCGCTCAAGATCGACCTGTTCGAGGACGAGGTCTTCGTCTTTACGCCGAAGGGCGACGTGTTCTCGCTGCGCCGGGGGTCGACCCCGATCGACTTCGCGTACGCGATCCACACCGAGGTCGGGCACCACTGCGTGGGCGCCAAGGTGAACGGGTCCATCGTGTCGCTCAACTACGAGCTGCAGATGGGGGACCGTGTCGAGATACTCACATCCAAGAACGGTACCCCGTCGCGCGACTGGATGAGCATCGTCAAGACGTCCTCGGCACGCAGCAAGATCCGGTCGTACTTCTCAAAGATCAACCGCGAGGACGACCTCCAGCAGGGCCGCGATGAGTTGCTCAAGACGCTTCGCAAGAACGGGCTCGGCCTGGGAAGCCAGGGCGTTCCGAAGGCGCTCGATGCGGTCGCCCGCGACATGAACTTCCAGGCTGCCGATGACCTCATCGCCGCCATCGGTAGCAACAAGGCGAGCGCCAAGCAGGTCGTTACCAAGCTCATTACGCAGCTCTCAACAAGCACGGGAGCCCTCGCAAAGGTCGAGGATGAGCCCAAGACCTTCCTGCCGACCACGCCGATGATCGCGCCGCGTGCGAAGCGCCGCAAGAGTGGCGGCGGTGTCCGCGTTGTCGGCGTTGACGATGTGCTGGTGCGCCTTGGACGTTGCTGCAATCCGGTTCCCGGCGACGAGATCGTCGGGTTCGTCACTCGGGGGCGTGGCGTGTCGGTTCATCGCCGAGACTGCCCCAACGCGAAAGAGCTGTTGTCGCAGCCCGAGCGGATCATCGATGTCGAGTGGGACAGTGGGAGCGCTTCCACGTATCAGGTCGAAATCGTCCTTGAGGCTATGGACCGCACGAGGCTGCTGCAGGATGTATCGATCGTTCTTGCGGATGCAGGCGTCAACGTGCTCTCAGCTGCTGTCTCCACGGATCGTCAGGGCATCGCCACGATGCGATTCCTGCTTGAACTCGGCAGCATGGATCAGCTGACCAAGGTGCTTAACGCGGTGCGAGGCGTGAGCGGTGTGTTCGAGGCACGCCGTGCCATGCCGGACGTCGGTCCTCGTGGCAAGGGTGCGAAATGAGGGTTGAGCGCCTGGTACTCGGCGCTCTTGATACGAACTGCTTCCTCGCTAGCGATGATGCGGGTGGTCCGCTCGTGGTCATAGACCCCGCGGGGGACGCGGCCGAGCTACTTGCGGCCGTCGGTAGACGGGCTGTCACGGCTATCGTGCTCACCCACGGTCACTTTGATCACCTCGGCGCGGTCCGAGAGGTCCTTGCTGCGACCGGTGCGCCGCTCTTGGTCCATCAAGACGACGCCATCGCCATCACTACCCCTGAGGGTGCCGGCGGCGCGCCGTTCGGCTTCGCATACTCGGCGCCTGCGGCAGACCGGCTGCTTGCCGAGGGCAGCGAGATCGAGGCTGGCACCGTGACGCTGCACGTACTGCACACGCCCGGCCACACGCCCGGCAGCATGTGCCTGCTCGGCGACGGTCATCTCTTCGCAGGCGACACGCTCTTCGCGGGAAGCGTCGGCCGAACGGACTTCGCCGGAGGTGATTCGCAGGCCATGCGGCGCTCCATCGCACGGCTTGCGGCACTGCCGGACGAGACGCGCGTGCACTGCGGTCACGGCCCGGATACGTCGATCGGCCGGGAGCGGCGCATCAACCCGTTCTTCCCCCGGGCATAGTGCCTGCAGGGTTGGTCGTGTCCCGTGCTTGGCGTATAGTTCTTTAGCCGCACGAATCCATCTCGAAAGGCTGTCGATGAACGCCCGCGCACCCAAAGGCACCGCCGATATGCTCCCCGATGTGGCTCGCGCCTGGGAGCACATGCAGCGCACCGCCCAGCGCCTGTTCGCGCGGTACGGCTACGAGCCGGTCTACACGCCCATCTTCGAGCACACCGAGGTCTTCACCCGCGGAATCGGCGAGGCCACGGACATCGTCTCCAAGGAGATGTACACCTTCGAGGACAAGGGCGGTCGCTCGATTACACTGCGCCCGGAAGGAACCGCAAGCGTCGTGCGCGCCACGCTCGAGCACAACCTGGTCGCGAACGGTCAGTCGGCCAAGCTCTACTACGCCGGGCCGATGTTCCGCTACGAGCGCCCTCAGAAGGGTCGCATGCGCCAGTTCTGGCAGATTGGAGCCGAGGCGCTCGGCATGGCGGAGCCCGGCATCGACGCAGAGGTCATCGTCATGCTGATGCGCTACTTCGAGGAACTGGGCATCCCGCGTCAGAACATGCGGCTGCTGATAAACACCATGGGCGACGAGAACTGCCGTCCGGCATACCGCGACAAGATCGCCGGGTTCATCCGCGAGCACTCGACCGCGCTCTGCGAGGAGTGCAACCGCCGCGCGGAGACGAACCCGCTGCGTGCCTTCGACTGCAAGAACCCCGGTTGCAAGGACGTCATGTCCGAGGCGCCGCTGCTTCGTGATGAGCTCTGCGATGACTGCGCTGCGCACTACGCGGCCGTGAAGAGCTCCCTCGACGACCTCGCGATCTCATACATCGAGGACCCGTCGCTCGTTCGCGGGCTCGATTACTACACGCGCACCGTCTTCGAGGTCCAGGTGGACGCGGGTCTCGGCTCGCAGAACGCGATCGGCGGCGGCGGGCGCTACGACCGCCTCATGGAGCAGTACGGCGGTCCTGCAACGCCTGGCCTTGGCTTCGCGCTCGGGTTCGAGCGGACGCTGCTCGCTCTGGAGGCGGCTGGCGTCGCGATTCTCGGGCACCCCGTGGCCGAGGTGTACGTTGCTCGCGTCGATGCTGCCCTTGGCGGTGCGGTGTTCGCGCTCGTACAGGAACTTCGGGATGCGGGCATCGCTACCGAGACCGACTATCAGGGCCGCAGTCTCAAGTCGCAGTTCAAGCAGGCGGACAGGCTCGGCGCCCGAGCGGTCGTCATCGTCGGTCCCGATGAACTCGCCGCAGGCGAGGTCACGATGCGGGACATGACGACCAAAGATGAATCACGGATTCCGCTCGGCGAGATCGCCGCGCGGCTGAAGCAGCTGCTCGGCTAGTCCGGGCGAGGGAAGGAACCGCATGTTCGACGCACGCTATTCGATCCGTTCGCACGTTGCCGGCGCACTCCGTTCGAGCGACGTGGGGGAGACCGTTACGCTTGCCGGGTGGGTACACCGGCGCCGCGACCACGGCGGCCTCATCTTCATCGACATCCGGGATCGCAGCGGACTCGTCCAGGCCGTGTTCGACCCGGATGCGTCCGGAGCCGCGTTCGTCACCGCCGAGCGTGTTCGCCCAGAGTGGGTCGTGAAGCTCACCGGCACGGTGCGGCCGCGTCCCGAGGGCACGGTTAACCCGAACCTCGCCACCGGCGAGGTGGAGGTCATCATCACCGAGGCCGAGGTTCTCAATCAGAGCGAGACGCCGCCGTTCGAGATCGACTCGGCGATTGACACCGATGAGACCCTTCGCCTCAAGTACCGCTACATCGACATGCGTCGTCCCGAAGTCATGGAGTCATTCCTCCTGCGTGATCGCGTGACCCAGCGCTTCCGCAAGTCGCTCGAGCACCGCGGCTTTCTGGAGATCGAGACCCCGATCCTCGGCCGCTCGACCCCCGAGGGAGCGCGCGACTTCATCGTCCCGAGCCGCATGTCACCGGGCGAGTTCTACGCGCTTCCGCAGTCGCCGCAGCTCTTCAAGCAGCTGCTTATGGTGGGCGGCGTCGAGCGCTACTACCAGGTCGCACGTTGCTTCCGCGACGAGGACCTGCGCGCCGACCGCCAGCCCGAGTTCACGCAGATCGACATCGAGATGTCCTTCATCACGCAGGAGGATATCCTCGGCATGATGGAAGAGGTCATGCGCGAGGTCATGCATGAGGCCAACGTCGACCTGCAGGTGCCGCTTCGCCGCCTCACCTACGCCGAGGCGATGTCGCGCTTCGGATCGGACCGACCGGACCTTCGCTTCGGCGTGGAGCTCGTCGACGTGAGCGGCGTCTTCGCCGCAAGCGAGTTCAAGGTCTTCGCGGGTGCGCTCGGCAGCGGCGGCGTCATCAAGGGCATCAACGCCCGTGGCGCCGGCGACTGGAGCCGCGGCAAGATCGACACGCTCAACCAAGTCGCGCTCGACGCGGGCGCCAAGGGCCTCGCGTGGGTGGCGTTCCCGACCGAGGGCGATGTCCGTTCGCCCATCGCGAAGTTCTTCACCGAGGCCGAGATGGCCGGGCTGCGCGATGCCATGGGCGTCGAGCCCGGCGACCTGCTGCTGATGATCGCTGACGCGACCGACATCGCGAACGAGGTCCTCGGCACGCTTCGCCTGAAGATGGCCGACGAACTCGACGTTCCGCGTCCCGGATTCGAGGCGCTGTGGGTCGTCGACTTCCCGATGTTCAAGTGGGATGCCGAGGAGAAGCGGTGGAGCGCGAACCACCATCCCTTCACGCGCCCGTTTGACGAGCACGTCGACCTGCTTGAGTCCAATCCAGGTGCGGCGCTCTCGTACTCGTACGACCTCGTGCTCAACGGCCTCGAGATCGGTGGCGGTACGCTCCGTATCCACGATGAGGCGATCCAGCGTCGCGCACTGGCAGCGATCGGCATCGGCGGCGACGAGGCGGACGCACAGTTCGGCTTCCTGCTCGAGGCGCTCTCGCTTGGTGCGCCGCCGCACGGCGGCATCGCGCTCGGGCTTGATCGGCTCATCATGCTGCTCGCCGGCAAGCACTCGATCCGCGACGTCATCGCGTTCCCGAAGACGTCTTCGGGCTCCTGCCCGCTCACGGGCGCTCCGGGAAGCGTGAGTGCGCGCCAGCTTCGAGAAGTGCACCTGCGGACGGATTAGGGAGCTTCCATGTACGCGACTCTCATTGCCGCTGTTGCCGTCATGGTCGTGTCGTCTGCAGCGCTCATGGCGGTCGGGACGGCCTACAAATGGCAGGTCGCGAGCCGCGGTTACGGCCTGTGGACACGCGCCATCGGTGTTTTGACGGTGCTGGCTCTTACAGGTATCACCGTGTGGAGCCGTCGGGCCGATACCCTCGTCGCCGTGCTCGCTGGGGTGGGCGGACTCCTGCTTGCGGGCGGTTACGTGTGGTTGCATGTTCGTTTGACGAACAACCTCCGGAATGCCGGGGTGGAGTCGTCGCTGTAGCGGCTGGCTGTTGCGGATGCTACGATGATTGAGGCTTCGCCTTGCGTGGCTTCGGCACTAACGGTCGAACCAACACTTCTTTACCGGGAGCTCTATCATTGGTCGACGGAATGGTATCCCCGAGAGGGGAAGCACGAAGTCGATCTGCGGGCACCCACCTGCTGAGGCAGGTTCACCGCGCTGGAGCACGCGAGGCGGGGTTCACTGGTCGCCATTGAGCGGAGGATGGGCAGATGCGCAAGATCGTCGTAGTACTCGTCGCAGCACTTCTGGCACTCGCCCTTGCGGGTTGCGGTGGAGGGGAAGCAGCAACACCCGCGGCGGACGCACCCGCTGTGGACGCACCTGTAGCTGCGGCCACACCCCCGGCACAGAGCACCGATCGGTCGCCAATCGAGTCCGGCACGCCAGAACCGTTCCCTGCGATCGAGTCGACCGCAGTGCCGGCAGCCATCCAATCCAAACTGGATGCGAAGCGCCCCATGGCTCTTTACTTCTACGACAGCACGCTGCCTGAGTCTAAGACTATCCGTGCTGAACTCGATGCTGTCTTGCAGGAGAACCGGGGGCTTATCGACCTTGTGACCTTCGACCTCGGCGCGACGAAAGGCGGTGTCGCGACCGAGAGCGCTCGGCTCGGTGCGGCGCTCGCAGGCGATCTGCGAGTGGTACGTCCTCCGTACATCATCCTCGTCGACGGCAACGGGTTCATCACCTGGCGTTTCATGGGCTATGTCGATCGCGAGATGATCAGCCGAGAGGTGCTTCGCGCTACCGAGTAGCCATGGAAGACCTCTTCTCTGACGCCGCAGACCGATCCCTCGAACGAAGTGCGCCGCTTGCCGCGCGCATGCGTCCTCGTACCCTCGATGAGTTCGTCGGTCAACAAGAGGCGGTAGGGCCGGGGACGGTACTGCGCAGTGCGATCGAACTCGACGCGCTCTCTTCGGTCATCCTCTATGGTCCGGCAGGGTGCGGGAAGACGAGTCTGGCGCGCATCATCGCCGGCGTTACGAGCTCGCACTTCACGGAGCTCTCCGCCGTGAACTCGGGCGTCAAGGATGTGCGATCGGCGATCGACGCCGCTCGAGACCGCCTCGGGCAATCCGGACGTCGGACGATCGTGTTCATCGACGAGATCCATCGCTTCAACAAGTCGCAGCAGGATGCGCTGCTTCATGCCGTCGAGGATCGTCTCATCACGCTCATCGGTGCCACGACCGAGAACCCGTTCTTCGAGGTCAACGCTCCGCTCATCAGCAGATCCCGCGTGATCATCCTGCGACCGCTCTCCGATGACGACATCCGGGACATCCTCAAGCAAGCACTCGTCGATGCTGACCGTGGCCTTGGCGGCGCAGTCGTGCTCTCGCCCGAGGCCGAGGAGCGCATCGTGCTGAGCGCAGGCGGCGACGCCCGCTCGGCGCTGACGTCGCTCGAACTCGCGGCGAGCGTCGCGCCCCCAGATGCCGACGGGGTCAGGCACGTTGCCCTTGAGCACGTCGCGGAGGCAACGCAGACGCGGCAGCTCACCTATGACAAGAGCGGTGACGCGCACTACGACATCGTCTCGGCATTCATCAAGTCCATGCGTGGCAGCGACCCCGACGCGGCGGTCTACTGGCTCGCGCGGATGATCGACGGGGGAGAAGACCCCAAGTTCATCGCGAGGCGGATGCTGATCTTCGCATCCGAGGACGTCGGCATGGCCGATCCGCAGGCGTTGCTGATCTCGCACGCGGCGGTGAAAGCGGCGGAGTTCATCGGCTGGCCCGAGTGCAGGATCAACCTCGCGCACGCCGTCGTCTACCTTGCTCTCGCTCCCAAGTCGAATGCCGCATACGTTGCAATCGATGAGGCGCTCGCCGAGGTGCGCGAGGGACCGGCGCGGAGCGTGCCGGATCACCTGCGCGACCGACGCCGACCCGGCGCGGACGCGTATCCGGCTTACAAGTACCCGCATGCCTACCCCGGTGCCGAGGTAGAGCAGCAATATCTGCCCGACGGGCTTGAGGGTCGCCGGTTCTACCGCCCCAGCGGCGAGTGAACCGGCTGTAGCTTGGCGTTTCTCACGCAGCGCGGGGGTACGCGCTTTGCTACACTTGACCGATACGTCCCCGCGTCTTCGGAGGGCTCGCTATGGAGCTTCGCTCTGTGCTCGAGATCGTCCTCATCGTACTGGGTATCGTGCTTGCGGGCGGCGGCATCTACGCGACCATCACCTTCGTGACGGCCTTGCGGGAGGCGCAGCAGACGCTCACCGATGTCCGCGAACGCGCGATTCCCTTGCTCGAGAAGGCCGACGTCACGCTTGATGCCCTCAATGCCGAGCTTCTGCGCGTTGATGGGATCGTCACCGATATCGAAGAAGTCTCGGGCGCTGTGAGCTCCGCGACCGATGTCATCCGCACACCGGTCGAGGCGCTTGCAGGCCTTGGCGGACGACTTGCCCGATCATTCTCTCGCGCTCGCAGGTCGTGAGCGGCGAATCCACCACAGACCCGGAGGAATCCCGATGGCTTCAGATCGAATCGTACTGACCGTTCCGGCTCGCAGCGAGTACGCCAAGACAGCCAGGTTGACAGCTGCCGAGCTTGCCAGTCGCATCGGCATGTCCTACGACGAGGTCGATGATGTCCGCATGGCCGCCGAGGAAGCATTCGTCTACGCGTGCACGCATGTGGCGTGCGACGGTGAGATCACCTTCTCGTTCGTGATAGACGGTCCGACACTCACGATCGCGGTCGGCCCCTTCCCGGATTCGGACGAGGCTCAGGAGCCCGAGCCCGAGGACCGCTACGCGGCGTTCATCCTGGAGTCCGTGTGCGATGAGTTCGAGATCACCCGCACTGCTGGCGTCTGCACGCTCAATCTGGTCAAGCGCCTCGGCGCCCCGGTGGAGGGGTAACCGTGCCTCGAGTCTCAAAGAAACCCGGGCGTAGACTCGTCTGGGACAAACAGCGAACGCGGGACTTGTTCGCTCACTACCGCGAATTCGAGGACGAAGAGTCGCGTGATGAACTGATCACGATGTATCTCAACCTCGTGAAGTACCTGGCAAGCCGTTTCCGCAATCGCGGAGAACCTATCGACGATCTCATCCAGGTGGGCACGATCGGCCTCATCAAGGCGATCGACCGCTTCGACACCGGGCGCGACGTCGAGTTCACCACGTACGCGACGCCAACGATCGTCGGCGAGCTCAAGCGCTACTTCCGCGACAAAGGCTGGGCCATCAAGGTCCCCCGCAGGCTGCAGGAGCTGTCGTTTCGCGTGAATCAGGCGGTCGATCAACTCACGCAGCAGATCCAGCGGTCGCCCACCATCGCGGAGATCGCCGAGTACCTCGGCGTGACATCCGAGGAAGTACTCGAGGCGATGGAGACCTCCGAGGCATACAACTTCGTGTCCCTGGAGAGTGATCGCAACAACGACGGCAGCGATTCGTTCAGCATCCTTGAGTACATCGGCAAGGATGATCAGCTGATGGCGATCGTCGACGACCGCACGACGCTGGCCAAGGCACTCAAGTTCTTGACGCCCATGGAGCAGCGGGTGCTCTACCTCCGCTTCTTCCAGGGGCTGACGCAGACGGAGATCGCGACGCAGCTTGAGATCTCGCAGATGCAAGTGTCGCGCCTGCTTCGCAAGACGCTGCGCGTGCTGCGCGAGAACCTCGTATCCGAGGAGGCCTGACGATGCCCGACGCACGGGCCAGAGAAGATCGCTGGCGTCGACTGGCGATCACGGCGTGGGCGCTTATCGGCGTCCTGATTCTCGTGATTGCGGCGTTCTTCGCTCTGCTCAAGGTGGCGCCCGCGCTTGTGCCGTTCGTACTCGCCGTGGTCATCGTCTACATCTTCCGTGCGCCCGTAGCAGCGCTAGAGCGCCGGGGGCTTAAGCGCGGACTTGCGGTGGGGGTCTGCTATCTGATCGCGGTGGCGGGTCTCGTGATAGCGGGACTCTTCATCATCCCGCCGCTGACGGATCAGGTCCGCCAGTTCCTGATTGCGTTCCCGGGATACTACGACAAGGCGTTCGCGCTGTGGCAGCAGCTCCAGCAGCAGTACAACGCGGTCACGCTGCCAGCGTGGGTGAATGATGCGTTGCTGAACTTCCGAGACAGCATCGCGACCCGTGTCATGGCGTGGTCGAGCGCGCTCGCCAGCACGGTCTTCTCGGTGGGTAGCGGCGCCGTTGCCCTTCTCTTCAACTCGTTCCTCGCCCTTGTGGTGGGATTCTGGATGCTCAAGGACTTCGAGGCGATCAAGCGCGAAGTCGTGCTCCTTGCCGGTCCGCGTCGCAAAGAGGAAGCCTCGATCCTCTCGGCGAAGGTGTCGAACGTACTTGGCGGCTACCTGAAAGGCCAGCTCGTCGTCTCGGCTTCCACGGCCGTGCTTGTCGCGATCGGGCTCTCGATCATGGGTGTGCCCTATGCGCTCGTGCTTGGTCTGCTCGCCGGTGTGCTCAACATCATCCCGTGGTTCGGCCCCATCATCGCCGAGATCGTCACGGCCATCGCCGCAGCGTTCGTGAACCCATGGCTTGCGCTGTGGGCAGTCGCCTGGATCGCCGCCACACAGCAGATTACCGACATGTTCATCACGCCCCGTGTGATGTCCGAGCAGGTCGACCTGCATCCGCTGCTCGTGATATTCTCGCTGCTCGTTGGCAGTACGCTTGCCGGCTTCGTTGGCCTGTTGCTCGCGATCCCCGTCGCCGCTATCGGCAAGGGATTGTTCGTGTACTACTTCGAGAAGCTGACCGATTCGAAGCTCACCACCGAGGAGGGCGCGTTCTTCCGGGAGAAGAAGCCTTCCTGCGAGGATGATGACGACCCGGATGCGAACGTTTGTGGACCCGAGACTGTAGACCCCGAGGAGACCGCGTGAAGGCCGCCGAGATCCGCGAAAGCTACCTGTCCTTCTTCGAGAGCAAGGGCTGCCATCGGTTGCCCTCGTCCTCGCTGATACCGGATGACCCATCGCTGTTGCTGACATCAGCGGGCATGGTGCAGTTCAAGCCGGTCTTCCTGGGATTGCGCGACCTCGGCTTCACACGTGCGACGACCTGTCAGAAGTGCGCCCGCACCACCGACATCGACATCATCGGCACGACCGGGCGCCATCACAGCTTCTTCGAGATGCTCGGCAACTTCAGCTTCGGCGACTACTTCAAGAGCGAAGCCTGCGCATGGGCCTTCGAGTACTCGACGCAGGTCCTCAAGCTCGACGTCGACCGTCTCTGGTTCTCGATCTACGAGGATGACGACGAGGCCGAGGCGATTTGGCGCGATGAGGTCGGCGTTCCAGCCAACCGTATCGTACGTATGGGCGCCAAGGACAACTTCTGGTCGGCCGGTCCTACGGGACCGTGTGGCCCGTGCTCCGAGCTCTACTACGACCAGGGTCCCGAGGTCGGCTGCGGGTCCGCCGACTGCGCGCCCGGCTGCGACTGCGATCGGTTCCTTGAGTACTGGAACCTCGTCTTCATGCAGTACGACCGTGCCGAGGATGGCACGCTCACGCCGCTTCCGAAGCAGAACATCGACACCGGCATGGGCCTCGAGCGCGTGGCTGCCATCATGCAGGGCGTGCACTCCAACTTCGAGACCGACATCGTTCGCGGCATCATGGAGGTCGCCGAGGACATCACCGGCGCGAAGTACGGCGTGACCGAGAAGACCGACACCTCACTGCGGATCATCGCGGATCATGCGCGCGCCGTGACGTTCCTCATCTCGGACGGCGTGCTTCCTTCGAATGAAGGTCGCGGCTACGTGCTGCGTCGCCTGCTTCGTCGCGCTGTCCGTCACGGCAGGCTGCTCGGTGTCGAGAAGGCGTTCCTCGGCAGGCTCGTCGACGAGGTTGTCGCGCGCATGGGCGACGCATACCCCGAGATCAGGGAGCGTCACGATCTCGTGAGTCGCATCGTCGCGAGCGAAGAAGAGCGCTTCGGCACCACGCTTCGCCAGGGCCTGGTGTTCCTCGGCGAGGAGATCGATCGCACGAAGGCCGCCGGTGAAGCCGTCCTCGACGGCAAGCTCGCGTTCGCGCTGCACGACACGTATGGCTTCCCCTACGAGCTCACCGCGGAGATCGCGGCCGAGGCCGGCCTCACCGTCGACCAGGCAGCGTTCGACGTTGAGATGGACGCGCAGAAGGACCGCGCGCGTGCGGCCGTCAAGGACGACTCGTGGTCGGCGTTCGGCAATGCGTTCGCCGAGATCGGCAAGCGGCTTTCCGGCGGCGTCGAATTCCTCGGGTATACCGCCGAGGAGGGTGACTCCACGGTGGTCGGCATCATCGCCAACGGCGAATCTGTTGAGAGCATCGATGCGGGCATCAAGGCCGAGGTCGTGCTCGCCGCCACGCCATTCTACGGCGAGCAGGGCGGGCAGGTCGGTGACACGGGCAACATTACGGCGGGAGTCTCGCGCTTCGACGTGAGCGATACGCGCATCCCGATGCCCGGCCTCATCTCGCACGTCGGAACGCTCGAATCCGGCTCGCTTGCTGTTGGCGACAGCGTTCATGCGGCGATCGACAGCGCTCGACGCGCCCGTATCCGTCGTAACCACACCGCAACGCATATCCTGCACTGGGCGCTCCGAAAGGTCATCGGCGAGCACGTGCACCAGTCCGGCTCGCTCGTGACCCCGGACCGCCTCAGGTTCGACTTCACGCACTTCGAGGCTCCCGGTGCCGAGCAGCTTGAGAAGATCGAGCGGCTCGTGAACGCGAAGATCATGGAGAATCACCCGGTGCGCAACTACGAGACCTCGCTCGCCTCGGCGCGCGAGATGGGCGTGACCGCGCTCTTCGGCGAGAAGTACGGCACTATCGTGCGCGTGCTCGAGGTCGGCAACTTCAGCAAGGAACTCTGCGGCGGTACGCACGTGGGTCGCTCGAGCGAGATCGGCTTCCTGAAGATCGTCTCGGAAGGCAGCGTCGGCGCAAACCTGCGTCGCATCGAAGCCGTCACGTCCTTCGGCGCGCTCGAGTATGTGTACGCCGAGGAGGCTGTGCTCGGTGAGCTGGCCGGCACGTTTAAAGCGCGCTACACCGAGGTGCCCGGCAAGGTCGAGGCACTGCAGCGCAAGCTCAAGGAGACCGAGACTGCGCTTGCCGAGGCGAAGCGTCGCGGCGGCTCTGGGGAGCTCGACGCGCTCGTGGCGTCCGCTGCCAACGTCGGCTATCCGCTCGTGATCGCGCGGGTGACCGCGTCCGACGGCGGTACGCTTCGCGAGCTTGCCGACGCGCTTCGCACGAAGCTGACCGGCGGAGCCGTCGTGCTCGCTGCCGAGGTAGACGGGACCGCGCTCCTGCTCGCTGCCGGATCGAACGAGGCCGTCTCGGCAGGGTTCGATGCGGGTGCCGTGATTCGCGCCATGGCGCCGCACGTCGGCGGCGGCGGCGGCGGCAAGGCTGCGATGGCGCAGGCCGGCGGCAAAGACCCTGCAGGCATCGACGCGGCTCTCGATGCTGCGCGTGGGCTGCTTGGCGTTCGGTAGCGCGATGCGGCTCCTCGGCCTCGATATCGGTGAGGCGCGTGTAGGCGTCGCGGTCTCCGACCCGGCAGGCACCATCGCGTCGCCGCTGGTCGTGCTCGACGCGCGTCAGCTATCGCGGGACATCCGTCCGTTGCGGACGCTTGTCGATGACTACGAAGTCGGCGGTCTGGTCGTTGGTCTGCCGCTCAGCATGAACGGTTCGGAGGGTCGTCAATCGGCGTCAGTTCGCGCTGCGGGCGATCGGCTCGGCAGGGAGCTGGCGCTGCCGGTCACCTACGCTGACGAGCGACTCTCCTCGGCGACCGCTTCGCGCGCGATGGGCTCGGGTGGGGTCAAAGCCAAACAACAGCGCGGCCGGCTCGACATGGTCGCTGCAGCCATCATCCTGCAGGCGTATCTCGACGGCCAACGGAGCACCGAGGACCAATGAGCACAGGGGACAAGAAGGGTCAGAATCGGGGGAATCCCACGCCCGCAGAGCGCAACCGAGACGTTCCGGTCGTCGTGCCTGACGTGACTGATGCCGCTGCCTCGGCCCCTGTGACTGCCGAAGACGCGCGTTCACGGCGCCGCACGCTTGGTATGGTCGCGATTCTCGTCGGCGTCCTCATCGCTGTCGGGATTCCGATCTTCGGCGTGTGGAGCGTTTTGCTCAGGTCGGAGACGAACATCCCGGCGGGTCGTCCGGTGCAGATCGAGGTCGCCCAGGGCGCGGATACCAAGAGCATCGCAAACGTTCTGGCATCCGCCGGCGTCATCGGGAACTCATCGATGTTCCGCCTGCGCGCGCGTCTGGACGGCGTGGATGGGAAACTGCGCCCCGGGGTGTACGACCTGGAGACCGGTATGCGATTCGAGGACGTGGTCGAGAAGCTGCTTTCTGGGCCACCGATCCCATACGTGAAGGTCATCATTCCCGAGGGATTCACGATCGAGCAGATAGGCGCCCGACTCGAGAAGGAGCTGGGCATTCCAGCCGCCGAATTCAATGACCTGGCACTCAAGCAGGGCGCAACATTCGCCGAGGAGTACCCGTTCCTCGATGGCGTCAGCACCGGTTCGCTTGAAGGCTACCTCTTCCCCAAGACGTACAACATCCCCGAGGGATCCTCGGCACGAGATGTGATCGGCATGATGCTCGCGCAGTTCGGCCAGGAGATCGAGGCCGTCGACCTGACGGATGCGAGTGCGAAGAATCTCACGCTACACGATGTGGTCACCATCGCGTCGATGATCGAGCGCGAGGCGCGCGTCGCCGACGAGCGTCCGCTCGTATCGTCGGTCATCTACAACCGGCTTGCCAGGAAGATGCGCCTGGAGATTGATGCGACCATCGAATACATCCTGCCCGGCACGCGCCCGCGGCTGCTGAATCGCCACCTGCGCATCGACAGCCCGTACAATACGTACATGTACGGCGGGCTGCCGCCTGGACCCATCGCCAGCCCTGGGCTTGCATCGCTTGAGGCGGCGGCACATCCGGCCGATACCCAGTATCTGTACTACGTGCTCACGAGCACCGATGGTTCGCACACGTTCACGACGAACGAGGCGGATTTCCTGAAGGCCAAAGAGAAGTCCCGAGAGGTGGTGCCGTAGGCTCATGGCGGATGCTGCAATCCGCGTGCGCGGCGCGCGCAAGGTGTACACCATAGCCGGTAAGCCCAAACGGACGGCGGTTGCCGACGTCTCGATCACGGTCGAGTCCGGCACGATCCACGGACTCCTTGGTCCGAACGGCGCAGGGAAGACGACGACGCTCAAGATGCTGCTGGGCCTCGTCCGACCCTCCGCGGGGACCTTCGAGGTCCTTGGCGTGGACTCCACGCGTCCCTCTGGGCGCCGCCGTCTCGGCTTTCTGCCCGAGCAGCCGTACTTCCCGATTCACCTGACCGCCCGTCAGGCAATGCGCTTCTACGGATCGCTCGTCGGCATCGATTCCGAGGCGGTGAAGGAGCAGACGGCCACGCTCCTCGATCGCGTCGGACTTGCGGATGCCGAGCGTACGGAGCTCTCGAAATTCTCCCGGGGCATGCTGCAGCGCCTCGGCATCGCGCAGGCACTGCTCGGCTCGCCCGAGGTCGTGATTCTCGACGAGCCGGCCTCGGGTCTTGACCCCGTCGGCCAGCGCGACGTCCGGAACCTCATGCTCGAACTGCGTGCGGAGGGTATCACGGTGCTGCTGTCCTCGCATCAGCTCTCAGAGGTTGAGGCCGTATGCGATCAAGTGACGATTCTCAACCGCGGTGTGGTTGCCGCGGAGGGGGACATCAACGCACTCCTGAATGTAGACGGTCGCACATCCGTGCGTGCTACGGGCATGGGCGCGCTCCCCGTGTCGGTTGCGTCCGCAGCCGAAGACACTGTTGTGTCGGGCGGTGCCTGGGTCTTCTCGGTTCCCACTTCGGCTACGCGGGCGGTTGTTGATGCGATCGACGAGGCCGGTGGCACGATCGTCGCCATCACGCCGAAGCGGGAGTCGCTTGAGGACTACTTCGCCTCGCTCCTCGCGAGCGGCCCGAAGGAGGTGCAGTAGTGGTCAAGCGGATATGGCCCATCGCTGCCGCTGTGATGACAGACAGCCTTCGTCGCAAGGTCGTCTATGTAGTGCTCGTCTTTGCGGCGCTGCTTGTTCTGGCGATTCCGTCCCTGCCTGACTACGGTCTCGGGGTTGAAAGCGCCGTGTACCGCGAGATAGCGCTGGCGCTCTCGTACGTGACCGGTCTCGTGATCGCGCTCTCACTCGCCGCGAACCGCGTTCCGTCAGAGCTCGAGAAACGCACCGTGTACAACGTGCTTTCCAAGGGCGTGAGCCGCTGGGAGTACCTCGTTGGCACGTGGCTCGGCATCCTCGGTGTCATGGCTGGTGCGATTGTGGCTTTCACGGCCGTTGAGATGGTCATGGGGTACTTCACATACGGTGAACTCATGTGGCGTCTGTGGCAGGGAGCGCTGGCGACATGGCTCGAGATGGGTGTGATCTCGGCATTCGCCGTGGCGGTGTCGTCGATTGCAGGGCCCGTCGTGGTCGTCACGGCGACGCTGGCGGCGCTGTTCCTGGGGCACTCGCGCAGCACGCTGCTTGGCGGCGAAGGCGCTCTGGCACTCAAGCCCTTCTACCCGTCGCTTGATGCATTCAACGTGGTGAATCCGGTCGCGCACGGCAGCGGTGTTCCGTTGGTGTACATGCTGAGCATGATCGTCGTCTTCATCGGTCTGGTCGGCGTATGTCTGAGCCTCGGTGTCGTGTTGCTCGGCAGGAGGGATCTGTGAGGTGAGCGTCCGACGCGAGACAGCGGCGCCGTTGGCGCTTGTTGCGGCGTTCCTCGTGCTTGCTCTTATGGGGCAGGCGGCGGGGGATCGCATCATCGCCGTGCCGAGCAACGCCACCACTGAGGCGGTTGGCAGGGCGTCTTTGTCGTACCTCACCGGCATTCGCCGCTACGCAGGCGCGATACTGTGGAACCGCATCGATCCACTGTTGCACGGGTACTACGAGAACGTGCCGCTTGACGAGCAGCGCTATATGCTCAGCACGATCGCTGCGGTAGAGTGGCTCGACCCATCATTCGACCAGCCGTACTACGTTGGCTCGTGGATACTGTCACGTAACGGCAAGGTCAGCGCAGGGCTCGACATGGCGCGACGGGGGACGGAGCAAATCCCGCAGTCCGGAACGCTGCACATGTCCTACGCGCAGATGCTCTTCGTCTTGAACCACGATCTCGCTGGCGCTGTCGAGCAGTCGAAGCTGGCGCTGGAGCCGTCGATGATGTGGACCGACGACGTGGAGAAGATCAACGGCTATGCAGTCATCGAGCAGATGCTGCGACAGGCGGGGGAGACCGTGCTTGCCGACACCGTTGCCGCCGAGATCGACCGTCTCGACGCCAGCATCGGGAACACGGCTCCGACCGACGTGCACGATCACAATGGGGATGGCACGCCTGACCACTAACCCGGGAGTCACATGCCGCTGCTCGCGCCCGATCGCTATCTGACCGACGTACACGCCATCGACCTCGCTGCACTCAAGGCGAGCGGTGTCCGTGCGTTGCTCCTCGACATCGACAACACTATCCTGCCACGCGATACGAACCTCGTACCTCCGGAACTTGCGGCATGGGCTACCGACGTCGTTCGTCAGGGGTTCAAGGTGTGCCTCGTCTCGAACAACTGGCATGAGCGAGTCAGGCTCGTTGCCGCCGAGCTCGGGTTCGAGCTCGTCGCGAAGGCAATCAAGCCGCTACCGTTCGCCTTCTGGATCGCGACTCGGAGAATCGGCGTTCGAGCACGACACTGCGTAGTTGTCGGTGATCAGCTGTTCACCGATGTTCTCGGAGGAAAGCTCATCGGGGCACGCACTATCATGGTGCTGCCGCTGTCGGCGACCGACCTTCCACACACGCTTTTGCTGCGGAGGCTCGAGGCGAGGATAATGAAGGGCGCCCAGGCAGAAGGACCTACCCGAACGACACGAGGAGTGGACCCGACGTGATAATCGACGGACGCACGCGCCCGGCCGGTGTCGTCGGGTGGCCGATCGACCACACGCTGTCGCCAGCCATGCACAACGCTGCATACGCCGAGATGGGCCTCAACTGGGCATACCTGCCGTTCGCGGTTCCTGATCAAGGCGCGCTCATGCGATTCGCGGACATGGCTCGCGGTGTCCCTTTCGTTGGATTCAACGTCACAATGCCGTACAAGCAGGCGATCCTGGAGCTCTGCGACGAAGTCGCCATGCTCGCTCAGATGGCCGGTGCTGTGAACACCGTTCACTGCACCGAGGGCCGGCTCATCGGCTACAACACCGATAGCCGTGGGCTGCTCGAGTCGCTGGCCGAGGAAGCGGAGTTCATACCCGAGGGTAAGCGCGTCGTGCTCCTGGGAGCTGGCGGCGCGGCTGGCGCCGCGGTCGCGAGCTTCATCCTCGGCAAGGCCGCACACCTTACCATCGTGAACCGCGATGTCGAGCGCGCAGAAGCGCTCAAGGATCGCGCTGCCCGGTATCTGCGGGGTATGGAAGTCGTCACGACCTCGCCTGATGACGGTGCCGAGGCAGCCATCCGCGCGGCTGACCTGGTCGTGAACGCGACACCGCTGGGAATGAAACCCGACGACGGAAGCCCCATCCCGGTCGAGTGGCTGCACCCCGGACTGACCGTTTACGACATGGTGTACTGCGCACACCCGACGGCGCTGCAGGCAGGAGCGTCCGCTGCAGGTGCTCGGGCGCTGGGTGGTCTCGGGATGCTTGTCGCGCAGGGCGCGCTGGCTATCGACATATGGACGGAGAACACGCAGGTGCACGCGCCGAGAGCGACGATGCGTGCGGCCGTCGAGCAGGCGCTTGTTCGCGAAGAGGCGCTTGGAGGCGACGACTGATGAGCGCCGCATCCGGCAAGAGGCTGGGCAAGGTCCTGGTGCAGTCGGGGCTCATAACGCAGGAGCAGATGGAGACCGCCGTCGCGGCGGCAGACGGACGCTCGCTCACCGCCGTGCTGATCGAGCAGGGGGTGGCCTCGGACACCAAGATCGCGCAGGCAGTCGCCGAGAGCATGGGGCTCGCCTTTGTCGATCTTGCCGGATACGAGATCGACCCGAATGCAGCGATGCTGCTGTCGAACGATCTCGCACGACGTCACATGGTGTTGCCCATCAAGATTCAGGACGACGAACTCGTCGTTGCCATGGCGGATCCCGCGAACATCTTCGCGATCGACGATCTTCGGATCGTCACGGGTTACGAGATCAGGCCGGTGGTCGCAACCGAGAGCGATGTCGCCAATGCGATCGAGAAATTCGCCACGATGAACCAGAACGTCGACCAGATGGTCGGCGATCTGGGTGATGTCGACGTTGAGGCGGAGCGGGAGGCTGAAGAGGCTGCTGCCGACGAAGAGGCGCCGGTCGCGAAGCTCATGAACCTGATCGTGACTGAGGCGATTCGCCAAGGCGCGGGCGACATCTACGTGGAACCGCTCGAGACCGAGCTCCGCGTCCGGTACCGCATCGACGGCGTGTGCCAGGTGGTCATGAAGAGCCCCATCAAGCTGCACCGGCAGCTGTTGAGCCGCATCAAGATCGCCTCGGGAATGGACATCGCCGAGAAGCGTATTCCGCAGGACGGACGCTTCGGCGTGGTGCTCGATGGTAAGGCCGTCGACTTTCGCGTCGCAGTCCTGCCAGCTGTCAACGGCGAGATGTGCGTCATGCGACTGCTGCGCAAGGACTCGATCATGCTGTCGCTTGAGGACCTCGGATTCTTAGAGGAACCGATCGGCAGGTTGCTCGACGCGCTCGAGAAGCCGTACGGGTGCATCCTCGTCACAGGACCGACCGGGTCGGGTAAATCGACGACGCTCTACGCTGCGATCAACAAGACGACGAGTCCAACCGTGAATCTCATCACAGTCGAGGACCCGGTCGAGTACCGTCTTGAAGGTCTTTCTCAGGTCCATGTGAACGAGAAGGCGGGTCTGACCTTCGCCGCCGCTCTGCGCTCGATCCTCCGCCAGGACCCCGACGTTGTCATGATCGGTGAGATCCGAGACAAAGAGACGGCCACGATTGCTATCGAAGCTGCACTCACGGGTCACCTGGTGCTCTCCACGCTTCACACCAACGACGCCCCTTCGGCGCTCACCCGACTGACCGAGATGGGCGTCGAGCCGTTCCTCTCGGCATCGGCGATCAACTGCGTGCTCGCGCAGCGCCTTGGTCGACGTCTGTGTCCGGAGTGCAAGGAGGCGTACACGCCGACCGCTGAGGCCCTCGATCGTGTCGGCTTCCCGTACGATCCCGACAAGATACCCACGCTCTATCGTGCCGTGGGCTGCAAGCGATGCGGCGACATCGGCTACAAGGGACGCATGGGTATTCACGAGGTCATGACCGTTACCGAGGAGATCGAGCGGGCATGCGTGAACCACGCGTCAGGTGATGACATCAAACGCATCGCGGTGGCATCCGGTATGCGGACGCTGCGCGACGACGGATTCGCGAAGGTGCTTATGGGTGTGACATCGATCGAGGAAGTCCTTCGCGTCGTTGTGTGATCGGCGTGTTTTGTACGCTGTTGTCATGTTGTGCCAGCTTGTCTGACGTGCGAAACTGAGGAGGCGGGGCCCCTCAGGGCCGTGCTGTCGCGTGTCGTCACTTCGCGACGGACATCCGAAGCCACGGGAGTTGAAGGTCGATGGTGGACAAGGGTATCGGGGACTACTTCATCTCAGATGCGGATGATGACTCGTTTGACGACGAGTTGCTGACCGCGCCTGTCGTCGTTCCTCCGACACAGGCCGTGCCACAGGCGACGCCTGTGCAGCCGGCACCAATGCCGAGCGCGCCTCCGGTAGCGCCGCCAGTCGTGGCCGCGCCCGTTGCGGTTGCCGCTCCGGCTCCGAGGCCGACGGCGGCTACGCGGCAGGCCACGCGCGAGGAGCGACTCGCGTCGGCGCTCGACAGCCTGATGCAAGAGGATCCGGACATCCAGGCAGCTGCGTTGGTGAGCCTCGATGGATTCACGATGGCATCAGCGCTGCCAGCCGGCATGCAGCCCGATCGGGTGGGTGCCATGTCGGCAGCTATCCTCGGCCTGGGCGAGCGTGCTGCCGCCGAGCTCGGACGCGGTCATCTCTCACAGGTCTTCATCGAAGGAGACACCGGCTACGTGTTACTGATGGCTGCGGGAGACCGCGCCGTGCTCACGGTGATGGCCGATGTGAACGCCAAGCTGGGACTTGTCATCTACGATATGAGAGCCGCAGCCGGGACAATCGCCGAGATTCTCGGCCAAACCGCCCGGTAGTCCGGGGGAAAGGCAAGAACCAGGCCGATGGCACTTCGCGGCAATCTCAGGGACTTCTCGCTACCCGATGTCTTCCAGCTCGTACAACTGAGCAAGAAGACGGGGGTTTTGCGCATAACAAGCACGGACGCTGACGGAAGTATCTGGTTCCGCGACGGCGATGTCTTCTTCGCGCAGTCCAACTGGCATCGCGATCCTCTCGGCCAGCGCCTGGTGACGACCGGCCGAATCACGCCGAGCGCCCTTGTGAAGGCGCTTGAGATACAACGCCTGGAGCCCGCCAACGGCCGTCGCCTGGGGCAGATTCTTGTCGACGAGGGCTACCTCACCGATAAGGTGCTCGAGACGTTCGTGCAGGAGCAGATCCAGGACACCATCTTCGATCTCATGCGCTGGGACGAGGGCGATTTCGATTTCGAGGTGCTGCCGGAAGTCGCCGACGAGGACATCGGTCTTTCGGTGTCGATAGAGAACATCGTGATGGAGGGCAGCCGTCGCCTCGAGGAGTGGAACCGGATCAAGAAGAAGGTTCCATCCGTCGAGATGGTCTTCAAGATGGCCACCGCTCCCGGTGAGGGCACGTTCGAGATCTCACTCAAGCCGAGCGAGTGGGCGCTTCTCTTGCTCGTCGACGGCACGAGGAACATCTCCGATCTCGCCACCGCGATGAACAAGACAGACTTCGAAGTGGCCCGCGTGATCTATGGCCTGTTCTCGGCAGGACTGCTTGAGGTACCCACAGACGAAGAGGTAGAACGCCTTCGCGCGGAACGTTCCGGGCGAGAAGACAAGCGTGCGAATCTTGAGGCGGAGCGCCGGGCGCGCGACGAGGCAGCCGCACTTGAGGCGATCAATCTCGAGTCGGAGATCGCCGCAGCGGCAGCTGCTCGCCAGGCAGCGGAGCAGCAGGCCGCGGAGCAGGCCGAGCAGGCCGAGAAGGCCCGAGTCGACGAAGCACAGGCCAGCGCAGTCGCCGAGGCCGCTGCGGCCGACGAGGCTGCTCAGGCCGCGCGAGCTGCAGAGGAGCCTCACGAGGAGCCCGAGTTCCTTTCCGTGAGTAAGACGCGTGCCTCGGCTGAGGACATGGCTGTCTTTGCCGAGATGATGGAGGCCGTGCTCGAACATCCAGTCGAGACGGCGCCCGCGCCGGAGCCCGAGCCCGCGCCGGAGCCCGAGCCCGAGCCGGAGCCGGAGCCGGAGCCGGAGCCCGAGCCGGAACCGGAGCCCGAGCCCGAGCCGGAACCGGAACCGGAACCGGAACCGGAACCGGAACCGGAACCGGAGTCGACATTCGACGCCGAGGCACTTTTCGGAGCGCTGAATGCGGCGGAGACGAGCGAGATTCCTGCTCCACCTATCGCGGAAGGCGTGATCGAGTCAGGCGCCGAGACAAGCGACATACCACCGGTCACCATGACCGGCGACCTTGAGACGGACCTCCGTGCACTCGGGTTGGGCGAGGTGCCCGTCGAGCTCGCATCCGATCAGAGTGTCGAAGAGGACGTCGTGGAGTCCATGTACTTCGACATCCCGGCTGCGCCGACGGCTGAGTCGGAATCGGAGATGCTTCCGGAAGTAGAGCCGGAAGTGGAACCCGAGCCCGAACCCGAGCCCGAGCCCGAACCCGAGCCCGAGCCCGAGCCCGAACCCGAGCCCGAACCAGAACCAGAACCAGAACCAGAACCAGAACCAGAACCAGAATTCGAGCCGGAGCCAGAACCAGAATTCGAGCCGGAGCCCACTCGGATATCGTCAACCACGAGCGACCTGGATGACTTGCTCCGATCACTATCGACCGGAGATGAACCACTGGAGCCTGCTGAGCCGACGACGGGGGTCATCTCCACAGATGCGTACCTTGCCGAGTTCGAGGGCGACACGACGCTGAACTATGGGCTTGGAGATGAGATCACCGCCCTGACGGGTGGCGGCGGCGCCGCACGGTCCCGCCCTGTCACGACGGTCGGCAAGATTCCTGATTCCGATGACAGCATGGTGCTGCATAGGGACCAGCTGGTGGACCGTGACCTGCTCATGAAGATCATCGAAGGTATCGAGAAGCTCTGAGAACGGAGTCCGCGCAATGCAGTCAGTGAAAGTCGTCGTCACCGGTCCATTCAATGCAGGAAAGACGACCTTCATAAAGTCGGTCAGCGAGATCACGGTGCTTTCAACAGAGCGCCAGGTCAGCGATGTCTCCGGCGAGGGTGGGGGAGAGACCACCGTTGCGATGGACTTCGGTCGAATCACGATTTCGGACGACGTCGTCCTGTACCTCTTCGGTACGCCTGGTCAGGAGCGATTCTCTTTCATGTGGGAGACGCTTTCTGAGGGAATGCTCGGTTTCGTGTTGCTTGTGGACGCGAAGAGTCAGGACTCGATTCGCGACGCAGCGTCCATGATCGAGTTCTTTACGAACATGTCGGATGTTCCGTTTGTGGTTGCGGCGAACAAGGTGGATGCGAACGACTCACAAACGCTCTCCGCTGTACGTTCGAGTCTGTCGCTCGCGGACGACGTCCCGCTCTTGGCCTGCAACGCCAAGGAGAAGGACAGCGTCAAGTCCGTCTTGCTCGGACTCCTCTATCGCATTCTCGATAGCATGAGATGACACTGGTGGATCCCAGACTCTACATCATCGGGGGTCTGCTGGTACTGTTCGTGGTGCTGCTCGTGTATCTTCTCGCGGCTCTTGGACGCTATCGACGCGCGATTCGTGATGCCCGCGAAGTCGCCGAGCAATCCGTCCGGTGGTCACAGCCATTTGAGCCAGTTGTCGAACATCCGGACGCGGACGTCTTCGGTGCCGTGGATCTGACACCCGAAAGCGTGCTTGGCGCACCACTGCGCACCGGTGACTGGATGCCTGACGTGCCGAACCGCAAGATCGAGGCGCCCGATCGCATTCCGGTTGTTCGAGAGTGGCCTGCGCCGGAGTCCGCATCGCCCGCCGTCCCGCCTGTGGACTTAGTGCCTGCGCCAGGGTCCACACCCCAGCCTGAACCCGCGCCCGTACCCGCACCCGCACCCGCACCTGCACCCATGCCTGCACCCATGCCTGCACACACACCTGCACCCATGCCTGCACCTGCGCCCGAGCCCGAGCCCGAGCCCATGCCCGAGCCCGAGCCCGAACCCGAACCCGAACCCGAACCCGAACCCGAACCCGAACCCGAACCCGAACCCGAACC
>PHFB01000010.1 GCA_002841355.1 Actinobacteria bacterium HGW-Actinobacteria-1 | reverse complement strand
CATGATGTGGGTGTTCATCGTGTTCACGATGATCCACGCCTACCTGGCGAACATCTACAACCTCAATCCCTCGAAGATCATCTTCCTGTGGAAAGAGACCGACCACTAGTTCGTGGTCTACCGGCAGCGCAAGTTGCTGGGCACGGACGGGCCCCGGAGATTCTCCGGGGCCCGTTCCGCTATCATGGACGTATCCACGTTCCAGGGAGGAAGCCTGTGTCGCAGCGTCGCGTTCTGGTCATCGGAGTCGGCAACTCGCTCATGCGCGACGAAGGCGTCGGTCCCCTCATCGCCGAGGAGATCAGGAGTCGGTTCACCCTTCCGGATGATGTCGAGGTCATCGACGCCGGCACCATGGGCCTTGGCATGCTTCACCTGTTCCGCGGCGTAGAGTACATGCTCGTTGTCGACGCGATCGACGGCACCGGCTACGCGCCCGGCACAGTAGTGCGCATCTCACCCGAGGACTTCGCACCCAATCAGGTGCTCCACTCCCTGCACGACATCCGGCTCATCGACGTGCTCAACGCCGCCAGCCTGATCGGCGCGCAGCCCAAGCTGACCGAATGTGTGGGCGTGCAGATACTCGATATCGCGCCAGAGGAGTTCCACGTAGGACTCACGCCGGATGTCGAACGTGCGGTACCGCGCGCGGTCGCTGCCGCGCTCACGCTGCTTGAGGAGCAGGGAATCGAAGCGTCCGAGATACCCGGCGAGGATGACGAGTTCCTGCGTACGGTCCGCGCCGCTCGTGAAGAGATGCGAGCGCGTCGCGAGCAGGAGTAGCTAGGGCGCGACCGGTTCGGTCGAGGCCACCTCGGGAAGCAAGAATCCGATGATGGAACCGACGCCCTCGGTACTGGTGGCAAACACCTGACCGCCCTGGTCTTCCACGATGTGCTTCGAGATCGACAGACCAAGGCCGATTCCACCAGTGGTCGCCGCCCTTGCCGTATCCGCACGGTAGAACCGCTCAAAGATGAGCGGAAGGTCGTGCTCGGGTATCCCCTCGCCCGTGTCCTCGACAGACACGCGGATCCAGCCCTGCGCGCGATCCACGCGCACGGTGATCGAGCCCTGCCGCGTGTGCCGCACGGCATTGCCGAGGAGGTTGCGCAAGACCTGCGCCACGCGGAATGCATCGGCATCGACTATGCACGGCTCGGCGTCGCACATCGCACTCACGGTCACATCGCCGGAGACCAGAAGCGACGTCCGCTCGGCCTCACGTGTCACCAGCTCGCACATGTCGAACCGTTCGTGATCGTAGCGCAGACCGCCTGCCTCGGCGGTCGAGAACTCCTGCAGATCTCCGACGAGCCTGGAGAGGTGCGAGAGATCCTCGACGATCGAGGACATGCGTTCCTCGGTCATCGGCAGAACGCCTTCGGACATCGCCTCGGCCTGAGCGCGCAACGCGGCGATCGGGTTTCGCAGCTCATGCGCCACGTCACTGACCAGACGACGCCGGAAAACCTCGCTCTCCTGCAGCGAACCCGCCATCTCGTTGAACGCCTCGGCCAGGTCGCTCACCTCGCCCGGACCGTTCACATCGACGCGATGCTCAAGGTTGCCCTGTGCAACGGCTTTGGCGCCGTCTGTGAGCTTCCTGAGGGGTCTGGTGAGGTATCTGGCAAGCAATGCAGCCGTGAGCGCCGCGAAGAGGACCGCCGCCAGCGCCGAAAGCACGATGCCACGGTCGACCCCGCTCATGAAGCTTTGCTCTGCAACGCCGAGAAACACCCGCCCGAGTCCCATTCCGCCATGGCCTTGTACCACGCTCATGTGGGTCGGCGCTGCTACCAGATATGACTGGAACGCCGAAGAGAGCGCCTCGCGCGCGATGATGCCGGTCACGAAGATCGACGCGAGTGACACGGCCAGGATCGATATGAAGACCTGCCAGATGAGTCTGCTGCGTCGCATCAGTCGGAGCCCACCTTGTAGCCGACTCCGAAGACGGTTCTCACGTAACGGGGATTCCTCGGGTCGTCGCCGATCTTCTTGCGGAGGTTCTTCACGTGCGCGTCGATCGTTCGCTCGTAGCCCTCGAACGCGTCGCCAGACACGGCCTCAAGCAGCTGAAGCCGGCCGTACACTCGACCAGGATGCGACGCCATCGTAGCGAGAAGCTCAAACTCGGTGCGGGTGAGTTCCACGACCTCACCGGCGATAGTGACCTCGCGCCGCTCGTTATCGATGCGCATGTCCCCCACCTCGATGGCCGACGGCGCATCCGGGATGTGCGAACCGTCCACACGCCGGAGAACCGCCTTGACACGGGCAACCACCTCACGAGGGCTGAACGGCTTCGATACGTAGTCGTCGGCGCCGATCTCCAGGCCGATGAGGCGATCGATCTCCTCGGTCTTCGCGGTCACGAGGATGATCGGCAGGTCGTACTCGCGCTGGAAGCGTCGGGTCAACTCGATACCGTCGATACCCGGAAGCATGATGTCGAGAAGCGCGATGTCGGGCCGCTGCTCGGCGACCGAGGCGACGGCAGAGGGGCCATCGGCCGCTGTCCTGACATCGAATCCCTCCGACTTCAGGTACGCCGAGAGAACCTCGACGATCTTCGCATTGTCATCAACGACGAGCACGCTTCGGTTCACCGTAACACCCGCTTCCAATCGACTGAACATGTCAATGATGCCCGCGACGTGTGAACTGCCTGTGAAGCCCGTGCGTGTACCTCGTGGGACAGCCGACTATCGTGCTTCGGCGTGCACGCTGGAATCGCTACACTGAGGATACCCGATGCGACCGGAGGTAGGGCCCGTGAACGAGAGACTCCAGACAGCGATCGCCGCCGCCCGCGCCGGCGGTGCGATCCTGCGTGCGCGTGCCGCAGACGTTGGCAACGTGCGCACGAAGTCGAGCGCATTCGACATGGTCACCGAGGCGGACATCGCCTCCGGCGTTACCATCGTGCGGTCGATCGCCTCGTCGATTGCGGATGCTCGCTTCGTCGTGGAAGAGCCGGAAGTCTATGCAATCGCCGGAGTGACCCACGGCGCTCTCGACGACCCCGAGGTATGGGTTGTGGACCCGCTCGACGGCACCACGTCGTATATCCACGGTTATCCTTGCTACTCGGTCAGCGTGGCGTGCCTCTGCAGCGGACAGCCGATCGTGGGCGCGGTCTACAACGTACCGGCCGATGAGATGACGTACGCGTCGCTGGGAGGAGGCGCGTTCCTGGATGGGCGGCGCCTCCAGTGCACGTCCACTCCCACCATCCGCGAGTCTCTGGTGATCACGGGATTCCCGTACGACCGCACGATCACGCTCGACAAACAGCTGCGAGTGTTCGGACATCTCATGCGCAGCGTCCACGGCATCCGCCGAGACGGGTCCTCCGCCATCGATTGTTGTCATGTAGCTGCCGGTCGGGCGGATGCGTTCTGGGAGTTCGGGTTGATGCCGTGGGACCTCTCGGCCGGCGTTCTTGCACTTACGGAGGCCGGTGCCGTGATCACCGGACTGGATGGCACAGAATGGTCAGTTGGCGTGGGTGACGTCTGTACGGCGAACCCCGTGCTTCATAGCGAGCTTCTCGCGGCGATCCAGACGGGGCTCCGTGGCTGACACGAAAGAAGGGCCCCGGTAGCGTGCCGGGGCCCTTCTTCTGAGTACCTGTGCCCTCTGACTAAGCGTTGGGCGCGCTGTCGACGATCTTCTGCACGATGCTCGGATCGGCGAGCGTGGAGATGTCGCCAAACGCATCCATATCGCGCTCACCAGCTGCGATCTTGCGCAGAATGCGTCGCATGATCTTGCCCGAGCGGGTCTTCGGCAGTTCCGGAACGATGTGAATGAAGTCCGGCTTCGCAATCGGACCGATTTCCTCACGAACGTGTCCGGCAAGGATCTTGAGAAGACCCGAATTGGTCTCGTTGCCCTGGCGCAGGATCACGTACGCATAGATGCCCTCACCCTTGATGTCATGCGGATAGCCAACGACGGCGGCTTCTGCCACTGCGGGGTGACTGACCAGCGCGCTCTCGACCTCTGCGGTGCCCATACGGTGTCCGGAGACGTTGATGACATCGTCCACGCGTCCGAGCAGCCAGTAGTAGCCATCCTCGTCCTTGCGTGCGCCGTCACCCGTAAAGTACTTGCCGGGGAACGCCTTGAAGTAGACGTCCTTGATGAGCTTGTTCTCGGGATCGCCCCAGGTTCCGCGGAGCATACCCGGCCACGGCTTGCTGATGCAGAGGCGACCGCCACTACCCACAGGCGTGGGCGAGCCGTCCTCGTTGACGATCTCGGGAACGATTCCGAAGAACGGCTTTGTTGCCGAGCCCGGCTTCATGGGCGTGGCGCCCGGCATGTTGGTGATGAGGTGTCCGCCGGTCTCCGTCTGCCAATACGTGTCGACAATCGGAATCCGCTCGCCGCCGATGTGCTTGTAGTACCACATCCAGGCCTCAGGGTTGATCGGCTCGCCGACCGTGCCCAGCACGCGCAGCGTGGACAGGTCGTACTTCGCCGGCCACTCTTCCCCGGACTTCATGAGAGCACGAATCGCCGTCGGTGCCGTGTAGAACTGGTTCACACCGTGCTTCTCGACGATCTCCCAGAAGCGACCCGGATCCGGATACGTCGGAATGCCCTCGAACATGAGCGTGGTTGCGCCGACCGCAAGCGGACCGTACACGATGTAGCTGTGACCGGTAACCCAGCCGATGTCGGCCGTGCACCAGTACACGTCTTCATCGTGGTAGTCGAACGTGTAGCGGAAGGTCGTGGCCGCATACAGCAAGTAGCCGGCGGTGGTGTGCAGAACACCCTTCGGCTTGCCCGTCGAGCCGGATGTGTAGAGGATGAACAGCGGGTCCTCGGCATCCATCCATTCGATCTCGCAGTGACGGCGGATATCGTCGGCCCGGACTTCGTCGTGATACCAGAAGTCGCGCCCCGGCTCCATGTCTACGCGGGTGCGCGCACGGGAAACGACGATGACCGACTCGATGGTCGGGCATTCGTAGAGCGCGCTGTCGGCCTCGGCCTTGAGCGGGACAACACGACCGCCGCGGATGCCTTCGTCGGCCGTGATCAGCATCTTCGCACCGCAGTCCTGGATGCGGTCACGAAGCGCAGACGAAGAGAACCCACCGAAAACGATCGAGTGGATCGCACCGATGCGGGCACAGGCCAGCATCGCGATCGCAAGCTCGGGAATCATCGGCATGTAGATGGCGACGCGATCGCCTTTGCGCACACCGTGCTTCTTCAGCACGTTTGCGAACTTGCAGACCTTGTAATACAGCGACTGGTACGTATAGATCTTCGTCCGGCCTTCGTCGGACTCCCAGATGAGCGCGGCCTTGTTCCGGCGCCACCCTTCGAGGTGACGGTCGATGCAGTTGTAGGTAACGTTGAGCTTGCCGCCCTTGAACCACTCGATGCGGGGCGTCTCGAACTCGTAGTCGAGAACGGTGTCCCACTTCTTGTGCCAATGCAGCACCTCATCGGCCATGTCGGCCCAGAATCCCTCCGGGTCCTCGACCGAACGCTTGTAGAGCGCCTCGTAGTCGCTCATGGAGGAGATGTGGGCCTTCTCGGAAACCCATGCGGCGGGCTCAACGACCCGAAGCTCATGCGACAATGACTCGATATGCTGGTCCGTCATACGTGCGCCTCCCTCACTCGGTTCGCGTGACACACACAGTGCGTGCGTGCCAAGACAGGATCAAGCAGGCGGGGCGAAACCCCTGGGCACATGGTAGACGCTCGGCGGAAGCGGGAACGTTCTTCTTCAGGCGTGCGGCATGGTTTTCTCGGTCAGCGGCATCGTCGGTGAATGGAGAAGGAAACCTATCCCCACCCACGAATAGACAGCATGTAACAACTGTTGCAAAGCCCGAATATCGGGTGTACCTTAAGACCAAGATTAGTTTCCCTTCCCTAGCAAGTCGGTTCTAGCGGGGAATCCGCGGAACCGGAGAGTTGGCCCATCGACGACCGGCATCGCGATGAAGCGGCTGGGTAGCCGCAACAGGCCACTGGAGACTCAGGGGTAATCAGGGAAGGAATATGGAGGGCCCCGACTCGAAGGTCGGGGCCTTACCTATTGTGGCGAAGATCCCGGGAGTCGAACGAGGTGACGCGCACGTACCGTGATCGGTGTCTCGACCTCAACGAGGCAGGCCAGGTACATGCCTTTGGGGAGCAGCACGGCCTTTGGCGTAGGGCGAATCCGCCCCGGCTCCCCCTCGAGCAGTCGCACGGCGCAGTTGCCGCATGTGCCTCGCCCGGCGCACGTCGCGAGAATGTTTACGCCGGCAGCCCACGCCGCCTCGAGAATGGTGGTCCCTGGCGCCACGTCGACGGAGAGCCCCGGTGGATCGAATGTCACGCGTACCATCGACGACATGAGCGATTCAGTCCATCGGCAACAGTGCGACGCCCCAGCCGGTTCCGGTGTGCGTGGCAATCACGGGGCCTGCTTCAACGAGATAGATCTCCTGAACGTCGAAACGAGCTCGAATCCGCTCCTCAAGCCATGCGACCTTGTCGGGAGACAGCGCGTGCATGACAGCGAAGACACCGCTCTGGTGCTCGCCCATCTGCTCGGCAACCCAGGTCATGGTGTGATCGAGCGCGGCGCTCGCTCCTCGGATCTTCGCCACAGGCTCGAACGATCCGGTCTCGTTCACCGTGAACAGCACCTTCAGATTGAGCATGCTGCCGAGAAGCGCCGACACCTTCCCGATACGTCCGCCGCGCGCAAGATTGTCGAGCTTGTCGATGCCGACGATCATGCGCACCCGCTGGCGAGCGCTCTCAAGCGCAGCGATGACGTCGCTCACGGTAGCACCACGAGCCGCGGCACGTGCCCCCTCGAGCACCTGGAGTGCTTCGCCCCACGCAAGGTTGCGCGTGTCGAATACATGCACCCGTTCTCCGAACTCGCGTGCCGCTTCCGTGGCGGACTCGATCGTGCCCGACAGCGCAGAGGAGATGTGCACCGAGACGACGCTCTTCGCGTGCTCGAGCTGCCTCCGGTAGACCTCAGCGAACGCCCCGACCGAGGGTTGCGAGGTCGTGGGCAACTGAGGAGCCGCATTCATCCTGGTGAAGAACTCCTGTTGGGTGAGCACACCGTCCTCGAAGATCTCATCTCCGAATGCGAGCGAGAGGGGCACCACCGCGATATCCAGACTCTTGGCGACCGCGGGCGTGATATCTGACGTGCTGTCCGTGACGATGGCGACTTCACGCATGACACACCCCTATTCGGCGCTCTCGAACCGGACCATGCCGTGAGCCATCGGTTTCCCGCCGATGACATGAACGTGAAGATGTCCCACCGTCTGAGCCGCGTCCCGACCATTGTTGACGATGACACGGTAGCCGCTTTCCGCAACACCCTTCATCTGCGCGATTCGGGGGGCAGCCGAGAAGAGCGCTTCCATTACCTCTGCAGGCACGTCATCGCCCATGTGCGCGTAGTGATGCTTCGGGATGATCAGCGTGTGCACCGGACCCTGCGGTGCGATGTCGTCGAACGCCAGGATGCCGTCCTCATCGAGCACGATTCTGGCCGGAATGTCCCCGTTGGCGATCATGCAGAAGATGCAGTCAGACATGGTGTCCTCCTCGGCTGGATGCACGGTACTACTCGGCGTCTTCGTCCTCGATCTCACCCACGAGCATAGTCACGCGCTGTTGTGCATCCGCGAGCTTCGCCCGGCATGCCCGAAGCAGCGAGACCCCCCGCTCGTAGCGGCCGAGGCTGTCCTCAAGCTCAAGCTGCCCGCTCTCGAGCGACTTCACGATCTCTTCAAGTTCTGCAAGCGCTGCGCCGAACGTCATGCTCTCCGGTGCGCTAGCATCCACGGTTTCCTCCACGTCAGACCTCCGTATCGGCTCTCTCTACCACGCAGCCGAGTTCTCCCTCGGCAAGACGGACTCGAACGCGATCACCTGCAGTAACGTCTCCCGCCGAGCGGAGCACGCGTTCCCCCGCACCGTCATAGCATACCGCGAAGCCGCGAGCGAGAATCGCCAGCGGCGACAAATCCTCAAGCCGGGCAGCTTGTAGTGTCCACTGCCCGGTTGCCCGCTCCATAAACGCCGGACCCTGCTGCGCGATGCGTCTTGACGCGTCACCGAGCGCGATGCGAGGCCGCTCCGTCAGCTTCGGACCCACCCGCAGAAGCACGTCGCGGCTGCGGCCCACGGCCTCTGCAGCGCGCCCGATGCCAACCGGCAGCGCCCTGCTGAGCGCCTCTGCCGCACTGTCGAGTGCCAGCATCCTCGCCGACATCAGGCAGGTGGCATCTCGGAACACGGGACGGTGGGCGATCAGACGCAGGCGATGTGCCCGTTCGATCACGGAGTGCGACAACGCCTTGCCGAGCAAGCGAGCCATCGCATCAAGCCGAGACACGATCTCCATAGTCGCAGGCGCCGCAGCCTCAGCAGCCGCTGTGGGCGTCGACGCGCGGCAATCTGCAACCATGTCAGCGATGGAGTCGTCGGGCTCGTGGCCGATTCCCGTGACGACGGGGACCGGACACGCAGCGACGGCGCGCGCGACCTGCTCGGCGTTGAAGGGCATCAGATCCTCGTACGAACCACCACCACGCGCGAGGATGAGCAGCTCAACGCCAGGATGGCTCCCTGCGAGTCTGATTCCTTCCGTCAGCGCCGAGACCGCGCCCTCACCCTCGACCTGCACTCCCGCGATAAGAAGCTCCGCAACAGGATAGCGGCGTCGAAGCGTTCGGATGACGTCGTGGACCGCCTTGCCCCGCGGAGACGTGACGAGCGCGATCTTCGACGGGAAGGCGGGCAGTTCCCGTTTACGCTCAGCACGCATGAGCCCCTCGGCCTCAAGCTTCCGTGCGAGTGCTGCGACCTGGAGACGCAGGACGCCCTCGCCTGCGGCAGTCAGGCGCCGCACTTGGAACTGCATCCGTCCCTTGGCAGCATATGCGGTGAAGACGCCCGACACTTCCACCAGCATGCCAGGACGCAACGCGAACCCGCACAGGTCGTAGCTGTCACGCCACATGAGGCACGGAAGCACGGATGAGTCATCGCTGAGCGAGAAGTACACTGCTTTGTAGCCTGGCTTGACCGTGCACTCCGATACTTCGCCGACGATGGTCAGGCTTATCGTCTCAAGCACGCTCTTAGCACGCCGAAGCGCCTCTGTGACGCTGACCGAGGTGTTCTCGATCGCCACTAGTGATCCTCCGCCTCAAGCGGTTTCCCCGGCTCGCCGAGCACGACACGGCCGTCGCGCACGCTGAGCCCGATGCGCCCGTCGAGCAGCGCTTCCAGGTCTGCGCCAACGAGGGCGTGGCGCCACCCGGAGCTGAGCGGGCTCACTTCACGCTCGCCGCCGGCAAAGCGCTCCAGGTCGTCACGTGTCGCGAAGAGGGTCGGCGCGACCCCGTGCTGTTTCGCACGCACACGGACGATCGCAGACATCGCGTCCGCGAGTTCGTCGAGCTCACCTTCAAGTCGTCTGCGCTTCTCGAACCGTGGCAACTCATCATCAGGGACTGACTTGCCGCGGCGCACGCCTTCGATGATGTCCTCGCCACTGCGGCGGGCGACTTGCTCGTTGAGTCCGCGGACTCCCGCGAGCGCCTCAGGCGTGAGCGGCGCACGGCGCGCAAGCTCGACGAGGCTTTCATCCGAGACCAACCATCGCTTCGGAACATCACGCTGCTGCGCTTCACGCTCGCGCCACGCCGCAGCCTCCCGTAACACCGCTAGTGAACGACGATCGAGCGAGGATGCGCGCTTCACGCGACGGTATTGCTCTTCGGGGCGCACCTCGTACGTTGCCGGGTCGGCCATGCGCTCGAAGTCCTCGGCTAGCCAGGCCAGCCGGCCCGCCGCCGAGAGCTGCTCGTGGAGCACTCGATATGCCTTCGGCATGTAGACGACGTCATCGAGGGCGTAGCGGATCTGGTCCTCCGAGAGCGGGCGACGCGCCCAGTCCGTGAAGGTGTGCGCCTTGCCAAGCTCCACGCCAACAAGCGACTTGATCAGCGCTTGATAGCCGACCTGAGAGGGCAGACCCGCAAGTGTAGCCGCGACCTGTGTGTCGAAGATCGGTGCGGGTGCCTCTCCCATCATCCGAACGAGGATCTCCAGGTCCTGCGAGCCCGCGTGAAACACTTTCGTGATCCCAGGATCCCGGAACAGCTCGAAGAGAGGCTCAAGGTCCTTGACCACGAAGGGGTCGACTATCGCCGCCACGTCATCGGTGGCGACCTGGATTAGACAAAGTCGCGCGAAGTACGTTCGCTCGCGCATGAACTCCGTGTCTACGGCGAGAACGTCGGCACCCCGCATCATTCCCACGAGCGAGCGCAGGCCTTCGTCGTCGCGAACGTACACGGTGCCTCCTTCTCGGCACGCCACTGGCGCCGATGCCGTAGAATCTCGATTATCGAGTGTATCCCATCACTGTGACACGCGGGGGTGCCTGCCGCATGAACATCTTGATGTTGGCGAACCTGCGCGCCGGTCTAGGCGAGCCCGGTCTGTACGACTACGTGCGAGAGCTCGGCGAGCTCGGTGCCGAGGTGACCCTCCGGTTCATGCGTGAAGGGACTGTGCTTGCGCACCTTCTGCGGGACGCTCACGGCTACGATCGTGTGGTAGCGGTCGGCGGCGACGGGACGATCTCCTCGGTCGCGTATGCGCTCCGCGATACCGGTATCCCGTTGGTGCCGTACCCGGCGGGAACGGCGAACCTGTTCGCACACAACGTCGGTATCCCTCGCGAGCCGTACGAGTTGGCCGCGCTCACGATGACCGGGTCGCCAGTCGCGGTGGATATTGGCGAACTCGACTACGACGGCGGCGTGGGGTTCCTCATGATGGCCGGCGCCGGCTTCGACGCAGCGTTGATCGACGGAGCGCGCGAACTCAAGCCACTGCTTGGAGAGGGTGCGTACTTCCTTTCCGCAGTCCAGAACCTGCAGCCGACCGTGGCCACGTTCATCTTGCGATTGGACGGTCGCCGGGTCGCTACCGAGGGAATCGCTGTACTCCTGGTCAATCTCGCCAAGATCCAGTTCGACCTCTCAGTCACGCATGGCAGCGACGCGCAGGACGGCATGCTTGAGGTCGTTGTGATCAAGACCCGCTCGGTCGCAGGGTTGCTACCCGCCGTGTGGGCAGCGCTGCTCGATAGACTGGGCGAGCACGCCGCGCGACCGGGACTTGAGATCCACAGTGCCCGTGAGATCGAGATCATCTCGGAACCGCCACTGCCTATGCAGTCGGACGGCGAGGTCATCGACAGGAAGACCCCCGTGAGGGCACGCGTATTGCCCGGTGCGGCCATGATCGTGCTCCCGGGTAATGCGCTTCCGGTAGACAGCTTCCCACCGTCCAGGGCGCTCTCCTAGACGCGCCGCGCTGCTGGCAGGATAAGGTCTCGCATCACCGAGGCTCCAGTCGCAAGCAGCACGTAGCCGATCATCCAGCCCAAGTCGACCAAATGGCCCGTGCTGTACAGTCCCTGCCATTCGAGCCACTGGTACAACGCATCCGCGACCGCCAGCACGGCGACGCCGGCGACCACGAACCGCCACGGCGTGCCAAGCGCCCCCCTGCCCAACTGTGACACCACCAGCACGATGAACACTGCGGGCGCAAGTAGAAGGAGCGTGTCAGCGACGGGGTAGAAGGCTGTGAGTGCCTTCTCCAAGAGTGCGACGCCGGGATCGGCGATGATGTCTTTCACCAGAACGATGTAGATCGCCGCCGCGCTCGCGACTCCGATCACCGCCGAACCGATCAGGGGTGCCCTCATCTTGACGAGACCTCGGTATGCGAGGGCGGCACTGATGATGCCATAGCCGAGGAAGACATACATGGCAACGTAGAAAACATCCGGCAAGCCGGGATACGGCGGATCCAGCCCCTGTACGACCTCGATGTACGTCCACATCAGATCTCCAAGAACGTACAACACGATGCCGGCACCTATGGCCAGCCATTGACTGCGCAGGGATTCGCCGGCCCCGAAGGCGAGCGCCGTTCTGATGGTGACAAGTGCCGCCATCCCAATGACGAGAACACCGCCGATGTCGCTGATCGCGACGCTTGCGGTCTCGCCGCCAATCCCCGTGGTCACGAGCAGCTGGACAATGACGGCAGCCACGATGCCCAACACCAGTACGGCCCAGGTCCTGCGAGAGAATGCACCGGTCGCTTTCATCGGATGCTCCCCTCTATCTGCGCGATGATCGAATCGATGGTCTGCCTCGGGGCGACCGGACCAAGCAAGCGCTTGACGTTGCTCTCAAGCGCAGGCATATCACCGCCCTGCAGTTCATCGGCGCTCTTGCCAAGCGACAAGGCAGTGGCACGGACGCAGGTGTCGGCGACCATCTGCCCGACCAACGGCTCTAGGATTGCGACGACGGACTCAGCAAGCGTCGGCATATCGTCCCCCCAACGGACCGAGATGCTGTTGTGACATCCATAGTGTCCCAGAACGACGCGCCAGCAGCCATCGTGACAGCAACAGACTGCGGTTGCACGATGACGAAGCCTTAATTGGCGACTACTCCCTGGTCTGGACGACGGTGCCGAGAGGGACCTGAGGCCACAATTCGGTCACGTCAGCGTTGTACATACGGATGCAGCCATGCGAGGCTTTCGTTCCGATAACCCAGGGCTCGTTCGTGCCATGAATACCGTAGGCCGTGTAGACGTACTTCGTGCTGGTTCCCGTACCGGTCTTCCGGAACAGTCGCATCTTGCGCGGTCCATAAACGCCGGAGGGATCGGTTTGGTACTTTGCGAGTATCTTCCACGTCGCCACCGGCGTCTCCATACCAACGCGTCCGATGGCGATGGGATACGCCTTGATCAGCACGTCACCTTTCACCCAGTAGAGTTTGAAGTCGGACTTGTCGATTACGATCGACGTGCTTGCCGGGTACGAGAGGCGCTTATACGTCGCGGTCCGAGCAGCGCTTTTGCCGTCCGGATTCGACGCAACGACTTTGAAGGTGATGCCGGTAGCCGGCATTGCTCGCTTTCCGAAGTCGACGACGCCGAAGCTATTCACAGATGCGGTGCCGACCAGGCTCTCACCAGCATACAGATCGACCTGGGTGGTGTTCACCCCGGTCTGGACTTTGACGTTCGCATACTTGGCCACGTAGTTGCCGCTTGCCGGAGCAAGCAGTACGGGAGTCGCCGGTGCGCCCCCAATCTGCGCGAAGACCGCCTCGCTCACCGCAGGTGCCCCACCGTAGACAGTCGCTGATGTCACAGCCGACCCCATCCCGGCGAGGTAACGCGCCGGCGACCCGCTCAAACGCCAGGCCTCGGAGAACAGCACGGCGCTTCCCGCTCGCCCGGCCACTCCTGCACCACACACGGCGTCTATGACCGACCCCGCAACACCGATTGTCGCCGAGTCCAGCCAGCCTCGTGAACGCGCGAGGCGCGCGACCTCAACCGCCGTGCCATAGCGATCCGCGCCCGCAGGGCGCACAGTGCCGTGTACAGCGCTGTAGACGTCGGCGTTGACGGCGGCCGCACTTCCGGCCACAACGACGTCTGCGGGCGCAAGCGATGTCAGCATGGAGCGCGTGGCAGTGGGCACCGTCGTCTTGGTTACGAATAGCACGGGAGCGCCGATGCGAGCCGAGACGGCAGAAAGCGCCAGGGCGTCATAGAAGCCGAAGGCATTCGTTCCATTCGCGACCAGCGCCACCGGCGCCATGTCGCGTGAGGTCTCGGCTGCGGCGGCGCGCATGAGTGCGGCGACACCGGCGGCTGTCGTGTAGCGATCGCCGCCACTGAATGGGCGCACCACCGAATCCTGACCCATTATCACGCCGATCTCGTTCGCACACGCCTGGCTGACAGCCGCGGTGCCACCCACGATCGTCACGGTCACCGTCGAGTTCGCCGAACGAATCTCCTGAAGCGCCACGCGGACCGCCTGCGGGACACCTGTGCCACGCACGAGCAGCAGCGGCGCGTCGTACGCCCACACGAGGCCTCCTGCAGCAACGGCGTCAGGCAGCGCTCGCGTCTCGCCAGACGCGATCACGACGTGGGACACACCCGCCCATCCAGGGAAGCCCTCACGGGCTATGGCGACAGAGGTGCCATAGCGGTCGGATCCGGAGATCCGGCGCGCATCCAGCGCCACACGAACGCCACCGGCCGGCCATTCGACAGCCATCGCCGGTGCTGGAATCACAAGACTCGCCAGCATGATCACGAACACGAACCAACGGGCGAGAACCTTCATGTTTCCATCCCTTCGCATGAGCCGTCCCCCCAAGTATAGCGGGGTCACCCCACCCGAGACCAATCGGCACAACGGACATGGAACGCAAAGAACCCCGGCGTCTCGCCGGGGTTCTCAAGATTGCGATGGTGGGCGCTAGAGGATTTGAACCTCTGACCCCTTCCGCGTCAAGGAAGTGCTCTCCCCCTGAGCTAAGCGCCCATCTACTGCTCCATGGAACAGCGACGACTATTGTAGCAGTATCGCCGCCGTTGGTAGACTACCCCTTGCGCGCGGACGTGGCTCAGTTGGTAGAGCACAACCTTGCCAAGGTTGGGGTCGCCGGTTCGAATCCGGTCGTCCGCTCCATAGCACACCCCGGAAGGTTGGTCCGAGGCTCATACAAGCCCCTCGGGGCCGACCTTCTTTTCTTGAGTCGGGAGCGATCAGCTCCCCCATCACGGCGACGTCGCCAAGTGGCAAGGCAGAGGCCTGCAAAGCCTTTATCCCCGGTTCGAATCCGGGCGTCGCCTCCAGATACGACTACGGCCCGTCCGCGTAACGCGGACGGGCCGTTTCGTCTCCGCCAGTGCACCGGCATGCAGCGTGGCGGTCGCGTGCGGCTGGGGTCGCGCAAGCCGAGGGGGCGTCTCGCGCGGCCGCACGCAGGGGTGAGGGGTGGTGCGGCAGGCGTCTAGGACTAGACGCCGTACTTGACCTGGATCTGCTTCGCCTGCTCAAGACGGTGGAGGCCGCGCTCAAGATCCTGCGGGTTCGAGATGTTGTCGATCGCCCATTTGAGGATCTCGCGGGGTACGAGCGGATAGCGCTTACGCGCCTGTGCCAGGGTCATGGCTGTCTCCTTCTACGACTACTGCTGCGATTGTGGTGTGAAAAGACCCCTGCTATGCGTACGATTCTGCTCCTGTACGAGCCCGTGCGTCAAGCGAACGCGCGAGCTACTCGCGCCATCTCGGAAAGAGCTGGTGCTCGATGCCAAGGACATCAAGCGCCTTGCCGACAACGAAGTTGACCATATCATCGAGTGTCTCGGGCCTCTGATAGAACGCTGGCATGGCGGGAACGATGACTGCACCGGCCTCGGCCAGCGCCGTGAGATTCCGAAGATGGATGAGATTGAGTGGCGTCTCGCGGGGCACCAGTACAAGCGGACGACGCTCCTTCAACGCAACATCCGCAGCACGCTCGGCGAGATCGCCGCCGAGGCCGGCGGCGACCGACCCTACGAAGCCCATTGAAGCCGGGACCACGATGACACCGTCGACGGCGCTTGAACCACTGGCAACGGCGTCGAAAAGATCGCTGTCGGCAACGACGCGCAACGCGGAATCCGGCGGCAGATCGAGAAAACGCAGTACGGTCTCCTTGGCGGCCGCTTCCGGCAGTCTGAGTCCGGTCTCGTACGCCATGACCTCAGCACCGGTCGGCGTGGCCACGAGCGAGACCGTATGACCCGAGACGAGCAGTTGCTCAACCGCTCGCAGACCGTACACGGAACCCGATGCGCCGGTGATCACAACAACGTAGTGCTTCATACGTGTCTCCTAGCCAAGTAGTCGATCGCCGAGCGCACCCGCGAACACAACGATCGCGATCACACCGTTGACGGTAAAGAATGCTGCATTCACACGCGAAAGGTCATCCGCGTGGACGATGCTGTTCTCATACCACAGCAACGCGGTTGCCACACCGACTCCGAGGTACCAGGGCCAGCCAGCACCCGCGAGCGCTCCGCCGACCACCAGGAGAACAACGGTCAGGACGTGGGTGACTCGCGTCTGCATGAGTGCCGCCGGAATCCCGAGGTCAGCCGGCATGCTGTGTACCCCGTCGCGCACGTCGCACTCCACGTCCTGGGTGGCATAGATCATGTCGAAGCCTGCCGTCCAGAGCATGACAGCTCCACCGAGCACCCACGGAGCAGCAGCCCTGATCGAACCACCCACCGCCACCCAGCCTGCCACTGGAGCGAGACCCAGGCAGAACCCCAACCAGTAGTGACACAAGGGCGTGAACCGCTTCATATACGGATACGCAAGAAACGCGACAAGCGGAATCGGCCACAGCAGATGCGTGAGCGGCTCAAGCCGGAACACCGCGTGGAGGTACGCCGCCAACATGAACGCGGCGAACAGCCACAGCTCCCACGCTTTGATGAGCCCGGCAGGTATCGCGCGACCGGCGGTACGCGGATTGCGCGCGTCGATCTCCTTGTCGATGGCGCGGTTGAGAACGAACGCGAACGCACGCGCACCCACCATCGCCACCGTGATCCAGAGAAGCGCGGTGAGTGTGGGCCAGTTCGAGAGCGTGACCCAAGCGGTCGGCGTTGGTGCCGGGGCCGGGTAGATCGCGGGAACTGCGAACATCACTGACGCGGCCCCGTAGAGCGCCCCGATGTAGGCGTACGGCAGCGCGAACACCGAGTGCTCGAACTTCACGAGTTCGAGCAGGACCTTGAGCTTCTCGGCTATCTTGTTCACAGTCCGAGTTGCTCCCACAGTCCGTCGATCCGCGTCTTGACCTCGGCGTCCATCTCAAGCGCATCCGGCCATCCGCGGTCGTGCCCCTCACCAGGCAGCGGCCTGGTCGCGTCAATGCCCATCTTGAACCCGAACGACTGGTAGTTGCTGCTGTGATCGAGCCTGTCGAGCGGCCCTTTGTTGATGAGCACATCCCTGCTCGGATCGACGTTGTTGAAGCAACGCCACGCAACTTGCGAGTAGTCATGGCAGTCGACGTCCTCATCCACGACGATCACGAACTTCGTGAACATCATCTGCCCCATCGACCAGGCGAAGTTCATGACCCGAAACGCCTGGCCGGCGAACTCCTTCTTGATCTGGAAGATGGCACAGTTGTGAAAGACGCCTTCGAGCGGAAGATCGTAGTCCACGACTTCAGGCATCATCGCTTTGATCACGGGAAGGAACAGCCGCTCGGTCGCTTTGCCGAGGTAGCAGTCCTCCATCGGTGGCCGTCCGACGATGGTCGCCGGATAGATCGCGTCTTTGCGCATCGTGATCGCGTCGACGTGGAAGACGGGGAAGTCATCCGCGAGCGAGTAGTAGCCAGTGTGATCTCCAAACGGCCCTTCCCACCTGGTCTCCCCTGCCTCGACATACCCTTCAAGGATGATCTCGGCATGCGCGGGGACGAGCAGGTCGTTCGTCACGCATTTCACGACCTCAACACTTTCTCCCCGCAGTATGCCGGCGAAGAGGTACTCGTCGATGATCGGCGGCACCGGCGCTGTTGCCGAGAAGATCGTCACCGGGTCGGCGCCGAGCGCCACGGAGACAGGCACTCGCTTCACGCCTGCTGCGAACTGCTCGCGCATGTTCTTCGCACCGTCATGGTGCTCGTGGATGTGCATCCCCGTGGTGTTCTTGTCGAAGACCTGCATGCGATACATGCCGATATTGAGCTTGCCTTTGAGGTCGGCTGTGACCACGAGCGGGAGCGTTATGAACCGACCGCCATCGTCGGGCCATGTCTTGAGGACCGGCAACATACCGAGGTCCACATCGTCGCCTCGAAACACGACTTCCTGACAGGGGGCCTTCTTGATCTCTTTCGGTCCGGCGCCCGCAAGGTCCTTAAGACCCATGAGCACATCCAGTTTGCCCTTCATGGACGCGGGCATGTCCAGCGGGAGCTTGTCCATCACGCGCCTGGCGACCGCGTCGAGATCCTTCCATGAGCCGGTGTCGGCATCCACGCCCATGGCCCAGGCCATCCGGTCGTACGTTCCCATCAGGTTTATGGCAACCGGAATCGAATAGCGCCGACCGGTCTCGCGATCCACGGGATTCTCGAACAGAAGCCCCGGGCCGAACGCCTTGCTCACCCGATCGGTGACCTCGCCGATCTCAAGAACAGGATCCAGCTCGGCGGCGACACGCTTCATCTCACCCTTCGTGTCCAACAATGCGATGAACTCGCGAAGATCCTTGATGGCCATCGGTCCTCCCTAGCTCAGCCCGAGGACGGTCTCGAGCGAATCGAAGTCAGTGATAGGGACCGGACCGACCGGCAGCGATGGCCTGCCGCTTCGGTCAACGAGCACCGGCGTCATGCCTACTGCTCGCGCTCCCAGTATGTCCGAGTAGTGATGATCGCCGACGTGTGCTGCCTCACTCGGGACTACCCCCAGCCTTTCACACGCGAGTTCGAAAATGCGCGGGTCAGGTTTGCGAAGACCAACGTCCGCAGATGAGAGTACGACATCTACCCTCTCTCGAACACCGAGGGCACCCAGCAGTCCCACGAGGCGGCCGTCCCAGTTGGAGATGATCCCCAACCGCAACCCCAGAACGCGCAACCGGTCGAGTGCAGGCAGAACGTCAGCGTACACGGCCCAGCGCTCTGGTTTGCCGAACTCGTCGTAGACGCGACGGGCAAGGCGCGCCGCATCTTCCTCGATGCCGAGGCGTCGGCACATAAGCGAGTACATTCCGACCCAGACCGACGACGTCTCTTCCTCGTCGGTCCAGAAGGTGTCGTCTGCACGATAACGATCCTCGTAGTACTCATCCACGAGTGGCATCAATGCATCGATAGCCGAGAGATCGTGTACGTGTCCCGCCTCGGCCAGCACCTGACGGCATACCTCGGACACGCTCGGGAAAGGCGCTAGAAGCGTATTGCCGACATCAAAGAAGACAGCTTTGAGGGTCATCTGCCGAGGAACGTCACCGCGTCGTGCTTCCGGTCATGAACCAGCGGTGCCTCATCGGGATGACCAACGATCAGCAGACTTGCGAGCACGCGACCCGCGGGAACCTGGAACGCCTCGGTGAGGCGGTCGACGATCCACCGCGGCGCGGAGATGTTGCACGAGCCCAGGCCCGAGTCGAGCGCCGCCAGCATGAAGTTCTCGATTGCGGCGCCAACCGCGATGAGCGCGTTCGCGTGTTCAGCTTGGTCCTCGAACACCGGAATCGATACCGCGATGATCACCGGTGCCCGACCCATATCTTCATAGAATCGCGCGGCACGCTCCACACCCTCGACGCCGAGCACCTCGATGTACTCCTGAAGATACTGAGTGGTGAGTGCCATGATCTCGCCGACTTCCGCGCGGGACTGCCCAGTCGCCACATGGAAGTGCCAGGGCTGGCTGTTCATTTGTGAGGGCGCGAGAGCTGCAGCGTCGCACAGCTTCAGTATCTCATCGTCACTCAGCGGCTCATCGGTGAAGAGTCGAGTTGAGTGACGGCTGCGCAGCGAGTCGAGCAACTCCATCAGAGCACCTCCGTAGAAAACCAACAGGGCCGCCGGGGGGAAGACACGCCGGTGTCCGGTCCCCAACAGCATACTAGTTCCTACTGGGTCGCGCACGCCAAATAGTGGGAGTCACCTGGGATTCGGGGACACGTGCTTCACAAGCGTTACCACAGTCCCACCGTCGGTACATGACTCGAATTCCACATGATCCATAAGTGCTCTCATGAACATGACGCCCCTGCCGGAAGAAGCGTACAGGTCCTCATTCGGAACGGAGCACCCGTCGAAGCCGTTCCCTGAATCCGATACGCGTATCATCACTCGATCGGCGTACGCGCTCACCTCGATTGACACCTGATCCGCGTCACCGCCCGGTGACCCGTGACGAATCGCATTGGCAAGCGCCTCGCCGACGGCAACACGTATGTCGAACAATCCGGCGTCCGCGATGTCTAGCGGTTCCAGCACGTCGCACACCATGCCTCGCGCAGACGCCAGAGTATCGGCGGTTGCCGGTAGAACCATCCTCTCGATCCAGAGAGGTGGAGTATTGTCATCGATCGACTCAAGCCCTGACAGCGCGGAAGTCACGTCATCAGCAGCACCGATGGTCGGAGCCGCGCCGACAAGACCTGACAACTCAAGCACACGTCCTACGTTCGCGTTCGCCCCAGCGAGAATGAGCTTCCCGTCGCGCGGCTCGAGTTCCCGATCCAACCAGACCAAGAGACTGAACGTAGAGCTGTCCGCGTATGCGACGTCGGCCATGTCGAGGACTACGTTCACGCACCCACCTGTAAGAGCATCCGAAATCCGCTGCCTAACACGCGGAACAGTCCCCAGATCGAGTTCCCCGCTGATGTGCACGACGCACACACGTGCATCGAAGCGGTGCTCAAGATCGATTTCCAAGACCGGCTCCTCATGGGTTTGTCAGCATGGCTCGCAGATGGTGTACCCGACCTCAGACGGGCGTAACGCCCCCCAACCGTTCCCCAAGCTCCGGATGGCGAAGAACGGCAAGAATCGCGGCATCATCTCGAAGATCGCCATGCGAGAAGCGTTGTACCATCGCCAACATCCGTTGGGTAACCGCAGCGGCGGTCCCTCCCTGACGAAGTGCCCTGCGCACTCTTCCCTCGCCGAAGAAGCGACCGCGGTTCCGAGCCTCGGTCACGCCGTCGGTGTACAGCAACACCATGCCCCCAGGCTCCACCACGATGCTGGAGTCACTGTACGCGGCATCTCGAATCGCGCCAAGAAGCGCACCCGTGGTCCCCAGCCGTACGATTTCTCCAGTGCTTGGCTGCAGAAGCATCGCCGGAGGATGACCCCCATTCGCCCATTCCAGCTTCCCGCTGTCGATCTCCAGCATCCCGAGCCATAACGTGACGATGTCCGATGGATCGCCCGCACTCACCAGTGCAGTATTCAGCTCGGCGAGAACGGACGAGGGTGCCGCTCCCGCTGCGATCATTCCCCTGATGGAGTACTTGATCATGGACGTCTTGGTGGCGGCCTCGACTCCCTTGCCGCACACGTCACCGATGGCAACGACCACCCGTCCGTCGGGTGCAAGGAACAGATCGTAGTAGTCTCCTCCGATCTCGACCTCGGATCCGGCCGGAACATACACGCTCGCAGATTCGATTCCGTCTATCGTGGGCAAGCGGGTCGGCAAGATGCTGTGCTGGAGAACCGTGGCCACGTGGTGTTCACGGCTGAACATATCGGCGTTGTCTATCGCTAGCGCAGCCTGCGTCGCGAACGTCCGAAGCAGTTCCACATCGGATTCCGTGAAGGCGCTCCTGCTTTGGGCGAAGACCGCCAATACGCCGATCGATCGTCCACGCGCCAACAACGGCACGAATACGGCCGAGCCAAGCTTCTGTCGGGCGGCTATGCGGGACAGTGGCGAATCCGAATCAGAGAGATCCGGCACACTGACAGGTTCACGTCGCTCGAACACCTCGCCGGGCACGTCCTCCCCGGCACGGAACTCCATCCTCAGCATCTCCGGATTCAGAATCCCCCGCGCCATCGGAACCACCATCAGCGAGCGATCCGTGTCGAGGGTCATGAGCATCACCGCGTCGGCAGAGAGAATCTTCTGCACGACGTCGAGCACTCGATTGAGGACGACCTTGCTCTGCAGCGACGAGCTCACTGCCTGGGAGATTCGGAATATGGTCTCAAGGTTGTCGGCACGCGTACGCGCCTCCTCGAACAGCCTTGCGTTGTCCAACGCGAGCGCCACCTGCTGTCCGATTGCAGACCCGAGTTCGATACCGTGCCGATCGAGCGTGAATGTCCTCCCAGACCACCCCATGACGAGCAGTCCAGCGAGGTCGCCATGAATCGAGATCGGCGTGATCACGGCGGATTGCACCGCTAGCATCTTGAGCAGCGATCGGACATCTCCGTCCTCGTCGTCCGCGGAGAATGCGACTGGCAGCGCAAATGCTGACACTCGACGCTCGGACTGAAGCTTCCGCCACAGCGCGAAGCAGCTGCGAGATATCTCCCCTACATCCTGCGATGCAACCGTCGAGCTATCGAGGAACACCCATGAGCGATCCGCTCCCAATAAGTCCGCCTCAATCGATGCGATGGACTCCAATGACTCCAGCAACGCAGCTGATCCGCTCATGATCTCGGCGACTTGCTGGAGCGCCTCGGCATCGCGGCGCGAGCGACGCTCGTCGTCGAACAGGCGAGCGTTATCAAGCGCGACGGAAGCCTGCGCGGCGAACGAGCGCGCGACCTCGATCTCGGCATCCGTGAAGGGCTGTCGCGCGTCGCAGACAATCGCCACGATGCCGAGTACCGACCGGCCCTTCGCCAGAGGAACCGCCAGCGCGCAGGTATCGGTCGCACTCGGACGATGCAGACGTAGCAATGGGTCGGCACGCCCGTCCCCCGAGAACTGCTCTAATTCGCCGGACGCCACCGCCTCGGCAAGCCATGCGGATTCCGACGGAGAGATCCGAGCACCCACCGCATCGACGACAGAACCGGATGCACGCGCCAGACGAAGCGAAGCCCCATCGTCCTCGAGCAACAAGATGTCCACGTCGCGCGCGCCAAGGATGTGTGAGAGCGAAACAAGGATCCTGTCGAGCACCTCGTCGATGTCTGATGCACTCGCCAACAACTGGCTGATGTCGTGCATGCCGTTGAGCCGGAGCACGACCGAGTTGAATGACGCGATCAGTCGACCTATCTCGTCGTTGCGCTTCACGGGTAGGGGTTCGAGCATCACGCCAGATGCCGCTGCGCGTGCGCGCTCGTCCAGGAGGCGTAGTGGTCTCGAGAGAAAGGTGACGGAGACGAGCGCCAGCAACATGGCAAGCGACGACGAGGCACCCCAGGCAAGCACCGCAGGTCTGAGCGCCTGCCACGTTTCGGCGGCGACCACGCTCTCCCGCTCAGCCACCAACACCCGCCAGTCCAGCCCCGGCAAACCAGGGATGGTGGCGAATACTCCGGTGAAGCGCTGACCCTCGGCTGAGGTGATAAGAACCGAGCCAAGGGACGCATCTTCGAGCGATGGCTCGAAGGTGATGCTTGAGTCCAGGTAGGCCTGCGGATCACCGGCCGTGAAGACACTCCTGCTCTTGTCATCAGCCACAAGTGCGGTCGGACGCTTCTCCGAGAAGCTGACCTGCTTGAGTGCCTCGTCGATGAAGCCGGTCCGCGCGACGCCCACCAAGACCGCGTCATGCCCGTCTGCGCGACGCGTGGGCACAACGACCCACAACGCACCCGGCGCGTCATCGGTCGCATCAACCCAGAGGTACGCGACTCCTTGCGTCAGGTCAGCGGACCGGACCAGTTCGTCTGGAGGGAGCTGGCTCGTGGCTGGATACGCGATTCGGGCCGTACCGTCGAGGTCGACCAGCGCAATACCGCGGAGGTACTCGGCATTCTCGACGTAGGCGCTCGCGAGCGCCCTTCCCACAGCGCGATCGTCAACGCCCCTGATCACGTCCCGATCGGCTAGCGTGCGCAAGACGCGGTATGAGGCGAGCAGCCGGGATGAGACATCGCGGACGACGAGGTCGCTTTGCGCGCGCTGTCGCGCCGTCTCCTCGCGCAGCGCCATGGAGTACACACCGCGGGCCAGCGCGCTCGCAAGGATGAGCGTCGTCAGCGCCACCAACACCGCTACCAGCAGCGTGTATCCGTTCGCGAGACTCCGCTTGATCGGCCAGGGACCCGACATCGCCTACCGCCTGCCTGTTCGCGTGGGTTAATCCTATCCTCAAGCGGCACGGCATACCAGTCAGACGCTTATCACCCAAGCCGAGAAAGGAACGGCAGAGCGCGGATTATGATCGCTGACAGCTTGCCGAGCTGACCGGTCGCAATCAGCACACCCATCGCGATAAGAATCACGCCGGCGCTCCTAGAAAGAGCAAGCGAATGGCGATTGAACCAGCTCAGCGTACCTGTGAGCTTGCCGAAGAACGCCGCGGTCAACAGGAATGGCGTGGCCAGCCCGAGAGAGTACACCGCCAGCATCAGCGCGGCCTGGGCGGCATTCCCGGTCTGTGCAGCCATCCCAAGGATCACTGCGAGAATGGGACCGACGCAGGGCGTCCAACCGAATCCAAATGCAAGGCCCATCACGAATGACGCTCCCCGGCCGAAGCGCTTCGACTTCGACAACTCGAACCGGGCCTCGCCGTACAGCCATGGCAGCTTGATCACGCCGAGCAGGAACACGCCGACGAGCACGATGATGATTCCCGCTGCGACACCGATGGTGCTCTCATACCTGATCATGAATGGCCGAAGTGCGGCGCTTGCAAAGCCGGCGGCAGCCCCAAGAAGCACGAAGACGACAGAGAAACCGAGTGTGAACAATCCGGCCGGAAGCAGAATGCGCCGAACGCTCGACTCCCCGCTTCGCAAGTCGCCTGCGCTCAGTCCCGTCATGAAGGACAGGTAGCCAGGAATAAGGGGTAACACGCACGGCGACAGGAATGAGAGAAGTCCTCCGAGAAACGCGCTGAAATAGCTCACAGTGACATCCGGCACAGCATGTCCAATCCGTCAGAACCGCTATCAGACGATCCGCCTACGAAAGAGACCGCCCGAAGCGGTCTCTTCGTTGCTCGACATACTATACCCCCAGGGGGTATTTCTCGTCCAATCGGCGACTAGCTGGCGACCTCGGCACCATACCCCGCCGCAACGATCTCCCCGATGATCCCCTCCGGCGTGACCTTCGCCGGGTCGTACGTGACAACAGTCATGCCCGCCGCGTTGTCGACGTCGACCGCAGTGACTCCAGTCATATCGGACACGGTGAGCTGGATGAGCATCGCACAGGAATGACAGTGCATCCCCGTGGTGACGAAACGAGTGGTTACGGATTCGGCCATGGTGTGCCTCCTTGAGGGAACGTCTACTTGCCGTGTGTGGCGGCGAATCGAGAGGGATGACGGGCGTCGAGCATCTCGCCGCAGTACGGACACATACGCCATTGCCCAAGCACCGACCGTCCACACTCTGGGCACTCTGCGTGCGGTGTCGAGTCCGTGTCATCGGGAGTACGAGGGTCCTGGCTCAGAAGCACCCACGCCAGACCGCCGATGATTGTCGCGGCGAAAAGCGGAGCGAGCCAGCCGAATTCGGCGGCACCGGTGCAGGCATAGCCGGCCTCAGTATTGACGATCAGCACCAGACCGGCGACGAGTGCAGTGACGGCGATGACTCCTGCCGCCACGATGATCGTATTCCGGTTGCGTTGCTGCTGCATGCCCCCACCTTGCGACGGTGTATTCGCGGCGCGTTAATGTTGCAAGCGTCGTGCCAAAGGTTGACAGGCTGCGGTGCAGGGCGCTACAGGCCGTACTTCTCCATCCTCGCCTCAAGCGTCTTAGTCGTCAGGCCGAGAAGCTTGGCGGCTTTCGGTGTCGTTCCACCGGTGCGTTCGAGGGCCTGCTTGACGAACTCAAGCTCGACCTCTTCAAGATCGACGCCAGCCTCCGGGAGCACGAAGCAGCGCTCCCCCGGCGAGCACATCGCCACGCCCGCCCGAACTTCAGCAGGCAGGTCCTCAACACCGATCTCGTCATTGCGCGACAGAATCGCTATTCGCTCGATGGTGTTCTCGAGTTCACGGACATTGCCGGGCCACTGATACTCCGAGAGCAGGTTCATGGCCTCAGCCGAGATGTGCTTTGAGCCGGCCTTCTGTTTCTCGAGGAAGTGCGCGACCAGCAGCGGAATCTCACTCGGTCGCTGACGCAACGGAGGCAGCGTTATGGGGACGACGTTGAGACGGTAGTACAGGTCCTCTCGGAATGCGCCGTCGGCGATCAACTGCTGCAAATCCCGGTTCGTCGCAGCAACCACGCGCACATCGACCTCTATCGGTCGCGTGCCGCCAAGCCGCTCGAATGTCCGCTCCTGCATCACGCGAAGCAGCTTCACCTGAACGCCAGGACTGATGTCGCCGATCTCATCGAGGAAGAGCGTTCCGCCGTTGGCGAGCTCGAACCGACCGGGCTTCGCCTGCATCGCTCCGGTGAAAGCACCCTTCTCATAGCCGAACAGCTCGCTCTCAAGGAGCGTCTCCGGCAGCGCCCCGGCACTGACTGACACGAACGGCTTGCTGGCGCGATTTGAAAGCGTGTGAAGGGCCCGAGCGACCAACTCCTTGCCGGTGCCGGACTCTCCGTAGATCATGACCGTGGCGCTGGTGGGTGCTACCTTCCTCGTCGTCTCGATGATGTTGAGCATCGCGGGGTCCGCAGCGACGATCCCGGACACGTCATAGTCCCGGTCGAGTTCCTCGCGCAATCGCGTGACCTCAGCGGCGAGGTCGCCGACTTTGAGCGCCTTCTCGATACTGAGCTTGAGCTCCTCAAGATCGAACGGCTTCGTCAGGTACTCGCTCGCTCCCGCCTTCATGGCTTCGACCGCGCTTGCTACATTCCCATGCGCGGTGAGCATGATGATCGGGAACGTATGCCCCTTTGCCCTGAGCCGACGAAGCACTTCCATGCCATCAGGGGCGGGCATCTTGTGGTCGAGCACCATGAGGTCCGGCGGCTGTTCGCTGATCGCAGCGAGTACCTCTTTGCCGTCCGCCGCCTCGATGATCTCATAGCCTTCGGCACTCAATGCCTGGCCGAGAACCCACCGCATGTTCTTCTCATCATCGGCGATCAATACGCGCCGCTTCATCTGTCCTCCTCGCCTGCCTGGAACACCGGGAGCGACACAGTAAAGGTCGTACCCTGCCCTGGCACGCTCGCAACTTCGATATGACCGTCATGTTCATCGAGTATGCGGTGCACGATCGTCAACCCGAGACCGGTTCCAGCATCGCGAGTCGAGTAGAACGGGTCGAACACCTTCTTCAAGTCCGACGCCGGAATACCCGGCCCGTTGTCCGAGACCTGCACGGAGAGGAACCCGTCCTCGCTGCTCCCCTGCAACACGATGAGACCGCCGGCCGGGTCCATTGCCTGCACGGCATTCGAGATGAGGTTCACGAACACCTGCTTCAACTGGTCCGGATCGGCCATGACCTTCGGCAGCGAACCGACGCCCTGGGCTGATATCGTAACCTTCGACTGGCCGGCAAAGCGACGCGTGAACAACACCACGTCCTCGATCACCTCGCCGATATCCGTCAGCCGGAGATACGGCTTGGACGGTCGTCCGAAGTCCAGAAGTGCCTTGATCACGCGATCCAGTCGGTCAATCTCCTGTTTGATGACACTCGTCGCCTCAAGGACGCGCTCTCGATCGCACCCGGACTCCTCAACCAGTTGGACAGAGGCCCGGATGATGCCGAGCGGGTTCCGCACCTCGTGCGCAACGCCGGCGGTGAGTTCGCCCATCGCGGCCAGGCGGTCCGCCCGAATGAGCTGGTCGGTGAGCGCCTTGACCTCTGACACATCCTCGATCGTGACGACCGCGCCGAGAATCCGACCGTCGACGTCTCGCATCCGCGAGGTCGACGCCTGAACATGCAGGATCTTCCCTGCCCTCGTCACAAGCCGCATGTCTTTGACCGACTTCGGAATGCGGCCTTTCAGGACCTTCGCGACCTCTTCATCCAGTCCAGAGTCGTCCGCGAAGAGGGTGCCTATCCGCCGGGGCACGATATCGACCTCACGAACCCCGAGCATGCGCTCCGCGGCGGGATTCGCCGTCGCAACCGAGCCGTCCGGACCGACCGTTACGACGCCCGATGTGATCGACCTGAGGATCGATTGCGTGTAGTCCTGGATGTTCACTAGCTGGATTGCGCGCTCTTCGAGCTTCCTGTAGGCATCCTCAAGCTGACGACTGAGCTGACGAAGATCGGTCGTCTTCACTTCCGAGAGGTCTCGAAGCCAACCGAACATAATGCCGACCGCAAGATACATGACGATCTCGTAGAGGTTGTCGATATGCTCACCGAGCAGACCACCGAGTGACACCGTCGCATGCAGCGCGAACAGCAGGCTGGCGGCCACCGCAGTGATGAAACCTCCCCTTCGGCCGAACACGAAGCCCGCGAACATCACCGGCAGGTAGAAGAGCTTGCGGTACAGCAGATGCATCGGCATCGCTTGTGGCGACGTCGACGTGAAGAGGTGCAGCACAGTGATGGCACCGAGGAGCACGACGATGAGCGCGACGTCACGCGCCTCGCTGCGCCCGCTCGACATCAGCGTCTCATCGGAGCGGGCCTCAGTTGCCCTGCGTTGCGAATCCGACCGCTCGGCGCTCATCGACGTTTCCTCGCCCAAGATGGCTCGATGCCGATCTCCTCACGGTACTTGGCGACTGTGCGCCGCGCGACGTCGACCCCTTCCGCAGAGAGCGCCTCGGCAAGCTTCTGGTCCGACAGCGGTCTCGCGGCATCCTCTGCATCCAGGAGCTCACGGATCCGGCGCTTGACGGTGGTTGCCGCCACGTCCATGCCACTCGATGTCCTGTAGCCGCCCGAGAAGAAATGCTTTAGCTCGAACAAGCCGTACGGGGTGGCCATGTACTTGCCGGTGACCCCCCGGCTCACAGTGCTCAGGTGCACGCCGATCTCGGATGAGACATCCTCAAGCCGGAGCGGTCGCATATCGCCCTTGCCATCCTCGAAGAAGTCTCGTTGCGTCTCAAGGATTATCTCGGCGATACGGCTGACCGTATCGCGACGCCGATCGACATTGCGCAAGAACGATTCCGCCGAGCGGATCTTGTCCTTCAGGTACTTGCGAGTCTCGTCATCCACCTTCGACTGAGAGCGAAGCATCTGGCGATACTTCGGGCTCACCTTGAGCGTGGGGACCGCCTCGTTGTTCGGGATGATCAGCCATTCGTCGCCAAATCGGCGCAGCGTGAGGTCGGGCACCACGTACGACGGCGCCTGGCCCGGCGAGAACGACCCGGCAGGTCTGGGATTCAGCTGCTTGAGCAGCTCGACCGCCTCGCGTACCTCGTCCTCCGAGACACGCTCGATGCGGGCGATCTTCCTGGTGTGACTCGAAGCCACCGCGTCAAGATGCCGCTCGATCAGCGCGACCACCAGCGGCGAGTCGATGCCAAGGAATGCGGCTTGTATCTTCAGCGCCTCGCGGACGCTGCGAGCACCCACACCGGGAGGGTCAAGCTGCTGGACAACCGCGAGGGCCTGCTCGGCGATCGAGGTTGAGACCCCTGCGATTGCCGCTATCTCCGCGCACGTGCCGACGAACAGACCGTCATCATCGAGCGTCCCGATGATTGCACGCGCCGCGCGCGCCACGTCATCGGAGACGTCCATCATCCCAAGCTGGTCCAGGAGGTAGTCGTCGAAGGTCTGCACGCCTCCGACGAATTCGTCGGAGTTCACTTCCTCCTGGTTGGGATCACGCGGTGCGCTGGAATCGAGACTCTCAAGATCGTCGTATTGATCGAGCCAGTCATCCCACGCGCGTTCTTCCTCGATATCCTCAGTCCGGTCGTCGCTCTCCTCAGCGGGCTCGAGCTCGTCTTCCTCGAGTTCGAGTACCGGATTCTCGAGCAGCTCGGTCTCGATGAGCGACTGAAGCTCCACGACGGGCATCGCAAGAATCGTAAGCCCCTGATACACCTGGGGCGAGAGGGTGACCTTTTGCCTGAGTTCCGGCCGTTGAGTGAGTTCCATTATCGCCTCCGGCACGCACACTGTGCTGCCAAGGAGCGCCGCCCTTAGCAAACTACGTACCAGAAGCATATTCCCACGAAAACAAGGTTCGTACCAGTTGATCCTAGGCCGCGGGAGGCAGCTCTGAGGCGACCGTCGTGCGCATCTGGGAAACCACGATGGCGCCTATCACGAGAAGGCCGCCGAGCATCTGTGCGGTCCCGAGCGATTCCCTGAAGAGGAGCCAGGCAAGCACCGCGGCCAACACCGGTTCGAGGGTTGCAGTGACGGAGGCCTCAGTGGCACGGATATGCCGCAGCGCCTTCAGGAATGCGCCAAACGGCACAACCGTACTGGTGAATGCGATGAACGTCACCGCGGCCAGCGTTCGGGGATTTCCAAGCGCCGCGAAGACGGGCGCTGGACCGCCGAGGACGACGAACCAGAAGAGCGTTGCCGCACCAAGCCCGTAGGTGAGGAGCGTCCAGGAGGAGAACTTGTGGGCAGCCCAGCGACCCATAAGCGTGTAGCCGGCGAAGAAGACAGCTGAACTCAATCCCCACATAAGGCCCGCTGTCGAAACCTTGAGTCCCGAGCCGCCGACCGCCCCTACGACGAGCGCACATCCTGTGACGGACATGGTGACCGATACGGGCAATGACCACGTCAGCCGATCGCGCAGGACCGTCACGGAGAACGCGAGCACAAGCACGGGCGCCAGGTACTCGAGCAGTATGGCCGTCGCCACATTCGTCAGGGATATCGTCTTGAAGTATGTGAAGTGAACGAGCGCGAGGCCGACGACGCCGAAGAACATCAGGAACGGCAGGTCTTTGCCCCTCACCCGCAAGGCATCCCGACGAGCGATCACGAGATACGTGAACAGCATGCCGAACGCGAGCAGCGCCCTGCATGCCGACAGCATCACCGGGTCGATCGCGATTCCAAGCGGCGGGAACGGCCAGCCGGCCGTCTCGGCATTCAGTGGCGTGAACAGCCACTTGGCGGCCAACCCTCCGGTCGCCCAGCACGCGGCAGCCAGGCCGGCAAGTCCGTAGCCCATCGCGCGATCAGTTCGGTCGCGCTCTGCGCTCGACGGCTCCATCCGTCAGACCGCGCCTTCTGCGTCCTGCATGGCCGTCTTGCTCTTCTGATACTCATCCAGCGGCTCGAGGTGTGCGATGACGTCCGTCACTTGGCCGAGGCTTTCGCAGATGGTCTTCTCCACCCGCTCGGCGATCGCGTGCCCCTCGGCAACGCTGACCGAGGCATCGACTTGGATGTGTAGGTCCACGTACACCTCAGCAAGAGGGCCACGCGTTCGCACCTCGTGGCAGCCGAGCACGCCAGGTACCGACAACGCGACACCGCGAATCTCCTCCGGTGCGATGCGGGCTCTGTCGGATAGCGTCTCGTTCGCCGAGCGAAAGACGCGGACCGCCGCCACCAGGATGAAGCCGGCGACGACCAGACCGACGATAGGGTCGGCGATCGGGAAGCCGAGCTTGACGGCGATCAGTCCGATGATGACGCCGATGCTGACAAGCACGTCGCTGCCCGTATGGCTGGCATCTGCGACCAGGATCTCGCTGCCGAGTCGCTCGCCGACTCTGCGCTCGTAGCGCGTCACGAAGATGTTGATACACAGCGTGCCGAGCATGACGGCGAACGAGATCCAGTTGACGTCCGCGGGCACTCCGGGATTCATCAGGCGGTCGAACGCGGACGTACCGACGCGCCACGCCGCTAGAAGTAGCATCGCGCCGATCACCACGGACGCGAACGTCTCGTACTTGGAGTGCCCGTACGGGTGATCATCATCGGCCGGTCTGGCAGCGATGCCCATGCCGAGGAGACCGATCACGTTCGAGGTTCCATCGAACATCGAGTGAAACCCGTCCGCGGTCATGCCGACCGAACGGGAGATCAGCCCATATGCAAGCTTCGCGCACGCGACGAGAAGGTTGAGCCCAAGGATGATCCAGAGGACTCGCTTGATTTCGGTTGCCCGAGAACCGTCAGGTCCGGTTCGCGACTTGGTGTAGCCCATGCGCACCCCTCAGCTTGCCCCCGCATACCCCCTGGGGGTATAGTGACTCAAACCTAATCATTGTAGGGCAACCAACTCCTTACGCAAGGGAGTCACCTTGAACGAGACATCACTTAGCGAATCGATCGGCAACGAAGAAGAGCGCCGCAAGATCGTGAACAGGCTCAAGCGCCTTGAGGGACAGGTTCGCGGACTTCAGACGATGATCGAGTCCGGCAAGGACTGCGAAGCCGTTCTGACTCAGATAATGGCCGCGAAGTCAGCGCTGAACCAGGTTGGACTTCACATCATCGGGTACTCGATGAAGACGTGCCTGGTGGAAGATGGCGACAAGACTCGCGATGAGCTCATCGACGAGGCAATCAAGGTCTTCCTCAAGTACTCCAGCTGCGTCCAGTAAGACCCTACCCTGCGATCTCATCCACGAGCTCTGCGACCCTGTGCTCGATCTCCTCGAAGCACGCCAGTGAGTCGTCCTCGGCATCCATAAGCACGGTCGACCTGATCGCCGAGACGAACACGGCATCCCCCTCGACGTACACTTGCACTCGGCAGCGCCTGAATTCCCCGTCGACGCCGGTGAACGGCGGCTCATCGCTGGCGAATTGAAGCTCGTAGATACGTAGCGGCTGGATCTCGAATCCCTTGGATGCAAGCGTCGCCTGAAGGTCATGGGCCCGTTCAACGATGAAGCCGTGAGAGCGCACGCAGCGCTCCACGGCTTCAACCGCATCTACAAAGGTCATCTGGCAGAATCGTTTGTACGAAAAGTCCATCCGCCACCGTCCGAGTGATCCGACCCGCCGGGCCGGTCCATCATCCTCAGCCGAAACCTCCGACCGGGCCACACGATGCACCCGTATTCGACTTCTTTCCAAGGATACCGCCCCCCACGCCCGCTGACACGTTCTGCGAGCCGCAAACGGGACATACTTTGTCCGTCTCGCGGAGCAAGCGCATCAGGAATCGCTCGAAGCGGCTCCCACAATCGACACATTTCAGTTCATACGTTGGCACGGCAGCGTCAGACCAGACCGAACTCGCGGCCGAGCGCGTCCGCGCTGCGAGCACCTACAACCTGCGAAACCAGAGTACCACTCTCGAACTTGGCGATCGTCGGGATGCTCATGACACCATAGCGAACCGCGACTTCACGGCTCTCGTCGACGTTGACCTTCACGAACTTGACACCATCGGTACGTGCGGCAAGCTTCTCGATCTCGGGTCCAACCATGCGGCACGGGCCGCACCAGGGCGCCCAGAAGTCAACGACAACCGGCTCGGCAGATTCGAGTACCTCGGCCTGGAACTCCGACTCCGCTATTTCCTTCACACCTGCGCTCATGTTCGACTCCTTGTTCGGGTGACTACACGAGTAGTATACCCCATGGGGTATTTCTCATGCAAGACGATTTGCGATTCCCCCACGTGTGCCGCTATTGTCGAACGGTCGTCTGCAGTGAGAGGAACGTTCGTGGCGCCGTGGCTGGGATTGCTCGCTGGAAGCATCGCGTTCGGGGCATGCCTCGTCGGTGCCCTCGTCGCCCCACGGCGCAGCCTGTTCATCGCGGTGGCGGGAATGAGCGGCGGCGTGGTGTTGGTGATTCGGATGTTCTCGGCAATAGCCCGATCCACGAACGCCGAGGCTATCGGCTTGGCGATATTCTTCGTCGCAGCAGGCGTCGCGGGCGGATACTGGAGCGCGGCCGCAGCACTCCCGCATGCGATTCCTCGGCAACGACACCTCGAATCGGCCACCTCCGCGATACACCCAGATAGGCCCGCGGTGGCCATCCTCTCCTGTGCCGAGGCGCCCCGGTACAGAATCGCCTCCACCGCACGCGTGATCGAGCGCCTCGTGACAAGTGGCGCGCTTAGACTGCCCGCAAGCACGCTGCCATTCGTATTCCTGAGCGAGAAGACCCGCTACCACGCGCTGGGCGGGTACAACCCCGCACGCGCCACGACATCCGCAGTTGCGGAAGAAGCCACCAGGGAACTTGACGGGCTGATCAGCAATGTCGCGATCGCGTGGTGCGACGGATCGCCGAGCCTGGCGGAAGTCATCGACGAACTGGGCCAGATGGGGCATCGCGATGCAGTGCTGGTGACCGTTGGACCGGACGACTCGTTTCGGTCGCTTGAGCCATTGCACGAAGCGCAGCGGGCCGCAGATTCAGTAGGCATCCGACTCGTGCGTGCGCCCAGCATCTGGCGATCCGATGTGCTCGCCTCTCGGCTTGTGGACCGCATCATCGAATTGACGAACAGTGCAACGTTGGATGATGTCGGCGTTGTGCTGGTCGGCGAAGGCGAGCCCCCGGCGTGGTCAGAGGCCGAAGGCGGCTGGCTTGAGCACGAGAACTACTTCAACCAGCGCGTGCGACTCATGCTTGTTGAACGCGGGATCCGGGAATCGAACATCCGAATCGGATGGCTCGAATGGGAGACGCCCGACGTGACGGAAACGACCCGTCATCTTGCGGCGCTGGGCTGTCGTCGAATCATCATCGCGCCGGCGACCCTGCCGCACATCACACTGGCGAGCGCGCTCGATCTCAAGCACGCGGTCGATTCCGCGAGGCTCGGCGATGATGTTCGCGTCGTAACGATGACACCGTGGGGAGACGATCGCGCGATGGTGCGGGCAACAGCAGACGCCATCCGCGCCTCGCTTCAGCTGCTGGAACCGTAGCGCCTACTTGGTGGCCTTGCAGCGCTCCCAGTTCCACGCCTGCAGCCGCCGGATCTGCGGATAGCGAAACGCATATCTGAGCGCGACAGACAGCCCACCGCGAGCAGCCTCTGCGCGAGTCTCGAGATTCTCGATGCTGAGTCGCAGATCGGCAGCCGTCCTACCGCGGAAGAGCGTGTACCCTTTGCCGACAGCTTTCAGGACGTGCGCATCCGAGCCGCCGGTTGCCGCAACCCCCTGACCGCCTGCGAACGCCTTGGCCGCAAGCCTGTTCGCGTAGATGAGGTAAGGCGACGAGTTGTATACCTCAAGCGCATGGAATGCGACGTCGTAGATCGCCTGCCCCACGCTCTCGAGGCCGAAAGGCCCGAATGCGCGGTTCGCGAAAGGATGCGCGATGACGGCGATGCCGCCCTGCTCATTGATGCGGGACACGGTCTCCGCGGCAGACAGGTTCGGCGGAATCGCCTCCTGCAGCCACAAGCCGATGATGTGCCCGGACTTCGACGAGATCTCCTCGCCGACTACGACCTCTATGCCATACATCTCCTGCAACGACTGCGCGAAGAGCGCGCCTTCGATGGTGTTGTGATCCGTGATCGCGATGACAGAGATATCCGTCTTGGTAGCGACGTACTCCATGATCTCAGGAATCTTCGCAAGACCATCACTGTGGTTCGAGTGTATGTGCAGGTCCGCTTTGCTCCAGACCTCATTCACGTGGTACCCCCTGATGCAAACGTACTACCGGTCGCAGATGGAAGAGCAACTTCCATACCGCTTGGAACCCCACTATCTCCTATATCGGCTCAGGAGAGCTCGCTCTCAAGTATAGCTCGCTCAGTGAGCGCCATTTCCGCGCGATCGAGCACGTGCTGCGTTGCAAGATGCTGAAGCCGCCCGGTCGTGACCCTCAGGCGCTCGATAAGCGCCGACATCGCCCGTAGCGCCAGCTCGGGATCGTCGGCAAGCGCTGCGAGGAACGATTCGCGATCGTAGCAGGCAAGCTCGGTGTCGCCGAGAGCGACAGCCGTTGCCGAACGCGGGCGCTGCTCGATGATCGCCGACTCCCCGAACATCTCGCCGGGTGCAAGCTCCGCAACGACCGTGGCGACGATGTCGCCCTCCTTCCGGATGAGCACGGCACCGCTGATGATGATGTACAGGTAGAGCCCATCATCGCCTTCGGCGAAGATGACATCCCCGTCCGCGTACGTGGCCATCGAGCCACCATCCGACCCCAAACGCATGTCTACACCCCATCCTCTGTCGTGTTGGTGGACACTAGAGCTGTTGCGCCCAGGATTTCAGGCGACGCACGCCCTCCTGGAGCCGGTCGAGCGATGTTGCGTAGCTGAAGCGCAGGAATCCCTCGCCCCCGGGGCCAAAGTCAACGCCAGGCGCGACGGCAACGCCTGCCTCCTCGAGCAACCGACCCGACAGCGCTAGCGAGTCGCTCCCCCAGCATCGCGCATCAGCGAACACGTAGAATGCGCCCGTCGGCTCAACGGCGATGGAGAGACCGACCTCCCTGAGCGCGGGAACCAGGTACCGGCGGCGCGCGTCGTACTCGTCGCGCATGCGGGCAACCTCCCCCTGCGCCTCGAGCAGCGCCACCGTACCAGCAACCTGCACGAAGTGATTCGCGCACAGGAAGAAGTTCTGCTGGATGACCTCGGCAGGGCGAACGAACTGGCGGGGCGCGATGAGATAGCCGAGTCGCCATCCCGTCATCGCATACGCCTTTGAGAAGCCGTTCAAGACAAACGCGCGGTCGGTGAACTCGAGAATCGACCTGGATGGACCGTCGAACTGCAAACCGTGGTAGATCTCATCGCTCGCGATCCATATGCCGGTCTCCTCGGCGAGGGTCGCCAGTGCAGCGAGGTCCTCGGGCCCAAGCACCGTTCCCATGGGATTCGCTGGCGAATTGATCATGATCGCCTTGGTTCTAGGCGTGATCGCATCGCGGACTTCGCTGATCCGGAAACGGAATCCCTCCTCGGCCCGGACACGAACGGGCACAGGCACGCCGCCAAGGAACGAAATGTAATTCGAGTACGCTGGATAGCACGGATCGGAGATGATCACCTCATCGCCTGGATCGAGCAGCGCGCCGAACAGCAGGAGCATTGCCGGGGATGTGCCTTGTGTGACGATCACATCCTCGGGATCGATCGTGACGCCGTACGCTGCCGCGTAGTGATCGCGAATCGCATCGCGCAAGTCGGGAAGGCCGGCTGACTGCGTGTATCCCGTGTCGCCTGCCTCCATGGCCGCCTCGGCAGCGCGCTTGATGACATCGGGCGTCGGGAAGTCAGGATCGCCGATCTCCATCCGAACGATGTCGCGCCCGGAAGCAGCAAGCTCCTTGGCGCGCGCGACGACATCCATGACTACGAACGGGCGTATCGCTCTCGCCCTGCGGGAAACCTCGTCCACAAGCCCTCCTCTAGATACGCGATTCGTACTGGCGTTGCAGCCATGTCGCGCGCACTTCAGCACGCCGCAGATCGGCGTACCCTATCGTCGCCGTCGCGATGATCTCGTGCGGAGGCTCGGCGTCGAAGACGAGTCCGAGCTCCTCGGCACGCTGCCACAGGTCGGTGCCCGGCAGAACGTGAAGCGTCGATGTCTGCACCTTGCCCGGATCAAGCGCGAAGCAGAATCGCATTCCGTCGAAGAAGTCCTCGACGGTGTCGCCCGGCAACCCCACGATCAGATCGCACTCGACCGATATCCCGTGACGACGGAGCGCCGCAACTCCTGCCGAGAAGCGCTCGGCGTCGAAGCGGCGGTGGCACTCTGCGAGCGCTGCGACGCCGACACTCTGCGGACCGGTCTCGACCGAAGCGACACCTGCCTCGGCAAGCAACGCAGCACCGGCGTCGTCGATTCGCTCGATGTCGACCTCGACCGTGTGAAGCCGAATGCCCCGCTGCGCGTACGGTGCAAGCGTTGCCGAGAGGAACGCGAGGCGCTCGTCCGTGAGGTTGAACACCGGATCTATGAAGGAGAACGACGTAACGTCGTGAGTCTCCACGAGCGCACGTATCTCCGCCTCGATCCTCGCCTCTGAGAACGATCGGATGCGGCCGTACCCCTTGCCCTCGAAACAGTAGCCGCACCGATGCGGACAGCCCCGGTAACTCTCTATGTAGCCGGCGCCGTCCACCGGGGTCATCACGCCTGTCAGGTACGGTGAAGGGATCGAGTCCAGGTCGGCGATGAGCGCCCGATCAGGCGCCGAGATGATCGCGCCGTCGGTTCTGCGGGCCGTGACGCCCTCGACACGCCACACATCTCGATTCGTCGCGACTGCACGGAGGTACTCGGCAAAGGTGACCTCCCCTTCACCGCGAACCACGTCGTCGATCTCGGGGTGCGACTCCAGCACGTGCGGCGCGATTGGGCCCACCTCGGGACCGCCAAGCACGATACGGACGTGGGGCTGCGCGGACTTCACCACGCGACACAAGTCGTAGACTGCTCGGGCACTCCAACACGTGACGGAGACGCCAAGCACGTCGGGCTGCAGCTCGAGAACACGGTACGCCGCCCACCAGGGGTCGATGTCGGTGGTCAGGTCAAGCGTCTGAAAGCCGACTCGGCCTTTAAGCCGGTCGTCAGCCTGCGCGTACGCACGAAGATACCCGAGCGCGAGCGACTGATAGCCAGGCGCATTCATCGCGAGCAGCGCGACCTTCAGCACGTCGCTCACGAGACCACCTCTGTCGCGCGGTGCATCGCATGCCCGAGGGGAAGATCGACGCCGCTTACGTCCACCCAGACTGCGTTCACGACTCCCGTGTCGCACGCGGCGACCACTGCCGCGAGCGCTCGAGGCCCGCTGCACGCCTCGGACTCTGCGACGATGTGTATGGAACCGACACCGGCGGCAGCAAGAGCGGCCACCGCGGATGGGAGCGCCGCGACGCCGTGGCGACAGGTCGGAAGGACGGCAGTCACGGCGATGCGCACGTCGGCGGCCGATGCCGCCGCGACGAGTTCGCGAATGCCGTCAAGCGGCGCAGGTCCGTCGCCAGCCAGGGTAGATGAGTCGCTCGGCACGATGACGACCTCGAAGTGCCGCACACCTGCGTGAAGGACTCCCGGTGCGTTTCCGCCCACAGTCAGAAGCCCGCCCGCGGTCTGCAGCCCGATTCGACGCCATCCGGCGGCAACGGCAGTCCCAATGATCTCGGGCAGCGCCGCGTGCCCGAATGCCTCGGCTCCGCTCAACATCAGTACGGCGTTGGAATCGACGCCGGCCTTCGCGATTCTTGCGATCACGTCAGTTGGAGAATGGAATGTCGCCGCGCTTGGCGTGCCGCAACGCGAGCACGAAGGGAGCCCCCCGGAACCGATGTCGATGCGAACAACCTCTATCACGGGCCTCCCCCGTCTCCTGGAACACAGAGACCAGTATAGCCGCCACGTACCGGACCTTGAGAACCACCTGCTAGAATCCTGAATATGGATATACGACGCCCATCGCGAGAGTCCGTGGTCGGAGCCCTTGCTGCCGCGTGCGTGCTCGCACTGCTCTATCTGGCGCGTGTCGGAAGCTACCTGCTCTTCCACAGCATCGCGGAGCTCTTCGCAATCGTGGTGTCAGCGTGTGTGTTCATGGTCATCTGGAACAGTCGGCGATTCGTCCAGAACGAGTATCTGCTCTTCCTTGGCGTTGCATCTCTCGCCATCGGCTGCGTGGACGCGGCGCACCTCTTCACCTACAAGGGCGTCGGTATCATTGCAGGCACAACGCTCGATACGCCCACGCAGCTGTGGATTGCCGCGCGCACCATGCAGGCGATCGCGCTGGTGATTGCGCCGTGGATGCTTGGGAAGGGACTCAACCTGCGGCGCGTGGTCGGCGCTTGGGCCGTGGCAGTCGCGCTCGTATTCGCGATGGTCTTCTGGTGGCGAGTGTTTCCGCATTGCCTGAATGCAAACGGGCTCACGCCCTTCAAGATCGGCGCCGAGTACGCGATCTGCACGGTCTTCCTTGTCGCGATGTTCCTCTTGCGACGCAACGCCGCACGATTCCAACCGCGCGTGCTTGGCTTCCTGTCATGGTCAATCGCAGTGACCATCGTTTCGGAACTTAGCTTCACGCTGTACTCGGACGCCTACGGAGTACTCAACCTCGTGGGCCACTACACCCGAATCCTCGCCGTCTACCTGCTCTACAAGGCCATCATCGAGACTGCGCTCACCGAGCCGCATGAAGTGCTGTTCCGCGAGTTAGCCGAGACGAATGCCGCGCTCAGTGAGCGCGAGTCGCGTATTCGACGCGAAGCAGAGCTCGCGCAGACGCTCTCGGTGATCGACACCGCTGTGAACTCCACGCTTGACCTCGATGAGATTCTCGAGCGAGCGCTTCTGGGAGCCGCCCAAGCGGTACACGCGGATTCCGCGGCTATCAGCCTCCGCGAAGACAACGGCTGGCGCGTGAAGCACATCTACAGACTGCCCGAGAGCTCGATCGACACCCTGCTCGATACAGCCACTGCTCGGCATCTGGACATCGCGGCGGAATCCAACACCCCACTCGTCGTTCGTGACGCGCTTGAGGATACCCGGGTAGACACCGACTTCGCGATCCGTCTCGGAATCAGGGGGCTTCTCACGGTGCCGCTCTCGAGCGCCGGCAAGGTGTTTGGCATCCTGAGCTTCCACCTTCAGAGGGCCGACCGCGAGTTCCGGGACACCGATCGCGAGTTCGCGGTACGACTCGCGATTTCCCTCGCCCTGGCGTTCGAGAATGCGCGACAGTACGCGGCACAGCGCGAGATCGCCGATACGCTCCAGGGAGCGATGCTGACGTTCCCGGAGCAGCTCCCGGGGCTGGCGCTCGGGCACGGCTATCGGTCGGCTGACGAGCTTGCGAAGATCGGCGGCGACTTCTACGACGCCTTCCAGGTCGACGAGGGCCGCATAGCGATCGTTCTCGGCGACGTATCCGGCAAGGGCATCGAAGCGGCTGCGACGAGCTCCATCGTCAGGACGACGCTGCACGCGTTCAGCTTGATCGATGCAACACCGGCCACTACTCTTGCGTCTGCAAACGAGGCGCTCGTGCGGCTGCTCCCGGAGGGCATCTTCGCGACGGCGACGTACGCCGTCATCGACACCCGCACTGGAATCGTCGATCTCTGTAGCGCAGGTCACCCGGATCCGTACGTGTGCACCCCCACGGGGTGCATCAGACACGATGCCCTGCGGAACCGTCCGCTCGGCATATGGTCCGACGCCACGTTCGAGCAATTCAGCATCGCCCTCAATCCGGGCGATGCGTTCGTCATCTTCAGCGATGGACTTCCCGATGCACGCCGCGGGAAGGAGTTCTTCGGGGAAGAACGTATCCACCAGACGCTCGACATGATGCGCGATGCAGATCCGCAGCTCATCGTGGATACGCTGATGACCGAGGTGGTGACGTTCTCTCAGGACGTGCACACCGACGACATCGCGATAGTTGCGGCTGCGCTGATTCCGCCTCACTGATCCGGGAATGCAAGGAGCCCCCTGCAGTAGGGGGCTCCCGGTAACTATCATGGTGTCGAAGGAGGGATTTGAACCCTCACGAGGTTGCCCTCACTAGGCCCTCAACCTAGCGCGTCTGCCGTTCCGCCACTTCGACATACATCGTTGCCCCGAAGGGCAGCGAACGGAAGTATAGCAATGCTTTCGCGCCCTGCCTAGCCCGTAGCGCCACTATCCTCAGCAGTCGTCGAAACCCGCTGACGGTCAACAGGGATCGGATTGACCGCAGCGAAGTGACACGCGGCTCTGTGACCGGGTGCAACCTCTTTCAGTTCCGGCTCCTGCTGTGAACAAATCGGCTGCGCGATCGGGCACCGCGTATGGAAGCGGCAGCCTGACGGCGGATTGATCGGGCTCGGGACGTCACCTTCAAGGATGATCCTGCGCCTGGCACGCTGCTTCTCGGGATCGGGCACCGGAACAGCAGACAGCAGCGACTGCGTGTACGGATGGTAGGGCTCGTCGTACAGACCCTTCCAATCGCCGATCTCCACGATCTTGCCGAGATACATGACTGCGATGCGGTCCGAGATATGCCGGACCACGGACAGGTCGTGAGCGATGAACAGGTACGTAAGCCCGAACTTGTCCTGCAGCTCGTCGAGAAGGTTGATGACCTGGGCCTGGATGGAGACGTCGAGCGCTGAGACCGGCTCGTCGCAGATGATGAGCTTCGGCCGGAGCGCGAGCGCACGCGCGATGCCGATCCGCTGGCGCTGACCGCCCGAGAACTCGTGCGGATACCGGTTGATATGCTCAGGGTTCAACCCGACGACCTCGAGAAGCTCGCGTGCCTTCTCTCGGCGCTCTTCAGGTGTGCCGATCTTGTGGATGACCAGCGGCTCCCACACGATCTCGCCGACCGTCATGCGCGGGTTGAGCGAGGCGTACGGGTCTTGGAAGATGAACTGCACTTCTCGGCGGAATGCCTTCAGAGCTTTGCCGCGCAGTGCACCGACATCAGTACCCTCGAACTCGACGGAACCCGAAGTCGGCTCGAGCAGTCGGATGACGCACCGACCGGTAGTGGACTTGCCACAGCCTGATTCGCCGACCAGGCCGAGCGTCTCGCCCTGCTCGACGTCGAAGGAGATGTCATCGACGGCGCTTACGTGAGCGCCGAGCTTCGACATCAGGAGACCCTGGCTGACCGGGAAGTACTTCTTCAGGTTTTTGACTGAGAGAATCGTGCTCACGAGGTCACCCCCGCACATCCACGGAAGAAGTCCACGTCACCTGCGAAGTGACACGCGGCGCCATGCTTCCCTTCGATATCACGAATCTGAGGCACCTCTGTCCGACACCTGTCCTTTGCATAGGGGCATCTCGGATTGAACGCACAGCCCGTGGGAACGTTGATGAGGCTTGGCGGCTGACCCTGGATCGGACACAGGTTGCCTTTCTCATCGATATCGTGCCTTGGCAGGCTGTCCAGGAGCCCCCAGGTGTACGGATGCTGCGGCTTGTAGAAGACCTCGTCCGCTGTGCCGAACTCGACAGGGCGGCCGGCGTACATGACCAGCACACGGTCTGCCATGTCAGCCACGACGCCCAGGTCGTGTGTGATCATGATGATCGCCGAGCCGGTCCTGCGCTGCAGCTCCATCATGAGCTCGAGAATCTGAGCCTGAATCGTGACGTCGAGCGCTGTCGTCGGCTCGTCGGCGATGAGGATGTCCGGATCGCAGGCGAGCGCCATAGCGATCATCGCGCGCTGCCGCATACCGCCCGAGAACTGGTGGGGATAGTCCTTCGCGCGGCTTTCGGGCTTCGGAATACCGACGAGCTCAAGCAGCTCTATGGCCCTGGCGAATGACTCCTTCTTGTTCATGCCTTTGTGGATGATGAGCGACTCGGCTATCTGGTCGCCCACCCGGAAGACCGGGTTCAGTGACGTCATCGGGTCCTGGAAGATCATCGCGATGCGGTCGCCACGAAGGTGACGGACCTCTTCCTCGTCCATCGCCAGAACGTCCTGGTCACGGAAGGTGATCGAACCAGCTTCGATCTTGCCTTGCGGACCCTGGATGAGACGCATGATGGACATAGCCGTCACGGACTTGCCCGATCCCGACTCCCCGACAACGCCAAGCGTCTCGCTGGGATGCAGGTCGAACGAAACACCGTCAACCGCCTTCACGATCCCGTCTCGGGTCGTGAAGTACGTCTTGAGATCTTTCACGCTGAGTAGGGTTTCCATGGCTAGTCCTTCAGCTTCACGTCGAGTGCGTCCCGAAGGCCGTCACCGAGCAAGACGAAGGCCAGGACGGTCGTCAGAATTGCGGCGCCCGGGTAGATCATGAGCCACGGAGCCGTGAACAGGTACGCGCGTGCCTCGGACAGCATCAGTCCCCACGACGGAGTCGGCGGTTGAACGCCCATGCCGAGGAAGGACAGCGCCGCCTCGGTGAGGATCGCGCCACCGACGCTCATCGTCGAGTACACGATGATGGGCGCAACGGCGTTCGGCATGATGTGCCGTGACATGATCCGCAAGTCTGATGCTCCCAGCGCGCGGGCGGCGTCGACGTACTCGTTCTCCTTGACGGAGAGTATCGAGCTGCGGAAGACACGGGCGATCGTCGGCCACCCAAGGATGCCGATGGCGATGAAGACGTTGATGTAGCCCCTGCCGAGTACCGCGATGAGCGCAATGGCGAACAGGATGTACGGGAACGCAAGGAAGATGTCCGCCAATCGCATGATCAGCGTATCCCACCACTTGCCGTAGTAGGCGGCGAGCGCCCCGAGAATGAGGCCGATGATCACCGAGATAGACTCGGCGACGATGCCGACCGCAAGCGAGACACGGGCACCATAGATGACGCGGCCAAGAATGTCGCGCCCGAGACGATCGGTTCCGAACGGATGCTCGACGCTCGGCTTGAGCAGCATGCGCTCAACGACCGTTGTCGAGTCGATGAGTTCCGGATCGCCATAACGCTGCGGCACCCACAGGTCCGCAGACAACGCGACCACGACAATGAGAATCGCCCAGATGAGACCGGCCATAGCGAGCTTGTTGCGACGCAGGCGCCGCCAGGCGTCGCCCCACAATGTCCGGCTCGCGGCCGAAGAGAGATCCGCATTCGTGACATCCTCGGACGGAGGCGTCGCGGGGATACCGCTCCGGTAGTCCTTGATGGGGTGACCCTCTTCGCGAAGGGGATCGTGTATGTGTCTGTCTGTCATGGTCGCCCCTACTCTGCCGCTCCGCCATACCTGATCCGCGGATCCAGGAAGGCGTAGCTGATGTCGACGAGGAGGTTGATGATCATGACAGCGAACACCACGATGATGACGCCGCCGATGACGATAGGCCAGTCACGCTGCCCGATCGCGAGGTAGATCTCAAGTCCGACGCCGGGCCAGTTGAAGATGGTCTCGGTCAGGATCGCTCCGCTCATCATGGCCCCAAGGTCCAAGCCGATGAACGTGACGACAGGGATAAGCGCGTTCTTGAGCGCATGCTTGAAGACCACACTTCTGTGCCGCAGGCCCTTTGCCGTTGCGGTGCGGATGTAGTCCTGGCCCATGACCTCAAGCAGCTGGCTGCGCATGATGCGTGCGGCATACGCCGTGGAGACCGATGCCAGCGTCACGGCGGGCAAGATCAGATGCACCCAGGCGGGGAACTGGTCACCCGACATACCGGAGATCGGTAGGAAGAACGCTCCTCCGGTCCACTTCTTCATCTCGATGCCGAAGATGACCTGGAGCACCATGCCCAGCCAGAAGACCGGAACCGACACAAGAATGGACGTGGATAAAGTGACGAGCACGTCCCAGAACGAGTACTGCTTGATAGCCGAGATAATGCCGGCGCCAACGCCAATGAGTATCTCGACCACAATTGCTGCAAACGCCAGCTTGATGGTGTTGGGATACGTGTTCGCGAAGAGCTCGGTCACAGGACGATCTTTCTGGTATGACTTGCCCAGATCGCCGTGTGTGAGTTTTCCAAGGTAGATGAAGTACTGCTGAACGAGCGGTTTGTCGAGCCCGTTCTCTTCGATAAGCGTTTGGTACAGCACGGGCGAGATTTCCTTCTCACCTGTGATCATGCGAATCGGGTCGCCGGGCAAGATTCCCGGGGCCTTGAGTATGAAGAGTAGGATCGTCACTCCGATGAAGACCGGAATCATCTGGAGAATTCGACGAAGAATGTACTTGAGCATAGCGGCGCCTAACTGGGTTCGGGATAGGCCAAGTTGCGAGAGACGCGTGTGGTGGAATCGGTGGGAGGATGCCCTGCGGCATCCTCCCACGTCACCATGTTTCTCTTGGTTCCTGTGCTACTTCGTCTCGATCCAGGCCTTGTCGAGAGCCGCAAGGCTCATCGGGCTGAAGACGAAGTCACGGATACGTGCCGAGCCGACACGCTGGTGCTTGTACCCGACGATCGGGGCGACCGGGGCGGCTTCGCCGATGGTCTTCTCGATCGCGCGATAGGCCTCTACACGCGCGGCAGGGTCGGTGACCTTGCGGGCGTCCAGGATTGCGGTGTCCATCGCGGGGTCGTTGTAGAACGAGTGGTTGTCAGCGCTCTTGGAGTAGAACAGCGGATACAGGAAGTTGTCCATGATCGGGTAGTCGGCAAGCCAGCCGAGACGACCCAACTGGAACTCGCCAGCATCCAGCTTGTCCAGGTACTGCGCCCACTCCTGGCCGTCGAGCTTGACGTTCACGCCGATGGCCTTGAGGTCGGACTGGATGAGCTGCATGACAGGCTCATGACCTGAGCCGGAGTTGAACGACAGGCTGATCTCGGGGAGACCCTTGCCGCCCGGATATCCGGCCTTCTCCAGCAGAGCGATGGCGCCTTCCTTGTCGTACTTCGCATACGGCCACGCGCCGTCCTGATAGCCGACGATGCCCTTGGGAACGATGCCGGTGGCAGGGCTACGAGTGCCCTCGTACACGCTCGTGACGATTGCCTCGCGGTTGATCGCCATCGAGATAGCACGGCGGACGTCTGCGTTCTTGAGCGTGGCGTCCTTGGTGTTGAAGATCATGTAGTAGGTGGAGAGCTCGGAACCGGTCAGAACCTGCTTGCCAGGCTCAATCGTGTAACCGTCAGCGCTCTCGCCGTACTCCTGGATCGAGGCTTCGATCTGGCCACCAGGGATGCTGGTGAAGTCCAGGTTGCCGGCCTTGAACTCGAGGAATGCGGTCTCTTCGTCCTTGAAGATCTTGAAGTCGACGCCGTCGAGAAGAGCGGTGTCGCCATAGTAATCGTCAAAGCGAACGACCTTGATGCCCTGGTTGTGCGACCACGGCTCAGCCATCTTGAAGGGGCCGTTGCCGATCGGCATATCAAGGAACGCCTTGACCTTGTCGGGCGTGTCGAGCTCTTCGGCCGGGACCGGGCCCAGGGCCGGGTGACCAACGACATACTCGAAGTCACCGAAAGGATACGAGAGGGTCACTTCAAGGGTGTAGTCATCGACGACCTTGACGCCAGACAGCTCCTTAGCGGTGCCGGCTGCCATCTCGTCGAAGCCCTTGACTGCTGCGAGGTGGTAGGAGATCTCGGACTTGTTCTCGGGATTGCAGATGCGCTCCCAGGCGTACTTGAAGTCCTGAGCCGTGACCTCGCGGCCATTGTGGAACTTCGCACCCTTGCGAAGCTTGAACGTCCAAACGCTTGCGTCCGCGTTACCTTCCCAGCTCTCCGCCGCTGAAGGCATGATCTCAGACGTGGCCGGATCGAAGTCGACCAGGCTGTCAAAGACCGAGTTGACGACCTGCATACCCTCAGATTCCTGAGCGTTCACGGGGTCGATAAACGCAGGCTCGTTGATGTAGAAACTCAGCGTACCGCCCTTGGTTGCGCCCGTGCTGCCCGTGTCAGTGCCAGTGCCAGTATCGGTCTTGGCCTTACAACCACCGAGACCCGCAACCGCAACGACCATGACAAGGGCCAAAGCGACAGCCATGCTCTTACGAATTCGACTAGACAATGTTCAGCCTCCCTCCGGAAACCGTGCGTACTTGCATGTATACACTGCCAAATAGTCCAACGATCGCGCGCGTTCATCCCTCCCTGGCGATCAAACTCGGCCGCACAGGCCGATGCCTTCTTCTAGTGTTCCTTTGCGGACGTGGAACGAACACCTAATACTCCCGCTCTTTGCATAGAAAGGCAAGCGCAGACACCTTCACGCACCGTGCTTCGGCACGCAAAAAGCAACGCCCGCCAAGATGGCGGGCGTTGCTTTGTCTTGCAGGACCGGTCGTCTCGAGCGCTTACAGACCTGGTCGGTAGATGATCATGAGCAACAGAGCCGTGACCGCGTAACCAGCAGCGAAACCAACGGTGATGCGGTCGAGGTTCTTCTCGATGATACCGCTGCCGCTCGACGTGGTAGGCACGGCACCGCCCAGCATGGAGGAAAGGCCCGTGCCCTTACCTGAATGCAGAAGGACGAATAGAATCAGGCCAATAGCGCATATACTGTGAATAGCAATGACGATGTATGCGAAGACAGTCACTACAACTCCTCGAAAACGCCGCCCCTCGGGACTCTCAGGACGATCGGCATGTCTCAGTCGAACCGTGCCAGTATACCGACACGAGGCTGGTTGCTCAACTAGCGCCCGAGCAGCGTCTCCCCTGTCCACTCGGCGGGCGGGTCGATGCCGAGCAGGTCGAGAACGCTCGGGGCCACATCGGCGAGGATTCCTCCATCACGCACCTGTGTGACGCCTCCACCGCAGCAGATGAACGGCACCGGGTCTGTCGTGTGAGCGGTGAACGGGCTGCCGTCCGGTTCCATCATCCGCTCTGCATTCCCATGGTCGGCGGTCACGATGAGCGCACCGCCCAACGCCGAGATGGCCCTGGCGACGCGGCCGACTCCGTCGTCGACGGCTTCGACAGCGCGGATTGCCGCCTCAGAGACACCCGTATGCCCGACCATGTCGCAATTCGCGTAGTTGACCACGTAGAAGTCGGCGCGCTGCTGTTCGATGGCCTCCACGAGCAGCCGCGTCACCTCGGGCTCGCTCATCTCGGGTTGCGAGTCGTACGTCGGGACGTGCGGGCTCGGCACGAGCACGCGCTCCTCGCCGTCCTTCGGCGCTTCTGCGCCACCGTTCAAGAAGAACGTCACGTGTGCGTACTTCTCCGTCTCAGCGATGTGCAGCTGCCGCAGACCCGCTTCCGAGAGTACATCCGCCAGAACGCAACATGGGAGGTCTTTCGCGAAGGCGACCGGCGCAGGAATCGTCGGGTCGTAGTCGGTCAGACACACGAAATGGAGCTTCGGCTGGACCGAGCGAACGAACCCATCGAACGCAGGATCCACGAACGCCCTCGTGATCTCACGTGCGCGGTCCGGTCGGAAGTTGAAGAAGACGAGCGCGTCATGGTCGGCAAGCGTGCCGATCGGCAGGTCGCCGTCGCAGACGACTGTCGGCGCCACGAACTCGTCGGTGACTCCGGCCTCGTACGACGCCGAGAGGGCTGCCGTTGCCGACGGCGTGTGCACGCCAATACCCAGGGTCATCGCGCTCCACGCCTGCTCGACCCGCTCCCACCGCTTGTCGCGGTCCATGGCGTAGTAGCGGCCCATGACGGTCGCAATGCGGCCGACGCCCACCTCGGCAAGAACGACTTCCAGCTTCTCGATGAAGCCGAGGCCGCTGTGCGGAGGAACGTCTCGGCCGTCCAGGAACGCATGCACGAAGACGCGCTTCGCGCCTCGCGACGCGGCCATGCGGACGAGCGCGTACAGGTGATCCTGGTGGCTGTGGACGCCGCCGTCCGAGAGCAGCCCCATGAAGTGCACGGCTCCGTTGGCCGCGATGGCCGCATCCATGGCGGTCGCAAGCACCTCGTTCTCGACGAGCGAGCCGTCCTCGATGGACTTGCAGATGCGGGTCAGCTCCTGGTAGACGACGCGGCCGGCGCCGATGTTGAGATGTCCGACCTCGGAATTGCCCATCTGGCCATCGGGAAGACCCACAGCCTCGCCCGACGCCTCAAGCGGTGCCCACGGGCATTCGGCGAAGAGCCGGTCGAGATTGGGCGTGTTCGCCTCGGTGATGGCGTTGCCGGGACCCGGCGCGCCGAGTCCGAAGCCATCCATGATCACGAGCGCGACAGGCGTTGTCACTTCCCGCATGCCGCCTTCGCAATTGCAGCGAACGAGTCGGCCTTGAGCGCGGCGCCGCCGACAAGCGCGCCGTCGATGTCGGGCTCCGAGAAGAACATGCTCGCGTTCTCCGGCTTCACCGAGCCGCCGTAGAGCACGCGGACCTGCATTGCGGCGGGCGGGCCGTACATCGCGCCGATAGTCGCGCGGATGGCGCGAGTTACGTCGTTGGCGGACTCGGGGGTAGGCGTACGACCGGAACCGATGGCCCAAATCGGTTCGTATGCAATCACGAGCCGAGCGGCCTGTTCTGCTGAGAGCCCGGCAGCGCCCGCCACAATCTGGGAGCGAATGAACGAGTCGGTCTCCAGCGCATCGCGCGTCGCCAGCGTCTCGCCGCAGCACATGATCGGCGTCATTCCGGCGGCGAACACCGCATGTACCTTCTTGTTGACGGTCTCATCGGTCTCGCCGAAGAACTCGCGACGCTCCGAGTGACCGACGATCACATGCGTACACCGCAGCTCGGTGAGCATGCGTGCCGAGATGGCTCCGGTGAAAGCGCCCTCAGCCTCCCAGAACATATCCTGCGCGCCGAGGCCCATATTGAGATGATCGAGCTCGACCACGGTCGAGACGGCCTTGATGCCGGTGAACGGCGGGCACACGACCACGTCGAGCGCATTGTCGTCGAGCTCCCGCTCGAGCTCCTCGGCGATGTCCTGGACGAGCACCGCACCCTCACCCGAAGTGGTGTACATCTTCCAGTTGCCGGCGACCATCATTCGGCGCTCCATGGCGCTCCCCTTTCCGAGTGCTACGCGTCTTTGTCCATGAGCGCCTCGACGCCAGGAAGCGTCGTGCCCTCGAGCAATTTCATCGAAGCGCCACCGCCTGTGGAGACGAACGTGACGCGCTCCTCAAGATCGAACTTCTTGAGCGCTGCAACGGAATCGCCACCGCCGATGACGGAGACCGCGCGGTTGTTGCGCGCGACCGCCATGGCGACTTCGCGCGTACCGGTCTCGAACGGCTTCATCTCGAACACGCCCATGGGACCATTCCAGAAGATGGTGCGCGCCATACCGATAGCGCCCTTGAAGAGCTCGCTCGTGGTCGGTCCGATGTCGAGGCCCATCATGTCCGAGGGGATCTCCTCTCGGCCAACGACCTTCGTCTCGGAGTCGTGCTCGATGGCCTCGGCGACGACGAAGTCGACGGGGAGCATGATCTCGACGTCACGCTCGAGCGCCTTCTCCATCATCTGCCTGGCTGGCTCGATCCACTCCTCCTCGACGAGCGAACGGCCGACGTCCACGCCCTTGGCGACGAGGAAGGTGAAGCACATCCCGCCACCGATAAGCAGCGAATCGACGCAGTCGAGCATGCGATCGATGACACCGATCTTGTCCGAGACCTTCGACCCGCCGAGGATCGCAACGAACGGGCGCTCGGGATCGGTGAGCATCGAGGTGAGCGTTTCGACCTCGCGCGAGAGCAGCAGGCCCGCGACTGCAGGCAGGTACTGTGCTACGCCGGCCGTCGATGCATGCGCGCGGTGCGCCGCGCCGAACGCGTCGTTCACGTAGATGTCCGCGAGCGATGCGAGCGCTTTTGCGAACTCGGGATCGTTCGCCTTCTCGCCGGGATTGAAGCGGACGTTCTCGAGCATGATGATCTCACCGTCGACCATGCGGTCGACGGCCTCGTGCGCCTCGGCACCGACGATGTCGTCGACGAAGACGACATTGCGGCCAAGCAGGCGTTGAAGCACGCGTCGCACCGGACGGAGGCTGTACTGCGGGTCGGGCTCACCCTTGGGGCGGCCGAGATGGCTCATGACGATGACGCGTGCGCCATGGTCGACCAGGTAGCGCAACGTCGGCAGCGCCGCACGCACCCGGGTGTCATCGGTGACCGATCCCTCGGCGAGCGGGACGTTGAAATCGACGCGCACGAGAACGCGCTTGCCGCGGACGTCGACGTCTTTCACGGTCTTCTTGGAGAACATCGCCCCTCCACATACTTGGTACCGGACACGACAGCGGGCGCGTTTCCGCGCCCGCTGCAGGTGAGATCGAGTTACCCGACCATGTTGATCAGGTCGACGACGCGGTTGGAGTAGCCCCACTCGTTGTCGTACCACGAGAGGCACTTCACGAAGGTGCCCTCCCCGCCCATGACCATCGTCTGGAGCGAGTCGAAGACCGAAGATGCGGGATTGCCGACGACGTCGATCGAGACGATCGGATCCTCGCAGTACTCCAGGTAGCCCTTCATCGGACCCTCGGCGGCCGCCTTCATGGCAGCGTTGATCATGTCGCGCGTGACCGGCGTCTCGAGTTCGGCGACCAGGTCGACGACGGAGCCGTCGGGCGTGGGAACGCGGACCGACATGCCGTCGAGTTTGCCCTTCATGTCCGGCAGCACGAGGCCGATCGCCTTCGCAGCGCCCGTGGAGGTCGGGATCATGGACATCGCTGCTGCGCGTGCGCGCCGGAGGTCCTTGTGCGGCAGGTCGAGGATGTTCTGGTCGTTCGTGTAGCTGTGGATCGTGTTCATGAAGCCCTGCTTGAGGCCGAAGCTGTCGCGCAGGACCTTGGCGAACGGCGCGAGGCAGTTCGTGGTGCACGAAGCGTTGCTGATGATGTTGTGCTTCTCGGCGTCGTACTCACCGTCGTTGACGCCCATGACGATGGTGATGTCCTCGTTGCTGGCAGGAGCCGAGATGATGACCTTCTTCGCGCCGGCATCACGGTGCCACTGCGCCTTGGTGCCGTCCGTGAAAAGACCCGTCGACTCGACGACGACATCCACGCCCAGCTCGCCCCAGGGCAGCTTGGCGGGATCGCGCTCGGCAAGGACCTTGACCTCACGGCCGTCGACGAAGAATGCGCCCTCGCCGGCCTTCACGTCGTACCCGAACTTTCCGTGCACCGAATCGTACTTGAGCAGGTGCGCGAGGGTCTTCGCGTCGGTGAGGTCGTTCACGGCGACCACTTCGATGTTCGGATCCTTCTCGGCGGCGCGGAAGACCAGGCGCCCGATACGACCGAACCCGTTGATTCCGACTCTGATTGCCACGAGCCAACCCCTCCTCATAACCCGAACGGACAAATGCCGGGCCGCTACGGGCCACGCCTCGAATAGTAGCCGAAACAGCGACGCAACAGCACCCCCGTGCGGCCGTTAGTCCGAGGCGAGCTCTTCCAGCCGGCGGATACGGTGATAGACGGCGGACTTTGAGAGCGGCGGCTCTGCAAGCTCGCCGAGCTCACGCAGGCTCGCGTCGGGATGCTCCAGGCGCAACGCCGCAAGCTCCTGCAGCGCTGGCGGCAGACTCTCCAGACCGCGCGACGATGCGAGTCGTCGAATGGCCTCGACTTGCGTCATGGCCGCCTCGGCGCTCTTCTGGAGGTTGGCGGTCTCCGCATTCACGAGGCGATTCACGTCGTTGCGGACGCCCTTGATGATGCGCACGTCCTCCGTGCGAAGCAGCGCGTGGTGAGCGCCGACCAGCGCGAGGAACGTGACGATCGGCTCGGCGCCCTTCAGGTAGACCGCGTACGTGCCGCGCCGCTGCGTGATGCGCGCGTTGATGTCGAAGCGGGCCATGATCGCAGTGAGGTCCTCGGCCACCTGCTCGGACTCGGCGGTAAGCTCGAAGTGGAAGTCGCCGTGCGGATCCGCCACGAAGCCGCCGCCAAGAAACGCGCCACGCAGGTACGAGATCGCGCAGCAGTCCTTCTTCACAAGCCAGCGCGGAATACCGTGGCTGGGCGTGAGTGCGTCGTCGAGGATGCCTAAGTCGTGCAGCGCCTGGGCGAGTTTCGGTTGCGCGGGCACTGTGATGAGGTAGTTGTTCGATTTGTGGAGCACCGAGCGGCGGACCGTGAGTTCGGTCGTAAGTTCGTAGATGCTGTGCAGCAACTTGATCGCCTTGCGCGCCACCGGAGCCGTCTCGGTGGCGATCTCCAGACGAAAGCGTTCGTTGCCGGTGAAGTGCAGGGTGCCTTCCACGCGAACGAGAGCCGAGAGCTCGGCGCGTGGGCAGCACTTGCGCTTCGGCTCGACCCGCGACAGTTCGTCTTTGACCTCGGCAGTGAATGACACCTACGCCAACCCCCTCAGCGCCGCGCAGAGCAGGTCTGGATCGTGATGCATCGGCGCGCTCCTGTCGACGAGATCGGTCACGACGACGGTGATACCGTGCGCCTCTATCCGTGCTCGGGCGTTTGCACCGCCGTCGACCGGCGAGATGTCGTCCGGAAGCGGTGCCGCATCCGAGTCGTGCACGAGCACCACGTCGATAGCGCCGCGCAACCCGTGCTCTTCGAGCGCGAGGACATGCCCGACAGCATCGAGCCCCGTTGTCTCACCGCGCTGGTTTGCGACGTTGCAGATGTAGATGACGCGTGCCTTCGTGGCACGCAGGGCCTCGGCCACACCATCTATCAGCAGGTTCGGCATGATGCTCGTGTAGAGACTCCCGGGACCGAGAACGACCACGTCCGCCTGACGGATCGCGTCGAGCACCGGCGCGTATGCCGGCGGCGCCGCTGGCTCGAGGTGCACGCTGCACACACGTGCGGCGCTGTGCGCGACATTCTCCTGGCCCACGACGCGCTCGCCGGTGTCGTCCTCGGCGAAGAGCACGACGTCCGCAAGCGTTGACGGGAGCACCCGGCCGCGAACGCCGAGCAACTGCGAGGCACCCTCGATGGCCTCGGCGAAACCGCCGCGCATCTCGGCAAGCGCCGCGATGATGAGATTGCCGAGCGCATGGCCGACGAGGCCCTCCCCTGCTGGGAAGCGGTACTGGAAGACCTCGGCGAGCGCCGAATCCGGCGCAGCCAGGGCAACGAGGCAATTCCGGATGTCACCCGGTGGCAGTACGCCGAGCTCGCGCCTGAGCGTGCCGGATGAGCCGCCGTCGTCAGCGACCGTGACGACTGCCGTGACGTCATACTCCCAGGATGCGAGGCACCGCAGCACGACCGGGAGTCCCGTGCCGCCGCCGATGGCGACCGCGCGTCTCACGAACGGCCCTTGTCTTTGCCGATGTCGCGATGCGATACGTTCACGAGTTCACCGTGACGCCGCAGGTGCTCGGCGGTCTGCTCGGCGAGGACGACGCTGCGATGCATGCCGCCCGTGCATCCGAGCGCTATGTGCAGTTGTGCCTTGCCCTCGGCCGAGTATGCGGGAAGCAGCACATCGAGCATGTCGAACCAACGGCGCAGGAACTCCTCGGTCTCGACACGTCCAAGCACGAATGCCCGCACCGGCTTGTCGAGTCCGGTCTTCTCGCGAAGCTTCGGCATGTAGTACGGGTTCGGCAGGAAACGAACATCGATGACGATGTCCGCATCGATCGGCACGCCGTACTTGAAACCGAATGACGAGACCGTCACCGTGAGCGACTCCGTCTCGGTGCCCGAGAGGAACCGCTGCCTGATGAGCGCCCGAAGCTCCTGCGGGCGCAGGTGACTTGAATCCACAATGAGGTCGGCGACGCGCTCGAACGGCTCGAGCAGCTTGCGCTCCGCGCGGATACCGTCGCTCAGCGAGCGGTCGTCCGCCAGCGGATGCCGGCGCCGCGTCTCCTTGAAGCGCTGCACCAGGGTGCGGTCATCGGCCGTGAGGAACAGCAGGCGATGCGGGTGGCCGGACTCATCGAGCGCGGCCAGTGCTGCTGAGAGTTCCGAGAAGAACGACCCGCCGCGCACGTCGCACACGACCGCGACGTGGCGGATGCGGCTGCCGGGCAGCGCGGTGAGCGCCACGAGCTGCGAGATGAGCGCCGGCGGGATGTTGTCGATGCAGAAGTAGCCGAGATCCTCGAAGGTGTGCATCGCCTCCGAGCGCCCCGCGCCCGACATGCCGGTGATGACGACGAGTTCGCGCTCCCCAGGATCGACGGTGACGTCCTCGGCAGGGATCATGTCTGAGGCATCAGCCACGGTCGGACTCCGGATCCACAAGCTTGCCGCCGATCGAGCTGACGATCGAGATGATGATGCTCGCGACGACGGTCTGGAGGAAGCCAGTCGTTTCGATACCGGGCACCACGGCGGCAACGATGTAGAGCATGAGCGCGCTGATCACGAGCGAGAACAGCCCGAGGCTGAGCACGGTCACCGGAAACGCCAGGAAGTGAACGATCGGTTTGATCAGCGCGTTCACTACGGCGAGGACCACGGCCGCGATCACCGCAGCCGGCCAGAACGTGTCGACTTGCAGAAGTGCGCCACCGGTGAGGTATGCCACACCAAAGAGCGCCGCCGCTGATACAAGCATACGCAGGATGAACTTCATCGCGTCCTCCCGGGGGGTGAGTCGGTAGCTGGCTCGTTCAAGTATAGCAGCGAGCTTACCGCCAGCCTTCCAGTACATCCCGCACACCGGTGACCATCTGTCGCCGGAGTTCACGTGCAAGCGCAACGATGATCATTCCGATGCCGACCACTCCCAGCACGACCCACCAGTACTCCACCAGGTATGTCCAGGTACGGACGAAAGCAATGTAGATGAGCGCGAACACGCTTCCGAGGAAGTAGACGCGTACCCGCAGGACAACGCCAAGTGCGATACCCGCGATTGCCAGGCCGATTCCCCATAGCGTGTGCTGCCACGCGAGTGCAGCGCTAATCCCTATGGCGTTCAGCGCGTACGCCGAAGGCATGAGCAACAGTGCGGCGGCACCGACATCGCAGAGTACCGGGAACGGCCGAGAAGGATGCAGTCGCGCCCAACGATAGCCGCACCAGGCGACGTACACGCTTGCAGGCACCGTGAAGTACTCGATCGGCGGCCGGTCGAGATCCCCAAGCTTCAGCCAGTACGCGCTGAGCAGGAAGAACACGCCAACGAAGAGCCCGTTCTCAAGATCGTGCGCGACCGATGCGCCGAGTACATATGCACCGAGCGTGGCAACCGAGACAGCGAGAGCATTCCTGTCGAGCGCCATCCACGCCGGGACGTCATACCACAAATCGCGAGCACCGATTCCCACGGCTACCAGCATGACGATACTGATCGCACCTGCAGCACAGAGCGCGCGCACCGTCCTGCCGACGACCGACTTCTCATCGGTGTCCAGGACGAACGATGGCAGGAGCATCACCGCCGCAAGAGCAATCATGGCGCCGGTGGTCGACCAGGCGGTGACGTTGGCGTTCGCAAGCGCGGCGAGCATCGCCGACGCGGCCAGCACACCCGCGATGAGCACGCCTTCGATCCAACCGCTCGAGAAGGCTGCGACAGACGCTGCTGCTGCACACGCGGCCAGGCCGAACGCAAGCGCACCGGCGTCTGACCACGCGACGGGAGCGACGACGACTGCGACGGCGACGGCTGCCCAGGGCGCCCAAACCGCCAGGCCGCGAACGCGGCGTACGAGCAAACCTACTGCGGCGATGCCGAGCGCAGCAAGCGAACCGACCATCGCGGCGAAGCCGCCGTCCGCGTGCCAACCACCCCACATCGCGATGGCGGCAACCGCTGCCGCTCCTGCCACCCCGAAGTAGACGGCCGTACGATCGAGCAGACCGTCAGCCAGGAACCACATGGCGAGCGCACCAAGAAGCGCAGCGCTCTGCCAGGTTGGAAGCCCGACGTACCATGCGTCCAGTAAGACCGCCGTCATGAACAGCAGCGCGACGGACAACCGAGCAGCCATCCGTGTGAGAGCGCGCTCGGCGCCGGTCACCCGCTCGAGTACATTCGCGGCGAGGTACCACGCTCCGGTCGCAACGATCAGCCAGATAGCCCGCAGCGGCGCACGAAGTGCTGGTGCCGCAACATCGAGAAGAATCCACAAGCCGTAGAGCGAGACAATCATCGCGCCCACTACGGCAGGTCGGCGATGCAGTACCGACGCGCCGAGAATGGCAGCAGCCGCAAACAATACGAGAACAGCGTCCGAGAGGGTCGCCGCAAGACCGACTACCGGGAACGCACGCGTCACGAACAACGTCGCGATAGACGCGCCTGCCAGAAGCGTCCAACCGCCGAACTCGAACGTGAGCGCCATGACGCGCACCCGCTCGGCGCGGTACTCCTCGGCGATCTTCATGCGTCGCATGCTGAATGCGATTCCGGACCAGACCAACGCGAGGGCGATGAAGAGCGCGACGAGCATTCGATCGCTGAGATCGAGTGCGCCACCGAGCGCGAACAGCGCGATTGCGGTCCACAGCAATCCAAGGACTCCATAGGCGCCGCGACCGCGACGGAGCTCGATTCCGATATGCGTCACGCCAAGCCCGCCGAACAGCACGACCTGCCACCACTCGCTCGGGACGTGGCCGCCGGCGAGCAGCATCAAGGGCAGATAGCCGAAAGCGCCACTGACCCCCGGCAAATCGAGCGCATCAACGATCACCGAGACCGAGATTCCCACGAGGGTCGCCGAAACGAATGCGGTCGCGTCGCCGCCACCGAACTGCGCCATAAAGGCCCACACGATAGCCACCGCGCCGATCGGCGCTGCCAGACGCAACATGCCTGCGAGCGAAGCAAACGGCGAATCTTCGTCCACGCCTCGAGCAACGATCGCCCATATCGCAAGCACGACCGAGATCGCCGCGAGGCGCGGCTCGACCGCCCATCCGAGACCCTCGCCGAGTAGCCACCACCACGCGATCTGGGCTGCAGCACCGGTGATACCGAAGAATCTGCTCCGCAGCCGTAGCTCGGTGAGCCAGTAAACGACCGAGCACAACAGGAACCAACCGGCAAACGGCAACGGCCCGGTGAGCTGGTAGCCGTCGATCAGAATCCAGCCGTCAAAGAGCAGCATCGCTGAACCGACGACAGTAAGCGCGACTCCGCCGGTCGACAGATCCAGCTTGGAGCGTACGCGCTCGCCCGCCACGTAGAAGCCGAAGGTGAGTGCGCCGAGGAACAAGAAGCGAAGTACCGGACTCACCAGCTGCCAGGCGGCGATAGCAAAGACCGCGGCCGCCACGATGACAAGCAAGGCACCAGTGGCGATGAGGACAGTCGTCCAGCTGAGAGGAGTTCGCGAGGGCGCCACGGGAACAGGCACACCCGGAATCGGCATACCCGAGACTGATGGTCTCTCGACCGGTGTCGGCGCCACTGGCAGCACCTGCGTGGAAACGGTCACGTCCGGCGCGCCCGCAGGAGCACTCGCAACTGGCGCCCGCGCCGCTCCTCGCTCCAGTACCGCTGCAAGGTCGGCTCGGCGCTCAAGATAGCGCGGTGCGATTGAGTCGTATGACGAACGCGGGACTTCCCCTCGCTCGACCGCGCGTGCAAGGTGCTCAAGGAAGAAGTCCACCTTCCCGAGCTCAGACCATTCCCGCTCGTACATCCGCTCCCCCAGGTCGCACGCGTCACTCGGACGCCGAGGCGTCCTCCTCGGCCAATGGTGACACAAAGCGGACGATGTCGCGCGCGAGTTCAGCGGGAATGCCCGGAACCGCTGCGATCTCCTCGGCCGTGGCCGAGCGAAGCTTGCGCACCGAGCCGAACGCCTTGATGAGCGCTTTGCGCCGCTTGGGGCCGACGCCCGGGATATCGTCGAGCGCCGAGACGGTCATCGCCTTGTCGCGGATCGTGCGGTGGTACTCGATCGCGAAACGGTGTGCCTCGTCCCGCAGCCGCTTCACGAGATAGAGCGACGACGAGCCCGCCGGTAGGGTTACCGGCTCCTCCCACTCGGGCACGTAGAGCTCCTCCTCGCGCTTCGCGAGCGACACGATCGGCACGGTGATGCCAAGCTCGGCGGCAACCGCGGTGGCAGCCGTGAGCTGCGGCTTTCCGCCGTCGATGACGATAAGGTCGGGCCGAGACCCGAAGCGCGAGTCCCCCGCAGCGTCCCGAGCGAAGCGCCGCGACAGCACCTCTTGCATCATCGCGAAGTCGTTCGCCTCGGCCGAGTCGAGCCGCACTTTGAAGCGGCGGTACGATGCCCTGTCGGCGCGTCCTCCCGAGAACACGACCATCGACCCCACCGAGAAGCGCCCGTGCAAGGTGGAAATGTCGTAGCACTCGATCCTGAGCGGCGGCGCCGGCAGCGCAAGCGCGCTCTCAAGTTCGAGCAGCGCGCGGTTCAGGCGCTCCTCGTCGTAGCGCGTGCGGTGCTTGTAGCGCGCCAGCGTGTGCCGGGCGTTCGTGCATGCGAGCTCGGAGAGCGCCCGCTTCTCGCCGCGCTGCGGCACCGACAGTCGGGCCCGCGTGCCGCGAAGACGCGACAGCCACTCCTCGGCCACCTCGGGCTCCTCGGGCAGCATCGGGACGATGATCTCCTTCGGGACATACGACGTCTCGCCGTAGTAGCGCAACAGGAAGCCTTCGATGAGCTCGGACTCCGGCACGTCGAGCCCCTTGTCGAGCACGAACTCGTTGCCCGCGAGCACGCGCCCCTCGCGCACCAGGAAGACGTGCACGCCGGCGATGGTCTCCTCGCGCTCCACGCCGATGACGTCCATGTCGAGCGGCCGGTCCGAGACGACCTTCTGCTTCTCGAGAACGCTTCGAACCGCGTCGAGCGAGTTGCGGAGCCGGGCAGCGCGTTCGTAGTCGAGGTCGGCCGACGCTGCGCGCATCGCACGCTCGAGGTCGCTCGCTATGCCGCCGCGTCGTCCCTCAAGGAACGCCGAGACGTCGTTGACCCGCTCGGCGTACTCCTCGGGTGTGATGGCGCCCACGCACGGTCCCGGTCCTTTGCCCACGTGATAGTCGAAGCACGGCTTGCCGGTGGGCTCGCCACCCTTCGCGGTGAGACGCTTCCACTCGACGCACGTAGCCCGGCAGATCGGGTACACGCGGCGAACCACTTCAATCGTCTCGCGCGCACCGCGGGCATCGGTATACGGGCCGAAGTACCGCGTGCCCGGGCGATGCCGCTCGCGCGTGTACTTGATCGCCGGGAACGGGTCACCCGTCGTAAGTGCGATGTACGGGTACGTCTTACCGTCGCGGTAGTCCACGTTGAACGGCGGATCGAACTGCTTGATGAGATTCGCCTCAAGGATGAGCGACTCGACCTCGTTGTCGGTGACGACGTAGTCGTAGCTCGCGACATGCTCCATCATCATCGGGATCTTCTCGCGGTCGTCGTGCCCGCTCACATACTGTCGCATGCGCTTGCGAAGCGACTTCGCCTTGCCGACGTAGAGCACCTCGCCACCGGCGCCTTTCCACAGGTAGACGCCGGGGCTGTCTGGAACCCCGGGAAGCGAAGCGCCTGAGGCGTCGAGCGTCATGGCTGTTGCCCGACCTCCGGCTGCACGGTGGCGCCGCGTCCTTCGAGCACCGGCTTCAGGAACCTGCCTGTATGCGAGCGGGGCTCGGCGGCCACCTGCTCTGGCGTGCCGGTGACGATGATCTCGCCGCCACGGTCGCCGCCCTCGGGTCCGAGGTCGATGATGTGGTCGGCGTTCTTGATGACGTCCAGGTTATGCTCGATGACAAGGACCGTGTTGCCCGCGTCGACGAGACGCTGCAGCACCGCCAGAAGCTGGCGCACGTCGTCGAAGTGCAGGCCGGTCGTCGGCTCGTCGAGGATGTAGAAGGTGCGTCCCGTGCTCCGGCGCTGCAGCTCGCTGGCGAGCTTCACGCGCTGCGCCTCACCGCCGGAGAGCGTAGTCGCCGGCTGACCGAGTTTCACATAGCCGAGACCCACATCGAAGAGCGTCTGCAGCTTGCGCCGAATCGGCGGGATGTTCTCGAAGAAGCTGAGCGCCTCCTCCACGGACATCGAGAGGATCTCGCTCACGTTCTTGCCTCGGTACGTGACCTGCAGGGTCTCTCGGTTGTACCGGTTGCCCTTGCACACCTCACACGGCACGTAGATGTCCGGCAGGAAGTGCATCTCGATCTTGATCTGGCCATCGCCCTTGCACGACTCGCAGCGACCGCCATGCACGTTGAAGGAGAAGCGGCCCGGCGCGTAGCCGCGAGCCTTCGCCTCGGGCGTTGACGCGAAGAGCGACCGCACGTCGTCCCAGAGTCCGGTGTACGTCGCCGGGTTCGAGCGCGGTGTGCGACCGATCGGCGACTGGTCGATGGCGATGACCTTGTCGATGGCACCGAGTCCCTCGATCTTGCCGTGCTTCCCGGTACGGTGCCGCGTGCGGTACACGGCGTTGCTGAGCGCCGGGCCGAGCGTGTCGGCAACAAGCGAGCTCTTGCCCGATCCGCTCACGCCGGTGACCAACACGAGATTGCCCAGCGGGATCTCGACGTCGATACCCTTGAGGTTGTGCTCGGCGGCGCCCAGTATCTTCACGCTGCCCCGCTCGGCGGGACGGCGTGTCTCGGGCACCGGAATGCTCTTCCTGCCCGAGAGGTACGCGCCCGTGAGCGAGTCCTCGCACGCGAGGATGTCCTCGGGTGTTCCCTGGCAGACGATCTCGCCACCGTGCTCCCCCGCTCCCGGGCCCATGTCGACGACGTGGTCCGCTGCGCGGATGGTCTCCTCGTCGTGCTCGACCACGATCACGGTGTTGCCCAGTTCGCGCAGACGCTCCATCGTGCCGATCAGGCGCGCGTTGTCGCGTTGATGAAGGCCGATGGACGGCTCGTCGAGGATGTAGAGCACGCCCATGAGGCCGCTCCCGATCTGCGTGGCGAGTCGTATGCGTTGTGCCTCGCCACCGGAGAGCGTGGCAGCAGTGCGCCCGAGCGTGAGGTAGTCGAGTCCGACGTCCACCAGGAATCGCAGGCGCTCGAGGATCTCCTTGATGACACGGTCGCCGATCTGGCGCTCGCGATCGGTGAGGTCGAGACCCTCGAAGTACGTGAGCGAGTCCTGAGCAGACAGCTCCGTGACATCGTGGATGTTCTTGCCGCCGATGGTGACCGCGAGGATCTCCGGCTTGAGACGTGCACCGTGACAACTCTTGCACGGGATGAGCGCCATGTACTCCTGAAGCTTGTCCTTGACCTGCTCGGATTCCGATTCGTCGTACCGGCGCATGACCGAGTGCAGCGCGCCCTCGTACTTGGTGTACCAGTACGTCTCGCGACCGTCGCGCGTGATGTAGTCGATCCGAATGCGCTCGTCACCCAGGCCGTTCAGGAGCGCGTCCTGCACCTTCTTGGGCAGTTCCTTCCATGGCGTGTCGATATCCGCGCCGAGGTGCTTCGCCGCCGCTTCAACAAGCTGCGGATAGTAGTTCAGGTTGCCCGAGAACGGCTTGATCGCGCCCTCGGCAAGCGTCCTGTCGGGATCCGGCACCACGAGCTCGGGATCGGCTTCGAGCCGGCTGCCGAGACCGGCGCACTCGGGACACGCACCGTACGGCGCGTTGAATGAGAAGTCGCGCGGGGCGAGCTCATCCATCGAGACGCCGTGATCGGGACACGCGAGCGCCTGCGAGAACACGAGTTCCTCGCCGTCGGTGACCGCGACCGTGAGCGTGCCCGTTGCGAGCTTGAGCGCCATGTCGACGCTCTCGGCAAGGCGGGTCCGCACGCCTTCCTTGAGGACGAGTCGGTCCACCACGACCTCGATCGTGTGCTTGAACTTCTTGTCGAGCTTGATCTCTTCATCAAGCGTGCGGACCTCGGTGTCTACGCGAACGCGCGTGAACCCCTCGGCGCGAAGCTCCTCGAAGAGCTTCCCGAACTCGCCCTTGCGGCCCTTCACGACCGGCGCGAGCACCTGGAACTTGGTTCCCTCGCCCAGCGCAAGGATCGCGTCGACGATCTGCTCGGCGCTCTGCTTCTCAATGCGCTTGCCGCAGATCGGACAGTGCGGTACGCCGATGCGTGCGAACAGGAGCCGGAGGTAGTCGTAGATCTCGGTGACGGTACCCACCGTGGAGCGCGGGTTGCGCGACGTCGTCTTCTGGTCGATGGAGACTGCCGGCGAGAGCCCTTCGATGTGATCGACATCAGGCTTGTCCATCTGCCCGAGGAACTGCCGCGCATATGCCGAGAGGGACTCGACGTAGCGGCGCTGCCCCTCCGCGTAGATGGTGTCGAAGGCGAGCGAGGACTTACCGGAGCCGGAGAGCCCGGTTATGACGACGAGGCGGTCACGTGGAAGCTCAAGGTCAAAACCTTTGAGGTTGTGTTCGCGCGCGCCACGGATGGAGATGCGGTCGAGAGACATTGTGAGAGTGAACCTTCCTGTGCGGGCCGAGAGGGTAATTCCTGCAATGTTCTATTCTACCCCCGCGAGGAAGCGAACGCACGTTCGATGTCACACGAGTTTGTGACGCACGAAGAAGGGGCCCCGCCGAAGCGGAGCCCCTCCGTACTTCGTGGTGCTTGAGCGCCTACAGGGCGAAGATGGCCTCGACGGCGTCGCGAACAGCCTGGCTAATGGCCGCCGTGCTGCCGACCCAGTCCACCTGCCAGATCGCGGCTTGGTTCGCTTCGATTGCGGCAGCCGTCGCGCCGTGCAGCGTGAGTGGCGTGGTAAGCAGCATGACGCTCCCCTTCAGCCCCTGCGCGGGACCGGCTGAGAGTGCATCCGGGTAGTTCTCACCTGTGGCGATCGCAAGCTGCGACCACGACATTCCGAGCTCTTCGACGCCGAAGGTGGCAGCGCCGACCGCGGTCTCGTACCGCGTGTCACCGGCGATGCGGGTCACCTTGATCGCACCTGCGGTCTTCACCTGGGCCTCGGCAGCTGCCGGAAGGACTCCCGGGCTACCGAGGAGGTAGACATCCGCGACGCCGAGGTCGTCCATGACCGCTTGCGTCTCGTCGCTGATGCCGTCGGCGTTCGCAAGGAAGATCGGATACCCGGTGAACGACGAGAGCGGCGAGGCCGCCAGCGCATCAGGGAAGTTGTTCCCGGTCGCTACGAACGCCGTGCCATCCCAGTCTCCGCCGAGCATGTCGACGGTCTCTTCCGCGATCAGGTTCGCGGTCTCGTAGCGATTCGCGCCCCCAAGGCGTGTCGCCGGCCCGCCGATGACGGCCTCGACCTCGGCTTTCACGGCGTTCGAGACCGCACTCGTGCTTCCAAGGATGAACGCGTCGGTGGCGCCGAGGCGCTCAATCTCAGCCGCGATGTCCTCGGGAAGTTCGGTCGGGCGAGTGAGCAGCACTGGTGCGCCGTACGCGCCAGCCAGCGATGCTGCCGCAAGCGCATCCGGCCAGTTTGCGCCGGTCGTCACGATTACGGTATCGGCGCCCTCGGGGAACGTCTGCTCCGAAACCTGCACTGACGTGCCGTACCGGTCCTCGCCTTCGACCGGGTTCTGGACGGTCTCGAGCGGGTGCAGGTACATCGCGTACAGGTCGTCGTAGCCGGTGGCGTCCTCGTTCACGGCTGGGTCTTCGACCCGATGATCGTGCCATGCGACGATGCCATCGCCGGTGGTCGTACGACCGGCCCAGGAGACCCACTCGCCTCCGTCCCCAGCCGCTTCGTCCCAGACAGCAGGCACGATGCAGGCCTCCTTCTCGGCAACGATGTCATAGCAGTAGACCTCGTACACGCCAACGCGGGAATCATGCCATGTCACGAAGCCGTCACTGATGACCGGATGCCTGCGATCGCCCTCCTGCGTCTCCTGGGAGATGATGACTTCCTCCATCGTCTCAGTGTCGATGAGCACAATGGCTGTCCGGCTGCTGGAGTCCTCGCCCCAGACCCCGTGCTTCTCCGCAACTACGAGTCCTCCATCGGTGGAGGGATCCGTGTAGTAGGCGTAGTCATCCGCGGCGTTGTAGTAGCTCTGCGCTATGGTCGTCACTTCGCTGCCGGCGAAGTCATAGCCCCCGATGGAGTACCCCGGCGCCCGCTCATCCCGCCACACAGCCCAACCATCGGCGATTTCCGCTTCACGCTGCTGGCCGGGGAGTCCGCAAAGTTCCCATCCCTCGTCAGTCGATAGGTCGTACGCCCAGATGTCACCGTAGTGCGCTGAATCCGTGTTGTCCCAGTAGTTGTGAACGATGATGTCACCGTCGATGGCCGGGTTGCCGCGGTAGATATTGCCACCACCTGCGACAAGCCGCTCCTCTTTCGTGACCAGGTTGTACGCGTAGATGTCACAGTAGCCGTCGTCAGCGCGGTCGTCAGAGTACACGACCCAATCGCCCGACACGCTTGGGTTCGACTGCTCACCCGCGGCGGTGCACACCACCGACTCCTCGCCAGTCTGGAAATTGTACGCGTAGATGTCGGTGTCGTCCCTGCTAGTACTCTCCCGTTCGTCCTTCCAGACGATCCACGGGTAGTCGATATCGGGTTGGACCTGACCGTAATCGGCCGTGCAGACTGGGAACGCCTCCCCCAATACCGGAGCGGCTCCCCCGGTCGCAATCGGCGTTACGGCGATCACCATCGCCACGAGCACTACGAGCGCTACCAAACGTTTTGTACGCATCGATCCCCCTTCGACTCGTACAGGGCATCCGCAGCCCTGATTCACTTACGCTCAACGTACGACTCGTGACAGACGCTTCCAACAGCGCCCGCGTAGCTCCCGCCATTGGTGTTGTCTAGACCGCCGTTTGTGAAGACACGAACGAGAGATGGTCTGCACTCAGATCCTCTTTGCACATGAAACATGCCGGAAAACCTTCCCACGCCAGACACGCTCCTGAAATGAACGCGAAACACGGCGCCGGTACCGTGCAGAGAACGATAGCGGCGGTGTCAGCTGGGCGCCGCACGGAGGTCAGCACAGGAGGAGGGGTTTCATGGACATGAAGGTGGTCATCGACACCGTATGGGTGTTGCTCGCTGCGATGCTCGTGTTCTTCATGAACCTGGGATTCGCGCTCGTCGAGTCCGGTTTCGCGCGTGCCAAGAACACTGTCAACATCATCTCTAAGAACTTCGTGGTGTTCGCGGTGGCGACCATCGCGTTCCTCGTCATCGGCTGGGGGCTGATGTACGGAGATGGCAACGGCTTCATGGGGCTCAAGGGGCTCTTCTTCATCAACGGCGCCGACAACAGTCCTGCGGTCGGCGACGCCTACCAGGGCGTGTACTCGGCGCTCGGGTGGACGGGCGTCCCTCTGCTTGCGAAGTTCTTCTTCCAGCTGGTCTTCGCCGGTACCGCCGCGACCATCGTGTCCGGTGCGGTGGCCGAGCGGATCAAGTACGTGTCGTTCATCGTCTTCTCGTTCATCCTGGTCGGCTTCATCTACCCGATCATCGGACACTGGGTCTGGGGCGGCGGCTGGCTGCAGCAGCTCGGCTTCTGGGACTTCGCCGGCTCCACGGTGGTCCACTCGGTGGGCGCTTGGGCAGCACTCGCCGGCGTGCTCGTGCTCGGCCCGCGCCTTGGCAAGTACGGCAAGGACGGCAGCGTTCACGTCATCCCCGGCCACAACATGACGTCGGCCATGACCGGTTGCCTCATCCTGTGGTTCGGCTGGTTCGGCTTCAACCCCGGCAGCACCATGGCCGCTGATCCCGAGGCCATCTCACGCATCATGGTCACGACGAACGTCTCGGCTGCAGCGGGTGCCCTGGCGGCCACCATGCTCGCCTGGAAGCTTCTCGGCAAGCCGGACATCGGCATGACGATCAACGGTGCGCTCGCCGGCCTGGTCGGCATCACCGCCAGCTGCGCGTTCGTAAGCGTAGGTAGCTCGCTCGTCATCGGTGCGCTTGCGGGCCTGCTCATCGTCGTGGGCGTCTTGTTCCTCGACAAGGTCAAGTGGGACGATCCGGTCGGCGCGATCGCAGTGCACGGCATGGGCGGCATCTTCGGAACACTGGCTGTAGGCCTGTGGGCGCAGGACAAGTTCATGCCCGGCACGACGGGCAACGGCCTGTTCTTCGGTGGCGGCTTCGAGCCGGTCCTCAAGCAGCTCGCCGGCATCGGCGCTGTCGGTGCCGGCGTCTTCGCGGTATCGCTGCTCGTCTGGCTTGGCATCAAGGCGACGATGGGCATCCGCGTGAGTGCCGAGGAGGAGATCGAAGGCCTGGACGTTGGCGAGCACGGAAACCGTGCATACCCCGACTTTGTTCAGACTGAGACCATCTTCTAGGCGATTGTGGGATAGGTACTCTGGAGACAGACCCGGCTGCTCAGACAAGGAGAAGCACCGTGAAGAAGATAGAAGCGATCATCAAGCCGCACCGCCTCGACGAGGTCAAAGAGGCGCTCGCCGACCTGGGAGTCACCGGCATGACCGCGTTCGAGGTCAAGGGATTCGGCCGTCAGAAGGGCCACACCGAGATCTACCGTGGCTCGGAGTACACCGTGAACTTCGTTCCGAAGCTCAAGCTTGAGATGATCGTCAGCGATGAGTTGGCGCCGAAGGTCGAGCAGGCCATCGTCGATGCCGCTCGCACCGGCAAGATCGGTGACGGCAAGGTCTTCACATACGACTGCGAAGGCGCGGTCCGGATCCGGACCGGCGAGCGCGGCGACGACGCGCTGTAAGACGATGGGCGACGGGTCGCTGGCGGAGTTCATCGCACGGCGCGTCGAGCTCATCGACAGCGCCGAGCCGGGCACTGCCGCGACACGTGCGCTATCCGATCTGACCGATGAGGCCGTCTCCGCTCTTGCGGAGGCGGCCTTCGCTTCGTCCGGAATCCGATGGGGCCTTCTTGCGCTCGGCGCGTACGGGTCTCGACGCCTGCTGCCGTTCTCGGACCTCGACCTGGTCGTGATCGTCTCGGCGGACCCTCGCGCGGCACGCGAGCCGGTGCAAGCGCTCCTCTACCCGCTCTGGGACGCCGGCTTCGAGGTCGGTCACGCCGTGCGCACCCGCAAAGAACACCTGCGTGCGTGCACTGACGATACCGAGACGCTCACGGCCACGCTCACCGGCCGCCACCTTGCCGGCGATGCCGCGCTCACCGCCGAGACGCTCACAGCCGTTGCGTCACTTGCACGCAAGCGTCGGACGTCACTGCTGCGCACGCTCGGGAGTCGCGAGCGAACGGGCTCGCCGTACGACCTCGAGCCGAACCTCAAGGAGGGAGTGGGCGGCCAGCGCGACATCGATGAGCTCACATGGCGCACTGCCGTCGACCGCGGCGAGCCCGTCTCACAACCCGGCGCCGAGGCAGCGCCGGGGGTGCTCGGCGATGCCGAGCTTGGCGACCTGGCCGTCGCGCAGGACCGCATCTCGGCGGCACGGTGGGCACTCCACCGCTCGGCCCGTCGCAAGGAGGCGGTGCTCGACATCGACTCGGCCGAGACGACCCCTTCGGGCGGTAGCGCGCTGCACGAATCGCTCGCCACAGTGCACGAGCTGCTCCTCGCCACACGTGGCGAACTGACCTTCGAGGATCTGCACCCCGCCCCCTGGAGCACGCGCGATCTGACGCGGCTGCTCGCCCGCGGCACCGTGATGCTGCCGCGACTCGAATGCGCGGCCCGCCGAGGCGCCCTCGAAACGCTCGCACCCGGTATCGCCGAACTCATGACGCTGCGACGACCGGCACTCTCGCACCGCCTGACCGTGGGCGCGCATTCTCTGCTCACCACAGCGCTCGCGATCGAATTGCCGGCGACCGACGCGATTGCCACCTCCGGTCGCTCAGCGGGTGACCTGCCGCTGGCGCTTGTCGCGGCCGCGCTGATGCACGATGCCGGCAAGACGTTGGCGGGCCCGGGCCATGCGGAACGTGGTGAGCCGGCCGCCGTGACCGCGGCACTCGCGATGGGCGCCGAACGCGACACCGCGTCCGCCGCAGGCGTGCTTGTACGCGAACACCTGCTGCTCGCCGAGACCGCCTCCGGCTCCGACATCGACGACGAAGATGTCGTCCTGCGCGTCGCCGCCCGAATCGGTGACCGCGATCTGCTTGTTCTTCTCTACACGCTCACCGCCGCCGACAGCATGGCGACTGGTCCCAGCACCTGGGACGCGTGGCACGCGTCGCTCGTGCGCACGCTTGTCGCGCGGGCCGACGCCGCACTTGCAGACGACGTCGATGGCGCGGGCATGGTCGCGGCGGCGGAATCGGTGCGCGGCGCGGCGCTTGCGCTTGCGGGGGACGGTGCGGTTGCATCCATCCTCAGGAGCGCCACCGTCCGCTACTTCATTGGACGCACTCCTGCCGAGGCGACCGCGGATGCCCGACTCCTGGCAGGTCTCGGCCCACGCGGCTCCCGCACCCAATCCTCTCTCCGCGTGTCTCTGGCGGACACTCCCGGTGCGCATCGCGTGACGATCGCGACGTACGATCGCCCCGGCGCCTTCGCGCTTCTGGCCGGAACGATCGCGCTGGCCGGCCTGGACATCCTGGGCGCCACGGCGTTTCCGGGACCGAGCGGAACCGTATTGGACACCTTCACCGTGACCTCGGCTACGCTTGCCGAGATCGGACCGGAGACGTGGACGACGCTGGAGCGCCACCTCACGGCAGCCGTCGAAGGGCACCTCGACCTCCGAGTGCGCCTTGCAGAGCGACGTCGGCACTACCCCTCGCGATCGAACGGCAGGGCGCGCATCGCGACGCGCACTGACTCGACCTTCGCGACAGCGCTGGACGTGAGCGCCCCCGATCGTCCGGGCCTACTCTTCGATATCGCCGACGAGGTCGCACGGGCAGGATTCGAGATCGCGCGGGTGAACGCCCGCACGCGCCAGGGACGCGCGCACGACACGTTCCACATCGTGGATGCCGAGGGCCTTGCGCCCCGCGATCCAGGCGAGCTGGGGCACCTCGCAATGCGGGTGCGGGAACGCCTGGCGCGTATCGCCGAGAACAGCTGACGTACATCAACCGGCCGGCCCGGGGGTGCTCACCCCTGGACCGGCCGGAAGCGTACGAGTCGCGTCTGCGCTAGACGCCTGCGAGGAGGTCCTTCACGACCTTCGGATCCTGTAGCGTCGAGATGTCGCCGAACGCCTCCATCTCACGCTCGCCCGCCGCGATCTTCCGCAGGATGCGCCGCATGATCTTGCCCGAACGCGTCTTGGGAAGATCACGCGAGAACTGGATGACGTCCGGTTGCGCGATTGGCCCGATGACCTTACGCACGTGGCCCTTGAGAATCGTCATGAGGTCATCACTCGGGAACTGCCCGTCGCGAAGCACCACGTACGCGTGAATGCCCTCGCCTTTCACCGGATGCGGGAAGCCGACGACGGCCGCCTCGCTGACGGCGTCGTGGCTCACGAGCGCACTCTCGATCTCGGCAGTGCCGAGGCGGTGGCCGCTCACGTTGATGACGTCGTCCACGCGGCCGAGGAGCCAGAAGTCGCCGTCAGCGTCCACGCGCGCACCGTCACCGGTGAAGTACCGCCCGGGGAACCGCTCGAAGTACACCTCGCGCATGCGCTTGCGCTCCGGGTCACCCCACGTGCCACGCAGCATGCCCGGCCAGGGCCGCTTCACGGTGAGGTAGCCGCCCTCGCCCGGCTCGGCCCGACTGCCGTCCTCACGCAGAACCTCGGGCTCGATGCCGAAGAACGGCCAGCTCGCGGAACCCGGCTTGAGCGGCGTTGCACCCGGGAACGGCGTGATGAGGAAGCCTCCTGTCTCGGTCTGCCAGTAGGTGTCCACGATCGGCACCTCGCTGCGTCCGATGGTGTCCCGATACCAGCTCCAGACCTCGGGGTTGATCGGCTCGCCTACCGTGCCGAGGAGCCGAATCGACGAGACGTCGTAACGCTGCGGCCAGCCGGCTCCGTGCCGCATCAATGCACGGATCGCCGTCGGCGCGGTGTAGAAGATGTTCACGCGGTACTTCTCGACGACCGCCCAGAACCTGCCGGGATCCGGGTACGTGGGCACGCCTTCGAACATAAGCGATGTCGCGCCCTCGGCAAGCGGGCCGTAGACGATGTAGCTGTGGCCGGTGACCCAGCCGATATCGGCGGTGCACCAGTACACGTCTTCATCGCGGTAGTCCATGACCGTCTTGAACGTGAGCGCCGTGTAGAGCAGGTAACCGGCCGTCGTGTGGAGCACGCCTTTCGGCTTGCCGGTAGAACCCGACGTGTACAGGATGAAGAGCGGGTCCTCGGCATCCATCGGCACCGGCGCGCAGGGCTTGCGGACCTCGGGCGCGCTGATCTCTTGGTGCCACCAGGTGTCGCGCCCCGGCTCCATGTCCACATCGCCAGCGCCGCGCTTCACGACCACGCATGCCTCAACGCTGGGACACTCGAAGAGCGCCTCGTCGGCCGCCGCCTTGAGCGGCACCTTGCGGCCGCCCCGGATGCCTTCGTCCGAGGTGATGAGGAGCTTCGCTCCGCAGTCCTGGATGCGCTCCCGAAGCGCGCTTGCCGAGAAGCCGCCGAACACCACCGAGTGGATGGCGCCGATGCGTGCGCACGCCAACATCGCGATGGGAAGCTCTGGGATCATCGGCAGGTAGATGGCGACGCGGTCACCGCGCTCGATGCCCTTCTTCTTGAGGACGTTGGCGAACTTGGAGACCTCGTAGTGCAGCTGCTGGTACGTGAACGTCCGAGACGAGCCGTCATCACCCTCCCAGATGAGCGCCGCCTTGTTCCGCCGCCAGGTATCGAGATGGCGATCGAGGCAGTTCGCGCTCACGTTGAGCGTGCCCCCGGCAAACCAGGTGTAGTCGAGGTCGTCGAACCCGCCCGAGCGCACCTGCGTAAACGGCGTCATCCACGCAAGCTTCTCGCGGGCCATGTCTCCCCAGAAGCCGTCGGGGTCATCAAGTGAGCGCTTGTAGAGCTCCAGATACGCGTCTCGCCCACCGATGACAGCGTGCTCGGCGAACTCCGGTTGCGGCTGCACCACCGCTCCCTCGCCGCTCAGCCTCTCTATGCCGTGGTCCTGCTGCTCATCGGGCATACGTAACCTCCGTTCGTCGGCTTACTAGGTCTTTTCCCGTTCAGCCCCTACAAAGCTCGCGTCGGACGTGGCAGGATGGACGGTACCTCACCCCGCACGGTCAGGGGGACCTGTGCTCGCCCGCAAATACGACAGTCTCAGGAATCGCCTCGCAAACCTCGGCAGCGCGCTCGTCGCGTACTCCGGGGGCGTCGACTCTACCCTGGTGGCGTTCGCGGCGCACGCGGTTCTCGGCGATAACTGCCTCGCGGTGCTGGCAACGTCCGACGTCCACACCGCCAATGAGGTCGAGGATGCACGCAAGACCGCGGCGCTGCTCGGCTTCAGGCTCTACGAGGTCGACACCTACGAACTCTCGGATCCGCGCTTCCTGGTGAATCCGCCGGACCGCTGCTACTACTGCAAGTCCGAGATGTTCGGGCTGTTCCGCGCGGTCGCGCAGACACGCGGCATCAAGTGGGTGCTCGACGGCACGAATGCGGACGACGTGTCCGACCACTGGCCCGGTCGCAAGGCCGCGATCGAGTACGGCGTTGTAAGCCCGCTCCTTGAGGTCGGCTTGCACAAGGACGAGATCCGGGAGCTGTCGCAGATGCTCGACCTCCCCACCTGGGAGAAGCCCTCGATGGCGTGTCTCGCCAGCAGGTTCCCATATGGCGTGCCCATCACCGACGAGGGCCTCGAGCGCGTCCGCACCGCCGAGGCGGGCCTCCGCGCGCTCGGGTTGCGACAGTTCCGCGTCCGCTCGCACGGCGACGTCGCCCGGCTCGAGGTCGATCCGGAGGAGATGGAGCGCGCTTGGACGCTGCGCGACCAGGTCTCCGAGGCCATCAAGGCCGCTGGGTTCGCATTCGCCGCGCAGGACCTGGAAGGGTACCGCTCGGGCAGCCTGAACGACCTGCTCACCGCTGCCGAGCAGAACCCCCAGTCAAGCTGACCGCTACGCGACCAGCTCCCGCAGCGCGGCACGTATCGCAGCAGGAATGCGCTCGTAGAGGCGCGCCGGGTCGCCCATCGCCTGCCCCAGGATCCGTGTGGTGAACGGCTTCGCCGTCTCCACGATATCGATCTGGGGATAGAGCGCGCGGGCAACGCCTTCCACCGTTGCGAGCGACTTGATGAGCAGCCCGTACCCGCTTGGGATCTGCACGTTGTTCTCACCCAGCAGCTTCAGGAATCCCAGGCCGAAGTGCGCGAAGTCCCGCGTGCCGTCCGGCCTGAATGTCCCGGAAAGAAGCTCGCCGAGACCTTCTCGGACCGTGGCGATCTTCTCGGCAGGCACGTGCACGCCCAGATTCGCCGAGTACGTGAGCGCGCGCTCTGGGTCCCGGTAGACGAGCGCGGCCATCACCTGGGTGATGTTCATGCGCTCCTCGGGTGTGAGGAATCCCACGATGCCGAAATCCAGGTACGCGATGGTGTTATCGGGCGTGACGAAGAGGTTCGCAGGATGCAGGTCGGCATGGTAGCGGCCGTAGACGAACACCTGTCGCATGAACGCGGTTGCGCCGTGCACGGCAAGCGCGTAGCAGTCCACACCACCGGCGCGGGCCTCGTCGAGCTGGTTGAGACGCCAGCCGGTCATGAACTCCATGGTGAGCACGCGTGCGGTCGAGGTGGGCCACACGATCCGCGGCGCAACCACCTTGGGGTCGTCGCGGAAGTCGAAGGTGAACCGGTCGGCGAAGCGGCCTTCCTGCCGTAAGTCGAGTTCTCGGTCGACGGTTGCCGCGAACTCATCCAGCAGCGCGACCGGGTCGAACCGCCGGGAAACCCGCATGCGCGCCACGCGCTCGGCAAGCGAGCGGGCGATCGCGACATCGGCGCGGATCGAGTCGGCGGCGCCGGGGCGCACCACTTTGATCGCAAGCGCGGTTCCGGCGGGCAACTCCGCGCCCCACACGGGCTTGTACGCGCGCGCCAGCGTGGCACGGTGCACCTGCGCGATCGATGCCGAGGCGACCGGCGTGTCATCGAACGTCGCCCACAGCTCCTCGGGCTCGCGCGCGAACTCCTCGCGGATCACGGCGCGGATCGCCTCGGCGGGAAGCGGCGGGACCGCGTCCTGCATCGATTGCATCTCGGCTACGAGCTCGTCGGAGAACTCGTCTGGGCGCACCGAGATGAGCTGCCCGAGCTTGATGAACGCGGGGCCAAGGTCCTCGAAAGCGAGCCGCCAGGCACGCGCGAACGCCGCGCGGCGTCGGTGGGCGGTGGCAAGGCCGAATCCCGCAGCCGGGAGCGCCGCGACAAGCCGCTTCGCCACAGTCCCGGCGATGGTGAGTCGTCTGGATGCCATGGCGGGCTACTTCCCCGCGGTCGTGCGACGCACGAGCGTCTCGAGCAGCGACTCGATGTTGTCGAGCCGCCCCCGCAGCTCGCCGACCTCGAAGCGGAGCTCCTCCATCGCGGGATCGGGCGTCTGCTCGATCGAGACTTCCTCGCCGCGAGCGCGGGCTTCCAGGTCTCGCTTGAGCTTCTCCTTCTCCTCGGCGACCATCGCGGCGAGGCCGTCGACGAAGGCGTCCGGGCCGCCGCTCATGCCGTCGGCTCCGCCCTCATCGCCGCGGAGCACCGCGGCCTTCAGCCCCTCATCGGCTGCCTCATGTGTGAGCATCCATGCTGCGAAGAAGCGCATCACGTCGTCGGTCATCGGGCATCTCCCCCATCGTTCGCCGTCATCCCACGGAACCCGACCGCGTCGGTCCCGTCCCTATCCGAGGTTTACGCTACACTGCCCCCTATGAAGATGACACACCTGTTATTGGTGGCGCTCGGCGGCGCGCTCGGTGCCGGCGCCCGGTATCTGCTCGGCGGCTGGCTCACCGACCGCTGGGGCACGTCGTTCCCCTGGCACACGCTCGTCATCAACGCCGGCGGCGCGTTCCTCCTCGGCGTGCTCATGGCGGTTTCGCTGGGACGCGGCGGCGTCAGCCTGTCGTGGCGGCTGTTCCTCGGCTCCGGGATCCTTGGCGGGTTCACCACGTTTTCCACGCTCTCCTACGAGAGCATTACCCTCATCGCCGAGGGAAGCACCGTCGCGGGCGTGGCGAACATGTTCGGCAGCGGGCTTATCGGACTTGCGGCCGTCGCGCTCGGCGTGGTCGTCGGGCGGATGTTCTAGCCGCGCTACCGCTTCTTGAGCAGCCGCAGTCCGTTCGCGATGACGATAAGCGCCACGCCGGTGTCCGCGAAGACGGCCATCCACAGCGTGGCCTTGCCGAAGACCGCCAGCACGAGCACGGCAAGCTTCACCACGATGGAGAGCGCCACGTTCTGGCGGATGTTCGCGACCGTCCGGCGACCCAGGTCGAAGAAGCCCGGCAGCGCCGAGAGGTCATCGCGCATGAGCGCGACGTCTGCCGTCTCCACCGCCGTGTCGCTCCCGGCAGCGCCCATCGCGATGCCGAGATCAGCGGCCGCAAGCGCGGGCGCGTCGTTCACGCCGTCGCCGATCATCGCGACAGCACCGTAGCGCTCGCGCAGCTCGGCGATCGCGGTGGTCTTGTCGCCCGGGAGCAGACGCGCGCGACTCTCGGTGAGGCCAGCATCGGCCGCGATAGCCGACGCGGTGCGCTCGTTGTCACCGGTGAGCATCACGAGATGCTGCATGCCCGCCGAGCGAAGCGCGTCCATCACGCCCGCTGCAGTCGAACGCACCTCATCAGCCACAGCGATGTAGCCGAGCGGCACACCCTCATCCAGCAGCACGAGCACGGTGCGCCCGGCCTCCTCGGCAAGCGTGATGCGCGACGCGAGCGGCTCGCGGACGTCGCCGATCTCGGCAGCGAAAGCGGGGCTCACGAGGCGGATGTGGCGGTCTGCGATCATCGCACCCACGCCGCGACCCGGAAGCTCCTCGAAGCCCGAGACCGCACGCGTTGCGATTCCCTCGCGCTCCGCGTGCGCGACGACCGCTCGCGCCAGCGGGTGGTTCGAGTTCGCCTCAAGCGATGCGGCAAGCGCAAGGAACTCGTGGTGGTTCTCGGCGGCGACCTCCACCACGGCGGGGCGGCCGTGCGTGAGCGTGCCGGTCTTGTCGAACGCGATCGCGCGAACCTTCGCAGCGACCTCGAGGAACGCACCGCCCTTCACGAGCACGCCGTCGCGCGATGCACGCGTGATGGCCGAGACGATCGCCACGGGCGTGGAGATCACGAGCGCGCACGGGCAGCTGATGACGAGCAGCACGAGCGCGCGGTAGAGCCACGACGCGAAGCTGCCCCACTCGGCGCCGAGAACCCAGGCGGCGAGCGGCGGAACGGTCGCGATGCCGACGGCGAGCCACACGACGATGGGCGTGTACAGGCGCGAGAAGCGGTCGACGAGCTGCTGCGCGGGCGCCTTGGCGGCTTGCGCTTCCTCCACCAGAAAGATGATGCGCGAGAGTGTGGAGTCCGCCGCAAGCGCGGTCACCTCCACCTGCAGCAGGCCGCTCGTATTGAGCGAGCCGGCGAAGACGCGGTCGCCCTCGGCCTTGTCGACGGGCACCGACTCGCCGGTGATGGGCGCCTCATCGAGCGCGGACGCGCCGACTGCGATGATGCCGTCGAGTGCCACGCGCTCACCCGGCCGCACGATAAGCGTCTCGCCGAGAAGCACCTCGGCAGGCGGCACGAGTACCTCGGCTCCGGCGCGCACAACGCGCGCGAGTTCCGGCTCGAAGGCGAGCAGGTCGCGGATGGAACGGCGCGTGCGCTCGAGCGAGCGTGACTCGAGCCAGCCGCCAAGCGCGAAGAGGAAGATGACGGTCGCGCCCTCCTGCCACTCACCGATGGCGGCAGCGCCGATGACCGCGATCGTCATGAGCACGTTCATGTCGAGCATGCGCGCCTTGAGCGACACCCAGGCGCGGCGCCACGTGATGAGGCCGCCCGCCACGATCGCGAGCGCGTACAGCACGGTCGAGACGATCTCCGGCGCGCCCACAACACCAAGCGCCCAGCCCGTCGCGATCAGCTGCCCGCTTGCGGCCATCGCGGCGGTCGTGCGGTTGCGCTGCCACCACGTCTGCGGCGGCGCCTCCCCGCCCGCGGCCTCGCCGAGCGGCTCCACGCCGTGACCGGTGCCGCGCACAAGGGTCGCGACCGTCTCGCGCGGGTCCACCGCTGCGTCGTATTCGAAGGTGAGAAGTCCGCTCGCGAAGTTCACGTCGGCCGAGAACACGCCCTCGACCCCGGCCACCGACGCGCCCACGGCGCGTGCGCAGTCAGGTCAATCGAGGCCGGTGAGCCGAAAGACTGCGTGCCCCACGGCGCCCGTGATCGAGAGCGCGAGTTCCCGAACGCGCGCGGCGAGCTGCTCGGCGGAAAGCGCGAGCGGATCGTAGGTGATGTCGAGCGCGCCTTCCTCGGCGGCGCAGAGCGCCTCGGTGACGCCCGCTATCGAGCGAACGGCGTCGCACACGCGCGATGCACAGCCCAGGCAGTAGTACGGCGCGGGAAGGAGCGCTTGCAACTGGAACGTCTCTGATGCCGTTGGAGTCATTCCGCTAGTGTACCCGAGGCTTGCGCCCGCGAGCAGGAGTATCATCGTGCGGTATGCCGAGGAGGAATCGATGCCCGACGAACCCCTGACACGCACCACCGAGCCCGCACCCGACACATCGCTGCGCAACGTGAAGGCGCTCGGCATCGTGAGCCTGCTCACCGACGCTTCCTCCGAGGCCATCTACCCGATCCTGCCGCTCTTCCTCTCCAGCGTGCTCGGCACGCCCGTGGCGGTCATCGGCGTCATCGAGTCCATTGCCGAGGCGACATCGTCGCTCATGAAAGTCTTCTCGGGCTGGCTCTCCGACCGCGTCGGCAAGCGCAGACCGCTCATCCTGGTGGGCTACGGCCTCTCCAACCTCATGAAGCCGGTGCTGGCGATCGCCGGGACGTGGCCGGCGGTGCTCGCGCTGCGGTTCGCCGACCGCTTCGGCAAGGGCATCCGCACCGCGCCAAGAGACGCGCTCATCGCGGACTCGGCGCCACCCGAGGTACGCGGCAAGGCATTCGGGCTTCACCGCGCGCTCGACACGCTCGGCGCGGCGATCGGCCCGCTCGTGGCGTGGGCGACGCTCTCGCTCGTGGATGGCGCGGCCGGATTCCGCACGGTGTTCCTCATCTCGGCGATTCCGGGGACGGCGGCGGTGATCGTGCTGCTCTTCGCGGTGCGCGAACGGCGTCCGCAGCAGCCGGCCGGGACGCGGCCGCCGCTCGGCTTCAAGCATCTCGGGGTGCCGTTCGGTGTGTTCACGGCAATTTCGGCGGTCTTCGCGCTCGGGAACTCCTCTGACGCGATGCTCATTCTGCGCGCAAAGGATCTGGGGACGGCAACAGCGATCGTGCCGCTCATGTACTTCCTCTTCAACATCGTTGGAGCGCTCGTGGCCACACCTGCGGGCATCCTCTCGGATCGCATCGGCCGTCGTCGCATGCTGACTGCCGGCTTCGCGCTCTACGGCGTGGTGTACGCAGGCTTCGCGCTGGCATCGCAGACGTGGGCGCCGTGGCTGCTCTTCGCCGCCTACGGCATCCCGTACGCCATGACCGAGGGGATGGCGCGCGCATTCGTCGTCGATCTCGTTGGCCCGGATTGCCGGGGGACGGCTGTGGGCAGCTACACGTTCGTCCTCGGCCTTGCGGCGCTGCCATCAAGCGCGGTGGCGGGCATCCTGTGGGACACCGTGGGCCACAGCGCGCCGTTTGTCCTGAGCGCAGCGCTCATGCTTCTCTCGGCGCTGGCGCTTGGCATCGCCGGGCGCATGCTCAAGCCGTTGGAGACATGCCCCGGGCGCTGAGCGTGACGCCTCACGAAGCGCGCGGGTATGATGACCCCAGGGGACGCTGCGAAAGGGGCGCATCATGGACCTTCGTTCGAAGAAGACCATCGCGATGCTCGTGGGCGGGGCACTCGTCATCGGACTTGCCGGAGGGCTGCTCGGCTTCCTCCTGCGCGGACCCGCCGTGCAGGACGCGCTTGACCGCGCTGAGCGCGCAGAACAGCAGCTTGCAGCCGCGGAATCCTCGGCACCTGTCGAGCCCACCCCCTCAGCGGAGCCTACAACGCCCGCCGTGGTCGACCCGGGCACGCCGGCTGCCTCCACGGCTGAGGACGGCAAGCACTTCGCCTACATCAAGACGATCGTGGACAAGAACGGCGGGACGTATATCACCGTCGACTACGCAGAGATGCTCACCGGCCAGGCGGCCGCCGACGCAGCCGCCGCCGCAGGCGAGGAATCGCCACCGCCCAACGACTACTTCATCAGCAACAACAACAAGAAGCTGCGCGAGTTCCCCGTGGACACCGCCATCAACGTCACACTGACATCGACGGCTCAAGGCGTGAAGCCCGAGGGCTACTCGGTTCCCTTCGGCGACTTCCAGAACATTTTCACCGGCGTGGTATCCGGCCCCGATCTCAGCCGTCAGCCGTTCTGGATCACCATCAAGGACGGCACCATCACGATCATCGCCGAGCAGTACCTGCCTTAAGAGCACGAGCAAAGGAGCCAGCCATGAAGTGGTCCGAGCTCAAACCGGGTGTGCAGTACGCGATCATCGGAGGCGCCTGCCTGCTTGTCGGCGCTGGCGTGACCGCCGCCGTGCTGCTATCTCGCACCGAGAAACCGGCCACGATCGTCGGCACGCTGCCGGAAGCGACCGCGACCGTTGACGCAACCGGTACCGCGGTGCCGACCGAGACCGTCGATGTCGTCGTGGTCACTCCACCGCCAACGAAACAGCCGACCCCGTCAACGCCCGCACCAAAGCCCGACAACCGCGTCTTCGGGCAGCTCAAGGGCATTCGGGACGAGAGCGGCGGAGCGTGGACCGATCTGTGGATCGACATCGACACCGCCGACTTCCTCACCGGGCAGAAGGCGCTCGACTACCTTACGAGCATCGGCGACCAGGACTTCTACAACGCCAAGTACTGGTATGTGCGACAGGAGGGTGCGGCCGTCACGTCGTACCACCTGCCTTCGTCAAGTGCCCAGACGAAGGTGAAGGTTGTGATGTACACCTGGCCGAACACTCCTGCGCCCGGCTTCTACGGTTCGAGCATGACACCGCAAAACGTCGGCTTCGGTGAGTTCTACGATGAGATCTACATGTACGGCGACACGAAATCGCTGCGCAACCGCTACTACTGGTTCACCGTCACGAACGACGTGTGCACGAAGCTTGAAGAACAGCCGAGAGACCCCTACTACGAGCCGTAGGATTCCGCGCTATCGCTTGCGCTTGCGGACCCCGTGCGCCGAGCCCTTGCGCGCGCCCTGCTTGAGGCGTGCAAGGACCTCATCGGCGGTCGATGACTCCACCTCGGCCTTGATCTTCACGACCTGATCGCGCAGGCGCGCGGCAGTCTCGAAGTCGAGCGCCTCGGCGGCGCCATGCATGTCCTCTTCCATCGTGGCGATGATGCGCGCAAGCTCCGCGTGCGGGAGCTTGCCGAGCTCCTCGGCCACAGAGACGCTCGGCTCCAGGCCGACCTCCGTCTCGCGCACGTACTGCGCGATGTCGTGGATGACCTTGCGGATCGTCTTCGGCTCGATGCCATGCTCGGTGTTGTACGCGGTTTGGATGGCGCGGCGGCGATCGGTCTCGTCGATGGCGGTGCGCATCGAGTCGGTGACCTTGTCGGCGTAGAGGATGACTTCACCCGAGACGTTGCGGGCGGCGCGCCCGATCGTCTGGATGAGGCTGCGGTGGTTGCGCAGGAAGCCTTCTTTGTCGGCGTCGAGGATCGCCACGAGCGAGACTTCCGGCAGGTCGAGACCCTCGCGCAGCAGGTTGATGCCCACGACGGCGTCAACGATGCCAGCGCGCAGGTCGCGAAGGATCTCCACGCGCTCGAGCGTGCCGATGTCGCTGTGCAGGTAGCGGACCTTGATGCCGTGCTCGAAGAGGTACTCGGTGAGGTCCTCGGCCATCTTCTTGGTGAGCGTGGTGATGAGCGAGCGCTCGTCACGGTCGGCGCGCTCGCGCACCTCGGCGATGAGATCGTCGATCTGCCCGAGCGTGGGGCGCACTTCGACCTTCGGGTCCACGAGCCCTGTCGGGCGGATGATCTGCTCAACCACCTGCTGGCTGGAGCGAATCTCGTACTCCCCCGGGGTGGCCGAGACGAACACCGTCTGCGGGATGCGCGCGCGGAACTCCTCAAAGCGCAGCGGCCGGTTGTCGAGCGCGCTGGGGAGCCGGAACCCGTGCTCCACGAGCGTGAGTTTGCGGGAGCGGTCACCCTCGTACATGCCGTGCAGCTGCGGGACGGTCACGTGCGACTCGTCGATAACGCAGAGGAAGTCCTTGCCGAAGTAGTCGATGAGCGTATGCGGCGGCTCTCCCGGCTTGCGGCCGTCAAGGTGGCGCGAGTAGTTCTCCACGCCGTTGCAGTACCCCATCGTCTCGAGCATCTCGAGGTCGTAGCTGGTGCGCATCTCGAGGCGCTGCGCCTCCAGGAGCTTCCCTTCGCTCTTGAGCTGCGCGAGCCGCTGCTGCAGCTCGTCGCGGATGCCATCGAGCGCCTCCGAGATGCGATCCGGATGCGTGACGTAGTGGGTGGCCGGCCAGATCGGCAGCGAGTCGAACGGCGAGACGACCTCGCCGGTGACCATGTCGACCTCGGTGAGCGCCTCGATGGTGTCGCCGAAGAGCTCCACACGCACCGGGTTGTCCGCGTACGGCGGGAAGATGTCGACGACGTCGCCACGCACCCGGAAGGTGCCGCGGGTGAGGTCGTAGTCGTTGCGGTCATAGTTGACTTCGATGAGGTCGCGGATGAGCTTGTCGCGATCGTAGTCGGCTCCGACGCCCAGGAAGACCGCCATGCCCGCGTAGTCCTCGGGCGAGCCGATGCCGTAGATGCAGCTCACGCTCGCCACGACAACGACGTCTCTGCGCGAGAGCAACGCAGCCGTGGCAGCATGCCGCAGCTTCTCGACCTCTTCGTTGATCGAGGCGTCCTTCTCGATATACGTGTCCGAGGACGGCACGTACGCCTCGGGCTGGTAGTAGTCGTAGTACGACACGAAGTACACGACCGCGTTGTCCGGCATGATGTCGCGCATCTCGGAAGCGAGCTGTGCGGCGAGCGTCTTGTTGGGGGCAAGGATGAGCGTAGGCTTGCCGACCGCCTCGGCAAGCTTCGCGACCGTGAACGTCTTGCCGGAGCCCGTGACACCGAGCAACGTCTGATCGCTCATGCCCGCGCGGATGCCCTCGGCCAGCTTCTCGATCGCCTTCGGCTGATCGCCCGCCGGTTCGTACCCCGAGACGACCTTGAGTTCCGTCATCCCGCTCCCTTCCCTACTTGCCGGCAAACGCGTCCGGATACAGCTTCGCATAGCGTGCGCGTTCCGACAGTACGCGCTCCACGTACGCGCGCGTCTCCGAGAATCCCGCCGCCGTTAGTGTTGTACCACCCTGCTCTGACATCCAGCGGTCCACGTTGCCAGAACCGGCGTTGTAGGCAGCAAGCGCAGTCTCCGTATCGGTGTACCTGCCAAGAAGGTCGCCGAGGTGACGCGAACCGAGTTGGATGTTCAACTCAGCATCCTTGAGCGCTTCAGTGTCGATGCGCTGGCTGATGCCCTCGGCGGCTGCGACTTCTGTCGCGGTAGCCGGCATGAGCTGCATGAGGCCAGTGGCCCCTGCGTCGGAGACCTGGGTGCGGTCGAAACCCGACTCGGCGTTGATGACCGCAGCGATCAGATACGGGTCGAGGCCGTTCTTCTCGGCAGACGCGGCGATTGCCGACTCATAGCGCAGCGGGTGATACGTCCGCTGCCACCAGATGGGGCCGCGAAACGCCAGCAGGAGCACCAGCCCCAGCGCGACGATGATGATGACGGGCAGGGCGCGGTGCAGCGAGAGCGGATGCTCACGCGACACGCGGCGCCACCTCCTCCTCGAAGAACTGCGAGAGCGCAGCACGGAAGTCGAGCAGGTCGCCATCGTTCTCGATGACGTAGTCGGCGATGTCGCGGCGCTCGGCGTCGGAAGCCTGGCACGCCATGCGGCGCTCGGCGTCGTGCTCGGCCATGCCTCGAGCAACCAAGCGGTCGATGCGTGCATCCTCATCCGAGGAGAGTGCGAGCACGGCGTCGGCGAGGTCGGCGAACTCGGGTGACTCAGCCAGCAGCGGCACGTCGAGCACCACGAAGCGCGGCGGCTCGGCCTGAAGCGCGAGCGCGTCGAGCGCACCGGCAACCACGTTGTAGACGGCGGGGTGCACGGCGTCGTTCAACATCTTGGCGGTCGCAGGCGACACGAATGCGCGCTCGGCGAGCGCCGCGGTGTCGATTCGGCCGTCAGCGGCGAGGATCTCGGGACCGAGAACCTCCACGACCGCCGCATGCATCGGCATCTCTGGCTCGAGAAGTCGCTTCGCGATGTCATCGAGGTCGAGCACGACCGCGCCGAGCGACGCAAAGTACTCCGACGCCGTCGACTTACCCGATCCGATGCCCCCAGTGAGCGCGAGCACGTACACCTGCGTACCTCCAACACTTCAGACGACTCGGGGCCGGACTTCCGCAGAAGCGGCGGTCCGGCCCCGTGCGTGACTGTAACGTCCCGGCGAGAGCCGGTATTACTCGGCGGTCTCCTCGGCGGCGTCCTCGGCGACCTCAGCCTCAACGGCCTCCGGTGCTTCGACAACCTCCTCGGCGACCTCTACCTCAGCCTCGACGGCCTCGGTCTCATCGGCACCTTCGACCTCTGCGACTTCCTCGGGCTCGGCGCCGTCCTCGACTGCCATGGCCTCGATGGCCTCGTTCTCCTCGACAGCCTCAACGGCCTCGGGGGACTCAGCGTCTTCATCGCCGGACGGAGCGGGAAGCTCCTCTTCCTCGATGCCGAGCTCTTCGTTCGCCGCACGAAGCGACAGCGAGATGCGGCGGCGCTCCACGTCGACGTCCATGATCTTGACCTGGACTTCCTTGCCCACGGCCACAACATCCTCGGCCTTCTCCACGTGGCCCTTGGCCATCTCGGAGATGTGGACGAGACCCTCGACACCGTCGCCGATCTCGACGAATGCGCCGAACGGAACGATCTTGGTGACCTTGCCGCTCACGAGCGTACCGATCTCGAAGCCCTTGACGAGCTGCTTCCACGGATCGTCCTGGGTCTGCTTGAGACCGAGGGAGATGCGCTCGCGGTCGAGGTCGACCTCGAGGACCTGAACCTCGACCTTATCGCCCACCGAGACGACCTCGGACGGGTGATTGACGTGGCTCCAGGAGAGCTCGGAGATGTGGACCAGACCGTCGATGCCGCCGAGGTCGACGAATGCGCCGAAGTCGACAATCGAGGAGACGGCGCCCGGCAGGATCATGCCCTTGACGAGCTTGCCGAGAATGTCCTGGCGCTCCTGCTTGCGGTCCTCCTCCAGCACCACGCGGCGCGAGAGAACGACGTTGTTGCGGTTGCGATCCATCTCGATGACACGGCACTCGAGGCGCGTGTTGATGAACGCCTGGAGATCCTTCACGCGGCGAAGGTCGACGAGCGATGCCGGCAGGAAGCCGCGCAGGCCGATGTCGAGGATGAGACCGCCCTTGACGACCTCGATGACCTCGCCTTCGACGTTCTCGCCCGAGGTGAACTTCTCCTCGACCTGAACCCATGCGCGCTCGTACGCCGCGCGCTTCTTGGAAAGGATAAGACGGCCGTCCTTGTCCTCCTTCTGGAGGACCAGAGCCTCGATCTCGTCGCCGAGCTTCACGATCTCGCTCGGGTCGGCATCCTTGCGGATGGAGAGCTCACGGGCCGGGATGACGCCTTCGGACTTGTAGCCGATGTCGAGGAGGACTTCGTCCCGCTCGACCTGCACGACGGTTCCGGTTACCAGGTCACCGTCGTCGAAATCGGTGATGGTGCCGTCGATGAGAGCGTGCATCTCCTCATCGGTGTACTCACGATCGTCTGCGATAATGCTGTCGTACTCTACCACTGTGGTGGCCCCTTCCAACGTCGGGGCCCCGGGTGCTAACGTCTCGGTCGCTTGCTTTCCGGTCGGTCATGCTC